>CBDBZZ010000074.1:0-47193 GCA_965213745.1 Bryobacterales bacterium | reverse complement strand
CACCAGATCGTACGCGTCTCCCGGCTGCAGACGATCGACGACGGCGACGGTCGCCGTCTCGCGCTCGCCCGAAACACCATTCTCCAAGGTGATTCCTTGGCTGCGCAACGTGGTGTAGCGCACACCGCGCGCCAAGATGGTGACACTTTGCCCACCTGCGGCGAGCTTGGCCGCATACAAACATCCATGTTGCCCGCGCCGTAAAGGAGGATTCGCATGACCGATTGCCTCGACCGTTCGAGATATTCCGGCGCGTTGGGCGCGGCCAGATCGGTTCCACGCTTGCCGCTTCGCCCAGGGTGCCGTCGACACAAAGCTAGCGGTGTCGGTCCAACGGAGGAATCAGGAGTTTCCTACAATCGGTCGGGGTTTCCCCTGATCAGCACCTCCGCCACCACCTTCAATCCAGTGACCTCACGGAGGTTCGGCGCCCGGAAGCGTCGTCCACATCTCAAAGGCACCTATTGCTTGACCAAGACGACTCGTCGATTCAGTGCCTTGCCTTCTTCCGTTTCGTTGTTTGCTACGGGTGCCATTAGTCCTGCGCCGAGGGGCACGAGGCGCGAGTCCGCAAGACCGTGTTTTTCGACGAGCTCGGCGACCACTGATCTGGCGCGTTCGAGGGATAACCGCTGGTTGTAAGCAACATCACCCACATTGTCGGTGTGCCCGACCACATAGACGGAGAGGGTCGGATCCGACTGTAAGAGTGTTGCGATCTCGGTGATTGTAGGGACAGATTCGGATTTGAGATCCGCCTTGTCCGTATCGAAGTAGATACCGTAGAGCGCGATGTATCCGTCCTTGTCGATCGCTTGTGTTCATCTCTACGGCCGTTACCTGTTCCAGATCCGCCTCGAACTCCTCGGGGGTTACGATTTCGAGGTGAACGAGCGTTCTGCCCCGAAGCTCTTTGTTGGCAGAATGGCTGCGGTCGGTCTGCGTGGCGACGTAAATTGAGATGTGGAAGTCGGTGTCGGCCCCCGCCACGGTTGCGTACAGGTACAACTGATCCGAGTAATAGTAGGGTTGGTGGTAGAGCCACTGCGAGTCCGAGCCGAGGGTGGTTGTGAAACTCTTGTTGCGATTGAAAATCACGCCGCCCAAGTTGGCAGGACAAGTCGCAAGGGCGCACTCGTACACCTCGCTGACTTCCCCCATCCCTTTGAGAATGGATTGATAGTTACGTAGCACGCCGAGCCCGGCGCGACCGGCGGGGACCAGATAGATCCAGCGGCCACGCTCACCCTCGACGGTCAGATAGTCGAGTTCTCGTTCCGCTTCTCGAAAGCCGACGATAAACTCGCCAAAGTCGTAGTCGCGCAGATCGTAACCCAGGATAGTGCTGTCCTTGATGCGCGACATGTTGGGATAATCGGCGCTGCCGTCGAGGTCAGCGGCGTGGACTTGCGTTACCGCCAATGGAAAAAGGTAGACGAGCGAGAGGATGTAGCTGCGGAGGGCGAACGAAGAGACGTTCATGAAAAATTTCCACAATGGCACTGATGCGACTACGGTATCCGATCACTTCAGGGTGGATAGCAATCCGTCTAGGCAACGGCAAGGTATCAAAACGTGCCTCTTTGAGGACGCGCGACGATTTGACGACTCACCCACTGATCCAACGTAACGTGCGCTCCGTGCTATCGCACCCACAAACGGTTCCTCTCTGATTGTTTACGGACCCCCAGCCGATCAGCGTCTAGAGACCAACTCCGACCACGACCGACCCTCGCGATTCGCTACGCGGAGGTCATGTAGTACTTGCGGAGCCGCTCTGTAATCTGCCAGGTCATCTTCGAACCTTTCGACGCAAAGACGACTTCACCGGGTCCGAAAGTTTCTTCCACGCCATCTGCGTTGGTAATGGTCAACGCTCCGGAGATGATGGTCATCATCTCGTTCACAGGGTAGCTGGGAATATCGACTTTGCAGGGTGGACACTCCCAAACGCCCGAAGCTATGGACCCGTCTTCAGCGTCGTAGAAACGCATCGTTGTCTCGTCGGTCTCGTCAGTGGTGAAACACGATTTAGGGATCAGCTTGGAGGGTTTCTTTTCGCCAGCCGATTCAGGAATGATCTTAAAGGTATTTGCTGTCATGTTATCGCTCCGCTAAGACTCAAGTCTGTTTGTTCTTCAACCGCCCGCCATGCCGCATCGAATGCAGCATCCATCAATGGGGTGGCTTCAGAATCCGTGTTTGCAATGGAAATCCTGCCAAATTGAGCGCGTCCGAGTCTCATGGGGTGCGTGGTCTTCTTCCCACTCAGGATCATCCAGAGCCGAGATAGAAAGTAGGCGTAGCCATGTGGAATCCGATTCACGGTAATCGCGCGGATATCCGTCTCGTGGTTAAACCCATGTTTGCCAAGCATGCTTTGCAGTTGGTGGCGGATCTCCGCTTCATATTGCTGGAAAAGTAGTCGTATAGATTTTATGTCGTCCAGACTCGATATAAGCTCACGGCCAACGCCGCCTTCTACAGCCGGGGTAGGTGACCCCATCATGAACACCGCCATGGGGTCATCGGGGCCGCGCGGCGGTTCGTATCCGCCATTGGTCATAGTCGGCGCGGCGCTGACCCATTGGAAGGGATCGTAGGGACACTGGGTGAACTCGACGCCTAACTGCGAGAAAGCCCGGCCGTTGTCCAGCAACACGTTCGCGTACACAAACGGCACCCTGACCCCGTAGCCCAGGGCTTCTTTTTGTTGCATGGCTCATTTCAGGACACAGATGGGGTATCAGGTTGTTGTAACACGCGAGCACACAGTGGTTCGCGGTGATCCGTTGTGGCGCTGCCTCGCACGAACGTACTCCACGACGTAACGCGCTCGTCCTGCTTCTCTCACGCCAACGACGGTGCTATTCAGCCGGATCCGCGTCGACTGATTCTCCTGATCCAGTTGGTCATAGTGGAAGCACGTGACACGGCAACATCTTCAAACCCCTTCATTCCCGGCGAGACATCTGGGAATCAGTTTTTGTACCAACAGGCGTGCCACGGAGGCATTTCCGTCCGGGAACATCCGGATCTCCGCTAGATCTTCGATCATCATTGCCGCGAACGAGTCAATAAAGTTGGTCAACCAGCCCATGGCGCGTAAGTCCCGGTGCGCCCGCCGAGGATTGCCTCGAGTACGGTATGTTGCCAGCCAGAAGGGCCGTTCAGGATGAGCAGATGTACGCATCGAACATTGCGACGGTTTCTGTCGAAAGCCCTACCCGGTCCACCAGGAATCGGTTGTAGCTGACCGAATTGATGTAGTCGTATTGCCCACTCCAGGACAGGTCCGTCCAGAAAGTCGCGCTCACCGCCGAAGAACGCTAATGAGCTTGTCCTGCTCCTCACTCGGGTATGGGTAATGCCTGTACCGCGGTCCGCGTACTCACCGCGGCCATGGAAAAACTTGTACCAATGCCCACCGACGGTGACATGGCCGTCGGCACCCGGTAGGGACATGCCCACACTGCCATGCCACTTACCGCCCAGTAGATAGTTGTCGGGTGTGTTTTCATCCATGGTCGTCAATCGCATTCCTGCATCGATACCAAGATCCCGCATGAGGCTGCCTGCCGCCTCGCTATAGTTGGCCTGGACTGTCGAGGTTCTGTGCACCGGCAATGACTCAGCACCATTCTGCCGTTGTGGTGGAACTCGTTGCGTTTTGCGTGGGCCGCCAAAGTCATCATGGTTGTCGAGTATCAGGACTCGTGCACTACCGCCCATCTTCTTCTGGTAGTACCACGCTGCCGCCAGGCCGCTCATCCCTGCGCCGACAACCACCAGGTCATAGTGTTCATCCAGCGACAGGTACTCTGAGGGTTTTTCGCCTCGCCAGGCGAGTGCATGAGCAACCTCGTACGACCCTTCGTGACTCCCGCGCATACCGGTGAGCGTGGGCGGGTAGTAGTCAGTCCCGAATCCTGCCGACGGCTCCAGACTCGCCTTGCTGTTCATGGCCAGCAGGCTGCCGGGTGCAAACATGCCAACAGTGGTCCCCAGTGCAACACCGTTCAGAAAATCCCGACGCGTGACCATCGTTGCCCCCGCCCAGCACCACATCTGTGTTCGAGGCATACTACTCTGTCACTTGACAGAGTAAAGCGGTTCGAATTTCTATACCGAACCCTGAAAGCCGACCAGAAGTCAGGTGAGAGCTTTGGAAAACCCCAATGAGTGAACGTAGAAAAGAGATCCTGCAAACCGCCATCGAGATGGTCGCTGTCGAGGGGTACGGGAGCTTGACGATGCGTGCCCTGGCACGCGCGTGCGGCATAAAGCTCGGGACTCTGCAATTCCACTTCAGAACTTACGAAGACATGTTGCGCGCCCTGGTCGAATACATCTCGCAGGCTTACCAACACACTTTTCAGTCACTGCAAGGCAGACACGAGCTTCCAGGTCTCCGAGAAATTGTGATCTTTGTGCTCGATGACGAGGCTGCAATGCTTTATGTGGGGGACCGACTCTGGCCTCAGTTGTGGGCCATGCAACAGGTTCAACCGCTGGTTGCCGATCTCGTGGAAGATCTCTATTCCGGATACATAGAGGTGCTCGAACACGCTCTTGAGCGCGAAGGAAGTGGTGCTCCCCATGCAGAAGCTCTGGCACTCATGTCTCTCCTGGAGGGGAGCACGATCTTTATGGGAAGGGGCAGGCGTTGGGCATCCGATGCCGTAGTCGTGCGAGAAGCGGTATTGAGTTTTATCGACAACAGGTACGTTGCCGGTGGACAGTAACGGTAGCCATTGAGGTAGAGGGCTGGTTGCAGGCCGCAGGCGTAGACAGCGTTCTACCGATCCAGAAAGCGAGCTGACTTGGATTGTTCCACCCTAGCGAAGATTCGCCACATGAGTCTTCGGACCGCTCGTGCATCTACAGCGTGCGACCTCGATACTCGATTAGGGTCGTTCTTAGACACTGCGTCGCCATCATCCGGGTGTCAGCAGTTAGGCGATGACGCGACCTTTGCATCCATATTGATTGCACCCACCGTGAGTGCGTTGTCGTCGTGGAACGCCGTAACCCTTTGATTTGTATGGCGCCCCGACTAGGACTCGAACCTAGAACCTGCCCCTTAGGAGGGGGCCGCGCTATCCAGTTGTGCCACCGGGGCATTTTTATTTTATTTCAATTACTTATAAATACTTTATCATATCAAATCGAGATTAGATCTAGCGAACAAGTCGCGGTTTCTCACCTCGATCGGCGCTAGAATTCTGCCCATGGCGCGCAAACCCCACAAGCACCATCCGTGGAAACTGGGTTTAACCGGTCCGCTGTCGTATGCAAACCGCAGCTTGAGCACTTGGCGCGGTTTCTACCGTCCGCCGGACGAAGCCGAGCCCGGTGCGAACGCTTACCGCTGCAGAGATCGCAGAGATGGGTTTCGATCTGGTGTTACCGGTCGCGGAGATCCTGGAGGCGCGCAAGATGTGCCAGCAACATCATCCGGACCGCGGGGGTGACCCCGAGACGTTCCAGTTCTGGAAGGAACGTTTGGACCGCTTGCGCCGACGCGCCCGCTAAGTACCAAAACGGTAGCGAATTTTCAGCACGATCTGCTCGGTGTCCGGGTCATTCAACACCGCATCGAACAGCTCGGAGAAACTCGCATCGGTTTCCATTTTTAGCCCGTTCAACGTGTACACGAAAAAGAGGTCGGACAAGGGCGCAATCTCCCATCGATAGCGAAACTGTAGTGCGAGATTGGAGATGTCGAAGTCGTCGCTCGGACCAGGCGGTTTCGGAACCGCAATCAGCTCGCCGCCGTCGTCCGGGATCTGATAAAAACGCGTCCTCTTCGGCTTTGATACCAATCCACTGAGCCGTGAGTCGCAGTTGCTGACGCGCGCTGAAGAAAAAGTCCAAGCTAAGTGACGGCCGCCACTCCTCCGTCTCGAACGTAGTGAAGTGCTCGTCTTCTTGGTGCAGTAGCCACCCATCCCGGAGTACGTATTCCGTCAGCACTTCGAGCTTCATGCGGTCGAGCGGACGCCAGGTGAAGCCGAGCCGCGCCTTGTAAGCGAGCCCGTCCACCTTTTCCTCGTCGACGTCAAAGCCGACCCGATAGCTGAACCGCCGCGCCGGATCACTGAAGTAGTCGACGTCTGTTTCCCAGCGGTTGGGAATTGTGAACGAACCGTTACCGAAACTCTCGAGGTCGTCGGTACGGCGGCCGAACAAAATCACCGATGACTCGATGCGCCCCAAGTTGTGCAGGTCGACGTCTGCAGACGTCGCGAATCCTTGCCGGGTAGTGTCGCCATCGCCGTTTACCTCGTATGCGGTTGTACCGCGCAGCTCCAGCTGTCGCGCCCAACTGACCGTCGGATTGGTGTAGTCCACCGTGAAACCCACCCGCGTGATGTCGTTACGTTGCAAAAATCCCAGGTCGTTGATGTCCAGCTTGTCATCGTAGTGGGACAGCTCCAGGTCGAGCTTGAGACCCCGCCGAGGTGTGTAGACCACGTCCGCGAAACCACCAAATCCCTCACCGACGCTGTCTTTGTCCGAGTAAAGGAATTGGCCGTCCACCTTCCAAGCACCGTTGGCGGTTAAGTAGTGGTAGTCGACGCCATGGACCACAGCGTCCTCGTCCGGGTGCGCCGTCATCGTCGAGATTGCGCCGACGGCGCGGTAACCACCAAACCTGCTGTCTTCCCACAACACCCGACCAACCGCGTAGTCGCTCCCCGACTGCGGAATGCGGCGGTCCTCGACCTCAAATACCAGGTCGTCCTCACTTGCACCGAGGACGCCGTACCGCACCGCGCCAACCTGCCCGGTCGCTTTCAGTGCGCCGTAGAGCTCAACCTGTTGGTTTTGCTCCGAGAGCGGAATGATGAAATCAGGCGGCACGTTCTCTGGCGGGACGCGGCGACCCGCCGAGTACGGCGCGTATTGACGACAGTCACCGGAAAAAAGTTCCGTGATGGGTCCGAACGCGGGGTGGTGAAAAAGATATCGCGCCCCTCGAGGAAAAACAGGCGCTTCTCTGGAAAAAAAGTCTCGAAAGCGGAGAGATTGACAACCGCGTCCGTCGACCTTCGACTATCGGGAAGCCTGGAATGTCCGTCACCAGCCTCCCTATCTGGCTCGCAGCCGTTGCTTTGTCGCCAGCACGGACCTGTCGTGCCTGAGTTGCCACGACCCCCACCGGAACGTGCGCCGGGAGGATCCCCCTTTCTACCGCGACAAGTGTCTAGGCTGTCACCTTGTCGGCGATCCCCGACCGGTCTCTGCCTGCGGCTCGCTCGAACAAAGCGACTGCGTCGAGTGTCACATGCCTGAGGTTCGGGTGGGCGATCATCTTGCGTTCCGCAATCACTGGATAGGTGTTTTCACCGACCCCGACAAGATCATTCCATCTCGCTGACTTGGACACAGCGATGCGAACCCTGTGCTCCGCTGGACGGTTGGGAGCTCCGCGACCTCATGTCGCATGCCGTCGCCGGTCGGGGAACGGACGGGATCTCGCCCGCGAGCCGGGACTCGGTGTCGAAACAGGCTTGGGGATCGCGGTCAACCCGGCCAGTGGAAAGCGAGACCGGAGCGTCCGACCACCAGACTCATGGGATCCGTGATGGTCTGTGTCCGCGGAACATCCGGGAAAGGCCGGATTTGGGGTTCCCCGGCCAGCGAGAGAGGTTTCGGCGGTGAGCGGCTGACGCGGCTTCGCGGAGCTAATCGTGAAGCCAGGATGTTCAGAACTGCGTCGCGTCCCATTTGGCATGGGAGTGTTGCGCGAATGTCCGAGGAGTGCGCAAGCGGGGAATCCTAGATTCCCGGTTAATTCCCCGCGATGGGTGATGCGGGGCCACTCTGGTAGAACGGAGAGCCCTGCGCGCCCGGCTCGGGCCCCTCAACCAGTCGCCGAGCGACCTGGGCCCCGCAGGCGCATTGCGCCGGCCTGCGGTCTCACCGCAGCCACTGCGCCCCCGAGTCCGGGCCCCCCCCCCCCCCCCCCCGTGCTCCGCGTTGGTCCCGTTCCGCTGGGCCCGGCGCGGCCGCGCCGGGCCATCCCTAGCCCGGCTCCATCCGGCTCGCCGCGTGCAGACGATGCAGGCCCAGGTCCGTCAACGGCTCCTGGAGAGCATGCTCCAGCCCCTGCTGGCCGCTGTGCCGCCACACCAGCTCCGCCAGCGGCAACCGGTCCGGGCTCACCGGAATCACCGTGCAGACCGGCCCGGCAGCCGCTGCTCCTCCGCCCTCGAGCCGGCTGGGGCACCCCCGTGAGCGCCCGCTCCCGGCCCTCTGTGTTCAGGGGCTCCCCCGCGTCCTCCGGCAACTCCAGCGCGGCCGCCTGCCGCAGGAGCGGAGCCTTGTGCCGCGGATTGGTCCCGCGCACCGCATCAGCCCAGCCCCGCTGGCGGTAGGAGTTCGCCAGCGCCTCGCCGGAGTCCGCATTGGCGGCCCGCAGCCCCACCCGCTGCTGCGCTGCCCGCCACGGCACCGCATCCCGGTCCAGATGCTCCCGCCCATTCCCGTGCATGTCCGAGCCGCCGGCGTGCAGTTGGGCGCTACTAATTTTGCCGAAAGTAATTGCAAGCAATTCACCAATAAAATCAATGGCTTGCGGCGCATTTTCGTGCAATTACTTAGGGAAACATCAGTAACCCCCGCCGTGTCCCCGCACACCGCAGGCAGCCAGGACCGCTTCTCGCCGTGGCCCCCGCGCTCGGCCTGCTCAATGCACGACGGAAGCGGCCCGCGGTGCGTCTACGGCGTGGAGGCCTCCCGCCAGCGCAGGCCGAGGAGATCAGCGCCAGCAGCCTCTGCGCCTCGCTGCAGCCGCGCTGGCGGCGGACCGACGCGGCCAGGCTCGCAGGTAGCCCGAGGAACTGGGCCAGCCGCGCCACCCCGCCGAGCCCCGCCGGCCTGTCTAGGGCTCGTCGCAGACGCCGCAAGCCAAGGTCGGAGCGCTGGGGGACAGGGGCCAGGGAGGCCTCCCCAAAAATCGAGAGGCACCCCCGAGACGCCGTCCGCGGACACCCCGGAGAATCTCCTAATTCATTGCCCTACAAAGACGCTCCGGCTAGCAACCGGAATCCTTATCCGGGAGTCCAAAATAATATATCAATACTGGGATTGTGGATTGGGCAAACCTTAGCGGCGTACGAGAATGTCGCCGCGCCGAGAATTGAGCGGGAGCGAAGAGTCGTGCGGAACTCGGAGCCCGATCATCCTGTCTGGACGGCGATCCAGCGCGGCCAGTGCCCATCGGGTTTGGGGAGTGGCACCGATCCAGCCAAGCGAGGGAGCGGACGAGCCACCTGAGCAGATGGCTTGCCGGGAACGAAACCAATTCCGAATCGCGGAAACCCGTGAGGACATCGGCAGTTCGGGGTCCGGTAGCAAGACCGCCTGTGCCGAGGATGGCGGATTTCGCCCAAAGCGGTGGCAGACCCCCCGTTCCCAGCAGTCCAATCTGGATAGCAAAACCAGCGAGTCCTCCTATATCCATTTTTCCGACATTTTGGAATTGGAATTCAGCAAGTCCGACAGCTCGCCAGGCCCTCTTGGACAGGGCCAGCTCGGCCAAAGGCCGGAGTCCGGATGTGCGAAAGCTCCCAAGGCCCGCTCGGATGCGGGTAACCTTCAGACATCCCTTGCGCCTTAGGGATAGGGCAGGTTCTGGGGTGAGCTTTGCGAGCTTTTCGCCGGAGCAAACGCTACGGCGCATAGGAGTCTCGAGGTAAACGTCATCCGCAGCGGACCCCGGGCCTTGAGGCCAAGGAAGGGGCACAAAATGAAAACGATCTACGGATCGCGAGATATCCTTCGTGCGATGTGGTGCGTCTTGGCGGCCGGCTGCTTCGCATCAACGGCCTTCGCGCAGGGCATCAGTCGCGGCACGATTGCAGGAACGGTGTCCGACGCCACCGGTGCCGTGATTCCGGGGGTCACCGTAACCGCGATACACACCCAGACAGGCACGGCCCGGATCGTGGAAACCAACGAAAACGGCGTCTATGCCATTTCCTCGACACCCGCCGGCGTCTATGATGTAGCCGCCGAAACAGGCGGCTTCGAACGGAAAGTCCTCCGAGGCATTGAACTGCAGGCGGAGCAACGCATCGGCGTCGACATTCTCCTGGAGATCGGCGAGGTGACCACCACGGTCGAGGTCACCGGTGCGGCACCCGTGCTCGAGACCGAAAGCGGCGAGGTGAGCACGCTCGTCAGCCCCGTCCAGGTCGCCGAGATGCCCATCAATGGCCGCAACTGGTCTCAGTTCGGACGTTTGGGTGCCGGTGTGATCGCACAGAACACCGATTCCCGGGGACTCGGCCAGGAGGGCAACCCCCTGCTGGCTGTGCATGGCGGCCGCACCGACAAGGTGCGCTACGCCATTGACGGCATCCAGAACATGGACACCGGAGGCCAGCGCGGCATCAACAATTTCCCGCCGCCCGAGGCCATCGCGGAGGTCAAGTTCCTGACCAGCAACTTCCGTGCCGAATCGGGAAGCTACGGAGCCGGCGTCGGCAACATCGTCATCAAGGGGGGAGGCCGGGAGTTTCACGGCACCGTCTACGACTTCCTGCGAAACAACGCGATGGATTCCGCGAATTTTTTCGCCACCGAAGCGGCCCCGCTCAAACTGAATCATTACGGCTTCACCCTCGGCGGCCCCGTTTCCCTAGGAGGCTACAACCGGGACCGGACCAAGACCTTCTTTTTCTACTCGCAGTCCATGTACGCCCGACGAGGGCCCTCCTTTGTCGGTGCGACCCTGCTAGCGCGGACGCCGACCGCAGCCATGCGACAGGGCGATTTCAGCGACCAATCGACGATCCGGGATCCCGACACGGGGGAGAGCTTCCCGAACAACGTGATTCCAGCCAGCAGGATCGATGCCAATGCCACCATCCTGCTGGACAGCTTCTTCCCGTTGCCCAACCGCGTGGGCAACCAGAACTGGATCGCCCAGCCCAGCCAGCCCACCGACTACCATGAGGAACTCGTTCGCACGGACCACAACTTCTCCGACAACGTGCGCCTGATGACGCGCTATATCCAGGATGACTGGTCCCAGTCCCAGGCCAAGGCCCTGTGGTCCGCCCAGTCGTTCGACACGATCCCGTCGGAGTATTCGAAACCAGGGAAGAACCTCGTCTCCAGCCTGACCCATATCATCAGTCCCTCCCTGGTCAACGAGTTCACCTTCGGCCTCTCCTGGAACACCATTCACCGACCGGCGCTGGGGGTTGAGGAGCGACCCGCCGGCTTGGACATCCCCGAGTTGTTCCCGGGCAACCCGGGCAACAAAATTCCCGACATCCGCCTGACCCAGGGCTGGGGCAGCATCAGCGGCTCCAACGTGCCCTACGACAACGGGAATCCAATGCTCACGTTCCGCAACGACCTTTCCCGGCAGACGGGGAACCACAGCCTCAAGTTCGGCATGGAGATCCTGCGGATTCGTAAGTGGAACGACAATTCCACCAGACCCCAGGGAGACTTCCGGTTCGACGGCGGCCAGACAGGGCATTCCGTCGCCGATTTCATTCTGGGACGGGCCCGGACGTACTCCGAACAGGAGGGGGAGAACATTCCCACCAACTGGATCGCCTGGCAATACGACTTCTATGCCCAGGACGACTGGAAGGTCACGCAGGATCTCACCATCAACTATGGCGTGCGCTGGTCCTCGTTCCAGGGCGTGCTCGGGACCGAGACCAGCGGGCTGTTCTCGTCCTTCCAGCCGGAACTCTACGATTTCTCCCGGAGCGTCACCGTCCAGTCCAATGGGCAAATCGTTCCCGGAAGCGGGGACTTGCTCAATGGAATGCTGACGCCGGACGATCCACGCGCGTCCGCGTTCGGCGGCGACGATCTGTATCGCCGCCACTACACAGACTTCGGCCCGCGCCTCGGAATCGCTTACAAACTTCGGGAGAGGACCGTGATCCGCTCCGGCGCGGGCGTCTATTATGGCCCGGGGCACATCGGTCGCAGCAGCTTCCAGCCGCCGATCCTCCAGAACCCCCTGCTCTTCGACCCATTGCTGAGCAATCCTGCCGGCGGCAACGCCGACGTCATACTTCCCAGCAACGTCAACGGCCATGACACCGAGGGGGATGCGGTCCCCAGCTACCAGTGGAGCTTCGGCATTCAGCAGGAGATCGCACGGGACACAGTGGTCGACATCACCTATGTGGGCAACCGGGTCACGCATCTGGGGATTCGGCCGAACCTCAATCGCCCGGCGCCCCGCGCCGACCGTGGCAACATCAATGCCGACAGACCCTTCCCCGGCTTCGGCAACATTCTGTGGCAGCAGCCCGCGGCGACCTCCAAGTACCACGGCCTCGAGCTGACCATGAAGCGACGTTTCGCGCAAGGCTTCATGTACGAGATGGCCTACACGTTCTCGAAGAACCTGAGCCACGGCGACAACGTGGGGGATTCGGTCCAGGATCCTCGCAACATCGCCGCCGAGTGGAGCCTCTCGGACCTTGACCGCAGGCATCTATTCATCTCGAACTTCCTCTACGAGCTGCCGTTCGGCCGTGACCAGAACACGCCGGTGAAGAAGATTTTCGGAGGCTGGGCGATTGCCGGCATCGTCACGTTCCAGAGTGGCATGATGGGCTCGGCGTCCCTGGCGGGCGACAACGGCCGCGTGGGTGGCGGTGGACCGCAGCGCCCGAACCTCGTGGCCGATCCCAACAGCGGCCCCAAGACCCTCGAACAGTGGTTCAACACCGCGGCATTCACGCAGCCGGCGCGAGGGACGCTCGGCAATTCGGCCCGGGCGAACATCCGCCTGCCGGGGCTGTCGAACTTCGACCTAACCCTCGCCAAGAATGTGGATGTCAGCGAGCGGTTGGGGTTGCAGCTTCGGGCCGAGTTTTTCAACGCCTTCAATCATCCGCAATGGAATGGCGTTGCCCTGGGCTTCAACAACGCCGCCTTCGGGCGCGTGACGAGCGCGCATGATCCCCGGATCATGCAGATAGGCCTGAAGCTCACGTTTTAAAACCGGGACGCGGCGGACATTCTCACGGGGCCCAAGGTGAGCGGGTTGCGGCTGCCGGCGGTCTTGGCGGGAGTGCTGGCCTTGGTGTGCCCGTCCGGCGGGGACTCCCAGTCTCCGTCGGAACCCGCAGCGAGGAGGGCCTACCTCGCAATGCAGTCGGGCGACGCGGCAAAAGCCGCTGCCGCCTTCGCCGAAGCCCTGGAGGCCGATCCCGGGGACGCTCGTCTGCACAACGACCTGGGCTCGGCATTGCTACGGCTTGGGCGCCACGACGAAGCGCTTGCTCACTTCGAAATCGCGGCCGGATTGCTGCCGGAAGTAGCGGAGATTCGGCGCAATATCGCCCAAGCATACTTTCTCTCGGAACGGTACGAGGAAGCCTCGAACGTTCTCGAGCAATACCTGAAGGCCCGGCCTCAAGACACCGGGGCGCGACATCTGCTGGCGGTGACCCATGCCCTTGCCGGCGATGCGGAGGCGTCCATTCGGCAACTGGAGCGCCTCCGTGCGGATGGTGTCGACGAACTCGCCGTGCTCTACTCCCTTTCCTCGGCCTATACCCAGGCCGGACGCTCCGCGGATGCGCAACGGGTCGTCGAGGAGATGTTCCGAAAGTACCCCGATGCTCCGGAGCTGCGCCTCATGCTGTCCAAGGCATTGGAGGCCCAGGGCCAGCACGAACGCTCGCTCGAGGAAGTGAACCTGGCTCTGGCCGCCAACCCTCACCTGCCTTCGGCTCGGTTCCATCGGGGCAAAGTGTTGTGGAACCTGCTGCGCGACGAGGAGGCCGAGGCGGACTTCGACCGGGCGCTGACCGTCGACTCCGAGAACCCCGAGCTTCACCTGTATCGCGGCGCGGCTCGTGCGCGACAGGGCAAGGCAAAGGAGTCCGAGGTCGATTTCCGCCGGGCGATGGAACTTGCGCCGGAAGATTACCGTTCCTACCACCAGCTTGGCCGTTTGCTCTATAGACAAGGGGATCCAGCCGGGGCGCGGCCCCTATTGGAGAAGGCCCTTGAACTCAGACCGGATCACACAGAGAGCCATTACCTGCTGGGGCGCACCCTCGTACAATTGGGACGGACAAACGAGGCCCGCAAATATCTGGGCCGCGTGCGCAAGCTGCACGACAGCGAGCGCGACGAGCTCGAAGCCGAGGTCACTCCACGGAGATAGGGCTCTGCGGACGGCGCGCACTTGGCCAGCTACTTCAACGAGTTCGTGTTCCGCTCCAATCGTCGGCGTTCCCGTAGCCGGGGGCTACTTTTGGGTGTGCTTGAACTCGCCGTCGCCCACGACCCCGTGCGCTGCCAAGACCTCATCGTCAGCCAGCTGCCTCAAAAGTTCAGCCAACACCGCCGCGTGTGCGCGGGCGTCCGCCGAGCTTGGCGCGGCCTCCAGCGAACCGGCCGTGGAGAGCAACGAAGCCGGTCGACTCCGATTAAATGGCCCCCCCCCAACAGACCTATTGGTTGTACAGATTCCTCGCGTGGCCCCCTGCCCCGCCGCCGCACGGGAGCCAGCAAGTTTTCCAACAACGCGGGGACCTACTGCTTGCAGCGCTCCCACGGACCCAGACCCCAGGGCGCGCTCGGTCGCCGTTGGCCGCCGCTCCGTGCTGGTCGTACGGCGGATTGCCGAAACACGCCAGAACTGGCAGACCGCTCTTGACCCCTAGCGCTCTCTCGCTGGTTAGCGATTGGCTGTCCGACAAAAGGCAGCTGCAAGGGTTCAACCTGGGGCTTTCGAGGTATCGTTTCGGTAAACCAGACACCTCGGCCCAGTAGCGCCGCATCCCGGCTGCGCAGAGCAGGGCTAACGCGCAACCCATTTCCGGCGGACGGGCCGACCAGCAGCTTGCAGGTATGCTATCCGTGTTTGGCAGCGGCAGGGCCTAGGCATGCCGCCTGGAGAGGCACCCTGCGTGGAAGCCGAGGAGGGCATTCGTGCGGTCGGACGCAAGCATAGTGCAGCAGCCGGGGAACGCAGTGGGCGGCAGCCGTGGAGCTCGCGATCAAGCCCTGCAGGCGAGGGGTGGCATCCACTGCGGCAAACCGGGGGGGCGATCCCGGCGGGTTCGCCGAGCGGCAGCCTGGCTGGCCGGTCTGCTCGTCGCGACCACGGCCGCCGCGGCCGGCCTGTCGGCGGCGGCCTTCAAGGTCACCTTCGCTACCGCCAATCGAGCCCACGGACGAGTCTGGAATGGAGGTGTTCCAGACGCTTCGCGCCTCCGCGCCATGCGCGGCTGGCACCTCCACGACGACGACCGGATCCGGTCGCCCAGGAATTGGGACATTCTGACCCAATCCGTCGGGGGCGATGTGGCCGCCCCTGGGATCGTCCTGGACCTCAGCGGCCCCGAGTCGATGCCCTTCACATTCTTCACCCGCCGGGGCGACACGACCTTTATCCCCGGGGACATCCCCTACGGCAGGCCCTATTTTCCTCCGGGGCTCGGAGGGGATGTCGCTGTCGAGCGCGTACCGTACCCTTTGGTCGTTTCGGGACGCGACACGGAAGACGACGCCCCGGCCTTGCTCCGCACGCGGTCGGGCGAGTACTGGCTCGCCTGGGTGGCCTACCGCACTAGGCAGCGTCAAGGCGACTATCTCCGCGGAGCTGACCAAGTCCTGGTCTCGCGGAGCCGGGACGGCACGCGCTGGTCGCAACCGGCCGCTATCGCGCCTCCCGGCGACCACTTCCGGGTAGCTCTCGGGGAGGACGCCGAGGGCGGGGTCTGGTGCGTCTACGGCCTCCAGACGGAACTCGGCAGCGGAGACTTCGACCTCTACGGGCGGAGATTCGCCGCAGGCCAATGGGATCGGGCCGTGCGGTTGACCAACTTCCCGGGGCCGGACGCCTTCCACCGCTTGGCGACGGCAGCGGACGGCACGCTGTACCTAGCTTGGGCGGGCTTCCGGGAGCCGCCCGGAGGCGGACCGCCTCAGAGCGACATCCTCCTGCGCGTCCACGGCCCGTCCGGCTGGGGGCCGGAGGTCAACCTCACGGAGTCGCCGGAAGACGATTGGGAGCCGGCTGTCGCGACGGATGCCGACGGCCGGGCCTGGATCGCTTGGGACGTCTACCGGGCCAACAGCTTCGACCTGCTGCTGCGCGAGGTGGCGCGGGACGGCTCCGGAGCGATCCAGGAGGTGTCCGCCACGCCGTTCGCGGAAATGCGCGCCGATGTTGCGGTCGACGGTGCGGGCCGGGTCTGGGTCGTCTGGGAAGAGGGCTCGCTGAACTGGGGCAAGGACTACGGCTACGAGAACCCGCGCCATCGGATCCATCTCAAGGAGGGCTCGCGAATCTACGACCCTCGTGGCCCGAGGCGGCCGCGTGCGGCCGTCCTGGAGAACGGGCGGTGGTTCGAGCCTGCCGAGCCGGTGCTCGGCGCGGCTCCTAGTTTCCTCAATCCGGACCTATTCCAGAATCCGCGCCTCGCCGTCGACGGCGACGGCAACCCGTGGGTCCTGCTACGCCACCAATGGCGTGCGACTGGCCGCCATGGCGGGCATTTCTTCGACTTCTACGCGACGACCTGGGCCGACGGCGGCTGGATCGCCCCCGTCCCGCTGCCAGGCAGCACCGGGAGGCAGGACACTTTGGCTGCGACGGCCCCGGCCGCCGGGGGATCGCTGATCGCCGCCGTGGTGGGGGATGGCCGCCGCATGCCGGTCGGCCTGCCGCGGCACCACGATGTGGCTGTGCTCCGGCTTGCGGGAAGCGATATCGCAGGTGAGCGCGGACCAGCTCCGCTGGCTTCGTTCCGCCCCACCGAAGCTCCGGGCTACCGCCCCACGCATGTCGATGAAGCCCAGGACTTGGCCCGGATCCGAGGCCACCGCATCGAAGTGGGCGGCCAAACATGGAAAGTGGTGCGGGGCGACCTGCATCGCCACACGGAGATCTCGATGGACGGAGCCATCGACGGCACGCTCGTCGACGCCTACCGCTATGCGCTCAATGCGGCGCAGCTCGACTTCCTGGGCGTCAGCGACCACAATTACGGGCAATGGCTCGACACCGACGAGCCCTCGGACCCGCAATCCGACAACGAGTTCCAGTTCTGGCGCACGCAAAAGGCCGCCGACCTGTTCCACATCCCGGGCCGCTTCACGCCCCTCTACGGATACGAACGGACGCCGAACTTTCCGCTCGGGCACCGCAACGTGTTCCACGCCTCCCGGGGCGTCTTCAGCCTCAGAGTCCCCAAGCTGCACGTGCGGGAGCGCCCCGAGCTCATCGAGTCCGACCCGCCCAGCCTCTGGGCTTACCTGCGGCGGACGGGCGGTGTCGGCATTCCCCATACGCCGGCGTCGACGATGGGCACGAACTGGAAGCGCCGGGACGACGAGGTGATCCCCGTAACGGAGATCTACCAGGGCGACCGCAACTCCTACGAAACCCAAGGCGGCCCGCGCGCGGCCCTGCCCACCGCCCCGGGGCCCGGGGCAGCCGGCGTGGCTCCGCACCAGGACGGCTTGGTGCAGAACGCGCTCGGCGTCGGCTACCGCATGGGCTTCATCGCCTCCAGCGACCACTACTCAACGCACATCTCGTACGCCAACCTCATCGTGCCCGACCGCGTGACGACCCGCGAGGACTTGCTCGACGCCCTGCGCAACCGCCGCACGTACGCCTCGACCGACAACATCGCCGTCGATTTCCACGCCGCCGGCCAGCACCAGGGGGCGATCGTGGCCGCCTCCGAGCCGCCGGTGTTCACAGTGCGCATCCGAGGCACCAGCCCTGTTCTCAGCGTCGAAATCGTCAAGAACAACCGTTCGGTCTACCAGCGTCGCGGCGACGGTGCCGCGGAGCTCCAGTTCGAGTACCGTGACGCCGATTTCGACGACACCTCCATGGGGGAGACGGCCACCATCCGGGATTGGACCCGGCCCGAGACCGGCATCCGCCCGCGGCCGGACCCCAGCGAGAGCTTCTACTATGTCCGCGTCATCCAGGCGTTTAGCGCAGACGAGCCCGCCAAGGAGGGCGAAGTCGCTTGGTCTTCGCCGATCTTCGTCACCCGCGAGTGAGAGCTTGCCCGGAGGCCGGGTACGAGGCCTCGAACCTCTGCCGCCGATGGGAGGCGCGAGGCTTTCAGTCCACGAGCGCCTGATACGTTAGCGTCTGAAAGTCCTGGCGGATGTTGAGATGGGTATAGGGCCGTACCTGGGTCATCAGGACCCCGATGAGCTCGTCCTCCGGATCCACCCAGAACACGGTGCAATAGGCACCGCCCCAGCCGTAAGTGCCCTCGGCGGCCGGCATTGAGCTCAGCCCGACATCCGTCGTGACCGAGTATCCGAGGCCGAATCCGTAGCCTGCCCCCCGCAGCCACACCGGCTTGTCTCCCACGTGGTTCGCTGTCATCAGCCGCACGGTGCGCGGGCTCAGGATCCGCTTTCCATCCAGTTCCCCGCCGTTCAGCATCATTTGGTGGAAGCGGAAGTAGTCCGCAGCCGTGGAGACCAAGCCACCTCCGGCGCTGAAGTACACATGCGGCTCCCGTACCCAGCGGCTCTTCGCGTCGGGCGGTTCCTGCAGCTCGATCCTGCCTTCCGCGCCCGGGCGGTAAAGGGCGGCGAAGCGCGGCAACTTCGCCGCGGGCAGGTAGAAATGCGTGTCGGACATCCCTAGCGGCGCGAAGATCCGCTCCTGGAGGAACCTGTCCAAGGTCTTCCCCGACAGCACCTCGATCAGCCTCCCGACCACATCGGTGGCCGGGCCGTATTCCCAGTGGTCGCCTGGATGGAAGTTGAGCGGCAGCTTGGCGAGAGCCGCCACGTAGTCCCCGATCGTGCCGCCCGGCTTGCGCTGCGTCCGAACCTCGTCGTACAGCCTCCTCGTCACGCCCCGATACGCGTTGGCCAGCCCGGCTGTATGGGTGAGGAGGTGCTGGACGGTGATGGGGCGTAGCGCCGGCACTGTCCGGTAGACACCACGCCCGAGGTCGCCCGGCTCGATCGGCACGGCGACCTGCATGGATTCGAATTCCGGCAGGAGTTTCGCGACCGGGTCGCGGAGCTGCAGCCGCCCCTCTTCCCAGAGCGTCATCAGCGCCACCGAGGCGATCGGTTTGGTCATCGAGGCGATGCGAAAGATCACGTCGTGCTCCATCGGCACCTTCGCTTCCGCATCGCGGAACCCGAAGCTCTTGTGGTAGGCAATCTGGCCGCGGCGGGCGATCAAGCCCACAACGCCCGGTACCTCTCGGCGGTCGACGTATCCCTGCAGCACCGCGTCGATCCGCTCGAGGCGGTCGGCTGCGAAGCCCGCCGATCCGGGATCGTCCAGAACAGCCGGTGCGGCGACGGCCCCGCTGGGTGAGGCCGAGAAAGCGATCGCCAGGGCCGCCAGCAGCGGCGCGATGGTGCGGAACATACCTTGATCCTCCTGGGTTGGAACGCAGTCCGGCGATCTCTGCCCCTCGGCCTCAAGCTGTGCGGGCGGCGGCCGAGGGCAATTCCCTTCGAACTGCGTGATGCGCACCTAGTGTAGTGGCCAGCGGACCAGTGCGCATGGTCGCCCAGGCACTGCGTGGCAGCGGCTTCCCGGAGCGGGCCGGCTTCGCCTCGGCACCCAGCGTCCGGTTCCTGGCATCTCCGGCCCTAGGTGGCTTGCCCGCCGCAGAAGCGTGGGGTCGAACCTCCCGAAAGCGGCAAGACTACAAGCGCTCAATGCGCGGGCTCGAGGACCCCGCCAGGGCGTTGCGCGTATCGAAAATCAGGGGGCCCCCGGGGTCCAGCAGCCTGCGATGGTCCACGCCATCGTGGTCGGTCAGGATCACCGCCAGATCGGCCGCCAGGGCCGCGTCGGGGTACGGCTGGCCATCCAGGACAGTCGACCCAAATGACAGACTTTCGACGAGCGGGTCGCTGAAGCTCACCTGCGCCTGCAAGTCAAGGAGGAGCGCGGCGACATCGAGTGCTGGAGACTCGCGCACATCCGCGACATTGCGCTTGTACGCCACGCCGATCAAGTGGATACGACTGCCCTTGACGGCCTTGCCTTGGGTGTTGAGGATGGTCTGGATCTTCTGGACCACATACTTGGGCATGTCGCTGTTCACCTCGGACGCGAGCTGGATGAATCGCGGCTCGACCCCTAGCTGGCGCGCACGCCAGAGCAGGTAGCGCGGATCGACCGGAATGCAATGCCCGCCCAACCCGGGCCCGGGGTAGAAGGGCATGTACCCGAACGGCTTAGTGGCAGCGGCCGCGATGATTTCCCACACATCGATGCCCATGTGGTCGCACAGGACGGCGACCTCGTTGACCAAGGCCACATTGACCATCCGAAACGTGTTCTCCAGGAGCTTTACCATCTCTGCGTTCTGGGTCGAAGAGACGGGTACGACGGTATCCATCACTTGGCCGTAGTAGAGCTCTCCCAGCCGCAAACAGGCCTCCGTGACGCCCCCGATCACCTTGGGGATGTTGCGCGTGCCGAAGTCGCGGTTGGCGGGATCCACGCGCTCCGGCGAGTAGCAGAGGCAGAAGTCGCGGCCGACGCGGAGCCCGTCCCGTTCGAGAATGGGCAGGACAGCCTGATCCGTCATCCCGGGAAAGGTGGTCGACTCGAGGATGACGAGCGTGCCGCTCCGCAGATGCTGGGCCAGTTCCGTAGCGGCGCTAAGGACATGCCTCAGGTCCGGATCGCGGGTCTTTTTGAGGGGCGTCGGGACGCAGATCGAAACCACATCGCACTGAGCAAGATCGCGGTAAACGGCGCTTGCCCGCAGTCGCTCCGCGGACAGCAGCTCAGAGAGCTGCGCTTGCTCGACGTCGGGGACATAGCAATGCCCTGCGTTCAGGTCCGCGACCTTGAGCGGATCCGTGTCGACGCCAACGACAGGGAAGCCCGCCCGGGCGATCTCAACGGCCAAGGGCAAGCCGACATACCCCAGCCCGACCACCCCGGCCCGGGCAGTCTTGGCCCGGAGCTTCGCTTCCAGCTCTAACAACGCCGACATGTGCGAGGGCACCCGCTAGGGCTCGGCCGCCGCAATGGCCGACGCATCAGCCTTCCACTGTAGCAGGAGCCGATTCTGCCCCAAGGGGCGCGAGCGGAGCCGCCGAAACCACGCCGTGCCGTTCGGGCGCAGACTGCTTCCAGCCACGCATGGGCCTTGGATACCATAGAGCGGTGCGAACTGCGAACTTGCGCGGCCGTCCGCCCCGTTCAGGCGTTGCAGGGCAGCTGGCCTGGACAGCTGCCCTGCTCTGCGGGGCAGGGTGCGCGGATCCGGTTCCCGCCCGGCCCAACATCATTGTCCTCCTCGCCGACGACTTGGGCTACGGCAGCGTGTCGTGGTACGGGAGCGCCATCCCCACGCCCCACATCGATTCCATCGCCGCGAACGGCGTCGGGTTCACCTCGGGCTACATGACCGCGCCGGTCTGCAATCCTTCGCGCCCCGCGCTGCTGACGGGGCGCTACCAGCAGCGTTGGGGTAAGGAGCTCAACTCCCAATCCGTGCCTCCCGTCGGCGCGGCCCCGAAATCGCTGCCGCAGAGCGAAACGACGATCGCGACTGCGCTGCGGGAGCGCGGCTACGCCACGGGTGCCGTCGGGAAGTGGCAGCTCGGGATGGCCGAGGGCTACCATCCGCTCGACCGCGGCTTCGATTCGTTTCTCGGCATGCCTGCCGGATCGCGTTTCGTCGATCCGGCGTGGCCCGAGGCTCGCATCGCACCGGGACACGAGGATCCCGTCCGGGACGACGGAATCGGACGGCCGCGGAGGCTTTTTGCCGGACGCGAGCCGGTCGCCCTCGAGGAGTACCTCACCGACCGGCTCGGAAGGGCCGGCGTCGAGTTCATCCGCAAGCACCGCAACGAGCCTTTCTTCCTCTACCTGGCCTTCCACGCCCCGCACACCCCGATCCAGACGATCGACAAATACTACCAGCGCTTCCCCGGCATCGCCGACGAAACAGTGCGCATCTACACCGCGATGATCAGTGCCGTCGACGATTGGGTCGGGGCCGTATTGGCCGAACTGCGCACGCACGGCTTGGAGGACGACACGCTCGTGATCTTCGCCAGCGACAACGGCGCAGCCAAGGGCAGCGACTTGGAAGGGCGCTACAACTCGCCGCTGACAGGGCACAAGCGCAACCTGTACGAAGGCGGCATCCGGGTCCCATTCTTGCTGCAATGGAGAGGGCGGATACCCGGCGGGCAGCGCTTTGTGCCGCCGGTGAGTTCGCTAGACATTTTCCCCACCGCGCTCGCCGCGGCAAGGGCCGGCGAGCTGAGCGGCTCCCGCCTGGACGGAGTGGGTCTGCTGCCCTACCTCGAGGGCGCTCGGGCGGGCGCTCCGCACGAGCACCTAGTATGGCGGTCGGGGCCGAACGCTGCGGTGCGCCAGGGTGCCTGGAAGCTCTTGCTGGGGGCCGACGGATTGACGCGGCTCTACAACCTCGAGGCGGACATCGCCGAAACCCGCGACCTGTCGGCTAGTCACCCGGAAGTGGTCGCCGAGCTGCGGCGGGCCTTGGAGCGGTGGTCCGAGGACAAGGCGGAGCCCCGCAGCGGGGCTCGAAGCGTCCGGACTAGGTTCAACGGCGACGTGATCGAATGGCACATCTGACGGAGGATGCTTGGAGTAGCCGACCGCCCACTGCGTTAGCCGGCTCCTCCCGGACCCCTCGGATGCGCCGGCACCCGACGCCTAAGCGCCGAGTCGCGTCACGTGCGGCAGGGGCGAGTTCCTAGGCTAGCGCCGCAGCTCAAGGCCTTGCGGCGACTCAAGGCCTTGCGGCGACGCTGGTTGCCACACCTGCTTTCCACGGGCATGGTGCGGAGAGGGGGACTCGAACCCCCAAGGGATTGCTCCCACTAGCACCTCAAGCTAGCGCGTCTGCCAAATTCCGCCACCTCCGCATGCCAGGGTCCGCCGGGAGCGGCCCGATTCCTAGGGCTGGCTTTCATCCGCCGGGACGCTCTCCGGTGCGACCGGTGCTGGCGCTTCGGGCATCGCAGCTTCGTCGCTCTCGTCCGCCACCTCCGCGCCGACGCCCGTGCGGTCGATCACGGACTGCCCTGCGGATATAGTGCGTCCCTGCCAAATCCCGAGCGTGATGGAGGTCAGCATGAACAACACCGCCGCTGCCGTCGTGGCCTTCGACAGCACCGTGGCGGCCCCCCGCGGGCCGAACGCCGTCTGCGATCCCATCCCGCCGAAAGCACCGGCTAAATCGGCGGCTTTGCCGCTCTGAAGCAAGACCACCATGATGAGGAAAAAACTCACCAGGATGTGGACTGTTGTCAGTAGGACGAACATCGCTACTCCCTATTATGGCTCTTTGCCGGCCCCTGGGCACGGACGAGCGCGGCAAAGGATTCCGGTTCTAGGCTCGCCCCGCCGACGAGCCCGCCGTCAATGTCCGCGCAGGCCAGCAGACCGCCAATGTTTGCTGGCTTGACGCTGCCTCCGTATAGGATCCGCATTTCCGCCGCTGCCGCAGCCCCGAATTTCGCCTCCGCCAGCGACCGCAGGGTGCTGTGCGCGGCTGCGGCGATCTCCGGCGTCGCCGTCCGCCCGGTCCCGATCGCCCAGACGGGCTCGTACGCCAGGACCAGGTGCCGGAACTGGTCCAACTCCAGTGCGCCCACGCCCGCGGAGAACTGCTCCCGAAGAACGGCCTCCGTGTTGCCCGCCTCGCGCTGCTCCAGGGTCTCCCCTACGCAAACGATGGGGGTGAGGCCCGCCCCCAGGGCCGCGAGCGCCTTGAGGTGGACGGTGCCGTCCGTCTCGCCGAAGTATTGTCGGCGCTCGCTGTGACCAACAATGACGTGGCTGCAGCCGACATCGACGAGCATCGCTGCCGAGACTTCGCCGGTGTAAGCGCCCTGCGCCTCCCAGTGCAGGTTCTGCGCAGCTACTTGTATAGCGCTGCCGCGAGCGGCCTCGACGGTCGCGGACAAGGCGGTGTAGGTCGGCGCAAGGATAACCTCGCGATCGCGGACTCCTTCCACGACCGGCTTGAGAGCCTGCACAAAGGCCGCCGCCTCAGCGCCGGTCTTATGCATCTTCCAATTCCCGGCGATCACTGGGGTGCGCACAGGTCCTCCTTGAGGAAGCTCGAAAGAAACAGGGGGCCCGCACGCAAGCCCGTGCGGGCGGAACCCCCAGGATAGTACAGCTGCGCTGGGCGGTGCCCGACTGGATGCGGGCCGCAGTTCGCTGTCCCGGAGGCGAGCAGGTCGGGTACAATGCACGCTCGATGTCGCCTCGAATCTGCGCCCTCGCCTTGGCGTTCGCCATCCTGGCAGCCTGCGGGCCGCCTCCACGCGAGTCGTCCGAGCCCCCGAACGTTGTATTGTTCGTCAGCGACACGCACCGGTGGGGTGCCATGTCCTTCACCCAGACGCCGCAGGTGCGCACGCCGAACCTGGAGCGCCTGAAGCGCCAAGGCGTTTCGCTCAACCGCCACTACGTCAACCTCCCGATCTGCACGCCGTTCCGCGCCCTGCTGCTCACCGGGCGGTGGCCCTACCAGCAGGGTCTGATGGCGAACCATATGTCGCTCGCCGAGCGCGTCGACCTGCCTGCAGGCGAGCGGACCCGGGGCACGCTGGCCTGGGCATTCCGGGACGCCGGCTACACTACCGCCCACTTCGGCAAGTGGCATCTGGGGGGCCTGGACGCCCGCCCATTCGGCTTTGACAAGTCCGTCGTCTGGCAAGGAACCAACAACCACCGCAAGTGCCGCTACTCGGTGGACGGCGGCGAGCCGACGGCCTGGCAGGGCTTGTCGAATTCGACGGCCACGACGGACCAAGCTCTGGCATGGATCGCGGATGCCGCTCAAGGCGGTCGCCCGTTCTTCATCGTCATCTCCGTCAATCCCCCGCACGGGCCGTTCCATGACGCGCCCGAAGCGATGAAGGAGTTCTACCCTGACGAGGCAGCGCTCCCCTTCCATCCCCTGGACGCGCTGCGCGACTTCGCGCAGCACCGCGACTACCACGCCCTGATCAGCGGTATGGACGCCGACCTCGGGCTCGTGCTGAACCGCCTGGACGAGCTGGCCCTGGAGGAAAGCACCATCGTGGCCTACACCTCGGACCACGGCGCCATGACCGGCATCGACGGCGTGGCCTACGGCCAGAAGCGGCACCCCAACGACGAGTCTACCCGCGTCCCTTTCCTCATCCGCTGGCCAGGCCTCCTGCCCGCCGGCCGCGATGTGGAGGCCCCGAATTCGACGATCGATGTTTTCCCGACCCTGGTCTCGCTGGCCGGCCTCGGCCCGGACGCCTTGGGTCCATCTGCGGAGTACGTGGCTTCCCTGCCCGGCACGGACCTATCCGGGCTGCTCCGCGGGGTGCCTGACGCAAAGCGGCCGGACTCCGTGTTCCTTGCCCATCCTTCCAACATGAACAACGGCGGCAGCCGCCACGAACTAATCTGGCGTGCGGTGGTGACCGACGACTACACCTACGCCGTCACCGAGGAGGGCGAGCACCGCCTCTGGGCCAACACGGACGGCTACCAGAAGACCAACTTGCTCGACGATCCTGCCCATGCAGCAACCCGCAAGCGGATGTGGGCCACGCTCGACGCTTGGATGGACCAGGCCGAGCGGCCCTTCTACGACAACTGGTTTGCGCGAGCCGCCGCAAGCGAGATCACCGCCTGGAACGCCGAGCACGGGCTGGATGACCGTGGGGCGGATCGCAAAGCCGGGCGGTCGGCGGTCTTTGACTTGAACGCCTCCAGGCCGGAATAGGCTGTCTCCGGTCACTCGGGCCGGAATGTCGCGGTCGAGGGATTGAAAAAGGCCCCCGGGAGGTCTTGATCGAGATCAACAGGCGGATCGGTTTCAGGCTGATGACCGAATGCGGCGAAAGACCGCACATGCCCCAGGGCGTCCGAACCCACTCTGCACAGCCAGGCCGGACTCGTCGGCGCAAGCGGGCATGGCTCCCCACTCCAGGGACCGGCGAGCGAACTGAAAGAACTCTTGGTTTTGCCACCGCTGCCCGTGAACGGGCTTGTACTGGGTGATGCATCGCTCAGGACGCTGCGGCGGGAGCTGAAGCCGCCGCAGGCTCCGGCGCATTGGGAGACGCTCAGGACGCTGCCGAACTTTCACCCAAAGGCTTGGCGCACTCGCTGCGCAGTCCACCAAGCGAACTCGCATTGGCATTGATCGGGTTTTGGTCTCCGACGGCGGTGCGGATCCAGGCGGGGTTCCGGTCTGTCCCTTGGCGCGGTCATCCCGTTCTTTGGCGATCTCGTAGGTTCTCCATGCCTCCCAGACCGAAGCGTGATATCCAACGATAGATCGTGCGTATGGAGCAAGGAACGCAGGACTTTCTGTGGGTCGCCGACTTTTCCCTCATGAACTGCAAGACCACGTTTTTCGAACCTTAAATTTCTGGTCCGCAGTAAGTTGTGAAAAAATAAAATCTTTCTTTTTCACGTTTATAGAGTACAACAAATCCATCCAGGAAATCAGGCGACGAATGGATTCCAGGGACGCAATTTTTGGTGCGATCAATATTCGAAGACTGGGTCTCTACACTAGGGCGCGAGATGCGAACTGCAAGGCCATGGCGGCGTGACACGCCGAGCAAGCGCGACGTGAAAAGGAGATCGCGTCGGTCCGAACGGCCACTGCGACGCTTGATGAAGCCGTGCTAGCGGCCCACGGCGGCTTGAACGGAGCCGTGGCCCGCTGCGCCGCGCTGGAGACAGCCGCGACCGCCACCACGCAGGTGAAGCCGATGATCACTACCGGACGCACATGGCGGTTTTGGAGGGGGCCGGAATGAGTCGGCTGCCTACCGCCATCGACTGTCTGCAAGCCCCGTTCGTGCGGTCGCCTGAATGCGCGTGGTAGCATGATTTCGTCACCAGAGTGCCTGCCACTAGCCGAACGATGCGGGGATCGGCCGGAACAGGACCAGTTGACGGGCTAAGGGGCAAAGTGATGCCGTCACTGCAATTTAAGGGCAAGGCCCTGGTCGAGAATCACCATCTGGCGGTGCCCTTCCATGAGTTGACGCCGGTCCGCTCCCTGGGGCTGAGCCCGAAGGCAAGTCTTCACGACAACCTGATCATCCAGGGCGACAATCTGGCCGCGCTAAAGGCACTACTGCCGACGTACCATGGCAAGGTCAAGTGCATCTACATCGATCCGCCCTACAACACAGGCAACGAGGGCTGGGCCTACAGCGACCAGGTTAACTCCCCCATGATGCGCGCCTGGTTGGGCAAGGTCGTGGACCGCGAGGATTTGACACGCCACGACAAGTGGTGCTGCATGATGCTGCCCCGCTTGAAGCTACTGCGCGAGTTGCTGCGTGATGACGCCGCGATTTTCATCTCCATCGACGACAACGAGGCGCACCGGCTGCGATGTCTCATGGACGAAGTATTTGGCGAAGAGAACTTTGTAGCAACTGCGGTCTGGCAGAAGATATTCTCTCCCAAGAATACGGCGAAGTACTTTTCGGAAGACCACGATTTCATCCTTGTCTACGCGAGGGACATTGAACGCTGGGAACCGAATCTCTTAAAACGTGGGGATCAAGCGATCGCCCGGTACAAAAACCCAGACGACGACCCGCGTGGACCGTGGTCGTCGAGCGACTTGACGGCACGGAATTTTTACAGTCAAGGCACATATGAAGTTACGAGCCCTTCAGGCAAGAAGTTCAAGCCTTCAGTCGGGAACTATTTCCGGGTGGCACCCAAGAAGTTCGATGGTCTGGATGCGGACGGCCGGATTTGGTGGGGGCCGGACGGCAGCAGCATGCCTCGACTCAAGCGGTACCTGTCGGAAGTAAAGCAGGGAGTCGTGCCGCAGACGCTGTGGCTCCATTCAGATGTGGGCCACACGCAGGACGCGAAGAAGGAACTCGTCTCCGTGCTGGATTTCGAGAAGTCGGAAGACGTGTTCAACACGGTGAAGCCCACCAAGCTGATTAAGCGCATCCTCCAGATCGCCACCGACAGGGACTCCATCGTCCTGGACTCCTTCGCCGGTTCGGGCACGACCGCCCACGCGGTGCTCGCGCTGAACAAGACTGACGGCGGCAACCGCCGCTTCGTGCTGATCGAGTGCGAGAACTACGTGGAGTCGATCACCACCGAGAGGGTCCGGCGCGTGGTTATGGGCGTGCCGGAGGCGAAGGATCCGGCGCTCAGGGACGGGTTGGGTGGCACGTTCAGCTATTTCAGGCTGGGCGAGCCGATGCGCCAGGAATCGCTTTTGGACGGGTCCGCGTTGCCGGCCTACGAAACGCTCGCCGGCTATGTCTTCTTCACGGCGACTGGCGAGGAATTCGAGATCGAGCAGGTGAGGAAGGAGCAGTGGTTCATCGGCCGAAGCCGACATCACGATGTTTTTCTGATCTACGAGCCGGATGTGGAGCAACTCAAGAATCTGGCGCTGACGCTGGAGATTGCCCGCTCCCTACCGGACGGGAACGGACGCCAGCGGCTCGTTTTCGCCCCAATGAAGTACCTCGACCAGGACTTCCTGGACGAGTACCGCATCACGTTTCAGCAGCTTCCGTTTCAGGTCTACGAGACGGTTGCGCAGACGGTCAAGAGGCGTCCCGAGGATGCCGGCATATGATTTTGAAGGAGTACCAGAAACGTGCGTTGGAGACGGTCGGGGAGTTTCTCCAACGGCTGGCGGAATGGCGCAGCACGCAAGCTGAGATCCTGCAGACGCACCCCAATCGGACGATCGACTGGGTGCGTGAGGCGTGGGATAAGACTGTCCCGGCGCACCCGTACTCGCCGCGCAGAAACGGTCTGGGGGAACCGCTTCCAGCGTTCTGCCTCAAGATACCGACCGGCGGCGGCAAAACCCTGCTCGCGGCCAAGATCATCGATCTCGTCAATATGCATTATCGGCGAGAGACGCACGGTCTGGTGCTGTGGATCGTACCGACGACGCAGATCTACAACCAGACTCTCAAGGCGCTGAAGGACCGCGGCCATCCGTACCGGCAACAGATCGATCTGGCGTCGGGCGGGCGAACCGTGGTGCTGGAGAAGACGAGCGGCTTTGGCCCGCGTGACGTGGCGGAGAACCTCTGCATCCTGCTGCTGATGTTGCCGTCTGCCAATCGTCAAACCAAGGCGCAACTCAGGATGTTCCGCGACAGCGGCGGCTTCGAGCGGTTCTTTCCGGCCGACGATGACTTTACCGGCCACGAGTCGATCTTGAAGCAGACGCCGAACCTTGACACGTTCGACCAAGCGGTCGACTTCTGGGGACGGCAGGCGAAGACGTCTCTCGGCAACACCCTCCGACTGCTGCGCCCCTTGATCGTTCTCGACGAAGGGCACAGGGCCTACAGCCGGAACGCGAAGGCGACGCTGGAGGGGTTCAATCCGTGCATGATCGTCGAGTTGTCTGCAACGCCCCGGCCCGGCGCGAACGTCCTCGTCGCGATCAACGGTCGCGAGTTGAACGCCGAGGAGATGATCAAGCTCGACTTGCGCATCAGGAACATCGCGAGTGCGAATTGGAGGGAGACGCTACTAGCGTCGATTGAGCACCGTCAGCGGCTGGAGGACGAGGCGCGACGGTACGAGGCCGACACGGGCGAGTACATCCGACCCATTTGTTTGGTGCAAGTCGAGCGCACAGGCCGCGACCAGCGGCGGACGGGTGTCGTGCATGCCGAGGATGTCAGGGAGTACCTCCTGCGGCACCGGGACATCAGCGCGGATCAGATCGCCGTCAAGACGAGCCAGAGGGACGAGCTAAAGGATGTGGACGAAGTCGGCGGTTTGCTGTCGCGTGACTGTCCGATCCGGTTCATCATCACGAAGCAGGCGTTGCAGGAGGGCTGGGACTGCGCGTTCGCTTACGTACTGACGATCCTGACGAATCCGGGCTCAAAGAGCGCGCTGACACAGCTTGTCGGGCGTATCCTCCGGCAGCCCCGCGCGAAGAAGACGGGTGTCCGCTGGCTCGACGAGAGCTATGTCTTCTGCTTTCAGGGCCGCGGCGACGAGTTGTTGCAGGAAGTCCGAAGGGGTTTCGGCCTGGAGGGGCTGGGGGACCTCCGGGGTCGCATCACGGAGGCTGACGCCCTGATGCAACCGAGCGGCCGAACCGTCCGGCACCGCAGCAAGTACCGCCAAGCGACTCGCGACCTTGTGCTGCCAGCTTTCATGATCAAGGACGGTCAGGAATGGCGGCTGGTGCATTACGAGGCGGACATTTTGTCGCGCACGCCATGGGACGACGTGAGAGTCCCAGGGGACTTCGATGTGCCGCTAGGCGACGAGATCCGACGGGATGTCGAGCTACGCACCACCCTCGGAGCCGGTTCGAGGACCGTCGATTCCGCCGTTGCGGCCGGGCCTGCCGCCCTGCGCGACGAGCGCACGGTCGATTACGCCTTTGCTACCAGTCACCTATTGGACGTGATGCCCAACCCCTGGCGGGGTTACGAGCTGATTCGCCGCACATTCGATGCGCTATTGGGGAAGCACCCCCGTGAGCAAGTCGTCGGCAGCTACGTGTTCGTGCTCGACGAGTTGCGCAAACACCTGCAGGCCGAACGTGACCGTTTGTCACGGGGCGTGTTCGAGACGCTGCTCGACAGCGGGACGATGCGGTTCATCGTCGTGGCCGACGAGTTGGGCTTCAACCGCCTGCCTCGTGAGATTCAGCAGCGTGCGGACTCGAAGCAGGCGAACCGAACGGACGGTAGCCCCTATCAGCGCGATCTGTTTGAGCGGACGGCGGAGGATGACTTGAACGAACTGGAGCAGAGTGTCGCCACGTATCTGGATCAGCAGGAGCGGCTGTTCTTCTGGTACCGTAACCGCCCGCGTAAGGACTACTTTGCACAGGGCTGGAAGCGCGGCCGGATCTACGCCGACTTCGTCGCCACGCTACGGCCGGACGAACCCGGTCTCGGCGATGCTTTCCATCGGGTCTTTGTTATCGAAACCAAGGGCCTCCACCTCAAGCAGGCTGCGAACACCGTCTACAAGCGGTCCGTGTTCGACATCTGCTCCGAGCATGCGAGGAAGGCCGACTGGGCCGAGTTCGTGCCGGCCATGAGCCGGATCGGGATGCACTTCGAGATCGTCGACGAAGATGAATGGGAGCGCCGACTGAATGCCATGTTCGCCGCAGACTGAGCAATTGGTTAGCCGGAGGACTGGCCTGCCGCGGGGCCCGGCTTGCTGGCTGGGGTTCATGTTGCCGGCGTTGGTATCTTGTGTCCGGGGCATCGCGGAGTGGATGGATGCCACAGGACTTGGCCAACATCAAAGGAAGTGGCCACTCTTCTGTTTGCTCGAGTCAGGACTCGGCGTGGCGGGCACATGTTGCTGACGGTGCTCGGACTGCTTCCATGCTCGACACACTCTGTGATCGGGGGACGAGAAAGCGGAGGTTCGACTCGCCTCCGTCGTTTTACTGGACCTGTTGGGCTTTTCTCGGACCGGTGTGGGTGGGCCTGAAGCCAGCCGGAATGGAGGAGCGGCCCCGACGACCTGCCACAGCGCACCGAACGGCAGTTGTCGGCACAGAGCCCGATGCCCGCGATACAGGAGCAACGCCGATGAGCCGATACCGATCACGCAGCGCGTTGACATCGTCGTCGGAGCGGCGCGCGAACCGGGAGTGCGACACAGCATGAGAAAGAGACTGAGCCCGGCGCTCCATCCCGAGGAAGCGTGCGCCGCCTGGGATGCGCCGCCACCTGCCGCCGGTCCGGCGGCCGTGACCGCGCACTGCACGCTGCAGACGCCGATGTACGGTGGCGGCGTGACGCCCGGCAAGGTCGACCCCGAGTTGCCCATCCGGCCGAGCGCCCTGCGCGGCCAACTTCGCTTCTGGTGGCGGCTGCTCTACGGCCGCGACCGGCCGTCAACGGAGGTGTTCCAGACCGAGTCGGGCCTGTGGGGCGGCATCTCCAGCAACAGGCCACGGGCCAGCCGGGTGACGCTGCAGGTGCGGGCCGAGCGAGTCGAACCCAAGAGACTGCGCACCAAGGGCGACATTCAGGACTTTCCCGACTACGTGCTGATCTGCAAACCGGGCGACAATCCCAAGCTTCTCGACGCTGGCTACCCATTCGACCTGACGTTGCGTTTTCACCCGACGACGCAGCCGGAGCAGCGCACGCAGGTCGTTGAAGCGCTGCGCTGGTGGGCGAGCTTCGGCGGCGTCGGCGCACGCACGCGCCGGGGACTCGGCGCGGTCCACGTGACAAGCAACGATACGGAACTGCGCCCAGTTTCGTGCCGAGTGGTTAAAGCGCACGGTGGCCGGGTGGTTGTGGGCCGGGTCACGTCGAAGGCCATCAACGCTCGCGGAGCTGTCGCCGCCTGGAAAGAGGCGATCAATACCCTGAAGCACTTCCGGCAGGGCCCGAATCTGGGACGTAATCCCGGCAGCGGAGCGAAACGCCCGGGACGCAGCCGCTGGCCGGAACTAGGGACGATCAGGCGACGCACCGGCCAGCAGGCACCGGGCCATGAACTACAGCACCCCGTGGACGGCTTCTATCCGCGCGCTGCGTTCGGGCTGCCAATCGTGTTCCACTTCAAGGATCGCGACACGCCGAAGGGGCTGACGCTCGTTCCCAAGAATCCATGCAGCGGCGACAAGGATCTGGACCGCATGGCCAGCCCGCTGATCGTGCGGCCGTACTTTGACAGTGCAGGTTGTCGACCGCTCGCCCGGCTACTGCCCGGTTGGGAACAGTGCATCAGCGTGCTCGTCGGTCTCGACGCAGATTCGGCGAGTCCAGCTTGGCCGTCAAGTCTCGAAGAACGACAACGGCTGGCCGAGCGGATCAAGCCGATGCGTGGCAAAGGCAATGACGCGCTATCCGCATTCATGGCTTACTTCGCGGAACGGACAGCCGATCGAGCCGCGATGCACGGGGCCAAGAGACGCTGATGGCGCGCTACCTCGTCACGCTGTCGCTGGGACCGGTGCAGAGCTTGATCGGGGCCGCACGGCGCACGCGCGACCTGTGGTGCGGGTCGTGGCTGCTGTCGGAGGCGGCACGCGCGGCCGCACGAGTGCTTCACCAGCGACACCCGGACTGTCTGATCTTCCCCTGCCCGGAGCATCCGGACGACGACCTCCAACCGCAGAACCGGCCGGGAGATACCGAGAACATCGCGAATGTCCTGCGGGCTGAAGTCGAATTGCCCGACGATGCGGCGGCCCGTGGGCTCTGCCGAGACGCGAGGCAAGCAGCCGCTGCGCGCGTGACGGATATCGGCGACTCCGTGCGCGACACCTTGCGACAGCGGAGTTGGCGGCTGCGCGACAACGTTTGGGAGGCGCAAATCGGGGACATCCTCGAGGGGTTCGCCGCATGGTCGCAGATTGCCGCCGGGAACGGCGGCTATCGCGATGCGAGCCGAAGGCTCGGCGGTGCGCTGGCCGCCCGCAAGGCGACCCGAGACTTCCGTCCCTGCTCGCCGTTGAAGGGGCTTGCCCTGCCGAAGTCGTCACTCGACGGCGCACGCGAAACCGTGCTGCCACGGTGGTCGGTCGGCGACCCGCTCAGCCGGAGGCTCCGTCTAACGGCCGGATTCGCAGCAGCCGGTGCCGGCGAACAACTCGACGCGCTCGGCGTGATCAAGCGCATGGGCGGCGACGCAGAGCAGTTCACCGCATGGCCGCGCATCGCCGCGGACACGTGGATCCAGCGGCTCACGGACGGCCAGCAAGGCCGCCTGCGCACGGCCTACGAACCACTCGGTAAGGTGGATCTGGCGACCCGAGTCCGTGGCAACGCTGGAATCTATGAGGCGCTGCCGTTCGACGGCCATCTATTGTACGGCTTCCGCCTGGAGAACGAACTGGCGCGGGTCGATCATGCGAGCGAGAAAAATGTGCGCCCTTCCGCGGACAGCAATGCACTCCGCGGGCTTCGGGACTGCCTCCGGGAGGTCCGCAATGAGAAAACCGCCGATGGCACACCAGCTGGCGCACCGGTGCCGTACGCGGCCGTGCTCAAGGCCGACGGCGACCGAATGGGCCATATGCTGTCCCGTGCGGAGAGCGCAGATCACTCACGGCACATTTCACGCGCACTGCGCCGCTTCACTTCGGCAGTGCGCACAATCGTACAAGAGCGCCGGGGTCATGCCGTGTACGCGGGCGGCGACGATGTCTTGGCATTGATGCCGCTGGCGAAGGCGGTGGCCTGCTCCCGAGCCTTAGCTTGCCACTTCGGAGCGGAGCTCGGTGCAATCTAAATATGGGCTTGGCGGACGGCGACCGCCCCACACTGTCCGTCGGCCTCGGCATCGGCCATGTGCTCGAACCCCTGAGCACGCTGCGGAATCGCGCCGATCAGGCCGAACGCGACGCGAAGGGGGACGACTCACCGACCCCACGCAACGCGCTGGCGATAAGGCTGGGCATCCGCTCGGGAACGGAGATCCGCTGGCGCGCCCAGTGGTGCGACGAAGCGGCGTTCAAGGCGCTCGGGCGGTTTATTTCCGCTTACCGGACCGGCGAGTTGTCGACCCGCGTGGCGTACGATCTGCGCGAGATCCATCGCCGTCTGGACCGGTTTGTTGACGACCACGGTGAGACGGCACGCGGCATGCGGGCCGCCGAGGTTGAACGCCTCCTGGACCGGGCTCGCAACGACGGCGGGCAGCGGTCCGTGCCGAATGATCTGCGCCGGCTCATCCGGGAACGGGCCGAGTGCGACCCCGGTCGGACGCGCCCGACCATGTCAAGAAGCGGGACGAGACGCGGGAGCGGACCTCTCGCAGAGCTCGCCGACAGCCTCCTCATCGCGCACTGGCTCGCCGCCCGCACGGCCAACGATCTGGGAGAGGGCTGATGAGGCGGAGGAAGAGGCAGCTCCGGCGGAACTACCGCAAGGAGGCCCTGCGACGGGAGAAGGGGGCCGCTCAGGTGAGTCACCGTGCCGCAGAGGCCGAGCCGGCTCCGGTGTCCAAGACGGGCACGGGGGCTGCACGGGATGTGGCTGTGCCCAGCAGAATACTCACGTTGGAGCCACTGTCGCCCGTCATCGTGCGCACCGGGCGGCCGATGAACGCACAGACCGACGCCGACGCTGCACGATTCCCACCGCCGTCCACCGTGGCCGGCTGCCTGCGGACAGCGTGGGCGCTCGGGGAGGGACGGTCGTTTGCCGCGAATGCGCCAGCCGAGAAGCGCGCCATCGTGGACGAGCTCGCGCGACTTCCGGTGGCAGGACCGCTGTTGCTCGATCCCGCGCATCGCGTTCTAGTGCCGAAACCGGCCGATGCCCTGTACTTCGGCCACCGTGACAAAGCTCGCTGCGTCCGGGCGGCCCCGAGTGCCTTTGGCGCAGGTTGCGGCATCGATCTGCCCGCGGGCCTGCTGCCCGTGCGCCTGACCGAAGATGTCGAAGGCAAACCGGGACACGGTCCGGCGTGGTGGTCGTGGGGCGATGCGCTGGCGTTCAGGCGCGGAGAACCCGTCTCGCTGTGCCGATTGCGCCGGAACGGGTGGACATCGCCGGAGGGAGATCGTCGCACGCACGTGACGATCGATCCACAGACCGGTGCCGCCGCCACCGGGCAACTGTTCCAGACCGAGGGCCTGGGTCTTGACTTGGCCCTTGGGGCATTCCGGGCAGACAGGCTGCCCGCGGGCGAGTTGCGCCCCTGAGCAGGCGGAGGTCCACTCGACGAAAATGCGCCAGCCGGCGATGTGGCGGCTGGCGGGATGCGCCTCCTGGTGCGCTGCGGCGAACCCTTGCAGGGGACGCTGGTTCACCTCGGCGGCAAGCGCCGGCTGGCCGCACTGCAACCCGAGACGGCCGACCTCTGGCCCACGCCGCCGGCCAACTGGCTCGACCAGATTCACGACGCACGGGGCCTCTGCCTGACACTGCTGACACCCGGGATCTTCTCCGCCGGCTTCCGCCCCGGCTGGCTCGGCGACGAGCTAGCCGGCAACCCGCCCGGCGCGGCGAGCCTGCGACTGAGACTGCGGGCGGCGGCGGTCGAACGCTGGCACCCCCATTCCGGTTGGGACCTCGCCCGGCAGCGGCCGCGGCCCACGCGCAAGCTCGCGCCCGCCGGCACCGTCTACTGGTTCGATGTGCTCGACGGTGACATCGACGCGCTGGCGTCGCTGTGGCTCGCCAGCGTCTGTGACGACGAGCAGGACCGGCGCGACGGGTTCGGTCTCGCGTTACCGGGGCCGTGGACGCCGCCGGAAGACACTCGGGCGTGATTGCGGGAGGACGATTCATGCAAGCGAGACTCTTTCATCTGCACGCCCTCTCGGCGCTGCACTGCGGCACGGGTCAGTCAGCGGATGTGGTGGACCTCCCCATCGCACGGGCCCGGGCGACGAAGTTGCCGATCGTGCCCGGCTCGTCGCTGCGCGGCGTGCTGCGGCAGCAGGTCAGCGACGCCAACGACGCGACGGCGCTGTTCGGCCCCCTGTCCATCCGCAGCGATCACGAAGCTTTTGCTGGCGCTCTGTCGATCGGCGACGCACAACTGCTGCTGCTGCCCGTGCGCTGTCTCGCCGGCATCGTCAGCTACGTCACGTGCCCGTTCATCCTGCGGCGCTACGCCCGCGACCGGAAGCGCGCCGGCATGTCCCCGCTGGCGATGCCGAACGGATCGGACAAGGGCACGGCAAGGGTTACGCAAAACTCGGTGAACTGCCTCACCGACAAGCTCGTCCTGGAGGATCTCGATCTGACGGCTCGCCGGGATCCCGCGCTGTCGGCTTGGGCCTCGCACATCGCTCAGGCGGTGCATCCCGGGAACACCGACGCGCAGCAGGATGTCGTCGAGCGCTTCGCCGTCGTGCCCGACGATGTGATGAGCTTCCTCGCGGACACGGCCACGGAGGTGCGCGCACGCATCCGGATCGATCCCGACACCGGCACCGTCAGCAAGGGCGCGCTGTGGTACGAGGAACACCTTCCCGCCGAGACCGTACTCTGGGGAGTCTTCGCGCTATCGGCGTCCAACTGGCAGGACGATGCCCGCTCCGGAGACGATCTGGCACGAGCGTTGCCCTGCCCGGATACGCTGCAGATCGGCGGAAATGCGGGCGTCGGCAGCGGGCTAGTGCGGTTCCTGACCGCGGGGTCGCAGACATGAAGATACGCACGCATGCGGTGGCGCGGGCCGCCTACGAATGCGTCGCCCGCCCGGCGCGGCGCACGTAACAAAAAGCAGTACGGTGCCCTTGCGCACAAGCTGCCGGGCATGATTCTCCAGAACGGCCTCGCGCAGGCGACCGGCTTCCTGCTGGCCAAGGGCAAGGACTCGAACGAGCATCATCACGCTCTGCTCACCGACTTGCACACCGTCCTGCACGGGGCTGGTGCGACGACCGCGACCACCGGGGAGGGGCTGCACCAGGAGATCATTGCTGCGGGCCTCGCCCAGACCCTGCAGCTCACCCGTCGCTCCCTGGAGGCGAGCGGCTGGCTGAAGCGCTATGCGCAGGGCGTGCTGGGCGTCGACGCGACCGGGAAGCAGGCGGACAGCGCCGACGCTGTGCAGAAGAGCGCCGATGCCGCGAGCGGGAGTGCCTCTTGAGCGGAATCCTACTGAGGCGCACCGCCTTGGATGCAGTGTACGACGCAGCGGTGCGAGACGCGGTGCCAGGTGTGCCTCGGCCGGCACCCTCTCATCCCGGCCTACTGCTTCAACACGGCCTGCGGGAGCACAGCGACGGCAACCAGAACCTTAAAACCCGACACGTCGAACGTGTCTGCAAGAGCGCCGTCGGCGACTTCTACCGCCGCGCCTTCGAGCGCTGGGAGCGGGTGACTGCCGATGCGAGCCGTTTTCGCGTCGTGCATCTGGAGCTGGAGACGCGCCTGTTCATCGGTCTCACCAGCGGCGGCATGCTGGAGACCGGCTGCGCTATCAGCCACAGCTACGGTACGCCCTACATCCCTGGATCGAGCGTCAAGGGCGTCGTCGCAGCATACGCCCGGAACCGGCTCGGTACCGAGTCCGACTACATCCACCAATTGTTCGGCGTGGACGCCGAGGCCGGTCAAGCGGCCGGGTTGTCCGGGCTGCTCGCTTTCCACGACGCTTGGTGGAAACCCGGTTCCGCCGAATTCCCGCTGGTGCAGGAAGTTGTCACCACACACCACAAGGACTACTACAGCAAGGAAGGGGAAAAGCCCGCCACCGACTTCGACAGCCCCGTCCCCAACGCTCAGATCGCCGTGCGGGGCGGGTTCCTGTTCGTGATCGAGGGGCCGGCCGACTGGCTGGAGTTCGCCGAGCACATGCTGGTCGGCGCACTCACCACGCACGGCGCAGGAGCCAAAACGCGCACTGGATACGGGCTGTTCCGGGCACTGGACACTGATGCCGCCAGCGCGGTCATTGTGCCTAACCCTGGCCGTGCCTGGGTCGAGGCGAAGCTACGGGCATTGAGCGCCAGACCCGGCGTGACACCAGACCAGGCACTGCGCGGCAAAGACTTGGCCGAGGCGTGGTCGGCCATCGAAGACCCCGACATCAAGCAGGCGGCCCACGCCGAGATCCGGACGCGCTGGACGGAAAAGGGCTGGTGGGGCGCACCGCGGGGGCGGGCAACGAAGAAGGCCAAGGCGATCTACGACGCTTTCCCCGCCTCGACCTGATCGGAGGGAACGCGACACATGAGCCGATCCATTTTGCTTTGCACGGTCGGGGGGAGCCACCAGCCGATCCTTGAGGCGATACGCTCCACCGAACCCAACCACACCTGCTTCTTCTGCACCGGCCGCGATGTCGAGACGGGCAGGCCGGGCTCCATGACGCAGGTAACCGGTCGCGGCAACGTGATCAAAGCGCGCCCAGATGACGACCGACCGACACTCCCGAACCTGCCGACACAGGCGCAATTCAGCAAGGACCGTTTCGATGTCGTGGAGGTTTCGGCGGACGACCTCGATCAGGCGTTCTTCGCTATGCGGAGCGCAATCGACGATCTGTCCCGGCGCTTCCCCGATGCGCACTTCGTGGCCGACTACACCGGCGGCACCAAGACGATGACGGCGGCGCTCGTCTGTGCGGCCCTCGAATCGGAGGGGGTCGAATTGCAACTCGTCTCCGGCGCTCGTGCCAACCTCGACCGGGTTATTGGCGGTACCGAAAGGGCCATGAGGGCAAGCGTGGCGCGGCTCCGCCTCAACCGCGCCATGGCACCCCAGCTTGCCGCATGGAGCCGGTTCGCCTATCGGGAGGCGGCGCATGGACTCGACGAAATCCAGCCGTTTGGCGCGGCGACTGCGGACCGGCAACGGTTCGGTCTGGCGCGTGCGCTGAGCCATGCTCTGGCGCTGTGGGACGACTTCGATCATCCGGGGGCGCTTGCGCGAATCGAACCCTTCCAGAGAGAGGTCGCCTGCCGATGGCGATGGATGCTACCCGCGCTGCGTCGGTTAACCCGGCCGGACCGGAAGGAAAATGAACCGGCGCGGCTGTTCGATCTCTGGTTGAACGCCGAGCGGCGCGCGCGCCAGGGCCGCCTTGACGACGCCGCGGCGCGCGTCTACCGCCTGATCGAGTGGGTCGCGCAGTGGCAGTTGCGCACTCGCCTTGGTCTGGACACCGCGGACTTCCCCCGCGACCAGTTGCCCGCCGGCTCGGACACGCGGCCGGACACGGACGGCAAGATCAAGATCGGTCTGTCCCAGGCGTGGAAAGTCGTGGGAGAGCGCCTACAAGAGCCGGATCCGGTGGGGACATTCGCCGTGCAACAGGCCCGCAAGATGCTGGACCTGCTTCGGGTACGCAACGACTCCATACTCGCCCACGGCTTTCGCCCGGTTCGGACGGCGGACTGGGAGACGGTCGAAACGTGGATGCGAGAGCATTTCCTGCCGATGTTGCTGTGCGCTGCGGACAAGGCCGGCCTGAAGGAAATGCCGCCGCAACTCCCCACTACACTGGACTGAGCTAGCCCTTGGCGATCAATCCGTATGCTGCCGTGGATGCATTCAGCGTACCCGCCGGTGACGGCTGCCGCCCGCCACCGAGCCGGTCCGAAGAACGCAGACGGCGGCGATCCCTTCCTGGCAAGGATAGTTTCAACGGGAGCGACCGGCCTAGCGGCGGCGGAGGAGTTGTGATCCAACAGCCCCCTCCGGGGCCTCTGGCCCTGCCGCAGGCGGGGGTCACTCCTGTTTTCCCTGACCCCCTATCCAACCCCGTGTATGGATCGTACGTGTACAGTATTATCAATAGAATCAATAGTTTATAAGAAAAAATGTGTGGCAGTGGATGAAGCACTTTCCTGTGATCCGTCACGCTTATCCCTATTGCGCCGGGAAGCGACCCCGGCGTCTTCGACTCAGGTGTGATCGGACCGCTGCTCCCGGTGTGATCGGGCACCGGGTCTGATCACATCTCCGATCGTCGTCTTCATCATCTGCATGTGTTTTTTAAAGTAATTGCACGAAAACCCTCCGCAAGTCATTGGTTATATTAGTTTTTCACTTGCAATTTCTTATGGCAAAATTAGCAACACCAGTTGCGCACCACGATCCGGCACCGCGGCCGCCGCTGCCACGGATTACTGCATGGCGATCAAGGTCAAGCGTGCGAGCCCGGCCTGGCGGCCCATGACCGACGACGCCCAGAACACGGTGATTGAGGCGCTTCGCGACCTCGAGTGCCGGCTATACCGCCTGCTCGAGCGCGAGTACGAACGCCTGACCTCCGACGCCGCCGTGGGCGAGGCCATCGCCGCCAACGGCTGGATGTTCACGCAAGCGGGCCGGCGTCCGGGCAGGCTCGGCGATGCGACGCGGGCGGACCTGCTGTGGAAAGACGCCTGCGAGGCAGCTGAAGCGACGGCGCTGTTCGTCCAGCGATACGGCTGCGTCATGCGCCGCTAGGCCTATGCCGGTCCCGACGGTCCCCGCAGAATGCTTGCCATGCTGGCGGCGGTCGCGGCACTCAATCCCTCGCACCGGAAGCGCTCCGAGGCGCAAGTCTACCTTCAGCAGTTCTCCACGCCGCTCCCGCTCGCCCCGCGCCGTTGCCGTGTGTCCCGGCGACATGGTGCTCGAACCTTCCGTCAGCACCGGCATGCTTGCGGTCATGGCGGAATACGTCTTGGGAAGCCGCGCCGCCGGCGCGTTGCGCCCGAGTAAGATCGCGCAAGCCCGCGCCGCATTTTGCCCGGGCCTTTCGCAGGCGCCAGGATCATCCGCTGCTACGCCGAGCGCATCTCCGACTTCCAGCCCGGCGTCCGCCCCACCGCGGTGCTGATGAACCCGCCGTTCTCGGCGACCCCCCGGGTCGGGCGCCTCCGCCCTGACGCGGACCTCGGTCCGGGAGCACGCGAGGTGTTCACGATGGCCATCGACGGGTGCGCCTACGCCCGGCCGCCATGTTCGCCGTGGTTGGTGTCGCGCCCAGCTCGTAATGCAGGGCCGCGACCTGCGCACGGTCGAGCGCCGCGATCGGCCGCGTCCCGAAAGCCGGCAGAAGGTGCTTTTCCATCACCACGCCAACTACGCTGCGCTGCGGCGCATCCGGGTGACACGCCGCTGGCGCAGGCTCCGGCTGGGCAACTGAAAGGTCGGACACTGACCGGCTCAGCCCGTGATGCTGAATTGTAAATGGCTATTAATCAATGGTTTATGGCATAGTCTGCGTAAACATGGACATTGCGGGAATGCCGTTGGGGGCTACGGCAGAGGTGACGGCATGCCTTCAAGCTTCCATTTCGGGTTTTGCAGAAGCTTCCATGTGCCGCTGAACGAGTACGCATCCCATGGCGCGGCACCGCGCAAACGCGGGTCGTCGTGCTCCTGGAGATAGGCGTTCAGCCGCCAGATCAGGCGCTGCTTGACTTCGCTCAGGCCCGGGTCCGCGGCGATATTCCGCAGCTGGTGGGGATCCTCGACGATGTCGTAGAGCTCCTCGGCGGGCCGGCGTCCATAGGCCATCAGGTAGTAAGGTCGGATCTCCGGATCCAGGGCGTGCGCCATGAGGAAAGCCTTCGTCACTCCCCGGTCCACATCTCCGAAAAAGCCTTGCGGCGGCGCGTTGTAGTCCGGATCCCCCGCCGGCCAGCGATCTGGTTCGTAGTTTCGAATGTAGGCGTACTTGTGCGTGCGGACCGCCCGCATCGGGTACCCCACACCGCCCCGGCGGGCGATGGTGTGGCGCTCGAACGCCGTCACCACGAAGTTGCGGGAGGCGTCAACCAAGGCCGACCGCTCGGAGCTCGCGATGGGCCACAGGCTGCGGCCGGACATGACAGAGGGGATGTCCACCGAAGCTGCTTCCAGAATCGTGGGGGCCAAGTCGACCAAACTAACCAGGTCGTCCACCTTGCGTCCGCCGGGGATGAAGCCGGGCAGGCGCATCGCCAAGGGCACTTGAGTGCCCGAATCGTACAGGTTGCACTTGGAGCGCGGCAGCGGGTTGCCGTGGTCGCTGGTGACGATGATCAGCGTGTTGTCGAGTTCGCCGGCCTCCTCCAGTGTCCGCAGCGCCCGCCCGAGGTGGCTGTCGAAGTGCTCGATCTCAATGCCGTAGTCGAGGATCTCGCCGCGCACTTCCGGGCGGTTCGGAAGCGCCCCGGGCAGCCGGGCGTCGGCGAGCCGCTTGCCCGCCCTCTTCCAAGCGCCGATATCGTAGCGCTGGTGGGGCTCGGAAGTGCCCAGCCAGAAGAAAAACGGCTTAGCCGGGTCGCGCCCGGCGAAGAATTCGTCGAAGTTGGCCGCGTAGTCCGTGGGGTTCAGGCCCGGCCGCCGCTGCTTCTCCGGCAGCTGGTGGGTCGTAACGCGGCTGCCGAAAATGTCGCGCTGCCAGCCCTCTAGGCGCCCCGGCCCCCAAGTCTTGCCGGTCGCTCCCAGCTGGTAGCCCGCATCCTCCAGCAGGAGCGTGAACACCGTGAACTTCGCCCGCAGGACCCCGAGCAGGATGCCTCCTTCCTCGAGTTCCCAGATGTTGCGGCCGGTCAGGATGGCGCTGCGCGACGGGGCGCATGACGGGGAAGCCGTAAAGGCGTAGTTGAACAGCACGCCCTCCCGGGCGACGCGGTCGAAGGCCGGCGTCGCATTGCTCGTGTCCCCGTAGGCACCGGCGTGCATCGCCGACTGGTCGTCGGAGATTGCGAACAGAATGTTGGGCTGGCGGGACTGGGCCGCAGCCACCAGGGAGCAAGTTGCCCACAGAAAAGCAAGCCTACGCATGGGACACCCGCCGCACATTATGGCAAGCCAGCTCGCGACGCGTTGCTGCGGCCTACGAGAGCAGACCACGCTGGACCTTGCCGCTGACGTCGGTCAGCCGGAAGTCTCGGCCCATGAATCGGTAGGTGAACTTCTCGTGGTCGAAACCCATGAGGTGCAGGATCGTCGCCTGCAAGTCATGCACGTGGACTGGATCCTGCGTGACCTTCAAGCACAGCTCGTCAGTCGCGCCATGCACATGCCCCGGCTTGACCCCGCCGCCCGCCATCCACATCGAGTAGGCCGTCGGCTGGTGGTCCCGCCCCGCGTTCGCAGCCTCTTCGGGCTTCCGGATCTCGACCATCGGGGTCCTGCCGAACTCGCCGCCCCACACCACGAGCGTCTCGTCGAGCAGGCCCCGCTGCTTGAGGTCTTTGATCAATGCGGCGGTGGGTTGGTCGGTTTCCTGCATGCGTCGCGGCAGCTTCTCGTTGAGGTACGTGTGGTCGTCCCACGAGGCATCCATCATCAGCACGGTGCGGACGCCCCGTTCGATCAGCCGCCGCGCCAGCAAACAGTTCGTCGCGTATTGGCGCCGGTGCTCGTTGTCGCTCTCTACGCCGTACATGGCCAAGGTCTCCGGGGACTCGCCGGACAAGTCAACCAAGTCCGGCGCCTCGGCCTGCATGCGAAAGGCTAGCTCGTAGGCATTGATCCGCGATGCAATCTCTGCATCGCCGGTCTGTGCGTAGCGCAGGCGGTTCATGTCGTTGACGAAGTCGATCGTCTCGCGCTGCGACTCGGGCGCGACGCCCGGAGGGCTGGTGAGGTAAAGGATCGGGTCGCCCTGGTTGCGGAACAGCGTGCCTTGGTAGTGGGACGGCATGAAGCCGGACGAGAAGTTGGTGGTGCCCCCTGAGGTGCCCTTGCCGGAGGTCAGCACCACGAATCCCGGCAGGTTCTGCGATTCGCTGCCCAACCCGTAGAGCAGCCAAGAGCCCAGCGTCGGCCGCCCGGGGACCGTCGACCCGGTGAAAAGCAGCAGCTGCCCCGGGTGGTGGTTGAAGGCATCCCCGTGCATGGATCGCACCAAGCAGATTTCGTCGGCCACCGAGCCGAGATGGGGTGCCAGTTCCGACAGCTCCATGCCGCATTGCCCGTGCGGCTCGAACCGGAAGCGATTCGCCATGACTTTGGCCGTCGGCTTGATGAAGGCCAGCGTCAGGTCGTTGGTGATGGACTCGGGCAGGGACTGCCCGTCCCAGCGCTCCAGTTCGGGCTTGGGGTCGAACAGCTCGTACTGGCTCGGGCCGCCCTCCATGAACATGAAGATGATGTTCTTGGCTTTGGGTGCGAAATGCGGCTTGCGGACGGCGAGGGGATCGACCGCCGCAGTCAGCCCGTCCGCGGTGAGAAGGTCGGCCAAGGCTGCCAGCCCCACCCCGCCAGCCGCACTGCGCAAAAAGTCCCGGCGGCGCAGGATGGCCCGCAAAGTCTGGGGAGTCATACGCGAGTCGCATCCATTGTACAAACGGAGCATGCGGACCTTGCAGTGCGGACTCTGATCTAGATTCCCGGATAATTTTCCGAGATGGGGGTTGCGGGGCCATATGGTTTGAGCGGAGAGTCCGGCGCGGGCCCCTCAGCCCGTCGCCGAGCGACTTGGGCACCCCGCAGGTGCCCTGCGCCCGCACCGCAGCGGCTGCGCACCTGGCTCCGGGCGCACCGGGCCCCCCGCGGGCCCTGCGTCGGTCCCCTTCCGCTGGGCCCGGCGCAGCTCCGGCCGCGCCGCCCCAGCTCGTGGGTCGCGACCCGGTGCGTCTGGCGGCGGCGGAGTTGACCGCGATCAAGAAGGCGATCGCGACGAGCGACTGGCACGCGCTGGCGGTCTACGGCGGCCTGAACCCCGCGATACAGCGCACATGCGGTCTCGGCTCCGCTTGCGCCGGGAGCCGGAAGTCACACGAGCGGCGATCACGAGCGGCCGGATGTGGCGCTCGAAGCGGGTTCCAGAGTGGATCCCCGCTGGCCGCCGCGCCGGCGAGGCTGCCTGACGAGACGAACCACGCCGGCAGCCGACATGTCAAGCCGCGCTCCGCACGTCTCCTCCACTTCGTTCCGGCTCTTCGAGTGACACGCCGCCGGCCGGCGCGGTCTTTGCACTTGCGGCCGAACGCAAGCGTCCGGCCCTTGAACGGACCGGCCCCAACCACAAGCCAGCACCGCCGGCCCGCCCCGCGACCGGTTCGCCAGGATGATCCGGCACGGGACACTACGGGACGAAACGAGGCGTGGACGGATGGCGGCCGGCGGCGTGGGCTCACCACGGATCCGGAACCGGCAGATCCGGGACGAGCACGACGAGCCATTGACGATGGTGCGATGGCGGGGCCGGACAGGATCGGGCAGATCGAGCCGTGGGGAAGCTCTTCGCGCTGACCCGGGCGCTGGAGGCGGAAGGCGCGAAACCGGGAGTGCGATCCAGCGTGCCGTCTAATCACACCGGGACCGGGGCTGAACTTACATGATTGGGGTCATGACAGAGTGTAAGAGGGATGACGTGATCAACTTACACGCCCAGCCACACCCCCCCCCGTCACAGTTTTTCTGCTCTAACCCATTGATTCCATTGGAAAAACCGGAAACGTAAGTGCCATCAACAGGGTCGGGTAAAGGGTCAGGGAAGAAAAGGGGAGCGACCCACCGCAAAACTGGCGTTTTGCGGATCCGGCAGGTGTTCCTGCGTCACACCTGCCGGGCCGGGTCACTCCCCTCCAATTCTTCTTTGGCAGGAAGGCCGGCGCGGCCGTTGCCGGCCGAAACCGACGACCTACGAACCGCGTCATGAGTTGTCGACTCTGGGCTTGTAGTCCATGTTGGCACCTTGCGATGCACTGAAGGCCGTAGAAGCGCTGGTCCATTCCTTTCGGGCTGTTACTCTTCGGAGGTCCGGCGCACCGTAGACAAATCGCTCGTCGTACTGGCCGATACAGCGTATGGAAAAAGCGCTCGAACCGCAGCGGGCTATCGGCCTCGGGAAACGCCTCGACGATGCTCCCCGTTTGCCCCGGCCGCGTCGATGCCAGCGCGAGAGCGATCGCCTCGTAACGACTGAGGTCGTTCCGAACGCCACGTCTGTTCGCCAGCTCGCGGAGCGCCGCGTGGTATCGTCGCACTGGTGCGACCGCGCGACCCTCCCGGTCGATTGCCACATCGTTCTTCGCGAGGCGTCGGCCGGATTGCTCTTGCTCTGATGCCGTCTGCTCAGCAACCCCGCCGACTTCCTCGGCGCGGTTTGCACGCAGGACGACAAGGTAGCCGTAGACGAGGGGTGGGTAGGCGATGTGAAGATTGGTGCAGTCGCCGACGGCTTCTTCCATCCGATTCGTGAGATTCCTGAACGCACCCGTCGAGCCCCTGCAAGACACCGCGAGAACCGGTCCGATCCCCTCCTTCGTCACGACAACATCGACATCCTTCGTCTTGAGACCCCTGTAAACCGTGCGCTCGCCGGTACCTCCCGAGCCTGGCTCGTGTACCAACGCGGGCCGCCCCTTGTGCTTCGCCGCACGGAACGGCGGACGCGGCATCACTTCATCGGGGTCGAACCCGCCTTCGACCACGAGTCGACACGCCACGTACCAGTGAAGCGGCTTGATATGTTCCTGGCTCTGCGTGACCCCGCGGAACTCCACGAAGCGGGCGAGCGCCGACTTCAGCGACAACCACTCGCAGGCACTCACGCGACGTGTCTCCCACCGGCGCAGCACTTCGACACCTTCCTCCATCAAGGCCCCGGCATGCTGGTCGAGCAAGGTGGCGGGAGCCAGAACCACGTTGCGCGCCTCGCCGGGCTCTAGCTTGAGCATCCCGCCGCCGAGCGGGTGTCCTTCGATCTCACAGCTGAGCCGGCCGGACGGGTGAGTCCCACGCTGCCGGCAGTCGGTCACAGAATCCGTCGTCATTCTGGAACATCCCGGAGCGAAGGTCGACCGCTAAGAGCGCGTTCGTGCATGTGCATCCACCCCCATTCACCGCCAGCGGTCGGCG
>CBDBZZ010000073.1:0-25775 GCA_965213745.1 Bryobacterales bacterium | reverse complement strand
CCCCCGTGCGCGGCCGGCTCCAGAAGCGCAGCTTGGGTGAGGCGGTGCCCGTTTCGGCAGCGGGGTCGGCCCGCTCCCGGCCGCAGCCGGCACCTGCGAGCCAAGCCAGCCCGAGTCCCGCCGCCCGGCGACCGATGGCCCGCGCCCCCGCGCCGGACGGCTTCACTGGATTTTCAGGGCAAATGATCGATCATCATACAATACAGTGATGCGGTCAGCCCCCGGGCGGACCCCGTCCGCCACCCGAGCGTCACGACAGACACTTCCATGCGCATCACGGGCATCGACTGCCATGTCCTCGTGGACCCCGGCTTCGACATCGGCGCGACCTCGTCGGCGCAGGACGACCTGGTCGTGGAGATCCACACCGATGTGGGCCTGACCGGCATCGGGGAGACCGACGTAAACCCGTGGATCGCCCGCGCCTGCATTGAGGCACCGGGTACTCACACGATGGGGCTGGGCCTAGCAGAGATGCTGCTCGGCCGTGATCCGTCGGCGATCGCGGATCTCTGGGAGCGACTCTACGTGGGATCGGCGATGAACGGCCGGCGCGGGGCGCTGATCTGCGCGCTGGGTGCCCTAGACATCGCGCTGCATGACCTCGCGGGGAAGGTGCGCAGGCTGCCTTGCCACGCGACGCTCGGACGGTCCCGCCGGGACTCGATCCGGCCGTACGCGTCGCTGCAGCCCGATGTCTCGAACTTCGACCTCTACATCGCGTCCATGGTCGAGTGGGCTGTGACGGCCCGGAGCCATGGATTCACCGCAGCGAAGCTGGAGATCACACCGTCGGGCCCCTACGCGCACAAGGGGCTCCGAGCGGCGCGGGAGCGGATGGGCGACGTGATCGCCGCCGTCCGGAACGAGGTGGGGCGCGATTTTGTCCTGATGGTGGATGTGCAGTACGCCTTTCCTGACGCCGACACCTGCCTTGCGACGATCCGCGACTGGGAACGGTACGACTTGTTCTTCCTGGAGACACCGCTGCCGTCGGACGATCTGGACGGCTACGCGAGGCTAGCACGCGAGCAGGGAATCCCGATCGCGGCGGGAGAGTGGCTGACGACGCGCCACGAGTTCGTGGACCTGATGGACCGCGGACGGGTCTCCGTGGTACAGCCCGACATCGGCCGGGTGGGTGGCCTCACCGAAGCGCTCCGGGTGTGCGACATGGCGGCGGAGCGCGGTTTGCTTGTGGTGCCGCACGTCTGGAAGACGGGGATCTCGATCGCGGCGGCCGCCCACCTGGCGGCGCTGACCCCGCACTGCCCGTTCATCGAGTTCCTGCCTTCCGACCTGTCCGGATCGGCGCTGCGCAAGCGTCTTGTGCGAGAGGAGCTGCGACTCCAGAACGGCACCCTGCCACTCCCGGGCAGACCCGGCCTGGGAGTGGATCTGGACCGGCAGGCGCTGGAGGAGTTCAAGGCCGCGGCCGAGCGTGTCGGGCGGGTGCCGGCTCTGGCCTAACACCGTACGGCGTCCGGCGCTGTCGCCGGAGCTGCCTCTGGGTGGGGACGGACATGGCCAGCGGGGCCGGGGCGAGGAACATGGATCAGCGTGGCGGTGATCACGGGGGCCGGATCCGGCACCGGGCGGGCCACGGCGAAGCTCTTCGCTGGTTCGGGATACGCCGTCGCCGCGCTCGACGGAGAGGCTGGCGGAGCCACCGGGACCGCCGGTGCCATCAAGGCCGTCGGAGGGGGGCCACGGCCATCCACGCGGATGTCTGGGACGATGGCGGCGTTCAGGGCGCGATGGGCCAAGCCGCCGGCCGCTTCGGCGATATTGATATCCTTTGCAGCAACGCGGGCATTGAGCGCTACCGCCGTGCCGACGAGTACACGCTGGAAGAGTTCCGCACGATCCTAGCACAAACCTGACCGGAACGTTTCTCTGCACGAAGTACGCGCAACCCCGTCTGCGGGAACGCACGGGTGTGGTGGTCAACGTCTCGTCGGTGCAGGCATGCGCCAGCGAGGCGCGCATCTCGGCATACGCGGCGTCCAAGGCCGCGCTGCCGGCCCTGACCCGGGGGATGGCCAGCGACTTCGCCGGCGTCCGGGTGAACGCGGTCTGTCCTGGCGCGACGCGCACCCCGCTGTTCACTACCGGCCTGCCGGAAGCGGCGTGGGACGCGCTTGAGCGAATCATTTCTCTCAGGGCCGCGGGCAAGCCGGAGCAGGTCGCTGGGGCGATCCTGTTCCTGGCGTCGCCGGATGTGGCCTACGTCACGGGCACGGCTCTGGCTGTGGACGGGGGCGCCCTCTCGCGGCTCGCTTTGCCCCGACGGCGCCCGGCGGCTGGACCCTCGTCCGGGGCGCACTGCGGGCGGGCCACCGCCGCGAACACCTTGCGGACGGCGGCGAGCCGGCGGCACAATGGCTGGCGGAGCCCCGTTCCGCCGCCCCGCGCCACCGGGACCCCGCAGGGTGTCGTTCGACCGCATCGACAATCCGACGCTGCGCGGGCGCATTGCCGGCCGCATCCGCACGGCCATCCTCGAAGGGGCTCTGGAGCCCGGCGCGAAGCTGGTCGAACGCCAGCTCGCCGCCCAGTTCGCCACGAGCTTGACCGCCGTGCGCGAGGCCCTCATCGTGCTGGAGGCGGACGGGTTCGTGGCCAAGCGGCCGAACGCGGCGACGCACGTGACCCAGCTGGATTGGGAGGACACGCGGAAGCTCTTCGACATCCGCCGCGTGCTGGAGCGGTACGCGGTGGAGCTGGCGGCGCGCCAGTGCTCGCCGGAGCACGCCGCAGCGCTCGACCAGGCCTACTCGGCGCTGCTGGCCGCGGCGCGGGAGAAGCGCGACGCGGACTTCGTGCGAACGGACCTGATCCTGCACAACCGGATCTGGGCGATCGGCGGCAACGAACACCTGCAGGCCGCGCTGCAACGCATCAACCACCCGCTGTTCGCTTTCGTCATGATCCGTCTCGTCACCCATCGGAGCGCGATGGACCTGACGCACGACGCTCTCTCCCACGCGGCGCTGCTGGAAGCGATCAAGGTCCATGACGTGGAGCGGTCACGGGCGGAGTTCGACTCCGCGGTCAACGACTGGCTCGTCAACCTGCGGATCGAGTTGTTCGGACGCGAGGCGCCGTAAGCCCTGACGGCGCGCCGCAGCGAGCCGGGGGAGCGTCGCCCGGAGCCGCGGCTGGGCTGGCGGGAATTCGAACGCGGCCGCCAGCCCAGCCCGGCCTGCAGGGATTCACCCCGGCGAGCCGGCACCGCTGCTGGCTGGCGCCCCCCCAGGCGCCAGCAGGCCCGAGGTGGGAGTGAAGCGGTCGCCGAAGGCGATCCTGCACCGCGATCCAGACGATTCCCGGTCGACGCTGGCGGAGGGTGAAGCGCGCCCCGTAAGCCGCGGGCGCACCGAAGGCGTCCTCCGGCCGGACGGCGTCCCTGGAAGCGGTTCGCTGGAGGCGTTCCCGGCAACCCTCAGCGGGAGTCGCCGAACATCTCCGTCTGCTCGGCCGGCGCGGACCGGGCCAGGCGCGCGATCTCCGGCCAGCTGCGGACCAGCGTGTTGTATTGCAGCGCCTCTGCCGCCCGCTTCTTCCGGTCGCAGAGCGCGTAGAGCCGGTAGCAGAGTCCGCGAGCCGTCTCGGCCCTGCCGCCGAGGGCCGCGACGAGCTCGGCAGCGCCGCTCTCGCCGCGCTGCTCGAGGACGCGAAGGAGCTGGTGGACCGCCTCCCAGGCGGTCAGCCGCGCGTCGGTGGCCGGATCCCAGGCGGCGGACAACTCTGCGGGAGCCAGCAGGCGCACGGCACCGCCCCGGGATGCGAGAATGCCGGCCCCGACCATGCCCTCGACGCTCGTGTTCTTGGCCTTGGAGAGAGTCTCGGCGTCGCCGTAGTCGCCCCTGTCGAAGCCGTGCTGCTCGAACCAAGCGAGCGCCCAGCGGCTGTCCGCGTCGAAGTCGCCTTCCTGCTCGGCGAGGACCTCGTCGAGAATCCGGTTGATGAGCGCCAGCGCCTCGCGCACCGACATCGTTTTGCCCGCTGCATCGAGCACCTTGGCGTAGCGCGTGTACACGGCCATGCCGGGGCCGATGGCGGCCTGGGCGAGGTCGACCGGGGCGACGTTGCCGGACTGGAGGAGGCGGAGCGCTTGGGGGAGTTCGGACCGGAGCGACGTGAGGAACTCCCGGCGCGTCGCGGCCGGGGCGTCGCGAGGGCGGCGGCGGCAGACGAGAATGATGCTGGAAGCCAGCGTGTTAGCGTCTCTCGCCACGATCCTGCCCGCGCTCTCGGTTCGCATCGGCCATGTCCCGCTTATCGCGAAGCCGGATCGGATCGTTGCATCAAGGAAGGTCTCCCACCCCGTACTCGCCGTTCCGCTGTCACCCTTCGTCTCCGCCTGCTTGAAGGCGTAGTAGACGGTGACCGGGAATCCCGGATGCGTCTGTCCGCCGAGGTTAGTGAGCGCCTTGGTCATGCCGTCGAGAAAGAACGCCTCCGCGGCCCTCTTGCTGCCGTGGCGGTGCGGCGTGGCAACCAACTCCTCGGCCTTCGGCACGGCGAGGGTGGCGAACAGTTCCGGGAATACCGGCTTCAGCGACCGGCGAAGCCAGACGTAGAAGAAGTCCGACAAGTCGGCGTAGCCGATGTTGTCGTAGTACGGCGGATCCGTGGATACCACGGCAGTGCTGGGAATCGCTTGACTGGCTGCATCCCGCTGAAAACTATACCCGCGGTATCTGGCTGGGAGTGCATCGATCACCATGGCTCCCTTCGCCAAGGCCGCTCCCAAGCTACCTCCAGCGCCAGTGAACGGATTGGCTTCGGCAAAATCCCACATCATCGGGATCGCCTGTCTGGCGAAGGTTTCGCGGAATGCGCCGCGGTCGCTCATCCACGATGTAATCGATGAGCCGAGGTTCGCGAGTTTCGACACGGCGAAGGCCAAATACAGGCCGACCGCCTCGGCGTACGCCCTCGCGCCGGTGCCGCCGCGGCGGAGCGGTTGGCCGTCGGGCAGCCCTGCCGAGACCGCGTCGCGCCGGACGCGCTCCGTAGCCTCCTGCACCAGGTCGGAGAAGGTCGTCAGCGCGACGAGCTGACGGGGGGTGAAGAGATCGGCAAAAGTCGTAAGGCCGTATAGTGGACACCATATCGCCCGCGGATCGTTCGGTAGGGATTCATTCGGTGCCCACTCCGGTGCTACTGTCCGCGGAGTTTGTTCGTGGTCCTCGGTCGGGCCCAAGTAAACGCGACCCCGATCACCTTTGGCCGCGACCGCGATCAGCCGTGCGCCCATCCGCTTGGCCTGCCCCTCGGCCTTGATGTAGTCACTGGAGATCGGGGAACCCGACATCAAACACCGGAAGTTCGCTCCGCGCGACAGCTTCGTCCCCGCCCTCGCCGCGTCCGGATCAGACGGCGCACCGACCTTGACTGCGAACCGGTACCCCTTGCCTTCGAGCACCGGCTCGACGTACGCCTCCTTGCCCTTCTTCGTCGACAGCATGAACGTGGACGCCAGCGGCACGTCCACCTCGGCGAAGGCCGGGTCCGGGCTCTTCACCGTCCGCGCCCACAGCCACGCGATGACGGTCAGCTTGCGGCCCTCGTACGGCTTCAGGTCGGGACGCTCGCGCACCATGCGCCGGCGTCACCTCCACCGGCGGGATACAGCTGCCCGATGCGCCGCTCCGCCTCGTCGCGCATCCACCGACCGTAGCGGCGCACATCCTCGGCCAGCCCCTGCGCCCCGCGCCACGGCTGCTCGACGATCGTCGCCGCGCCGCGCGCAGCCGGGCTCACCGGCGGCCGCCCGGCGAACTTCGGCGGGACCTCGATCATCGCCTTGTTGATCAGGACCGCGACCGGGTTCAGGTCGCTGGCGTGCGCCTCCAGCCCCAGCCGCTGCGCTTCGAGCGGCAGCGCCCCGCCGCCCGCGAACGGATCGTGGAACGCCGGCAGCCGCCGGCGGTCGAACAGCTCGGCGGCGCGGGGATGATCGGCGTTCCCGGCGCACGTGCGCCGCCAGCTCCGCCGGATCTCGGCCCGGGCCTGTTGGAGCACCGTCTCGTTGGCCGTGTTCTCCCACCGCACCAGGCTCCGGACGATCCCGAACAGCCGCTCGCGCTCCTGTTCGGCTGCGATCTCCCGCAGCGCATCCCGCTCGGGCCCCCTGCCGGCGTCCGCGACCTCGCCGCCCCCGACCAGCCGGCGCTGCTCGAGCGTCCGCTGCGCCGCGCGCTGGGCCGCCGGGTCCGCGAGCAGCTCCTCGACGTACTCCGCCGGGTCGTCCACCATCTGCGCGAAGAGCACCGCACGGGCGGCGGCCAAGGGCCGCCGCGCCCACCAGAGGTGCAGCGTCGAGGGGTGGCCGTGGCGGATCGACTTCTCCCGCGCCGCCGCGGCGTTGATGGCGTCGAGCGGCAGCGCGACTTCGATCAGCTTCCGGCGCTGCGGGCCTTTCAGAGACTCCATCGGCGAGCTACCTAATTTTGCCAAAAGCCATTGCAAGCACCCCCCAAGGGCAGCCCCGGCTTGCGGAGCCTGTTCGCGCAATTGCTCATGAAAGCACCAGTGCGCTCCGAGCGCCGGGGCTTCCCGCACCGGGGCCGACCGGTTCCCGGGCAGGCGGCGCAGCGCCGCCCGCAACTCGTGCCGGCAGAGCTCCGGGACGCCGCACGGCACCGGGCCGCGTACGATCTCGTCCAGCCTCCGCGCCGTTGCGGCGACAAGCGGCTCCTGCGCCACGCACCGCCGATGCGTCGCCGACGCTCACGACCGCGGGCTTCTCAGCGCGGCGGGGGTCGTTCCGGCGGCCGGCGGTGCGCACTGGCCTCGCCGAGGAGCGCCGTCTGCTCGCCGTTCCTCGGCGGCTTCCCGGTCGGCGAACCGCTCCCGGTAGTCCTCGAGGCTCACCAGGGCCGCCGCGGGGGTGCGCCGCCGGCACACCAGGATGGGCTCGCCGCCGCGTTCCAGCCGGTCCAGGACCTTGCCGAGAGCCGCTCCCGGTAGTCCTCGAGGCTCACCAGGGCCGCCGCTGCGGTCTCGCGGTCGCCGACATGCGCGTAGCGCAGCGTCATCCGCGGGTGCGCATGGCCGAGCAGGCGGGAGACCACCGGCAGCGGCACGGCCTGCAGCACGGCGTGGCTGGCGAAGGTGTGGCGCAGATCGTGCAGGCGCGCATCCCCGATCCCGGCCTCCCGGCGCACCTTGCGCCAGAGCGACAGCTCGGCGGAGCGCGCCCGCGACGCATCGCGCAGCGAGGGGAACACGTACGCGCTGCCCGTCCGGGGCTGGCGCGCGAGCACGGCGCGCGCCTGCGCGTTCAGGACGACCGTCCGCGGCCCGGTCTTGCTGTCGGTCAGCTGCAGGGACTCCCCGCGGACCTCGGACCAGCGCAGCTGCACGATCTCGCCCTTGCGGCACCCCGTCAGCAGCAGCAGCCGGATGCTCTCCGCCTGCTGCGCGCCGGAGCCGCGCCCGCGATGCGCCGCGAGGGCTGCGTGCAGCCGGTCGATCTCGGCCCGCGACAGGAAGCGGGTCAGTTTCGGACATCGGTTCCGCCGCACGCTGCGGGCTGGGTTCGTCGCGAGGCAGCCGCAAGCGACGGCATGGTTGAAGATCTGCCGCAGCACGTCCAGCGTGCGGTTGGCTCCGTCCGGCGCGGTCCGGCTGTAGCCATCGAACCACGAGTGAACCGCCTCACGGCGAATTCGGTCGGGCCGCTGCGTTCCGAAGGTCGGCAACAGTTGGGTCCGCAGAGCGCTGTCCATGCGCTGCCGGGGCGACGGCTTGCAGCGGTCGTAGCGCATCGCCTTCCCGGGACCCGCGGCGAATTGCCGGAAGGTCGGCGCGGTCATCGCTCGCCATCCAGCGTTGCTCCGACGGTCTCTGCAGCGCGGCGGACCATCGGATCGCCGACAGGGGCGCAGCGCAGGGAAGTGGCCGGATCGCCGTGTCCGAGCAGGCGCCCGAGGGTCGGGACGGTCTCGCCATGCCGTAGAGCGAAGCTCGCGTAGCTGTGGCGCAGGTCGTGAAGCCGCACGCCGGGCAGGTCCGCCGCCCTGCGGACTAGTCGCCACCAGCGAGAGAGGGTCTCCGTCGGCATGGGACCGCTTCCGGACGGCGCCGGGAAGGTCCACGCTCCCCCGCGCGGAATCCGTTCGAGCCCGGTGCGGGCGGCCGAGGACCGCCAGACGGTGCGCGGTCCGGTCCTGCTGTCGCGCAGGAACAGGTGGCCCTCGCGATAGTCCGGCCAGCGCAGGGCCCGGACCTCACCCTGCCGGCAACCGGTCAGCGCCAGGAGCCGGACTCCCGAGACAGCCAAGGGCGCGACGGCCTCATGCGCCGCCGGGGCTGCGCCGAGTCGTCGGAACTCGGCCCCGGGCAGGAACCGCTCCCGTCCGCGCTCCCGGGAGCGTCGCAAGCCGGGGCAGGGGTTGCTGCCGTCCGAGCGATAGCCGCAGGTCTCTGCCTGACGCAGGATCGCCGCCAGGATCGGAAGCGGGCGATGCGCCGCCGCCGGCGGCGCATGCAGGGCGGCGAACCAGCGTTGCGCCTCTCTGCTCGGGATGTCGTCGATGGGGCGCCCGCGGAACCAGGGCAGGGTCCGATGGCGCAGGCAGGCGCGGTTGACCTTGGCGGTCCGCGGCTTCCAGGCGCAGCCGCGGCGACGGAACACCTCCGCGGCTACCGCCTCGAAAACTACCTCGCGAGCTGTGGTATGGTTTGCCATATGAAGACCACGCTCAACATCGACGACTCCGTCATGCGGCGGCTGCGGGAGGCGGCGGCCCGGCGGCGGACCACGATGTCCGCTCTGGTCGAGGCGGGGCTGCGCCGCGTGCTGGCCGCCCCGGCCGTTGCCGTGCAGCAGCCGGACGGCCTGCCGCCCCTGCCGACATGGCACAGCGGTGGATTCCGGGTCGACATCGCCGACCGCGACGCGCTTTATCGGACGATGGAAGAGGCCGAATGAGTGCTGGTCTTCGATACGAACGTGCTCGTCTACGCGGCCGACGCGGACTCGCCGTTCCATGCTCCCTGCCGTGACCGGGTGGCGCAGGCTCGCCTCGACGCGTCGCCCGCCTTCGTCACCTGGGGCATCTGTTACGAGTTCCTCCGCGTCACGACGCACGCGCGCGCTCCGGTGTTTCCCTGGACGCAGGAGGCAGCTTGGGGCTACCTGGAGTCGCTGGTCGCACCGCCCGGGTTCGAAGTGCTGGTCGCGACGCCCCGTCATGCGGCGGTGCTCGCACGGACCTTGTCGGAGCTGCCCGATCTTCGCGGCAACGTGATCCACGACATGCATACGGCCGTGCTGATGCGCGAGCACGGCATCAGCCGCATCTGCACTCGCGATGCCGACTTCCGGCGTTTCCCGTTCCTGACTGTCCTGGACCCGCTGGGTGAATGGTGATTCGCTCGGACGGCATGATGCCTTGCAGGCCAGCAGGGCGGCGCGCTGGGCAGTGCCTGCTCCGGCTAAGGTTCTCGGCCCGATTCGGCAGGGGGTCTCGCGGAATGCGTATCCCAACGAGACGGCTGTCCGTACGCGGATCGTTCAACCCATCCCCCACGCCCTGGGCTGGGACGTATACGACCCGGATCAGGTCTGTGCCGAATACTCGCCGAGACTGAAGACCGCGATGCGGCGCATCGACTTGGCGCTAGGTGTCTCCAACCGCAACCTCCGGTGCTATCGTCGAACTGCAGTCGACCGAGTACGCGCTGCAGAAGGGCGGCCGCTCCGATGGCGACCGGCAACTCTGCGAGCATTCCTTCCACGCGGGAGCGCCGTCGGCCTTGCTCACGAACGGCGTCAACTGGCGCTTCTTCTATTCCACGCAGAGCGCGGGCACGTAGGCGGAACGCCTCGTGAGCACCTTCGACATCGAAACGGAGGCGCTCGACGAGGCGGCCGCCCGACTGGAACGGTATCTGTCGTACGCGAACACCAAGTCGGGGAAGGCCTCCGATTTCGCCCGTGAAGATCTCAACGCGAGGCTCGATCAGCGCAAGGCGCGGGAAGCGATTCCGCGTGCAGGGGCGCAACTTGTTGAGGGCAACCTCGACGAGCGCTTGGCAAGCCTGCTGCCTGAAGCCATGTCGGCACTCACCGAAGGCAGCCCCGCGAGACGGGACGCCGCCGATTGCCTCCGCCGCCTGAAGCCAGCTGATGGCCGTCGCCCGCGCAGGACCGCCGACGCTCCTGCGCCTGGATCGACGACGCCCGTTCCCGCACGGCCGGCGCCGACGCCCGTTCCGGGCGGGGCGGTGCGCTATGGGCTGCTCGGCGAGGAACGGCGCGCCAAGAACGCCAAGGAGGCCTACGGGGCGATATTCGCCGCGCCGGCGGAACGCGATCCGAGTTTCCTGATGCGGGTCGACCCGAAACTGCGCCGCACAAGCAATCGGGGTGTGGCGCGGCAAAAGCGGGAGCTGTCCTCGAACGAGTCGATGGTGGCCAGCGGTGTTCAATTGCCGGGCAACTGGCGGTTGCTCACGCAGCTCCGAAACGACGGGAAGGTTCGGTCTCCGAAGGTCGCGTGCAACGTCGCGGGGATTCGGTTGGGCGACCGGGCCGGGCTCGCCATCGGTCTCCCGAACGCGTGCTTGGGAGAAGACCGCGAGGAGGCCGCGATTCCTGCGGGCGAGAACATGAGACGGAAGCTGCGCGAGATCGCGCTGCCGCTCGATGAGATCAACGCCGCCGGCGCACGGGAGAAGTCGGTACGGCATGGTCATCCTTCGACACTTCACCTGTGGTGGTCCCGCAAGCCGCTGGCCGTGGCCCGGGCGGTGATCTTCACGCAAATGGTGGACGACCCGGCCGGGTACGCTGACGTACTGCTGGCGGACCTCAAGGAGGACGTGCCGCTCAGCGGGTGCTGCGGCAGCGCCGGGCGGCCGGCTCCGGTGAGGGCGCGGATGCGGTCGGTGACCGCGAGACGCTGCGGGAGATCGCCGCCGAACGGGAACGAGAGCGCCTGTTCGGGACCGTCCGGAGCCTGGTGCGGTGGGAGAACACGGCCAACGAGACGGTGCTCGACCAGGCCCGGGCCGAGATCCGGCGGAGCTGGCGGCGGGCTTGCGCCGGGAACGCCGCCCATCCGCGCGTCGCGGAGCTGTTCGACCGCCGGCGGCTGCCGGCGTTCCACGACCCGTTCGCGGGCGGCGGGGCGCTGCCCCTCGAGGCGCAGCGGCTGGGGCTGGAGGCGCACGCTAGCGACCTGAACCCGGTCGCGGTCCTGATCAACAAGGCGATGATCGAGGTCCCGCCGAAGTTCGCGGGTTGGCCGGCGGTGAACCCGGCGTCGCAGGGTGAGGCGACGATTATCGAGAAGTCCTGGCGGGGTGCCCAAGGGGTGGCCGCGGACGTGCGGTACTACGGTCGCTGGATGCGGGATGAGGCCGAGCGTCGGATCGGCAACCTGTATCCCGAGATCGAGATCACGTCGGCGATGGTTCGGGAGCGTCCCGACTTGAAGCCGTACGAGGGCCGCAAGCTGACGGTCATCGCGTGGCTGTGGGCGCGGACGGTCAAGAGCCCCAACCCGGCCTTCGCAGACGTGGACGTGCCGCTGGCGTCCACGTTCATGCTGTCGACGAAGAAGGGCAAGGAGGCGTACGTCGAGCCAGTGGTCGAGGGGCGGGGTTACCGGTTCACGGTGAAGGTTGGCGCACCGCAGGATGCGAATGCCGCCAAGGTAGGGACGAAGCTGTCGCGGGGGAGCTTTCGATGCTTGTTGTCTGATACTCCCATCCAGTACAAGTATATCGATGATGAGGCGAATGCGGGTCGGATGCGGCAACGACTGATGGCTATCGTTGCCGCCGGGGATCGGAAGAGGGTGTATCTGCCTCCGACGCCCGCGACGGAAGCAGGGGCGCGGTTTGCAAAGCCGTCCTGGAAGCCCGACACGCCGAGTCGCGGGACTTGGGCTAGCAACGCTCAAGGACGCCGATACGGGTTCAGAACGTTCGGTGACTACTTCACCCCCCGTCAGCTCGTCGCGCTGACGACCTTCTCCGATCTGGTGGGCGAGGCCAGGGAGCGGGTTCGGCGCGACGCCGCCGCTGCGGGGCTGTCCGACGACGGCCGGCCGCTCCGCGACGGCGGCACCGGCGCGAGGGCGTACGCCGAGGCGGTCGGCCTGTATTTGGCCTTCGCTGTTGACAAGGTCGCGGATCGGAATTCGGCAATTTGCACATGGGCAAGTCTCCGTGAACATGCGCGCAACACCTTCGCCAGGCAGGCGATTCCAATGATGTGGGACTTTGCCGAGAGCAACCCGTTTTCGGCTTCGAGCGGGAACTTCATCGGGGGGATAGTCTCCATCGGTGCCGGTCTTGGCTCGGTCCATGCAGATGTGGTCGGGAGCGCTGCGCAGCGGGACGCACAGGCAACTCATCTCGGTACGACAGCGGTAGTCTCCACCGATCCTCCGTACTACGACAACATCGGCTACGCCGACCTTTCGGACTTCTTCTACGTCTGGCTCCGCCGCTCGCTGAAGCCGGTCTTTCCGGATCTGTTCGCCACTTTGGCTGTGCCAAAGGCCGAAGAGTTGGTGGCCACACCTTACCGCCACGGCGGTAAGGAAGCGGCGGAGACCTTCTTCCTGGACGGAATGACACTGGCTCTACGGCGTCTGGTTGAGCAGGCACATCCGGGGTTCCCAGCTACTGTCTACTACGCCTTCAAGCAATCGGAAACGAAGGGCAATGGGGGCACCGTCAGCACGGGCTGGGAGACGTTCCTGGACGCTGTGATCCGGTCGGGCTTTGCGATCACCGGGACGTGGCCAATGCGCACGGAGTTGAATCGGCGTATGGTCGGCATGGGTGCCAACGCCCTCGCCTCCAGCATCATCCTCGTCTGCCGCCGCCGCCCTCGCGACGCGCCCGCCGCGACACGCCGGGAGTTCCTCGCCTCGCTCCGCTCCGAACTCCCCCAAGCGCTGCGCCTGCTCCAGTCCGGCAACGTCGCCCCGGTCGACCTCGCCCAGGCCGCCATCGGCCCCGGCATGGCCGTGTACACGCGCTACGCCAAGGTGCTCGATGCAGCGGGCAAAACGATGTCGGTGCGCGGGGCGCTGGCGCTCATCAACCGGATTCTCGACGAGGTCCTCGCCGAGCAGGAAGGCGACTTCGACGCGGACAGCCGCTGGGCGCTCGCCTGGTTCGCGCAGCACGGCTTCGACAGGGGCGACTACGGCGACGCCGAGACTCTCTCCAAGGCCAAGAACACGAGCGTCGAGGGCATGGTCGGGGCCGGCATTCTCGCATCCCGGGGCGGTGCCGTGCGCCTGCTGGCTCCCGCAGAGTTGTCCGCCGCCTGGGATCCGGCCACCGACGAGCGGCTGACCGCCTGGGAGGCGGTCCACCAGCTCCTTCGCGTCCTCGAGCAGCGCGGCGAGAGCGGCGCTGCCGAGCTCGTCGCGGCCCTCGGCGGCAGGGCCGAGACGGCTCGCGAACTCTGCTACCGGCTCTACGCGCTCTGCGACCGGAAGAAGCGGGCGGCAGAGGCGCTGCAATACAACACGCTGGTCCGCAGCTGGCCGGAGATCGCGCGCCTGGCCCGGTCCGCGCCGGCCGAGCAGACGGAGATGTTCGGCGACTCCCGCTGAGGGTTGCCGGGAACGCCTCCAGCGAACCGCTTCCAGGGACGCCGTCCGGCCGGAGGACGCCTTCGGTTCGCCCGCGGCTTACGGGGCGCGCTTCACCCTCCGCCAGCGTCGACCGGGAATCGTCTGGATCGCGGTGCAGGATCGCCTTCGGCGACCGCTTCACTCCCACCTCGGGCCTGCTGGCACCTGGGATGGCGCCAGCCGGCAGCGGTGCCGGCTCGCCGGGGCGAATCCCTGCAGGCCGGGCTGGGCTGGCGGCCGCGTTCGAATTCCCGCCAGCCCAGCCGCGGCTCCGGGCGACGCTCCCCGGCTCGCTGCGGCGCGCCGTCAGGGCTTACGGCGCCTCGCGTCCGAACAACTCGATCCGCAGGTTGACGAGCCAGTCGTTGACCGCGGAGTCGAACTCCGCCCGTGACCGCTCCACGTCATGGACCTTGATCGCTTCCAGCAGCGCCGCGTGGGAGAGAGCGTCGTGCGTCAGGTCCATCGCGCTCCGATGGGTGACGAGACGGATCATGACGAAAGCGAACAGCGGGTGGTTGATGCGTTGCAGCGCGGCCTGCAGGTGTTCGTTGCCGCCGATCGCCCAGATCCGGTTGTGCAGGATCAGGTCCGTTCGCACGAAGTCCGCGTCGCGCTTCTCCCGCGCCGCGGCCAGCAGCGCCGAGTAGGCCTGGTCGAGCGCTGCGGCGTGCTCCGGCGAGCACTGGCGCGCCGCCAGCTCCACCGCGTACCGTTCCAGCACGCGGCGGATGTCGAAGAGCTTCCGCGTGTCCTCCCAGTCCAGCTGGGTCACGTGCGTCGCCGCGTTCGGCCGCTTGGTCACGAACCCGTCCGCCTCCAGCACGATGAGGGCCTCGCGCACGGCGGTCAAGCTCGTGGCGAACTGGGCGGCGAGCTGGCGTTCGACCAGCTTCGCGCCGGGCTCCAGAGCCCCTTCGAGGATGGCCGTGCGGATGCGGCCGGCGATGCGCCCGCGCAGCGTCGGATTGTCGATGCGGTCGAACGACACCCTGCGGGGCCCCGGTGGCGCGGGGCGGCGGAACGGGGCTCCGCCAGCCATTGTGCCGCCGGCTCGCCGCCGTCCGCAAGGCGTTCGCGGCGGTGGCCCGCCCGCAGTGCGCCCCGGGCGAGGGTCCAGCCGCCGGGCGCCGTCAGGGCAGGGCGAGCCGCGAGAGGGCGCCCCCGTCCACAGCCAGAGCCGTGCTCGTGACGTAGGCCGCGTCCGGCGACGCCAGGAACAGGATCGCCCCAGCGACCTGCTCCGGCTTGCCCCCGGCCCCGAGAGGGATGGCTCGCTCAAGCGTATCCCACGCCGCTTCCGGCGGCCCGGTCGACTGCAGGCCGGCAGTGAACAGCGGGGTGCGCGTCGGGCCCGGACAGCCGGCGTTCACCCGGACGCCTTCCAACGTGTACTCGTCGGCACGGCGGTACTGATCGCGTCAAAAATCGTGCCCCTAAAATCCCTTCTTCGATTGATTTTCTGGGTAGATCTGTTATACATTATGAGTATGATAAAAGAAAGATTTTTTCTTCCCATACTTTACTTTAGACCAGAATTTCAAGGTTCAAAAAACGTGGCCTTATAGCTCATCAGGGGAAATTCTATGGGCCAGATAAAGTCCTCCGTCTTTTCCATACGCACGATCTATCGTTGGATCTCACGCTTCTGTCCGGGAGGCATGGAGAGCCTGTGAGATCGCCAAGGAACGGGACGACCGCGCCACGGGACAGACCGGCACGCCGCATGGATCCGCGCCATAGTCATAGACTAAAACCCCGCTCAATGCCCATGCGAGTTCGCTTGGTGGACCGCGCAGCGAGTGCGCCAAGCCTTGGGGGAGAAGTTCGGCAGCGTCCTGAGCGCCTCCCCGGGGTGCCGGAGCCTGCGGCGGCTCCTGCTCACGCCGCAGCGGTCCCAGCGGCGCGCCACCCAGTCTGAGCCCGCTGACGTGCAGCGGTGGAAAGACCCAGAGTTCCCCAAGATCCTTCGCCGTGCCCAGGAGTGGGGAGCCATGATCGCCTGCGCCGACGAGTCCGGCCTAGCTGCGCAGAGCGTGTCCGGGCACCCAAGGGGCAGCCGCGGGCAGACCTCCATCGTGCGGGTGGCCAGCGGGCGCTTCCGCCTCCACCGGCTGGCGGCCAGCAGACCGGAGGGCCAGCTCGAGAACAGGGTGCGGGAAGGCCCCGTCACAGCGGAGGTCTTCCGGGAGGTTCTGGCGCAGATCGCGGAGGAAGCAGACCGGAAGATTCTGTTGGTGGTCGACAATTGCAGGATGCACCGCGCCCGGATCATCCAGGAGTGGCTGGCGGCGAACCAAGCCGCAGCGGAGCTGTGTTTGCAGCCGACCTGCTCGCCGCAAGTCAATCCAGTGGAACTGCTAGGGGCCTTGGTCCAGCGGCGGGTCCGTCGCGAGCTGAGCAAGACCGCAGCACAGCTTCGCGACAACCTGGAAGCTGCTTGCCAGTCTTTGCAAAAGCTCTGAAACAGGTGCGAGCCTTCTTGCGAGAGGCAGACTGCCAGCATATTCTTGCCTGGATTTCGATGACACGACTTTTGTGCCGATTAGTATGTCCGCCGCGGTCGCAGGTCCGCCCAGCTTCGTGCGGAGTTCCGAAGCGCTCCAGACCGATCCCGCGGGCCGGGTGACTACGGGAAGGCGGACCACTCGGCCGGAGTCCGCGGCCGCCGTATCCTGTGGGGGTATGCGGAGCTCACCTCTCATCGCCCTCGCCTGCGCCGCAGCCACCTGGGGCCAGGATCTCGCGCCCTGCACTTCCGCGCCGGTGTACGAGCCCTGCGAGATCCGCATAGAGCTCTCGCCGGACGAGGCCGTCCAGCACGCTAATCCGTACGCCGATGTCGAGCTGCGCGCCGAGTTCCGTTCTCCTAAGGGCGGCCGCACCAAGGTCATGCCCGCCTTCTGGGATGGCGATGGACGCTTCGGGCTGCGCTTCTCACCCGACTTTGAGGGCCGCTGGGACTTCCGCATCATCTCGAACGTCGCCAGTCTCGACAAGCGAACCGGCAGTTTCCAGGCAGTGGCCGCCCGCACGCCTGGCTTCATCGAAGTCTTCAACACGCGCTACTTCAAGCACCCCCTGACCAACACTCCGCACTACTGGCTCGGGGATACCGCCTTGGGCTTGGGCACGATGCCGTGGGAGGAGTTCGCGGCCTTCGCCGACCGCCGCGCAGAGCAGGGTTTCACGCATGTGCGGGCCTTGGTGCTCGGCCCGCCGAGCACGGCTGCCCAGGCGTTCAAGGGGCCCGACGAGCCCTGGGTCGAGTACTTTCGGGAGTTGGACCGCCGGGTGGCGCACCTGCACAGCCTGGGCTTGGTCACTGACTTGGTGCTCGGCGGTGCCGAGGGCGAGCTGGCCCGCCTCTTCCCGCGGCAGCGACAGCGCGACCGCTACATCCGCTACGTGTGCGCCCGCTACTCCGCCTACAGTGTGACGTGGCAAGGGGTCCTCGAATGGGAGGGCTATGAGGACGGCGGCAAGCTGCTGCGGCAACTTGCCGCATCCCTCGACAAGCACGACCCCTACGCCCACCCGAAGTCCACGGGCGCGGCCGTGACGTCCGCCGCCCTCGCCGACGACGCTTGGCAGGACTACTTCACGCAAAACCGGGTCGAGCCGTCCCTAGCTTCGATCGAGTACGAAACCCATCCGGCCCCATTCGTGAACACCGGCGTGGGCGCGGGCGCGAGCCTAGGCGAAGCCCGCGAGCAGGCCTGGACGGCTGCTGCGCGCGGCCACTACGTGACCCTCGCCAGCCAAGAGCCCTCCGCCAAAGCCCCGGCCGCTAGGCAGATGGAGCTGCTGGGAGAGTTCTTCGCCCAGACGAGGTACTTCGACCTCCAGCCCCATTACCGCATCGTCGGAGGCATCGGCCTCGCCCTGCAACGGCTCGACCGGTACCGGGAAAGGCCGATGGGCGTCGAGTACATCGTCTACGCTGCGGAGCCCGGCACCCTCGAAGTCGTGCTGCCGAAGCACGAGTACAAAGTGAGCTGGTTCAACCCCGCCAATGGCGCTTGGTTCGACCAGAAAAAGAAGTTCAAGGGCGACCGCTTCCGCTCGCACACGCCTGACGAGCACCAGGACTGGGTGCTCTACCTTCGGCGGGAGGGCAAGAAGCAGGACTTCAACAAGTCGTTCATCCTGGAATCCAAAGCGGCCCGCATCCGGGAAGTCGAGCACTCCCCCAGCGAACTACCCTTCGAAATCCAGCTCCCGGAGGACGGCGAGCTCGTGGCCGGGGCCGAGCACGAATTCAACGCCACCCTCCGCAAGAACACGATCGCGGCCAAGCGGATGCTGTGGCTGTGGCAGGGGGAAGTCGCCGGGTCCGGTCGCGGCCCGCGGATTCTGGGCACGGTGCAGGGAGGCAAATTCCTGGTGCCCGCCAGTCTCACCGGATCCTATCCCGCGACGCTGTCGGTCCGGCTGGTAGGCCTGGACGGAGCCGGTCGGCTCTTCGAGGCGTTTCGGACCTACCGGCTCACCGCTCCGGGCTCTTAGCGGCAGCAGCCTCCAGCCGCCGTGCTCCTAGCTGCGGGCCAGCGTCGCTCCGCGCCGCATCCGGCGGCGGAGAGCTCGGAGCAGTGATTGCAGTAGGTCTGGCCGTGGCTGGCGGCGCTCATCCTGGGCCGGGCCGGGGACAGCACAGGCGCTTGCGGGGCGTAGCATAGAGCATATGCCGGGCTCCGTCGACCTTCTCCACCAGCCTCGCCGGGATCTGCTGCGCGTCGGCGTCGGCACCGCGCTGCTGAACCTGTCCGGCTGCGCCGGCCGGCATAGCCCTCCGCAGGCGGAAGTGCCCCCGGCGGAGGGTCTCACGCAGTTTTCCGTCAGCGAACTGCGCGAGGGATTCGAGTCCGGCCGCTGGACGGTACGCGAGGTGTGCCAGGCCTGCCTCGACCGGGTAGCCGCCATCGACGCATCCGGCCCGGCGCTCAACGCCGTGATCGAGATCAATCCAGAGGCCCTCGCCGAGGCCGAGCGGCTCGACGGCGAGCGCCGCGCAGGCCGCCCCCGCAGCCCGCTGCACGGTGTCCCGGTGATGCTGAAGGACAACATCGCGACCGCCGACCGCATGCAGACGACGGCAGGCTCCCTCGCCCTAGTCGACTGCGGCGTTCCACGGGACGCCTGGGTCGCCGCCCAACTCCGCGCCGCCGGCGCATTGCTGCTCGCCAAGACCAACCTCAGCGAGTGGGCCAACTTTCGCTCGCGGCGCTCGACGAGCGGCTGGAGCGCCCGTGGCGGCCTGACCCGCAACCCCTACGCCCTCGACCGCAACCCCTGCGGCTCGAGCTCCGGTTCGGCCGTGGCCGTGGCCGCCGGCCTCACCCCGCTGGCCGTCGGCACGGAGACCAACGGCTCCATCGTTTGCCCCTCGTCGGTCAACGGGGTCGTCGGCGTAAAGCCCACGGTCGGCCTCGTCGGCCGCTCCGGGATAGTCCCGATCGCCCACACCCAAGACACGGCAGGACCCATGGCCCGCAGCGTCGCGGACGCCGCCGCGCTCCTGAACGCCCTGGCGGGCCGGGACCCGCTCGACGAGGGAAACGGCTTCCGGCGCGGCCCGGACGCATGCTGACTATACGCAGTTCCTCGACCCGGCGGCGCTTCGCGGGGCCCGCGTGGGCCTCCTGCGCGAATACTGGGGCCGCCATTCCGGGATCGACGGCTTGCTCGCCGAGGCGGAGCGGGCCATGCGGGACGCGGGGGCCGAACTGGTCGACGTGAGTCCGCTGCCCGGCATCGACGCCACCGGCGGGTCCGGCTTTGAGCTCATGCTGTTCGAGTTCAAAGCGGACCTCGAGCGATACCTCGCCGACCTGGGCACCGCAGCTAGGGTACGCACGCTGGAGGATGTCATCCGGTTCAACGAGGAGCACCGCGACCGCGAACTGCCCTATTTCGGCCAGGACATTCTGGAAGCCTCCGCCGCCAAGGGACCGCTGACGGAGCCGGCCTATGCGGAAGCGCTAGCCGCCAGCCGCGACACCTGCCGCACGGCCATCGACGCGACGCTTCGCGAGCGCAAGCTCGACGCATTGTTCGCGCCGACGACAGGCCCCGCGTGGGTCACCGATCTGGTGCATGGCGACCGGTCGTCGTTCCCGGCGTGCTCCTCGCCGGCCGCGCGCGCCGGGTACCCGCATGTCACCGTGCCGGGAGGCCAGTTGTTCGGCTTGCCCGTCGGCGTGTCGTTCTTCGGCCCGGCTTGGTCCGAGCCGCGCTTGCTGGCCCTAGCCTACGCCTTCGAGCAAGCCACTCAGCACCGGCGGGCACCGGGCATGCCGGCAACGGCCGCTGCCCTCCGCGACGCGCTCACCGCGTCGTGACCCAGATCGGCGAGGACCACGCCAGATTGCCGTCGTTCTGCTGCACCCGCACGTAGTAGAAGTCTTCCCCCGGCTCCTTCTTGGCGTCGGTGAAGCTGAATTCCACATCCTGGGGCAGCTTCTGGCTGGTGTAGACGAACTCCTGGTTTTTGATGATGTCGATCTGGCGAATCGGCGCGGTGCCCAGGATCTTCACGGTTAGCTGAAACGGCCCCTCAGCAGTCAGGATGTCGCCCTGCAGGTGCTCCTTGCCGCCCGTCTGCAGCCGGTAGTCCAGCACGATGTTGTCCGTGGCGCCGTAGCTGTGCCGCAGCTTCATGGCATCGAGCAGCCCCTCGCGGGTGAAGTCCTCCGTGATGGTGCAGGCGTAGGAGTAGTGCGTCGAGAGGTGGTCCGAGGCGACCTGGACGCCGAGCTTGTAGCCCTTCGCCCATGCGTTCCAGACGTAGCCGGCGGGCTCGAAGCCCCCGGCCTGGGTGCTGGGCCGCTCCCGGTGCGCCGCTAGCGGAGCGCCCTCGTACTCCGCCGAAACGCGGTCGCCCTGGAAGATCTCCACCAGCGGCTCGACCTCGGGGTCGTTGTCGCGCCAGTCGGTGCCCATGCCGGTCGCGGAGGTATGCGAAATGGCGATGCCGCCGTTGCCGCGCAAGTATGCGTAGAGTCGGCCCGCGCCCTGCGAATGGCTCGACTCCTCCGGCAGGATCGGCAGCGTCGGCGTGCCGCGCTCGGGAAGCAAGATGTTGCGATGCCCGTCGGGATAACGCACCGACCGCTCGTAGCCGTAGAACGGCTGGAACCGCCCCGCCACCGAGAAGACATCCACCGCCTGCTGCAGCAGCCAATTGATGTAGGGATTGTCGGGGCCACCCTGAAAGTTGTGCTCGCTGACCAGCAGGTAGTCGAGGCTGGCTGCGTCGAGCGCGTAGCGGTAGGTCTGGAACAGCGAGCCGTCGTTGTTCCCGTCCATCGAGAACTCGGTGTGGCGGTGGGTGTCGCCCCGGTAGATCCTGTACGTCCGGCCCTCGGACTTGATGGCGTAGGACCGCAGGCGCTCCAGGTCGTGAGCCTCCGTCGGTGCCAAGTCATGAAACTGGATGTTCCTCGCAGGCCGCACCTTCAGGGCCGGAGGACGCGTCTGGCGCTCTAGGGCGGGCAGCTTCGCCCCGTAGATGTCCAGGTGCCGATACAGGAAGGCCGAAAAGTCCCTGTTGTCGGAGGCCCAGGCGGCGTACAGCCCGCCCGCCCCGTCGGACGCCAAGCCCCACCGCACATCCTGGCGGCCGGCGCTCATCGGGAACTCGTACGGCGTGGTCCAGACATCGCCGTCCAAGGTCGACGCCCAGATCTGCCAAGCGGCCCGATGCAGCGGCGTGCTGTCCGGCATGTCCCGCTGGCGGATCGTGCGGTGCCGGCCGAAAAGCCAGACGCGGCCCTCGGCGTCGACCGCCAACTGCGGGAAGTCGTTGTGCCGCGCATCGATGTGGGGCGGCATGGCTGCGTTGATATCGGCGGTCGGCACCCGCCACTCGGTGCCTTCCAGCACGGCGACCCGCATAGAGCGGTACTCGTAGAGCAGCGTGCCTTCGACCGGCAACAAGAAGCCCGTGTCCTTGCCCCAGTTCAAACCGCTCTCGTTCCAAGCGGCCCAGAGCCGGTTCCGGGCGTCCACGGCCAGGGCGACATGCGCCTCGTACAGAGGGGTTCCCGCGATGGGAGAGACCCCGCCGGCCCAGCGCTCGCCGTCCCAGGTGCGTAGGACGACGTCGTAGTTCCCTGCGGCGTAGCTATCCCAGGCGATATGCACCTCGCCCTCGCGCCCGGCGGCAACCACCGGCTCCCAATCGTTCGCCGACGAGGTCGAAACTCGCTGCTCCGGACCCCAGCGTTCGCCGTTGTGCCGCCTAGCGAAGATGTCGGACTGCCCGTCCCGAAAGCCCTGCCACACCAGCCAGAGGCTGCCGTCCGCTGCCGTCGCCAAGTTGGGGAATATGTCGGGCTGCGGGGCCCTCGCTGAGACGCTCCGTCGCCGACCAAGCGCCTGCGTGCAGCGACCGGCCGTACAAGTCGAAGTTCCCGTCTTCCTGGTGCGCCCATACAAACCAGACAGCACCTGTGCCGAGGCGGCCCATCTTCACGAGATGAATGTCACCGGGCGCTTCGGTTACCGCTTTCTCCGGGCCCCAGGCCGAGCCGTCGAAGCGGCGCGTCAGCACCTCGTTGGCACCTTCGCCGTACGCGACCCACGCGACGCGGACCTCCCCGTCGGGGCCTCCCAGGATTGCGGCGAAGTCGTCCTCGCGATCCTCCCCGGTCAGCTTTGCGACCGTCGGCACCCGCTCGACGACCGCCGCTCCGCCGAGGAATTCCAGCGGCTCGGCCAGTTTCGCCTCCCGTAGGGGGAATGAGAAATCCCCCTGAGCCGTGCGGATGCGGACTTCCGCCCCCGGCGCATCGCGGATATCGAGCACGACGCCGGGCGTCCAGTAGTAGATCTCGACCGGGCGGTCTGGCAGGTTCTCGTAGGCGCGCCATGTATAGTTGATGCCCTTGTGGGTCGCGAACTCCCAGGTGCCGGACGGATCAACGCGGTTTTCGGGGCGAGGGTGCCAGTCGCGGGCCTGCAGCAATTCCCCGTCCGCAACGGTTGCCGAGCCGTCCCAGCGCGTCTCGGCGGAGTCGAGCAAGCCGAAACGGACAAGCAGCGAGACCGTTTCGGCCTCGAGGCCGTGTGGGCCCAGGAACAGCAGGCCAACTGCGGCGAGCGGCAGGGACGGGGGGAAGACAGATCGCAACCAGGACATTCGCAAACGACTCCTCTTGAGAGCGGAGCCATTCTAGCAAGCGGACCGGAGGTGCCGGACTGTCACTACGGCACACTTGACACCGGGTAGTTGTCCCCAACATGGTGTCGCAAGCGCAATTGCAGATTGATCCCGGAGCCGCAGCAGAGGGTTCGCCGCAAGGGAGAGGCGGCAGGGAGCCGCTAGGGCGAGGCGTGCGACCGCAGGGCTTCGACGCCGCGAAGCAGCGGCTGGAGGACCCGCCAGCCCTGCCCCCGCGATTGATTCTTTTTCCATGTCAGGAGCCTGTTGTGGCGGCACGGCGACCGCTGCGGGGCGGGTCGGCCGGCCACTGAGACTCAGGTCCTAGGCCGTGCTCGCGTCCGGCTGCCCTCCGGGTGCCTCCTCAGCGGCCCCGTAACCGGTGCGCCCGCCCAGCGGGAGCGTCTCGCCCCGACCGCTAGGCAGCAGCAGCGCCAGCACTAGGTTGTTCAGCGCCGCGTTACCGGCTGGGCCAGGGCCCGGGCGGCTGCGACTGGCAGCCTCGCCCAACGTCCCGTCGCACGGGAAGTGCTGGCGATTCTCGACCGTCTAGGACCCGCAGGGCAGCCGGAGCCGGCGCAGCGCCGAGGCCCGCTCCGGTTCCCAACTCGGGAACCCGGACAGCATCTCCGTCGGGGTCGGCCCCCACCGCATCTTCCTCGTCCGGTGCTGGACGCGGCACACCTGCCGCACGCCCGAGTTCAACTGGCGCAGGTTGGCCCCCAGCCCGGACGAGCCCAGCACCAGCAACCGGGTGTTGTGCATCACTAGGTGCAGCCGCCGGAACGGCAGTTCCCGGGACCAGCCCATCCACCTCTCGCACGGCTGGCACGGGAACATGCCCGTCTGCCAGCCCCCCGGGCCAGCCACCTCCCGCGCCATTCCGCCACATAGCGCAGACCGCGCCCTGCGCACTGCTGGAAGCCGAGAGCGCACCGCTCGTCCAGCAGGCGGTCCCCCTCCGTCCGCTCGGTTGGCCGCACCAGGTGCCCTGCCACCTCGCGCACATGATGCACTGCCCCACGGGCGGGCAGGGCTGCCCTGCCAGTGCCCTCCCTGCTCCTGACCAGCAAGCGAGACAATCAGCCAGCCCCTGCGCCTACTAATTTTGCCAAAAGTAATTGCAAGCAACTCACCAATAGAATCAATGGTTTGCGGTGCCTTTTCGTGCAATTGCTTATGAAAACATCAGTAACTCCTGCCTTGCCTGTCTGCTAGGAGCCTGTTGAAAAAGTCCTCAGCGACCGTGAAGCGGCCCTGCAATGACCGTAAAACGACTCCTGAAGGCCCGGAACAGTCGCAAAACGGTGCTTCGGACGCGATCTCGCGAAGGGGATCGTACCCCAGCGACTTTAGCAACGGGCTCCTAGGCTCTAAAGAAGCAGTCGTGCCTCCACGACTGGAGACCGCCGGCAGCCCTCCAAGGGCTACTCTGGTACGCATGCCCGTGCCCGCCTTCATCCCCCCGCTCCAGGCGAGAAGGTCGTCTTCGACGCTCTCCGCCGGGCGGGCGTGACGAAGGCCTAGCCTATGCGTTTCGCGCACCTCGACAGGCTGGCGTCGAGGGGCGCGGTCGAACCCGAGGCCTGGGAATCGCTCGCTCGGGATGCCGAGGCGCACCGCAGCGAGCCGGGAGCCTTGGGCGTCCGCGCCCGGCTGGTTGCGGGCCGTTGCCGCGAGCGCCTGGGGCCGGCATGACGGCCAAGGACGCCGTCCGCAAGGCGCTGCGCTGGGCCGACGCCCTAGGAGCCCGTTGATAAAGTCCCTGGGATACGACTTCCGTCGCGCAATCGCGTGCGAACCACCGGTTTGCGCCTGTTGCAGGGCCTTCAGGAGTCGTTTTATGGTCATTTCAGGGCCCTGCAAGGAGTTGCTGGACAGGCTGCACGGCCGCTGAGGACTTTTTCAACAGGCTCCTAGGCGTCTGGATCGTGCGGCTGGTTGCCTCGATCTTCTATGCGATCTTCTATATCTTCTATGGGATCTTCCTTCTCGGGTACCTCTGCATATTGCTGCTGGTCATAGCGTTCTTCGCAGCCGTCTTTTGCGCCCTTCTCTGGCTGCTTCTCTTGATGCTTCTGGGCTGGTTCACAGAGGGGCCCGGATCACCTGTCGATCGGGGAGTCGAGGTCCTCCACCATGTCGCGGAGCTGCTCGGCTAGCTCGTCGCGCACGGCCCGGGCCATGGCCTCGGGCTTGCTGCCGCCGGCGCGGTCATCGGCATCCTCGTCCGCCTGTGGGGCTAGGGCGGAGACCGCAGCGGCCCCCGCGGCGCTCCAGTTTTCCCCGTTTCCAGCGCCCTTGAGACGCTCCGCGGCAGCCCCCGTCGGAAACCTCGACGCCTTCCCGCGCAGGGCTCGTTTTTTGGCGGGCGACCTGCTGCACTGAAGCGCCCCGTGAGGGGCGGCGGAAGCCCACCGAAGGGTGGGTCGCTCGCATCCGCTCTGGACAGTGGGGCCCACCAGGGCACCCGCCGCCTCTGGCCCGCCACCCGCTCTACAGGCCCGCAGTCCCCGCCGGGCGCTGCAACCCACCCGGCAACCCAGGCCGCCGTCGAGCGCAAGCTAGTCAGCCTTGCCCACACCTTTCTCCGGCAGGACCGCCTCGGGCCACCGGAGCCGCCGCCCCGGCCAGCTCCCGCCCCCAGCCCGCGTGCCACTTCGAGAAAGACATCGGGTCACCGGGCGGCGAAGGGCCACTCGGCGGCATCTACCAATCGAGTCAAGACGCACCGAAAATCGAAGACGCGCTGAAGAGATGTGAAGCAACGGATCCGCTCTGCCGCTGAAGGGCCCCACGGTTCCTGCACGCTAGCCGATCAGCGTTTCGCGACGCACCTCAGACGGCTGCAGCCCGAGGCGTTGGATCGCGTTGAGGTCTGGTTTCCCGCCGATTCCCTCGACACCCAGTACAGTCCGACGGGCGACGGCGGGAACCTCCGATCCACTAGGGAAGGGTTCGCCTGGCCAGAAGACCGCGGCGCTCCTCGC
>CBDBZZ010000072.1:0-22350 GCA_965213745.1 Bryobacterales bacterium | reverse complement strand
AGCGCGGGGACGGAACCCTAGGTCCCGGGGCCCGCTCCCAACGGCACCCGCGGGAAGGCTGTGCGCACTACAGCTATTCTAGCGCTAGAGCTGCGCCCGAACCAGATCGGCGAGCAGCGCTAAGGCCGGGGAAAGCCTGGGCTCGCGCGCCGGGCGACGCTCCTGCGCTGTCCCCGCCCCGGACGGCGAGAGCGCCGGCTCCACGAGCACCGTGCCGAATCCGGTTTCCCCTCCATGCCGGTCACGGTAAAGATCCGGCCCCCCGTACGCGATGTATTCGCCCGGCCTCCGGAATGTGCCCGAGGCGGCTGAGCAGGAAGCCAGCCAGGGGTCTCGAAGCCCGCGTCGTAGGGCAGCTCGATGCCGTAGCGGGCCATCCAGGTCGACGATGTTGGTGATGCCGTCCAGCTCGATGGGAGCCCTCCGGAGCGCGCGGCTCCGGCGGCTCGTGCTCCTCGCGGATCTCGCCCACGATCTGCTCGATCGCGTCCTCCGCCGTCACCCACGCCCGCCACAGTGCCGAATTCGTCCCACGACCGCGGCCATTTGCTGCCGCCGCTGCTGGAAACTCCCGGAGCAATTCGAAGAGCTCTTTTCGTCTCCGGCACGAACTCCAGCTCGCGCATGAACGATTTCATATGGAACGGCGGGGCGGGCCGGTCGAGCAGCTGCCAGCGCCGCACCTGCTGGATGAAGGCCCAGAAGTCCTTGGCATGCAGGACGCCCACCAAGTTCTCTGGCGAGCCGGCGTAAATGGGCAGGCGGGGTGTGGCGCGTGCGGACCAAGCAGTCCAACACTTGGTCGAGGGAGGCAGCGTCGGACAGCGAGACGAGATCCTTGCGAGGGACCATGACCTCGCGGGCGGTGAGGTCGTAGAAGTCGATGGCGCGCCGCAGCATCTCGCGCTGCTGGCGCCCGGCCCGGCCGGGCAGGGCGATGGCGGCAAAAAACGTGCTTGAGCTCGTCGGCGGAGTAGGCCGCCCTTGGCCTCCCGGAGCGTGCAGACCGACCAGCCTCGAAACCGCCGCCGCGGACCGCTGCACCAGCGTTACGAAGAACCTGCTGGGCGCGGGGCGAAGAGCTGCAACGGGGGGAGCGATCGCCAGGGCGAGACTTTCGGCTCGAGCGAGCGCTAGGTGCTTGGGGGACGACCTCCCCCAGCACCATGTGGAGGGAACGTGATGAGGAAGAAGGCGGACGCCGAACGAGAGCACATGCACCGCGCCAGCTGTCGGCACCACCGGCAGCAGCGCCAGCAGGGGCCGAGAGAGGGGCCGTAGAGCGTGCTCTCCGCAGCCCAGCCCAAAGCGAGGCTGGCGAGGGGTCACTCCGAGCTGCGTGGCCGAGAGCAAGCGGTCGGGCGACTCGATCAAATCCAGCGCCAAGCGCGCTGGTCGGCTCCCGGCCTCCGCCAGCTGCCGGATCCGCGTTCGGCGCACCGAGACCAAGGGCCACCTCGGCGGCAGCGAAGAAGCTGTTCACCCCCAGCAGGGCAGCCAGGAAGACAATGCGGAGACCGAAGGGCAGGGTCTGGCATACAGAGTCGTTGGCGGCTATCCGGCCGTCGGCCCGCCCGTGCCGTTTCGATCACGAAGTCGTCTTCGTACATGTCGAACACGGTAGGAAGCCAGCCCGAGACGCAGGTAGGGCCCGCCTGGGGCGGAGCGATTCCGCCTCTCCACGTAGAGCCGGATGCCGCACACGCCCCGGGCTCGGCCGAGTTCCAGGGTTCGCTCGTAGGAGGGCTTTCAGAACGCCCTCGCGCCGACGCGCCGGAACAACATAGACGCTCTGCAAGCCACCAGAACTCTCCGTTGCGCCAGTCGCCTCCATTTCCTGCGTCACGCCAAGCTGGCCGACCGCAAGTTGCCGTCCGACTCCGCGATCAGATAGAAGCCGCGCGCCGCGTCGCCGAGCAGAGCCGCGACTCCCGACCGGAGGCGGGCAAGATCCAGATCCAGATCTTCGGACTCCGCCGCGAGGCGGGCGTTGAAGCCGACGATGGTCTCCAGGTCGCTCGGCCGTGCGGAGCGAATCCCTACGGCCTTGCGACCGCCCGAGTCATCCGCGCCCCAGTCCTGCCCCACGCTGCCCTTCAGTGTAGTCGCGATCTCGTCCGTCACCCTGCCGCCAGGGGCGGGAGGCCCCCGAGCCGGGGCGTCCCGCCGCGGCCGGGGTTTCGCGGCCGTGCGCCTTTGGCTAAACTCAATGCATATGCTTCGGTCGTGGCCGCTCTTGCTGCTGTGCGCGCTGCCCCTAGTCGGGCAGGGCGAGGCGAGCCGCAACCGGCTCGGCTTGCCCAACCCGGCCAAGCAAGATGTCCCCTACCTCATCCACGGCAGCGAAATCCTGGAACTGGAGCAGCTCGAAGCCTCCGCCGAGGAGTCCAAGAACCAGCTGGTCTACTGGGTCCCCGGCACCACCTCCTCCGTGCGAACGCCCCTGGCTGCCCCGGAGTTCTTGTTTCACTCGTCCGCAATCGACCCCCGGGACCTGCGCTTGTACGGCTTCGAGCTGGCTCGGGGCCGCCGCGAGCTCCTGTACCGGAAGAAGAAAAAGACCGTGGCCGAGCCCTATTTCCTCAACCTCGAGGGTGTGGCCGACAGGTTGGTCCGGATTCGGATCAACGCCAGCCTCCAGCCCGGGGAGTACGGCCTCACCCCGGACGGCAGGAACACCGTCTTCACATTCGCGGTCTTCTGAAACTTGCCCGCGGGGCGCGGGCGGGCAGCCTAGCCGCGCAGGCGGCCGATTTCGGCCCGGAGGTAGGCCAGCGACTCGCTGACGATCTTCTCGGGGCCGGGCGCGAAATCGAAGACCTCCATCGACACCCAGCCGTCGAAGCCTCGGTCCTGCGCCACTCGGAGGACCGGCTTGAAGTCGTACCCCCCCTCCGGGCGCGGATAGCTGCCGTCGAGCTCGTTGACGTGGATGTGGCGGATTTTGGGCCAGTGGCGTGCGACCAGGTCGGCATGCGGCTCCGTTTCGTCAACCGCATTGTGCGAGTCGAACATGGTCTGCACCATGGGGCTGCCGATCTCCTCCACGATCTCGGCAGCGCGGTCCAGCGTGGTCACCACATCGCACTGACCGAGCGGCAGCGCCTCCACGCACAGGGTGACACCCGCGCCCTCGAGGTCCGGCACGATGGACCGCACTCCGTCGATGTAGTTCGCCTCGGCCTGCGCCGGAGTCAGCCCACCTGTTGCCCGGCGCTGCGCGGGGGAGCCGAAGACCATCACTCCTCCCCGGCGGCCGCCCTGCCTGAGGTCGGCGCACAGCTCTACCAGCCCGCGCACATACTCCCAGCTCCGCCGCCGTACGGCCATGTCTGGCGTGGTTACCTGGAGCCCCTCGGGGCCGACTGTCAGCCAGTGCAGCCCGACGAACTCCAGGCCTTCGGAACTCACGATGTCTCGCACCTCGCGCCGCCGGGCTGCGGGCAGGCGCGTGGCATCCCGCTGCAGAGTGAACGGGGCTATCTCGACGCCGTCCCAGCCGGCCCGCTTCAGCGAGCGGCAGGATTCCGCGAAGTCGGTCTCGCCATACAGCTCGTTGCAGACCGAGAGCTTGAAGGGGGCGGGCATAGGCACCCAACCACTTTACAGCAGGGATGTGCGGGGCCGATTGCGACGGACGCGGAATCCGCGGCTTGTGCCACAATGGCTGCTGAGAGGATTTGCATGCATCATCTTCCAACCCGCAGACAGTTCAGCGTTTCCCTCCTAACCGGGGCCACGGGTTTCGCCTCGCTGCCCGCTGCCCGCGCCCACGAGCGGATCGACTCCACATTTGAGGGGGTCACCCTCGGCGCCCAGAGCTACAGCTTCCGCGACCGGTCCCTGGCCCAGGCCATCGCGGGCATGCAGGCTCTCGGCATCGGATCGTGCGAACTCTGGAGCGGGCATACGGAGCCCCTGCGGCAGCTTCGCAGGGACCGGGCCAAGCTCCGGGCGTACAGGCTGGAGACCCCGCTCAGCCACTACGAGTCCATCGGCCGACAGTTCCACGAGGCCGGCATCGAGCTGAACGCCTTCAACTACAGCTTTCGGGACGATTTCACCGACGCCGAGATCCAGCGCGGCTTCGAGATGGCGAAAGCAATGGGCGCCAGGGCTATCACCGCCTCCAGTACGGTCTCGGTGGCGCTGCGAGTGGACCGGTACGCGAAACGCTACGGCTTGCTCGTAGCGATGCACAACCACTCCCGGCAGCGGGAGAACGAATTCGCCACACCCGCCGACTTCGATGCCGCCGCCCGGGGAACTACGCACATCGCAGTCAATCTCGACATCGGGCACTTCGTCGCCGCGGGATTCGACCCGCTGGCCTACATAGACGAGCATCACGCTCGGATCGTGACACTGCATATCAAGGACCGCAAGGCCAACCAAGGCGACAACATGGTCTTCGGCGAGGGCGACACGCCGGTGCGCGAGGTGCTCCACTTGCTGCGCGACAAGCAGTACCGGATCCCGGCGAACATCGAGTACGAATACAAGGGGGAGGACACGCTCAAGGAAGTGGGCCGCTGCTTCGCGTACTGCAAGGATGCGCTGCTCGCTTGAAGCGGCATCCAAGGCCGGCAGGCTCCGCCTGGCAGAGCGGAGGGTCCGTCCTAGCCGGGGGCTGCAGCCCAGTGGTTTGCAGCACTCCGTGGGTCGCTTGGCTGTGTCCGCGGCGGCGTGGGCGATAATTCGACAGTGATGGATGTGGCGGCCATCCTGCCGGCGGCGGGCCACGGCACCCGCATGGGGAAGGCAGCCTCGGCGCGCTACGGCGGCGAGCGCAAGCAGTTCATGCGGCTCGGCGGGGTTCCGATTCTCGCGCTCACGGTCCGGAAGTTCCTCGCCGCAAGCGGCGTGCGCGAAATCCTGGTGGCCGTCCCGGACGGCAGCCAGGATCTGGTTCGCGAAATGCTCGCGGGCCTGGGCGAAGCCGCCAAGGTGCGCGTGCTGGCAGGAGGCCGCACGCGGCAGGAGTCCGTCGGGCGGTGCCTAGACTCGGTTTCGGACGGCATCAAGATCATCGCAGTGCATGACGCCGTGCGACCGTTCGTGCCGATAGCGCTGATCGAAGCGGCCATTGAGCAGACCCGCACCAAGCAGGCCGTGATCCTTGGGATGCCCGCCGAGGAGACCGTCAAGCAAATCAGAAGAGACGTGATCCGCGCGACGCTCCCACGCGCCCGGATCATGCTCGCCCAAACGCCGCAGGTTTTCGCGGCGGACCTCCTGCGACGAGCCTTCGAGAAGGCCCGCCGCGACGAGTTCGTCGGGACCGACGAGGCAAGTCTCGTCGAGCATCTCAACGAGGACGTCTACGTTATGCGGGGCAGCGAGCGCAACATCAAGATCACGCGCCCACACCATCTGGCACTGGCCCAGCTGTACTTCGACGCTGAGAACCGTGAATCCACCTCCGCTCGTGAACTTTGACCGGCGCGAGTTCCGTACGGGACTTGGCTATGACTCGCACCGCCTAGCAAAAGGGCGGAGGTTGATCCTGGGCGGCGTCGAGATCCCGGCAGAGCAAGGCCTGCAGGGCCACTCCGATGCGGATGTTCTGCTGCACGCCCTGACCGATGCATTGCTCGGAGCCGCGGCGCAGGGGGATCTCGGCGAGCTGTTCCCGCCCAGCGATCCGCAGTGGCGCGGGGCCGACAGCAGTGTTTTCGTCCGCCACGCCGCCGAGCTGCTGGAGGGCTATGGCTGGAGCGTAGTCAACGTGGACGCGGTGGTCCAGCTCGAGCGGCCGAAGCTGCTGCCCTACCGCGACCGCATTCGCAACAACATCGCCGCGCTCCTCAAGGTGAAGCCCAGCGCTGTGGGGCTCAAGGCCAAGACGGGCGAGGGCGTCGGGCCGGTCGGAACGGGCGTGCTCGCCGAGGCTCACGTAATCGTCCTAATCAGCCGCAGCAGCATCCCCAAACTGATGTAAATGGTCTAGATTCCCGGATCATTCCCCGAGATGGGGGTTGCGGGGCTGTATGGCTTGAGCGGAGAGCCCGGCGCGGGCCCCTCAGTCCGTCGCCGAGCGACCTAGGCACCCCCGCAGGTGCCCTGCGCCCGCACCGCAGCCGCTGCTTCCCCGGCTCCGGGCGCACCGATCCCCCCACGGGCTCCGCGTTGGTCCTCTGCCGCTAGGGGCGGCGCGGCCGGAGCCGCGCCACCCCCAGCCCTAGCCCGGCTCCCTCCGGCTCGCCGCAGGCAGCAGCCCATCCAACCGCAGATTGCTGCTGCTGTACAGCAGCAGCCGCGCACTGCAGGTCAGCCTCCCCACGCAGTACTGGATCAGCGGCCGGAGCCCGGGCTGCCGCGCTTCGGACGGCAGCATCTGGTGCCGCAGCAGCAGCTGCGCGATCCGGGCGCCTAGGTAGAAACCCTGCTGCGCCGCGGGCGAGCGGCACGGCGGAGGCTGCCGGCCCAGGTCCGTCAACGGCCCCTGGAACGCAGGCTCCTGCCCCTGCTAGCCTCGGTGCCGCCGCACCCACTCCGCCAGCGGCAGCCGGTTGCGGCTCACCGGAATCACCGTGCAGACCGGCACCGGCAGCCGCTGCTCCCCATCCCCGTCGCGCCGGAGCACCCCGCACACCGGCTCCTCCGGCCCCCGGGCCGGCCGGTACGCCACCGTGAGTGCCCGCGCCTTGCCCGCCGCGTCCAGGGGCTCCCCCTCGTCCTGCTGCCACTCTTCGAGCCGCCCCCACTCGCCACCACTGGGTCGGCATGCGCGACAGATGGCGGGCGCTGACCACGGTGGACCTGGGGGTCGGTCTGTGGATTATGGGACGGCAACAGGACAACGAAAATCTGGCCGCGGATCGGGCTGGACTGCCAGCCGAAATGCCAGCCGTTTCTGACGGAAAGAGTCCTTTTCTGACGTTTTCTGCTCGCCGAATCACCCAATGAATACCGGACCCATTGGGGTTTCCGCGGATCTGTAGACGGACTCCCCGCCTAGTAAGACCTACAGCCTTTACCCCTACAGGCTCCCCCCGGCGATCATGTAGGGTTAGGGCAACGCGAAACCCGCCTGACCCAGGTTCGTGATTCCAGCTGATTCCATCGTCCAGCGAGTCTCTTCATGCACCCTGCCCTCCGTCTTCTCTCGCTATTCCTGTCCATGGTGGCGCCCTCCGCCGTTCGGGCGCAGCCGCCGGCTGCCGAGTTCGCTTGGCCCGAAGGCAAGCGAGCCGCTGTGAGCCTGAGCTTCGACGACTCCCGCCCCTCGCAGGTCGACACCGGGCTCGCAGTGCTCGACCGCCTAAGTGCCAAGGCGACCTTCTACGTCGTCCCGGTGCGAGTCGAAAGCAAGCTCGCCGGCTGGAAAAAGCTTGTCGCGTCGGGCCACGAGATCGGTAACCACTCGCAACGCCACCCTTGCACGGGGAATTTCGATTGGTCGCGCGAGGCCGCTCTCGAAGACTATACGCTTGATCGAATGCGGGCAGAACTGATTGAGGCCAATCGGCTCCTCACCGCAATGCTGGGCGTCGAGCCCGTCACCTTCGCCTACCCGTGCGGACAGAAGTTCGTCGGCCGCGGGCTATCGACTCGAAGCTATGTGCCTCTAGTCGCCGAACTGTTTCTGGTTGGGAGGGGTTGGCTCGACGAGACGCCGAACGACCCGGTTTTCCACGATCCGGCGCAAGTTAGCGGGATGTCGATGGACGGGATGGACTTCCCCGCGGTCAAGGTTCTGATCGAAAACGCCCGCGCGACCGGACAGTGGCTCGTGCTGGCGGGCCACGAGATGGGCCGCTCGGGGTCTCAGACTACGCGTATCGAGATGCTCGAGCAACTAATCCCTTACCTGCAGGACCCCAGGAACGAGATCTGGTTCGAGACCGTAGAAACCGTCGCCCGCCACCTGCAAGAGCGCCGAAGGCAACGACGATCCACGAGTCCGTGATCCGGCCGCGCTTGGGAGGGAAGGTGTGGGGGAGGTCAGTCCGGGGCGAAGGCACCAGCATTGCGCGGGCTCGAGCCATGAAGCTCGCGGGCGCATAGACGCTGGGTCTGAAGCGATTCGGCGGTCTTCGGGAGGACGTGCAGATTCATCCCGCTCGACGGAGATCCGGAACGACCCCTCTGGAGCGCAAGCAAGTCGGGCTTGGTATTCTCCTGGGTGGTTGCCCATGAGACTTCTGCCGCTCGTGTTTCTGTTCGTTCTGCCGCTGTTCTCCGAGCCTCTGCTCTGGTACAGCCGTCCGGCCTCCGAGTGGGTCGAGGCGCTGCCCGTCGGCAACGGGCGGCTCGGGGGCATGGTCTTCGGCCGGATTGGAGACGAACGGATTCAACTGAACGAAGACACCCTTTGGGCTGGCGCGCCGCAGGAGCGCGACATCCCGGGAGCGTTCCGGCACCTCCCTGAGATTCGCCAGATGCTTTTTGACGGCAGGTACGTCGAGGCCGAGCGCAGGATCGAAGAAACGATGATGGGCGAGCGGATCTTCCCCAAGGGGTATCAGCCTCTCGGGGATCTGTGGCTTGATTCGGCTACGACGCAAAGTCCAGGCAGCTATCGGCGCGAACTCGACCTCGAGACGGGTGTCGCGCGAAGCGAGTGGACCGACGATGGGGTCAGGTTCAGGCGCGAGGTCTTCTCGAGCGCGCCGCACGATGTCTTGGTTGTTCGCATCGAGGCCGACCACCCTGGGGCGATCTCAACGAGAGTGCGGCTCGACCGCACCGTTGACGCCTCGACAACGGCCGCGGACAACCAACTCTCGCTCAAGGGCCGCGCGAGCCACGGCGGAAGCCAGCTCGGGGTGCGTTTCGAAGCCCGGCTCCAAGCCCTCCCCGAAGGGGGCTCCGTAAGCCCCGACGGCACATCTCTCCTAATCGGTGACGCCGATGCCGTCACCCTCATTCTCGCAGCGGCGACCGACTATCGCGGTCGGCAGCCGAGCGACGAAACAATCCGGCGGCTCTCCGCGGCAGCGGGGGTCGGTTACGCCGAGCTCCGCAAGTCTCACGTCGCCGACCACAGCACGATTTTCAACCGCGTCTCGCTCGATCTGGGCGGGGAGGATCGGCGCCGCGATCCCATCGACGCCCGTCTGCGTTCGATGCGGCAGGGAGCGAGCGATCCGGATCTGCTCGCGACCTACTTTCAATTCGGCCGCTATCTGCTGATGGCGTCGTCGCGGCCGGGCTCGATGCCCGCAAATCTCCAGGGCATCTGGAACGATAAGATCGAACCCCCCTGGAATTCCGACTACCACATCAATATCAATCTCCAGATGAACTACTGGCCAGCGGACGCAACCAATCTCTCCGAGATGCAAGAGCCTCTGTGGGATTTGCTCGACAACCTTCGAGTGCGCGGCCGAAAGACCGCACGCGACCACTACAACGCACGCGGCTTTGTCGCCCATCATACGACCGACGCCTGGTGGTGGACCAGCCCATCTGGCCGGGCCCAGTACGGCATGTGGCCGACCGGCGCGGCTTGGACGTCGCGGCATCTCTGGGAGGCCTATCTCTTCAACCAGAGCAAGCGCTTCCTGCGCGAGCGAGCCTATCCCGTTCTCAAGGAGGCGGCAGAATTCTTCCTTGATTGGCTTGTCGAAGACCCGCGGACGGGAGAGCTTGTCAGCGGACCTGCAACGTCACCGGAGAACGCCTTTCTCACCGAAGACAGGGAGCGTGCCAGGACGACGATGGGACCGGCAATGGACCAGCAAATTGTCTGGGATCTGTTCACTAACGTTCTCGGCGCCGCGGACGAACTCGAGATCGTTGACGACTTTACAGCCGAGGTCCGCGAGAAGCTCGCCAAGCTGGCCGGTCCGCAGATCGGCAGCGACGGCCGCCTGATGGAGTGGCGGGAGGAATTCGTGGAAGCGAATCCCGGTCATCGCCACATTTCGCACGCCTTCGGGCTGCACCCCGGGAGGCAGTTCACGGTTCGGGGGACGCCGGAGCTTGTGAAGGCCGTGCGCAAGTCAATCGAGCATCGGCTGGCCAACGGCGGCGGTCACACCGGATGGAGCCGCGCCTGGCTGGTCAATCTGTGGGCGCGTCTTGAAGATGCCGAAAGAGCTCGGGGGAATCTCAACGCGCTACTCGCAGAATCGACGCTGGACAACTTGTTCGACACCCACCCGCCGTTTCAGATCGATGGCAACTTCGGCGGCACCGCGGCTATCGCGGAAATGCTGCTGCAGTCGCACGCAGGAGACCTCCATCTGCTGCCGTCGCTGCCGGCCGCCTGGAGCCGCGGCTCGGTCACCGGACTCAAGGCCCGGGGCGGGTTCGAGGTCTCGATGGCCTGGACGGAGGGCAGGCTGAGGAGTTCGACGATCTTCTCGCGGTTTGGCAAGGAATGCCGCGTGCGCGTCGCGGGAGCTGATGACGTTCAAACGATCGCGCCTGAAGCCGGAGAGACCTATTCGTTTGACAGCACCGATGCCGTGCCAGCATTCCGCCTGGCGCGGCCATCGGGATGACGGCCGCCTGAGCGCCCGAAGCCTCAACGGCATCGGCATCTCTGTAGCGAGCGAGACCCCCAGCTTCTCTGCCAGCGTGGCCACTCCGTCTACTCCACGACTGTGAGGGCGACTCCCTTCAACGGCGGTATGAGGCCGGGTGGTCGCGGGGCCTTCACCGCGCTCGAAGGCTCGGGCGACGAAAGGATCTCGGTGGCGGAACCTGTTCACATCGGCTTCGCCGCTTTCCCAACTTCGCTGCCGGCCACGCGATCACCCTAGTGCGCATAGGCCGCGCATCGGCCACGATGCCCGCCTCGTCGCGTACCTTGACCCAGGAGCAGTAAAGCGCATTCCTGTGTGTCGGTTGCCCCGAACGCCGGCGTTCAGGCACGCCCCTGTGTCTGCGACGGGTACGGAAAGTCCACCACGTCGGTGACTGTGGTGGCAATCAAGCGGGACACCCGCAGCCGTGCTGCCGTATGCGAAAGGGGGGTGCGTTCGACAAACTGCCGGAAGATCGCGGGCGGGACCTCGTTCGCTTCGGCCGTGACGGCACGCAGCCGAGAGCGGCCGGACCGGGAAGGATGCCCCACCGAAAGCAGGGGCGACTCACGCACGTGCGACCTCGAAAGCCACCAGATTGCGGGTCTCCTTGCTGAACTCCACCCCGAGCAGTTGGATCGGCCGGCCCGAACCGCGGTACTTGTCCGCGTAACTCCGCTCCCGGAGTTGCCTCAGGGCCGCGCCCTCGGCCCCCGACTCCACCACTTTGAACTCGAACAGGTACACGTTGTCGTTGAAACCCACCGCCATGTCGAGCCTGCCATGCCCGCTGCTGTCCTCCACCGCCACGTCCATGTCCCGCGCCGCAAAACAGGCGTAGAACACGCTGGCGTAGTAGCCTTCGTAGTCGGCGATATCGTTCTTAGTAGGCCCCTGGTACGGAATGCCGGCGAAGATCGCCCGGAACACCGTTTCCAGGCCGGCGAAGTCGTTCGCCAGCAGCCGGTCGTACAGCCGGTCGCCGTGCTCCACCAGGCGCTCCGGGTTCGCCGCCAGCCGGTTCAGCAGGCTCTCGTTCAGGCTCAGCCGCACTTCCCGGTTCGGATAGCCCAGCCGGTAGACCGTCTTCCGGCCGCGCGGCTCGGCGCGGAGAATGGTCAGGTAGCCGGTCTGGAACAGTAGCGCCGCCGTCGCGATGTGGTCCACGTCGAAGGCGGACAGCAGTTCGTCCGTCCCGTACAGGTCCTCCAGCGCCAAGGTGCCGACCCCACGCGCCACCAGCATGTCGATCAGGAACGTCGTCGTGCCGGTCTCGAACCACCAGGCCTTGAATTGGCGCTCGTCGAAGAGCAGCAGCACGTCGAAGGGGTTGTAGACCCTCTCCTCTCCCAGCCAGTTGTAGCCGTTGTACCAGCGACGGATCTCTTCCCGGTCCAGGCCGGGCAGCTCCGGTACGAACACCGTGTCGAGGTCCGCGTCGGTGTAGCCGCAGATGGCGGAGTAGCGCGGGCTCAGGGTGATGTCCTTGAGATTGTTGAGGCCCGAGAACAGGCTGACTTTCGAGAACTTGCTCACCCCTGCGAGGAGAGTGAACTTGATGTGGGCGTCGGAGAACTTGATGGTCGAATACAGCCCGCGCAGATAGTCGCGGTTAGCGCGGGCGATGTCCGGTGCGTCGAGAGCGTCCAGCATCGGCTTGTCGTACTCGTCGACCAGGACGACGACGCGCTGCCCGGTCCGATCGTGCAGCGCCTCCAGCAGCTGGGCGAAACGCTCCGGCGCGGTGGTTTGCCCGGCAACCACCTGGGCCCGACGTTCGATGGCGGCCAACTGCGCCATCAGGTTGGTGTGCAGATAACCCGGCTCTGCATAGTTGCCGCCGCTGAAGTCGAGGCGCACCACCGGATGGCGCACCGACCAGTCCCAGCGGTCGTGGACGGCCAGCCCCTGGAACAGGGCCTCGCTGCCCTCAAACATCTCCTTCAGGGTGTCCACCAGCAGGCTCTTGCCGAAGCGGCGCGGGCGCGACAGGAAGTAGTGCGTGCCCTCGTCCACCAACCGCCGCAGGTAGGCGGTCTTGTCCACGTAGTAGCAGCTATCCTCTCGGATCCTGCGGAACGTCTGGATGCCGATGGGCAGTTTGCGCCTAGCTTGCATTCCCGAACCCGGTTCCGTCTTCGTCAACAATCGCTGCAATCGATGTTCACGGTGGCGGCTTGTTGCCGTCGAAGCGGTAACCGAACAGCCCGATGTCGCACGCATAGCGCTGGACGACCTGTTCCGCCGTCTGGTCCGTATAGAATGTCCGGTAGCTTGCGGCGGCCCCGGAATACATCAACCGATCGACCCCGGGAAAGCGCATTCCGATCTTGGCCGACAAGGCATCGAGATCGTCGGACAGCCGCTCGAGCTTGCCGATGCAGTCGTATTGAACGGGACCGGCCCCCCTGAATACCCAGAAGCTTGTGCTGGGACAGCCAGTGCCTGTCGGCTATTGTATCCACGCCTTCCTCGGAACAGAGCCATGGGACAAACTCGTCAAACGGCAGATCGCGAAACAACCCGTTGCGGCCGCTCATCAAACGCGCCTCAATGCTGGGATCACTCCTCCGGATCTTCTGGCTGTACACCGAGACCACGCGGCTCCATGGATTCCTGACCACCGTGAACTTGAAATAGCCACGCGCCTCCGTCCGGACTCGGAACAACCCATCCAGGCTCTTTTCGCAGATGATGGCCGGTCCGACCTCGCTCTTCGCCTGCTGTCCGATCGGACAACGCAGCGGCGATCGGCTCGCCACTTTGTTGACGGCGACATAGAGCAGCTTTCTGCCGGGGACCAGCACTTTCTCTGATCCGCAGTCCGCACGGTGCTTCCGCCGCAGAACAAGGGTATCCAGCGCCTTATGAGCCTGTTGAAAAAGTCCTCAGCGACCGTGAAGCGGCACTGAAATGAAGGCCCTGAACAGTCGCAAAACGGTGCTTTGGACGCGATTTCGCGAGGGGGATCGTACCCCAGCGACTTTAGCAACAGGCTCTTATGGGCCAGCAGCCCCGCAGGCACAACCGGCCCAGGCTCCACCGGTTGGCCTGGACCGTGCGGATAGAGCAAGGCCTCGTGCAGGTGCCACAGTCTATTCCGCATGGTGCGATTGCGGTCTTTGCGGCCAGAGTGTACTACAGCGACCCCCACCGCAGCAGACCCCCGTGGACATGTGGTGTGGGTGGCCCGTGGACGGCTCGGGAAACACCCACTCGCCGGAATCCGTCATTGCCAGACGAGCCGGCAGTTCCCGCGGCGCCTCGCCGAGGAGAACATGTCTCGGTCCCATCTTGATGTCACGAGGGCGAGTCTGTCCGGTTTGACCTCGTACCACCTCAACCGGCGTATCTCGCCGGGCCTGCATCCGGTGAGCAGGATCAGTCGCACTGCCGCGACCCGCACTGGCCATTCGTCTTCGAGACGGCGCAAGGTCAGGTCGAGGCGCGCCACATCGCCCGCGCTCAATGGTCGCCTTCGCGGCGGACGGCGATAGCGCGTGATTCCGAACAGGAGAGGCGATGCCCCTATGCCGAGGAGACCAAACCGGCTCAACCGCGAGCGGCGCTCCTACGGTGCGTCCGACCGCAAGAAGCTCGCCCGCGCCGAGAAGAAGATCGAAGGAGCCGTCACGACCATCCAGGGCGGCGGCTATGCCCGGGGCATGGTGGACCGGCTGCGCGACCTCGAAGCCAAGCAGGACCAACCGACGGAGCGACTCTCGGCCGTTCCGCCCGAACTCTCGGGCATTCACCCGACGTCGCAGGAGATTCGCCCGGCCTCATACCGTCCTATGGCACAGGCTCCTAGGCGAGGATTTCGGAAAGCTCCCCCGTGCTGTCCCCAAACGAGTCGGCTGGCAGGCCCAGTCGGTTCATGAGCGACACGAACAGGTTTGCCAGCGGGACGTGGTCGCCGAACCTAAGGTACCGCCCGTGCCGGATTCCGAGGCTGCGGCCTCCGGCCAGGACCAAGGGATAGTTGCTGTTCACATGAGTCTGGCTGTTGCTGCTGCCGTACAGCAGCACCGTGCGGTCGAGCAGCGTCCCGTCCCCTTCGGGCGTCGCAGCCAGACGGCCGACGAAGTAGGCGAACTGCTCGTTGAGGAACCGGTGCCACCTGCCGAGCGGCTCGGCTCCATCGTCGCTCTTGCGTGCATCGTGCGCCAAGTTATGCATGCTTCCGGCGAATCCGAGCAGGGGCGGGAACTTGCCCGCGATCGAGGTCGCTCCGTTCATGTTGCCCAACTGATACGTCGCAACCCGCGTCGAATCCGTCTGGAAAGCGAGGTAGATCAGATCGTACATCCGTCCGCATGAGCTCGCGGGGAGTCGTATCGTCCGCCTCCAGGTGCAGGCCCGCCGCATCCACCCGCGGCTTCGGCACACCGAGCCACTCCTGCGCACGGTCCACGCGTCGCTCGATCTGGCGGAGGGAGCTAAGGTACTCATCAAGCTTGCGCTGGTCGGGCTTCCCGAGCCTGGACTTTAGGGCGTGCGAATGCTCCAGCACCAAGTCCAGCATGCTGCGGGAGCTGTCGATGCGCTGGCGCTGCGCCTCCAGCGATGTGGGGGTCGACCCCGAACAAGCGGTCGAAGACCCCGCCTAGGTCGGTTGTCGGCGGGAACGGGCTGGCCCGTCCGGCTGAAGGACAGGGTGCTGGCGCGCGTCGGCTCGCCCACGCCCCCGTCCGTGGACAGCACAAGCGAGGGATACCTAGTCTGCTCGCCGAGCCGCTGGGCCATCAATTGGTCGACGGAGACCGTGTTGTCGAGATGGCCTTCCTTGAGCTCCGTTCCGGTCAGCCAGGTGTCGGCGGTGTCGTGTCCGCCCATGGAGCGGCCGTTGGGGTGCGAAAGACCTCCGAGAACGGTGAGTTCGCTGCGGTGGCTGCCCAAGGGCGCTAGGGTCTTGCCTAAGCTGTAGTCGGGCCCCGAGCCGCTGGGGAACCAGTTCCATTCGGCCGCGGGCGATTCCGGGTCCCGCAGGACGATGCCATAGGGGAAATAAACCGCGCAGAAGCGCTTGGGAGGCGCAGCCGACCCGAGTTCTGCGGCCATGCATTCCAAGAACGGCAACCCCAGGGACACGCCGCTGCCGTACAGGAAGCTCCGGCGGGCGAGGTGCCAGGGTTTGCGGGTCATGCGGATAAGCTCCGTCAGCGGCTCCGGAAAGCGTCGCTCGTGACAATCATTGCACAGAGGCCGCGCAGCCTGTAGCCGTCCGAGGCGAATCGGCCGGCCAGCTCCTCGACGAGCTCAATGTCGGCGGGGCCCTGGGAGCGGCCCACTGCGTAGGTCAGCAGCTTGGCGGTTAGAGCCCTGGCGAACTCGGACTGCCGTTCCTGGCGGAGGTACCGCACTAGCTCAGTCGCACCGTCGACCTCTTGACCGTCAGGCAGGACAGCTAGATCGTCCACAGCGTGACGGACCTCGCGCTCCCCGCTCCGGCGCAGGATCGACTCCCGTCGGAGGCCCACCGCGTCGAACGCCTCCAGCGCGATTCCCCACGGATCGATCCCGCGATGGCAGCTTGCGCAGGCCTCGTGGCGGCGGTGAAGCTCGAGCTGCCGCTTGAGAGGCTCCAGGTCGAGGCCGGTCCCGCTGTTCGCGAGGTTCGGCACGGCGGGCGGCGGTGGGGCCGGAGGGTCGTTCAGCAATGCTCGACGGATCCAGACGCCCCGCTCAACCGGGTGGGAGTCCTCCCCGGTCGAGTTGGACAGGAGCACGCTGGCTTGCGTAACCAAGCCTCCTGGCCGGTCCGTGCCGACGAGGGACACGGGTTCAAAGGCGGTGCCGAGCGGCCCGGCGAGACCGTAGTGGGACGCCAGAGGCTGGTTGAGCAGGGCGAAGTCGGAGGCGAGGAAGTTCAGAGCGCTGAGGTCCTCGCGCACGATGTGCGCGAAGAACTCCTGGGTTTCGCGCCGCATGTGCGGCTTCAGGGAGAGGTCGAAGTCGGGATAGTAGTTCGGGTTGACGGCGATGCGGTCGACGCCAGCTAGGTCGAGCCACTGGGCACTGAACTGCTCGAAGAACGCCCAGGCTCTCGGGTCGTCGAGCATGCGGTGGACTTCCGCGCGCAGGACCGCAGGGTCCGCCAGTTCGCGGCGATCCGCCAAATCCATGAGGTGCTCGTCCGGCAGAGTGCTCCAAAGGAAATAGGACAAGCGGGTCGCCAGCTCGTGGGAGTTCAACTTCGGCTCGCGATCCGGCGCGGTCTCGACGCGGTAGAGGAAGTCCGGGGCGATCAGCGCCATCGCCAGCGTCTCCCGGACTGCGTCCTCGAAGCTGGCTGCTGCGGGACGCACTTTGCTGAAGAAGCGCTGCAGCGGCTCCAGGTCCTCGGCGCGCACGGGCCGGCGGTACGCCCGGCGGAGGAAGCCGCGGAGGATCTCCCGCAAGGAAGCTCCCTCTTCCGCGGGAGAGGCGGGCGGGCTCGGAATCAGGCGCGTATGGTGCCGAGGCGGCCACTGCCGATACGCCGGGGCGCGGAAGGTGATCGATTCGACGACGATCTTGGGGAACTCCGGGTCTTCGGTCCAAATCCAGCCCTTCTTGGTCTTGCCGTCCTCCTCAATCTGGACCTCCTGTCCCTCAGGGGGCGGCTGCCCGTCGGAATAGGCGTTGCGAATCCAGATCAGCAAGCCCGGGTACTTGCTCTGGGTGCGGGTCTGGAGCGGGTACTCCTCGATGCGTCCGCGGAACTCGAAGGTGCGGGGCAGCCGCTCGGACACGTCTACTTCAGCGACGGTCCGCGACGGAGTCTGGGTGTCGGCCCGATAGCCTAGGGCCACCTGCATGCGCGGGTACGGCGAGCCACCGGGATATTCGGCGCGAGCCGTCACTTGGAGCAGGAACTCGCCCTCGTCGGGGAACTCCGGGACCCGTGCGACGAAGACTCCGGTGCGCCCGAGTCGGTTGGACCAATTGACGGCCTTGAGTTTGTCTGCGACCGTCTCCTCGGCGAGGTGCTCGAACACAGGAGGCGCCGGGCCCTCGACGATGGCGCGGCGCAGCCCGCTCCGGGCTGCTTCCAAATAAGTCTCCAGTTGCTGGGCCGACATGCGCAACGCCGACCCGTCGGTCTGGAAGCCGTCCGGGCCGACCTCGTCCGGCGGCAGATTGCGGACGTAGTCGATGTCGAGGCCGAGGAGGTCCCGCATCGTGTTCTGGTACTCCACACGATTCAGACGGCGCAGGACCGTGCGCCCGCCGGCACCGCGCCGGGCCTGCTGGACTTGGTCGAGCCGGGCTGTCAGCCAGCCGGTCAGGGCGGCGCGATCCTCCACGGTTAGCGGGGGCGCCTCTCTGGGAGGCATGGAGCCGCGGTTCAGGGCGTTGAGAACATCGTGCCAGGTCTCAGCGGCCCGGCGGTCGGCCGCGAGGTCCGGGGACAGATTGTCGAGGCGCACGTTCGCCTGCTGGAGGGCAGGGCCGTGGCAGGCGACGCAGCTGCGCTGGAGGATAGGGGCGATGGCGCGTTCAAAGGAATCCTCGGCAGCTGCTCCCCTGCCTCCGCAGGCGAAGCAGGCGAGGAGGTACGCGGCACCCCGAACGGCGTTCCAGATGACCACTCGCACTGAGACGAGAGCGCCGAACTATTGGCGCTTGCATCCTAGTCTAGGTCTATCCAAGGTCGATGTCTCAGGGATTTGTTGGGCACAAGCAGCCTCGGCGCGGAGATATGTTCGTGAATGGCCTGATCACGGCGCTGCTCGCCCCGAGTCATGGGCCCTCCGGGGTTAGCCCCGCGCGCGGTTCGCAGCGAACGGCCAGCGGAAGAATGACCGCAGACGCCAGGGCGGCTGGCGGGCAGAGCACGAGCCACGCAGCTCGGTGCCCAACGGTACCCGCGGTTTCCCGTCGCGAGTCCCGCGGGGTGCGCGGCTCGGCATCGAGAGCGCATAGCCCAGTGAGCCGCGCCGTGACGTGCGAGCCTGCCCACGGAAGCCTCCCGAATAACGGGGCAGATGCTTAGGAGCCTGTTGATGAAGTCCTTGGGATACGATTTCCGTCGCGGAATCGCGTGCGAACCACCGGTTTGCGCCTGTTTCAGGGCCTTCAGGATTCGTTTTATGGTCATTTCAGGGCTCTGCAAGGAGTTGCTGGACAGGCTTCACGGCCGCTGAGGACTTTTTCAACAGGCTCTTAGGCTGGAGGATGTCCTGCAGCGCTTCGCAAAGCGCATGAGGCAGCCTAGCCAGGGGGTTGCCGGGAGGCCGATGCAGGCCTCCTGGAGATGCCGGGCGGCAATTCCCCGCCCCACAAGCCGACACCGCCTTCACGAAGATGTAGTTCGCGTGGCTTCCAGGCGATCCACCCGGCCCCATAGCGCCCTACGACCTAGATTCCCGGTTACTGATTTTGCCATAAGTCATTGCAAGGAACAACCAGAAACAGTCTAGGCGCAGTCGGCCTCGCGAAAGAACCCCGGCACCTTGGGGGGGGCCTCCAGGGCTTGCAGGGCCTCCTCCCAGCGCTCCTTGAGCTGGCGGACCGTCCGGACCAGCAGCTTCCCCGCCCGGCGCTGGACGACCGACCGGACTTGCTCCGTAGGGTTCCATGCCGGAGAGTGCGCCGGCCATAGATGCATCTCCACCGGTGCCTCGGTCCGCTCCTTCCAGGCTTCTATAGGCTTGGAGGTGCGGATGCTGCGGCGGTCCACTAGCACGTGAATCGGTCTAGCATCCGTCTGGCCCGGAATCTGCTGCAGGAACTTTGCCAACGTGTCTGCGGTGGCGGTTCCGAAATGGATCCTAGAGTGGATTGCTCCCGAGGGACTGCTCGCGGACAGCCTGTGCAGCCGGAACCGCTCCCCCGTGGGCTGGAGGACAGGCGTCCGGCCCCGGGGGTCCCACGGAGTGCCCCGGGGGGAGTGCGAGGTCCTGCCGGCCGCGTCGGCCCAGAGCAGCAGGGCTCCCTGCTCCTGCGCCTGCCGGGCGAGGGCGGGGTAGGTTGCTGCGATCCCAGTCCGCACCGCGGCGGCGTTCTGCTGGTAGGCCCGGAACTGAGGGCGCTGCGGAGTGCGGCCGAGGCTCCGCAGGACCCTGCGCACCGTCGCCAGGGACAGCTGGACTGGGAACCGGTCGAGGATCCATTGCCGGACAATTTTCAGCGACCGGTAGGCGAACTCGAACCGGAGCTGGTCGGGAGATTTGTCCCGCAGAGTTGGAGGATCATCTGCATTGGGTCGTGGGAGAGGCAGGGAGGGCGTCCCGGTTTGGGTTGATGTCCGAGAGCCTGGAATCGATAGCAGGCATAGAGCCGAAGCCAGGTGCGGATGTCGATGCCGAAGTCCTGGGCCAGGGCATGGAGAGCTTGGCCGTGGCGGGCTTGGATCACGACCAGCTTACTAAGTGGGGGACCGATGGGGAATGCGGAGGAAGTCGGGAAAGGTTGGAAACTTCGTGAATTGATAATAGCAGGAATCACAGGCAGGTTCCATACGGAAATGTCTCAGATAAAAAACATCTATAGACCAATTTATGTGTGTGTTGGAGCGGAGGAGCTGCTGAGAGGTTGAAAATGGGCAGACCTGCAATTACTTTTGGCAAAATCAGTAATTTCCCGAAATGGGGATTGCGGGGCCGTAGGGCTTGAGCGGGGAGCCCGGCGTACCCGGCGCGGGCCCCTCATCCTGTCGCCGAGCGACTTGGGCACCCCCGCAGGCACCCTGCGCCGGCCTGCCCCCGCCCCGCAGCCGCTGCGCCCCCGGCCCCGGGCGCACCGAGCCCCTCGCGGGCTCCGCGTCGGTCCCCTGCCGCGGGGCCCGGCGCGGCTCCGGCCGCGCCGCCCCAGGCCAGCCGCAGGTTGCTCCTGCTGCCCAGCCGCCGGGCGCTGTGCGTCAGCCGCCCCACGCTGCCCACGCAGTACCGGATCAGCGGCTGCAGCTCGGGCTGCCGCGCCGCGGACAGCAGCGCTTGGTACGGCAGCAGCCGCAGCAGCAGCTGCGCGATCTGCCCGCCTAGGTGGAAACCCTGATGCGCCGCATGCGAGCGGCACGGCGGATGCTGCAGCCCCAAGTCCGTCAACGGCCCCTGGAACGCATGCTCCTGCCCCTGCTGGCCGCGGTGCCGCCGCCCCAGCTCCGCCAGCGGCAGCCGGTCGCGGCTCACCAAAATCACCATGCCCACCGGCTCCAGCCGCCGCTGCTCCCCGTCCCCGTCGCGCCGGAGCACCCCGCACACCGGCTCCTCCGGCCCCCGGGCCGGCCGGTACGCCCCCGCGAGCGCCCGCTCCTTCCCCGCCGCGTCCAAGGGCTCCCCCTCGTCCTTCCGCAACCCCCTCGCGGCCGCCCGGCGCAGAATCGGGGCCTTTTGGCGCGGATCGGTCACGCTCCCGGAATCATCCCAACCCTTCCGCCGGCAGGAGCTCACCAGCTCCTGGCAGGAGTCCGCGCTGGCGGCCCGCAGCCCCACCGGCTGCCGCCCTGGCAGCCAGGGCACCGCATCCTGGTCCAATGGCTCCCGCCCATCCCCCTGCACGTCCGTGCCGCCCGCGTGCAGCCGGGCGCTGACCCCCGCCGCTCCCCCGCACACCGCGGGCAGCCAGGACTGCCTCTCGCCGGGGTAGCCGCGCTCGGCGTGCTCGCACAGCTGGCCCTCCCCCTCGAGCCCCGGGCCGTCCCCGCACACCGGCACGGACCCCCACCGCTGCCCGCACGCCGGCGCCCCCAGCGGCCCCAGCCGCCGGCTGACCAGCCGCGCGCACTCCCGCAACCCCTCCAGGGCCGCCTCGTGCATCCGCTGCAGGTCTGCGCCGAGCCGCCGGCGCAGGCCGCGTAGAGCAGCGCCAGCAGCCTCTGCCCAGCGCTGCCACCGCGCCGGCGGCGCTGGAGGCGGACCGAGGCAGCCAGCTTCTCGGGCAGCCCGAGGAACCGGGCCAGCCGGGCCACCACGCCGCGCCCGGCCAGGCCCGTCAGGTCGTCGTTGCAGACGCCGCAAGCCAGGGTGGGAGCCCGGGCGGGGGACAGGGGCCAGGGGGCCTCCCAAAAATCGAGAGGCACCCCCGAAGTGCAATCCGCGGACACCCCGGAGGACCGTCTAAATCATTGCAATACAAACATGTTTCATTTGGTGACCGGAATTTTTACCCGGGAATCAGGGCCTACGACGCAAACTCCTAGGCGCGGAAACCGTATAATTCAATCGGGATGCGACACTCGGCCCCCCTGCTTCTGGCGGCGGTAGCCGCCGCTGCCGTCCCTGCCGCCCGAGCCGAGACGGCGGTCCAGTTCAATCGCGACATCCGGCCCATCCTCTCGGAGCACTGCTTCTCCTGCCACGGGCCCGACGCCTCGAAGCGCATGACGAGCTTGCGCCTCGACACCGCAGACGGTGCGGCGATCGAGCTCTCCGGGGGGCAGCGAGCTCTCGTTCCCGGCGACCCGGCTGCTAGCGAACTCTACCTGCGGGTGACATCTGAGGATCCGGCCAGGCGCATGCCGCCGGCCGCGATGGGACACGAACCCCTGGCTGAGGGCGAGGCGGAGCTGATCCGCCGATGGATCGATCAAGGCGCCCGGTGGGAGGGGCACTGGGCGTTCGCGCCCCCGCAGAGGCCAACCGTTCCCACCGACACCTATCCCGGCTGGCCCGTCAACCCGATCGACAGCTTCGTGCTGCGACGCCTCCACGACGAACGCCTGGAACCCTCCCCGCCCGCCTCGCGGGAAACCCTCCTCCGGCGCGTGAGCCTCGATCTCACCGGAGTGCCGCCGACGCTGGCCGAGGTTGACGCCTTCCTCGCAGACCAGTCGCCGGAAGCGTACGAAACCGTGGTCGACCGTCTTCTGTCGTCGACCCGCTACGGGGAGCGGATGGCGAGCCGCTGGCTCGACGCCGCGCGCTACGCGGACACCAACGGCTACCAG
>CBDBZZ010000071.1:0-44308 GCA_965213745.1 Bryobacterales bacterium | reverse complement strand
ACGCGAGAGAGAACCGCGTTGACACCACGATTCTTTCCTCGCCGGGAGACATCCAGATCCATCTGGTCGCACGTGCGAAGGAAGCCGGCCTTGCCCGCACGGTCGCGGAGGGCCTCGGCGCGGAGCTGCAGCAGGAGCTGGGTGCTGCGGTGTACTCCCTGGACGGAGCTTCGCTGGACACTACGGTAGCGAGGCTTCTGCGGCAGCGAGGCTGGTCGCTCGCTGTGGCGGAAAGCTGCACGGGCGGCTTGCTGGCCGGGCGGCTAACCGAGGTGCCGGGCAGCTCGGAGTTCTTCGCGGGAGGGATCGTCAGCTACAGCGAGGCCGCGAAAGACCAGTGGCTCGGCGTCCCCCCAGAAACCCTGCAAGCCCACGGCGCAGTGAGCCGGGCCACGGCAGCGGCGATGGCTGCCGCGGCCCAGCACCGGGCTTCCGCGGCACTGGGCGAGCCGTCGGCCGGGGTGTCGACGACTGGCTACGCGGGGCCCTCCGGAGGGACGGAGAGCGACCCGGTTGGGACGGTGTACATCGGGATCGCCTCGCCCGGCGGCATCCGGACCCACCGGCGTCGATTCGGCGGAGGCCGCCGCCGCGTGCGGACGCTAGCCGTCCAAGCTGCCCTGGACATGCTGCGAAGGGACCTCTTGTCCGCGAGCCAGACTGCAAACTAAAGGAAGCCCTCAGCCCCGGGCGGTCAGGGCTCGGGCCTCGCGGACGAGCACGCGCAGCTGCTGCGCGGCGGCGGCGGCGCAACAGCGCTTGGGGATGACGTACTGCTCCTCCGGCGAAGGCGACAGCAAGAAACTGCGCCGCGTCTCGCCCGCATCCCACAGCTCGTCCCAGAGGAGCCAGTCCCTGCGGCCGGCCGAGCGGATCTCGAGGCCGCTGGGGCACACATGGAACAGCAGGCGGTGCGAGCGTCCGCCGCGCACCCGGTAGTCGCGCTGCGTTAGCCACGCGATGAAAGCGAAGGGCAGGGCCCCCAGGATGGCCAAGGCCAAGGCCGTCCAGCCGAACCCGGCGCGGCCGGTGAGCCAGGCGGCCGCGGCCAGACCGGCCACCAAAAGACCCTGGAGAGCCAAGACAGCTCGCGCCCGTCGCAGGAACTGCCCCAGTCCAGCCCAAAGCGCATCGGAGTAGCGGACCTCGGCGTCGATCTCGAAGCTAGTTGGGTTAATCTCCGACGCCGCAGCCATCCGAAGGGCATTCTACCGCAGAGCTGGGGCTGGCTCTGAACGGAGCGGCAGCGTAGCCCGCTGCTACGCCGGGCCGCCCGGGACCGCCCGCAAGTAGTCGATGACGGTGTCAACGATGCTGATCTCTACCCGCCGATTTTTCTGCCGGGCCTCGCGAGTCTTCGCCGGCACTCGAAGGCTGGCCTCTCCCCTACCCTGGTAGTCAACGATCTCCTCCGGAACGCCGACTTCCACTAGGTAGTCGCGAACGGCCCGGGCGCGGCGCAGGGAGAGGGACTGATTGTAAGCCGCGTCGCCCTGGTCATCCGTATGGCCGTAGACGACCACGTTGTAACCATAGGAAGCCAGCAGCACCCCGGCGATGCGGCTCAGAATCTCACGATTCTCCGGGCGCAGCTCGGAGCTGTCGAAGTCGAACAGGAACGAATCCTCGCTGAGACGCACGACCATTCCGGTCGTCGTGGGCTCCGTTTCAGCGATCACGCCCAAGGCGTCCCGCATGACCTTCAATTCGGCCGCTCGCTGATCCTCTAGGCGCTTGGCGGCTTCCGCCTCGCGTTCGGCTTCCTTCTTGGCCGCGGCGGCCTCGTCGCGGGCCGCGTCAGCCGCGGCGCGGGATCTGTCGGCTTCGTCCCGCGCCGCATCGCGCTCCTCCAGAGCCACCCGCAGGGCCCTGCGCAACCGGATCTCGAGCCGCTGCCCGTCATCAAGCATGCCGCGGAGGCTGCGTTCGGTCCTCTTCGACGAGGCTAGAGACTTGTCCAGGTCGCCGGCGAGCTTCCAAAGCCGCCAAGTAGAGAACGATACAAGCAGGAGCAGAGGAAGGCAAACGTATAGGGCGATCCGTTCAGTTCTACTGCTCCGGGGCACACCCACCATGGTCGCACGATCGGGCGGCCGCCGATCGCTCAGCGGCTCGCCGGGGCCTTGCGGCCCAGCATCGGGGCATGGGGCTCGGCGACCTCGCCCGATTGGCTGCCAGCAGATCAAGCCCCCGAAGCGCGCCAGCTGCCCGCGAGGGCGGGAGGCCTACAGCCGGAAGTTGCGGGGGTCCTGCTCGGGAACCTCCTTGCGAAAGACAGTCAGCAGCGTCCGATGGAAGGCGCACAGCTTGCCGTCCGGCGCCGGGTGCCCGCACTTGATGCAGACCCCCTTCCCCGCGCGATTGCCGTTGGCACCGCGCAACGTGTTCCCATTGGCGTCGGGGCGCGGGCGATTGCCTTGCCCGCGGCTTCCGTTGGACGCTCTCGGAGCCGACGCCCGGCCCCCGGAGCGCCGCCCGGGACCAGCTGCGTGCCGCCCAGGCCGCCTACTCGTTGGTTCTCGCATGATGATGTGTGCAGTCCCTAGATGCGGAGCAGCTTCCGTGCGGCAGCCGCCCGGACTGTCCGAACTGCCGTCCGGAGCCCTGCGGCTGCCGGCCCGTCGGCCAAGCGCCCACGCGCCCTCCGGAAACCTTACTCGGCCGAAGCGCCTTCCACCGGATGCTGGGCGTCGTACGCTTCGATGATGGCGGTCGTGATGTTGACCTCATTGACCGCATAGAGCACCGGGCTCTGCGGATTCGAGATGTCCAGCACGATTTCAAAGCCGTTCGCCTTGGAGTACTGGTCGATGATGGTCATCATCTTGGAGCCCACATCGTTGAACAGCTCGTTCTGCTCTTGGGAGAACTCGCCCCGCGCGTCCTCCATGTCCCGCTGCAGCTCCACTTCCGCCTTCTGGATGTCCCGGGCGAGGTTCCGCCGCGCCTCCTCGCTCATCGTGTTGGCGCCCTTCTGAAGCTGGTCGCGCATCGAAGCGACATTGCGCTGCTTCTCCTCCAACCTCTGCCGTGCAGGCCCGGTATTTCTGCTCCAGTTCCTGGATCAACCTTTGGCCTTCCCCGGTGCCGGAAATGGCCTCCTGCACGTTGATGATCGCCGTCTTGGTCTGGGCGGCCACCCCCGGCGGCCAGCAGCGCACCCAACGCCGCCGCCCCGGCGATAGCCCTGGTCAGCCCCGTCCCGCACCTGCTCCCGCCGAGCGAGCTGGTCTGCTCTACTGCATCGCTTCGCATGATTGCCTGCCTTTCAAGGTACCATGGCCCGGCGTTGCCGCACCACTGCATCCCGTGCTCAGGCACCGCCCTTCGGCTGCGGCCGGCCTCAGAAAGTCCGGCTGATCGTGAAGCGGAACATCGACCGCTTCTCGAAGAAGGGCAGCGCGGTGCCCACCGGGCGCACCGCCTCGATGAACGAGTTGTAGTTCGGGAACAGCGACCGATCCGCCACGATCGGCGGCCGCAGGAACTCCTGCACCCGCATCGGGTTGTAGGCCCAGTAAAACCGGAACGGGGCGTTGACCACCGGCATCATCACCTGCAGCTCAATGCCCGTCGAGCTGCGCATTTTCTGCGTGGGGTCAATGATCCCGATCTGCTCCTGGAAGCCGGCCTGGGGGAACTTCAGGTTCAGCTCCGCCGCCCTGCCGGGGTTCAGCCGAACCTGGTTCTTGAGCAGGATCTTGTTGAACCCGATGTCCCAGAACGGCGCTAGCACGACCGGGCCGAAGAGCTTGATCCGGTACTCGAAGTTGTAGACGAACCGCGAGTCTCCGCCCGGGAAGTTCAGCCGGAAGACCGGCACCTCCGTCGTGATCGGCACGCGCTCCTCCACGCCGTCCACGATCTGGACCTGGGTGCGCCTGCAGCAGCGGTCCCGCAGCGAGGCCCCTCCCGCAGAGGCGCCGAAGCCGTTGTCGTTGTACACGTTGACGTGGGTGAAGTCGGGGATCCAGACCATCGGGCTGATCGACCAGATCTGGAAGCCGCGCACATCGTTCTCCCCGCCCATGAAGGAGCGGCTGAAGGGCGGCGGCACGCGGCCGCCGTAGCCGGCCAGGAAAGAGAACAGTCCGCGCATGGCGATGGTGCGCCGCCCGCCGTGGGGGCGGAAGTACTTGGCCTCGACCGTCGGCTGCAAGAAGCGGGTGTTGCCGCCCGGCCCGGCGATCGCCAGGCTCGCATACAGGCTCTTGCCCTTCGACGGCGTGATGGGATGGTCGACCGTGTTGTAGAAGTAGGCCGGGGTGATCTGGCTGGTGGTGATGCCCTCCAGCGAGTTCGGGCCCGTGACGCCCTCGAAGTTGAGGTAAGTGAACAAGTTGTTGGCCGACCTGCTGAACGTGACCACGTTCGAGCGGCGGAAGCTGTAGGTCAGGCTCAGCCGGGCGAAGCTGCGGCGCAGCGGGTAGCTCACAAAGGTGGTGAATCCGGCGGAGTTCTGCCGGTAGTCGAGGATGTTGTCCTGGCCGAGTTGGTCAAAGAGCGGGATCAGGTTCGCGCCCGCGAAGATCGAAGCTTCCCGGGCCTGGTTGAAGCTGAAGCGGCTCGAGAAGATGGTGAAGCCTGCCTGGATGGGCTTGTCGAACAGGTACGGCTCGGTGTAGCCGAACTGGAGGACCCGCTCGCGGCTCCCCAGCTGCGCGTCGAAGGACAAGGTCTCGCCCAAGCCGAGGAAGTTGTTCGTCGAGTAGCCGAAGCCGATGAAGCTGCCGGCGAAGCCCGACACGCCCCCGTTGAGGTTGATCATGTTACGGCCGCGCTCCTTGACCTTCAGGGTCAGGTCGACCAAGCCCTCGCGCGTGTTGCGCGTGATCACCGTGTCGGTCTCGGGCCCCTCCGTCTTGATGGGGTCGAAGTAGCCGAGCTGGTTGAGGCGCAGCATGCTCACGTCCCACAGGCGGGTGTTGAACATGTCGCCTTCGTCGAGCAGCAGCTCGCGCCGGATGACCTTGTCGCGGGTGGTGTTGTTGCCTTCGAACTCGATGCGCCGCACGAAGAACTGCTTGCCCTCGTCCACGGCCAGGTTCAGGTCGATCTTGGGCGGAGAGTCGTCCTCCCGGAATTCGAAGCTGGGCTCCGCCACGAAGTCGATGTAGCCGAACTCGCCGTAGAGCTTCTTGAGGTTCTCCATGCCCTTGCGCAGCTTCTCGACATCGAAGACGGCCCCTTCCTGCATGGCGAAGACCGGCCCGAGCACTTGGTCGGGCACCCGGAACAGCTCCACATCGGTGAAGCTCAGCTTGCCCCGGACATAGCGGGGCCCTTCCTCCACGAGGAGGTTTATGTCGGCGTGCTTCTTGGGCTTGTTGAACAGCATCGACCAGGGGATCAGGAATGTGCCGCGGCCCGGCGAGTCGCGAATGTCGAGGTCGTGCCTGAGCACGTTCGCCTTGAAGTAGCCCCGCTTCTGGTAGGCGTTCCGCAGGCGCTCCTTGTCCTCCTCGAGTTTCCGGATGTCGAAGGTCCGCGTGAAGATGTTCTCCAGCACGAAGCTCCGCGGGATGCCGAGCGGCTTCGTGTTCTTCATGGCTCGCCGGGCGCTCTTGCGGCCCATGACCTCGAGCCCCTCGAATTCGACGTTGCCGACCTTGACCTTGGGTCCCTCGTCGATGTTGAAGACGATCTCGACGGAGGCCGGCGGGATCTGGCGCACCTCCGGGTTGACCGCCGCATACTGCCGACCGCGCTCGCCGAGGAGCTCCCGCAGGACGAAAACCGCCCGGTTCACGGTGGTGGGGTCGTAGCGCGACTCGACCGTGAGGCCCACGTTGCGCTCCTTGAAGCGCTCCAGGATGTCGGACAGCGTGGCCGACTTGTTGCCTTCGTATCGAATCGTGCGGACCACGCGCCGCTCGGTGACCAAGAAGCGGATGATCTTGCCGATCGCGCCGTCCTCGACTTCGAGCCGCAGGTCGTCGAAGTAGCCCGTGTTCCAGAGCACCATGAAGTCCCGGCGCAGGGTCTGCGGCTCGAACAAGTCGCCGCGCTTGGTGAAAATCCGGGCCGAGAGGCTGTCCCGGGGGATGCGGCGTGTCCCGCGAAATTCCACGGCCTCCACGATGTCCTCGCCGGGCCGCCGCTGCTGCGGCTGCTCCTCCTCCACATCCTCGAACGGCGATGCGGTCGGCGGGGCCTCCAGCGGAATATCCTCGAACGGGGAGACCGGCTGCGATGCCGTCGGCTGCTGGGGCTCCTGTTGCTGGGCCTGGGCGAGCAGCTGGCGACTTTCCCCGATCCCGGGGCGCGGCACCACCGGCTGCTCGGCGGGCAACGAGGGTGCCGCAGGTTCTTGCGCCACAGCCGCAGCAAGCACCCACACCAAGGCGAGGAGGGGGGAGAACGGACGGCTCAAACGCATTGGCTGAAGTTGCCGGAGGCCGGGCTCGCCAAGCCGCCCGAGAGGGCCGAGCCGAGCGGTGGGTTCCTGAGCAGGTTACGCATGCTTGCGGGTTGCCGGTTCAGCGGCGGAGGGGGCAGGAAGGGCGGGGCCTTGCTGGGGCCGCTGCGACGGCACCTTCCCGGAGCGCCGCGGGCCGACGGTCACTCCGGCTTCTTGAATTCGATGAGGAAATCCCCCAGTTCTCCATCGTAGCTCAATTCGAGGTGCTTCCGTTTGGTCTTGGCCGGAACCTCAAAGTAGAGGTAGCCCGCCACCGGCTGATCCTGCGTCTCGAGGGGCAGTTCCACTGCGTAGAGTCGGTCCAGGATGGGATCGCCGGTTGTCGTCCGCTGCTCGACGGTCTGGACCTCCTCGCTCGAGACTCCGCCTCCCGCGAGGTTGGGCGGCCCGCCGAGGCGTCGGGGCCGGGTGCCGGTGCCCGGCGCACCCCCCCAAACGGGAGCGTTCGTCGAGTCGCTGAAGAGCCCGCCCCCCGAAGTGGAGCGCTCCTTGCCCAGCGCCAGCACGGCACCCCCTGCGATCCGTTCGGGGCTCTGCGCCGGCGAGGTGTCGTTGTCGCGGCGCGAGCGCAGCAGGAAGTCGCCCCGCTCAAGCGCCACATGGGAGCCGTACAGCGGCCGGACCCGCAACTCTACCAAGATCACGTCCCCGGAGAATTGATCTCCGGCGATGCGCTCGATCTCGCCCACATCGCGGACGAGGCGCGCCTGGAAGTCGGCGTCGTCGAGGTGTCTCGTGTACCAGTCCGGTAAAGCAGCGGCTCCAGCCGCCGCGCCCCACAGGATGCCGAGCAACAGGCAGCGCACCAACATAGCGCCCTGCTCCCATTGTAGCCCCAACCCGGCTAGTAGGCTTCGGCAGCGGCCAGCATCTCCGATAGCTCGGTCCACTCGGCCTCGTGCTCCTGCACCTTGCGCTGGCTGGCTTCCAGGTCGTGCAGCACGCGGCGGCGACGGACATGGTCGCTGCGAGTCTCAGTTAGCTCCGCTTCCAGTCGGCGGCCGTGCTGTTCGAGGTCTTCGAGCTCCTGCTCGATAGCCCCGATTCGGATCCGGATCTTCTCCGCCTTGATCGGATTCAGCCGGCGCACGGAGGCGGGCTCGGGGGCTGCGGCGGCGAGGGCCGCCCGCAGTTCTCCGCTGACCGGTTGCCTAGGCGGGCGGGCGGGCTCCTCGGCAGCCCGCCGCTCCCGGGCCCAGAGGAAATCCTCGTAGCCGCCGGGGTACGATTCGACGCGGCCGCCGCCGACGCTGACAACCTTGTTGGCGAGCCTGTCGATGAAGTAGCGATCGTGCGAGACGAACACCATGGTGCCCTGGAAGCCGAGCAGGGCGGTTAGCAGCACATCCTTGGCCCGCAGGTCGAGATGATTGGTCGGCTCGTCGAGCAGCAAGAAATTGCTCGGGCGCAGCAGCATCCTGGCCAGCGCGTAGCGGTTGCGCTCGCCACCGGACAGCACGCCGATCGGCTTGAAGGCGTCATCCCCGCTAAACAGGAAGCAGCCCAGCAGGCCTCGCAGCTGCGAGTCGTCCATCAGGGGAGCGTGCCCCAGCAGATCGTCGAACAGCAGACGATTCGGGTCGAGTTCCTTGTACTGGTCCTGGGCGAAATAGTCGATGCCGACGCGGTACCCCTCGCGCCGGGCTCCCGCGCTCAAGGGCTCGATGCCCGCTAGGATGCGGATCAGGGTCGACTTGCCCGCCCCGTTCGCGCCGACCAGCGCGATGCGATCCCCGCGTTCGATCCGGAGTGAAACGCCGCCGAAGACATGCGTCGCGCCATAGTTCTTCGCGACATCCTGCAGGTCGACGACCACGCGGCCCGAGGACGGCGGCTGCGGAAAGCGGAAATGGATCGTCTTTTCCTCGGGCGGGATCTCGATGCGCTCGATCCGCTCGAGCTCCTTGATCCGGCTTTGCACCTGCTTCGCTTTGGTGGCTTGGTAGCGGAAACGATTGATGAAGGCTTCGAGCTGCTCGATGCGCTCCCGCTGGTGGCGGTGGGCGGCCCGGATCTGCGCAACGCGCTCGTCCTTGAGCTTTTCGAACTCGGAGTAGTTGCCGGTGTACAAGTGCGCCCGCTGGTTCCAAAGGTGGACAATCTTGCGCACCGTGGCGTCCAGAAAGAAGCGGTCGTGTGAGATGAGGACATAGGCGTGCGGGTAGCCGCCCAGGTAGTCTTCCAGCCAGTTGCGGGCCTCCAGATCGAGGTGGTTGGTAGGCTCGTCCAAGAGCAGCACGTTGGGCTTCTGCAGCAGGAGCTTGGCCAGCGCGATGCGCATCTGCCAGCCGCCGGAGAACTCCTCACAGGGCCGCTGCCAGTCACCAGTAGGAAACGCGAGGCCGCCGAGGACCGTGCCGACTTGCGCCTCCTTCGTATAGCCGTCGAGGGCCTGGAAGCGCGTTGAGCACCAGTCGTAGCGGTCGAGGATGCCCTGGAACTCGTCGCTGGCGGGATCGCCCTCGGCCATCCGATCGGTCAGTAGCTCCATTTCCCGCTCCAGGGAGAGCGCCTCGTCGAAGACGCTCAGGCACTCCGCAAAGACGGTGCGCCCGGAGAAGGTCAGGCCCTCCTGCGGCAGGTAGCCGACCTGGATCCCCTTCTGGCGCTCTATCTCGCCTCTGTCGAGGTGCTCGGACCCCAGCAGGATCTTGAGCAAGGTCGATTTGCCGGCACCGTTGCCGCCGACGATGCCGACCTTGTCGCCGGGCGTCACGAGCCAGTCCAGGCCGGAAAAAAGCACCCGGGCGCCGTACCGCATCTGGGCTCCCGAGAGCCGGATCATTCTCTTGAGTGTACCGAGCCCAAACGGCACTCACGCCGATTGATTGGCGGATCGAACGACTGGGCAGCGAGTCCGGGCCCGCGAGCACGGGGACGGGGCCGAATGAGTTAGGCGGAGCGGACCCCACGCCCTCGGATAGCCAAGGAGCGCAGGGACGGAACCTAGCCCGCATGCGTCACCGATTGGGCATTGCGGGCTGATTTCCGCCTGCATAACCCGGGTTGCAGCGGTCAGCCAGTGGTTTTCCGCGTCGACCAACCACGCTCAGCCGGCGTGGGGACGCTCGGGGAGCGTCTGCTGCTCGCTCCGCGGGACACTTCGCTGGGTAGTGGCGGGGCTGCCCGCAGGCAGCCGCCTCGGTTTGCGCCGTCCTGCAGGGGTTACTGATGCCTTCATAAGCAATTGCACGAAAAGGCCCCCCAAGCCATTGATTCTATTGGTGGGTTGCTTGCAATTACTTTTGGCAAAATTAGTATCTGCTGCGGGGAACGGTCCAGCTAGCCGGACGAGTTCCCCGACGGTTCCCGGCGCAGGTGCGCCAGCATGTCGACTCGGGCTCGGAGACCCTCTTGGACATGCCGGCCGCCCAGTCCGCCATTTCGCTCCAGTCTTGCTTGAGGTCGAACAGCTCCCAGCAGCCGGGCTCGGGCTGCGAGCACTTCGACAAGAGCTTCCAGCGCACGGCGGGAGAGATTCCTTGTGTGGAGTGTTCGCGATGCCGTGGAAGATCCCGGAATGCCGTACCAATGTCCGCACAGGCCGCCATGGCTCCGCAGCGCACAGTCATCCGACACGGCGGTGGCGGCCATCCCAGCTCACCGGTGCGCCAGCTCCCGAGATGAACGTCCAACGATTCCGCCGGCAGGCTGACCAGGAGGCTCGCCCGCGAGCCACGGCTCGTTCCGGTTTGAGGCTGCGGATGGCTTCGACGGTCAATTGAAATCATTCTCGCTGTGCATGATAATCATGTGCAACATGGGTGAAACGCTACCGCGCCACGTATCCAAGGTCCTTACCGAATACCTCAGCGTCATGCCCGCTGTGGTAGTCACAGGTGCCCGCCAGACCGGCAAGAGCACGTTGGCCGTGAACCTTACCCCAAGCGACCGCCGCTTCCTGACTCTTGACGATCTAGATGTGCTCGACCTAGCCCGTCGCGACCCCCGCGGGCTCTTATCGGCCAGCGACGAGGTGACGCTCGACGAGATCCAGCGCGAGCCTAGCCTGCTCTTAGCCGTCAAACGGGTCATCGACCGGAATCGCCGACCTGGGCAGTTCCTGCTGACTGGATCGGCCAACCTCTTGCTCATGCGACGGGTGTCGGAGACCCTGGCCGGCCGCGCCGGCTATCTGACCCTTTGGCCCATGACCCGGCGCGAGCAGCGGGGCCTGGGCGCTTGCGGCGTTTGGGAGCAGCTGCTCGCTGCTGACGACCGGCTGTGGCTCGAGGTCCTGGCGGACCAACCTGCTGAGGACGAGGACTGGAACGAGCTAGCCCGTCGCGGCGGCTTTCCGGTCCCGGCCCTGCAGCTCGGCGGCACTCGGGCTCGCAAGCTGTGGTTCGCCGGTTACGTGGCTACCTACCTGGAACGGGGCCTGCTGCAGCTATCATCCATCTCCGCCCTGCCGGATTTCCGGCGGCTGATGCGGGCGGCGACCCTGCGGATCGGTCAAGTCCTGAACCAATCGGAATTGGGCCGGGATCTCGCTCTCCCGCAGCCCACAGTCCACCGATACCTCAACCTGCTCGAGACATCGTATCTGCTGGTGCGGGTTCCCGCGTACGCCGTAAGCCGCACGAAGCGGCTCACCAAATCGCCCAAGCTGTACTGGTGCGATCCGGCACTGGCGCTGCACCTTGCCGGAGGGCCAGATCCCGGAGGAGCCCTCTTGGAGAACATCGTCCTCCACGACCTCCTGGTCTGGAGGGATTCCCGGCTTGGATCCGCCGACCTCTTCCATTGGCGCACGACTCAGGGTCTCGAAGTGGACTTCGTGGTCGAGACGGGTAACGCGCTGACGCCCATCGAGGTCAAGTCGTCGTCCGGGCCCCGCCTGCGAGACGCAAAGAACCTGCTCGCCTTCCGCGCCGAGTATGGCGAGCGAGCGCGCAAAGGATTGCTGCTGCACAACGGTGAGGAGCTCACATGGATCGCGCCCGAAGTACTGGCCGCACCTTGGTGGATGGTGCTCTGACCAGAGCATGTTACTGATGTTTTCATAAGTCATTGCGCGAAAAGGCTCCGCAAGCCATTGATTCTATTGGTGGGTTGTTTGCAATTACTTTTTGGCAAAATTAGCAGCACTAACGGGTATGGTCATGGTATCCGTGCTGGATGGAACTCACCCAAGCTCAATACGAACGTATCGCGCCACATCTGCCGGCGCAGCGTGGCAACGTCAGTCATGCGAACCGACAGGTGCTCAACGCCAGCCTGGATGTCGCCGAGCATGGCTGCCCGGGGCCAAGGTTACCGGCACGGTTTGGCAACTGGCACACCATCCACACCCGCATGAGCCGCAGGTCGAAGAACGGGGTGCTCGACCGGGTCTGCGAGCACCTGCCGCGAGAGCGGATCGTGCGCCTCGAACTCGAGGTCATGGCGATGGACAGCACCAGCGTGGAGGTGCGTCCCGACGGGACGGGGGCGCTGCGAAGAACGGTCCCCAAGCCCTCGGCCGGTCCCGAGGCGGCTGGCCCACCCAGATGCAGATGGTGGCCGCGGATGCTCGCACCGCCCTTGCGTTCGACAATTGCAGTATTCACCGCGCCCGGGTAATCCCGGAGTGGCTGGCGGCGAACCAAGCCGCAGCAGAGCTGTGCTTGCAGCCGGCCTACTCGCCGCAAGTCAATCCGGTGGAACTGCTATGAGCGTTAGTCCAGCGGCGGGTCCGTCGCGAGCTGAGTAAGACTGAAGCACAGCTTCGCGACAATCTAGAATCTGCTTTCCAATCTTTGCAAGGAACTCCGGAACAGGTGCGAGCCTTCTTTCGAGAGGCAGACTGCCAGTATATTCTTGCCTGAATTCTGAGGACACGACTTTTGACGCGATCAGTAGCTCACCAGTTCCTTGCAGTAGTACGCGTTGTCGGCCCGCAGCCACACCGGCTGCCGCCCGGTCAGCAAAGGCGCCGCATCTTGGTCCAGCTGCTCCCACCAATCCCCCGCACATCCGTGCCGCCCGCATGCAGCCGGGCGCTGACCCACGCCGCCCCCACGCACACCGAGGGCAGCCAGGACTGCCTCTCGCCGTGGTAGCCGCGCTCGGCGTTCTCGAACAGCTGGCCATCCACCTTGATCCCCGTGCCGTCCACGAACACCGGCACGTAGCCCCACCGCTGCCCGCACGCCTGCGCCACCAGCGGCACCAGCCGCCGGCTGGCCAGCCGCGCGCACTCCCGCAGCCCCTCCAGCGCCGCCTCGTGCATCCGCTGCAGGTCTGCGCCGAGCCGCCGGCTGGCGGGCATGGTCCGCAGACCGCACGCTCGGCGCACGACGTCATCGGCACCTAGGGCGTCGACCGCGTGGAGGTGCCCCCCGCCGGCACAGGCCGAATAGATCAGCGCCAGCAGCATCTGCCCGTCGCTGCAATCGCGCCGGCGGCGCTGGGGGCGGACCGACGCGGCCAGCTTCTCGGGCAGCCCGAGGAACCGGGCCAGCCGCGCCCCCCGCCGAGCCCGGCCAAGCCCGTCAAGTCGTCGTCGCAGACGCCGTAAGCCAGGATGGGAGCACTGGCGGGGGACATGAGCCAGGGGCCTCCTAAAAGGTAGCAGCCACACCCAGCGGCCCGGCACGTAGCCGAGGTGCTGACCGGTGCCGAAGTTGCGGCATCGGAAGGCAGGCAGGAACAGACTGGCAGTCTGCCTCTCGCAAGAAGGTCGGCACCTGTGCCGGAACTCCCGGCAAAGACCGGCAAGCAGCTTCCAGGTTGGCGCGCAGCTGGGCTGGGGCCTTGCTCGGCTGGCGACCGACCCGCCTCTGGACCAAGGCCCCTAGCCGCTCGACCGGATTGACTGGAGGCGAGTGGGCCAGCTGCAAACAGAGCTCTATTGCGGGTTGGTTCGCCGCCAGCCACCCCTGGACTCTTTGCATGCGGTGCATCCTGCCATTGGCGACCACTACCAGCATCTTCCGGTTTGCTCCCTCAGCGATCTGCTTCGGAAACTCTCGGAAGACCTCCGCCATGGCAGGCCCTTCCCGCCCAGCAACCGCAATCCTTACCCGGGAACCAAGGGTTGGACACCGATGCCCCTCCAGCGGGCCTGGGCTGCGACCGGCTCTTCCGCGGCAAGGCGCTCTAGGATGGCTCGCCGTCCGACTTTGCCCGCTGCGCCCGCAGCACGGCGAGCTCGGCTTCCAGCGCACGCCGCTTCCGCGCCTCGGCGTCCCGCTCCCGCCGTGCGGCGTCCCGTTCTCGCCGTGCGGCGTCCTGCTCCCGCTGCGCTGCGCGGCGCAGGCGCGCCTCAGCGTCCCGCTCCCGCTGCGCTGCATCCCGCTCCCGCTGCGCCTCCCGGCGGGCGCGGGCCTCTTCCTCCAAGGTCGGGATCCGCAGGCCCGTGGCCGGGTCCCGGAACCGCAGCAGCTCCCCCTGCACCTCCAGCCCCAGCCCCAGCTCCGCGCTCCACGCCGCGCCCTCCGCCGTGGTCTCCAGCGGCTCGTAGCGGCCCCCCCGCAGCGCCCAGCCCTCCAGCCGCGCCCCCCGCAGCCGCCCCAGCGTCTCCCCCGTCGGGTCGAACTGCCAGTACTCCCGCACTCCCAGCCGCCGGTACAGCTTCTTCTTCGCCGCCAGGTCCCGCCGCACCGTCGCCTCCGACGCCACTTCCAGAACCCACTGCGGCACCGGCCCCTCGCGCCACACGCGGTACGACTTGCGGTTCTCCCCCGACACCCCCCGCACCACGAACACGTCCGGGGCCACCCGCGCCCCCGCATCCCCCTCCCGGTAGTACACGAACGTGTCGCAGGCCACGTAGACCCGCTCCCGCCGGTCCGCGAAGTGCAGCCGCAGGGCGGCCTGGGCCTCGGCCATCGCCCGGTTCTGCCAGTCGCTGTCCGCCATCGGCAGCCCGTCCGAGCACGGGTACTCCACCGGCGGCGGAGCCGCCTCGCGCTCCTCCAGGACGGCCGTCGCCAGCGCCAGCGTTCCCGACATCCCGTTGCGCACCCCCCGGGCCCGCTCAGTGTACCACTCCGCGGGGCGCACGCCCTCCGCCGCCGGCAGCCGCCGCACCCGGCGGCCCGGCCCGTAAGCGAGGTGCCGACCGGGGCCGAAGGCGCGGCAGCGGCAGGCAGGAACAGACTGGCAGTCTGCCTCTCGCAAGAAGGTCGGCACCTGTGCCGGAACTCCCGGCAAAGACCGACAAGCAGCTTCCAGGTTAGTGCGCAGCTAGGCTGGGGCCTTGCTCGGCTGGCGACCGACCCGCCTCTGGACCAAGGCCCCTAGCCGCTCGACCGGATTGACTGGAGGCGAGTGGGCCGGCTGCAAACAGAGCTCCATTGCGGGTTGGCTCGTCGCCAGCCACCCCTGGACTCTTTGCGCACGGTGCATCCTGCCATTGGCGACCACTACCAGCATCTTCCGGTTTGCTCCCTCAGCGATCTGCTCCGGGAACTCCCGGAAGACTTCCGCCGTGGCAAGGCCTTCCCGCCCTATTGTCCTAGAACTGGTTCTCCGGGCTGCTGGTCGCCAACGGGTGGAGGCGAAAGCGCCCGCTGGCCACCCGCCCGAGGGGGGCTGCCCACAGCTGCCCCGAGGGCGTCCGCACTCGCGCAGCGCAGCCAGGCCGGACTCGCCGGCGCAAGCGAACAGGGCTCCCCACCCCCGGCAACGGCGAACGAGCTTAGAGAATTCTAGATCTTGCCAGCGCTGCACGTTGGCGGGCTCGTACTAGTAGTTCGATTCCAAAATAATGCTGCAATTGGCTTGGGGTTGAGCTAGGCTGGTTGCAGGGTTGCCCGCAGGGGCTCCCCACGGTGCCATGCCCTTCCGGAAGCAACACCCCGATTTGATCCTGAGCCCCGCGGCGCGGGCCACGCTCGAGACCGTCTCCCGCTCCCGCACCGAACCGGCCCGGCGCGTCGAGCGCACCCAGATCCTGCTCGGCTACGCCGCCGGCGCATCGATCTCGGCCCTCGCCCGCACGAACCGCCCCAAGGTCGAACGCTGCGTCGACAAGGGCTTGCAGCTGGGGGCCGCAGCCGCCCTCGAGGACTTGGCCCGGCCGGGTCGCCCGGCGCGGATTCCGACCGCAGCCCGGGCGTGGCTCGTGGCGGTCGCCTGCGCCCAGCCCCAGGCATGCGGCTATCCCGAGGAACTCCGGACCTTGCGGCTCTTGGCCCGCCACGCGCAGGAGCGCTGCGTCGCCGCGGGCCATCCCAGCTTGGCCCGCGTCGGGCGCGGCACCGTCTGCAAGCTACTGCGGGCCCACCGCTTGCGCCCGCACCAGGTCCGGTACTACCTGGAGCGGCGCGATCCGGATTTCGAGCCCCAGAGGGAGCAGGTCCTGCTGCTCTACTGATCGCGTCAAAAGTCGTGTCTCGGAAAGCCCTTTGTCGATTGATCTACAGGGTGGATTTGTTGTACTCTATTAGTATGACAAAAGAAAGATTCTTATTCTCCCTGCGCCTTACTAAGAACCAGAATTTCGAGATTCGAAAAAAGGTGGTCTTGCAGTTCCCCGAGGGAAAGTCTGTGGCTCAGATAAAGTCCTGCGTCCCTTTCTCCATACGCACGATCTATCGCTGGACCTCACGCTTCTACCTGGGAGGTCTGGAAAGTCTTCGGGATCGTAAAGGAACGGGAAGACCACGCCAAGGGACAGACCGGCACCTGGCTTGGATCCGCATCATCGTCCTAGACCAAGACCCCCATCAATATCAATTCGAGTTCGCTTGGTGGACCGCACAGCGGGTGCGCCAAGCCTTGGGGGAGAAGTTCGGCAGCGTCCTGGGCGTCTCCCCGGTGCGCCGGATCCTGCGGCGGCTCGGACTCACGCCGCAGCGGCCCCAGCGGCGTGCCACCCGGTACGATCCCGCTGCCGTGCAGCGGTGGAAAGACCAAGAATCCCCCAATATCCTTTGTCGTGCCCGGGAGTTCGGAGCCATGATCGCCTGCGCCGACGAGTCCGGCCTAGCTTCGCAGAGCGTGTACGGGCGCACTTGGGGCCCGTGCGGTCAGACCCCCGTCGTGCAGGTGGCCAGCGGGCGTTTCCGCCTCCACCTGCTGGCGGCCAGCAGCCCGGAGGGCCAGCTCCATGACACCGTGCGGGAAGGTCCTGTCGCGGCGGAGGTCTTCCGGGAGTTTCTGGAGCGGATCGCGGAGGAAGCGGATCGGAAGATTCTGCTGGTGGTGGACCATTGCAGTATTCACCGGTCCCGGATCATCCAGGAGTGGCTGGAAGCGAACCAAGCCGCAGTAGAGCTGTACTTTCAGCCGACCTACTCGCCGCAAGTCAATCCGGTGGAACTGCTAGGGGCCTTGGTCCAGCGGCGGGTCCGTCGCGAGCTGAGCAAGACCGGAGCACAGCTTCGCGACAACCTGGAAGCTGCTTGCCAGTCTTTGCAAAAAGCTCCGAAACAGGTGCGATCCTTCTTTCGAGAGGCAGACTGCAAGTATATTCTTGCCTGAATTCTGATAACACGACTTTTGACGCGATCAGTTACAAGCAGGTGCAGGTCTTCCGCGAGGCCGGTGCCGAGACCGGCGAGACCGCGCTCGCGGCCTAGGTCTCCTCCGACGAGAAGCCGGGCCTCCCAGCCCTCGCCGGGGTCGCTCCCGACCTGGCGCCGCAGCCCGGCCAGCACGCCTCGACCGGGCGCGACTACGAATACCAGCGGCTCGGCACGCTGACGCTGATGGCGGGCTGGGACCTGCTCACCGGGCACATCCACCGGGCCGTCGGGGAACGCCACCGCAGCCGCGAGTTCGGGGAGTTCCGGCAGCCACTGGACGGCGCCTATCCCCCAGGGATGCCGATCCGGGTCGTGCTCGACCATCACTCCGTGCATACGGCGCAGGAGACGCGGGTGTATCCGGCGACCGTCGCCAACCGCTGCGAGTTCGTGTTCACACCCAGACGCGGATCGTGGTTGAACCTAGTCGCATCGTTCTTCTCGAAGCTGACGCGCACCCTGCTAAGGGAGATCCGGGTCGAGACCCAGGAAGAACTCCAGCTGCGGAGCGAGGCGTACCTCGACCGTGTTAACGAGGATCCCGTGGCGTACCGCTGGACTTCCCAGATGGACGAGATCTCCGTCGCCTAGGCCACCCCGTCTATTGATATGTTATTTTAGAATCATACTACCAGGTAGTGCGCCGCTGCGGCGGGAGCGGGAGCCGCCGCAGGACGCTGCCGTACTTTTCCCTCAAGGCTTGGCGCACTCGCTGCTCGGCCCACCAAGCGAACTCGCCTAGGCATTGAGCGGGGTTGTGGCTTCCGACGGTGGTGCGGGTCCAGGCGGCGTGCTGGTCTGTCCTGAACGCGGTCGTCCCGTTCTCCTGCGATCTCGCAGGTTCTTCATGCCCCCCAGACAAAAGCGTGAGATCCAACGATAAATCGTGCGCGATGAGAAAGCAAAACAGGACTTTATATGGGGCACAAATTTTTTCATACTGAACTGCAAGACCATTTTTTCGAACCCTGAACTTCTGGTGTGCCATAAGTCGTGAAAAAATCTTTCTTTTGTCATATTTGTAATGTACGAAAAATTAACCAACTAAATCAATCGATAAATGGACTCCAGGGACACGATTTTTGACGCGATCAGTATTGCTGATTTGCTTGCAATTACTTTTGGGAAATTAGTATCTGCTGCCCTCGACCCAAAACCGGACCGGCGCTCGATATCTTCAGCCGCTGCGCATGAGTCGAGCCCCCTGACGGGCGCGAAATCGGCCTGCCTGCGTATTCGGGAAAAGTCTGGAAAGGGGTCGGCTGCACCGCGTTGGAGAACGCCCTTGGCGCAGCGGAGGCGCAGGCCCGCAACGGGCTCGCCGGGGTGTTGGAAGAGGATGCCCGGCTGACCGCGCTCTTGCTCTGGACGCTCCAGGCAACGACCAACGGGGAGATCCGAGACTCGGGCCAAGCAGAAGATGCACCGATCGATGACGCGTGCAACAGGAAGCGTCCGTACATGACGGCCAAGGATTCTCGCTGGTCTTCGACATAGTGCGCAAGAAACGGGACGACCGCGCCAATGGACAGGCCGGCACGCCGCCTGGATCTACACCGCCGTCGTGGACCAAAACCCCAATCAATGCCAATTCGAGTGCGCTTGGCGGGCCAGGAGCGGGCGATCGCAGTGGCGTACCGTCCGGCCCGGTGGCCAGAGGAGCAGGTGTACGTGGTGATCCGGCGCGACTGAAACGGGGCGCAGCGGTGGCTCGTGCCGGTGCGCATGGTGATGCTGGTGAGCCACGACCGGCTGCCGCTGGCGGAGTCGGTGCGGCGGCACCGCGGCCAGCAGCGGCAGGAGCATGCGCTTCAGGGATCGGTGACGGACCTGGGCTGCAGCATCCGCCGTGCCGCTGGCCCGCGGCGCAGCAGGGTTTCTAACTGGGCGGGCAGAGTGCGCAGCTGCGGCGGCGGCTGCTGCCGGACGAGGCGCGGCAGCACGGGCTCCGGCCGCTGATCCGGTCCTGCGTGTGCAGCGAGGGGCGGCTGACGCGTAGCGCACAACGGCTGCGGCTGCTGTGCAGCAGGGGCAACCTGCGGCTGGACTGGCTGCTCCCGCCCTCGTTACCGATGTTTTCATAAGTAATTGCACGAAAAGGCACCGCAAGCCATTGATTCTATTGGTGGGTTGCTTGCAATTACTTTTGACAAAATTAGTAACGTACCAAGCCGTCCGGTGAGCGATGCATCTCTCAGTCGAATACGTCAACTCGTGCGGAATGACCTCCCAGTAGATCGGATTCGCGATCTCGATCGTGCCATCGACCCGCACGAGGCCGATGTCACGCACGTAGTCCAAGTCGTCGGCCGGTATAGCCTCCGACGCACTGGCCCCGCGAACAATGGCTCGATCACGCGCCGCACGCGATCCTCACGGAGTTTTTCGGCGAGCTGGTCGAGATGCGTGTCACGCCGCAAGATCAGACTCTCGCAAGCCTGGCGGACAGCGGCAACCGTGATCGGCCGGCCGCGGTCGCGCCCGGTCTTGTTTCAAAAGCAGGCCTCGTAGGCCGGCGCGTTTACTAGCCAGGGCTGGCCGCGTGTTAGGGCCCAAACTGCGGCTAGCGCATCCCGGGAGAAGTCACCCAGACGGAGCGCCTCGGCCTTGATGTTGAACGCGCTCCCACCAGCGACGTAGGACTGGTCTGCACTGGAGAAAATGCGATAGTCGCGCATGTCGCGCACACAGCACAGAACAACTGACTGCGGAAAGCGCCTAGGCCGGTCGCGGTACCAGCTGCGCAGCTGCCTGAGCCCCGAGATCAGAGCGTCTCCGACGAGCGCGTCGATCTCGTCGAGTAGCAACACCAACGGCTTGTGGCCGGCGGCAGCCCATTCCGCCAGCGCGCGCTTCAGCGCAGAGTAGGGTCCGTCATGGCCCAGGACGCTCGTCCAGATCCCTTCAAGGAAGCGGTCGTTGATTGTCTGGGAGGATTCCGTTGCGAGGTCAGCCAGGATGGATCGCATCGCCGCACCCACATCCTCTCGCACGGCTTGCGCGGCCTCGACATTCACAGTAGACACATCGGTACCGGCCACTGCCGTTCAGCTCGTCCTGCAGAACCCCTAGCACGGTTGTCTTGCCAGTCTGCCGGGGGGCATGCAGTGCGAAACACTTCCTCTGCCGAACCAGAAGGAGGACTTCGTTCAGATCGAGGCGAGACAGCGGCGGAACATGGTAATGATCCGCCGCGTCAATCGGTCCCGTCGTGTTGAAGAAATGCACAGCGAATGGGCAGATTGGCGAATGAGAGCACCAGCAATCCCCATGGATTCTACTTGGCTTTGCCTTGCGGCTCGTCACTCGCAAACCGGTCGCACGCCCCCGGTGCCGTGTCGACGGACCGGTTAGACCAGTTCCTTGCGGCCACCCGTTGGCCTTCCCATTCACGGGGTTGGCAACCGTGGCAGGAATCCGACCGCCGCCGGTTGCCAGTGCTTGGTTGGCGGAGAGTTCTGCATCGACTGTGATCACCTATCCTCTGTGAAGCTTGGGACATGGCGCTGTCGGGGAGTGGACTAGCTGTCCCCGAGGGGATGAAGAGCGAGTTCCTGGGGGGAGCTACAGACCCATGCCGTCGCGCAACTTCCCAACGAAGTGCTTGTCGCTTGAAGGTACGTGCAAGATGGGGTTTGAGTCCGCGGGCCTGCCAGATGCGCTGCACGGAGACCCTCCTCAGGATCATGGCTAGTTGAGGCAACCGACCCCCGTGAGGCAGCTGGCCGAGCAATTGACGCAATGGGCTGGAGCAGGCACTGCGCCTAGGAGCCTGTTGATAAAGTCCCTGGGGTGCGATTTCCGTCGCGCAATCGCGTGCGAATCACCGGTTTGTGACTGTTTCAGAGCCTTCAGGAGTCATTATATGGTCATTTCAGGGCACTGCAAGGAGTTGCTGGACAGGCTTCACGGCCGCTGAGGACTTTTTCAACAGGCTCCTAGGCTCGAACCTATCCGGTTCACAAACCGCACGCGCATAGCGAGTGCCGAATCACGGAGCTGGAGCATCCGTCGCATGCCAGAAAATGTGCGAACTCCGGGAACGCCACAAGGCGAATATCTTCGTCAGCGGTCCCACGACCGCCACTCCACGACACCCACCTTGGCGGCCCAAGCTTGCCATTTGGCCTCCATCTCGCCTACCTTTTCGGGCATTGCCGCCGCCAGGTCCGCCAGCTCGCTTCGGTCCTGCTTGAGGTCGTACAGCTCCCAGCGGCCGGACTCGGGCCGCGAGTGCTTCGAGACTAGCTTCCAGCGCCCGTCGCGGACGGCGCGGTTGCCCTCGTGTTCCCAGTACAAGCCTTCTGGATGGCCCGGCGCAGGCAGCCTCTGGAACAAGGGGGCGAGAGAAGTGCCTTCGAGCGGAGTGATCGCGTTGCCGTTGTATGTCTCGGGGTAGGGTGCTTGGCCTACGTCAGCGCAGGTCGCCATGATGTCGATCAGGTGTCCGACATGGTCGGTCCAACTGCCCTTGCGGGTCATGCCGGCGGGCCAATGCGCGATCAGCGGCGAGGAAATCCCGCCCTCGTGGACCCAGTGCTTGTAGTAGCGGAAGGGCGTGTTCGAAGCGTTCGCCCACGGGATGCCGTAGCTCTGGTAGTTCTCCTCGGCCCCCGGCAGGATTCTGGGATCGTTGCCGAGGGCTACCGGATCCCCAGCGTAGGTATGGGTTGGAATGTGCAAGCCCTTCCAGGTGTCGCGGGCCTCTTCCGCACAGCCGCCGTTGTCGGCCAAAAACAGAATCAGCGTGTTCTCGAACTGCCCCCTCTCCTTCAGGGTCTCGACTACGTTGCCAACGGCATCGTCCATCAGCTCGATCTGGGCCGCGTACACCTCCATGCGGCGAGCCTGCCACTCCTTGTCGGAGACCTCCTCCCAGGGCAGCTGCGAGGGATCCCTCTCACTTAGCTCCGCCGACTCGTCCAGGACGCCCATGCTACGCATGCGGGCCAGCCGCTCCTCCCGCAGCTTGTCCCAGCCCATGTCGTATCTCCCCCTGTACCTGGCGATGGCCTCCTCGGGCGCGTGCAGCGGCCAGTGCGGCGAGGTGAATGGCATGTACAGGAAGAAGGGCGCGTCGGGCCGCTCCTCAAGCGCTTCGTTGATGAACCTCGACGCGTTCTCTCCAATGGCAGTCGTGTAGTAGAAGTCCGGACCGGGGTCCTCCGGTTCGTTGTCTCTCGTCAGCGAAACAGGGTCGTAGAACGACCCAGCCCCATGGATCGTGCCGAAGAATTTATCGAATCCGCGCTGCCGAGGCCAGTTCGAACGGTCCACTCTTTCCGACGTGCCCTCCGCGGGGGTGACGTGCCACTTGCCGCTCATCAGCGTGGTATATCCTGCCGCCCCCAGCACCTCTGCCAGAGTTACGCACTCCTTGTTGAGGTTGCCTTGGTAGGAAGGGATAACTTCGCCGTCCTTGCGGTACTCCGACATCATGTGGCCTACCCCGGCCTGATGAGGATAGAGGCCGGTAAGCAGCGAGGCGCGGGTCGGGCAGCAGCGGGCGTAGTTGTAGAACGACCGGAAGCGCAGCCCCCCGGCGGCGAGACCGTCCAGCACGGGTGTGTAGATTTCGCCGCCGTAGCAGCCGATGTCGGAATAGCCCATGTCGTCCGCCATCGTGACAATGATGTTTGGCCGCCTAGCTTGAGCACCCCCGTCCCCTCCGGTTGAGCACGCCCAGGGAAGCGCCGCTGTCGCGGCACCCAGCCGGAGCAGGTCCCTGCGGCTCAGGGGTGGGCTTCCGGATTGCATAGCAACCATGATACCGACCTTGGAAGATCGCTGGGCCCCGAAGTGCCGTGCGGCAAGTGGCGGCTTGGCGTGAAGCAGTTCGGCGACCGCAGGCCACCCAGCGGCAGGGGAGTACAGCTCCGATTGGCGCAGGCCTCCCTACCGCGATCCGTAGGCGAGCCTGCGTCCAGCGCGGCTGCATGCATTGAACGGGCTAGCCGCGCCTGAGCCGTCGCGGACTTTCACTGGCCGCCCTGCCGGAAGCGCATCAAGCAGCTCGCTCCTCCCCAGGGGCTACCCGCTTGCCCGGCCGCAGCCGGTCCCCCTCCCCCCCGGACCGCAACGCAGGGTGCGTGCGTCTGCCAAACCAATGCTTTCCACCGCTCGGACATCCCAGCCCCGAGGTTGCGGAAGACCATCGGGCCCGCGCGGTCCGGGAAGTCCGGGCGCTCTGCCCCATCCTCCGCGCAGACGCTCCCGGGCAATAGAAGAGATCCGGCCAGGAACTGCAGTGCGGCTCGGGCTGGAACGCACTCCCGGCAATGCAAGAAGCGAACCCGCGAGTCGGCCCGTTTACTCACCCTAGCTCGTCCGTGAATTCACTGCCCCAGGCAGGCTCCAACGAGCCGCTGTGTTCGATACGACCGTTAAATTTAGGCACCGTCGGGGGGGGGGGGGGGGGCCATCACAGACGCGCTTCGCCGCGCTCGTTGCGCAGCGCAGAGGCCAAGCGTGGTGGTCCAGATCGAGGTTCGGCCAGACAGCCTTCTAGAACTCGCCGAGGCCCGCCGCGAATTGCCTGTCCGTAGGCGCGTCCTACGCTAACCGGCTCAGCACCCCCGCAGCGAACTCGCCCTCGCTTGTTCAAGGGTTGGCAATGGGCGCGAAGAGGGTAGCCCCGCTCGACCAGCTTGATCAAGGCCATGCGCAAGAACGTGCGGCTGGCCTTGACTCTAGCAGGGGCTTTCGGGTATCACGGTGCGCGGCAGTCCATCGGCCCACGGGCCAGGGGCGGACCTTGAGCGAGAGCCCCCAGGATTGCCTAGGGGGAATCGATGGATCTTTCAGGTATCAACTTCATCGCGGTGCTCGTCGCAGCCGCCGCGGGCTTCGCCTTCGGCGCGATCTACTACACAGTCCTTGGCAAGCAGTGGCTAGCCGCGGTCGGCAAGTCGGCCGACGACTTGAAGAACCGCACAGCGATGCCGTACATCGTATCTGCGGCAGGACTGCTGGTCATGGCCAGCGTGCTTGCTGGACATTTCGCCCAGCACGGCGCCGAAGCCATGACCGCGGGCCATGCGCTTGAGTCCGCCCTGGTGCTGTGGGCGGGGTTCATCGTCACAAGCATGGCGACAAACTCCGCATTTGAAGCGGCGAACCCGCGGCTGTTCGCCATCAACGCAGGCCACTGGCTGGGCGTGCTGATCGCGCAGGGGCTCGTTCTAATCACCTTCTGACAACGGGCCACCGCCTCCGGGAGAATCCCATCGCACACCCTTGGAATCGCCGCCGAGGGAGCGTGTTGGTGCGAATGCAAGGGTGACCTTGCCCGGGGGGCGGGTATGCCCGAGGTCCCCCGGCCTTGTTGCAGGCTACGAGCCTAGTGCGGTCTCAAACTTCGCGTGGAGGACGCCTTCGGCTTCGCGCACCCCAAACTGCGGAGACGCTGGAGCCGTTTGGACGCGGAGGAGTTGCTCCCAGTCCGATTCCGCTCGCCTGCGCACCTAGGCGCGGGACAACCGCAGCGGCAGCACCCTGGCTTGGCCCGCCATTCGGCTGACAGTTAGCAATGCGACAACCGTTGCAAGGGTGCTCGCAAAGACACTCGGTTGATCGGCTCCAGTCCTGCCAAATGGTAGTCTAGTCCTTCGCTGGGCGGCACCCCGAGCGCTGGAGCGCCGCACCCCAGGACATCTATGCGAGCCATCCGTCTCGAGGAACCTAGGCAGCTGGAGTATGTCGAGGTCGACCCGCCCCAGGCTCCAGGCCCTGGACTAGCGCTGGTGCAGACCCACTGCATGGGGATCTGCGGCACTGACTATAGCGGCTACCTAGGAAAGATGCCGTTTTTCCGCTACCCCCGCATTCCTGGGCACGAGCTTGGCGTTACTGTCCTCGACACAGGCGCAGGCGTCACCAACGTCAAGCCCGGGGACCGCTGCAGCGTGGAGCCGTACATGAACTGCGGGGCGTGCTACGCCTGTCGTCGGGGCAACTCCAACTGCTGCGAGACCCTAAGAGTCATCGGCGTAATGATTGACGGGGGCCTGTGCGAGCGCTTCCTCATTCGCTCCGAAAAGCTGCACTGCTCAACTAAGCTGACCTTCGAGCAACTTGCGCTTGTCGAGACCCTCGGCATCGGCTGCCACGCTACGGATCGCGGGAACCCGGCCGAGGGCAGCCACGTGCTGATCATCGGAGCCGGTCCGATCGGCTTAGCGACTTTGGAGTTCACCCGCCTCACGGGAGCTACGGTCACCGTAATGGACTTGGTTGCGTCACGACTGAGGTTCTGCCGTGAGCGTTACGGCGTCCCGCACACGGTCAGATTTGAGGAGCCCGACGGCGCCATCGAACAGATGCGGGAGATCACCGACGGAGACATGTTCTCCGTCGTGACCGACGCCACCGGCAACCCAGCTTCGATGGGAGGCGCTCTGCGCTACGTGGCCCATACCGGGACCTTGGTCTATGTCGGGATCACGCCCGCAGAGATCGTGTTCCCGCACCCGGCGCTGCACAAACCGGAAATGACCATTAAGGGCTCGCGCAACGCCCTGCCGAATGACTTCCGCCGCATCATCGGCTTGATTGAGGACGGCACGATCGACACGGTGCCCTGGATCACGCACCGGACGGCATTTGACGATGCGGTCGAGAACTTCGAGAGCTATACGGACCCCAGTTCTGGAGTCATCAAGGCAGTCATCGAGGTCGCGCCGCAATGATCCGCTCCTCCGTGACTGTCTGCCTTGTACCGGCAGCGTCTGCGGGCCCGTTCGTCTTCCACGGCGACCTGCCTGCAGCCTGCGGCGAGGCCACTGAACTCGGGTTCGACGCCATCGAAATCTTCGCGCCTCACGGCCGTGCGGTTGACCGAAACGAGCTGCGGCGGCTCCTAGAAGCGCATCGTCTGCAATTGGCCGCCGTGGGAACGGGCGCAGGGATGATCCTACACGGACACAGCCTGAGCGCTCCCGACAAAGCCTCCCGCGAGGCGGCTTGCAACTATGTACGGGAACTCATCGACTTCGGAGCTGACTTCGAAGCCCCTGCAATCATCGGCTCCATGCAGGGACGGGCTGGGATGCCGCGGAGTCGCGAGGCGGCGCTCCAGGCTTTGGCGGACTCCTTGCAGCGCTTGGCAGGATATGCCGCAGATCGAGGCTCGCCTCTGCTTTTCGAGCCGCTCAACCGCTACGAGACGGACTTGGTAAGGACAATGGCGGAAGGGGCCGGCCTGTTGGCCCGCGTTGGCTCCGACAACCTCAAGCTGCTCGCCGACCTGTTCCACATGAACATTGAGGAGGCCGACATCGCTGCGGCAATCTCGGCGGCCGACGGCATTTTAGGCCATGTGCATTTCGTGGACTCGAATCGACAAGCGGCTGGACTCGGCCACTTGGACTATCCGCCAATCGCCGTGGCGCTGAAGGACGCGGGCTACAGCGGATATGCTTCGGCCGAGGCGTTTCCCCTGCCGGACCCCCTCACTGCCGCACGCCAGACCATCGAGTCGTTCCAGCGCTTCCTGCTCGGCAACTAGAACTTGGCCCAAGCGCTCCGCTAACCCCGGCTCGGACACCAACCCGATTCAGGCTGGGGCAAGAACCTCGAGGCTGGTTGGACGTACGTAGCGTGCTCAGCGCCTTCGGCTGACTCCGGCACCCCGTGCGGTCCAGACACGAGAGCCGCCCTGCCCTCATTGCATGCATCGCCGAAGCGCTGCTCTTGGCGGCCCGGGCGGCGCCGCTGTAGCTGTCCCTCCTCGTCGGATCTTGGAGCACACCTCTCCGTCCGGCGCAGTTTCACTACCGAGCCATCCTGCATCACGATAGGCGGCGGCCATCAGCTTGCCAGAGGACAGCATGGGGCCTCATCCCTGCACTCGCCCGCGGCTGACCGCAAGGGGCTGGACGCCAGCTAATTCCCGAGCTCTTTGGTGGTTGGGGTGTCTACGCAAAGACTAACCGGGGCTGGTCTGCGATCCCGGCTTAGCGACTGCAGCCTAGGAGACCCCCGCCAGCTTCAGTGCGGCCCGCCCGCATCTCGCATGAATTGCGCCTTCCATTCCGCCCATACACGGGCTAGGGCCTTGACACGCTCCGGGTGTTCGGACGCGAGATCGCGCTGTTCGGCCCGGTCCCGCCCCAAGTTGAACAGAGCCCACTCTCCGGGCCTAGCGTCCTCCGCTGCCCTGACCGCGCTCCAACCGTCGGCCCGGCTTCGTACCGTATGGAGAATCTTCCAGTCCCCCTGCCGCAGCGCCCGGTTGCCTTGGTGATAGAACCAAAGTGCAGCATGGAGCGGCGCACCGTCTGCGTCCCATACGCTCGCCAAGCTCCGCCCGGCAAATGCGGGGCCGCCAGGGTCGGGCTCCGTACCGACGCCGGCGAGATCGAGAAGCGTCGGCGCAATATCGATCACGTGCGCGAAGGTGGACCGAACCTCGTTCCTCGTCGCTATGCCATGCGGCCAATGCACGATGAGCGGCGTCGCGATGCCGCCCTCATGCACCCAGGTCTTGTGCAGGCGGAACGGGGTGTTGGCCGCGCTGGAGAAGCCTGGCCCGAGACAGAGGTAGGTGCCGGCCGAGCCGGGCGACGCGTCGGGGTCGTGGCCGTCGCCCCGCACCATGATCTCTGCGCTTGCGCCGTTGTCGGAAAGAAACAGCACAACCGTGTTGTCGAACGCGCCCATCCCGCGAACCTGGTCCAGAACGCGCCCAATCTCGCGGTCCATCCGGTCGATCATCGCCGCGTGAAGCGCCATCTTCTCCGCCTGAAAGCGTCGCTGCTCCGCGGACAGGCGGGTCCAGGGAACCGGACGGTTGAGCTCGCCGGGCCCTAGCACCTCAAATGCGTTCGGAAAGTGGTATGGCGGGCCGACCTCCTCGTCCAGAGCCGACAGCCCCGCCACGGCGATACCCAACTGCCGCTGGCGTTCGTGTCGCTCCCTGCGCAACCGGTCCCAGCCCCGCAGGTACCGGCCGCGGTATCGCGCGATGTCCTCCGGCAGCGCGTGGAGCGGAAAGTGGGGCGCATGGAAGGCTAGGTATTGGAAGAACGGTTGGTCACCGTACTCTGCCGCGTGATCCTTCAGGCACTCGATGGCGTAGTCCGCAGTCACGGTGGTGAGATACGACCCGCTGCCAGGCTCGATGGGAGGCAGCGGCTGCCCGTCGCGGTCGTGGGTCAGGACATGGAAGAAGCCGGTGGTGCGCTTGACGTTGTACGACCGGTCAAAGCCATTCTCGGTGGGCTCCCCGTCAATGTGCCACTTGCCCGAGTGGTACGAGCGGTAGCCCTGAGTCCGTAGGCGCTCGGATACGAGGCGCGCCCAACCCGGGCGAACACCGTTTCCGCCGAACGTGCGGTGGTCCACGCCGGGCATCGCGTCGCGCCGAATCTGCTGGGCGTAGTAGCCAGTCAACAGGGAGGCGCGAGTCGGCCAGCAGCGTGAGGTGTTGTAGAACTGCGTGAACCGCAGCCCGTTGGCCGCCAGAGCGTCGAGGCTGGGCGTGGCAATCTCGCCGCCGTAGGAGCCCAAGTCTGCGAAGCCTAGGTCGTCCGCAACGATGACCAGGAAGTTCGGCTTCGTACTTTCCGAGCGAGCCGTCGCGAGAGCTGCGCTCATCGCCGCAACTAGCCCAATGCAGGATGCAAGTCTCATCGGCTCTCTGCCCCCAGAATGCTTGGGCCTCTGCCTGCAGTCCAGACTCGTAAACTTCAAATCCGGGCCCGCCGCCCAGCCACTCCAGGATAGTTCTCTTGCCCCGCGGCGCCACGGCGAGTCCAAGTCCGCAGGCAATCCGCAAGCCGCATTGGGCCACCCGAGTTCGCCGCCGAGTCGGTCAGAATATGAAAGCAGTCCCTGCTAGGCCCAGGGAGTGCAGGGCACGGCGCAAGCGGCCCAATGACCGGCTTTACTACTCTCGACCTGGCTGTACTCAGCGCCTACCTCGTTGGCGTCACTAGCTGGGGCGCTTGGCTAGGACGTGGCCAGCAGGGCGGTGCCGACTATTTCCTAGGAGGCCGCTCTCTCCCCTGGCCCGCCGTCATGCTGTCGGTGGTCGCTACCGAGACAAGCACTCTCACGTTTCTGAGCATTCCCGGCGTCGCCTACGCCGGAAGCTTGGTGTTCCTGCAAGTCACCTTCGGCTACCTAGTCGGCCGCATCCTTGTGGCGCTGACGCTACTGCCGGCCTACTACCGCGGCAATCTGGCGACTGCGTACGAGTTCCTGGAGGCGCGGTTCGGCACAGGCACACGCCGCTTGACATCGGCGATCTTCATGATGACTCGCCTCTTGGCCGACTCGGTGCGCCTCTTCGCCACAGCCATCCCTCTGGCCCTGGTTACGGGATGGCCCTATCCGGCGTCGATTGGAGTCATCGGCGCCCTGACGGTCGTCTACACCTACTTCGGAGGCATTCGTGCCGTGGTCTGGGTCGACGCAGTGCAGATGGGCCTCTACCTCCTCGGAGCCGTCGCAGCGGCGGCTGCGCTCCAGGTTCTGGTCCCCGGCGGCTGGGAAGCCGTGCTCCAGGGGGCCGAAGTAGCGGGGAAGCTGCAGATCGTCGACCTCTCCTGGGGCATGGCGGTTCCCTACACCTTGCTGGCTGGGGTCGCGGGCGGGGCGGTATTCACCATGGCCTCCCACGGCACCGACCAGCTGATCGTCCAGAGGCTCCTGACCTGCCGAGACCTCCGCGAGGCGCAAAAGGCCCTCGTCGGGAGCGGGGCCGCCGTCGTGGTGCAGTTTCTGCTCTTCCTGCTGGTGGGCATCGGCCTGTGGAGCTTCTACGGAGGGCGTGGCTTCGAAGGAACCGACGCGATCTTCGCCCGCTTCATCGTCGAAGAGCTCCCGGCGGGGATTACCGGATTGCTCATCGCCGGCGTCTTCGCCGCTGCCATGTCGTCGCTATCGTCGTCGATCAATTCGCTGGCTTCCGCCTCGGCGTACGACTACTGGGCCCCGGTGGTCGGAGCCCAGGGCGACGATAGGCGCATCCTCCGCGCCGGCAAGGTCCTCACGCTCGTGTGGTCGGCGCTGCTGATCGCCGGAGCCATCGTTTTCATCCCGCTGTCTCGCGGCACCGCGGCGGTCGAGGTAGCCCTTGGCGCGGCCGCCGTCGTCTACGGAGGCTTGCTCGGCGCATTCGCGCTCGGCAAACTGACCATCCGGCCGGGCCAGCGGTCCGCGGCCCTCGGGATCGTGGCAGCGGTCGGGGCGGCCCTAGCCCTGAGAAGCGTGTTGGCCTGGCTTTGGTACGTACCGGTCGGAGCGGCAGTCGCAATGGCGGTCGGCGCTGTCGCGGGCCGACTCGGGCTGGACGGTCATCCGTCCGGCGAGGGCTCCCCGCCCCACTTTGGCGCGACCTAGGCGCCTGTCCGAGTATTCGCAATCATGCGACTGCGAGGGTTGTGGTGCAAGCTGTCGGTTGAGAGTTGCGCTGGGAAGTGGCGGTGATGATGAGCAAACGCTTTCACGGATGGGATGTGGACCGGACATGACGGCTGCCGCCGTCGCTGCACGACCTTGTCCCGGCGGGACATCCGGTTCGTCCGGTGCGGGCTGCAGTGCGCGAGGCGCTGGGCCTGTCGGCGATCCTGGAGGCCTACCGAGAGACGTGGGGCCAGCCGCCCTATCGTCCGGCGCTGCTGACGGCGCTGCCGCTGTACGCCTGCAGCTGCGGAGGCTATGTGTCGCGCCGTATAACCAGGGGCTGCGAGGAGCGCCTGGGCTTCCTGGCGGTGAGCGGGCTGCAGCGGCCGGACTTTCGCACCATCAGCGATTTCCGCAAGCGTCATCTAGGGGCGCTGGCGGGCTGTTTGACGAAGTTCTGCTGCTGGGCCGCAAGGCGGGCCATGTGGCGCCGGACGGCACCTGGATCAAGGACCATGCGCCCAAGCACAAGGCGATACGCGATGGCCGAATGGTCAGGCCCGAGGCCGCTCCGGAGGCCGAGATCGCGGCCTGGCTGGAGCGTGCGGCACAGGCGGATGCGGCCGAGGACGGCACACGAGGCGCCGATCGGCGCGGTGACGATATGCTGTCCGGGGTGACCGACACGTCGCAGCGCCTGGCCCGGATCAGGGGGGGGGCCAAGGTTGCCGCCGGGGGCGGCGCGAACACAGTAACCGGCCCAAACCCGGAATTCCCAACACTGCCGCACCAACCGGCTGTTCGTACGGCTATTCGGAGCCTATCTGGAATCGCTCCGTGAGTTGCAGGTCATAGAGAATCCGCCGCAGTTCGGCCAGCAACCCGTCCGCCCCTCGTCCGCTCGCGCTCAACTCGCACGTCACGCCCACCGTCAGATCACCGCCGGGACCGTCCGGCGCTGTGGAATCAGCCAGACTCCGACACGGTTCCAGACTCTCCTCTGGACTGTCGCCATGGATGCGACGCTTCGTGGCCTGCGGCCTGCGAGGTTGGGGCTCCGGCGCTTCGGACGAAGCCCCCGCCCCGGTACCCATGGAAGAGCCCGACGAATCGCTCACGCCGCTGTAAGTCCGGGTGGAATCTCCGGCTCCGGCACTGGCGCAACCTGGAGGGCTTCGGCTCGGCCCCTGGCCAGCAGACAGACACCCGACTCGAACGTCACTTCCTCGGATGCGACGATCTCACGAAACCATGCCCGCTGGGGCCTTCCGCTCACCTCCCGGCCCGAGCCGAGTCGGGCGTGTCTGGCTCGGGTTGCCGAAGCCGAATGTCGGCGGCCTCCGGTTGATTCCCCGCAGATTCGGCAGCGTTGGCGAGGCGGATCAGGGTCTGGAATGTCACCGTGCGGGTCCCGTGCGGACGGGTCGCCACCTACGGAGATGTCGCACGGGCGGCTGAAATCGCACGCGGCACCCGGCAAGTGGGGCGGGCGTTGCGCGAATGTCCCGCCAATTGGGAGCCTCCTTGGCGCCGGGTGCTCCGTGCGGACGGTAGCATCTCGCTCGCCGGCCGGAGCGGAGCGGGGCAGCGCCTGCGGTTGCGGCGGGAAGGCGTGCCGTTCGATGGACACAACATCCGCCTGGATACCTGCCAGTGGTTGCCGTCGCCCAGTTGACGCCCTCCGGCGGGCGCCGACGATCCCCAAGAACGTCATGCGCAGCGCTGCCCGGTTGCGAGTGAGGTGTCGGTCCTGTACGATAGCTCCCACAGAGTGTCTTGGCCCGCTCAGCGAGCGGCGCGAAAGGGGGAAACATGCGTTTGGGGAAAGGTTCGCGAGCTTTTGCGTTACTTGCGATGCTTGCGGGTACGATTTGCTTCGGCCAATCGAACTTGGCCACCTTGACTGGGATCGTCACCGACACTGGCGGCGGCGTGATCCCGGGCGCGGAGGTGGCGCTACTGAACACTGGGACCGGGATTTCGCGTGAGTTGACCACCAACGCCGTGGGCAGCTACACCTTTCCGGCCCTGATTCCGGGGGATTATGAGCTCATCGTCACATCGGACGGGTTCCAGCAGCATGTCCAGCAAGGCATCACCCTGCTGACCGCGGACAACCGCCGGATCGATGTCCGACTCGAGCTCGGACAGGTTACCGAATCCGTGACGGTCGACGCCCAGATGGTCGTGCTGAACACCGAGAACGGCACGATCAAGGGCGACGTGATCGTAATGGAGGAAATCCAGGAACTACCGCTGGCGTCACGCGACTTCACGGATCTCGCGTTCTTCGTTCCCGGCGTCGTTCCGAGGGGCAGCGCACAGGGGTCGTTCGCGTCCGTGAACGGCGCCCGCCCCACCAACACGAACTTCTATGTGGATGGTTTCGACAACCGCAACCCCCAGGGCGGAGCCGCGCAAGTGCGCCCGAACATCGACGCCATGCAGGAATTCAAGATGGAGGTCTCGGGGTACTCGGCGGAATACGGGCGCATGGCCGGCGGCATCCTGAACATGTCACTCCGGTCCGGTACCAACGACCTGCACGGCAACGTGAGCTACTTCCTGCGGAACGACGCTCTCGACGCGCGCGGATTCTTCGAGGCAGACAAGACGAGGCTGAACCAGAACCAGCTGTCGGGCACGCTGACTGGGCCGATTTTCAGGAATCGGACGTTCTTCATGTTCAGCTACGAGCTGCAGCGACGAAACCAGGAGCAGGTGCGTCTGACGCGTGTGCCCACGGAGCTGGAGCGGGGCGGCGACTTCAGCAAGACGATCGACCTGCTCAACGTTGACAACTCGCTCGACACCGCGAGCCCGGCGGTGCTGGACGATCTCGCGGGTTCGTTTCTGCTGCGCGACCGCATGGCAAGAGGGGGCTGCAACCCGAATCTCGTCAATCGTGGCAGGCCGAACTCCTGCTTCCCGAACGACATCGTCCCCCTGAGTCGCAGGGACCCGATATCCGCGCAGCTGTTCGAAGAGTACCCGCTTCCGAACCTGGGATTGCGACGCGATCTCTACAACTACCGGGTCGTCGACAACGACAACGACGACTTCGACAGCACGATCGTCAAGGTGGACCACAAGATCGGCGAGAACACGCTGGCAGCGCGATTCCAGTGGCGGGCGGTGAACGGCGAGAACCCGTTCGGCGGGTCGAGCAACCTGAACCAGTTCGGCAACATCATCGACGACGACCGCTATCTGCTGGGAGTCGACTACACGCACATGTTCACTCCGGCGTTCCTGATGGAGGTGCGCGGAGGCATGACCGGCAACAACGTTTTCCAGCGCGGGGCGTTCTCCGGCACGCGGATCGTCGACGAACTCGGTCTCCCGGACTTCATTTCGGACGAGGATCGCGAGAGATTCGAGGGCATCGACGACTTCCCCCTGATTCGCATGGACAACCACGTGTCGATCGGGACGGCGGCGAACCAGCCGAACCTCGCGGACATCCGGGACAGCCAGTTCAGTGTCAAGTTGACGAACCTGAAGGGCAATCACACGATCAAGTACGGGTTCAACACCAATTACGTGGTCTACTGGCGTCCGGGCGTCAACAACGCCCGCGGGAATTACCGGTTCCGGGGCTGCCGGACGGGGCGGGGCGGGTGCAACGTGTTTCCCGGTAGCCCCGTCGCAGACATGTACCTCGGCTACCTTCAGAATCTCAACATTCGGGAAGGCGTCAACGCGCCGGACTGGCGGCAGCTAGCCATGGGGGCTTTCTTCAACGACGATTTCAAGGTCACGCCGAGGCTGACGATGAACCTGGGCGTGCGCTGGGAAGTGAACCAGATGCCGCACGACGTCAACGACAGGATGGGCAGCTACAACCTGGGACTCCAAAAGATCGTGCTGTCGAGCTTCAAGAACCTCCCGGCCAACTTCGAGGAACTGACGAGGGACTTCGACCTCGGCGGGCAGTTCGTGGATGGATCGGCGAACGGGTTCCCGCGCTCCGTGATTTCGACCGACTGGAACAATTTCACGCCGCGCCTGGGGCTGGCCTATCGGCTCGGCAACAAGATGGTGATCCGTACCGGTTACGGGCTGTTCGTGGCGGGCACGATCCTGAATCCGTTTCGCAACAACCTCGGCAACATCTTCCCGTTCACCATCAACACGAACTACGTGGGGACGAACGCGGTCGGTCGAGTGGAAGAGCTGTCGCTGTCCAACCCGATCAGGGACTCGGGTTTCCGCATCGGCGGAGTCGGCGGCAACGGCCTGCTCACCGGCAGCGGGATCACGCAAAACCCGAGCCAAGCCTACCTGCAGTCCTGGAACTTCACGATCGAGCGGGAATTGCCGGGCGGCACCAGCATCGAAGTGGACTACCGGGGGTCGAAGGGCACGCACCTCATCCGGCGCTACGACGCGAACCAGCCGTTGCGCAACGTGGAGTCATGGCTCGCCGGGGGCGGGGCCGCCTTCGTCCGGCCAATCGCCGAGTGGAACAACATCAACTTCTACAACACCGGTTCCAACTCGAACTACAACGCGGGCAACATCTCTTGGCGCAAGCGCAGCAGGAGGGGAATGTTCTGGCGGGTGAACTACTCGTTCTCGAAGTCGATCGACGACGCCTCCCGGACCAACGGCTCGGGCGCCACAGACTTCGCGAACGCCCTGGATTCGAGGAATCTGTCCTTGGAGCGAGGTCGCTCCGCATGGGACCTCCGCCATGCGTTCACCGCGGTCGCTTCGTACAACTTGCCCTTCGGGCGCGGCCGCAGGTGGGGCCGGAGCTGGGGCCCGACGAAGAACGCCGTTTTCGGCGGATGGCAGCTCTCGGGCACGAACACGATGTACTCCGGCGGCCCGTTCACGGTCACGACCGCCAATGTCTCTCTCAACCTGGGAGACTCGCAGCGGCCCCACCGGCTGAGCAACGGACGCCAGATGGACGATCCCTCCCTCGGCGAGAAGCGCGGCTCGGACTACGCGTTCTTTGACACGAGCGCCTTCGAACGCGTGCCGGCCTGCTCCCCGGCGGACGGGGACGAACCCGCGTTCTGCCCGCCGGGAGCGTTCGCGTTCGGTGACGCCGGCCGGAACATTCTGGACGGTCCGTCGCTGCTGGTGGCGAGCATGGCGCTCTCGAAGAACTTCCAGTTGCGTGAAGGCATGCGGCTGCAGGTGCGACTCGAGTCATTCAACATGTTCAATCACACGAACTTCCTGATGACCAACGAGTTCCGCCAATTCAACGGCGTTGGCGGCGGGTTCTTCACGCGGGTCGGCAACATCGGGCGCGGGGGCGGACCGCGCATCTTCCAGTACGCGCTGAAGCTCCGTTTCTAGTTCGGTGCGCAATTCGCGCTGGGGCGGCTCCGGGTTCTCGGCCACGGGACCGCCCCAGTTCCCTCCTACGGGGAAGCGGTGACATAGACAATAGGCAGCCCGCCCGATTTTGGGGCGGTACCTCACTTGCAGCTAGGTCCGGACAGCTGAGCGGGCACCCGCATAGGTTGTGCGGCGGCGGGCTTCGCAGGAAGCCCACGCGCCCGTTCGTCGACCGGCCAGGGGTTCGGAGAGCGGTTCGCCCGCGGGAGCCCGTCCGCCTCCGGGACCACGACGGGATCGGATTGCAGATTGGCTGGGCAGGCGTCGGCTCATTGATCGGGCAATCCGCAGAGCGACTTGGGGTTGAGACGGACTCGCACGAGACCCCGGATTCCAAGTCGGCCGCCAGATGGTCCCGCCGCCCAGAGCCGTGATCCGCAGGCGGGACCAGCGCACAGCAAAGAAGCGCGGCGACGAAGCTCACAGTCGCTGCCAACGGCACGTACCATGGCCATGCGATAAGCCCACGAAGACCGCTCACCGCGAGGACTCCCGCAGTCATGCCGAGGATCTCGTCGCGACCGCCCGGACGCTTGGCAAGCACGCCGAGCGCGAAAGCGCCCAGCAGGCCTCCATAAACCATTGCGGCGACGCCAAGTGCGACCTCAACCGTGGAAGTTCCCCTGGCGACGTTATGAAGAGGATCGCGTCCCCAACCAGGGCAGCCCCCCATAGCAGTGTGAACAGTTTCCCCGCATGCAGCACTCGGGTCTCGTCCTTCCTGGCTCCGCCAGCGGGGCCCCATGAAGTCGTACGCCGCGAAGCCAGCGAGTTCATCGACGAGGACAGAGACGGCATGTCTGCGGCGAACACGCCAGCGATGCGCAGTCCCGTCAGGCCTGAAGGGAGCTCTTGCACGATGAAGCGGGCCAAAATCTCGCCTGGACGACCGAACGCGTGCCCCTCGAAGAAGGCCTACAGCCCGATGCCCACCAGCAGGAAGATCAGAAACTGCACGATGACCGCAACTCCGCTCCCGATCAGTGCTTTCTGGGACGCCCGCAGGTCGCGACATGCCAGGAGCTGCTGGACGATCAATGGGTCCGCGGAGGCCATGGGGAAGACCGCCCATGCGTCCAAGCGCAAGGTGATGAGCGATGGCCGGATCGTTAGGGCCGAGACCGCTCTGGGGGCCGAGATTGCGGCTTGGCTGGAGCGTGCGGCGCAGGCGGATGCGGCGGAGGATGGCGCACGAGGCACCGATCGGGGCGGTGACGAGATGCCGTCCTGGGTGGTTTTCAAAACCGCAGACGGCTTCATCCAAGGGTACAACGCGCAGGCCGCGGCCGATGCCGATCATCAGGTGATCGTCGCCAAAGGCTCACCGCGCAGGGCGGCAACCAGCACTAGGAGGTGCCGGTGCTCGCAGCCCTCGAGAGTGCGGCGGGGCGGCTGCCCGGCGAACTCTCCGCCGGTGCCGGCTACTGTAGCAAGCAGAACCTCAAGGCCTTGGAGAACCGGGCCATCCGCGGCTATCTCGCCACCGGGCACCAGAAGCACGGCGCGGCAGCACGAACAACCGGGCGCACCGCCGGACAGCCACCGCGCGGCCATGGCGCACCGCTTGCCACAGGGATGCCGGCGCAGCCGTTATCGGCTGCGCAAGATCAACATTGAGCCGGTGCTCAGCCAGATCCAGCAGGCCGGCGGCTTCCGACAGTTCCTGCTGCGCGGACTCGAGCAGGCATGTCAGGAGTGGACGCTTGTCAGCATCGCCCACAACCTCACCAAGCTGGCCACCGCCCAGGCCCGATCCACGCCGCCCCACCACCAGAGCGCCCCGCAACCCGATCACCTATCTATTCCGCCAATGCCACTACTTGGACAGGCTCCTAGGCATCCCCCGCTCGCGATACAAGAGCTAGGGAGATTCGGTTCGCCTCTCCCCAACCCCTCTCTTGGCGGCGCGGGCTCCCGCCGAGGGACCGGACGCCTCCAGGGCAGGCGTCGCGACCCAGACGACGGCCTCAGCCGGGCTAGCTCTCCCGGGGGGCTTCGAAACAGGTACCCTGATGCTTCGATCGATGTCCGTCCCTCGCAGACCCGGTGTCGCTGAGCTCGGGCGACTCTACCGTTCGGGGGACCTCTCCCCAGTCGAGGTCGTCGCGGAAACGCTGCGGCGCATCGAGCGCCGCGACCCTCAGCTCAACGCGTATCTCACGGTCACGGGCGAGCATGCCCTCGCTCAGGCACGGCGGGCGGAGGCGGCGATCCGCTCCGGCCGCTGGCGCGGCCCACTGCACGGTGTGCCTTACGCCGCCAAGGACCTGCTCGACACCCGCGGGATTCGCACCACCGTCGGTTCGAAGATCCTAGCTGCCCATGTCCCGGAGCGCGACGCCGCAGTCATCGAGAAGCTCTCCGCAACGGGCGCAGTGCTCCTCGGCAAAACTGGCCTGCACGAGTGGGCCTACGGCATCACCAGCACAAACCCGCACTTCGGGCCCGTGCGCAACCCCTGGGCGACCGACCGCATCCCGGGGGGCTCCAGCGGCGGCTCTGCAGCGGCTCTGGCCGCCGCCTTGTGCTCCTTCTCGCTCGGCTCGGACACCGGGGGCTCAATCCGCATACCGGCGGCCCTCTGCGGCGTCGTGGGGCTCAAGCCCACCTTTGGCCGGATCAGCCGCTACGGAGCGTTCCCGCTCGGCCACACCCTCGACACTCTCGGCCCGTTCGCCCTGACCGTCGAGGACACGGCTTTGGTGTACGCAGCGCTGGCCGGTCGCGACCCTCGGGATCCCGTGTCGGCGGCCACACCGACCGAGCTGCCGACGCTGGAGCGGGAACCGCGCCTGGACGGCGTGGTCGTCGGGGTGCCAACCCGCTTCTACTGCGAGAACTTGGCCCCTGATGTGGATTCGGCCTTCAAATCCGCCCTGCGTGCATTCGAGGACCTTGGGGCCCGCCTCCTGGAAGTCGATGTGCCCGATGTGGCCGCGGCCAACTCCTGGCACCGGCTGATCCTGCTGGCCGAGGCTTCGTCCGTCCACCGCAGACGCCTCGAGGAGCGCCGCGAAGATTTCGGAGACGATGTCAGGGCATTGTTGGATCAGGGCCGGATGGTGCTTGCCACGGACTACCTCGACGCGCAGCGCAACCGGCGCCTGTTCTGCCGCAGCTTCGATGCCGCCCTCGCCCGAGCCGATGCGCTGGCGATGCCCGCCGTCCCGATCCCCACCGCCCGCATCGGCGAGCTGGAGCTGGACATCGGCGGTCGGCGGGAGAATGTCCGGCTCGCCACCACCCGCAACATCCGCGCCTTGAACCTGACCGGGCTCCCCGTGGTGTCGGTCCCGTGCGGCTTCCATAGCGACGGACTGCCCATCGGCTTGCAGATCGTGGGGCGGAAGTTCGACGAAGCCCAAGCGCTGCGAGTCGGCCACGCCTACGAGCGGGCCACGGACTGGCATGCCCGCATTCCTCCCCTGCTCGAGGAAACGTAGGCCTGCGCGTTCGCCGGCGGGTCTCGGGCTAGCGTCCGACCGCCTACGCGCCAAGCCTAGGGCCCGCCGAAGTCTTTGGGGTTCCAGCGGCAGGCCTCCAGCCTCACCCTCGCACCCGTGAACGGGACCCCCTCCGCCAGCAGCCGAAGCCGCTGCTCCTCACCGCTAGGGCCCGGGAGGGCGATCCGGCCGCCGGCCGCCAGCACCCGGTGCCAGGGGAGATTCAATTGGGCGGGGGCGTGCCTCAGCGCCCAGGCAACCTGGCGGGCTCCGCGTCGCAGGCCGCTCAAACCGGCTATGTCGCCGTAGGTGGCAACCCGGCCCGGCGGAATGCGCGCGACAAGACCCCAGATGCGCTCCGAGCGGATCGCCGCCTCACTGCCAAGCCGCACTTTCCTTCAGCCGCAGAACCACTCCGATGGTTGCCGGAAGGTCGGCCAACTGGACCGGGCCGGGCGCGCATCGAGCCTCGGCCCCCCGTTTCGCCAGGCGCCTCACCGGGGGCCCCGGCGGTCCGATCTTCTCGAGCACCTCGTCGAACAGGTCCCGCTTGGTGCTGGCCCGCTTGCGCCACCCCCTGGGCGTTACGGTACTTGTGCGCAGTGAAGCAGGTTCTGCACTCCGTACGCGCCGGCTGCCCGCCGACCAACGAAACAACCGAATGGTTCATCACCCCCGCGCACCGCGTGCAGTAATCGTCGATGATGCCTCCGAGCCGGTAGTCTTCAGCCATGGCCCCGGCCTACTGCTGAGCGATGCAGTACAGGTGCCCGGCGGTGCGCAGAAAGGATCTGGCTCCCCACCGCCACCGGGCTGGACAGCGTGTGGCTATCCAGCCGGTTGGTCGCCAGGATGTTGTAGCCGTCCCGAACATCCACCACGGTGGTAGTCCCTTCCTCGTTGGTCGCGTAGAGCTTCCCGTCCGCCAGGAGCGGCGACGACGAGTAGGTCCCCGGGCTCGAGCCGCAGGCGCTCTGCGAGCAACTCGCCGGTCTTGGCGTCCAGCACGTTCAGCACGCCCCGGTCGTTCACAACGAAAATGCGCTTGCCGTCCGTGGTGGGGGGTCGGGACGTCGGCGCCCAATGCGTTCTCCCAGATCTTGCCGGAGTCGCTGACCCAGCCCTCCCCCGCCCGCCTTGAACGCGATGAACGGATTGCCCCGTGTGCTCGACGTGAAGACTACTTCGCCGATGTGGATCGAGGAAGCGATCGTGCGGTAAAACCGCTCGTGGCCCGGATTGAAGCCGCCCATCCGCCACAACTCCTTCCCCGCTTCCTAGATCGTGGCCGGTGACGTAGTCTCCGCCCCGACACCACGAGCTGTTCGCGGCCCTTCCACGCGGACGATGAGCGGAGTCGAGTAATCGTCCGGGGATTCATGTTTTGCATCCGTCGGCCGCTCTACTTTCCAGATCGTTTTGCCGGTCTCCGGTTCCACCGCGAAAACGTACGAAGGGTCATCCGTCGTCATCCCGTGCAGGACCTGCACGTACAGCCTGCCGCGGTGCAGCCGGGGCGTCGAGGCGTAGCCGTGGTTGAGGCCGAAGCGCCCATAGTCCTTCTGGATGTTCCGGCTCCAGACCTTCGCCCCCTCCATGTCGAAGCAGGAGAACTGGCCCCCTCCGGTCATGATCCAGACATGCTGGCCGTCCGTGATGGGCGAGGGCGAGGCCAGGTTCTGCTTCCGGTAGAGCCGGTTGCCGTCCCCCACAACGCGGCTCCAACGGACTGCTCCGCCCTCGCGGTCGATCGCCAGCAGCAGAATCCCGTCGCGCGAATTGCCGGCCGCCGGCGCGGCACCGCGCCGGTAGCGCTGCGGCATGTCGAATCCATCCTCAGCGGAGGTGATGAAGACCGTATGGTTCCAGACCGCAGGCGTGGCGGCGCTCCAACTCGGCAAGGCCACCTTCCAAACGACGTTGCGCTCGGGTCGTCCACTCGGTCGCCAAGCCGGTAGCGGTCGGGCTGCTGCCGTTGAACAGCGGCCCGCGCCACTGCGGCCAATTGGACTCCGCCGCTAGGTGCCCCGCAGTCGCGAGGGCGAGGCTCATCAGGGTAATACACAGCTTCATGGAACGCTCCGGCTCCGCTCAAGTAGGCGCAGGGGCCCGACGGCGGGTTACGCCGCAGGAAGGGTCCGGTCGGCCTCGCTTGCGTCGGCCTAGCAACCCGACTCCGCCCTTCGATCATAATAGTATCGTTGCCCCGGCCTGCGCGGCGGGCATGTCTCATTTCCATGCAAGCAATGCGGATCGAGGGGGGACACCGCCTCTCGGGCACCATCCCGATCAGCGGTGCCAAGAATGCAGCGCTGCCCGCGCTGGCCGCGAGCCTTCTGACGGCCGAGCGTCTCAACCTGCACCGGACGCCCAATGTCGTGGACATCCGCACGATGGCGCGGCTGATCAAGAACATCGGCGCGGAAGTCGAGATGAGCGCCGACACGTGCTCGATCCGGGCGAGAAGCAACCTCGCCCCGACCGCTCCCCTACGAGTTGGTGAAGACGATGCGCGCGTCGAGCCTAGTGCTCGGCCCGCTCACGGCCCGCTGCGGACGCGCACGCGTGTCGCTGCCCGGCGGCTGCGCGATCGGCGCCCGCCCGATCGACATGCATCTGCGGGGCCTGCGGACGCTCGGGGCGGAGGTCCGGCAGGACCAAGGCTACATTGAGACCGTCGCCCCCCGCGGCGGCTTGGTCGGCGGGAGACTACAGCTCCGCCGTCCCACAGTGACGGGTACGGAGGACCTGCTCATGGCCGCGGTTCTGGCGAAGGGCCCCAGCGTGCTGGAGAACGCCGCCCGCGAACCCGAGGTCGTAGACCTAGCCGCCCTACTCGGGAAGATGGGGGCCCGCATCGAAGGTGCGGGGACCTCGACCATCCAGGTGGAGGGTGTCGCAGAACTCCGGGGCACCGACCATGCGATCATCCCCGACCGCATCGAAACCGGCACCTATCTGATCGCCGGGGCCATGGTCGGGGACGGTTTGCGGCTAGAGCACGCCCGGCCAGACCACGTGCAGCCAGTTGTTGCCAAAATGACTCAGGCCGGCTGCAGGATCGACATCCCGGACGCAACGACCCTTGTCGTGCATAACTCCGCCCAGCTCCAGAGCGTCGACGTGACGACCCGCGAGCATCCGGGTTTCCCCACCGACATCCAGGCTCAGTTCATGGCCCTGATGACGCAGGCCGAAGGAGCGTCCAACATTGTCGAAACGGTCTTTGAGAACCGATTCATGCATGCGTTGGAGCTGCAGCGCATGGGCGCGGACATCGCTCTCGCGGGCCATCTGGCGGTGGTCCGCGGCAAGACGCCCCTTGTGGGCACGGACGTAATGGCTTCCGACCTGCGCGCGAGCGCCTGCTTGGTCCTAGCGGGCCTAGCGGCGCAAGGACGGACCTTGATCCACCGGATCTACCACCTCCGGCGGGGCTACGAGCAGCTGGTCCGCAAGCTCACCCATGTCGGAGCCAAGATCGAGGTCGTCGAGGAGTAGCTACGGCTCCCAGGGAGCCCAGGAAGCGGATTCGGCCCGCATCGCCTCCGCCAGCTCCAGCAGGTCGGCCACCACCGCCGGATGCTGTGCGCCCACATCCTCAGTCTCGGCTACATCGGCCTCCAGGTCGTACAGCTGCGGGGCAGCCACCGGCACCGAGTCCGGGGCGTAGTCGTGGAATCGTTCGCGGGGCAGCGCCAGCTTCCAGCGCCCCTGCCGGACCGCCTGCAGCTCCAATCGCACGAAGTAGTGGAAGCGGTCCCGAGCCCCGGCCTCCGAACGCCCGAGCGCAAGCGCGCTCTGGTCCACGCCGTCGAGCTTGCGGCGCGGCGGCAGATCCGCCCCGGCGAGCGCCGCGAACGTGGGCAGGACATCCAGAGTCGACAGGATAGCAGGGGATACTCGCCCGGCGGGGACCCGTCCAGGGGCCCACAGAATCGCCGGCACCCGCAGGCCACCTTCCCATGACGAGCCCCTTGGCGCCCCGCAGGTCGCCGGCATCTCCAACAGCGACATGCCCGCCGTGGCTTGCGAAGTAGCGTGCGGCCCGGGCCGGCTGAGACCAGGGACCGTTGTCGCTGGCCAACAGCACGTACGTGTTGTCCGCCAAACCGAGCTTTTCCAGAGTGTCGAGCAGCCTCCCGGTGTGGTGGTCAACCTCCCGCAGGGGCGTCGCCGTAGAGGTCGCCTTGCGTCGAACCGAGAAACTCGTCCGAAGCCCCGATGACGACATGCAGCATGGTGTGGGCCAGGTACAAGAAGAACGGAGATTCCGGGCGCTGCCGCTGCAGGAACGCGATGGCCTCGTCCGTGTAGAGCTTGGTCAGCGATCCCATATCGGCGGGTGGTCTCGAGCTGCTCGGTGTTGCGCCAGAGTGTCACTTCGCCGTTGTCGTTCGCGCCCAGCGTGCCGTAGAAATAGTCGAAGCCCTGGTCGTTGGGCCGCAGGCCGGGCCACGGCCGCCGGCGGCTCATGTCCCATTTGCCGATGCCGGCCGTGGCGTAGCCGACGGCCCGCAGCACTTCGGCGACGGTCACCTCGTCCGGGCGCACCGCCCAGCCGCCTCCGATCCGGCCGGGATAGCGGCCGGTCATGAGGGCCCCGCGCGAGGGTCCGCATACCGTCTGGGCGTAGAAGCTGGTGAAGCGGGTCCCTTCGCTAGCCATCCGGTCCAGACGCCGGAGTGGAGTTCCGCTCCGAACCGTCAGCACCCGAGGTCGCCGTACCCCACATCGTCGAGAAACACGATGACGAAGCTGGGACGGTCCGCAGCGCCGCAGGAGGAGAGCAGCAAGCAGGCGGTCAGCAGGGCTAGGCGGGTCACGGCGAAAATCTCAATCAGAACTCACCGTAGCATCGAGAAGCGCACGATCTCCTGGTCGTTGCGGATGATCAGATGGCCGTTGGCGTAGGCCGGGTGCGTCCAATGGACTGCGCCCAACTCCCGGCGGCGGCGCAGCGGGTTCGTCGGGCGCAAGAGGGTCGTGCGGTCCACCTCCTCGTACCCTTCGGGCGTGAAGCGGGCGATCACGAGCTCGCCCCGGTCGTTGTTGATGAAGTACCGATCCTCGTGGCGTACGATCTGCCCCGATGCCCATCGGGCGTTTTCCTTGGTCAAGTCGAGGGTGTCCCAGATCCGCTTGCCAGTGCGGGCGTCGAGGCAGCGCAGGTGGCCGTAGCTGCCGATCCCGTAGATATGGTCGCCGGCGACAACCGGAGTGGTCACCAAGGAATGCAAGCCGTCGGTATCGATCTCGCTGTCGCTGGAGCCCTTCCAAAC
>CBDBZZ010000070.1:0-215917 GCA_965213745.1 Bryobacterales bacterium | reverse complement strand
TGGACCAGTTGCTGCCTTCGTCCCGCTCCGTCTCCCAGACGGTCTTGCCCGAGGCCTTGTCGAGGCAGGTCAGCGACGACTGCTCCTCGTTGTCGTTCACGATGTAGAGCCTGCCCTCGTGCAGCGCGGGCGAGGAGGAGGTGCCCCAGTCGTGGCGGACGCGGTACGGTTTCCACCGCCGTGCCCAAACCACCTTGCCCTCCAGGTCCGAGGCACCACGTGCCGAGGTACCCGAAGTGGGCGTAGATATGGCGGCCGTCCCGTCACGGGCGTCTCGGAGGCGTAGGAGTTCTTGAGGTGCCGCGGCGCGGGCGGGCGGGACGCTGCGCTGCAGCTCCGTCTCCCAGGCAACCTCGCCCGTGCTGAAAATCGATCCCGTAGACGAGCCAGCGGTGCGGGTCCGGGGAGATGTCGGGCCGGTTGCCGCCGAAGTACAGACCCTGCTTGACTTCCTCGACCTCCCCCTCGCTAGCGACATTGGTCAGGAACACGCGGTTGCCCCAAACGACAGGCGAAGCCCAGCCCATCCCCGGCAGAGGGGTGCGCCACTGCACGTTGTCCGTCGCGCTCCAGGTCTCGGGCAGGCGCGGGTCGTCCTCCGACACGCCGCGTGATTCCGAGCCGCGGAGCTGGGGCCAGTTGCGGGGGAGAGCCGGCGGCTAGCGGAGCGGCCGCGGCCAAGCCGGCTAGGAATGAGCGTCTAGTATGCACCGCCCCATTCTAGCCTCTTTCCTGGCGGCTCAAGCGGGGCGCAGCTAGCAGGGCAGCAGGCCCGATGATCCACGGGCGGCTCGTCCAGGCCGTTTTGAGACTGCGATGGGCGTCGCTGGGGAGCCGAAGAAGGCTTGCGGCCTCAGTGGCCCACGCAATCGCGGCCGCAGCCCTCAGGGGGCCCTGCAGGTACTGGGGCTGGCAGGCGTTAGGGCCAACCTCCTCGAGCCACGGTACTGAGGCCGACCTCTGGCAGCCGGTTCGGACCCCGGCAGAGAATCGGAGCAACCGGTCGCATCAGCGCCCGACACCCTGCAATCTGTCGTTGTCGGGGATGCGGATGCGCCTGGGGGCGTTCCCAGCCGGGGGTATTCCTCTGCACCGCGGCTGGCGGGTGCGCTGTCGTCCGCAACTGCTCGAGGTGTCGAACGGCTCGGAACGGGGTGAGCGAGGCCCCGAGTCTGGAGGAATGGTGCGCCACAAGGGCGGCCGTCCGACGCCAAGGGGCTTGGGCGTGTGGCCCAAGGCGGTGGGACGGCACGGTCGTGTGCGCCGTGCGGCAGAAGATTGGCAGCGCTGGGGCGGGATGGTCAGGGCTGCTATTTGCCCCGGACAGGGGCCAGCCAGTCTCTGCGCCGCGGGCTCAAGCCTGCGGGGCGAACTCGTCAGGCAGGATCGGGGCTGTCGCAGCGGTACAGCCCTTGGCCCCAGATGTATTCGCAGACGGCCGGCGGAGCGAGGTCGGCCAGTGAGCCGCCGATCTTCACGCGATGGCGCACGAGGCGCGACGACGCGGGGTGGTCGCATGCGACGGCTAGCGCCCCCAGAGCGGTCGGCGGCGCAGACGCGGTGGAATGCGAGCCCGCACGGCCTACGACAACGAATTCCACCTCCGCTAAAACCTGCTCGGCGTCGCGCCACAGATGGAGCTCGGCGAAGGCGTCCGCGCCGATGACGAAGCGCAACGGAGGCTCAAACTCGAGCGCCCTGCTAACCTTGCGGATCGTATCCACGCTGTAGTGAGGACCTTCCCCGAGGCTTGGGTCCTCAAAGCGACTCGCCTCTAGGCGCGGATCCGTGCGGCAGGCGAGTTCCGCCATGCGGAAGCGATGCTCGTAATCCGCCTGGCAAGCCTCCGCCTTGTGGGGCGGATTGCCGCTCGGGACGACTAGGATCCGCTGCAGGCTCGCCGCATCGGCAGCTGCGCGGGCCGCGGCAAGATGGCCGCTGTGGATGGGGTCGAAGGTGCCGCCGAACAGGCCTAACCTCATGGGAGGGAACCTCCTTCCAGACGCGCTTCCGCCGCTGGCGCGGGCCGCTGGTCGGGCGCCGCCAGCCCCGAGGCTCTGGCCTCGCGAAGGCGATCACCGATGGCGCGAACGAGCTGAGGCAGCCCGGTGCCGGCGACTGCGGAGACTGCGTGGAGCTCGAGCCCCTCGGCGGCGCAGCGGGCGCGCAGCGCCGCGAGGCGTGCAGGGTTCTGGAGCGCGTCCGTTTTCGTCCCCGCGACGAGGCGCGGCTTGGTGCGCAGGGGGGCGGAGTACCGCCCGAGCTCGCGCACGATGACCTCGTAATCCTCTACCGGATCCCGGCCTGAGGAGTCGCTGAGGTCGACTAGCTGGACTAGCAGCTGGGTGCGCTCGATATGCCTCAGGAACCGGTGCCCGAGCCCGTGGCCCTTGTGGGCTCCCTCGATGAGGCCCGGGATGTCAGCGACGACGAAGCTCTCGAAGTCGCCTAGATCGACCACGCCAAGGTTCGGCACAAGCGTAGTGAACGGGTAGTCCGCGATCTTCGGGCGGGCGGCCGAGATGCGTGCGATTAGCGTCGATTTGCCCGCGTTGGGGAAGCCGACCAAGCCGACGTCTGCGAGCAGCTTGAGCTGCAGCTTGAGTCCGAGTGCCTGACCTTCCTCGCCGTCCTCGGCGAAGCGCGGGGCACGGTTTGTAGCTGACTTGAAATGCGTGTTGCCGCGGCCCCCGCGGCCGCCCCGGGCCGCCACGAACGATTGGCCGCGTACCTCGAAGTCGTGCAGGAGCTCGCCGCTTTCCGCGTCGTACAGCAGCGTGCCCGGGGGGACCTCCAGGATCAGGTCTTGGCCGGTGCGTCCAGTGCGGTTGCTGCCTTCGCCGTGGCGGCCGTTCTCGGCCTTCTGCTCCGGCTGGTACCGGAAATGGATCAGCGTCGAGACGCGCCCGCTGGATTGGAGGACGACATTGCCCCCGGCCCCTCCGTCGCCTCCGGAGGGGCCTCCCCGCGGGACATACTTCTCTCTGCGGAAAGCGACGCACCCGTTCCCGCCCTTGCCGGCTCGGACCTTGATGCTCGCCTCGTCGATAAACATGGCCCAGTCGTTATCTTGGCACCTGCGCGGATGCGCCCCCGGCGGGCGCGCACAGGCTACCATCGAATCATGAGCCTACGCATCGCCGACCGGGAGTTCACGTCGCGCTTGATCGTTGGAACGGGCAAGTACCGCAGCTTTGTGGAAATGCAGCGCTGCCACCGGGCCTCCGGCGCTGCCATGGTCACTGTCGCCGTCCGCCGCGTCAACCTCACGGACAAGTCGAAGGAATCTCTGCTCGATTACATCGACCGCGACGAGCTGTTCATTCTGCCGAACACGGCCGCCTGCTACACGGCCGACGAGGCCGTGCGCACGGCGAGACTGGCCCGGGAAGTGGGGCTGTCGCACTGGATCAAACTCGAGGTGATCGGAGATCCCGAGACGCTGTTCCCCGACACCGAGGGGCTGCTGGAGGCTACCCGGGAGCTTGTCCGAGAGGGCTTCGTCGTGCTGCCCTACACCTCCGACGACCTAATCGTCGCTCGCAAGCTGGTGGACGCCGGCGCTGCTGCCGTCATGCCCCTCGCCGCGCCGATCGGGTCGGGGCTCGGCGTGCAGAATCCTGCGAATCTCCGCATCCTGCGGGAGAAGATCACCTCGGTGCCCCTGATTGTCGACGCCGGGGTGGGCACTGCCTCGGATGCGGTGCTGGCTATGGAGCTGGGCGCGGATGGAGTGCTCATGAACACCGCGATCGCCTTGGCGGACGATGCCGAGAAGATGGCGCGGTCCATGGATTTCGCTGTGCAGGCGGGCCGTCTGGCCTACGAGGCCGGGCGCATGCCCAGGCGGCTCTACGCCAGCGCCAGCTCCCCGCTGGAAGGCCTCATCGGCTAGGTTCTGGCCTGCGCGGAACGCCCTCGCCCCCCGCCTACGCCGCCGCTCCGGCGGGCTCCGTCCACGGCTGGTCGATCCGCCACGCCTCGAGGTTCGCGATCCACGCCTCCCTGCGCGCGCGGAGTTGGGCCAGCTGCCCGGCGTGTTCGCTGGACGGAGCGAGGTTCACGGTTTCGTGGGGGTCCACGGCTAGGTGATAGAGCTCTTCGTGCGGAGGCTCGCTCTCCGGAAACACGAAGTACTTCCAGGCCTCGGTGCGTACGCCTTCGCTCTTGGGAACCCCCGGATGCTCGAAGAGGTGCTCGTAGAACCATTCCCGGCGCCACGCCCGGGACTTTCCGCGGGCGAGTGGGAGCAGGTCGCGGCCGTTCATGCAGGCCGGGGCCTCGAGCCCCGCCGCGCTCAGGATGGTCGGGCAGACGTCGATGTTGAGGGTCATTTCGCTTCGCCGAGTCCCGGCGCGGTGCCCCAGGCGCGGATCTCGGACAATCATCGGGGTCCGGATGGATTCCTCGTGCATGTACCATTTGCCCGCCCAGCCTCGTTCCCCCAGGAAGAAGCCGTTGTCGCCGGTGAAGATCACGACCGTGTTGTCGAGCTGGCCGAGGCTCTCGAGCTTGGTGAGGAGGCGTCCGATCTGGACATCGACGCCGTGGATCAGGGCGTAGTAGCGCTTCACCGACTCTTCCCACTTGCCGGGGGTGCCGAATCGCCTCTCCCAGCGGATGCGACTCTCGGTGCGCGCCCGGAGGAATTCCGGGAGCGACTCGTAGTAGCTGCCGTCCATGTGGCGGAAGGGTTGCAGGCGGACGCCCTCGTAGAGATCGTCGAACTGGGGATCGTTGATGAAGTACGGGTCCACCCTGTCCTGGACATGGGGGGCTTTGAAGCTGATCGACAGGTTCCAGGGCCGCCCGTCGTCGGCCTCGAGGAAGTCCAGGCCTTGGCTGCCGAGATGCTCGGTCATATGCGCGCGCCCTGGCACGAGGTACTGGCCCTGGCCGGGCCAGCCTTCGAAATAGTCGAACCGGCTCGCGGCGTCTTCAATGTGCTGGGCTCGGCCAACCCCGTACTTGCCTACGAAACCGGTGCGGTAGCCGGCCTCGCGCAGCCGGACGGGATAGCTCAGCGCGTGCTGCTCCTCGCTCAGCGGCGTGGCGAAGCCATGGATGCCGTGGCAGCGGGCGTAGAGCCCGGTGAAGAACGAGGCTCTGGACACGGCGCAGATGGAGGTCGTGACGAAGTTGTTGGTGAACAGCACGCCTTCCTGGGCGAGCCGATCGATGTGAGGCGTCCGGATGACGCGATTGCCGCCCTCGCCGAACATGTCGAAGCGCTGGTCGTCGGTGAGCAGAAAAAGGATGTTGGGCGGTCTCCCTGCGTCGGCCGCGGGGTCGCAGCCGAGTGAGGCGACCGCGGCCGAACCCAGCGTGCCGAGGAGCTGGCGCCGTGTTTGCTGCATGGCGGGAGAAAGGATACCAGAGGCGACGCAGGCTTGGGTGCGAGGTGCCGCGCGCTCCAGCGCGGCTGGTGGCGTTGCGCTGCGGAGCGAGCGAAGAGTCCGGCGCAGGCTACGTGCCACCGGTGCCGCAGATGCCAGCCAGAAGCAAGGGGCTGGCGAAGCAGCGATCGGCTTCCGCTGCCCGGCGGCTCGGAGCCCGCCGCTCCCGGGCCCTCGAAGGGCGTCGGCTCCTGCCCCCGGCCGCAGCGTTCGGGGGACAATGGGGCGTGGCCCCCGCAGCCAAGCACTTTGCGTCGCCCCGCACGCTTGTGATGGGCATCCTCAATGTGACCCCGGACTCCTTCTCCGACGGTGGGCGCTTCGCCCGGGCGGCGGCGGCCGTCGACCACGCTCTGCGCATGGTGGACGAGGGGGCGGACATGATCGACATCGGCGGGGAGAGTTCGCGCCCGGGAGCCGAGCCGGTGCAAGAAGAGGAGGAGTTGGCCCGGGTCGCGCCGGTGCTGGAGGCTCTAGCCGCAAGGGTGGCGGTGCCGCTTTCCGTGGACACGCAAAAACCCGGCGTTGCCAGGCGCTGCATCGAGTGCGGAGCCTCGATTCTCAACGATATCGGCGGCTTGCGGGATCCCGCCATGGCGGAAGTCGCGGCGAAGAGCGGGGCGAGCGTCGTGCTGATGCACATGCGGGGTACGCCTGCCAGCATGCAACGGGACACGTCCTATCGCGATGTCGTAGCCGAGGTCCGCGGCTTTCTGGCGAGCCAAGCGGCGGCCGCTGAGCGGTCGGGAGTGGCTGAAGTCGCTGTCGACCCGGGCCTTGGCTTCGGCAAGTCGCCGCGCCAGAACTTCGAGATCCTGGCCCGGCTGCCCGAGCTCACCGGGTTGCGCTGGCCGATGCTGATTGGACCTTCCCGCAAGTCCTTTCTGGGCAGCCTGCCGAGTCGGCTGCCTGTCGGGGAGCGGCTTGAGGGGACCCTCGCCGCTGTGGCGGCCGGCGTTCTGCGGGGAGCGCGCATCGTCCGTGTCCACGATGTGCAGCCCTGCCGTCGTCTGCTGGAAGCGGTTGACGCGATGCGGGGAGCCAGCGATGCGCGATAGGGTGCTGATCCCGCAGATCCCCCTGCAGGCGCGGGTTGGCTGTCGCGCAGCAGAGCGCTCCGCTGCGCAGCCGATCCTCGTTGACCTCGAACTGCTCACGGACCTGGAGGGCGCGGGCCGAGCGGACCTGCTGGAGCAGGCCGTGGACTACGTTGCCGTTCGGGACGCAGCCGAACAAGTAGCGACGGAGCGGCCCTACCGGTTGATCGAAGCGATTGCCGTCAGGATGGCGCGGCGGTTGCTGGACACCTTCCCTGCAGAAGAAGTGCGGGTGCGCGTGATGAAGCCCAGAGCCTTGGCGGCCTACGGCGTGCCTTGGGCCGGGGTGGAGGTCGTCCGGAGCCGCCGTGGCTAGGGCGTACCTCGGTCTGGGGTCGAACCTTCCGGACCGGCTAGGTCATCTGCGCTTCGGCCTGCGCGAATTGGCGCGGCGCGGCGTTGTCGAGGCGAGATCGCCGATCTTCGAAACGGAACCGGTGGACGGCACGCAGGGGGGCCGCTTTCTCAACGCCTGCATCTGCCTCAGAACGCGGCGCGAGCCGGCGCAGTTGCTTGCGGAAAGCTTGCAGATCGAGCGCGCTCGCGGACGCCGGCGGCGGCACCGTTGCGAAGCGCGGGTCCTGGATATCGACCTGCTCCTGGTCGACCAGCGGATTATCTGCCGGTCCGGCCTGACGGTGCCTCACCCCAGGATGCATGCCAGGGCGTTCGTGCTGCATCCGCTCGCCACAATCGCGCCGCGACTTGTGCATCCGACATTGCGCTTTACAATCGAGGAATTGATCGCACGGCTGCCTCCCAGTTCGGCCGGGGCGCTCCTAGCCCGGTACTGACGATGGCGGGGGCGGCGGCTTGGCGTCGCCCATGGGTGTCACGGCCCGCTTCGTGACCGCCCAGGGGCGGGCAGTCCGCGGGGAACTTCGTGCCTGTGAATCCGGTCTGGCTGCTGGCTGTCTACTCGATTGCCCTAGTCGGCGCTTCCTTGGCTGGTGGGGAGCTGCCGTGGCGCGTCCACTTGAACCATACCCGGATCCAGGCAGCGCTGAGCTTTGTGGCGGGGCTGATCCTGGGCATGGCGCTCTACCACCTGCTGCCCCACGCGCTGACAAGCCTGCGCGGGCCTCAAGCCGTCGAGACAACGGTGTGGTGGATGATGCTCGGCATGATTTCGATGCTCCCGCTGCTGCAGCAGTCCCACTTCCACCAGCCCGAGATGCCAGACGCGGGGCTCGAAGGACACCGGCCGGGTCCGCGGGGCGGGGCGGCGCGGGCCAGCTGGGTCGGCATCGCGCTGGGCCTCGGCCTGCATGCGCTATCGGAGGGGATCGCCCTGGGGGCCAGCGTGAGGGCCGGATCGATGCTGGGAGGTGGCGGGGGTCCGGCGGGAGCAGGTGTGTTCCTGGCGATCCTCCTGCACAAGCCGCTGGACGCCCTATCGGTCACGGGCACGATGACGATGGCCGGAGTCGGGCCCCGAGCCCGGTCGGCGGCCAATTTCGGGTTCGGGCTGCTGGGTCCGGTGGGGGCGTGCTTGGCTTTCGGAGTGGGGGCCGCGCTAGGTCCGAACGAAGCGGAGGTGATCGGGCGAGCCTTGGCTTGGGCGGCAGGGGCCTTCGTCTGCATCTCCCTGGGCGACCTTCTGCCGGAAGTCCATTTCCATAGTCACGACCGCGCCAAGCTCGCCACGGCGTTCCTGCTCGGCATTGGTTCGGCCTACGCCCTCCGCTGGCTCGAGCCAGGGCTCCTGCACGGCACGTAGAGCCTGCGGTTTCCCGAGCCCGACAGAGCTGGCCCGGCGGCGGTCTGGGCAGCTGTTCGCTAGGTCCGTCTGCGCCGGAAGACGAGCGGCTTGGTGCCGGCGACCATGGCCCGCCAGCCTGACCGTAGGGCCCCTGCCCGGAACCTCCAGGCCATCAGCGCGATGAGGCCGATGGCGCCGGTCCACTGGACGGCCTGCAGGGCAGCTGAATGGGAAGCCTCCAGCCGGACCGGGAGCATCCAGCCCGAGGCCGCGAGCAGCAGGTCGATCCCGATGCCCAGGGCCAGAGTCACGCCGGTCACCGCTCCGACGTATACCGACGCGAACCTTGCCCCGAACTGGCTGACGATCATGGCGATGGTGCCGGAATTGGTGGCCGGGCCGGTCATCAGGAAGACCAGCGCCGCCCCAGGGCTGAGCCCCTTGGCGACCAGCGCAGCGGCGATCGGCGTGCTGGCCGACGCGCAGATATACAAGGGCATGCCCACGAGCACCATGGCCGGGTAGGCCAGCCAGCGTGCGGAGGCGTGGCTCAGCAGATCGTCCGGCACTGCCGCATACAGCACCCCTCCCAAGAGCACGCCCAGCAGCAGCGCGAACAGGATGTCGTCCGCCACTTCCACGAACCCGTACCGGAGGGCGTGCCGGACAACCTTCCGGAAGTCCACCTCCCCGGAGTCCTCTCCAGCTCGCCCCCCAGCCGCCGTGGCCCGCCGGCGGCGACGGACCAGCTGGCGGAACCAGCCGATCGCCGAGGCCCGCAGCCGCGCGGGGCTCACGTAGCAGTCGTCGCTGCCGGGAACAAGGGGGGCGTGGCAGACATGAACATGACTGTGGTTGCCCCCGCAGGCGTCGCCATGGTGTTCGTTGAGAGCCGACGGCCCAGCCGAAGACTCCTGGCTCCGGACGCCGGCGATGCAGAGAGCCCCTGCAACGACCGCCGTGACAAAGCTGACGAGAGGCCGCGCGACTGCGGCGGCGAATCCGAAGAACGCGTGCGTGACGAGGATGGAATCGGCGCCAGTCTCCGGGGCTGTGATCAGGAAGGACATGCAGGCGGGGCGCGAGGCCCCCTTGCGGCGCATCTCGGAGACCACAGGCACGACGGAGCAGCTGCATAGGGGGACGGGCACGCCGAGAGCCGCGCTGGTGGCTACGGTGCGCAGGTTGTCGCCGCGCAGCCACCGGAGGATGGCCTTCCGCGAAATCAATACGTGAATCAGCCCGGCGAGGAGCAGACCGCCGAGCAGCATGGGCGCCAGGAGCAGGTATGACGACCAGAAGAACGCCATGAACTGGTTCCGCGCCGGAAACGATCTATGCCCTGTTGCTCGGCTCTGCAACCGGGCCCGCGCCCCTTGTGCTAGTCGAGGGAGCCCCAGGTGCCGGGAACCAAGCCGCTGGGGTGCGTTGCGCCTAGGGGCGGGAAAACCCTCCCGCGACGCACAGCTGCACGCCCCCTTGGCAGTCTACTGCGTTCCGTCGCCCTTGTCAAAGGCACGCCGCTGGGCCGGTTTGCGGCAGGCCGATCGCGGCAGCGGTCTTGCTTCGTCCCGGAAGGCCGGAGGCGGGCGGCTGCGGTCTCCCTAGGGAGTTGCGTGCAGACCGCGGGTCGGCACGCCCGAAAGCCCCTGGTGGGAGCGGAGAGCCGAGGGCACTCGAGCGGCCCGAGGCGTTCGGGCTCTGGATGAACCGGGGACATTTTTCGTGGGATCGCCGCGCTTGCCGCACAAGTTGTTGAACAGCAAGGATTTGTCGAATTCCTTCCAGGGCTTTGGTCGACGGGGGCGCCGAGCGTCGAAGTTGATAATGAAGTACTCAAATTTCTTTACAATATTTCTTGACATATCTTGCGGGTTGCGTATAATGGGGTTGTGGGCGCAAGCCTAATCAGAAAGGAGCAAGAGTCATGCAGCTCTTCAACACCAGCACCTGCCATCCCATCCTTCCCGCCTTCCGGCCCGGGGAGCCCTTGCCGGCGGAGCGGGCTTGGCGGCCGGCGTTCGACATCGTGGAGACCGGCGAGGCCTTCACGTTGCGCGGCGACATCCCCGGCCTCGCCCCCGAGGACTTCGAGGTCAAGGTCGAGCAGGGCATCCTCGCGCTGCGCGGTGAGCGCAAGCTGGAGGAGCACGAGGCGAACGGGCGCTACGAGCGGGCCTACGGCAAGTTTGTGCGCCGGTTCCGGCTGCCGGAGGGAATCGACGCGGAAGGCATCCAGGCGAAGTACGAGTACGGCGTACTGGAGCTGACGTTGCCGAAGACGGAGCCTGCCGGCGTTCGCCTGATCCCCGTCCAGTGAGCGGAAGGTAAGCGGGGAGGGTCGTGCGGCCCTCCCCGCTTCCGAGCGGCGATGCCGGTGCCTCGAGCCTGGGCGAGCCTTGCGCAGGCATGCAGCAGCGCGGAGCCGGCTAGACGTTCCGCCCGCACCGCTGCAGAACCGTCTTCCGGGAAGGGGGCCGACTCCTCAGGGGAGGGCATGCCTTCCAGCCTTGCCGCAGCTGCATCCCTCTCGGGTGCAGCCAGTCGCCGAAGGCGGTTCCGCAAGCCAGCGTCCGGCTCGCCGCAAGGCAGCTCCGGACTCCTGGTCCGCAGGGGTTGCGCTCTCGCGCCTCGGGGCCGCCGCGTTGGAAGCGCCCCGTGACGAGGGCCTGGATCGCGGATGCTACCGAGGGTCGAGGCGGACCCTTCGGCTGTCCGCGCTCCGCTGCACGGCAAGGTCCAGTAGGCGCTTGATTAGGAGCGGATACGGCAGCCCCGAGGCCTCCCAGAGCTTGGGGAACATGCTGATCGAGGTGAATCCGGGCATGGTGTTCACCTCGTTCAGGAGCAGCCTGCCAGTAGCCCGCTCCAAGAAGAAGTCGACGCGGGCGAGACCCTCGCAGCCGACGGCCTGGAACGCGGAAACGGCCAGCGCCCGGATCCGCGCCGCTAGGTCGGGCTCGACCTGCGCCGGCACCGCCAGCTCGAATTCGTCGGATTCGTACTTGGTCTCGTAGTCGTAGAAGCCACCCCAGGTCACGATTTCGCCCGGCACGGAAGCTCTCGGCGGCACGCCGCCCAGGACGGAGCACTCGATTTCGCGGGCGTCGACTGCCGGCTCCACGACAACTTTTCGGTCGAACTCGCCTGCGTAGCGCAGCGCGGGCACCAGCTCGTCGAGCCCCTCCGCCCGCCGGATGCCGACCGAGGATCCTAGGTTGGCGGGCTTCACGAAGGCGGGGTAGCCGATGCGCCGCTCGATTTCCGCGACGCGGCGCTCGACCTCGCCGCGCCCGACAGCGACATGAGGCAGGGTCGGCAAGCTTTCTGCTCGAAACAGCCGCTTCATCGTGTCCTTGTCCATGCCGCACGCAGAGCCCAGAACCCCGGAGCCTACGTAGGGCACATCCGCCAGGTCCAGGAAGCCCTGCACGCGGCCGTCCTCCCCGAAGGGACCGTGGAGGATGGGGAAGACGACATCGAAGCCACGCGATTCGCCCGGCTGGTGCGAGAACGACACGTTGCGGCGGACGCAGCGGGCACGCGCGTCGGGTGCCAGCAAATCTGCGGACTCCGACACGTCCAACCAGCGGCCCTGCCGGTCAATGGCGACGGGGACCGCCTCGTAGCGCTCCCGATCCATCGCCGAGATCACGGAAGCTGCGGAGCGCACCGACACCTCGTGCTCGCTGGAGCGGCCTCCGAACAGAACCGCAACGCGGATTTTGCTGTCGGCCATGGCTCCTCGGGGGGCGGACCAAGGGCCGCTCTCCGAGCTGACGGCCGGCGCAGGCCGGTCCTGGCGACCGGTCGCGCTTGATCCTGCAAACTATCAGTATGGCGAAACGCAGGATCGCGGACCTGCTGGCTGGCAAGGTCGGCCTAGGCGCGGAAGTCTGCGTCGAGGGCTGGGTGCGGACGCGTCGCGACTCCAAAACGGGGTTCTCGTTCGTGCAGCTGAACGACGGATCCTGCTTCGACAGCTTGCAGGTCATCGCCGGGAACGCGCTGCCGAACTACTCCACCGAGGTCCTGCGCCTGAGCAGCGGCTGCTCGGCGGCCGTGCGCGGGACGCTGGTGGAGTCGCGGGGCCGGGGGCAAGCGGTCGAGCTGCGGGCCAGCGAAGTGACCGTGATCGGTTGGGTCGACGATCCCGACACCTATCCAATCTCCCCGAAACGGCACAGTTTCGAGTTTCTCCGCCAAGTCGCCCATCTGCGGCCGCGCACCAACACGTTCGGAGCGGTCGCCAGGGTCCGGCACTGCCTCGCTCAGGCCATCCACCGCTTCTTTGACGAGCGGGGCTACTACTGGATCCACACTCCGATCATCACCGCCTCGGACACCGAGGGGGCGGGGGATCTGTTTCGTGTCAGCGCCCTCGATCTGGCGAACCTGCCTAGGGGGCCGGACGGGTCGCCGGACTTCTCGCAGGACTTCTTTGGGCGGGAGAGCTTCCTCACGGTGTCCGGCCAACTCAATGTCGAAGCCTACTGCCAAGCGTTGACCAAGGTGTACACATTCGGGCCGACCTTCCGGGCCGAGAACTCGCATACCAGCCGCCACTTGGCCGAGTTCTGGATGATCGAACCGGAGACGGCCTTCGCGGACCTGGACGCCAACGCGGACCTCGCCGAAGCGTTGCTCAGGCACCTGTCGCGGACAGTTCTTGAAAAGCGGGCCGACGACATGGAATTCTTCGCCAAGCGCGTCGACCGCGACGCCATCCGGCGCCTGCGCTCTGTAGCGGAGCAGTCTTTCGAGCGCATGACCTACACCAACGCGGTGCGCGTCTTGGAGCGGGCTCCGAAGCGCTTCGAGTTCCCGGTGGCCTGGGGCGCCGATCTGCAGTCGGAGCACGAACGCTACCTGACCGAGGAGTACGTGGGGGGACCGGTCGTTGTGACCAACTATCCCAAGCAGATCAAGGCGTTCTACATGCGCCTCGACGACGGCGGGCGGACGGTTGCAGCCATGGACGTGTTGGCTCCCGGCATCGGCGAGATCATCGGCGGGAGCCAGCGCGAGGAGCGGCTCGACCTCCTCGACCAGCGGATGGCGGAATGCGGCATCGAACCCGCCCAGTACGGCTGGTACCGAGACCTGCGCCGCTACGGCACTGTGCCGCACGCGGGCTTCGGCCTCGGCTTCGAGCGCACCATCAGCTACGTGACCGGCATGGCCAATGTGCGCGACGTGATTCCGTTCCCGCGGACTCCCGGCAATGCGGAGTTTTGAACGGCGTGCCGCCTAAGCGCGCGCCAGCAGGCGCTGCTCCCGTTCGCGCAATGCCCGTTTCAGCTCGCGAGGGTAGATTTTCAGGAACTTCCCCACCATCGCAGGCCAATGCTCCAGCACCCATTGGGCCTTCGGGCTGCGGGTGTGTTCCACGTGGCGCCGGATCAGCCCGGACACGAGCTCGAGATCGGCGGGCTCTTCCAGGGGCTCGAGATCCACGTTGGCGTTCTGCAGGCAGCGCGCGGCAAAGTCGCCCGCTTCGTCGAGGACATAGGCGATCCCACCCGACATGCCCGCGGCGAAGTTCCGTCCGCAGCGGCCGAGAATGATGGCGCAGCCGTTCGTCATGTACTCGCAGCCGTGGTCGCCGACTCCTTCGACGACCACGTGGGCTCCCGAATTGCGGATGCAGAAGCGCTCGCCCGCCATGCCGTTGACGAACGCCTCACCGCCGGTGGCTCCGTAGAAGGAGACATTGCCGATGATGATGTTCTCCTCGAACACGAAGCTCGAGCCAGGGGGCGGGGCGACGACGAGCCGGCCGCCCGAGAGGCCCTTGCCGAAGTAGTCGTTGGCGTCGCCGCGGACCTGCAGGGTCATGCCCTTGCTGGCCCACGCCCCGAAGCTCTGGCCGGCGCTGCCGGAGAAGTGGATCTTGATGCTGTCCTCGGGCAGGCCCTCGGCGCCGTAGCGCTCGGCGATCTCGTGCGAGAGCATCGTGCCGACCGTCCTGTCGGTGTTGCGCAACTGGTAGGCGAATTCGACCGGCGTGCGCTCCTCCAGGGCGGGTCGGCACAGTTCAATTAGCCGGTTGTCGATCTGCCGCTCCAGTCCGTGCTCCTGCTTGCCGGTGTGGTACCGCGGGACCGACCGGTCCACGGGCGGATCGAAGAACACCTTGGCGAAATCGAGGCCCTTGCTCTTGTAGTGGCCTACGGCCTCCCTGACATCGAGGCGGTCCACCTTGCCGATCATGTCGTCGAACTTGCGGAAGCCGAGCCGCGCCATGGTCTGGCGCACCTCCTCGGCGACGAAGAAGAAGAAGTTCACGACATGCTCCGGCGTGCCCTCGAACTTCTTGCGCAGCTCCTTGTCCTGCGTCGCGATCCCGACGGGGCAGGTGTTCAGATGGCACTTGCGCATCATGATGCAGCCCATCGCGATCAGCGGCATGGTCGAGAAGCCGAACTCGTCGGCTCCCAGCAGGGCTCCCACGACCACATCGCGGCCCGTCTGCAGCTTGCCGTCCACCTGCACGCGGATGCGCCCGCGCAGGTCGTTCATCACCAGCACCTGCTGGGTCTCGGACAGGCCCAGCTCCCACGGCGTCCCGGCGTGGCGGATGGAGCTCATCGGGGAGGCTCCGGTTCCGCCGTCGTGGCCGGAGATCAAGACGAGGTCCGCATGGCCCTTGGAGACGCCGGCGGCGACGGTGCCGACGCCGACCTCGGAGACCAGCTTCACGGAGACGTTGGCGGCCGGGTTCGAGTTCTTGAGGTCGAAGATCAGCTGGGCCAGGTCCTCGATCGAGTAGATGTCGTGGTGCGGGGGCGGGGAAATCAGGCCCACGCCGGGGGTGGAGTGCCGCAGCCAGGCGATCGTCTCGTCGACCTTGTGCCCGGGGAGCTGGCCGCCCTCGCCGGGCTTGGCCCCCTGGGCGATCTTGATCTGCAGCTCGTCCGCGTTGGCGAGATAGTGGGCCGTGACCCCGAAGCGCCCGGAAGCGACTTGCTTGATCTTCGAGCGTCGGTCGTCGCCGTAGCGTGCGGGATCCTCGCCGCCCTCGCCGGTGTTGGAGCGGCCGCCGAGGCGGTTCATGGCGCGAGCCAGAGTCTCGTGGGCCTCCGCCGAAATCGATCCGAAGCTCATCGCCCCGGTGCAGAAGCGCTTGACGATCTCCGAGGCGGGTTCCACCTCCTCCAGGTCCAGCGGTTCGGAGGCGTACTTGAAGTCGAACAGTCCGCGCAGGGTGCAGAGCTGACGGTTGAGGTCGTTGACGGTGCGCGAGTAGTCCTCGAACGTGGCCCAGTGGTTGAGCCGCGCGGCGTGCTGCAGCTTGGCAACGGTCTCGGGGTTGAGCAGGTGCTGCTCGCCGCGGAGCCGGTATTGGTACTCCCCGCCGACGGGCAGCTCGGTGCTGTCCTCTCCGCAGGGCAGGTAGGCGCTGCGGTGCTTGGCCAGGGCCTCGCCGGCGATTGTCTCCAGATCGACGCCTTCGATTTGCGAAGTGGTGCCGGGGAAGTACCGGTCGACGACCTCGCGGGCTAGTCCGATGGCTTCGAAGATCTGTGCGCCGTGGTAGGACTGCACCGTGGAGATGCCCATCTTGGACATGACCTTGAGAATGCCCTTGCGGATCGCCTGCTCGAAGTTGGCGAGGGCTCGCTCCAGCGACAGCGACTGGTCGTCGAGTTGCCCCCGGGCGTGCATGGCCTCGAGGGTCTCGTAGGCGAGATAGGCGTTGACGGCGTTGGCTCCGTAGCCGATCAGGAGGCAGAAGTGCATCACTTCGCGCGGTTCGCCCGATTCGACGACGAGGCCCACTTGGCTGCGCTTGGCGCGGCGGATCAGATGGTGGTGGACCGCCGCGCAGGCCAGCAGCGAGGGGATCGGGGCCTGCCCGGAATCCGCCCCGCGGTCCGAAAGGATGAGCACGCTGGCTCCGTCGTCGGCCGCTGCCTCCGCCTCCGCGCAAAGGCGGTCGAGGGCGCTCAGCAGCCCCGGAGGGCCGTCCGTGGCGGAGAATGTTGTGGCTAACGTTCGGGACCCGAAGCGCACGGCGGGGCTAAGTCCGCGGAGCCGCTCCAGCTTGGCGTTGTCGAGCACCGGCAGCGGCACCTTGACCACATGGGCGTAGCTGGGCTCCTCGCCGAGCAGGTTGCCCTGCGGCCCGACGTAAGTGACGGTGGACATCACCAGCTCTTCCCGGATCGGGTCGATAGCCGGGTTGGTGACTTGCGCGAAGAGCTGCTTGAAATAATTGAAGAGCAGCTGGGGCCTCTCGGAAAGGCAGGCCAAGGGGATGTCGATCCCCATCGAACCGACGGGCTCGGCTCCGAAGCGGGCCATCGGAGCGAGCAGCAGGCGCTGGTGCTCGATCGTGTAGCCGAACGCGCGCTGCCGCTGCGGAAGCGTGCCGAAGTCCGTAGCTTGCACGGAGGCGGGCGCAGGCAGGTCGCCGAGGTCGATCAGGTTCCGGCGCAGCCAATCGCCGTAGGGCCTCCGCTTGGAGACCGTCTCCTTGATCTCCTCGTCCCGGATGATGCGTCCCTCCTGCATGTCGACTAGGAACATCCGCCCGGGCTGCAGGCGGCCTTTCGCCCGGACATTGCCGGCTTGGATGCCCGGGATGACGCCCGTTTCGGACGCCATCACCACCAAGCCGTCGTAGGTCACCGAGTAGCGCGAAGGGCGCAGGCCGTTGCGGTCCAGGGACCCGCCGACATAGCGACCGTCGGTGAAGACGATCGAGGCCGGGCCGTCCCAGGGCTCCATCATCGTTGCGTGGAACTCGTAGAACGCCTTCTTGTACTCCTCCATGTGCTCGTGCGACGACCACGCCTCCGGGATCAGCATCATGAAGGAGTGGGCCGTTGAGCGGCCGGACTGGATCAGCACCTCGAGGGCGTTGTCGATCTGGGTCGAGTCGGAGCCGGTTTCGTCGATGATCGGCTTGATCTTCTCCGTGTCGGGGCCGAACAGATCGCTGTGCAGCGTAGCCTCGCGAGCGCGCATCCAGTTGGCGTTGCCGCGGACGGTGTTGATCTCGCCGTTGTGCGCCAGATACCGGAAGGGCTGGGCGCGCTCCCAGGTCGGGAAGGTGTTGGTCGAGAACCGCTGGTGGATCAAAGCGACAGCCGAACAGAAGTCCGAGTCGCCCAGGTCGGGGTAGTAGTTGAAGATCTGGGGCGCCAGGAGCAGCCCCTTGTAGCAGATCGTCCGGGACGACAGCGTGGCCGCGTAGTAGGCGCCGATCTGCCTGTCCCGCGCCGCTTGCTCCGTGCATTTGCGGAGGATGTAGAGCTTGCGCTCCCACGCTGCGCCCCGCAGCTGCGCCCCGTCCCCTGGGACGATGAAGACTTGGTAGATGTACGGTTCGGTCTCGCGGGCCAGCCACCCGATGGCGGCAGAGTTGGTGGGGACCCGCCTCCACGCCAGCACGCGCAGGCCTTCCCGCTCGGCGACTTCCCCGACCATCTGCTGGGCCGCCCGGCGCTCGTCGCGGGCGGGCGAGAGGAAGAGCATGCCCACGCCGTAGCAGCCGACGGAAGGCAGGCTCCGGCCGCTGCGGGCCAATTCCCTGGCGAAGAACTCATGGGGGATCTGCAGGAGCAAACCGGCCCCGTCGCCGGTGTCCGGATCGCAGCCGCACGCCCCGCGATGGGTGAGGTTGACGAGCACCTCCACGCCTTGCTCGATGATGCGGTGGCTAGGGCGGCCCTTGATGTCCGCCACGAAGCCAATGCCGCAGGCATCGTGCTCGCAGCGGGGGTCGTAAAGTCCTTGGCGAGGGGGCAGTCCGTGCTTCGTCATGGGCTATCCGATTCTCCCGGATGGCTCCGTGCCATCCCCAGGCGCCACCGATGCCGCGTCGAAGACCGGAGCTGGAACGAGTGCTGGGGCCGACCCCTCCCTGCAAGAAGGGTAGATCTCCCGCCCCAGCGTACCGGATCCGCACGGAATTCCACAAGCCCCCCTTGCATCCTGCGCATGGCCGTGAGGGCCTCGAGACAGCCCCCCTGGACCCCAGAACGCACCCGAGCAATGCATCGGCCCGCGATGATTTTTCCATGTCGGGAGCCTGCTGTGGCGGCATGTCGACTGCTGCGGGGCGGGTCGGCTGGCAGCTGAGATGCAGGTGCTAGGCCGTGCTTGCGCCCGGCTGCCTTTCGGGTGCCTCCGCAGCAGCCCCGTAGCCTGTGCGCCCGCCCAGCGGGCGCACCGCGCCCTGCCCGGGCCAGCCCGGATGCGGCTTTCCCCCGACCCGGGGCCTGCCGCGTGGCAGCAGCGCCCGCAGCGCCTCGGCGCGCCGCACGCTGCAGCGCGCCTGCGCCAGGTTGTGCAGCGCCGCGTGGCCGGCCGGGCTGGGGCCCGGGCGGCTGCGGCCGGGAGCCTCGCCCAGCGTCCCGTCGCACGGGAAGTGGTTGCGGTGCTCGACCGTCCAGGGCCCGCGGGGGCAGCCGGAGCCGGCGCGGCGCCGAGGTCCGCTCGGGAACCCGTCCAGCGTCTCCGTCGGCCCCGCCGGTTCCGGCGCGGGTCCGGCACCTCTTCCAGCAGTCCCCACTCCGCCTGCCAGGCCGCGCTCAGCCGGCGCAGGTGGGCCCCCGGCCCGGACGAGCCTAGGTGCGCGCACCCCGCGCCTGCCTCCAGCACCAGGACTCGGGGTGGTGCGCCATCAGGTGGAGCCGCCGGAACGGCAGCTCCCGGGACCGGCCAGCCGCCTCCCGCGCGACGCGGCCCGGAGCGCAGGCCGCCTCCCGCGAACTGCTGGAAGCCGAGATCGTGCCGCTCGTCCGGCAGGTGCCCTCCGGCCGCTCGGGCGGCCGCGCCAGGCGCACCGGCACCTCGCGAACCTGGGGGACCGCCGCCACGGGCGGGAAGGGCTGCCCTGCCGGTGCCCGCCCCTCTCCTGACCAGCAATCGAGGCAAAAAGCCAGCCCCTGCGCCCCACTCCTGGCCTGCCTGTCGCCTAGCCTCAAGAGAATCAATCGTGTGCAATCGTGTGCATCGGCCCGGGCGCAGTGATCTGCGGATGTCTGCATGGTATTCTGAAGCGCCCGGGCAAGATGGCCAAGACGAGCATGACGGGGAGGGGCCTATGATCGGCGGGAAGGCGCGGGAGCGGCGGAACCGCCGGGAGCTGGACGAGCTGAAGGAACGCTCGCTGGTCGAGGTGGCCCGCGGCGATGAGGAGGCCGCCGGCAAGACGCTGGACCGGGTCCAGGAGCTGATCCATCAGGTGGAGCTCAACGCTACGGACTCGGCCTATGTGAACGCGCTGCGGAGTGCCTGGCTGACCAGGCGCTTGCGGGAGCTGACGGAGGCCGTCCGGGAGCTGGCCGCTGAGCGGGCCCAGGGGAGCTAGGGGATTCGCATGGCCACGGTGATCGATGAACTGTCGGTGGTGCGCGGGTTCGATCTGAACCATCCATCGATCAACTGAGCCCAGGATGGCGTTCGGTAGCCGCCGTGCGGTCCATTTGAAGAACGACCGCCTCAAACTGGCACTGCTGCCTGGAGGGGGCCACATCGCTGCGGTTACGCTGCAGGGCTCGGATCTCAGCCCGCTGTGGGACCCGCCTTGGGAGACGATCGACCCCGGGGCCTACGACCGCGCGGCGCATCGGCGCTTCGGCTCGGACATTGAGGCGCAGCTGCTGGCTGGCATCGTCGGCCACAATCTTTGCTTCGACTTGTTCGGTGTGCCGTCGCCGGCGGAGGCGAAGGCGGGTCTCGGGGTTCACGGCGAAGCGCCTTCCAGCGCTTGGAGCGTCGACTCTGGGCAGGGCTGGATCAAGGCCGAGGTTCAGCTGCCCCTGGCTGGCATGCGCTTCGAGAGGCGCTTGGACGCACGGCCCGGGAGCAGCGAGGTGGAGATCGTCGAAACCGCCACGAACCTGCTCGCTTGCGACCGCCCGGTCGGATGGACGCAGCATGTCACGCTCGGGCCACCCTTTTTGCAGAAGGGGGTGACGCTGTTCGAGGCGTCGGCGACCCGCTCGAAGGTGTTCGAGGCGGAATTCGCTCCGGGTGCCGACCGGTTCGTGCCTGCCGCGGAGTTCGACTGGCCCGGGGTTCCGCTAGCCGCCGGAGGCATCGGGGACCTGCGGCGCACGGTGGATTGCCCGGTTTCCGGCGGGTACACGGCGCACCTGATGGATCCTGCGGAGGAGGAGGCTTTCTTCGCCGCCTACGATCCGGCGTCGGAGACCTTGTTTGGCTACGAATGGAAGCGGGCCGACTTTCCGTGGCTCGGCATTTGGGAGGAGAACCGCTCGCGGTCCCATGCGCCGTGGGGCGGCCGCACGCTGGCTCGCGGGCTAGAGTTCGGTGCCTCGCCGTTCCCGGAAACGAGGCGTGCGGCCGTGGAGCGCGGCAAGCTCTTCGGCGAGCGAACCTTCCGCTGGATCCCAGGAGGCTCGTCATGCACGGTCAGCTACCGCCTGTTTCTACGCCGAGTCGGCCGCGACGCGGCGGCCCGGTTCGGTGCAGGCCTCGGGCTGCGGGAGATTCGGCTCCTCGGCTGGGGCTAGGCCGGATCCGCCGTTGGCCTTCGGTCTCGCCGGCGGCTGAGCCGCCATGCCGTACAATGGACTTACGAGCTTGGTCCGCCCGTTGGTTGGCTAGGCTGGAGAGCTGCCCGTGCGCAAGTGGCGGAATTGGCAGACGCGCTAGGTTCAGGTCCTAGTGGGAGGAAACTCCCGTGGAGGTTCAAGTCCTCTCTTGCGCACCATGGCCCTCTAGCGCCCACCGTGCTGGTGGCGGCCCTAACCGCCTCGCCGAGCTGCAGGGCCGCTGGCAGCTGGGCCGGAGGAGCCAGCGTATGCCAGAGATGCAGCCCGCCCCGACTGCTGACAGGAACACCGCTGCGGGCGGCCTCGGCCAATTCGAGCGGCTTGAGTCGCGAGTGGTTGCGATTGCCGAGAAGCTGCGGGAGGCCCGAGCGGCTCGGCGCGAGGCGGAGGCGGAAGCTAGCCGCCTGTGCGCCGAATGCCGCGTCCGCGATGCGGAGATCGCCCGCTTGCGGCACCTGCTGGAGGACGACGGCTTGAGGGTTGCCGTGCGGGCGCGCGTGGCCGCCCTGCTGCACAGGGTTGCGGAGCTGGAGCTCGGGAGCCCGGGACCGTGAGCGACTCCGGCCGCGTGCGCGTGGTCATCCGGGGCCGCGTCTACCAGCTCTCCGGCGCCGATGCCAGCCACACGCAGGAGCTCGCTCGCCAGGTCGACCAGACGATGACTCGCTTTGCGGATGACCTCGTCATTGCCGACAACTATCAGCTGGCCATCCTCGCCGCGCTCCACTTGGCCGACGAGCTGGCTTCGGTTCGCGCCGAATGCGACCGGTACCGGGCGCGGGTTGGAGCGTCCGCCGAGCGCCTGCTGCACCTGCTCGACAGCTGTCTGGAAGAGGACCCGACGGACCTTCGCGACGCAGAGGAGCTTCGCTCCTGAACCGGCTCCGCCCTAGCCGGGGCTTACCGGTTGATGTAGCCCAAGCTTTCTAAGATTTCCGCGTCGCGCTTGGTCAGCCGCGACTCGCTCTCGGCGAGGTCGGTGCTCTCAAACCAGCGTTCGAAAGCGGCCTTTTCGAACTTGTAGGTGTGGGCGGATTCCTCCAACGCATTGGCGCGCAACTCGAGGTGATCGGCCGCGAGGTTGAAGACTTCGAACCGTTTCTCATCGGGCGTCCAAATCATCTTCATCGTGCCGTCGAGCCTGCCCATGCGGTAGGGCAGTCCCGAATTGGGCTTCCAGACCCACGAGACCCAAGACGGAATGAAGCCCTTCTTGCCTTCGAACGAGACGAAGCGGATCTGGCGCCTAGGGCCTGGGGGCTTGCCGCCGATGGCGGCCGCCTGACTGCGGCCGGCGAACGCAATGGAGATTTGCGGTTCATTCCGGAACTCGGGGACGGCTAGGTCCAGCAGCGTCGGCGCGAGGTCCAACGTGGAGACATTCTGCCCGATGACCGTCCCGGGCTCGATTGTGCCGGGGAGGCGCATGATCCAAGGCACTCGGACGACGCTCTCGTAGAGCCAGCGCCCATGGCCGTGAAAGCCGTGCTCGCCCAGGCCCTCCCCGTGGTCGGAAAGCAGCGTCACCAGGGAGTTGTCGCCGAGGCCGTGCTTCTCCAGCCTGTCCAGCAGCCTGCCGATGTGGTGGTCCGCATAGCCGATTTCGGAGTCGTACCGGCGGATCCGGTTGGTCACAGTCTTGCTGTACTGCGGCGTGGCGGGGTCGGGGTCCCGGAGACGCTCCGGCTGGGCGAAGGCCTCGCGGAGGTTGTACGGTTCGTGGGGGTCGAAGTAATGCACCCACAGAAAAATGTGGGGGTCGTCCTTGTGGGCGTCGAGCCATTTCAGCGCCGCGTCCGTCACGTCCTCGGCCCAGCGCATGGAATGGAAGACTTGGTAAGACCGGGGCATCTCCTCGTCGTAGTGGTCGAAGTCCCGGTTGAGGCGCGTGAGTCGGCTGACGAGGGGCCAGGCGCTGACAAACGCGGCGTTGGTGTAGCCGAAGCGCCGCAGGACTTGCGGCACCGTCAGGAATTTGCTGTTGTCCGGCAGCGCCACTCCGTTGATGCGGGCTCCGTGCTCCTGGGGGTAGCGGCCCGTCAGCATCGAGAAGTGGGACGGCCCGGTCATCGGAATAGCGCAGTACGCACGGTCGAAGCGCACGCCTTCCTCAGCCAGGCGGTCCATCCTCGGACTGGTTCGCAGGTGGTACCCGTAGCTCGAAAGGTGGTCGGCGCGCAACGTGTCGACCGTGATTAGGACCACGTGCGGTCTCGCGCCAGTGGGGGCCGTGTCCTCCGAGTCCGACCCCAACAGGGAAAGCGCCAGGGGTGCGGCCAAAGCCGCTACCCCGAGAAAGGCGATCGCCTTCGCTAGGCCCGTGAACATCCGCATACGCTTCAAGTGTACCGACAGTCCAAGCCGTTGGCAATGGATCAGCGGCGCACCGGACTCGCCCGCGCCCTGCCGCAGGCTCGGTCGCTGTGAGCCCGTCCCATGGGCTGGGGCTGTTGCCACCGCGACTCGCAGGTGTCTGGCGACCGGGGCTCGGGCTAGGCTGCCCCGGGGACGGGATGCTGTGGGCTGCGAAGCTCTGCGGCGAACTCGCGCAGTTGCGGGAAAAACTCCGTGAAGCAGTCCTGCAGGTCCGCATAGTCAGCCCGCAGGACTGCAGCGCCCGACGCGATAGGATTCGCTCGTCGGCAGCGTCTGGAAACACGCTGGAGGGCCCGCTCAATGCCTCCGACGTCGCGGTACGACGCGAGCCAATTGTCCCGGTGCATCGCGACGACGGCTTGCTGGAACCTTGGGGCCGCAAGATGGCTGTGCGCTTGCAGCACTGCGTAGCAGGACGCGCTGAAGTCGTCCAAGCTGAAGGGGCCGCCTTGCCGCTCCCAGTCGCAGGCCAAGAAGTGGTCGAAGAAGATGTCCAGGAGGACGCCGGCGTAGCGCCGGTACGGGGCCGGAAACCGGCGGCGGGACCGGGCGACGGTGGGATGGCCGTCGGTGAACGCGTCGATGCGCTGGTGGGCGCGGATGCCGTTTTGGACCCCGGGCTCGAATGCGGGGATCTCGCGGGCGGACACGAAGTCCGCCAGGACTTGACCGACCTGGGCCTGCGGGTCCGGTCCGGCGAGCAGCAGATGCGCCAGGTGGTTCACGTTGGTAAGCGAGCCGCACGACCGGCTCAGTTTGCCCGGACGCCGAGGGCCCCGGGCCGGGTGCAAGTCGAGCAGTATACCGGGAGGCTCCCTTCCGCTCGGGGTTGCGGAGAGGGCTCGGGCTCATCGCCACGGGCAAGCTTAGGCGCTGGGCAGCGTGCTATACTACAGGAGAGGCTTGGGCGACTAGCTCAATCGGGAGAGCGCCGCGTTCGCAATGCGGAGGTTGTGGGTTCAAGTCCCATGTCGTCCACCATCCTTCCTCCGGTGCGTTAGCGCGGCCTGCCGATAGCTGCGTCGAAGCACCTCATGGCCCATAGCTTAGGTGCCTTGTGCGCATAGGCCTTCTGGCAGCGGTCGCTGCGCACGGTCGGCGGGGGGCGATCTCCGGCACGGATACAGCCCGGGCCGGAGGGTCCGGGCGGCTGCGCATGCAGGCTTTCTAGAGGGTTCCGCCTATTCCACCCAGATCGGCGAACTCCAGGCTACTTGGCCGTCGTTCTGGACCACCCGGATGTAGTAGTAGTTCGAGCCCGCCTCGAAGCTCCGGTCGGTGAACTCAAGCACATACTCCTCCCGGTTCGGGTGGCTGGTATAGAGGATCCCTTCGTTCTTCACGATCACGAACTGCTTGATGCGGTCAGTGCCGATGGTCTTCACGAACAGGCGAGGCGCCCGGTCCGACGCGATGATGTCGCCCATGATGTAGCGTTTGCCGTCCGCCTCGGCCTGGAAGTCGAGCACGATGTTGTCGGTCGCGCCGTAGGCGTGCCGGGCCTTCAGCGCCGCGAACATCGATTCCCGGGTGAAGTCCTCCGCCAGGATCATGGCGTACGACATGTGCGTGGACCAGTGGTCCGAAGACGCTTGGACGCCGATCTTGTAGCCCTTGCGCAGGGCGTCCCACCAATAGCCGATCGCATTGAATCCCGAGCGCTGCTCGCGCAGCTTCTGCGGGGAAGCCGCCAGCGGCGCCCCCATGTACTCGTAGCTAGCACGGTAGCCCTGAAAGATCTCCATCAGCGGCTCGACCTCGGGGTCGTTGTTGAACCAGTCGGTGCCTTGCGCCGTGCCGGAACTGTGCGGCATCGAAATCCCGTCGTTCTCGTGCAGGTAGGCGTACAGCTTTTCGGCCCTCTCTTCGCCGCGCTGCTCTGCCGCCGGGATCGGCAGCGTCCGCGTGCCGCGCTTGCCGAAGATGATGTTGCGGTGGCCGTTGGGGAACGTGAGCGAGCGCTCGTATCCGAACATCGGTACGAAGCTGCCGGGCACATGGAACAGGTCCGCAAGCTTCTCGTCCTGCCACCAAGTGAACTCCTGGTCGTAGCCGAGCTGATGGTCGGTGGGAACGATGTAGTCGAAGGCTGCCGCGTCGAGGGCGTACCGGTAGACCTCGATCAGCGACCCGTCGTACTTGAAGTCCTGGGAGACATCGGTGTGGCGGTGCAGGTCGCCGCGGTAGATCTTGAAGTCCTTGGCGCCGGCCTCGAGCGTGTATCCGCGGATCGTGGCCACGTTGCGCTCCTCGAACGGGTGGATCGGAATCTCCTCCGCGAAGGGTTCGGCGTAGGCCATGAAGTTACCCGCCGAATAGTCCGGCGGTTTGCCTGCGCTGCCCAGCTCGGCGGCATAGATCTCGGCGTTCCGCGGCACCGCGTCGCTGAAGGGGCGGTTGTCCGTCATCCAGGCCGCAAACAGGCCGCCCGACGCGGCGAGTAGGGCGGGCCTCTTCTCGATCGAGCCCTGGCTGTGCGCCAATGGCACGGGGTGCGACCACGCCTGCCCGTCGAACCGAGTGCGGAACGTCTCCCACATCATCCGGGCGCCGATGCTGTGCGCCCGCTGGCGGGTCCAGTGGCGGAAAAGCATCGTGAGCGTGCCGCTGGTGTCGAACGCCAGCTGCGGATTCTCAAAGTTCGGGTACAGCCGGTAGACATAGAACGGCTCGAGCTTGGCCTTCGGCTCGGACCACTTGCTGCCCGCTCGCCGAACCACCTGGATGGACCTTTCCTGGTGTAGCGGCACCGCGAGGGGCGGCGTGATCAGGTAGCCTTGGTCCTTGCCCCAATTCGCGCCCGACTCGTCCCAGGCCAGCCACGGGACGCCCTCCGGGCTTACCGCGACATTGGCGTGCGCCTGGAACCACGGGCTCTGCGTCACCTGCTCGACATCGCCGAGGGAGCCGCCGCTGTAATGGCGGTAGAAGATGTCGTAGTTGCCGGCGTGGTAGCTATCCCAGACTATGTGCGCCGACCCGTCGGGGCCTCCCGCGACCTGGGGCTCCCAGTCGTTCGCCGGGGACTCGCTCACGCGCAGGGGCTCGCCCCAGTTGCCGTTCTCCCAGACCCGCAGCCAGATGTCGCTGTGCGCCTGGCCGGCTTCGCCTTGATGGCTCTGCCACACGACGAAGACCTTCCCGTCCGGCGAGGAGGAGGCGCGGTGGAACGTGTTCGAGCCGCCGGCGCTGATTTTCTGCGCCTCGCCCCAGGAGCCGCTGTCCAGCAGCCGGCCCCAAAGATCCCACCGGTCGCCGTCGCGCTGGCTCCAAAAGAACCAGGCCTTCCCTTGGCCGTCCGACGCGGCGGAGACCCGCCAGAGGTCGCCGGGGCTCGGAGACACCTCTTCGGCGGGCTGCCAGGTGCCGTCCCGCCGAATCCTCGCCAGCACGCGGTCCGCCCGCCCGCGGTAGGCTATCCAGCCTACGGCCGTGACCCCTGCCGAGACTTCCACGGCGGCGGCCTCGTCATCCTCGTACTGCTCGCTGGAAAGCAGTTCGACCGTCGGCGTCAGGCTGGCGGTCGCCCGCCCGTCCAAAAAGGCTTGGGGGGTCTCCGAGAGCTCGCTTAGGCGAAAGGAGAAGCTCCCCTGCTTCGTCCGCACGCGGACTGTCGCGCTGGCATCGCCGGCGATGGTCGCGAACAGGCCGACCGGCGAGTATTGCGTCGGAGGGAGTTCGGCGGGGCTCATTTCGTTGTAGTTGACCCGGGCGAAGCCTCGGATCTGCTCCTCCCGGGTCGACGCAGTCCACGAGCTAGCCCCGGTCAGCTGGTCCTCGGGCATGAAGTGCCGCTCTTCCAGCAGGGCCAACTCGCCTCCTGAGACTCGAATCGAGCCGTCCCAGGGCTCCACGGCCTCGGCCTTTTCCCCGAGGCTGATATAAACCGTCGTGCCGTCCGGCTGGGCGACTAGGGGCAGCGCGCACAGCGCCAGGACGAACGGGAGAGATCGCATGCTGGGGAGATTATAGCCAAGGTCCCTCCGGGCAGGTGCGCTCTGCGCAGCGGCTTCCGCCCGGGGAGGCTCGCGGGCCGGCTTGGTTCGCGGTCCGGGGCTGCCCTATAATCTGATGTTTGGAGGGCGGCCCTGCCGACGGCCCAGCGATTGCCATGCGGCTGCCCGATGCCCGCAATGCCGACATCGTCGTCTATGTGAACGGCGAGCTCAAGCCCCGCGGTGAAGCCAAGGTTTCCGTCTTCGACAGTGCGGTGCAGGGCGGGGACGCCGTCTGGGAGGGCCTGCGCGTGTACCGGGGCCGCGTGGCAGACCTCGATCTACATCTCGACCGGCTCTTCGCTTCCGCCCACGCCATGGCGTTTGCCGGCGTTCCCTCGCGCCAAGAGGTCCGGAACGCGTTGTTCGAGACCCTGCGAGCGAACAGCATGACCGACGGAGCGCACGTGCGCCTGACCCTGAGTCGGGGCGAGAAGGCGACCTCCGGCATGAGCCCGCACTGGAACCAAGCCGGCTGCACGCTGATTGTCCTGGCGGAATGGAAGGGCCTCGTCTACGACCAGGAAGGGATCCGGCTGGTGACCTCCTCCATCCGGCGGAACAGTCCGCAGTGCGTGGACTCGAAGATCCACCACAACAACTTGATCAACAACATCCTGGCCAAGATCGAGGCGAACCTGGCGGGCGTTGACGATGCTTTGATGCTGGACCTGAACGGCTTCGTGTCCGAGACCAATGCCACGAACGTTTTCCTGGTCCGCTCGGGGAAGCTGCTCACTCCGCACGCCGACAGCTGCTTGCCCGGCATCACGCGGGGAGTCGTGCTGGACATCGCCCGCGCCGATGGCCTGGAGGCCCTGGAGAAGAACCTGTCGCTGACGGAGGTCTACACGGCTGACGAGGTGTTCACCACGGGCACGATGGGGGCCCTTGCCCCCGTTCTTGAGGTCGACGGTCGGCGCATCGCCAGCGGCTCCCGAGGCCCCACCACCTCGCGGCTCCAGAGGCTCCATGCGGAGTGGTCCTGGGAGCGGGGCGAGCGGCTGCCTTGAACCGGTGCCTCAAGTGGCGGGATAAGGGGCTCAACCGAGGCTTGCTCGGTGCTGCGGGTGGCGGCCTGGACAGGATCCGCTTTGTGCCGTGTGGCCGGAGAGCCTCGGCCCGTGTCTCTGGATTGCGAGCCGCCACCGGCACCCGGCATCAGCCAGGGGATGCCGGGTCTCGGGCTAGGCCTCCAGTCCCGCATCCCCGGTGCGGCTGGTGCGCCGGGCAAGGCATGGTCCTGCCGCAGGAAGTTTGCGTTCGCGGGGACGGATTCTCGAAGTTCGGGGCCTTCTCCCCGAGGGTTGAATTCGGAGACGATGTGGCGGCGAGCACTAGCTCGGCTTGACAAGCTTAAGACTAGATAATAGACTGAAACAAAAATATGCCTGGAAAGAGCGGCGCTTCGCATTCGGTCGGTTTGCTCCGCCGGTCTTCCTCGCCGCGAGGGAGGCGGAGACGAACGGGGAGCGGAGTTCCATCCCCCGCCGTTCCGGCGCAAGCTGCTGAGCGAAACCAGTTCTACGCGAGGCGGCAGCGCCGGGGCTGCTCGGCCGCTTCCCGCCGCAGCCAGTCCCGCGGCGGTGCGCAATGGTGGGGGGCGAGGACGTGAGGCAGCGGACCGTCCTGGAGTTTTTGGTCGTGCCGGACAGCGGTGCTGCGCGGCGCGTCCGGAGGCTCCTAGCGCAGAGCGGTGCCCGTTCGGGCGTGGTTGTCGGCACTTGGCCCGAACTGGTCCACCGGGCGTGCCGCTCCTACTGCGTTCCGCAGACGCCGCGCGACGCCGACGAGGCCTTCCTGGGGGCCATGGCCGAGTTGAAAGATGCGTTCTGGGCCGAGAGCTTCGCTGTGGCGCCCGAAGAGACCGGCAAGGCCATCCGCACAGCCCTGCTAGATGTGCTCGCCGCCTCCGATCCAGACGGCGGCATCGACGAGCGCAGGCTCCAGGCACTGCCCCGACGGCCTCGGCAACTGGTTGCCGACCTCTTGCGGCTCGGTGCCGCCCTGCCCGGCGAGCTCCCTGGCCACCTGACCGGAATTCGGAATGTGCTCCGCTGCGGCGCTGCCGACGCGTTGCAGCCGCTCCGGGTCCACCGCTTGGCCGACATGCCGCGGGCGACCCGCTGGGAGGAGGCGCTGGCGGACAAGCTGAACCGGCATGCCGCCGAGGGGGGCCGGGCCGCAGAGGGGCAGGGGTTGCTGGCTGCCCTGGAAAAAGCTCTGGCGACGGGCCCGAGCGCTCCGCCGGGTTCGAACCTGCGGGCGCTGCAAACCCGCCTGCTGGCTCCGGACGCTGGCCAGGCCCCTCTGGACGATTCCGTGCAATGGGTCGGTGTCCGCGACTTCCATCAGGAGGCCGACGTGGCAGCGGGGCTGGCGCAATCCCTGCTTGCCGCCCAGAGCGACCTGCGGCCTGCCGATATCGGTCTCCTCGTGCCGGGCGGCTTTGAGTACGCGGTGGCGCTTGAGGATGCGTTCGGGCTGGCCGGTCTGCCGCTGGCGGGCCTGCCGGCGGAGCGCTGGAAGCGGGACCTGGGCTACGAGGCGGTGTTCCATTTCCTGTATTGCCGCCAGAGGCCCGCTCCCGCCATGGCTCTCGCGGTCTGCCTCGCGTCGCCCCTGATGCCGTGGTCGCCCGAGATCGGGGCCTCGCTGGCGCAGGCCGTCATGGGCGGGGACTGCCGGTTGCGGTTGCCTCCCTCCTGCGGGAAGGCGGCCCAAGCCATGCTGCAGCTACTGCTCGGCGGCGACACCGAGCCGGGGGCCCTAGCCGGGGCTTTGGCGGACTTCGGCTCCCTGCTCGAGGGAGGCGAGCGGTTCGCCGCCCATGCCGGCCGCGCCCGGGAGGTGGTGGGACGGCTGCGCTCGGCGCTGGCGCAGAGCGCCGAACTCGACTGGGCCGGGCTGCGCCGCGTGGCGAATCCACACTTCCTGGTCAGCGGCGAGGTTCCCGAATTCACCCTGGAGGGCGTCACAGTTTGGCTGGAAGGTCGCGAGCCGTGGCGCCCGGTGCGCCACCTGATCGTGTGCGGCTTCGCCCAGGGCCACTATCCGGCCGCCCCGCACGCTTCGTCGGTGTTCGCTCCCGACGACATCCGGGCCATCCGGGAGACGCTCGGCCTGCCCCTCGCCCTGCCCGCCGACTCGCACGCCGAACGGCGCGGGCTGTTCGTTCGGCAACTGCAAGCCACGGCGGAGTCCGCGACGTTTCTGATTCCGCGGCGCGACGAGCGCGGCCAGGCCCAGGCACCCTCTGAGAGCATGGTGTTCATGAGGCGGATCTTCAAGGCTCCCGCAGCCGGAGACCTGATCGCCGAACTGGACGCCGCGCAGGGGCGCGCCCGCATCCGGCACCTCGCTAGGGCGCACGGCTCGGCACCGCAGCCGCCTCGGGACGTTCGCTCTCAGGACCTCGACCTCGGCCGCGACTTGCTGGCTATGCGCAAGGACGCGGCAGGCAATGTCCAGCCGGAGTCGCCGAGCAGCTTGGAGGCTCCGATGATCTCGCCGCTGGCTTGGCTTCTGCGCCGGTGCGGGGCCGAACCGCTGCTGTGGGCCCCTGAGAAGGCCGACCTGCGCCTGATCGGAACGCTGACGCACAGGGTCTTCGAAGAGCTGTTTCGCCCTGGCCGAGCCCTGCCGGACCCGGACGACATCCCGGTTCAAGTCGGCCCTTTGCTCGACCAGATCGCCCTGCAGCAGGCACCGTTCCTCCGTTCGCCCCAGTGGCAGGTCGAGCGCCGTCACCTAGCCGAACAGGTCCGGCGCGCCGCCCTGGCCTGGCGGGACGTGCTGGGGCGGCTCGACGCCAAAGTGCTGGCGAGCGAGCAGTGGCTCGAGGGGAACTGGTCCGGCATCCGGGTCCACGGGCAGACCGACCTAATCCTGGGTCTGCCGCAGGATCGCCTGTTGGTGGTCGACTACAAGTGGGCCAAGTCGCAGGGGCGGCGGAAGCGCATGGAGCGGGGTTTCGACAGCCAAGCCAGTCTCTACCGCGCGATGGTCGAGAACGGAGGGCCCAAGGCTCTGCGGGAAGGCGAAGGCAACGCGCCGCATGGCGACTTGGAGGGGGTCCTGGGCCGAGCGCAATGGATCGGGATCGTCTACTTTATGCTGCGGGACGGTGTCTGCCTAGCGGACAGCGGCGCGGAGGCTGCCGAATTCGCCGAGATTCCGGCTTGGCAAGCTCTGGACGAGGATGTGGCGCGGAATGCCTTGGAACTGATCCGCGAAAGGCTCGACGAGCTACGCGGCGGCTTGGTGCGTCTGAACCGAGCGTCCGACGCGGAGTTCTTTGAGAAGCAGGCCGGGATCACCCCGTATGCCCTGAGCGCGAGCCCGCTGATTGGCCTGTTCACGCTGCCGGAATAGATACTGATGTGCCGCGGATGTTTGTTGCGGTTCAACATGGCTCATAAACAATTGAGGAATAGTCATTTATGACTTGGTAGCCGGGCCGGTCAGGTACGTGCGGTGAAATCTCTAGATTCCCGGTTAATTTCCCGCAATGGCGGTTGGGGGGCCGTAGGGCTTGAGCGGGGAGCCCGGCGTACCCGGCGCGGGCCCCGCAGCCCGTCGCCGAGCGACTTGGGCACCCCCGCAAGCGCCCTGCGCCGGCCTGCACCCGCACCGCGGCCACTGCGCCCCCGGCTCCGGGCGCACGGATCCCCCCGCGGGCTCCGCGGCGGTCCCCTGCGGCTGGGCCCGGCGCGGCTCCGGCCGCGCCGCCCCAGCCCTAACCCGGCTCCATCCGGCTCGCCGTGCGCAGCAGCCAGTCCACCCACAGGTTGCTCTTGCTGAACAGCCGCCGCGCGTCAGCCGCCCCACGCTGCCCACGCAGTACCGGATCAGCGGCCGCAGCCCATGCTGCCGCGCCGCGGACGGCAGCACTTGGTACTGCAGCAGCCGCAGCAGCTGCGCGATCTGCCCGCCTAGGTAGAACCCCTGGTTCGCCGCGTGCGAGCGGCACGGCGGATGATGCAGCCCCAAGTCCGTCAGCGGCCCCTGGAACGCATTTTCCTGCCCCTGCTGGCCGCGGTGCCGCCGCACCAGCTCCGCCACCGGCAGCCGGTCGCGGCTCACCAAAATCACCGTGCACACCGGCTCCAGCAGCCGCTGCTCCCCATCCTAGTCGCGCCGGATCACCACGTACACCGGCTCCTCCGGCCACCGGGCCGGCCGGTACGCCACCACGATGGCCCGCTCTTTGCCCGCCGCGTCCAGGGGCTCCCCCTCGTCCTCCCGCAACCCCCTCGCGGCCGCTAGGCGCAGAATCGGGGCCTTTTGGCGCGGATCGGTCACGCTCACGGAATACTCCCAGCCCTTCCGCCGGCAGTAGCTCGCCAGATCTTTGCAGTAATACGCGCTGGCGGCCCGCAGCCTCACCGGCTGCCGCCCTGTCCGCCAAGGTGCCACATCCTGGTCCAGCTGCTCCCGCCCATCCCCCCGCACGTCCGTGCCGCCCGCGTTCAGCCGGGCGCTGACCCACGCCGCCCCCACGCACACCGAGGGCAGCCAGGACTGCCTCTCGCCGTGGCAGCCGCGCCCGGCGTTCCCGAACAGCTGGCCCTCCACTTCGATCCCCGGGCCGTCCCCGCACACCGGGACGGAGCCCCACCGCTGCCCGCACGCCTGCGCCCCCAGCGGCACCAGCCGCCGGCTGACCAGCCGCGCGCACTCCCGCAACCCCTCCAGAGCCGCCTCGTGCATTCGCTGCAGGTCTGCGCCGAGCCGCCGGCTGGCGGGCACGGCCCGCAGCCCGCACGTTTGCCGGGCGATGTCATCGGCCCCCAGGGCGTCGACCGCGGGGAGGTGCCCCCCGCCGGCGCAGGCCGAGTAGAGCAGCGCCAGCAGCAGCTGCACATCGCTGCAACCGCGCTTGCGGCGCTGGAGGCGGACTGCCGCGGCCAGTTTCTCGGGCAATCCGAGGAACCGGGTCAGCCGCGCCACCACGCCGAGCCCGGCCAGGCCTGTCCAGTGGTCGTCGCAGACGCCGTAAGCCAGGGCGGGGGCGCTGTCGGGGGACAGGGGCGCGGGGGCCTCCAAAAAATCGAGATGCACCCCCGAGGTGCAATACGCGGCCACCCCAGAGGATCGCATAAATTACTGTAATACAAACACGTTCCGGCTGGTAACCGGAATTTTTACCCGGGAATCAGGGGCTCGGCGGACTCTCTCCGGGGCCGTGATACCCTGTCTCCGATGGATACTCACGCGGATGTGAGGATGCTGACCGCCGCAGGCGCGGATGAGACGCTTGCCGTCGGCGGGGTCGATGTCGCTCAGAACGCCGCCGCCGACCACGGCCGCGAGTTGTCCACTCGCTCTGCCCTCGACCATCTGCGGGAAGTGCAGCGGGCGGATCTCGCGGCCTTTGAGGCCCGGTTGACGTAGCGTTTCGCCGGTGCGATGCTGGCGCAGACACTCGCGATCCTGCGCCTCCCGGGTTGATCCCTACCGACTGACGGCGACCCGATGAGGCTTTCGTGGAACGAGATCCGAACGCGGGCCGCGGACTTCGCCCGCGAGTGGGCTGACGAGACCTACGAGAAGGGCGAGACGCAGAGCTTCTACAACGAGTTCTTCGACATCTTCGGCGTCCGGCGGCGCACCGTGGCGCGGTACGAAGAGCATGTCCAGCGGCTCGACAACACCTCTGGCTTCATCGACCTGTTCTGGCCCGGTGTCCTGCTGGTCGAGCAGAAGAGCGCCGGGCGCGACCTGGACGCGGCACGCGATCAGGCGGGCACGTACTTCGACGCCCTGGCGGAACGCGACCGCCCCCGCTACCAGCTTCTCAGCAACTTCCAGACCTTCGAGCTGCTCGACCGCGATGAGGGCGAGGAGACCCGCTTCGCGCTCGCCGACCTGCCGCAGCACGTCGAGAAGTTCGGGTTCATCATCGGCGTGCAGCGCCGGACGTTCCGTGATCAAGACCCGGTCAACATTGAGGCGTCCGAGCTGATCGCGCGGCTGCACGACGCGCTGAAGGCGTCCGGCTACGAGGGTCACGACCTCGAGTTGTTCCTGGTGCGGACCGTCTTCTGCCTGTTCGCCGACGACACCGGGATCTTCGAGCCGCGCGACATCTTCCTCCAGTTCATTGAGGAACGGACGGCTCCGGACGGCGCGGACCTCGGCGCGTGGCTCATGCAGCTCTTCGAGGTCTTGAACACGCCAGTCGGCCGGCGGCAGCGGGCGCTCGACGAGGACCTGGCCCGTTTCCCGCACGTGAACGGAGAGCTGTTCGCCGGCCGGCTGCGCCCGCCGGCCTTCGATTCGGCCATGCGCTCGGCGCTGCTCAACGCGGGCCAGTTCGACTGGACGGCGATATCGCCGGCCATCTTCGGTGCGCTGTTCCAGTCGGTTATGGAGCCGGCCGACCGGCGCGCACAGGGGGCGCACTACACGACCGAGAAGAACATCCTGAAGGTCATCGAGCCGCTGTTCCTCGACGACCTGCGGGCCGAGTTCCGGCGGTTGCAGGTTCGCCGGGACGGGCGGGCTGTGGCCGACCTGCGCAGGTTCCGGGACAAGCTCGGTGCACTGCGGCTCTTCGACCCCGCGTGCGGCTGCGGCAACTTCCTGATCATCGCCTACCGCGAGCTTCGAGCGCTGGAGATCGACGTGCTGCGGGAGATAGCTTCCAGGGCTACAGCTACGCAACTGGCGCTCGCCGTCCAGTCGGTCGTCGAGGTGGACCAGTTTTACGGCATTGAGATCGGCGAGTTCCCGGCCCGCATCGCGGCGACGGCGCTGTGGATGATGGACCACATCATGAACAACCGGCTGAGCCTGGAGTTCGGCCAGACCTACGCGCGGATCCCGATCGAGAAGTCGCCGCACATCCGCAACGCCGACGCGCTGGAGATCGACTGGGCCGACGTGTTGCCGCCTGACGAGTGCTCGTACGTCTTCGGCAATCCGCCGTTCGGCGGGTCCAAGTTCCAGTCGCCCGAGCAGCGGGCGCAAGTGCGGCGCGTCGCCGCCCTCGGTGGCAGCGGCGGGACGCTCGATTACGTGGCCGCGTGGTTCATCCGCGCCGGGGACTACGTGCGGCGGACGCAGCCGGCCGGTGGGGCACCGCCGCGGATCGGTTTCGTGGCGACCAACTCGATCACGCAGGGCGAGCAGGTAGCGCAACTCTGGCCGCTGCTGCTGGACCATCGCCGGCTGGAGATCGCCTTCGCGCATCGGACCTTCGCGTGGGGGTCGGACGCTCGCGGCAAGGCTCACGTCCACGTGGTCATCATCGGATTGACCGCGGCCGGCCACACCCCCGCCGACAGACGACTGTTCGCCTACGAGGACATCAAAGGGGAGCCGCTCGAAGGCATCCACGCTGTGATCACGCCGTACCTGTTCGACGGCGGCTCGCTCGCCAATCCGCACCTCGTCGTCCGCGAGGAAAGCCGTCCGGTGAACGGATTGCGCCAACTGATCACCGGCTCCAAGCCCATCGACGACGGGCACTACATCTTCAAGGCCGAGGAGCGGTCCGTCTTTCTGGAGGCCGAGCCGGCTGCGGCGACGCTTCTGCGGCCCTTCGTCGGCGCTCGCGAGTATCTCCAGGGCGGGGAGCGGTGGATTCTCGCGCTGCATGACGCCTCGCCGGCCCTGCTGGTGCGTCTCCCGTGCGTCCGAGAGCGCATCGCCGCGGTTCGCGCGTACCGGGCGGACAGCAAGAGCAAACCAACGCAGCAACTCGCCGAGACGCCCACCCTCTACCACGTGAATGTCCTGCCGACGGCGCCGTTTCTGGTGATCCCGGAGGTCAGTTCCGAACGACGTGAGTACGTGCCCATCGGCTGGCTGGAGCCGCCGACCATTCCGAGCAATCTGGTTCGTATCCTCACCGACGCCGCGCTCGCGGATTTCGCGCTGCTGACCTCGGCGATGCACATGGCCTGGCTGCGGCACATCGGCGGGCGGCTGGAAAGCCGCTACCGCTACTCCATCGGCCTCGTCTACAACACCTTCCCGCTGCCGGCCGGCTTTGAGAACGCGGACATGTCGGCGCTGGAACCGCTCGCGCAGGCCGTGCTCGACGCACGCGCCGCGCACCCGGACGCGACGCTGGCGGAACTCTACGACCCCGACCTGATGCCGCCCAACCTCCGAAGGGCGCATCAGAGGCTGGACCGGGCCGTCGACCGCTTCTACCGGCGGAAGCGGTTCACCTCGGAACGGGAACGTGTCGAGCACCTGTTCGCGCTATACGAGCGCATGCAGGCGCCGCTTGCTGCGAAGGCGGCTGTTCGACGGAGACCACGGCGGCGAGCACGCCATACACGCTAGTGCTGTCGAAACTGCCGAATTGACTCGCTCCTTGACTCGTTCCACATTGACTCGCTCCACAACGGCCGGGAGACAGCGGTACCGTACTTCGGCGGTTGGACTTGTCGGTGCGCTCTCGACATGAGACGACACGCATCCGGATGATCCGATGCGAGAATCATGTAGTACATAATCCGTGACCCTTCCCCCTTCTTGTGAATGGCGAACGGATCCGAGTACGCGTAGCCGAGTTCGTCCCGGAATCGGCTGCACAGCGCTTGCGCGCGGTCGATGGACGAGAGTGCCCGGAATTGCTCGTAATCATCGTTGCCCCACCACGCGGCCAGTCGCCCCTCTTGCCTCGTACTCACCCAGGCGCGATCAATCCAGCCCTGCGCGAGGAAGTAGAACAGTTCGATCTTGCAGCCCTTGCGCTTGAATCGTGCGACGGCCTCCACGGTGTTCCAGCGACACTCGAAGGTGCGCTGGTCGATGAGGCAGAAACACGCCGTCTTCTGCGAGATCGGTGCCTCCATCAGCATCCGGTGAACATGTGCGTTGGCGTCGCCTGCATAGACGCGGAACGAGCCGTGAGTTCGGTCCAAGTCTCGCAAGAGCCGTACTTTGTCGGGGTCACTGTCGCACACGGCGTAGTGCCGAATCGCGGGATTGCCTTCCGTCCGCCGCTTCAGAACCCGCCGCACCGACCAGTTCTCCGTGTCGCTCGGCGTGTTGCGGCCCGGCGAACAGGCCCAGGTAGACACCGTGCTTCGTTACTGATCGCGTCAAAAGTCGTGTCATCAGAATTCAGGCCAGAATATACTTGCAGTCCGCCTCTCGAAAGAAGGCTCGCACCTGTTCCGGGGCTTTTTGCAAAGACTGGAAAGCAGCTTCCAGGTTGTCGCGAAGCTGTGCTTCGGTCTTGCTCAGCTCGCGACTGACCCGCCGCTTGACCAAGGCCCATAGCAGTTCCACTGGATTGACTTGCGGCGAGTAGGTCGGCTGAAAGTACAGCTCTACCGCGGCTTGGTTCGCTTCCAGCCACTCCTGGACGATCGGGGCCCGGTGAATCCTGCAATTATCGACTACCAACAGAATCTTCCGATCCGCTTCCTCCGCGATCTGCTTCAAAAACTCCCGGAAGACCTCCGCGTGACAGGACCTTCCCGCACTGTGTAATGGAGCTGGCCCTCCGGGCTGATGGCCGCCAGCAGGTTGAGGCGGAAGCGCCCGCTGGCCACCTGCACGACGGGGGTCTGACCGCACAGGCCCCAGGTGCGCCCGGACACGCTCTGCGAAGCCAGGCCGGACTCGTCGGCGCAGGCGATCATGGCTCCGAACTCTTGGGCACGACGAAGGATCTTGGGGAATTCTTGGTCTTTCCAGCGCTGCACGGCAGCGGGATCGTACCGGGTGGCGCACCGCTTGGGTCGCTGCGGCGTGAGTCCGAGCCGCCGCAGGATCCGGCGCACCGTGGAGACGCTCAGGACGCTGCCGAACTTCTCCCCAAAGGCTTGGCGCACTCGCTGCGCGGTCCACAAAGCGAACTAGAATTTGTATTGATGGGGGTCTTGGTCTAGGACGACGATGCGGATCCAAGCCAGGTGCCGATCTGTCCATTTGCGTGGTCTTCCCGTCTTTTTTCGAATCTCAAACTTCTGATCCTTAGTAAGGCGCAGGGAGAAGAAGAATCTTTCTTTTGTCAGACTAATAGAGTACAACAAATCCATCCTGCAGATCAATCGACAAAGGGATTCCCGAGACACGACTTTTGACGCGATCAGTACTACTGATTTTGCCATAAGTCATTGCAGAGAACAACCAGAAACAGTATAGGAGCAGTCGGCCTCGCGAAGGAACTCTGGCACCTTGGCGGGGTCGGCCTCCAGGGCTTGCAGGGCCTCCTCCCAGCGCTCCTGGAACTGGCGGACCGTCCGGACCGGCAGCTTCCCCACCCGGCGCTGGACGACCGACCGGACTGGCTCCGTAGGGTTCCATGCCGGAGAGTACGCCGGCAACAGATGAATCTCCACCGGCACCTCGGCCCGCTTCTTCCAGGCTTCTATATGCCTGGATGTGTGGATTCTGTGGCGGTCCACTAGCACGGGAATCGGTCTAGCCTCCGTCCGGTCCGGAATCTGCTGCAGGAACTGTTCCAACGTGGCTGCGGTGGCGGTTCCGGCATGGATCCTGGAATAAATTGCTCCCGAGGGGCTGCTCGCGGACAGCCTGTGCAGCCGGAACCGCTCCCCCGTGGGCTGGACGACAGGCGTCCGGCCCCGGGGGCCCCACGGAGTGCCCCGGTGGGAGTGCGAGGTCCTGCCGGCCTCGTCGGCCCAGAGCAGCAGGGCTCCCTGCTCCTGCGCCTGCCGGGCGAGGGCGGGGTAGGTTGCTGCGATCCCAGTCCGCACCGCGGCGGCGTTCTGCTGGTAGGCCCGGAACTGAGGGCGCTGCGGAGTGAGGCCGCGGCGTCGCAGGACCCTGCGCACCGGGGCCAGGGACAGCTGGACTGGGAACGGGGCGAGGATCCCTGGCCGGACAATTCTTAGCGACCGGTAGGCGAACTCGAACTGGAGCTGGTCGGGGGATTCATCTCGCAGAGTTGCGAGGATCATCCGCATTTGGTCATGGGAGAGGCAGGGAGGGCGTCCCGGTTTGGGTTTATGTCCGAGAGCCTGGAATCCATAGCAGGCGTAGAGCCGAAGCCAGGTGCGGATTGTGCGGATGCCGATGCCGAATTCCTTAGCTAGGTCTTGGGGGGATTTGCCGTGGCAGGCTTGGATCACGACCAGCTTCCTAATGGGGGGTCGGGACCGATGGGGAATGCGTCGGAAGTCGGGAAAAGTTGGAAATTTCATGAATTGATAAGATCAGGAACTACAGGGAAATTCTATTCGAAAATGTCTCAGATAAAAAACATCTATAAACCAGTTTATGTGTGTGTTAGCACGGGAGAGCTGCTGAGAGGTTGAAAACGGCCAGACCTGCAATTACTTTTGGCAAAATCAGTACGAGATGGAACCGGGCGCGGACGGACGGCGGCGAACGGAATGGGCTTACCACGGATCCGGAACTGGCAGATCCTCGACGAGCCATTGACGACGGTGCGAGGGCGTGACACGGACAGGATCAGGCGGATCGAGAGGCGGAAGGCGCGGAACAGACAGTGTGATCCAGTGTGCCGTCTGATCACACCGGGGCAGGGGCTGAACTTACACGATTGGGGCGACGATACGGTGTAAGAGGAATGACGTGACCAAATTACACGCCCCGTCACATTTTTTCGGCTCTAAACCGTTGATTCCATTGACAGAACCGGAAACGTACGTGCCGTCAACGGGGTCGGGGAAAGGGTCAGCGAAAAAGAGGGGAGCGACCCACCGAAAACCTGGCGGTTTCCGGACCCGGCAGGTGTTCCTCCGTTACACCTGCCGGGTCGCCCCCCTCCAATTCTTCCTGCGGAAGGCCGCGGTTCGGCGCAATGGGCGCCACCGATGCGAGTGCCGTAGGCTCATGGTCGGGCCATCGCCACTACGCATCACCATCCTCAATCGCCTTCACCAACCCGACCAGCCCGCTGTCGAGGACCTTGCTGACGGAACTGTGCCATGGGTGTATCCGCACGTACCGCGCAACGTTCGCGCGGCGGGCCACGAGCACCAGAGCCGTGTAGGCCACCCGAAAACACTGCTCCTGCTCGTTCAGGAACTGATAGTCGTTCCAACCGAAGAACCGCTGTGTGTACCGGCGATCCATGGGGGGCACTAGCTCCGGTAGCAGGTGATGTAGAGTCTTGCAGCAAGCTACCAGCAGCGCCTTGTTTTCGAACGACGCCGACGGAGCCGATCGTCTTCCAAACCGACTCCACGCACTTGTCGACCGCAAGGTCGGTAGCGTCAAGCCTGAGCGAGCCAAGGGACTCCAGAGTCGCGCTCACAGACCCCAGAGCCGGTTCGAACTCTGTCAATGGCCGCAGCCTCGCCCCGCACGCTCCCCAGCCCCCAAGCTCGCAACGTGTCGTAGAGAGCCCCCACGAAATCCGGATCCTCCGAAGCCGTCGCCGCGGGAGCATGCCTGCGCTGCAACGCGATCGACTTCAGATGGCAGTCAAGCTGCTCGCGTCTCGTGAACGGGCTAAGTTCGACGAAATAGTCGAGCCGCCAAGGAAACTCAGCGATCAGCACGGGCACAAGTTGGACGTGAGTCCGAGTCTCCACTGTGGCGTTCACGTCCGCTGCCGGTAGGCAGCCAAGTCTTCTGTTTTGACCTCGTCGGCGTCCACCAACTTGTAGTGCCGTTCCATCAGGATTTTCACCTCGCCGTCGATCTTCTCGAACGCGAAAAGCGCGATCACGTCGTCTTGCGTGAACTGAGCTGCCACCGGACGGCAGACAAGGTCGGGGAACTTGGATTCACATAGCGCCATGTCCTGTTCGATCTGCACTATGTTCAGCGCGTCACGCCCACCCTTGGCCTGCACGGGAATGACGTACTGGCAACCCTTCGTATCGACCCCCACGTACAGTTCATCCGTCTCGACCTGTCCGATGCCGCTCACCGCCGTCCGGAGGTGATTCTGCAAGGAATAGCACGTGACCCCGGTGAAGATATCGATCAGACGGTTGTATCGCACGATGGCCAACAGGGCCTGCTCATCGTTGAGCGCGTGCATCGCGACGACGCCCGGCGTGGCGTCGGGAACCTTGGTGGCTCCCATCTGCTCGTTCGGGGCCAAGCAAATCGGCCGGGTTAGGACGAAGCTGTACCGTCCCGGTCCCGCGCCGCGGATGATCCACTCGCGACCGGCTGTGGCGGTGGACTGCACGGCCTCGGGAAGGTTACCGCGATACTGACCGGTGCAAAAGTCGTGTCAGTAGTTTTTGTCCTAACTTATTGAAAACGTTGGTGGGCTACAGCGATTTTCGCGACAGGACTTTTGCACCTGTCTGTACCGCGCACTGTACACGACATCTCCGACATTGCTCGGTCGCGGAAGCCGTAGCCGCTTGGCCGCCGCCGTGATGTCGGATCGCTCGAAGTCGACCTGAGTAGTACCCGTCTTGAACTTCGATACGAAGATCTCCTCCAGGATCGCAGCGTATACGTTGGACTTCGCCATGGTGATCAGCCGTTCTGGGGCTCCGGGATCAGCCCGGCCAGCGCAACCGCACGACCTCCTCGCGCAGGTGCTGTCGGCTTGCCGTGGCGATGCGCGTCCTGAACAAATCGATATCAGTCAACTCGTACCCAAGCGACTGGGCCAATTCGCCCAGGATCTGCCCGGTCCGAATCATGACCCGCAGGTACGATGCTTGGTCTCCCACGACGTACGCGAGCCTCGCGCCGGGCCGCAACCTGCTTCGGAGGCTCCCCAGATGCCGCACCATGCCGCCGAAGTACAGTTTTGTGACTCGCGCGTACTGGCGCTCGAAACCCGATGTTTTGCCCTGCTGGATCCGACGCTTCTCGATGAGCCGTGCGATGCGCTGAATGCCCTCGTGGCCAGCGACCAACGCGTCGTCGGCATCGGCCTTGTACACGCTTCGCGTATTGGAACGGACGAGTCCCTGTTTCAGGCCTCGCAGATCCTGCTTGTCGCGGACGAAGCCTAGGAGAACGCTCTCGAGCCGCGTCGTTCGCGTGTAGTCTTTCTCGTTCGGATAGGGCGGCGATGTAATGACCGCATCGACGGATGACGGCTCCAGGAACTCCTCTAGGCGACGTGCGTCCGCGACGTGGACCGTGGCTGCGGTCCCGGCCGGTCTTCGCAACGTCGCAAGGTCGTCCCCCATCGCCCGAACGCGGTCCAGCCACGGACGAATGACCGGTGCATCTTCCTGGATCCGCCCGACACCGACCTCGGGGCCGAAATGAAGATTGCCGACTCCTGACACCAACGCAGCCGCGAGCGCGAGTCGCTCATGGGCGTAGACCGCGTTATCGCGGTGCCGCTCTAGGGCTTCGAGCAGCAGTAGAGTTTTGTGAAGTGGCAGCGGGCTGATCGAGTCCTTCAGCAGCAGGCTCAAGTGGTCTGGAGACAAGGTCCTGAGGTCGGCGCGTGGTGGGCCGTGCGCGTCGAACAGGGGACCGATCCCGACATCGTCGATGCCTTGATCTCTGAGCTGATCCAGCACCCGAGTGGCGACCGCCTTCGAGTGGGAGACAAGCGCCTCGGGATCGACGCTCCAGTTCACTTTCGTGCGGGTCGCAAACCCGGCCATCGGATTACGCTCAATCCCGACGCTGGGGATGCCGAGTTTCTTGCACTCGACTAGGGTCGTTCCGGTACCGCAGAACGGATCCAACACCCTTTGTGTCGAGTCGACCCTGAAAGCGGCGAGGTAGTCGCGTACAAGGTGCGACGGGAACGAGAGGACGAAGCGGTACCAGCCGTGAATGGGGCGGTCTTCAGGCCTCAGGCGATTCCGCTCAGGGGTGCATCTGGTGCTGGCTTGGGCGGCAGGGGCGATCACGGCCGTACTCACGTCGGTCAGGCGGTGGGGGTGAGTCCTCTGCGTCAGTGCGCGACGATTCGGCACGCCCGGCGAACACGGGCTTCATGCTACTACGACCGCTCTGGCAGCCCCATGGGTGCTGAGGTCGGCGGCTCGATCCACGTCCCGGTGCGTCTCTTGGCGGCGCGTTCGGTTCGCGGGAAATCCGTTTCAAGACGAGGGGTGCAGCGAGGGAAACAAGCGCCGAAGGACAGTTTAAGTTGTTTTGGAACAGTATGTTACGAGAGTGTCGCATCGGAAGCCCTGGAAGCGCAACGGCTGGTCGAGCTGCGCGACCGCTGGCTCTACCCGCCCGAGTGGGTCGAGTGGATGGACGAGCCGGTGCCAGGCTACCCGAAGCGGCCGGTCCCGCACGACGAGGACTCAGCCAAGGCGCTCAAAAAACGGACGCTGACGAACCTGTACGATGTCCGTCCGCAGTGGCTCGCCGATGCACACGACGCCCTTGATGCTGCCGTGGCTGCTGCGTACGGTCGGCCAGCGGACATCTCGGACGAGGACGCCCTGCGCGAGTTGTTGGCGCTCAACGGTAGCCGTTGACGTGTGGGGTTCGGTTCGGTGCCGGACGACAGGGCCGCTACCCGGTAAGGGATGTGGCCGTCTCGGACCACGATGGTCCGATGGAGAGTAGACCGATGGAATTCATGCCTTGGGTCGCCTCAGCGGCGGCTGTCCTCGCGGCCGTCGTGACAGCCTGGATTGGAGCATCCAATCTTAGGAGCCCGTTGCTAAAGTCGCTGGGGTACGATCCCCCTCGCGAAATCGCGTCCGAAGCACCGTTTTGCGACTGTTCAGGGCCTTCAGGAGTCGTTTTACGGTCATTGCAGTGCCGCTTCACGGTCGCTGAGGGCTTTTTCAACAGGCTCTTAGAGCACTCGCGCAATCCGAACGCCGTGCGAACATCGACGCGCAGTTGAGCGACAAGCGACAAAAGCTGTACGCAGAGGTTCTGGAGCCGTTCCTCATCGCGATCACCCCGGACAGCGTGTGGAACGCCGACCCCGAAACCAAGGGAAAGGACAAGCAACAATGCTTGCAGGAAGCGATGCTGAACATGCGGTATCGCCAAGTGATGTTCCAGTTGACGTTCATCGGGACAGACGAGGTTGTTGAAGCGCTCAATGACCTCATGCAGCACTTCTACAGAGCAGGAGCGGACCCACAGCAGCAAACCGATTACGCCGCGAAGCGGGTAAGGCTCCTCGCCAAGTTCCTGCTCGCCATCCGAAAAGGCGCCGGAAACGACGGGACGAGACTCGACAAGTGGGCCATGCTGGAGCCGTTCATAACCGATGGCAGGGAACAACGGGACCGGGAACGGCGCGGCCACTGAGGTGTCCACGGAAGTCGTGTGGGCCATGTGGCCCTGGACCAGGGCATCGCCAACGAGGACGCCCACGGCGAGTTGCTGGTGCGCGAGATCAGCGGCCGGGCGATGAGCAAGCTACGGATACGGTGCGGTCCGTAGACGGCTCCGGTGGTGCCGTAGATTCCCGTTTGTAATGTGGTAGGCGCCGGGGGAATCACGGCCCTGATGTCTACAGTGACCTGTTTACTATGAATGAGTTGCGAGAATTGAGACGCACTCTGCCGACTAGGAGGCTAGCGATGGCGTTGCCCAAGCTGAAGGTTGTTCCCGCTGGCGCAGGCTCGGGGAAGACTTACGAGATCCAGCAGCAGCTCGGCAAGTGGGTCCAGTCAGGCCAAGTCGCCCCCGAGCGAATTGTCGCGGTGACCTACACGGAAGCTGCGGCGGCGGAGCTGCGCGAGCGGATCAGCGCCCAGCTGCTCAACCTAGGACGCGTTGACGACGCCCTCCGCTTGGCGCAGGCCTACATCACGACGATCCACGGGTTCGGCCTGCGGCTGCTTACCGAGTTCGCCTTCCAGGCGGGGGTGTCTCCCGCGCCGCGCCTGCTGAGCGACGATGAGCAAAGCGCCTTGGTCCGGCGGGCCCTGGCCCGGACCGATAAGGCCGATGCGATCGTCGCGGACCTCACGGCCTACGGCTACAAACCCGACGTTCAGTTGCGGCGCTCCCAGGAGGAGGTCTTCCGGCAGGAGCTGCTGCATGTCATCGGGTTGCTGCGGTCCATCGGCCTGGAGACTGCTGCCGAAGCCCGGGCCCAGGCCGCCCTTGCCGCGGAGGATGTGCAGCGGAAGTACGGTGCCGCGTTCAGTGACGGCCCGCTGGCGCAGGAGCTCCAGCGGCGGGTCCGAGCTCTGCTACGCAGTTTTCCAAGGAACCTCGCTGGGAGCTGCGGCACCAGTGAGGCGGCGCGCCACGAGTTGCTCCGCGATTTCCGCAATTTAGGCCGCGCGGCGTCGGCGGAGGCCCTCGCCGGCGACTGGGGTCTGTGGCAGGAACTGCGGCAGCTACGGGTGTCCAAGCGCGGGGCCCCACTGCCGCCCGGGTACGATGGACTGGCCGCCGACGTGATGGAAGCAGCCGATGCGCTGCCCCGGCTCGCCGGCCCTCTGCGGCAGGCGCAGGCGCATGTCGCGGCGCTCCTGGAAACGGGCCAAGCCGTCCTCGGCCACTATGCCGAGGCCAAGCGCAAGGCCGGCCTGGTTGACTACTCGGACATGATCGCCACGGCGGAGCGCCTGCTGCGCCAACGCCCAGACATCCTCGGCAGCCTCGTTGGACGGATCGACTGCCTCGTCGTGGACGAGTTCCAAGACACCAATCCCTTGCAGTTCGCCCTGCTCTGGACTTTGCGGGAGGCGGGCGTCCCGACCCTGGTTGTAGGCGATCTGAAGCAGGCCATCATGGGTTTTCAGGGGGCGGACCCGCGGCTGTTCGAGGCTCTGCTGCGGAACCACCCCGAAGGTTCGGACCCACTGGCTAAGAACTGGCGCTCGCAGCCGTCCCTGATGGAATTCGTCAATGCTGTCGGCCCGGTCCTCTTCGGCGAGAGCTACAGCGCTCTCCATCCCCAGCGCTCAGCCAGCAGGTTGGCCCCATTGGAGATTGTCCAGTTCCGGAAGCGGCCCAAGAAGGACCGGCATGCGGTGCGAGCGTTCGCCGTGGGGCAGCGCCTGCAGGAGCTCCTGGAGGATCCGAGCCAGGTCATCGTGGATCGGAAGACGGGAGAGCGCCGCAGGCTCCGCGGCGGCGACTTGGCCGTCCTCTGCCCGACGCACGCTATCCTCTCCGCCTACGCCGAGGTGCTGCGCGCCCTGGGGCTGCAAGTCAGCCGCCAGGCGGAGGGATGGTTTGATTCGCGCGCCGTGCAACTGGCCTGGCACGCCCTGGCCTACCTAGCCAACCGGGCGGACCGGCACGCCGCGTTGTACCTCGCCGTCACCGAAATGGGTTCTCTGAGCCTGGACGAAGGCCTGCGCCAGCTGCTCGACGGGAAGCGGGTCGCGGACCCCGTGCTGGACAAGCTGGACGCTCTGGCGGAAGGGGTGGCCGATCGGACCATCTACGCGCTTGTCGCGGACACGCTCGCGGCGCTGGACCTCTTCAGTGCCGTCTCGGTCTGGCCCGACGCGGAGCAGGCGCGTGCGAACTTGGTGCGGCTGCTGGCCGAGGCCGGAGAGTTCATGGACGCCAACCGCGAGGCTCTGGCGCACGGCGGCTACCACGGCTCCGGAGTGCAGACCTTCCTGGCTTGGCTGGCATCCAGGGCTGAAGAGGACGACACGCAGCCGGAGCGCAGAGTGCTGGAAGAGGATGCGATCGTCCTCAGGACTTGGCACTCCGCCAAAGGTCTCGAGTGGCCCGTCGTCGCCGTGGGCGGGCTCGACCGCAACATCGCCCCGCGGCTACCGCGATTGGGCTTGGGCTACAGTTCGTTCGACGACCTCGCCAATGTCCTGAGGAATGTCCGGACCGAATTCACGCCCGCATTCGCCGCTCCGGAGCAGAACATTGTCCCCAAGCTCGATCTCCATGCCGATCTGGAGACCGAGAATCGCCGCCTCCTGTACGTGGCGCTGACCCGCGCCCGCGACAAGCTGCTGCTGGAGTGGCCGCAGTTCCTCGAGGGCAAGTCGTACGAAGCTGCGAAGCGGCAGCTGCAGAAGTTTGCGAGCATCCCGGAGGCGGTGGAGCGGCTCTCCAACGCCCCGCCGCCGCAGACCTGCTGGGCTATCTTGGAGCCCCGCTGTGAGCTGGTGCCTGCTCAGGGCGTCCTGATGGTGGACGGCTCCCCGTTCCCTTGCCGCATCGCGCAGGGGGCAGCGGAGCTGCCGGACGGCTTCGCGCTGGACGCTGCCCCGGCCGAGGTCGCTCTGCCCATCGTGGGGCGTCGCGCGATTCGGCCCGGCAAGGCCCCCGAGGAGGTCACTCCCGACATCTGGGCGGCTTCCGTCCACAAGGCCGGGGCAAGCCCGTCCACCCCGGCTGCGTACGCCCAGCACCAGTACGGTCCTGGGCTGGAGGTGGATGTTGGCCTCAGCGGCATGGAACTCGGGTCGTTTCTGCACAGATGCTTCGAGGTCCTAGGCAGCCGGCCCGGATTGGCTGGGCGGCTGGATCTCCTCACGGGCCTGCGTCTCAAGCCGGAAGCGATGGGGCAGATCGCCGCGGCAGTTGCATCCTTCGAAGCCTGGCTCAGGGACTTCAGCGAAGTGGAGGGCGTCCTGCGCGAGTGGCCGCTGCTGATGCTCGACGAATCCGGGTCGGTGATGTCGGGAACCGCAGACTTGATCGTGCAAACCCCTGCCGGCGTCTGGCTGTGGGACCACAAGTCGGATCAGGTGGACGATCCGGAGAAGGCGTTTGCCGGCTACCGGTCCCAGCTCGAAGCCTACGTGCGGGCCTTGGCGCTGGAAGGCAGGACGGTCCAGGGATTCGGGATCAATTGGATCCGCCGGGGCGCAGCGATGTGGCTCGAGTGGCCCGCAGGCACCGGGGCGCAGCCGTCTGCCGCGGCGGCTGCGGCATAGCGGGTGCGAGCCTTGCGTCGGGTCGCTGGGGTCGGCGAGATTACAGCACCGGCTCGAAGCGGGCGAGGAGCTGCTCCAACTCCTTGACCTCGTCAGGTCGAACCTCCGGCAGCGGGGGCCGGACGGGCCCGGCGGGCTTGCCGAGGATTTGCATCGCCTTCTTCATGACGCTGACCTCGTAGCCCTTCCTCCGGGCCCGCATGGCGTAGAGCGGCAGCACGTAGGTGCGCATCAGCCGTCCGAGGCTGGGGTTGTCCAGCATCGAGGCGCGCTCGTGCAGCTGGAGCGAGAGCCGCGGAGCGATGGTCGCGATGCTCGAGGTGTAGGTCCGAACCCCGATCGCGTAGTAGCCGGGCACCATGTCGTCACCGATGCCGCCGATCCAGTGCAGGCGGTTACCGCAGCGCTCCATGATGCGCTGGTAGTTGCGGAGGTCACCCTGCCCCTCCTTGAGGGCGATTAGGTTCGGCACTTCCTGCGAGAGGCGGAAGACCTGCGAAGCGGTTAAGTTGACCGTATCGCGAGAGTAGAGGAACAAACCAAGATCAACGGCCTCGCCGATGGCCCGGTAGTAGCGCAGCAGCCCTTCGAAGTCGGCGTTCGGATAGTAGGGGGGGAACATCAGGATGCCGTCGGCCCCGGCCTCCTGGGCCTGCTTGGCGAGCGCGACGGACATCCCTCCCCCGAAGCCTACGCCGGCGATCACCGCCACCTTGCCGCCGGCTTCCGCTACTGTCGCCTCCACGAGCTGGCGATGCTCGTCGGGCGTCAGGGAGTAGAGTTCGCCCGTGCCGCCGGCAGCGACGACGGCGCACAAAGGGAATCTGGCCATTTCTGCGACGTTGGTGCGGTACCCGTCCAGGTCCAGCGAATAGTCTGCGCGGAAGTTCGTGACAGGAAAAGCGATGACTCCCTCGAGTCGGCGACGGAGTTCTGACGGCGTCATGCGGACCATTGTCGCACCGGCGAAAATCCGGGCTGCGCGTCGCGGTCGCGTCCTGCAGCGGGTCGGCCGAGAGACCGGGCTCGTTGGCGGTGGGGGATGCTGGAGTTTGGAAGGCCCCTTGCTAGGGGTGTGTCCTCGGAGTGACTTTGCGCTTGCGGCCTTGTCGGGAAGGGCCTCGACGGTGGCGCTCCATGCGAACGGCTTCGGGTCTGCATGGTGGTGGGGCAAGTAGTCCTGGATGGTCGCCACCAGCTCCCGCACGCTGCAGAAAACGCCGCGGCGAAGACGTCGAGTTGCTCTTCGAACGCGAGGTGAAGCATCATGCCCCCGACACCTGGATCGACACGACGCGCCGCGATCCCCAGGACGGGGAGGCCGGGCTCGTCGGCTACGAGATCAACTGCAACCTGTACTTCTGCGCGTACTGCCCAACCCGTTTCCTCAAGGAGATCGAGGCCGACATCCAGCGGGTGGAGAAGGAGATCGTGGCCATGCTCCAGGGGATGTTGGGCTGCTGGGTGTCCTGCAGCCGGATCGGGAAGTCAGCCGTCGCCGTGATGCCGGACTCGATCGGCTCGGTTCGGAAGCCGGAGCCGGCGCGAGCGCGCCCGGGCGCCGGCAAGATCCAGGCCACCATCCGGCACGTGCTCTCGCTTCGCGGCAGCCGGCAAGGACGCCGCGGTGCCCTCAAACCTGTTCACGGACTATATTCGGTTCCTCACGAGGCACCCATGTCACTGTCCGAACGCATCAAGCCGGTCAGCGACTTGAAGGCCCACGCTGCCGAGATCCTCCGCACGCTCCGAGACCGGCCCGAGCCCTGGATCATCACCCAGAACGGCGAAGCCAAAGCTGTCGCACAAGACATCGACAGCTACGAGCGGCAGCAGGAGAGCGTGGCTCTGCTCAAGCTGCTGGCGCTGGGTAACCGTCAGATCGAAGCCGGCTAAGTGCAGCCTGCCGGCAAGGTCGTGGCATGGCTTCGGGACCGGTCACAGGCCGACTGAATGCCCTTCGCGGTCCAGGTGACGGATGACGCCGACTGCAACCTCGAAGAGATCTTCGACCACCTCCCCTGCCAGGACGCGCCAGGCAGGGCGGAGCGTGTGCTGGAGCGGATTGAGCAGGCCTTTCACGCGTTGTCCGCGTTTTCCGAACGCGGCAGCCACCCGAGGGAATTGCTGGAGTTCGGGATTCGGGAGTACCGAGAGGTGTTCTTCAAGCCGTGCCGCTCATCTACCGCGTATGGGAGACGGCGTCTACGTTCCGGTGATCGCGGACGGACGGCGTGACATGCGAGTGTGTTGCAGCGGTGCCCGCCCTCCGTAGCACGATGTTCCCTGTCAGCGTCGTCGTCAGGACCTTAATGGTGTGTCCCTGGAATGATTTTGGTTCCTGTGGTGCCGGAAATGAGCACGGAGCGGCGCGAGTACGTGCCGATCGCCTGGATGGAGCCGCTGACGATTCCGAGCAACTTCATGCGGATCAGCGAGTGGGCCGACAAGCCTCTGTTCGGATTGCTCACCTCCGCCACGCAGGGGATCGGCTGGAGAGCCGCTACCGGTACTCCATCGGCTGGCTGCACAACGCATTCTCAATTCCGCCGGCCGGAGGGGCCGGGCCAGTGCAGTTCGCCCTCTCGCGCAGGCGGTGCTGGATGCCAGAGCGGAGCACGGCGCGACCTTGGCCGACCTGTACGACTCGGTCTGATGCCGATGTCGCTGCGGAAGGTTCACAGGGCCTTGGATCGGGCGGAGGACCAGCTGTGCCGCCGGGCACCGTTGGCTCCGCCCAGGAGCGCTTTGAACACCTGCTCGGCCTTTATGCGAAGGCTGGGGCACCTTTGCTCAATGCCTGGGGCTCTAGAATGCGAACAAAGATTGAAAATTAGTGCCTGCGGATACTCCAAAGGGCCCGCCGGACGACTCGGATCGGCCAGGAGGGCCTGCAAACGGACAGATGGCCACTGGCTGAGGGCTGAGGCGAGAGCCCGCAGGCAGCGCAATCAGCCACCAGGCGCCGGCCCAAGCGGTCGCGGACGATCTTCCATTAGACCCCTTAGAATCTGAGCAGGATCGGCCTGCCAAACGCCAGCAGGAGAAAGCCGGACCCGCGGGAGGAATCGATGTCTCAAATGGAAACGGACCAACAGAAGGCTGAAGAGGCGATCGCGGACCTGGAGCGGCAAGTTGCCGAAATGACCCAGAAGCTCAACGAACTGCGGCGGGCCGCACCGGGGCGAGAAGTTGCCGACTACACGTTCCAAACCCTGGATGGCGAAGCGCACCTGAGCGATCTGTTCGGCGGCCGGGACAAGCTTCTTGCGGTCCACAACATGGGCCAGGGCTGCCGCTATTGCACTCTGTGGGCAGATGGCGTCAACGGCTTCCTGCCGCATTTGGAGTCGGCCATGGCGGTGGTCCTGCTATCCGGGGACGCCCCCGGTGTGCAGCGCCGCTTCGCGAATTCGCGGGGATGGCGCTTCCGCCTCGCTTCGCACGGCGGCGGTGCCTACATTCGCGAGCAATCGACGTTTGCCGGCCACGAGAACATGCCAGGTGCGGTGCTGTACGAGCGCCGGGGCGGACGGGTCTTCCGCAAAAACGCGGTCGTGTTCGGCCCCGGGGACCGCTTCTGCTCCGCGTGGGACTTTCTTGCGCTAGCGGGACTCGGCGAGGACGATTGGACGCCGCAGTACAGCTACTGGCAGCGCCCGAGCCAGCTTCTGGACGGCGGCAAGAATCTGCTCGGCTAGGCGGAGGCACAAGGGCGAGAGCCCTGTTGGCGGATCGAGCAATCTAGGTCCAGTCGCGGGGCGATCCGGTGACGACCGCCCGCGGCGTGGGGCAAGCGCCTAGTCGCCCCTTCCGTACACCACTACTGCAAAGTGCCGCCGAGGGATGGTGCGGTGCCTGTCGAGAAGGGTGGCACCACGAAAGGTTGACCAGTGCCGGAGGCTTCGGCTACTGATCGGCACCAAAGTCGTGTCCCCAGAATGCAGGCAAAAATAGACTGGCAGTCTGTCTCTCGCCAGAAGGCTGGCACCTGTTCGGGGGCTTTTTGCAAAGACCAAAAAACAGCTTCCAGGTTGGCCTGCAGCTGTACTTAGGTCTTGCTCAGCTGAATGGGATCAATGGATTGCACAGATTTTTCGTGCAATTATTTTGAAAACATCAGTAGCGGGCTCCTACTGGATGGCGCATCGCTGTGACTGCTGCGGCGGGAGCCGGGGCCGCCGCAGGATCCGGCGCACAGAGGAGACGTTCAGGACGAAACCGAACTTTTCCCCAAGGCTTGGCACCTTCGCGGCGCGGTCCGCCAAGTACGCTCGCATTGGCCTGCGGCAGGGTTTTGGTCTCCGCCAGCGGTGCGGATCCAGGCGGCTTGCTGGGCTATTCTTGGGCGCGGTCGTCCCGTTCTCCTGCGATCGCGCAGTTTCTCCATGCCTCTCAGCTAGAAGCGTGAGACCCAACGATAGATCGTGCGTATAGAGCAAGGAACGCAGGACTTTCCATGGGCCACCGACTTTCACCTCAAGAACTGCACGGCCACGTTTTTTCGAACCTCGAACTTCTGGTCCTTAGTAAGGCGTGGAAAAAGCTTTCTTTGGTCAGGCTCATCGTCTGCAGCAAATCTACCCGGCAGATCAATCGACGAATGGATTCCAGGGACACGGCTTTTGACGCGATCAGCAGTTGCACGAAAAGGCTCCGCAATCCATTGATTCTATTGATGGGTTTCCGGCAATTATTTCCGGCAATTATTTCCGGCAATATTAGCAGGCAGACGGAAGAACTCCTCAATGCCCCAGTGCGCCTCGGAGCAGCGCGCTAGGAGCCCGTTGAAGTAGTCCGGCGTCGGCTTGGACGGTGGGGCAGGCGGACCTCAGGCCGCACCCAGCGCCGCTGGCTAGAGCCGAAGTGGGGCACCAGCCCCCTGGCGGGGTTCCCCAGGCCCGCCGCAGCCCATGCCGGGCCGCTTGAGGGGCGTTGCGGGGCCCCTGGGGGACGCCTACGGGGGTGGGGCGGCGATCCTGCCGGCTCCGGGGCGTGCCTACCCCCGCAGGCCCACCAGTCGCAGCTCCCGGTGCGCTCTCTGGGGACCCTCGACCGCTCCCCCAACTCCACCCGCCGCCGCGCCAGCGCCCGCCCCCGGGTGGGTCTCCCCCGCCGCCTGCCCCAGGCGCAACTCCGGGAGCGGCTGCTCGACGCCTGGCCGTTATTCCCTGCGAGCCTTGAGCGCAGCGAGTTCGGCTTCCAATTCCCGTCGCGCATGCGCCTCGGCATCCCGCTCAGCCTCCGCCGCCGCCCGCGCAACCTCCGCCGCCTCCCGCCCGCGCTCCGATTCGACATGGCCGAGCAGGTCTTTCCCGGTGACCGGATCGCGCAGCCGCGGCAAACCGTCGGCCACCCGAAACCCCAGCCCCAGCACCGCACTGGGGTACTCCCAGGCGGTGCCGCGCAGCCGCTGCGGCCGGATCTCCGCGTAGCCCCCGCGCCGTAGCCGGTAGCCCTGCAGCTGCGGCAGCCGGCGCCGCGGCTCCGGGGCGAAGAGCCAGTACTCCGGCACGCCGATGGCGGCGTAGAGCGCCAGCTTCTCGCCCCGATCCTTCCAAAAGGTCGAGCGCGACGAGACCTCCAGCACGAAGTCGGGCGGCTTGCCCACCTCCCAGACCTTGTACGAGTCCCGCGGATGCCGCCGCACGCCGAAGGCGGCGCACACGTCCGGGCTGAGGGTCCGCTTGGGGTTGCCCTCCCTGTAGTAGAGGCCCATCTCCATGGCCACGAACACGTCCCGCCGGCGGCGGAAGCGGGCTCGGAGGCCATTGAAGACATAGTCCGCGGCGTGCGTGTGGGGGAACGTGGCGGTGAAGATGAGCCCGTCGGTCGCGGGGTACACCGCCTCCCGCCGCCGCGGCTCGGGCTGCGCGGCGGGGTTCTCGAGGGACCGGCGCGGCCGTCTCGGCCGCGCCGGCTCTGGAGGAGTCTGGCGCAGGGGAGGGGGCTGGAGGGCTGCGGGCTTCGCCATACAAGGTCGCGGGATCGGACCCGCCCGAGCCGTAGCGTAGCAGATCGGAACTCCATTGCCGAGCACGCCCTGTCACTGCCCGGATTCCCGGGTGGAAATTCCGGTTGCTAGCCGGAGCGTGGTTGGGTTGCCACGGTTTAGGCGGTTCTTCGGGGTGTCCGGGTCTTGCCCCGCGGGGGTGCCTCTCGATTTTCCTGGAGGCTTTCCTTGCCCAGGTCGCCCGCCAGTGTTCTTACTGATCGTGTCAAAAGTCGTGTCATCAGAATTCAGGCAAGAATATACTTGCAGTCCGCCTCTCGAAAGAAGGCTCACACCTGTTCCGGAACTCCTGGCAAAAATTGGAAAGCAGCTTCCAGGTTGTCGCGAAGCTGTGCTTCGGTCTTGCTCAGCTCGCGACGGACCCGCCGCTGGACCAAGGCCCCTAGCAGTTCCACCGGATTGACTTGCGGCGAGTAGGTCGGCTGAAAATACAGTTCTTCCGCGGCTTGGTTCGCTTCCAGCCACTCCCGGATTGTCCGTGCGTGGTGAATCCTGCAATTGTCTACCGCCAACAGAATCTTCCGGTCTGCTTCCTCCGCGATCTGCCTGAGGAACTCCCAGAAGACCTCCGCCGTAGCAGGACCTTCCTGCACTGTGTCCTAGCGCTGGCCCTCCGGACCGCTGGCCGCCAGCCGGTGGAGGCGGAAGCGTCCGTTGGCCACTCGCACGACGGGGGTCTGACCGCAGAGGTTCCCAGTGTGCCCGCACACGCTCTGCGCAGCTAGGCCGGACTCGTCGGCGAAGGCGATCATGGTTCCCAACTCCTTGGCGCAGCGAAGGATCTTAGAAAAATCTTCGTCTTTCCACCGCTGCACGTCAGCGGGCTCGTACTGGGTGGTGCGCCGCTGGGGCTGCGGCGGGAGCGGGAGCCGTCGCAGGATCCGGCGCACCGTGGAGACGCTCAGGACGATGCCGAACCTTTCCCCCCAGGCTTGGCGCACCCGCTGAGCGGTCCACCAAGCGAACTCGAATTTGTATTGAGCGGGGTCTTGGTCTACGACGACGATGCGGATCCGAGCAACGTGCCTGTCTATCCATTTGCGCGGTCGTCCCGTTCTTTTGCGATCCCGCAGACTTTCCCTGCATCCCAGGAGGAAGCGTGATATCCAGCGATAGATCGTGCGTATGGAGAAAGGGACACAGGACTTTATCTGAGCCACTGAATTTCCCCCAAGGAACTACAAGACCACGTTTTTTAGAACCTAGAATTTCTGGTAATCAGTAAGGAGTAGGAAGAAGAAAAACCTTTCTTTTTTCGTGCTAATAGTGTACAAAAAATCCACCCAATAGATCAATCGACGAAGGGATTCCAGGGACACGACTTTTGACGCGATCAGTACTTTTGGCAAAATTAGTAGCGAACGCTCCCATTTGCCGCCCGCCGGGCCAGCCGCAGATTTTCGCCAGCGTCAGCAGGCTCAGGATCGCGCCCAGCGGAGGCCACAGCGCCTCCCCTTCCCCGCGGGTCCGGCATCTCCTCCCGCAGCATCTCGACCAATGCCGAGAGGAACTGCTGGTCCATGCCATGGCCGCGGGCCATCCTTCCGAGGAGCGCATCATGGCCGCCGCGGTCACGGGCCGCGTCACGATGCATTTCAGCTTGCCTCCAGGGCAGGATGTTTGCGGCCGCGTGGCCGACCTGCATGGGAACGGCGTTTCCGGGCCCACGGTGCGCGCCCATTACGATGAACCGGGTAAACCAACGCGCAGGGTGACTTTCAAACCGGACAGCCACACCGACGGCAACGGGGAGGTCCTAGTCCGGGACGTGGGAATTCAAGTTCCGTTCTACATCAATGTCCTCGCGCCTAGTTACGCCCCGACGCAATCCAAGCGGTTCAAGTTCTTCTCAGGCGAAGCCAAGCTAGGGGATATACTGACTTTGCCATAAGTCATTGCAGAATGCGACCAGAAACAGTCTAGGCGCAGTCGGCCTCGCGGAAGAACCCTGGCACCTTGGGGGGGGGGGGGGGGGGCTCCAGGGCTTGCAGAGTCTGCTCCCAGCGCTCCCGGAGCTGGTGGACCGTCCGGACCGGCAGCTTCCCCACCCGGCGCTGGACGACCGACCGGACTTGCTCCGTAGGGTTCCATGCTGGAGAGTACGCCGGCAACAGATGAATCTCCACCGGTGCCTCGGTCCGCTTCTTCCAGGCTTGTAGATGCTTGGATGTGTGGATTCTGTGGCGGTCCACTATCACGTGAATCGGTTTAGCCTCCGTCCGGTCCGGAATCTGCTGCAGGAACTTCTCAAACGTGTCTGCGGTGGCGGTTCCGGCATGGATCCTGGAATAAATTTCTCCCGAGGGGCTGCTCGCGGACAGCATGTTCAGTCGGAACCGCTTCCCCGTTTGCTGGACGACAGGCGTCCGGCCCCGGGGACCCCACGGAGTGCCCCGGTGGTAGACTGTTGGTGGAGCCGGAAGCCGTGGTCTTGGTGACAGTGCGTGGCAAGGGTGGCGCTGCGGTCACCTTGCTTGCCGCTCCCGCCAGCTACCTGCGCACGGCGTGCGGGCCCTGGCTTTTCCCCCGAGCCTTCCGCCAAAGGGCGAAGACTTCCGCATTGGGGAACGTACGTTTCTCTGGAGGGCCGCCCGGGCGCGTCCTTGTGAGGGCCACGACATCTGAGAGCAAGGCGGAGGCGACCGCGACCGTCGCCGGGGGGGAGTACCAGCTGACCCTGGCACTGCCGCGATCGATGCCGTTCCAGTTCATCCGCACGGGCTTTTTGCTCCTGTCTCTTGGGTTGGCTGCCGCTCCCGCCAAGGATCCGGCGAACCCGCCGAAAGTCAGTGACTGGAATCGGGTTCACGCTCTATCTCCCGGCGTGATCACGCGTGTGAAGATCCACAAGAACGAAGCGCCCAAGGGCGAGCGCAGCATCAAGGGTTTCTTCAGTTCCAGCACGGACAACTCCATTACCGTTCTTTTCCGGGACGGAACAACGCGCACAATCGAAAAAAGAGTGGTATCGACTGTCCGGGTCCGCCGTCCTACCAGGAAAAGATACACCTTGTGGGCTATCGGAATAACCACTGCAGTAATAACAGGATATCTCTACGGGCAGCCTAGATCCGACTACACTCTGCTTTTTAAATTCTTGATGCCCGCTCTGAGCTGGGCTCCAATCGCTCGTTGCTTCCGGAGACGCCCGGATTGCAAATCTCCGTATTCCGGCACTCCCCGCCGCGGTTAGCCCTCGACGATCGCCCGAATGTCGATGAGGTGCAACTGGCGTCCCTCACCTCCGTGCGGAGAGTCGATCACGACCTTGGTGCCGTCTGGGCTGCAACGAGGGTGGGTGTCGCAGCGCCATTCACCGCTGTATTCCGGTGGGGAGTGGAAGTGGCCCAGCGGCACGCGGCGACCGCTGGCGACCTCGTACAGGTACGGATGCTGCAAGCGCTGCTCGTCAGGGTAGGTGTCGTTCAGAATCCAGCGATTGCCCGGCAAATAGGTGCAGTGCCCGTTCCGGGACATGACCTCCGGGGCCAGAACCTCGACCTCATCGGTCTCGTCCCGATAGAGATAAAATTTCTCGCCGTGCGACGGATGCAGCGCCCAGGCAAGGACATGCTCTGCATCTCGCCAAATGAAATGGGAGGTGCGCCCGTAGGGGTCGAGCACGTATGGATTAGAGCCGTCGCTGCCGATCGTGAACATCCGCGTGCCGAATCCCTTGCTCGAACCCGGTGGAAATCTCCAACGGTGCAGGAAGATCAGCCGCGCCCCGTCGGGCGATACCAGTAAGTGGTTGAAGTAGTGCTTTTTGCCCGAGGTGTCGTTGTGGGGGTTCGGTATTGCCGCCGCCTCCGCGAGGGAAAACAGCAGCTCTCGCTCCCCGGTCGCTAGATCGACCTTCCAGATGCCCTCGCTGTCGGGTGCGAGCTCGCGCTCGTTGGGGTCTGGGATCCCGGTGTAGCCGTAGCCGGGGCGGGTGTCGTTCAGGCGTCGAAAATCCGTGGACACTGCCCAGGTTCCGTCCGGCCCCAGAGCATAGACCGCCGAGGGTACGGTGCGCTGCTTCCCCGTGCTCACATCCAGGATCCGGCTGACGTAGGAGCCTTCCTCGCGATCGTTCCAAATCACCTCCGTCCGGGAACCAGGAATCCATTGGAGCATGCAGCCCTGCTGCCAGCACCAAGCCGTGCTACGGCCCAAATCGGTCCAACGGTCGCCGTCCTCCAGGTCGACCATCCCGATGCGAATCTGGTCGTCAGCCCGTGGGGAGCGGTGCTCGAAGCAGACCTCCATGCCGAGGACAAGCCGGTTGGCGGGGTCGAATTCCAGCTTGTCGTAGTATCCGAACCAATGGTGCTTCGGCCCTCGGGTGATGGCCCGGACCGGAGGCAGGCTGGACGCGTCTTGCCGACTGTAGGCTGCCGCCAACCCTCCAGACACTGCACCCAGAAACGCCCGCCGACCTACCCGCCTCATGACGAGCCACTGTACCACCGAGCAGGGTGTCCGCCGCTGCACCACCATGTGCCGAGGTCGCGCTGGCGTGCTGGCTGGGCTTTGCTACTTTGAGGCGGTGAAACTTCTTCGCACATCCCTGATTGTGGCCCTGCTTGTCGGCGGTGCCTGCTCGCAGGACCCTCGACAGCCAGCAGACGAGGGTGGCCCCCAGGCTACGCCGCGTCAGGTCTTCCGCAACGAGGCCGACCAGACCGTCGGCGTGTTAGCCGGACAAACGCTTTACCTGAGCGCACTAGGATCCGCCGCCGCCCAAGTCTCCGTAGAGGATCAGACGAGGTCTGCCCTAGACCGCCTCGGCCAGGCTCTTGGCCTCGCCGGACTCGACTACGGGCATCTCGTTAGCTGCCATGTTCATCTTGCAGACATGGGGGACTACGCAGAGATGAACGCCGTCTACGGTAGCTACTTTGCGGAGGGCTCCTACCCGGCCAGGACAACCCTGGAGGTTCCCGGCTTGCCGGGGGACGCTAGGATTCTTCTGGCCTGCATCGCCTACGCGAACGCTGCGGAGACCGAGGTCGTGCGACCCGCCCAGGGCCGCATCCCTGCCGCGATGGGACCCTACTCCCCGGCTGTCCGGGCGGGGCGCACCGTCTACCTCTCGGGGCAGGGCGGCCGGGAGCCGGCCACGGGAGCCCTGGCGGATTCGGCGCACGGGCAGGCCGAGCAGACGCTACGGAACATCAAGGCGATCCTGGAAGCGGCGGCCCTGAGCTGGGATAACGTGGTGTTGGCCAATTCTTACCTGCGGTCTTCTGCAGCCGCGCCTGACATTGACGCCGCGTTTGAAGCCGTCTTCAGCCCGGGCGGTGCGCCGAGCCGTACGACGGTCGGCTTGTCCCGCTTGCCCGGAGATATCGCTGTCGAGATCACGTTCGTGGCCGTGGACGACCGCTACGTCACCCGACTCTTCATGCACAACGAGCCGGCTACAGCGCGGTCCAGCCCGGCGTCCTTGAGCGGCGGAGTTGTGTACACATCGGCCATGCCCGGTTCTGGCGCGAGCTTCGCCGAGCAATTTCGGCACTCGATGCGGAAACAGACGGAGGCCCTGGAGCTTGCCTTGATGGATCTGTCCCATGTTGTCCGCGTGACTGCCTACCTCCAGGACCTCGCGCACCTCGAGGAGTTCCGCGCCCTGCTGGCGGAAACATTTCCAGAGAACCAGCCGGCCACGACGGTAGTCCAGGCGCGCGATCCCTCGGGCGCAGCAATCCTGGTCGAGTTGATCGCTGTCCAGTAACGATTTGGGTGTCGTAGGCCTACGGCCGGCCCCGTCTCGCGGGGCCTTGCTAGCATGGACGGATTGATGGACTCCAGGTCCCGCAAGGAACATTTACTCGCCGCTCCCACCAGCCCCTTCCAGGTCGCTACCTCGAATTCGGCCTCCTCGCTACTGGAGAGGATGGCCGGAACCGCGTTCCAGGGGCGTCAGCTTGGCCAAGCGTTCGCGGTCTGGAAGGCCATGCTCGCCGACCCCGACTGCACCATTCTCATGGGTCTCTCCGGAGCTATGGTGCCGGCCGGCATGCGCCGCTTGGTGCGGTTCATGATTGAGCACAGGTTGATCGACATACTCACGTCTACCGGGGCGAACTTCTTCCACGACATTCACGAGACCAGGGGTTTTCACCACTACCAGGGCTCGCCCGACATGGATGACGAAATGCTGGGCGAAGTCATGGTGGACCGCATGTACGATGTGCTGGCCGACGAGGTCCGCTTCCGGGAGCACGACCTCTGGATCGGAAGCTTCGCTGCCCGCCTTGACCAGTCACGGCCCTACACGACCCGCGAGTTCCTCCACCTGCTGGGCCGCGAGGTCGGCCTGGACTGTCCCGAGGACGGGATCGTCACGGCTGCGGCTAGGCATGGAGTGCCGCTGTTCTGCCCGGCCATCGGGGACAGCTCCATTGGCATCGGGGTGGCGGAAAGCCGCCACCGGGGCGAGAACCGGCTCATGTTCGACATGATGGCCGATGTCCTCGAGATCACCAATGCCGTGGCGGATTCCAAGGCGACCGGGGTGGTCTATTTCGGAGGCGGCACACCGAAGAACTACACCCAGCAGTCCGAGGTGGTGGCCATCCTCATGAACCGAGGCAAGTCCGGGCACCGGTACGGAGTGCAGATCGTGACGGACGCGCCGCATTGGGGCGGACTGTCCGGCTGCACGCTGGCCGAGTCGCAGAGCTGGGGCAAGTTCGCCAAGGGGGCCCAGATGGTGGATTGCCGCTGCGATTCCACCATCGCTATGCCGCTGCTCGTCTCCGCGCTCGCCGAGCAGCGCGACTTGATCGACGGTCGCTGCCCGCCAGTGTTCGATATGGGCCGGGTCTTGAAAATCCGTCGACGGTGATTGTCGGGGCGCGGTCGGCAGACTCACTCCACGCTGCTCCAAATCCTCCCGCAGGCCTAGCCCGGAGCGTCGGGGCGGACCGCTGGTCGAAGATCAGCGCAGCCAAGCGTCCAGATGCTCGGCCACGAACAGGTCGTCGGTGAGGTGCGGGTAGGCTCGGCAAACCCGGTCGATCTCCTCGGCCTGCCCTGGTGAGAGGCATTCCGCCTCGTCGAGGCACCAGACTCCCCGTAGCAGGCCCTGTCGTCGGAGCACCTCGTGGATTCCGGGGATGCAGCCCGCGAATCCGTTGCGAGCGTCGAAGATAGCGGCATTCGCATCGGTGACTTGGGCGTTCAGGCGCAGGAGTTCCGCCGGCACCGTTCTGGAGGCCGGATCGTGGCAGCTTCGGCAGCGTCGCCAGTAGCCGCAGGCCGCTTGGGTCCAGACGGCCCACTGGCCCAGCAAGCCTCCGACGAATCCCACCTCCGTGCCCCTGCCAACCTCGGGCGCGTACTGCGTTAGGAGGTCGCCGATGATGTTGTCGTCGTTTCCGGTGTAGAGCGCGATCTCCGACCTGCGGCCTGAGGCCGCAACAGCGCGCAGCACCTCCAGCGTCTGGTAGCGGTCGAAGGGAGCGACCTTGATCGCCGCGACGTTGCTGATTTCGCAGAAGTCGCGCCAGAAGCCGAATGGCAGCGGGATGCCTCCGACGGCTGGCTGCAGGTAGAAGCCCATCAAGGGAATGATTTCCGCGACCGCCCGGGCGTGCTCCAGGAGGCCGTCGAGGTTATCCGTAGCGAAGCCCGCAAAGCTCAGCAGGCCGAGGTGGTACCGGAGGTCGGCAGCCACTGCGGCTTCTCGCACCGCCTGGGGCGTGGGGCCGACAATCCCGGCGATCCGGATGGCCGGAGCGTTGCGCTTGGCCGAAGCCTCGTCCAGAATCTCGGCCGCCAATTCGAGGACAGGCCGGTACAGGCCCGGCTTGGCATCGCGAATGGCGAACTGCGTGGTGTGTACGCCAACTGCGACTCCGCCGGCGCCTGCGGCCAAGTAGTACCGTGTCAACGCCCGCTGGCGGCGTTCGTCCAAACGGCGCCGGGCGCGTCCAGGGCCAAGGGATGGGCCGGAATCACGGCGCCGCGCAGGAGGTGCTTGCGAACCTCGGCGTCCAACTGCGGCGGTCCCGGCATCGCCAAGCGGGCGCAACTATGCCGTCGCCCTCGAGTTCAGGCCTGCACCAGCCTCTGGACAATCGCCGCTGCGACGGAGTCGGCGAGCGGCGCGATCTCCTCGGGCAGCCGGTCCTGGATGGGATGCGGCACGAAGATTGCCTCGAGGTCGGCTCGCCCGAGGGCGGCCGCCTGCGCCCGGGCTGCTGAGCGGAACACATCCGTCGCCACGGACACGGCCGGGATGCCGGAATTCTCGATCCGAACCGAGTCGTGCAAACTGCACGTTGTGCAGGACCCTCAATCGGCGAGAGCTTCAATGACGGCGTGCGGCTGAGCCTTGCGGAGGTCTTCCAGCACGGCCTCCGGAGCGGGCTTCGCAAAGGTCGGCTTGCGGAAGCGCAGGACATCGGCGACGCCGAAGCTGTCCTTCAGCACGGCTTCCAGCCGGTCGAGGAACACCGAGCCTCCCGGCTTGCTGATGTCGAGCAGAGCCACCCGCTTGCCGCTCACGGAATTCAGGCGCGGTGGGGCTACGGCGCGGGGCGGCGTTCGCTCGTCCAGCGGATTCACGAGGATTGCGCTCATCAATCGCCTCCTTCCGGCTGCGGCCGGAGTCTCGCGAACAGCGTACCAAGGGCCGCGGCGGCTCGCTCAGTCCACGGCATAGCACACCATCTGGCTGCCGCGAGGCCCGGTGGCCCACGAACCGAGCACGGCGGAAAACTTGCCGGCGGGTCCGCCCGCGACCATGACGCGGATCGACTCCGGTCGGCGGAATTTACGGTAGCACCGGACGCCGCGGATTACGCACTCGTCGTACAACTTGGTTTCGTGCGTGCCTTCTCCGCCGTCGCCATCGTACTCGCTCACCGGGATGCCGGTGTTCTCGTACAGCGATTCGACCACATCGCGCTTCGCGTACCCATCCCGCCGCAGGGTTTCCGCGTGTTCGGGGCCGAAGACGACGAGCGCCTCGGAGCGGCCGCAGACGCGCCGACTCCACAGGTTGGCCAGAACGGGGCAGATGGCGCGCAGGAGCACCTTCCCCGTCCGGGCCTTGTGCTCGCTGACCGGGCGCGGGGGCTCCGCGCAGTAGAGCGTCACTGCATTGCGGCCCGGCTCAAGGCCGAAGTCAACGCTCAGCGGTTCCCAGGGGCTGGCCTCCTCGTTCTCGCCGATGACGTAGCTGAAGCGGCCGGGATTGCCCATCGTCGACATGTCGATCCGGCCCGGAGATGCGCCGCCGAGGTTGCGCAGGATCAGCTGCACGGCTCGGCCGAGGGTTGAGTTCGCCCGGGCCGCGTTGGAGAACACGTTGCTGCCGCACGCGAAGCCCAACTCCAGCCGCAGGGGCCCGTTGACGATGGCGAGAGGCGCCGCGAAGTGCGTCGTGCCCTGGACTCCGTGGACATTGAGGCGCTCGTCGCACAGCGCACGCACCAAGGGGATCAAGACTCGCATGTACGCGGGCCGGCAGCCCGCCATGACGGCGTTGGCAGCCACCTTTTCGACGCTGGCCGGGGCATAGTTCGGCGGCACGTGCGCCACGATCTCCTCGGGCGGGAGTCCGGTTGCCGCGACGAGGGCTGCAACCCGCGCTTCGGTAGGCGGCACGACCGGCAGGGGGTCGGCGAAGCCCCGGGCGTAGCAGAACTCCTCTGCATCCTGGCCCGCGGGCACTGCGACCCGCGACGCCCGCCGGCCGCGGCGCGAATACAGGTCCAGGGGTGCCGCCTCTGCGCCGTCGGCTTGCGGCTCCAGATGCCGCGATACGCAGCCGGGCTGGAAGTTCGGCTTGCCGTCGTCTGCGGGTGCCGGATCGGTTATCTCCACGCCGGCGAGACGGGCCAGCGAGCGGGCGGCCCGGTTCAGGTCGGCCTTGTCGAAGCCTTGCGAACTCTCGGCTACCGTTCCCTGGGCGTCGATCAGGAACAGGGCGGGAACCGCTTGGAGGCCGAAGGCGCGGCTGGCGTCGAGGGATTCGTCAAAACCGATTGGCAGCGCTAGGTCCAAGGCGCGGACAAGATCCGAGGTCGGTCCGGCGGCATCCTGCGAAATCGCCATGACCTGGGCCCGGCCATGACACTGGCGTCCCAGCGCGTCGAGATACCCGAGGGCCAGGTGGCAGGCGGGGCAGTCCGTCTTGAAGAATGCGATCAGAGCCGGCGGCCTCACTGCCACGCCCGCTAGCGCCGAAGCTATGTCGCCGTCCATGAGCAGGGAGTCTCTAGCTGCTGACAAGATACAGAGGCTGGTGGCCGCCCTCGCCCCTTGCGCCCCATCCTACAGGAGTCGATCGTGTGGCGGGTAAGGCCACCGAGAGTGCCATCAGGGCGGTCGGCAACGCCATCGCCAAGGCCGTCGAGGCCGCAGTGCCCCGAGCCGAGATCCTGCGCTCGGTCGCGGGCCTCGAACCTGTTGCCGCTCTGCTCTGGGCCCATCTGTACCAGTTCGGCGGCAGCGGTCCCCAGCAGGCCGCCGCCCTCGTGGGCGCAGGCCGACACGATCCCAACCTGCGCGCCTTCCGCCAGCGCCTCATCGGCCGCGGCAAGCCGCACCAAGTCACTGCTACCGCCGCCATCCCCAAGCTTGAAGTGCTCGCCAAGACCCTGCTTGGGGACGACCGTCTGGGGCTGCCCGACATGCCAGCTGCTCGCGTCCCCGAGGCGTCACGCAGCCTAAAGAATAACCGCCTAAGGCATCGGGTGCGCCCAAGAATCGATTGACGTCCGACACGAAAGCTCGCTTCTCATGGGGCAAGGCGCAAATCCCCGGACAGTGAGCCGAGCTTCCGTGATGCTTGCCAGGGGAGATGCATCGCTGAGGGGATGCTCCGATGGAGGCTGCCGTACTTGCCAGGCCGCGGCCGCCAGCGACTCTGGCTGCCACAGGGGGCGCGATCTCGCGGGACAGGGCGGCGATTCTTTCCTAGGTGGCAAGCTGCACCCCGGAGTAAAAAAGACCGGGGCAATTGGTGCCCAGCACGGGGCCGGGGTCGGCGAAGATGAAGGTCCGTGACGTGTTGCGGATCCTGGAGTGTCATGGATTCCGCCGCAAGCGCTGGAAGGGCAGCCACCAGCAGTTCGAAGGCGTCGTGAACGGACAGCGGCGCTTGGTCACGGTCGCCGGCAAGGAAGGCGACGAGGTGGCGCGGCCGACGCTCGCGTCAATCGTGCGTCAGTCCGGGCTGCCGGCGCGGGTGTTCCGCAGGTGAATCAGGAGGATGCAGCAACATGAGATTCCAGCAGGAACGAACGAGCGCGGCGCTCTCCGGCACCCGTGACACGATGGAGCCATGTCCATACGGCCAGCGACGCCCTGACGCGCCATGGCGCTCGCCGCCTCAGGAAACGCCCGCGTTCCGCCGCTGGCAACTCGGCGACACGGTCCAGGTACATGTCGATGGCGGTCTCCAGCGGCGCAACGACTGCCGGCAGCGAGCCGCCGTCGACGGCGATGTCGAGATCAGTGCAGATCGCGTGCCACCGCTGGCCGCGTCGGTAGGCGTAGCACCGCAAGGCGGTCATTTCGGTTCCGCGGGCTGACGCACTACATCCCATAACTATTCAGACTAGTACACCCGCGCCTCGGGCGGCACGGTGGGTACGGGTGCTCGACATCGCGGAGGCTCGGGTTTCGTGCGGAGGGTCGCCATGGGTTGCGGCGTGAAGCTGCATGTCTGGGGCGAGTACGCCTGCTTCACCCGGCCGGAGATGAAGGTCGAGCGGGTTTCCTACGACGCAATGACGCCCTCGACCGCGCACGGGATACTCGAGGCGGTTCACTGGAAACCGGCCATCCGCTGGGTGATCGACCGGATCCACGGTCTGAAGCCCATTCGCTTCGAAAACCTCCGGCGCAACGAACTGGGCGGCAAGATCGCCGCGGGAAGTGTTCGCAAGGCCATGAAAGCCGGCGTGACCGCGAGTCTCCGCACCTTCATTGAGGACGACCGACAGCAGCGAACTGCTACGCTGCTGCGCGACGCGGCCTACGTTATTGAGGCGCACTTCGTGCTGACCGCCGCCGCCGGCTCTGCGGATACTGAGGCCAAGCATCTCGCCATGTTCAACCGTCGTGCGGCGCGGGGGCAGTGCTTTCACCGCCCCTATCTCCCTGATTCCCAGGTAAAAATTCTGGTTACCAGCCGGAACGTGTTTGTATTATAATGATTTAGGCAGTCCTCCGGGGTGTTTGCGTATTGCACCTTGGGGGTGCCTCTCGATTTTTTGGGAGGCCCCCTGTCCCCCGACAGTGCTCCCACCCTAGCTTACGGCGTCTGCAACGACGACTTGACGGGCCTAGCCGGGCTCGGCATAGTGGCCCGGCTGGCCCGATTCCTCGGGCTGCCTGAGAAACTGGCCGCGGCGGTCCGCTTCCAGCGCCGCCGGCGCGGTGGCAGCGATGGGCAGATGCTGCTGCGGCCGCTGATCCGGTACTGCGTGGGCAGCGTGGGGCGGCTGACGCGCAGTGGGCTGCTGCTGCGGCTGCTGTGCAGCAGGAGCAACCTGCAATTGGACTGGCTGCTGCCCGCGGCGAGCCGGATGGAACCGGGCTAGGGCTGGGTCAGCGCGGCCGAGACCGCGCCGCGCCCAGCGTAAGGAGACCGCCGCGGAGTCCGCGGGGGGCTCGGTGCGCCCGGAGCCGGGGGCGCAGCGGCTGCGGTGCAGGCGCAGAGTGCCTGCGGGGGGGCCAGGTCGCTCGGCGACGGGCTGAGGGGCCCGCGCCGGGTACGCCGGGCTCTCCGCTCAAGCCATGCAGCCCCGCAACCGCCATTTCGGGAAATTAACCGGGAATCTAGGCTCTGACCTTGGCCGCCAACTGCGCGTGCTAGACTGAAAGTTCCGACGAGGCGCAGGTTTTCTCGCCCGCGATGAAGTTCGGCGTCGTTATTTTCCCCGGCTCGAACTGCGATCACGACGCGCTTTATGCGCTTTCGCAAAACCTAGGCCAGGGCGTAACCGCGATCTGGCATGAATCGGAGGACCTCGGCGATGTGGACGCTGTTTTCTTGCCCGGCGGATTCTCCTACGGGGACTACCTCCGCTGCGGCGCGATCGCCCGTTTCTCGCCCGTAGTCCGGTCTGTCCGCCGCTTTGCCGGCTCGGGCGGCCTCGTCCTCGGCGTTTGCAACGGCTTCCAGATTCTGGTCGAAGCCGGCCTCCTGGAAGGTGCGCTCATGCGCAACCAGGGCCTGCGGTTCCTCTGTCGCACCGTAGCCCTGGCTCCCGCGACAGCGGATTCCGCATTCACCAAAGCTTGTCCCAGGGACCGGCCCCTGCAGATCCCTATTGCGCACGGCGAGGGATGCTACTTCGCCGACGAGGCCACCTTGGACCGGCTGGAGCGGGAAGACCGCATCGCATTCCGATACGTGGGGAGCAACCCGAACGGTTCCCGCCGGGCCGTCGCGGGCGTGCTGAGCCCGGGGCGCAATGTCCTGGGCATGATGCCGCACCCGGAACGCGCCTGCGACAGCGCCACGGGATCGACGGACGGCCGGTTCGTGTTCCGGTCGATGATCGCTGCTGCGGCGGCCGGTGGCGGCCATGCCGCTTGAGGTCAACGAGCGGGTGGCGGCCGAGCACGGCCTGACTGCCAGGGAATACCGGCGTGTCACCGAGCGCTTGGGTCGGGTTCCGACGCTTACCGAAATTGGCATCGTCGGGGTCATGTGGAGCGAGCACTGCTCCTACAAGAGCTCCCGGCTGCACCTCAGGAAGCTGCCGACGCACGGCGAGCGTATTCTGGTCGGGCCCGGCGAGAACGCCGGGATCGTGGACATTGGTGCCGGCTGGGCCGCCGCCTTCAAGATCGAGTCCCACAACCACCCCAGTTTCATCGAGCCTTTCCAGGGTGCCGCGACCGGCGTCGGAGGCATCCTCCGAGACATCTTCACCATGGGGGCGAGGCCGGTCGCTGTGCTGGACGCCCTCCGCTTCGGTCCGCTCGACGACCCGGACTCCGGGGCCGCCAATCGGCGGATCATGCGCGGCGTCGTTGAGGGCATTGCCCACTACGGCAACTGCATCGGTGTTCCGACGGTCGGCGGAGAGTGCGCCTTCGCGCCGTGTTTCAGCGCCAACCCGCTGGTCAATGTCTTCGCCCTCGGTGTGTTCCGGCACGATTCGATTTTCCTGGGGGCGGCCAAGGGCGTCGGAAACCCCGTCATCTATGTGGGCGCGAAGACGGGCCGCGACGGCATCCAAGGTGCTTCGATGGCGTCGGCGGAGTTCGACGAGGATTCCGAGGCCAAGCGGCCGAATGTGCAGGTCGGCGACCCCTTCCTCGAGAAGCTGCTGCTGGAGGCCTGCCTGGAGGCGATGCGGACTGGTGCCATCCTCGGTATCCAGGACATGGGGGCTGCGGGCCTGACCTGCTCCACCGCGGAGATGGGCAGCCGCGGCCAAGTCGGCATCGAAATTGAGCTGGACCGTGTGCCCCAGCGCGAGGCCGGCATGACTCCCTACGAAATCATGCTCTCCGAGTCCCAGGAGCGCATGCTGCTCGTCGCGCAGCGAGGACGCGAGCAGGAGGTCATCAGCGTCTTCGGCAAATGGGGCCTTGATGCTGCGGAGATTGGCACTGTCACTGGCGATCGTCAATTGCGCGTCCGTCACGGGGGCGCGGTCGTGGCCGAACTGGATACGGGCTTTTTGAGCGACGACGCTCCGCTGTACGATCGGCTCCGCACGAAACCCTATCGCCAGGCTCCGTTGCAGGCCCCGGAACTGGCCGAGGCGTTTGGGCCGGAGTTGCTCGCAGCCCTCGAGACATTGCTGAGCTCGCCGGAGCTGGGCTCCAAACGGTGGATTTGGGAGCAGTACGACTATCAGGTCCGCACGAACACAACCGCAGGGCCGGGTGGGGACGCCGCGGTGATTCGGATTAAGGAAGCCGGGGTTTCGCTGGCTATGTCCGTGGACGGCAACTCGAGCTACTGTGCCCTGGACCCCCGCCAAGGCGCACGGCTGATCGTTGCGGAGTGCTGCCGCAACCTTGCAACCGTGGGGGCTAGGCCCATCGCTGCGACGAACAACCTGAACTTTGGCAATCCTGAGAAGCCGGAAATTATGGCTCAGCTGGTGGAGGCCATTGAGGGCATGGGCGAGGCGTGCCGGCACTTCGGCACCCCGATTACCGGCGGCAACGTCAGCCTCTACAACGAAACCCTGGGCCAGGGCATCGATCCGGCCCCTGTGATGGGCATCGTAGGGCTGCTCGACCATGCCGATGCGCCGGTTGGATCGTGCTTCACGGCTCCAGGCCAGCACATCATCCTGCTCGGCGGCCTGCTGCCGGGCAGTGACGACCGGCTGCGGGTCCGGTTCGGCTCCACGCAGTACGCCAAGACGGTGCTAGGCCAGACTTGGGGCCTGCCACCCACTCTCGACCTCGAGCTCGAGTCCGCCGTCCAGGAAGCTGCCCGCCGCATCGTACGCCGCGGCTTGGCGCACTCTATGCATGATGTTGGCAGCGGAGGGTTGGCCGTCGCTTTGGCAGAATGCTGCTTCGGCCCTCGCCTACTCGGGGCGGAGGTCCACTTGCGCTCCAGGCTAGCCGCCCGCGAGGTGCTCTTTCACGAGGCCCCTTCGCGCATCCTGGTCGCCGCGGAGCCTGAAGCGACACAGGCTGTGCTCGCGGAGGCGGCAGCAGTCAGGGCCCCGGCGCTCGAGATAGGGGCTACCATGGAAACGGATTTCGTGGTGCAGTTCAACGGAGCCGAGCTTCTCCGCGCCCCGGTGGCGCACTTGCACGCTCTCTGGGATACTGCCTTAGAGACCCTGCTGGAGGCGCAATGACCACCGAGTCGCCACCCGTCGCCGGCCCGGAGCGGGTTCGCGCTGACGAAGACCGCTTCCGCGAGGAATGCGGCATCTGCGCGATCTACGGCCACCCCGAGGCGGCGAACTTGGCCTACCTGGGGCTGTACGCCCTGCAGCACCGCGGCCAGGAGAGCGCCGGGATCTGTGCGAGCGACGGGACCTCGGTCCGCATCCGCAAGGGCATGGGCCGGGTTAGCGAGATCTTCGGCGAGGCGGAGCTGCGCCAGCTGAAGGGCCGCATGGCGATCGGCCACACCCGCTATTCCACGGCGGGCGACGTCAACTCGCTCAACGCGCAGCCGTTCTACGTCGAGTGCAACAAGGGTGCCCTCGCCGTGGCCCACAACGGCAACTTGACGAACGGCCACCTGCTGCGCCGCGAGATCGAGATGTCGGGGTCGATCTTTCAAGCCACCAGCGACACCGAGGTCATCCCGCACTTGATGGCCCGGTCTCGGGAGTCTACTCTCCGCCATGCGCTGCACGAGTCGCTCTTGCGCCTGGAGGGTGCGTTCTCGTTGGTTTTGCTCGCCCGGGACCGCATCATCGTGGCGCGTGATCAGCGCGGCTTCCGCCCTCTCGCCTACGGTCGAATGCGGCATGCAGGACGAGATGTGCATGTGTTCGCGTCCGAGACCTGCGCGTTCGACCTGATCGGTGCCCAGTACGAGGGCGAGGTGCAGCCCGGCGAGACGATTACCGTCACCGACGACGGCATCATCCGGGAGCGCTTCGCGTCTTCCCTAACCCGGTCCCAGTGCGTTTTCGAGCACGTGTACTTCTCACGGCCCGACTCGATCGTCTTCGGCCGCTCCGTGCATGAGTCCCGCGAGGCCCTCGGGCGCTGCCTCGCCCGCGAGGCGCCGGTCGAGGCCGATTGCGTCGTGCCCGTGCCCGATTCCGGCAACGCCGCCGCGCTGGGGTTCGCCAGCGAGTCGGGCATCCCGTTCGAACTCGGCCTGATCCGCAATCACTACGTCGGACGGACGTTCATTGAGCCCAAGCAATCGATCCGAAACTTCGGGGTCAAGCTGAAGCTCAACCCTGTGCGGCACATCGTCAAGGACAAGCGGGTAGTGCTGGTTGACGATTCGCTCGTGCGGGGCACTACTAGCCGCAAGATCGTGGGCATCATGCGGGACGCCGGGGTCCGGGAGGTGCATCTGAGGATCTCCTGCCCGCCCACGATCGCTTCCTGCTACTACGGCGTCGATACACCGGATCAGACCGAACTGATCGCCAACCGGATGTCCATTGAGGAGATCAGAGACCATACGGGGGCTGATTCTTTGGCCTTTCTTTCAATGCGAGGCCTGAAGCGAGCCGTCGCCGATAAGAAGGGGCACTACTGCTACGCCTGCTACACAGGCAGGTACCCGACGAAGCTTGCTCCCGTCGATCGTTCGGGTGCGGGCAATCGCCTCCCGAATCGCGCCGAGCTGCCGTTCGCCTGGCGTTCTCGCTAAGCGGAGTAACGCGCCGACGCCGCAACGCTGCGCAAGTCCTCCGCTTGGAGGTTGTATCCCGGCACACTCCAGTGCGGAGTTGGCCCCTCCTCAGATCGAGTCGGCCTCGCCGAGAAGGAGGAACGGATCCATATGCCATGTCGCGCTCGGAGCTATCTCTTGCCTGCTGGCGGGTCTTGTTTGCCTTGCCGCTGACCGACGACGACGATGAGCTCTCCTGTCAAAGCGTCCACGGCTGATCCGCGCTGCCCGAAGGCTATGTCCTCGGCCAAGCCGCCGGCGTCGCGGTGGACGCCCAGAACCACATCTGGGCCCCGCCCCCAGCGGCGCGACCGATCCTGTGCCTGGACGCCGACTCGGGTGCCAGCCTATCTTCTTTGTGGACGACCAGTTCGCGAACCCGCACGGCTTGGCGATTGACCCCGAGGGCAATGTGTGGGTCGCCGACGCCGACGACCAAGTGATCTACAAGATGAGTCCGGAGGGCGAAGTGATGCAGAAGCTGGGAGGTCACAGGGAGCCCCGGGGTGGCGAGTAGCACTTGAACCGGCCGACCAGCCTAGCGCTCACGCCCGACGGGTCCATCTTCGTCACGGATGGTTACGAGGCCGTGGTGGAGCTCGCTCCGGGCAAGCCGATTCGCTACTTGGTCAACACGCATGATCACTACGACCACTTAGGGGGTCTGCGCACCTACCTCCATATCGGCGCAACGGTCATCACCCACCAGCGGAATCGGATGTTCTACGAGAGCGAGCTGCTGCACTACGCGCCCCGGGCCCTGGAGCCCGACCTGGTGTCGCTGTATCCGCCCACGGAGCTTGCGGAGGGATACACGATGGAGGATGTGGACGAGAAATACATCCTCGGCGACGGTAGCCGGACGCTGGAGCTCTACTGCGTCCAGGGTCTTGGCGACCTGCACGCGGAGGGCATGCTGCTGGCTTATCTGCCGCAGGAGCGCATCCTGATCGAGGCCGACCTGCACGATCCCGGGCCGCTCCCCGGGGACCGGGAACGGCTGACGCCCCTGGAGAAGGCGCTGCGCCGCAATGTCCGGGGCGGGGCAACGGGCTCGCCCCCGAGCTCGTGGCACCATCCACGGCTGGGCTATCCCTCGGTCCGGACAGCAGAAAATAGTTCCATACGATAGTTGTCCAGGCCTGAGAACCGAAGCCGGTCCCGCGGAGACAGAGTCTGCCGGAGTTCCTGGGGCTGCCCTCGGCAACCCCGCCGGCCCCCGCCCCCGCCCGGAATCGCCGAAGGGCTTCTTCGGGGTTCCCGCTGCGCAGCCCTGCTCTTGCTGGCGGTCGCAGCGGCCGGCCTTGCCGACGATCTCGGCTACAACGACGTCAGTTTCCAGGGCGCGACCGAGGTTCGGACGCCGCATATCGACCGTCTAGCCGAAGAGGGCGTCATCTTCACCGACGCCTACGCGACGCATTCCCTCTGCAGTCCGGCGCGGGCCGGCCTCAGCACCGGGCGGCATCCGGTGCGCTTCGGCTTGAAGGAGAACCTGGAGCACAGGCCCTCCGATCGGCGGTACGGTCTGCCGGCGGAGGAGAAGACCCTCGCCTACTATCTGCGGGCCAGCGGCTCTCGCGCCGGCTTCGTCGGGCAATGGCACCTCGGAGCCGCCCTGCCGTTCCACCCGCTGCACCGGGGCTTCGAGTACTTCTTCGGCGGCTCCCGCTCCCGCTTCCCGACCGACGCCCTCCTCCGCACGGCCAGCGACTTCTGCTGCAATTCGCTCCGGTCGCTCTGGATGGCTACCTGACCGATGCGCTCACCGACCGTGCGACCGGCTTCCCGGGCGCGGATCCGGACCGTCCGTTCTTCCCGTTCCTCTCTCACCCGGCCCCGCTTGCTTCCCTGCAGCCCCCGCCGGAGACCGCGGGGAAGTACCCCTGATTCCCGGATAAAAATTCCGATGTCATCCGGAACGTATTGTGTTACAATGACTTAAACGGTCCTCGGGGTGTTCGCGGGTTTCACCTCGGGGGTGCATCTCGGTTTTTTGGGAGGCCCCCTTGCCCCTGTCCCCCGACAGCGCTCCCACCCTGGCTTACGGCGTCTGCGACGATGACTTGACGGGCCTGGCCGGGCTCGGCGTGGTGGCGCGGCTGGCCCGGTTCCTCGGACTGCCCGAGCAGCTGGCTGCGGCGGTCCGTCTCCAGCGCCGCCGGCGCGGTGGCCGCGCTGGGCAGAGGCTGCTGGCGCTGCTCTACGCGGCCTGCGCCGGCGGGGGGCACCTCACCGCGGTCGACGCCCTGGGGGCCGATGAGGTCGCCCGGCGAACGTGCGGGCTGCGGGCCGTGCCCGCCAGCCGGCGGCTCGGCGCAGACCTGCAGCGGATGCACGAGGCGGCGCTGGAGAGGTTGCGGGAGTGCGCGCGGCTGGTCAGCCGGCGGCTGGTGCCGCTGGGGGCGCAGGCGTGCGGGCAGCGGTGGGGCTCCGTGCCGGTGTTCGTGGACGGCCCGGGGATCGAGGTGGAGGGCCAGCTGTGCGAGAACGCCGGGCGCGGCTACCACGGCGAGAGGCAGTCCTGGCTGCACTCGGTGTGCGTGGGGGTGGCGTGGGTCAGCGCGCGGCTGCATGCGGGCGGCACGGACGTGCGGGGGGATTGGCGGGAGCAGCTGGACCAGGATGCGGCGCCTTGGCTGACAGGGCGGCAGCCGGTGTGGCTGCGGGCCGACAGCGCGTACTACTGCCAGGATCTGGTGAGCTCCTGCCGGCGGAAGGGCTGGGGGTATTCCGTGAGTGTGACCGATCCGCGCCAGAAGGCCCCGATTCTGCGCCTGGCGGCCGCGATGGGGTTGCGGGAGGACGAGGGGGAGCCCCTGGACGCGGCGGGGAAGGAACGGGCGCTCGTGGTGGCGTACCGGCCGGCCCGCTGGCCGGAGGAGCCGGTGTACGGGGTGATCCGGCGCGACGGGGACGGGGAGCAGCGGCTGCTGGAGCCGGTGTGCACGGTCATTTTGGTGAGCCACGACCGGCTGCCGGTGGCGGAGCTGGTGCGGCGGCACCGCGGCCAGCAGGGGCAGGAGAATGCGTTCCAGGGGCCGTTGACGGACCTGGGTTTGCATCATCCGCCGTGCCGCTCGCACGCGGCGCATCAGGGTTTCTATCTGGGCGGGCAGATCGCGCAGCTGCTGCTGCAGTACCAGGCGCTGCCGGCCGCGGCGCGGCAGCACGGGCTGCGGCCGCTGATCCGGTACTTTGTGGGCAGTGTGGGGCGGCTGACGCGCAGCGCACGGCGGCTGCTGTGCAGCCGGAGCAACCTGTGGTTGGACTGGCTGCTGCACGCGGGGAGCCGGATGGAGCCGGACTAGGGCTGGGCCGGCGCGGCCGGAGCCGCGCCGAGCCCAGTGGCAGGGGACCGACGCGGAGCCCGCGAGGGGATCGGTGCGCCCGGAACCGGGGGCGCAGCGGCCGCGATGCGGGTGCAGGTCGGCGCAGGGCACTTGCGGGGGGGCCAAGTCGCTCGGCGACGGGCTGAGGGGCCTGCGCCGGGTACGCCGGGCTCCCCGCTCATGCCCTACGGCCCCCTCAACCGCCATTTCGGGAAATTAACCGGGAATCTAGGGGAAGTACGCACACATCCTGAGCTCGCGGCGAAGCCGCTATCTTGGGCTGATGGACGCGCACGACACGCGAAGGCGTCGAATCCGGACTCCGCCAGGATGCGGGGCAGCCGCTGACAGAACGGATGGCCGCTGCTCGTCGGCAGGTCCTGCAGGCTCTCCCTCAGCGGCCGCGACTGCCGCGCCGCCGGTTTCTTCCCCATCGCCATGCCGTGCCGTGTGCGGGATCCGATCCCCGCCGTCTACTCCGAGCCTCGACTCTTGCCACAGGCTGCTACGGCAGCAACCGCATCGTCAAGCTGAGTCCTGCGGGTGAGTTCTAAATAGCTGGGGGGGGGGCAAGCGCACTGGGCTGGGGGGAATTCGATATCCCGCACGGCATTGCGGTGGACAGCGGAGCGAATGTCTGTGCCGCCGATCGCACCAACTCGCACGTGCAGGTTTTCGACAGTGAGGGCAAATTCGCTGCCGAATGGAAGAGCGACCGGCTGGGCTGACCCTGGGGCTTGGATATCAATGCCGACGACAATGTACTGGTGGCTGACGGTGGGGACCTGACAGATGCGGCCTACGACCGCAACGGTGCCCTGGTGGTCACACCGGACGGCGAGATCCTTGAGCGCTGGGTGTCGTACGGCAGCCACGAGGTGCAGTTTCTATTGCTGGCCGTGCGCTGTGTCCGGTCGGCAGTCTGTGCCTCCGGCTTCATTCCGGGGTCCTAAGAGCCTGTTGCTAAAGTCGCTGGGGTACGATCCCCCTCGCGAAATCGCGTCCGAAGCACCGTTCTGCGACTGTTCAGGGCCTGCAGGAGTCGTTTTACGGTCATTTCAGTGCCACTTCACGGTCGCTGAGGACTTTTTCAACAGGCTCCTAAGGCGGACGGGCTTCGGCTGTGCGCCAGGAAGCCCCGAGCGTTGCGAGCGTTGTGTATACTGTTGCAGTCCCGAGTTGAGCCGCGGTTTAGCGGCCCCGGAGTTACTATGCAGCACTACCGTCTTTCCGCATATGGCCTCTTGGCCCTAGCGCTTGCGGCCTCGGCTCCGGTCGCGGCCCAGGACTCGGGCTTGTTCAACACCGTGAAACAGAAGCTCTCCGAAGGCAAGCAGGTTGTCGGCGGCACGGTCTACACTTCGGATCCGACGATCTACTGCTCAATGGCCCACGGCGGGCTTCGACTTCATCTGGATCGAAATGCAGCACAGCCCGCTGACCTATGAGCAGGTCGCTCGCATGATCTGGGCTTGCCGCGACGCGCCGGCAATCCCTTTCATCCGCGTGCCCACACCCACTGAAGGAGATATCCAGAAGGCCACGGATATTGGTGCGCTGGGGATCATCGTGCCGATGGTGGACAGTGTGCAGGAAGCCGAAGATGGCGTGACCTACGCCAAGTACCCGCCTCGAGGGAAACGGAGCCAAGGCGGCGGCCAGTACGGACGGCTTTGGGGTTCGGGGCTACCGCCAGCGAGCGAACGACAACATCATGGTGGTGGTGATGATCGAGTCGCCTGCGGGTGTCGACATCATCGACAAGGTTGCCGCCATCGACGGAGTCGATGTCGTCTTCGCAGCCAGCGGCGATATCGGCAGTTTCACCGGGTGGGCACGCGACGACCCTCGCTATATGGCGCTGATCGACAAAATCAAGACGGAGACACTCAAAGCCGGCAAGGTGCTGGCCGGTCCCCTCGCATGGCGTGACCGGGAGGGGTTCACGTTCTTTCAGGGACCTTCGGAGGGCAGCTTGATTCGCGACGGAGCTAGGCAGGCCCTTCAGCAGGCGCCTGAAGCGATGCAGGATGTTGCCACGGGCGACGAGTCCAACTAGGCGGGGTGCGGGAACCGGTAGTAAAGGGGGAGTGCGCCATCCTGCGATTGCGGAGGATCGGCAGGTTGGCGGTGCATAGCTTTTCCAACTAGCTCCGTGCAGAGCTCCTGGCGCTTGGGGGGAGGTTCGATGTGGTGTGCCTGGACGCCGCTAGTCCCCCGCTGGGTGCTCGGTTGTGGCGTGGCAGTGCGGGCCCCGCTGGCAGCTCTAGAGGTGCTGAGGAGAGACTCAAGCGCCTCCAGCTGTTCAACTGCTGTGAGCCGTTCGAGTTGGCGGGCGAGGATTGGCCCGACGACGCGGCGGCCATTGGCTTGACCAGGAACATGCTGCGGGCCGTTACCGAGAGTTGGCTGGGCCGTGCGGTTCTACACCGAGGAGCCGAGCCATTTCGACCCGACGCAGGTTTGCCCGGGGAATACCTGTGCCGGAATGCGAACGTACCTAGCCGGACCTTGCACCCGAACTTACGGGGCAGATATTGACGTGAGTCATTGATTCATTTAAGCCATCGTCCGTTTGCTGAGATGCGATGCTGGATACGCTCCGGGCGCAGGCCGAGCAGGTCGAGGGCTTGCTGCTGCAGTGGCGTGGGGCGGGTGAGCAGGTTGCAGGGCCTGGCTTGGCCTTGCTGGGGCTGCACCTGGTGCTGGACGATGGTCGACCAGTCGGCGAGGGAGCATGCGGAAGCTGTGCAGCGGCGCTCCCTGCGGGGTGTTATGGGCGGCGTCCTTGCGTCGCGCCGCCGGAGAGGGCATGGCCGGTGCCGGCTGGGGCGGCCTGCGGGGGCGTCGTCAAACAGCAGGGGTGCCAGCTTGCGGTGCATGTGCCCTGCGGCTGGGCGGCGAGAGCCGGTCGAGCCCGAAGGCAAGCCAGGAGCCCAGGCCCGACCTCAAGACCTGGCCGCGGGGACCTGGAGCGTACGCTGCGGCAGGCGTCCTCGAAGGGCGACAAGGGTTGCGTTCCGGCGCGTGCGGCGCAGGGTCTCAATCTTGGGGTGCCCGTGGGTGAGGTTGGCGAAGATCCGCTGATGGACGCGCTTTCCCTCGTGCCAACCCTTCTGGAGGAGGCTGGGGGGTGCGCCTTGCGGTTCGGGACCAATCCTAAGGCCCACCGCTGCGGGTCGCCACGCCCGCGATCGAGACGGGGGTCCTGAAGCTGCTGGCCGAGCAGCCGGAAGTAGCGTTCCAGCAGCTGGACGCCGCGGTGCGGCTGCTGGAGCTAGCGGATGTCTTCGCCCAGCGGAGCCTCGACAGCGGCGCGGGGCAGGATCGCAGGCGTCTTGAGCGGATCCGGACAGACTGCACCGGCGGCGGGGTGCGCTGTGCTCAAAACGATCCACCAACGCCGCTCGTTCGCCCAAGCTTGGATGGCGGCGAAGCCGGTCTGCAGCTCACGGCGGACCGCGAGGGCAATCGAATGCAGTTGCTGCAGTCAGGCCGCGACCGCTGCGAAGCCTCCGACTAGCTCGCCGACGGGACTTCAGGCGGCCCGCGCCCTCAATCCTGGGCGAGGGTGCCGGTTGGCTCCTGGTGCTCCTTCAGCGGGCCGGGGCTGCGACCGGCTCTTCCGCGGCAAAGCGATCTAGGATGGTTCGCCGTTCGCCTTTGCCAGCCGCGCCCGCAGCGTGGCGAGCTCGGCTTCCAGCGCTTGCCGCTTTTGCGCCTCGGCGTCCCGCTCCCGCTGCGCTTGGTGCCGCTTCCGTGCTTCGAAGTCCCGTTCCCGCTGCGCCTCCTGACGCAGGCGGGCCTGCCGCCGGGCCTCCTGCGCCGATTCCTCTTGGGTCGGGATCAGCAGGCCCGTGGCCGGGTCCCGGAACCGCAGCAGCTCCCCCTGCGCCTCCAACTCCAGCCCCAGCACCGCGCTCCACGCCGTGCCGTCCACCGTTGTCTCCAGCGGCTCGTAGTGGCCCGCCCGCAGTGTCCAGCCCCCCAGCCGCGCTCCCCGCAGCCGTCCCAGCGTCTCCCCCGTCGGGTCGAACTGCCAGTACTCCCGCACCCCCAGCCGCCGGTACAGCTCCTTCTTCGCCTCCAGGTCCCGCCGCACCGTCGCCTCCGACGCCACTTCCAAAACCCACTGCGGCACCGGTCCCTCGCGCCACACTTGGTACGACTTGCGGTTCTCCCCCGCCACCCCCTGCACCACGAACACGTCCGGGGCCATCCGCGCCCCCGCATCTCCCTCCCGGTAGTACACGAACGTGTCGCAGGCCACATAGACCCGGTCCCGCCGATCCGCGAAGTGCAGCCGCAGCGCACTCCAGGCCTCGGTCATCGCCACGCCCTGCCAGTCGTCGTCCGACATCGGCAGCCCGTCCGAGCACGGGTAGTCCACCGGCGGCGGAGCCACCTCGAGCTCCTCCAGGACAGCCGTCGCCAGCGGCACCGTTTCAGGCATCCTGTCGCGCTCCCCGGCGCCCGCTCAGTGTACCCCTACGCGGGGATCGTGTTTTCCGCCGAGGAGTACGAGCTTGGCATCTAGGGCGGTATCCGGCGGGTAGGGCCGAGACGCTCAGGCTGCCATGGCAGGCAGCTTGACGGTGGTCTGGTCGCTCCCGGGAGCGTTGGCGGCCAGGGTCCTGGGTCTCGTTTTCGAAACGGCCCCTGCGGCGAGCAGACGGTCGAGCGCAAGGGCGCGTCAGGAGCCCAGCCCGGTCGCGATCTGGTGCGGGGCTTGGAGCGCACGCTGCGGCAGGCGTCCTCGACGTCGGCGAAGGCTTCGTTCTGGAGTGTGCGGCTATTGAAAAACAACGCCTTACGGGCGAAATCACCCGCAAATCAACCGGGAGTTCGGTTTAGCATCGGCATGGAATCAAGTAAACGGCTTCTTAACCCCATTTCGGGAGAGGTGAGCTGTGCTGCCTCGATGGATACCGGTCTTGTGGCGCAGGGGCCGCGGGCTATATCCTGTCGGCGGTCTCGCGGACCCTGGACAAATTCCTGGTCGAGTTTTTGCGCATCGACCCTGCGAAGGGGCACCGGGAGGCCGATGTCTCTCCTACCCCAGCCCACCGGTATTGCGTTCTGGACTGTTCCACGACTCTCCGCAGGGGAACATTTCGTGGTGGCAGAGGCGAGGCCGGGACGCTAGCAAGCACCTGAGCCCAATCGCGGAGAACGCGGCCGCGGCCTGCTGCAAGCCGTTCCTGATTGTCCCCAGCAGCGCTCCGGGCAGCCGCTGCCCCCTCCTGGCGGGATTCCGGGCCCGTCCGCAGCGGACTCGTCGGGCGGTCGCCAGGTGCGCTATGCCGCCGCCGCCAGCAAAAACAAGTACAGCAGCGGCAGGTACAGCACCGAGACGCGCAGCAGTTCCCGCGCTTGCGCGCCGGTCCCGGCTCGCGCCAGCCGGACACCGTAGGCCAGATAAACCGTCCCCAGAACCAAGGCGGGCAGCGCGTACCACAGGGACGTCATCCCCAACCATGCAGGTGCCATCGACACCGGAATCAGCGCTGCCGAGCTTGCTATGATCTGCCGCCCCGTGGACCGGCCCGACGGCTCGATCACCGGCAGCATGCGGATGCCCGCCCGAGCGTAGTCCTCGCGGTACATCCAGGCGATGGCGTAGAAGTGGGGAAACTGCCACAGGAACAGAATCCCGAACAGCACCCACGCCTCCAGGCCCAGTTCGCCGCGCATGGCCGCCCAGCCTAGCAGCGGGGGCACCGCCCCAGGGAATGCTCCCAGCAGCGTGGACCACCACGTACGTGTCTTTAGGGGGGTGTAGACGAAGTTGTATGCAACGACTGTGAAGACGCCCAGCCAGAAGCTCAGCGTGTTGACTCCCGCCAGGAGGTAGGCCAGCCCCGCTGCGGCCAGTCCGACCGCGAACCCCAGCGCGGCCTGGGACTGCAGCCTGCCGGATGGCAGCGGCCGGTCCAGCGTGCGGCGCATCCGAGCGTCGGTGCCGCGCTCCCACCACTGGTTGAGCGCGCCTGTCCCCGCCGCCAGCAGGGCGGTCGCTGCCACCGTATGCAACGCCGTCGCGAAAGGCAACGGACCGTCAACCGCCAAGTAGCAGCCCACGACCGTCGACATTACGATCAGCCAGACGATCGAGGGCTTGGTGATCTCGTAGTAGCCTGCAAGAGCTGCCGTCGCCCCCGCGCCGACCGAAGCCGTCGCGGTTGTCTGCGGATTGCTGGCCATGCCGCTGAAAATGTCCGGCCGCGGGCGAGCGCCCGGGCCTAGCCCGTGAAGTCGAAGTCGACCTGCTCCGCCGCGCTCGCGCCGACGGTGATCTCGGACTCCTGCTCGCCGAACTGCTCGTGCGTGGCCTGCACGGTGTAGGTCCCCGGCGGCAGGTTGCCGATCTCGAACGTGCCGTCAGCTCCGGTCACCGCGAAGTACGGGTGCTCCATCACGTGGATGTAGGCCTGCATCCAGGGATGGATGTTGCACTTCACCGCGATCTTCATCTCGGCGCGCGGGAAGGCGTAGTCGATCGCCGGAGCGCCGCTGGTCTGGGACTTGTTCCATTCCCGGTTCTCGCGGGGCAGGGGGTGGACATTGTGCGTGGTCGGGTCGGAATTGGTGATGTTGAGCGGCTGCCCGGCTTGCACCGCCACTACGTGGGGCTTGTAGATGCAGCCATCCTGATCCAGGTTGACCATGTCGGTCCGCACCGGGAAGCGCTTGCCTTCCAGGCCCTTCGAGATCCACACCAACGCGCTCTCCAGCTTGCCGTCGTTCACCACCACACGATCCGACGGCACGCGCCCTTGATGGAGCTGCATGCAGTCCGGCTCTGCGCTCATGTTGACCGGCGGGAACCGGGGCATTTCGCCGCTGAACGTCACCACACCCCGCACTGTCGCCGCCGTGGCGGGATCCACCGTCGTCATCACGCCGGCATCGGCGGCGGTAGTCGTTCCCGCATCGCCTCCGCCACCGCCCGATCTGGCGTCGAACTCGTCGAAGTAGTCGTCCCCCCCGCATGCGAGGGCCAGGGCCAGCAGAGCCGCGGGGAACAGGGCTACCGCCCAGAATCTATGCTTCCGCACGTGTCTAAACCTCCAGGGAATCGGCTTCCTGAACTCATTGTAGGGCCTGGAGCCGGCGCAGTTCCTCGCTGTCCATCTGGAACATGTACCGGGTCAGCAGGTCCGCGTGGTCGCCCGTGTAGCTACCGGCTTGGGCCGGCAGCTCGCCGTTGAAGATCCAGCGGTCGACGTCCCTTCGGAACAGCTCCGAAGGCATCGCCGTGCCCGGTGCGATCGAGGCCGGTTCGAGCAGCCAGCGATAGGTCCAGTTCGGCTTGAGCCGCTCGGCGGCGATCAGGAAGTTCGGGGCCGTAGCGTCCGCGTCCTGGGCCGGCACGCCGGTCATATGGCATTTCAGGCACGGCGCCGCCTCGCTGGTGAAAAGCTGCCGGCCGATTTGCCGCTCGGTCTGGGTCAGCGGCTCCATCGGCTCCGGCATGTGCGGCACGGGCTGCGAATCGCGGGCCATGAAGAACTTCGTCAGCTTGGCCCGCTGCCGGTCCGAAAAGTAGAACGTCGGCATCCGGGCATGCAGGTATTGCCGCACTCCGTTGCGGTGGATGTCCGTGTCGCTGAGGGCCGGGTTGCTGAGGAACCGCGTCAGCCAGTCCGGCTGCACGCGGGCGCCTTGGGTGTACAGCTGCGGCGGCAGCTGCTCGGCCCAGTCGGGATCGTCCGTGTAGCGCGGAATCGACATGAAGGACGACACGTTGCCCGGCCGGATCTGGTGGCAGCCGATGCAGTTGTGCCGCACAATGAGCCACCAGCCCGCTTGCACGTCGGACCGCTCGTCCTCGGGCTCGTAGCGGTACTGCTCCGGGAACGTGGTCTCCACCGCGCCGAGCAGGAAGGTCGTGAGAGCGTTGACCTCCTCCGGCGTTAGGTTGAAGTTGGGCATGCGCAGCTGCTCCAGATGCGCCTTCTCCTTGCCCTCGTCGAAAAAGGCCGGATCCTTGAGCTTGCGCTCGAAGAACCCCTTGTGGCTGTACCAGCCCTCCATCTCGGCTTCGTGCGTCTTGAGCGCGAAGTCCAGCCGCTCCAGCGGCTTGCTGCCCTCCACCGTCAGCTCCGTGCCGATGCGGCCCTCGTCTTCGAGGCCCGCGATTTCGTGGCAGCCTGCGCAGCCGTAGTGACGAATCAGCTCCAGGCCGGCCTCCGCCAGGCCCGGATCGTCCATGAAGGCCGCGTCGGCGTATTGGGCGTCGGTGCGCTGATCGCTGAGGTAGGTGGCGATGTCCCGCGACTCTTGCTGCGACAAGCGCAGGCTCGGCATGACCGGCCGGGGCCGCAGCTCGTCCGGCACGCCCGGATCCGGCGTCACTTCGGACGGGTCGTGGATCCAACGGACCATGTAGGCGTAGTTCATCTTCTCGCCGACCCGGCTCAGGTTCGCCGCGAAGTCTCCGCCGACCCGGCCAGCCCCCTCGCCAAGGGAGTGGCAGCCCATGCAGCCGCGCGTCTCGAACAGCTCCTGGCCGCGCTCGGCGCTGCCGCGCGGATGCTGCACCAAGTCGCCGTCCAGGGCGTTTTGCCACAGGTAGGCCGAGATCTTCCGCACCTCGTCGTCCAGGAGCCGGAACACCGGCATCTTCGAGCCCGGGCGGAACTCGTGCGGGTCCGCGATCCACTGCGGGATCCACTCCTTGACGTCCTTGAGCTTGATCTCCTTCAGGCTCGGGCCGAACTTCTTGACCTCGCCCGCCAAGTTCCGCTCCTCGACGCGCAGGTTGTGGATCTCCGCGTCGATGCGGGTATTGGTCAGCCGCAGCTCCTCGGCGCGGGCGTAGTAGCTCTGCGCCGTCGCGCCGTCGGCCGAGCTGTCCCCTAGGTCCAGGCTGACCCGCATCTCCTTGGCGTTGGCGGTGTGGGTGGCGGACAGATTCCGCAGATCCTGCCGCACCAGCGTCAGCTCCTCGGCCTCTGCGTCGAAGCCCTCGAAGCGATGGCAGCCCCAGCAGCCCTTGTTCATGAACAGCTCGCGGCCCAGGTTGAGCGTCTCGCCGCCGGGCGTGACGATCTCCTTGGCGTGGCATTGCTGGCAGCCCGCCTCGACGTTTTCGGGATAGTACAGCGGCCAGAGCCAGAACTTGTGCCGCCCGTGGCCCTTGGTCACGCTGCGGGTGGCGCGCCCGTTGCCGTTGTGGCACGAGGAGCAGCCGAACGCCTCCGGGTCGTGGATGTCCAGCAGTTCGCGCCGCGGATGGCTCTGGAAGACCGGGTAGATCAGATCCGTGGGCCCGATCTCGGCCGGTTCGCGTATGCCCAGGTGGCACGATTCGCAGCGGTCCACCAGATCGATGTCCATCAGGTGGATCTGCTTGATGCCCACCGAGAAGTCGCGCATCTTATCGATCAAGCCGTCGATCTGCGCCGAACCCAGCCCCACCAGCCGGTCCGCCATCAGCGCGTCGCGCTCCCGGCGCACTTCGTTGGCTCGGCCCAGCGCCTCCAGGCGCTCGCCCTGCAGCGCGGCGCGCTCCTCCTGCAGCCCGAGGAACTCGGCCTCGAGCTGCGCGTATTGCATCTCGAGCTCCTCGGTGCGGCCCGACCCGTCCGCGAGCGGCAGCTCCACCTCCCCGACGCGCTCCCGGACCCCCTCGATCTCCTCGCGCAGGTTGGCCTTGGTGTCCTCGCTGCCGGCCACCTCGATCTGGTACCGCAGCGCGTCGATCTCGCTGCGCAGCACCTGGAACGCGCTGCGGGCGGCGGTCAGGCGCGGCACGACCCCCTGGCCCACCCGCCGGTCGATCTCGGCCACCCGGTCCAGCACTTGCTGCTCCTCGGCCTGGAGCTGCCCGTCAAGCTCCTGGTACTCCGGGGAACTGCGGATCTCCGTTTCCTTGGCCGCCTGCTGCGGCCGGAGCTGCATGAGGAAGGCGGTGTAGTAGCCGCGGAAGCGCGCTTGGTACTCCTTGTACGGGCGCATGACCTCCACTTCGTCGTAAACGGCCCACACCAGGGACGCCGTTAGGAGCAGCGTCCAAACCAGGAGGTGTACGCTGTACGACTTCGTTGTGACCGGATCCGGCTGCGCGCGTTGCTCTTGTGCCATGGATAACTCGATTCCTGGAAACGAACTCCTGCGTCGCCCCGGCTACACGTTGAACCAGGGCGTAACCCACACGTACTTGATGCGGAACAGCAGCCGGGCGGCGATCTTGACGGGCAGCGCCAGCATGATGATCAGCAGGGCCTGCAGGATCGCGTACTGGAGCAGCGACATGCGGGCCAGGATTTTGCGCGAGAACTCCGTCGCGGCGATGACCCGATGGCACGCGTAGCCCGCCGCGGCCGCGAAGCCGCCCACGACCAGCCCGCCGAAGATGCCGATCCACGGCTGGGACGTGATGCCGACGATCTCGTGCAGGTCGCGGTTGATCTCGAAGATCAGCCGATTGTGGTCCCAGGTCATGCCCGGCCAGAACCACATCCAGCCCGGGCCGCGGATGAGCGTGCCGATGACGATCATTGAGCACCACAGGATGATGAAGCCGAAGATGAACGTCCAGATGGCGAAGCGCCTCTGCTTGTAGGTGTAGTAGCCGTTCCCGAGCGGGTTCTCGTCGATGTACGGGATGACGATGAGCCCGATGATGATGAGCGTCGGCATCGCCACACCCGCGATCCAGGGGTCGAAGTAGACCAGCATCTCCTGCAGGCCGAGAAAGTACCACGGCGCCTTGGACGGGTTCATGGTCAGCGACGGGTTGGCCGGCTCCTCGAGGGGCGCGTCCAGCGTGATCGACCAGACCATCAGGATGAAGGTGACGATCACCGCCGCCAGGAACTCCATCCGCAGCAGGTACGGCCACACGCTGACCTCCCGCGCCCAGCCCTTCCGGAAGGGCTGGGTCTTGCGGTGGTGCGTCTTGGCCAGGTCCCGGTCCTCCTCGAGGCGCTCGAGCAACCGGTCGTTGGCGAAGGCCTGCCGGAGCCCGTACCAAGTGAAGAAGGGAATGATGAACAGCATCCCGACGATGGGGATGTTGTCCGGGAGAGAGATGATGGTCCAGAGCTGGTGCCAATCCATGGTGCTGCTTCCTAACTCCCGGAGGCCTACTTGCGCACAGGCTTGATCTCGCGCTCCAGCATCACCCGGGCGGGACCCGAGATGCCGCCGTCCTTCCGCACGCGCCAGAAGTGGACGATCATGAATGTCGCCGCGAAGCCCGGGATCGCGATGCAGTGCCAGATGTAGGCGCGCAGCAGCGCGTTGGCGTCGACGATCGAGCCGCCCAGCAGGGCGAAGCGCACATCGTTGAAGGGGGTCATGCCCAGCTGCGGCCCGAACGGCCCCTCGTGGCCGAGCATGGGCGTGGCGCGGGCCATGTTGGTGCCCACGGTGACCGCCCAGAAGCCGAGCTGGTCGTCCGGCAGGAGGTAGCCCGTGAACGACAGCAGCAGCGTCAGCACGAGCAGGATGACGCCCACCGACCAGTTGAACTGGCGCGGCTTCTTGTAGGACCCCGTCAGGAACACGCGGAACATATGCAGCTGCACCGTCAGCACCATCGGCGTGCGCCGCCCAGCGGTGCATGTTGCGCAGGATCTTGCCGAACGGCACGTCGTGCTCGAGGTACAGGATGTCGCGGAACGCTTGGACCTTGGTGGGGTGGTAGTAGAACATCAGCAGCACCCCGGTCCAGGTGAGCACCCAGAACAGGTAGAAGCTGATGCCGCCCATGCCCCAGGTGAAGCTGTACCGCACCGCGTCGCGGTTCACCTTGGCCGGGTGCAGGTGCAGGAAGACGTTGCTCAGCACGCCCAGCGTCCGGCTGCGGGCCGTCTGGTCGTGCTTGACCCGGAAAATGGACTTGTAGACCTCGGTCTTGGTCGGCTCCTGGATGGCCTTGAGGTCCATCGCGGCCTTCTTCTTGATCTCGTCCGGGTCCACCGCGACGCCCAGGATTGTGCGCGCCCCGTTGCCGTTGGCCGCCGGCTTGGCGGCCTGCGGCGGGGCCTCTTTGGTGTCAGCCATGCTCTTGGGTACCTCTTGCCCTCAGACCTGGAGGTAGCTGCCAGGGTTGTTGAACTGCGTGGTCTGGCCCTTCTCTTCCCGGTAGAGGATGCTGGTGTCCACCACGATGCGCCCCTGCGGGTCGAGCTCGACATAGGCGCGGTCGAGCGGCCGCGGCGCGGGGCCCTCGTAGTTGCGCCCCTCGGGGTCGTAGCCGCTGCCGTGGCACGGGCACTTGAACTTGGCCTCGCTCAGCTTCCAGTCCGGCGTGCAGCCCAGGTGGGTGCAGCTGGCGTAGATGACGAACAGCCGGTCGGTGGTGCGCACGATCCAGATGCGCTTGCTCTTCTGGAAGCGCGTGTCGACGCCGATGGCGTAGTCCGTGGGCAGCCCGATGCGGAACTGCGTGCGGGGCTCGAAAATGGTCCGCGGAAAGAAAAACCGCAGGAACATCAGGAAGTTGGCGGTCAGGAAGCCGCCGGTCAGGAGGCCTACCAAGCGCCGGCGCGCCTGGATGCGCGCGTCCTGATCGGTTTCTTCCGCCCGGATGCTCGCTTTGATGCGGTCGAGGGAGAGACGGCGGGGCTCCGGCCCCAGCTTGGTCATCTGGCATGCGTACCCCCACGCTGCGCGGCTCTCGGGGTCCGGACCTCCCGCGCAGCATTTCATTGTAGTTAAGCCGGGCGGCGGACTTCAATGCCCGCCTCCGGCGTCGGTGCCGCCGGCCTCCCGGAGTCTCCGCCGCGCCACGGCCAAGTCCTCCGGCGTGTCCACGCTGACGCCGACGTGATCCGTCGTTTGCACCACGCGGATGCGATGCCCGTGCTCCAGGGCCCGCAGCTGCTCCAGGCCCTCGACCGCCTCGAGCGCGGTCGGCTCCAGGCGGCTGAACCCGAGCAGGAAGTCGCGGCGGTAGGAGTAGATGCCCACATGCTCCCAGGCCGCGGAGTCCGGGGTGCGCCCCGAATACGGAATCGGGCTGCGGGAGAAATACAGGGCGTGGCCCGATCGGTCCACCACCACTTTGACCACGTTGGGGTCCCGCAGGACAGTCGCGTCGCCGATGCGCTTGCACAGCGTCGCCATCGGGGCGGCCTCTACGGCCAGGAGCGGACGGACGACCTGCTCCAGCACCGCGGCGTTCACGAAGGGCTCGTCGCCCTGGATGTTGACGACGATCCCCGCTGACGAGGTGGCGGCCACCTCGGCGACCCGGTCGGTGCCGGAAAGATGCGCGGGCGAAGTCATCGCCACGTGCCCGCCGAAGGCGGCGACGGCCCGGCGGATCCGATCGTCATCGGTCGCCACCACGACCCGCTCGAGCAGCTTGCAAGCGCAGGCCCTTTCGTACACATGCTGCACGAGAGGCTTGCCGCCGAGCAGAGCGAGGGGCTTGCCTGCGAAGCGCCGGGACGTGAAGCGGGCCGGAATCACGCCGAGGACGGAATCAGGCCGCAACTCCCATTATGCCTCAGAGCTCGGGGATCGGATCGCCGGCTCCGATGGGCTCGCCTTCCCAGGTCGCCTGCCCGTCCTCCCACGTCAGCACCCTGGCGCGGCTGCCGGGAGCCGGCGGCAGGTCCCCTGTCGGGAGGAACCGGCGGTGCTCCTCCAGGACTGAGGCGTGCTGCGGGTCCGCCGCCAAGTTGTTGAACTCGGCCGGGTCCGCCTGCATGTCGTACAACTCCTCTGCACCGTCCGCGTAGCGGATGTAGCGCCAGTTCTCGGTTCGCACGCCGTGGTTGCCGGCGTTGTGGGTCGTGATGGCCGGCCACTCGCGGGGAGCCTGCGCGTCCCGGAGCTGCGGCGCTAGGCTGTGGCCCTCGAGGCCGGGCTGCGCGGGGAGGCCGGCGAGGTCGATGAGGGTTGGGTAGATGTCGAGCAGCTCGGCTGGGCTGGTCACGCGGGCTCCGGCTGCGACCCCCGGCCCGGCGAACATCAGGGGCACCCGCGTCGAGCGGTCCCAGAGGGTGTTCTTGCCGGTGATCAGCTTCTCGCCGAGATGCCAGCCATGGTCCGACCAGAGCACGATGACGGTGTCGTCGCTGTGTCCGCTTGCTTCCAGCGCCTCGAGGACACGGCCGATGAGGCTGTCGACGAAGGTGACCGAGGCGAGGTAGGACGCGACCAAGTTGCGCCATTGGCCGTCCTCCTCCAAGTACTTGAGGCGGGGTTCCGGAAGCTTCCAGTGCAGGTACCAGGAGAAGCGGGGGGTGTCCTCGCGGTCGTCGCGGCGGATCTCGGGAAGCTGCACCGAATCCAGCGGGTACATGTCGTACCACTTCTGCGTCACGTAGCAGGGCACGTGGGGCAGGAAGAAGCCCACGGAGAGGAAGAATGGCTGCTCCTGCGGTCCGCTCAGCGGGCCCTCAAGCTGCTGGATTGCCCAATCGGCGACGGCCCAGTCCCCCTTCTCCTCGTCTTCGTGCGGAAACGTCCCCCAGTCCATGAGCGGGTGGTCTTCCGGGGTTTGCACTAGCTTCTCGGGGGGCCGGGCCCCGACGCCGGCCGGCGGTCCGAGCATCTGGAACTCGCTGTCGCCCTCGCTGCGGCCGTATCTGCCGTGGTAGAGCTTGCCGGTCGAGTAGGTAGCGTAGCCTTGGCGGGCTAGGTATTGCGGCAAGGATTCGATGTCGCGGAGCTCGTCCACTTCCCGGAACCACGGAGCGAGCCCGTAGATGCCGGTGCTGGAGGGTCGGCGACCGATCATGAGGCTGGTGCGGGAGGGGTTGCAGAGGGGCGCCTGGGTGTGGGCGTTGACGAAGGTCGTGCCTCGAGCGGCCAGCCGGTCGAAGTGCGGCGTCCGGACCTGGGCATGGCCGCCGAGCGGGCCGACCCAATCGTTCAGGTCGTCGATAGCGAGGAACAGGATGTTGGGCGTTTTGGCGGGCTCTTCCACGCCGTCGCAGGCCGCTAGGAGCGCGATGCCAACTGCAGAGGCGGCGAAAGCAAGGGTTTTGCAAGTCATGGAAGTACCCGCGGATACCCTACCATAGAGGCCTGTCTTCGGCTGGGCGAACCGGTTGCAAAGTCCCGTTGCGGAATCTTGCCGGGCTGGGGGCTGCCGGCTAGCCCGCCGCTGGGGCTGAGCCGTTGGTTCGCCCGGGTGTGGCGGAGGCTGTCCGTCCGAGAGCTGGGGGGACTTCGCGACTGTGAGGCGTGCTGTGGCGAGGGGGCCGTGGTATGCATCGGCTGCGACTGCCTTTGGCTGGCGAGGGCGATGCCAGTATGAGGGGCAAGCCGAGAGGGTCGCCTGGCGGGGAAGCCGGACTGGCGTGCGGCTGCCGATCCAATGCTCGTCGATGGTCTCGCCTGCGATGTAGGCGCAGGGATGTGCGTTGGGGCACGTCAAGAGTTGCTGATAGCATTCCATTCTCCAGCGATTCCATTATCCAACGTGAAAAAGCGTTTCATGCGCGGGTAAGAATCAGTTGGAAACCTTGCTGAATTAGCCTAAAATTAACCTGTGGATTCACATTTCAAAGGAAAATATTCAAGGTCGAGAAGTTATCGTGTGAATCATGGAATCAGCTCAAGTGATACCGCGGTCAACTGCCTCGGATATACCCGGGGCTCTGGTGGTTTTCGCGACACGCGAAAGACATGTCGGCCAATGTTGTTCAAGAAATCAAAACTGCGCGGGACAGGCGAAGCGCAGGCCGCGCCGCCGGGTTCGCGTCTCTCTGCGCCCCGGGTACCATGAGACATGCCGACTGCCGAGGAGGAATTCACCAAGTTGCTGGGGATCATGCGCCGGCTGCGGGCCCCGGGCGGCTGTCCCTGGGATCGCGAGCAGACGCTCGAGAGCCTCCGGTGCTATGTGGTGGAAGAGACCTACGAAGTCGTGGACGCCATTGACCGCCGCGACTGGGCCGGGTTGACCGAAGAGCTGGGAGACCTGCAGCTGCAGATCGTATTCCAGGCCGAGATCGCCCGGGACGACGGGTTGTTCGACATTGCAGAGGTACTGCGCGGTCTCAGCGCAAAGCTAGTTCGGCGGCATCCGCACGTGTTCGCGCGGGAGTCGCTTGCCGACGCCGCCGCGGTCCAGGAGCGCTGGGACGAGCTGAAGGCCTCGGAGAAGCCCCAACGGCCAGCCGACGGGAAGCTCGACGCCGTGCCCGCCAACCAACCGGCTTTGCTCGAGGCCGGCCAGCTTAGCAAGCTGGCGGCCCAGGCGGGCTTCGACTGGCAGTCTTTCGAACAGTTGGGTGGAAAGTTGGAGGAGGAGTTCGACGAGGTCTGCGCCGCGAGGCAATCTGGAAACCGCGACCGGCTGGAGGACGAAGTTGGCGATCTCCTGTTCATGGCGGTCAACGTCGCCCGCTACGTGGGCATCGATCCGGAGACCGCGCTGAAGCGGGCGAACGGGAAGTTCCGGCGTCGCTTCGGGAGCGTCGAGGCTGCACTTCAGGACGAGGGCCGTTCATTCGATGACAGCACGCCCGAGGAGTTGGACGAGCTATGGGAGAGCGCGAAGCGATCCTGAGGCGGGTCGAGATTCGGCCTCTGCGCGACCTGGAGGAGCACGAAGGCACGCTGCGGCTGCAGCGCACCATATGGGGTTTCGACGAATCTGACCTGGTAGCGCCTCGCTTGTTCGGGGTCTTCACGCACATCGGCGGCTCTTGCTTGGGTGCCTTTCTGGACGGGACGCTTGTGGGGTACGCATTGGCTTTTGCGGCGTTCAAGCCTAGCGGCAAAGCCTACTGGCACAGCCATATGGCTGGGCTGGAGCCGTCGGCCCAGAACCTCGGATTGGGCAGGTTGCTGAAGCTCCGGCAGCGGGAGGAGGCGCTGGCGGCGGGGCTCGACCTGATCGAGTGGACGTTCGATCCACTCCAGGCCCGCAACGCCTTCTTCAACATCGAGAAGCTCGGAACGGCGGTCGAGGCGTATCTGCCCAATCTCTACGGGATCACCTCCAGCGAACTCCATGGCTCGCTGCCTACCGACCGGCTGCTCGCCGCTTGGCACTTGAGGAGCCCGGGGGTCGAGAGCCGTGCGGCGGGTCGCACGCCAGCCTTGGTGCGGGGAACGCATAAAATTGAGGTCCCGGGGCGGATCGCCGGGGTGCCGCGGGCCACTGCCGCCCAGATTCAAACCCGGGTGCGGGAGCAGTTTAGGGCAGCGTTTCAACTGGGCTTACGCGTTACCGGCTTTGAACGCACTGAAGCCGGTGGTGCCTATCACTTACTGGCTTTGCCATAAGTCATCCTGCTTGCCCACAAGCCTCATCCAGAGTTCGGAGGCGGTAGGGCAGGGGGGCTGGGCACAGGCCGGTACCGGACGGGGCCCCAGCGCGGCCCAGTGGTAGCGCCGGTTGCAGCGGTAGGCGAACTTGGCCAGGTAGCGCCGTAGGTGCTGCGGGTGGCCGTCGCGGATCGACGCTTCGAAACCGTAGCGGCTCAGGTAGCCGTACTCGTCCCCTTCGGTGCCGAACGCGAACAACGTGTGGCTGTCGGCGCGGTTGATCGGGGTCCCGGCCAGGCCGAGCAGGAACGCATGGGGCAGCGCTCTGCGCATCTTCTGGTCCAGGTCACTCTCCTGGGAACGAGGGGCTTTGTCGACCAGCACGATGATGTTGTGACGGTCGTTCAGAGCACCGTCCATCTCGCCGAACTTGAAGATCGTGGTGATGATGATCTTGCGGGCGTCCTGCGCGAACAATCGTTCGAGATCGGCCGGCTCTCGGCCTTCTCCCGGTTCGGCGCGTCGGCCGCGTGGGAGGTGCTCAGTGGCGACCGAGCAGATTCGGCACGAACAGCTCCGGCACGTTGCGCTCGTAGTCGCCGTGGGGCTGCGTCGCGCCGTCGAACCAGCTCTGGCTCGACCGTACCGGTGCCTTGGACTCGATGACGACCAGCAGCAGGCCCTTCACCAGCAAACGCTCGTTCGCACCCGATCGGACGATGGGCTGAGTGCTGACGACGTTACTGATTGCGATCGGCATCCTCAAGATCAACAAGCCGCATGGTGGCGTGCTCGCCGTCCGCGCCGAACGGCATCGACGGCTCGCCGGCGAGCCATGCTGCGAACTCCTCGTTCGCCCTGACCAGCCCGTCCGGCCGCACAGCCATCAGGATGGCCCGCAGCCGGTACAGCATGCCGTCGGCCCGATCCGGCTGCGTCGCGATTTCCGGGTTGAAACGGATTAGCGTCTCCCGCATGTGGTCCTCGACGAGAACCTCGTGCGTCTGCCGCGTCGGATGCTGCGGCCCGAGGTCGTGCCAACCGAGGCCGGAGAGCGAGCCGTGCCGCCGCGCCAAGCCGGGTCCAATGCCGGCATGATGGACGCGCCGCCGCAACGGATGTCACGGACGAGCGCCTCGACCGTGTTCGACTCGGTGAAGGTCATGCTGGCAACTGGATCGGCCGTGGCGCTACGACGCACCGACACCTTGGCTGGGTTCGATCACGAGCAACGTCGTGTCCGGTTCGGCGGCGAACGTCTCGATCTCATCGCGGTGGCTACGGAGACGCCGTTCAATCTCGAGGGTCGAACAGTTGCCGACCGCCAGCCAGATGACCTTTGGCGATGCGCCGTACAGGGCGGAACGACCGCCGAAGTCCCCGTCCTTCGACACGAGGGTGAACCTGTATTGCCTCGCGTACGTCCAGACGGTCGAGTCGTCCGCTGCGGCTAGGCCAACCGCCCGAATGTGAACAACATCGGTCCAGATGTCGCGAGGGCGGTCGCCAAGCCGCGGTGAGAGATTCTGGTCGAGGAGCAGCTTCATCTTCCGCCGACCGCAACCAGTCGCCGCTCGCGATCAGCGGCGAAAACGAAGCAGGCGCGGATGTCCTCGTGCGTCAGGTCCGGGAAGTCCCGGAGAACATCCTCTTCCGACATGCCGGACGCCAAGTAGTCGAGCACATCGGAGATCGTGATGCGCAGACCCCGGATGCAGGGCTTGCCGCTGCGTTTTCCGCGCCCGATCGTGATCCGATCCGGATGCGCCATGAACTCAGCCTACGCAATGTCCAGCCATCGGTGAAGCGGTGGCCGGCGGCATTCCACGAGCGGACTCCGGGCAATCTCCGGTCGCGAGCCCCCGCGGCAGCGATAAGGCAGTGTTCTACGAGCGTCTGGGCGTTGCCGCCTTGCAAGACCGCCGAGAGTGACGCGACCCACATCGATCCGGGACAGTTGCTGGCAGTTGGCGCCGAGAGCCGCTAGCCGAGATGCTTGATGAAGCCGTCCAAATCGCAAACCGTGCGGTAGCTGCTTTCGATCGGCTCGGAGGTTGGGCAGACCAGGAACCTGCGCCTAGCGCCGAGCAAGTCCGCGATCTCGTCGAGCCGCGCTAGATGCTCCAACCGGGGCCGAGAGGTCAGCTTGGCCTCGATGGCCCAGAGCTCCGAGTCGACCCGCACCAGCAGGTCGACTTCGCGTTTGTCGCTCGTCCGAGCGTGATACGCTTCGACTGCACGGTCCGTAGCCGCCAGCTCCGTGAGGATCTGATCGATCACGTAGCCCTCCCAGCTCGCGCCGACCCACGGCTGCTCCAAAAGCGCTTCTCTGTTGCTTACTCCCATCACGGCGTGCAGCAAGCCGCTGTCGCGCCAGTAAACCTTCGGACGCTTCACGAGGCGCTTGCGGATGTTGGCGTGAAAGGCAGGCAGCCGTCGTACGAGGAATGCATCCTCCAGGAAATCGAGGTACGAGTTGACAGTGTGGTAGGAGAGTCCGAGGCTCTTCCCGATCCCGCTGGCGTTCCACTCCTGGCCGTGGGAGATGGCCAGGATTTTGACGAGTCGGTGGGTTGTCTGCGGCCGGGCGGTCAATCCCCAGTTCGGAAGGTCGCGCTGTACCAGCAGGTTGAGATAGTCGAGCTGCCACCAGGGAAACGCGGGCAGGTGCAGCACCCCCCCGTCGGGATAGCCCCCGACGAGCCAGTGCCTGCGGCGCTGCTCGGCATCCTCGAGCTCAGACTGAGCCAAGGGGGCGAGCTCAATGAGCGACAGCCGCCCCGCCAGGGACTCCGAGACCTTGCGCATCAATGTCGGCGACACCGAGCCGAGCAGCAGGAACCTGCCGGTGCGCCGGCGGTCGCGATCGATCGCGCCGCGCAACCGAGGGAACAGCTCCGGCCAGTCCTGGGCTTCGTCCAGAACCATGAGATCGCTGCCGGCGACCAGCGTGTCCCAATCCAGATCTAGGCGGAGCCGGTCTGGCTCGTGCTGGGCGTCGAAGTAAAGCCCGCCCAGCGAGCGGGCCAGCGTGGTCTTGCCGCACTGGCGGGTGCCCACGAGCGCTACGGCCGGATAGGAGTTCAGCCGGGAGCGCAGCAGAGCCGCGATCTTGCGGGGAATCATTTTTGTATTTTAGAAAATAAATTCTATTTTGCAAATCCAAAAAGCGGGTAGCCTCGCAACGTGCGCCTTGGCTGAAACCAGAAAAGCCCTGATTACTATCGCTGCACACTGGTCGGTGCAAAAGTCGTGTTGCCAGAATGCAGGCAAGAAGATGACTGGCAGTCTGCCTCTCGTCGGAAGGCTGACTCGTCGGGCTCCCCACTCCTGGGATCGGCGAGCGATCTGGGAAACTCTGGGTCTTGCCCCCGTAGGATCCGGCGCACCGGAGAGACGCTCCGGCCGCTACCAAACTTTTTCCTAAGGCTTGGTGCCCTCGCGACGCGGTCCACCAAGCGAACTTGAATTTGTATTGCGCAGGGTTTTGGTTTACGACGGTGGCGTGGGTCCAGGCGGCGTACCGGTCTTTCCGTTGGCGCGGTTGTCCCGTTCTCCTGCGATCTCGCAGGTTCTCCATGCCTCCCAGCTAGAAGCGTGAGATCCAACGATCCATCATGCATGTTGAGCGAGGACCACAGGATTTTCTATGGGCACAGACTTTCCCCTCAGGATCTGCAAAACCACGTTTTTCCGAACCGCGAACTTCCGGTCTTCAGTAAGGCGTGGAAACACGCTAAGCGTCCGGTTCAACGCAGCCACCAGCTTTTTGCATTTTAGAAATCAATCTCTACTCTGCAAGCAGGATCCGCGAAAGCCGGCTCTACCACCTTGGCAGTTCCGTCGCGGAGTGGGTGTTGCGGTCAACCATGCGAGATACCATGGGGTCTTATGGCCGACTTCCCCCTCGGGGTCATCACCGACGAATTCTCGCCCGACTTCGAGCGGGTCTGCGCCGCTGCAGCCGAGCTCGGTTTGCCCGAGGTCGAGATCCGCACGGCCTGGGGGAAGAATGTCCTGGCCATGGGCGATGACGAGCTCCGGGACCTCAAGAGCATTGCGGACCGCCACGGGCGGCGCTTCATCTGTGTCGCCTCGCCTGTGTACAAGTGCGTGCTCCCGAACGGTGGAGCCGTAGACGAGCGCTATCAGCACGACGCGTTCCAAGCAGCGTACGGCTTCGACGAGCAGCCCGCGATCCTCCGTCGGGCCCTCGAGATCGCCAAGCGCCTCGAGGCCCCCATGGTGCGGGTGTTCAGCTTCTGGCGCACGGTCGAGCCGGAGCGTAACCGGGCCCGCATCCTGGAGGCCCTCCATGGGGGAGGGGAGGCGGCGCGGCGTGCGGGGGTCCTCCTGGCCCTGGAGAACGAGCCTGCGTGCCACTTCGCGACCGGTGCCGAAACGGCTCCGGCAGTTGCCGCCCTCGACCCTGGCGCTTACGGGATCGTGTGGGATCCTGCCAACGCCTGCGTGGCCGGGGAACGCGCCTTCCCCGACGGCTACCGCGCACTGCCCGCGAGCCGCATCTGCCATGTCCACGCCAAGGATTGCGTCGTCGACGCGGCCACCGGAAAGCCGGCATGGGGCGATGTCGGTGCCGGGCAGGTCGGCTGGCCGGCACAGTTGGCGGCCCTCGTCGGGGATGGGTACGCCGGGTCCCTGAGCCTCGAGACCCACTGGCCCGGCCCCGGCGGGGACAAGTGGGCGGGCAGCACGATCTGCGCCCGCAGCTTGCAACGGCTCGTCGCCGCCGCCTAGCGCGGCGTTATTCGTCTTCGTCCTTGCCCGACCGCTCGCGCTTAGCCGCTTCCACGACCTTGTCGGCCAACTGCGCGGGTACGAAGTCGTAGTGCGCCTGCTCCATCGAGAACGAACCGCGACCCTGCGTCATGGAGGTCAGATCGTTGGCGTAGGTCAGCATCTCGGCCATCGGCACATCGGCGCGGATCACCTGCGTGGCCCCTTTCGCATCCATGCCCTGAATGCGGCCCCGGCGGCTGTTCAGATCGCCCATCAGATCCCCGGCGAACTCCGTTGGGGCTGCGATCTCGACCTTCATAATCGGCTCCAGCAGCGCCGGCCTGGCCTGCGCCATCGCCAGCTTGAAGGCCTTGCTGCCGGCTAGCTTGAACGCCAGCTCCGACGAGTCCACATCGTGGTAGGCGCCGTCGTACAGCGTCACCTTGAAGTCGACGACTGGATAGCCAGCAAGATACCCCTTCGCCGCAGCTTCCTGGATGCCCTTCTCCACAGCCGGGATGTAGGTCTTGGGAATCGCGCCGCCGAAGATCTCGTCCTCGAACGCGAACTGCTCTCCGCGCTCCAGCGGCGCGACGCGGATCCGGCAGTCGCCGAACTGCCCGTGGCCGCCGGTCTGCTTCTTGTGGCGACCATGAACATCCGCGGTGCCGCGGATGGTCTCCCGGTAGGGGATTTTGGGCGCGCGCAGCTCGACATCCACGCCGTACCGTTTGCGCAGCTTGCTGCACACGATGTCGATATGCTGCTGGCCGTTGCCGGCGAGCAGGAACTCCTGGGTCTGCGGGTCCCGGTAGAAGTTCAGGGACGCATCCTCTTCCAGCACTCTCGCGATGGTGCTGCCGAGCCTGTCCTCGTCCTGGCGGGACTTGGGCTGGATCGCGTAGGCGATCGAGGGCGCCGGCAAGTCCGCTTGGGGGAAGAGGATCTCGGCCTCCTTGGCCCCGAGGCTATCTCCGGTCGCAGTCTCCTTGAGCTTGGCGACCGCTCCGATGTCGCCAGCGTGGATGGCGCTGACCGGGTGCAGGCTCTTGCCCTGCGCCACGCTGACGCGGGCGAACTTTTCGCTGCTGCCCTTGGTGTGGTTGTAGACCTGCTGGTCGTTGCGGAGCATGCCGGACGCTACCCGGAAATAGCTCAAGCGCCCGGAGAACGCGTCCGAGGCGGTCTTCCAGACGTACAGCGCCAGCGGGCCGGAGTCGTCAATAGCCGCCGGCCCATCCTGGGTCGGCAGCTCGCCGCGTTCGGTCGCGGAAGGCGCGGAATCAACTAGGAAATCCAGGAGCAGATCGACGCCCATGTTGTGGAGCGCCGAGCCGCATAGCAGGGGCACCACCTCCCCGGCCGCGAAGGCCCTCTTCAGCCCCGCCACGAGTTTGGGGCCCTCCAGCGTCCCCTCCTCGAAATACTCGTCCATCAATTCCTCGTCGGTCTCGGCCACCGCCTCGATTAGGCCGGTCCGGGCCTCTTCCACCTGCTCGGCTAGGTCGGCGGGGATAGCAACCTCCTGGCCGCGCCCGTCGCCGTCCATGGCGTACTCGTAGGCCTTGCCGTCGAGCAAGTTGACGACCCCGCGGAAGGACTTCTCCTGGCCGAGCGGTACTTGCAGCGCGACCGCCGTGACCCCCAGGACCTCCTTGGCCTGGTCCCGGACCGTCTCCAGCGAGGCTCTCTCCCGATGCATCTTGTTGACGAAGATCACCTTCGGGATGCCGTAGTCGTCGGCGAACTGCCAGCATTTCTCGGTCTGCACCTCGATGCCCTGGACGGCATCCACTACCACTAGGGCGGAGTCGGCGGCGATCAGCGCGGCCTTGGCGTCGTTGATGAAGATGTTGTAGCCGGGAGTGTCGAGGAGATTGATTTTGGCGCCGCGCCATTCGGCAACCCCGACGGAGGTCGCAATCGTGATCTTCCGGGCGGTCTCCTCCTCGTCGTGGTCCGTGACCGTATTGCCCTCGTCGACGCTCGTGAGCCGGGTGGTCGCCCCCGAATCGTAGAGCAGAGCGGCCACCAACGTCGTCTTGCCGCAGTCGCCGTGCCCGACGACGCCGATGTTTCTCACGTCCTTGCCCGCGTATACCTTCATCTCACCTCACCTGAGAAGCCTTGGGGCGGAGCGCCGGGAACCTGGCCGCGGCCTCCGGGACGGGCAGGAACGCGCCCGCCTTGGCAATCCAGTATATGACGGAGCGCCCCTACGGTCCCTGCTCCGCCAACCACGTGGAATAGGCGTGTCTGCGGGAACCCGTATACCGGTAGCTGTCGAAGACCTCCGCCCGTCCTAGGGCTCGCGGATCGCCGTCCCGTTCCAGGCGCTCTTGCAGCTCCGCCCGCAGCGAATCTTTCGTCCGGGCATGGCCGGGCTCGTCGGCTAAGTTCTTGACGCAATCCGAGTCGCGGTCGATGCGATAGAGCTCTTCTGCCGGACGTTTGCCGAACGACATGCGGTAGTACTCGTCGAACTGGCGTAGCAGGCGCGATTTGGTGGGGCTGTTGTCGCAGTTGCGGTACCCCGTCTCGGGATTCCCAGCCGGCCAGCGCTCCGGCGTGTAGTTGCGGATGTACAGGAACTCCGGTGTGCGGATGGCGCGCACCGGGTAGCCCCAGTCGTTGGGCCGCCCGAGATCGTGGCGCTCCTTGCCGATGAGCATCCGGTTGCGGCTCGGGTCGAGCCAACCAGCGCGATCGGCTTCCAGGATATCGACGAAGCTGCGCCCCGTCATCGATTCCGGAACCTCGACGCCCGCGAGCTCGAGGATGGTCGGGGCGAAGTCGCGGACATTGATGAAGTCCTCGACGGTGCGGCCCGTGCGCCCTCCGCCCCAGCGGACCGCCAGCGGCAGGTGGAAGCCGTACTCGTAGATCTGCCCCTTGACCCGGGGGAACGGCATACCGTGATCGGAGGTGGCGATGACGAGGGTGTTGTCGAGTTCCCCGGCGTCTTCGAGGGTGCGCAGGATCCGCCCCAGGTGCGTGTCGAACCACTCGGACTCCACAGCGTAGTCGGCCAAGTCTCGCCGGATCGTTTCGTCGTTCGGATAGAACGCTGGGACATCGACATCTGCCTGGCGCTTCCCGCTCAGCTCTCCGGCCCCGTCCTGATAAGCCCGGTGGGGCTCCTGCGTGCCGAACCAGAAGCAGAAGGGCTGGCCGGGTTCGCGAGCCTCGAGGAAGGACTCGAAGTTTCGTGCGTAGTCCTTGTCGGACATGTGGCGGAACTTCGGCTTCAGGGTGTGCTCGGCGTACTCAGGGCCCGCCGGGTTGCGCGAGAAGCCGCCCGCCTGGTAGTCGCCAGGCCCCCAGCCCTTCCCCGTGTAGCCGACATGGTAGCCGGCCCGCTCCAGCAGGTCCGGGAACACCGCCCATTTCGCTGGGAACACACCGAAATGGTTGACGGCCTGCTCAAGCTGCCAGGTGTTCCTGCCGGTGAGAATGCTGGCCCGGCACGGGGAGCACTTCGGGTTGGATGTGAAGCAGTTGGCGAAGAGGACCCCCTCCCGCGCCAAGCGGTCGAAGGCGGGCGTGCTGACCCAGCTGCAGCCGTAGGCTCCGGCGTGGGGCCAGCCCCAGTCGTCGGCGATCGCGAAGAGGATGTTGGGGCGCTTGGCCTGGCCCGATGCCGACCGACAGGCGGTGGCGGCCAAAGCGGCGGACATCATTTCCCGGCGGGTCATGCCCATGTAGAATACTCTACCGGGTGGCGAAGGCCGCGGACTGAATCCCAGCCGAGCCAGCGGTCGCCGGGGCTCCCGGCTCCATGCGTCCGCCCTACAGGGAGCCCGCACCAGCGGTCGCTGTCGCAGCCCGGCCATGAGCCGCCCCCCGCTGGGCGCGGCCGGCGGCGGCTAGAAGCGCACCCGCAGGCCGCCCTGGACCTGCCGGAACGGCCCGGGCTGGATCCCCTGGGGCGCCCGCGAGGCGATGTAGAGCTCGTCGAAGGCATTCTTGACGGTGAAGTAGGGCTCGAGCAGCCACCGCTCCCGCTGGATTTCGTAGCCCACCGCGAGGTTCGCGAGGTCGTACGCGGACAGCCGGCCGATCGTGCCGTCGGCGGAGGGCTGCACCGTCTGCCGGTTGTCGCCGAACCGGCTCCCGACGGCGTTCAGGTCGAGCTGCACGCTGAGCCCCCGCAGCTGCCGGAGCCCCACGATCAGCCCGAAGACATGCTCCGGGGCGTACGGCAGGCGGTTGCCACCGTACAGCTCGTTGTTGCGGAACTCGGCCGTCGGCAGATACGTGTGCCGTGCGTCGGTGTACAGGCCCCAGCCGGCCAGCCGCGCCAGCCGGTCCCAGTGGATCCGCACGCTGCTCTCCAGGCCCTGGTGCAGCGACGCCCCGCCGTTGGTCACGGTCGTCGTCGCCCCGCCCGACTCCGCCGCCGTGATGATCTGGTTCGAGAAGTCCATGCGGAAGAACGTGAACTCCCCCTGCACCGCCCGCTGGCCCGCGAGGCGCAGCCCGGCCTCGTAGTTCCAGGACAGCTCGGCGTCCAGCTCGAGGTTCTCGCCGGTGCTCGTGATGGCGATCTTCGTCCCCGGCGGCGCGAAGCCCCGGTGGACGCCCGCGAAGAGCGTCAGGCCCCGCCAGGCCCGCACCGAGAACCCCAGCCCGGGGATCACCGGCGTGACGCTGTTGTCGCGGCGGATGTCCACATCGGTCGGCTCGCGGGCGACGCGCTTGCGCGTGATATGCCGCCGCTGCGTGAAGTGCTCGAACCGGACGCCGGGCGTCAGCGTCACCCGGTCGCCGAGGCGGAAGCGGTGCTGCGCGTAGGCCGAGAAGGCGCGGCCGTAGCGGAACTCGTCGTCGCGGACGACGCCGGTGCGCGCGTCGAACGTGTCCCCGTTGACGCGCCGGTCGCGCGCCTCCTCGCGGAGGTAGCGGACGCCCAGCTCGAGCCGGCCCCCGGCGTGCTGCACGCCGAGGTTCGACTGGGCCCCGGACACCTCGAACTGGCGGTTGCGGTTCCCGGCCGAGCCCCGCAGGAACAGCGCCCCTCCGGGCACCGCGGGGTCGCCGATCACGCCCAGGTAGGCCCGGCCCCGGTCCGACCGGTCGAAGTCCTGGCGCCCCCAGAAGCGCTTGGTGGTGTACAGGAAGCCCGCGCTGCTGAGCACCGCGTTCGGGCTCAGCGCCCAGGCGTGGGTCAGGGCCCCGGAGCGCCGCTCGACATCAAGGGTGTCCGAGGGCACGGGGTTGGCGTTGGGGTCCTGCTCGAACAGCGGGCCGGTCAGGCCCAAGTAGGTGGAGTTGGAGATCTCGTCGTAGACGCCGCCCTTCAGGCCCAGCGTGTGCGCGGTCCCCGGTTTCAGGGTCAGCCGCGCCTGGACATCCTCGATGTCGTAGTAGAAGCTGCGCCAGCCGTCGCCCTGCTTGTGCAGGTAGTTGACGATCCAGCCCACGGCCTCGTCGCGGTGGCTGCTGCCGACCGTCCCCTGGCCGACGAACACGCCGCGCTGCCCGCCCTCCAGATCGAGCTCCCCGTGGAACTGGGCCGGCGGCTCGGCGGTGACGAAGTTCACCACGCCCCCGACGGTCTGCGGGCCGTGCGCGATCTGCCCGCTGCCCTTGAGCACCTCCACCCGCGCCATCCGCTCGATCGGCGGGGAGTAGTACATGTCGGGCTCGCCGTAGGGTGCGAGCGCGATCGGCAGGCCGTCCTCCAGCATCAGGACCTTCCGGCTGCGGTTGGGGTTCAGGCCGCGGATGCCGAGGTTGAGCCGCATCGCGACCGGGCCCGAGTCTTCGCGGACGGTGACGCCCGGGACCCGGCGCAGCACCTCGTTCGCGTCCTGGGGCTTCGACCGCTGGAGCTCTTCCTTGCTAACCAAATGCAAAGAGCCCGGCAGCGCCGCACGCAGGTCGCTGCTGCGGGCCACCACGTCGACGGAGGCCTCGCGCCGGGCCAGGCCGGCCAGCGCCACGGCCAGTTCGGCCGTCCCCGCGGCGACCTCGACCTCGACCGGCTCGAACCCGTCGGCGGCCACGCGCAGGGTGAACGCGCCGTCCGGCACGCTCGGCAGGCGGAACCCGCCCAGCCGATCGGAAAGCGCCGTCGCACCAGTTTCCAGCACTTGCACCACGGCCTCCGGCACGGAGAAGCCGTCGGGCCCCGTCACCGTCCCGCTCAGGGGGCGGCCCGCCGCCGGCAGCGCCAGACCGAGTGCAAGCAGCGCCCCCCACAGGCCCTGCAGGCCGATCTTTTTGATCTTGGTGTCGGTTTGGGCGGCTCCCCGTCCGGGGAGCCGCGTCGCCTTGGTCATGGCCCCAGGATACCATTTTTTGAAACTCAATTGCAGATCGTGCTCTTGAGCCGCACGTACCGCGGCAGGCCCCGGTCCGGCGGGAGGGCGCGCTAGGAGCCTGTCCGCGTAGTGGCCCTGGCTTGGGATTCTGGAGCGAGCGTCCGACGTTGGGCGCGAGCACGTTGACGCGCATGGCTTGCCGCCTGCAGCCGGGCGCTCCTCGCAGCCCCTGGCCATGCAGTGCGACGAATGGACGCCGCAGCTAGAGGCATGCAGCAGCGCCGGATGGTTGGGCGGCTGGCCCCGTGTCTCACCCTAGGCCTCCAGGATCGCCGGCAGGTTCAGCGCCTCGTGCGCCGTAGCGCGCACCGGCTGGCCCGCCGAGGTAGAGGCGTGCAGCGAGGGTGGCAACAGCGATGTCCGGTTCACATATCAACTGTACAAGCCTTTGCTCAGCATCGCCGCCACTCCACGGCACGACCCTCAACCGGCGGATGCATCTCACCCCTCGTAATCGCATGCTGGCGAATACGCGGACAGGCTCCTAGGTCGAAGCGAGACAGACATGGGCACCTGCTGGATCCGTCGGGCAAGATGATACTGATCGCGTCAAAAATCGTGTCCCTGAAATCCATTCTTCGATTGATTTTTCGGGTGGATTTTTGTACACTATTATCATGAAAATAGGAAGATTTTTCCACACCCTTCTGAAGACCAAAATTTCGAAGTTCGGAAAAACTCGATCTTGCAGTTCATCAGAGGAAAGTCGATAGAAATTCCTGCGTTTCTTGCATAAATCGCACGATCTATCGTCGGACATCATGTTTTTGTCTGGGCGGCCTGGAGAACCTCAAAGATCGTAAGAGGATGGGAAGACCGCGCCTAGGGACAACCCTGCACGCCACCTAGATCCGCACCACCGTCGGAGACCAAAACTCCGATCAATACAAATTCGAGTTCGCTTGGTGGACTGCGCAGCGAGTGCGCCAAGCCTTTTGGGGGAAATTCGACAGCGTCCTGAGCGTCTCCCCGGTGCGCCGGATCCTGCGGCGGCTTTAGCTCCCGCCGCAGTGGTCCCAGCGGTGCGCTACCAAGTACGAGCCCGTTACTGATGTTTGCCTAAGTAATTGCACGAAAAGGCTCCGCAAGCCATTGATTCTATTGGTAGTTTTCTTGTAATTACTTTTGACAGAATTAGTAGCGGGCAGCGGTGGCAAGACCCAGAGGGCCCCCAGAGCGCTCGCCGATCGCAGGAGTGAGAGCCCTGCTCGCCTGCGCCGACGAGTCGGGCCTGGCTGCGCAGAGCGTGTGCGGGCGCCCGGGGGCAGCCGCGGTCAGACCCCCGTCGGGCGGATGGCCAGCGGGCGCTTGCGCCTCCACCGGCTGGCGGCCAGCAGCCCGGAGGGCCAGCTCTAGGCCATAGTGCGGGAAGGCCCTGCCGCGGCGGAGGTCTTCCGAGAGTTTCTGAGAAAGATCGCTGAGGGAGCAGGCTGGAAGATTCTGTTCGTGGTCGACAATTGCAGGATTCACTGTGCCAAGATAATCCAGGAGTGGCTGTCGGAGAACCAAGCCGCAGAAGAGCTGTATTTTTAGCCGGACTACTCACCGCAAGTCAATCCGATCGCACGGCTAGGGTCCTTTGTCAAGCGTCGGGTCAGTCGCGAGCTGAGCAAGACCAAAGCACAGTTGCGGGCTAACCTGGAAGCTGCTTGCCAGTCTTTGCCAGGATCTTCAGAATAGGTGCAAGCCTTCTTTCGAGAGGCAGACTGCAAGTATATTCTTGCCTGAATTCTGATGACACGACTTTGGCACAGATCAGTATGCTGGCAGCGGGTGGCACGCAGCCCATACCCATCCGGGCGGTGCGATTGGGCTACGAACCCACGTTCCGTCCGGCTTCATTGCAGCGACACCGGCACTGAAGCTTACACGTCAACCATCTGACTCACTGCGGCTGCGTGTCTGCGTGCCACCCATCCTTCGCGGCTTAGCCTTGCGCCGGCAGCGAGCGTTAGAATCCCCGCTAGCCGCCCAGATTCACCGTCTCGAAGCATCCGGCGGCAATAGCGCCTTCTATCCACGTCCGGGCGGTTCTGAGCACGTACAGCATGTCCGCGAGCATACTAAGCTGACGGCATGACGTGGGGTGACCGTATTGCATTCGCCGCGCTCCTGCTGGCATTGTTCGGCTGGTTGCGAGCGGACATGTGGCGGCTGCACGAAGCGCAGACGGCTACCGCCGGAGCGATAGCGACCAGCATTGATGAACTGCGCAGCGATGTCCACGATCTGGACAAGCGCCTAGTCCGGATCGAGACAGGTTTGGGGTTGCTGCCGCCAGCGCCGGCGGAACCCGCAGCCGTCAGCAAGCCCTAGTTCGCGGCTCAGCCCACTGCCGGCAGCGAGCGTCAGACCGCCTGTTCCTGCGGGCGGTAGAGCGCCCACAGAACGGACTAGGGCTTGCGACGCTCAGACAGCGCCGCCGCTCGTCGTGCTCGCCGATCCGCCCATGCTTCGGAGCCGCCAAGTACGTACTAGACCAGGGTCGCGTTCCCGAGCACAAGCAGCAACCCGGTTAGCCGCATGCTCAAGTTCACCAGTGTCATGATCTCCACCATCACGGTTGCCATGGTAGCGCCGGCGGGCGCATTGAGACGCTGGCAGGGCCTAGATTCCCGGATAGTTCCCCGAGATGGGCGTTGCGGGACCACATGGCTTGAGCGGAGAGCCCGGCGCACCCGGCGCGGGCCCCTCGTCCCGTCGCCGAGCGACCTAGGAGCCCGTTGAAAAAGTCCTCAGCGGCCGTGAAGCCTGTCCAGCAACTCCTTGCAGGGCCCTGAAATGACCATACAACGACTCCTGAAGGCCCTGAAACAGGCGCAAGCCGGTGGTTCGCACGCGACTGCGTGACGGAAATCGTATCCTAGGGACTTTGTCAACAGGCTCCTAGTCCCCCGCAGGTGCCCTGCGCCCGCACTGCAGCCACTGCGTACCCGGCTCTGGGCCCACCGGCACCCCGCGGGCGCCGCGTCGGTCGCGTTCCGCCGTGCCCGGCGCGACCCCGGCCGCGCCGACCCAGCCCGAGTCCGGCTCCCTCCGGCTCGCCGCGGGCAGCAGCCAGTCCAACCGCAGGTTGCCCCTGCTGCACAGTAGCCGCAGCCGCCCCACGCTGCCGACGCAGTACCGGATCAGCGGCCGCAGCCCGTGCCGCCGCGCCTCGGACCGCAGCCACTGCTCCTGCAGCAGCCGCAGCAGCAGTGGCGCGATCTGCCCGCCTAGGTAGAAGCCCTGATGCGCCGCGTGCGAGCGGCACGGCGGAGGCTGCAGGCCTAGGTCCGGCAACGGCCCCTGGAACGCATGCTCCTCCCCCTGCTAGCCGCGGTGCTGCCGCCCCAACTCCGCCAGCGGCAGCCGGTCGTGGCTCACCGGAATCACCATGCACACCGGCACCAGCCACCGCTGCTCCCCGTCCCAGTTACGCCGGAGCACTACATACACCTGCTCCTCCGGCCACCGGGCGGGCTGGTGCGCCCCCGCGAGCGCCCGCTCCTGGCCCGCCGTGTCCAGGGGCCCCTCGTCCTCCCGCAACTCCATCGCGGCCGCCAGGCGCAGAATCGGAGCTTTCTGGCGCGGATCGGTCACACTCCCGGAATTACTGATCGCGTCCTTGCCATGCCATGCCCAAACTTCTTCGCTAATCCGTGTAGTCGCAGGGTGCTGAGAGCCCGCACCCCGCACTGGAGTTCAGGGAGCGACGCCCGCACGAAGGATGGTCAACTTGGCGCTGACAATCCATCCTGGATCTGACGGTTCGCCCTAGTGCGGATGGTTCGTACTGGAACTGCGGATGCTTGCCCGGCACTGATGGTTCCGGTGGCTCGGCTGCTTCGTGGATGAGGCTTATGCTGGTGTTCCCTTTGATCTGTCGATTCGCGTCCGGCGCTGAGAGTGCTAGGCTGCAGGCATGAGCGCGGAGCTGATCGGTATTCTCGGTGTGGGCGCGGCTCTCGGGGGCCTGATCCTGACTTTGGGCGGCTGGCTGCGCGGCGACATCCGGGATCTGCGCGGCGACATCCGGGAACTGCGTCAGGAGACGCAGGTGCTGGGCGGCCGCGTGGCGCGCCTCGAGGGCCTGTTCGAGAGCCCGGGCCTGTCCCGGCCCGTTGAGTCGGTGGAGCCTGCGGCGGGGGACTAGCCTTCTCGTGGCTGCGGATGGGTTCCGATTCGCGCTAGGACTTGGCGACAGGCTCTGGCGTGGATTCCAGGATGCGGGCTAGGAGTCTGTCCGAGTAGTGGCTCTGGCTTGGGATTCCGGAGCGAGCGTCCGACGCTGGGCGCGAGCGCGTCGACGCGCATTTCCGGAGCCGGGAGTTGGATGCTGGCTTGGGATGTCTGCGCAAGCGTTTCGGGTGTCCGGGGTCGCTCCGGCGGTGCGGACGGTGTGGGTCGGGCCGGGCGGTGGCCAGCTTGCCACGGCGCAGCGCCTTGTGCCTGGACGCATCGGTCTTGATCCCGGTGCGGTGCCGTCCGGCGCAACATGGCCCAACCGCGCCGGGTCCGCCTCGCGGCACAGCTGCAGAACTTGGTCGCATCACCCCCCCCCTCCCCCCCGAGCGCCCTGAGGTGACGCTTGCGAAAATCGCCGATGGTGCGGAAGTCCGACCGCTGCAGCCCGCTTGCCGCCATGCAGACCGGGCTCTCTGCGCAGCCCCAGGCGATGCGGCGGGACGAATGGACGCCGCAGCTAGAGGCATGCAGCAGCAGCATCGGATAGTGGGGCGGCTGGCCCCGCGTTTCGCCCTAGGCCTCCAGGATCGCCGGCAGGTCCAGCGCCTCGCGCGCCGCAGCGCGCACCGAAGGGGCGGGATGGCCCGCCGGAGCAAAGGCGTCCAGCGACGGTGGCAACAGCCATGTCCGGCCCGCATGCCAACTGCGCAAGCGTTCGCTCGGCATCGCTGCCTCTCCACGGCACGCCCCTCAATCGGCGGATTGCACCCCAACCCTCGCAATCGCATGCTGGCGAATATGCGGACAGGCTCCTAGCCGAATTCTAAGACCCTTCGGCCCAGTGCCAAACCTAGGTTCCTCGCTAGAGAAAAACACGGTACCGATGCCGCTGGTCGTCGTCAACGAAGAGATGTCTAGCACCTGGCTATGGAAGTCTTGCGCAGCGATTCGAAACCCCGCCGCACGGACCGCTCGCGAGAATGCAGCAGCGAGCGGTGCGGGGCAGCGAATGCACTAGTGGCTTCCATCGCTTACTGCTCGGATCGTTCGATGCGTCCGAACATGTTGCCGCCGTGCTCTCCGCCCCACCACATTCCAGCGTACGCGTCTCGGTAGAACGCTACGCGAGCGGTGTAGGTGCCGAGCCCGGGCAGGCCTAATTCTGTAACGCTGACAACGGGCGTATCGTCGGCCCAAACTAGGTTGACCGGTACGGGTAGCGTCACGTCGCGGCCGCCGAACTGGATGCGGGCGTGAAAGGTCCAGAGATCCCCGGTGCGGTGGACCACCCTGTTGATTGCATAGCGTTCCTTCCGCAAAGGCGTGGCCGGTCCCTCGGCCCCGGACTCGTTCTCCCCATCGGCCCGGTCGAAGACAGTGAAGTAGCCGACGAGCACCACATTGCGCATGGACTCCTCGAACGCCCGCTCGCGGCTCAGGCGTTCGTCAGGCGCGTCTCTCGGCGCTCCGCAGGCCAAGATGACGAGGGAAAGAGGGAGCGTCCAGCGCAGCATGGTGCCTACCGTACCCGATTTGCCCGCTCTGCTTGCTAGCCGACGGACCATTTAGATTCCCGGATAATTTTCCGAGATGGGGGTTGCGGGGCCGTATGGCTTGAGCGGAGAGCGCTGTGCGCCCGGCGCGGGCCCCTCAGCCCGTCGCCGAGCGACCTGGGCAGCCCGCCGGCACCCTGTGCCCGCACTGCAGCGGCTGCGCCCCCGGCTCCGGATGCACCGATCCCCCCGCGGGTTCCGCATCGGTCCGCTTTCGCTGGGCCCGGTGCGACTCCGGGCGCACCGCCCGAGCCCGGCTCCCTCCGGCTCGCCGCGTGCAGCAGCCCATCCCACCACAGGTTGCTCCTGCTGCACAGCAGCCGCTGCCGCCGTGCGCTGCGCGAGCGCCCGCTCCTTCCCCGCCGTGTCCAAGGGCTCCCCCTCGTCCTCCCGCAACCTCCTCGCGGCCGCCGGGCGCAGAATCGGGGCCTTTTGGCGCGGATCGGTCACGCTCACGGAAGCATCCCCGCCCCGCTGTCGGCAGGAGCTCCCCAGCGCCCCGCAGGAGTCCGCGCTGGCGGCCCACAGCCCCACGGGCTGCCGCCCTGTCAGCCAGGGTGCCGCATCCTGGTCCAGCTGCTCTCGCCCATCCCCCTGCATGTCCGGGCCGCCCGCGTGCAGCCGGGCGCTGACCCCCGCCGCCCCCACGCACACCGAGGGCAGCCAGGACTGCTGCTCGCCGTGGCAGCCGCGCTCGGCGTGCTCGCACAACTGGCCCTCCCCCTCGCTCCCCGGGCCGTCCCCGCACACCGGCACGGAGCCCCACCGCCGTGCGCACGCCTACGCCCCAGCGGCACCAGCCGCACGCATTGCCGCAAGCCCTCCAGCGCCGCCTCGTGCATCCGCTGCAGGTACTGATGTTTTCCTAAGTAATTGCACGAAAAGGCTCCGCAAGCCATTGATTCTATTGGTGGGTTGCTTGCAATTACTTTGGGCAAAATTAGTATGCGCCGAGCCGCTGGCTGGCGGGCACGGCCTGCAGCCCGCACGCTTGGCGTGCGACGTCATCGGCCCCCAGGGCGTCGACCGCGTGGAGGTGCCTCCCGCCGGCGCAGACCGAATAGATTCAGTGCCGGCAGCATCTGCATGTCGCTGCCACCGCGCCGGCGGCGCTTAAGGCGGACCGACGCGGCCAGCAGCTCGGGCAGCCCGAGGAACCGGGCCAGCCGGGCCACCACGCCGAGCCCGGCAGGCCCGTCAAGTCGTCGTCGCAGACGCCGTAAGCCAGGGTGGGAGCGCTGTCGGGGGACATGGGCAAGGGGCCTCCAAAAGAATCGAGAGGCACCCCCGAAGTGCAATACACGGACACCCCGGAGAATCGTCTAAATCATCGCAAAACAAACATTTTCCGGATGGCAACCGGAATTTTCACCCGGGAATTAGGGACGGACTACGGTGCCGGACGTCCGGTGCCGCTCGGGCCGCAGGGCGGACCGGCTTGCGCTATACTGCCTGGGGCAGGGGATTCTACCCGGCGATGGTGTTCGCTGCGTTGCAGGTGTAGGCCTCCGAGGGTTGGGGCCCCTTGCTGCCGAGGAGATCAACATGGACAACTCGACCTCGTTCGCGGCCCGCTTGGCGCTGGCCGCGCTGCTGCTTGTGCCCCTGGCCTTGGGCCAGATCGAAACCGCCCGCATCCAGGGCGTCGTCAGCGACGCTTCTGGGGCGGTTATTCCCGGCGTCACTGTGCGCTTGGTCCATGTGGCGACCGGGCAGGAGTTCTCCGTCTCGACCAGTGCGGATGGCCTCTACCGCTCCGTGCCCCTCCGGATCGGCGAATACCGCGTCGAGTACGAAGCCGACGGTTTTAGGCTGGCCGTGCGGTCCGGCATCAACCTGGAACTGCAGGAGACCGCTGTCATAGACGTCGTCCTGGAAGTCGGCGAAGTGACCGAGGTGGTCGACGTTACGGCGGATGCGGTGCTGCTGGAGACGACCGAGGCGACGCAAGGCCAGGTCATCAACAACCAGCGCATCGTCGACATGCCGCTGAACGGCCGCGACTACATCCAGCTAGCGCTTCTGTCTGCGGGTGCCATCCGCCCCATCGGCGGACGCTTCGGCGGTTACAGCGCCGGAGGCCAGCGCACTACCCAGAACAACTACACCCTCGACGGCGTCGACAACAACGGGCTGCAGATCGCCGCCCAGGGGCGCCGGGCCGAGGTCGTCAAGCCTTCCATCGACGCCATCGAGGAATTCAAGATCTCGACCAACGCCTATAGCGCTGAATCCGGACGGGCTCTGGGAGGCACCGTGAACGTCTCCATCAAGTCCGGCTCCAACGCCTTCCACGGCACCGTCTTCGAGTTCCTGCGGAACGACCAACTGGACGCGAAGAACTTCTTCGACGACCCGACCGCGCCGAAGCCGCCGTTCAAGCGCAATCAATTCGGCTATTCCGTCGGCGGCCCGATCCGGCGCAACTCGACCTTCTTCTTCACCGACTTCGAGGGAACCCGCATCCGCGAATCGGCCACGTTTGTGTTGACGATTCCAACGCAGGATCAGCTGGCTGGGAACTTCGGCGAGGTTCCGCAGACGGTTCACGATCCGGACACCTACAACCCGGAGACGAACCTTCGCGGGGCGTTCCCCGACAACCGCATCCCGCTCCCCCGGATCGACCCCGTGGCCCAAAAGGCCAGCGCCTACTACCCGGCCCCGAACGCCCCCGGCCTGACGCGCAACTACCGCACGGCTTCGCCGGACAACGAGGACGACGACAAGTGGGATGTCAGAATCGACCAGATCCTCGGCCAGAGCGACAACTTGTTCTGGCGCTACAGCCAGCAGGACAGCTACGTCCCGTCGCCGCTGCGCTTCCCCTCCAAGCAGGACGGGGACGGCACCGAGTTCAACCACCGCGGCCAGAACATGGCGCTGGGCTGGAACCGGATCTTCTCGCCCACGCTGATCGCCAACATCAAGCTGGGCTGGAACCGGATCTACACCAACCGGCAGGCCGTGGCGGGGGCCAACCTCAACCAGGAGCTGGGCCTGACGGGCGTCGACCAGTCTCTGCGGGGCGCAGCGAACTTCTCGATCAGCGGGATGCGGGCGATTGGCACGTCGAACTTCACGCCGAATCTCATCGACTCGCAGAACCGCCAGCTCAACGCCGACATCAACTGGACCCGGGGCAGCCACAACGTCAAGTTCGGCTACTCCCTGCAGATGCTGCAGAGCTACCTCACCAATCCGCAGCAGGAACTCGGCAGGTTCGTCTTCAACGGCAACTTTACCCGCCAGACCCAGAACGTGGAAGGTGGCCGGGGCGGCCGCCCCGTAGCCGACTTCCTGCTCGGCATCCCTGTCCGCACGGACATCTCCAATTCGGTGTACATGAACCTGCGGGCCCCCTGGCAGCATTTCTACATCCAGGACGAATGGCGCGTCAGCAACCGGCTAACCCTCAACCTGGGGCTGCGCTACGAGCACAACATGCCGTGGCTCGAGAAGGACAACGGCATCTCGAACTTCGACATCGACACCGATCCGGCCAATCCGGACTTTTTCGTCGCGACCGACGGGAGCCGGGCCTCCCGGGCGACCCTGGCTCCCGACCTGAACAACTTCGCGCCCCGGTTCGGGTTCGCCTACCGCCTCCGCGAGGGGACGGTGCTGCGGGGCGGCTACGGAGTCTTCTACGCCAACTACGAGGGCACCGGGGGGGGGCAGTTCCTCGAGACCAACCCCCCGTTCCACATCAAGTCCCAGATCTCGACGGACAGCATCCGCCCGTCCGTGGTGCTCCGCACCGGCGTGCCGGACGGCGTGGTGACGCCCGAGCGGGCGGTTTCCCTGCGGTTCTCGTCATTCGAGCGCGAGCCGCCGTGGCCCATCTCGCAGCAATGGAACTTCAACATCCAGCAGTCGCTCGACGAGAACACGGTTTGGGAGATCGGCTACTACGGCACCAAGGCGCAGCACCTCGTCAACCGGCTCGACGGCAACTATGCGCTGCCCGGCCCCGGCAACATCAACGCCAACCGCAGGTATACGAGCGCGCTGTTCCCCGGGACGAACATTATGGTCGGGCCTCTGGCCGCGATGAACCGCCACGAATTCAACGGCAACTCACTGTTCCACTCGTTCCAGACCCGGATCGAGCGGCGGTACGCCAACGGATTCACGCTCCTGGCCGCCTACGTCTGGTCCAAGAACATCGGGGACGTGCCGGGCTTCTCCGGTTCGGGCAACGCGCCCAACAGCGGCGTCCAGAACCCGCTGGATCGCCGGGCGGAGCGGAGCTTGGACAACCAGCACCGCGAGCACAGCTGGGTCAGCAGCTACATCTACGACCTGCCTTGGGGGCGGAGCCGCCGCTGGGGGTCTTCCTGGGGCGCCTTGCCCAACGCCGTCGCGGGGGGCTGGACAGTCGCCGGGATCCTCTCGTTCGCGACGGGGCGGCCGTTCGGCCTCAGTGTGCGCGGCGACCCGGCCAACACCGGCAACCTCAACCGGCCGAACGTCGTCGGCGATCCGCATCTGCCGCGCGGCCAGCGGGATCCGGAGCGTTGGTTCAACACGGACGCTTTCGTGCCCAACAACGACTTCGAGTACGGCAACGCCGGCCGCAACATCCTGCTGGGACCAGGGCTGGCGAACTGGGATTTCGCGGTCTACAAGCGTTTCGAGATCATGGAGGGCCACTCGCTGCAGTTCCGGTTCGAGGCCTTCAACTTCACCAACACGCCGGTCTTCGGGTTTCCGAACTCGCAGGTCGGCAATAACAACTTCGGCCGCATCACGGGCGCCGGCCGCCCGAGGAACCTGCAGGTTGGCCTCAAGTACATTTTCTGATCCGGGCCCGATCGTGCCCGCGGCGCCGCTGAAGGCCGCGAGGAGCCGCGCCCGTGCGACGGACCGGAGCGCTTCCGGTCCGAGTCGGCGCGGGCTCAAGACGTGGCAGAGGTACTGGCTTTACCAAGTTCCCGGCTTGGCTTTGGTGGCGGCCGTGCTGGGGATGGGAGTGCATTGGGTGGGTCTGCCGGGGTGGGCCTGCTGGGTGGGCGTCGGCCTCTGGGCGGCTAAAGACGCCCTGCTGTACCGGTCCGTCAAGGCCGCCTACGAAGGGGCCCAGCCTTCGGGGGCCGAAGCGCTGATCGGCAGCGTCGGCGTCGCCCAGGATCCGCTGGCCCCGGTCGGCTTCATTCGCGTTGGGCCGGAGCTCTGGAAAGCGGAGTCCGCCCGCCCGGTCGAGGTCGGTCAGCGCATCCGGGTCACCGGATGCGAGGGCATGGTCCTGCTCGTGGAAGCGGTGACCCGCGACCCTCCGCGCGAGCCTGCGCCGACCGCTGCGTAGACGCCTCGGCGGCGAGCCTCCCTGGGGATGGCTGCTCAGGGAAGCAGGTCGGCCTCGATCTTCGCCGCGAGGTCGGCTTGCCCGCGGGAGCGGGCCTGTTGCACGGCGAACCGCGCCCGGTCCCGGGCGGCCTCCCCCTCTCCGAGCTGGCGATGCACCAGCGCTAGCAGGTAGGCGTGCAGGGCCGTGCCCACGGTCTCTTGGGCTATGGACCGCTCGAGGAACGGCAAGGCCTCCCGGAAGCGCCCGCGGTCGGTGAGGCGCCTGCCGAGATGGAAGTTGGCCAGCGGATGCGCTGGATTGCTGTCTAGGGCGAGCCGATAGTGGCGCTCCGCCTCGCTGCCCCGCCCGAGCTTTTCCAGCGAGGTGCCTAGGTTGCTCTGGGCGTCGGCGTCAAGGGGGTTGATCTCCAGGGCCTTCCGGAAGGCGGCCTCCGCTCTGGAGTAATCCCCGGCGAAATGCCGCGATACACCGTAGTTGTAGTGCGCTTCGGCGATCGCCGGATTCAGCTCCACCGCACGCCGGTAGTGGCGCTCCGCCTGTTCCTGGCGACCTGACTGCCCGTGGATGGCGATGAGGTTGACGTGCGCTTGAGCGTAGGCTGGATCGATCTCCAGGGCGGCAGTGTAGGCGGCGAGCGCACCGTCGAAGTCCCCGCGGTCCTGCAGGGCACGGCCCGCTCCAAAGACCTCCTGGACGCTGCTAGCCCGGATAGCCTCGAGGCCGTCGATCAGCGGATCGTCGTAGTGGCGCCGAGGGCGTGGGTCCAGCTGCTCGTAGAGGTCCAGCTGCCGGGTCGCCTCCGCATGGCGCCCTGCGCGGCGGTAGGCGTGGGAGAGAGCGTAGCGGGCCTCACGGAAGTCCGGGTCCAGCTCGAGGGCCTTCTCCAGATGGCTGCGCGCCGCAGGGAGGGCAAGCCCCAGTTCCAGGCGTCCGAGCCGGAAGTGGGCTGCGGCGGCGCCGGGAGATGAGGCGAGCGCGGTCCGCAGGGCTGCCCGAGCTTGGTCGGTCTGGCCTGATCTTTCCAGCTGATCGGCCAGCCGCAGGGAGGTCGCCAGGTCCGCTGGCCGCAAAGAGGCGGCAACCCGCAGCGCCGCTATGGCTGCCGCGGATTCGCCGAGCTCCCCCCGGGCCGCCCCCAGGAGGTAAGCCCATGCAAACTGACGTGGCTCCAGGGCCCTGCTCCGTTCGAAGCATTGCGCCGCGCCCTGGTACTGGCCGTAGGCGAACAAGATGCGCCCCAGCTCGCCCACTTTCGCGGCACTGGTGGGGTTGGCCTGGGCTTCCTGGAGCGCCTTGCGCAACTGCCGCTGCACAGGGGCGGCAAATTCGTCGAGGACAGGGTGGGGCAAGGGAGCTAGCTTGCTCTCTGAGCAGGCTAGGGCGAGGCCCATGCCCGCAGCGATGAGCGAGAGAGGTCCTGCGCTCCAGCGCCGCGGAGTGTCCATTCCGCTCGCTCGCTTGCGAAGGGTCGACCGGGAATGCGGCATGGCTCCATCTAGTGTGGCCCGGTGGGCCCCGGCCTCCAAATTCCCGCTGGGGCGGGCTCCGCTGATTTCCGCACTTGCCGCAACTCGTGGAGTGCGTCGTTGCCCTGCGGTACCGGCGATGGGGCACGAGGGCTGCGGGGTGGGCTAAACCGGGAAGGCTCTCGGAAGCTCAGGCGGCCCAACGAGCTCTTCCGCCACGGCTCGGGACATGATCTTCCGATCGGCAGCACGGCGTCGTCGCCCCCCTCCGGGAGTCTGGGAAGCTTTCTGCCGAGGTCTCCTTCTCGGTGTCCGAGAACATGCTGTGCGGCGAGCGGGGGAAGCGTCTGGCATGGATATCTCTGACTTGCTCGAACATGCCCGCGCCCATTCTCCGGGCCAGAATCCGCATGTCGTCCAGGTCTTGCCGATGGTGGGCTCTGAATTTCATTGCGGCAGACAGAACTGTGGGTAGAATATTTTCAGCGATGCTGCGCGTACTCATGGGGCTGGCGATTTTTGGCCTACTGCCCGCCCTGCCCGCTCAGGAAGATGTTGTGCGCCTTTTTGAAGAGAGGATCCGCCCCGTGCTGGCCACCAAGTGCCAGAGCTGCCACAGCGAGCAGCTCAGGACCAGCGGACTCTCGCTCGCGTCGCGCGAGGCGGTGCTGGAGGGAGGGGTGCGCGGTCCGGCGGTCGTGCCGGGCCGGCCCGAGGACAGCCTGCTGCTGGCTGCCCTGGAGCACACCGGGGCGTTGAGGATGCCTCCCACCGGTCCGCTCGCCGCCGAGGAGGTGGAGGTTTTCCGCACCTGGATCCTGGCCGGGGCGGCCTGGGGCGCGGCGGCCGGCGACCCGATCGGGGCCGCCTCGTTGTGGTCGTTCCAGCCCGTTCAGCGGCCCGAGCCGCCGACGGTGGCGAACGCCCGCTGGGTCCGCAACCCCATTGACAGCTTCGTGCTGGCCAGACTGGGGGAGGCCGGCCTCGAGCCTTCCCCGGAAGCCGACCGCCGCACGCTACTGCGCAGGGTGGCTCTGGACCTGACGGGCCTGCTGCCCTCGCCCGAGGAGGTGCGGGACTTTCTGGCGGACACCAGCCCCGGCGCCTACCGCCGGGTGGTCGAGCGGCTGCTCAAATCCCCCCATTACGGGGAGCGCTGGGCGCGTCACTGGCTCGATATCGCCCGCTACGCCGACACCAACGGCTATTCCATCGACGGTCCCCGATCCATCTGGCCCTACAGGGACTGGGTGATCCGCGCCTTCAATGAAGGCATGCCGTTCGACCGGTTTGTCATCGAACAAGTCGCGGGCGACCTGCTCCCGAACCCCACGCAGGACCAGCTGATCGCCACCGGATTCCACCGCAACACGATGATCAACCAGGAAGGGGGCATCGACTTCGAGCAGTACCGCGTGGAAGCGGTGGTGGACCGGGTCCGCACGACCGGGGCGGCGTTCCTAGGCCTGACGCTCGCCTGCGCTCGCTGCCACGACCATAAGTTCGATCCGATCTCGCAGCGAGAGTTCTACCAGGTCTTCGCCTTCTTCAACAACGTTGACGAGCTGGGGGGCAACCTCGGCGAAGCCGAAGGCCGCCAGCGGATGATGGAGCCCCTGCTGGAGCTGGGCGACCCTCAGGACCTAGCGAGGCGTAGGGCCCTCAAGGCGCAGATCGCCGCGCTCGAGAGCGAGCTGCAGGTCTTCAAACAGGAGTTGGAGAACACTTGGGACGCTCGCTTCCCTCCCGGCGACGACGCGGCCGTCGAACGGGCGCGGGCCATCATCCGAGTCCCGGCGGAAGAGCGCTCGACCGTCGACGAGGGCGTGCTGGCCCGCGCGATGTCGCAGCACGTACCGGAGTACAAGGCGCGGACGGACGGCATTGCCCAGCTCCGCAAGTCCATGCCGACGGTCGACTGGACCATGATCATGCGCGACCTGCCCGCGCCGCGCGACTCCTACATCCATGTTCAGGGGGACTTCACTCGCCGCGGCGAATCGGTCGCGCCGGGCACGCTCCGGGTGTTGCCCCCGTTGCCTGCGGACGCCCCGCGCAACCGCCTGGGCTTGGCTCGGTGGCTGGTGGCGGACGAGAATCCGCTCACCCCGCGGGTGACGATGAACCGTGTCTGGCAGCGCTACTTCGGCCTCGGGCTGGTCGAGACCGAGAACGACTTCGGGTCCCAGGGAGCCGCTCCGAGCCACCCCGCGCTGCTGGACTGGCTGGCGTCCGAGTTCGTCCGCCGGGACTGGAACCTCAAAGACATGCATCGGCTCATCGTCACGTCGGCGGCCTACCGGCAGGCCTCGGCGTACCGGCCGGACGCAGCGAGGGTCGATCCGTCGAACCGGCTGCTGGCGCGCCAGAACCGCCTGCGCCTCGAGGCGGAAGCGATCCGAGACGCCGCCCTGTCCGCTTCGGGGCTGCTGGAGCCCATCGTCGGAGGCCCCAGCGTCTATCCGCCGCAGCCGGAGGGTGCGGGCCAGTTCACGCAGGTCGACCGCCAGTGGAAGGCGGACGAGGGCCCGAACCGCTACCGCCGGGGAATGTACACCTATTTCATCCGCTCCGCGGCCCATCCGGGGCTCGTTTTGTTCGACGCCCCGATCGCGCAGGAATCCGTGACGCGGCGCAATCGCTCCAACACTCCGCTCCAGGCTCTGACGCTCCTCAACGATCAAGCCCAAACCGAAGTAGCCGGGGCATTGGCCCGCCGGGTCCGCGAGGCCGCGGCGAGCGGGGACCCTCGGATCGACCAGGCCTTCGAGCTCTGCCTCGCGCGGCCGCCCCGCGAGGCGGAGCGGGACCGCATGCGGCGGTTCCTCGCCCGCATGACCGACGCCTTCGCCTCGGACCCGGATGCGGTCCGCAGGGCAGGCGAGGAGTCAGCGGAGGCCGCAGCCTGGACCTCCGCCGCGCGCGTCCTGCTCAACCTCGACGAATTCGTCACGCGGCAGTAGCCCGGAGGAATCGAACCGTGGACCGCAATCGTTCACCTTTAGCGCAGAGCACCCGCCGTCAGCTTTTCGAAGACTGCGGCGTCGGCGTCGGCAAGCTGGCCCTCACGTCCCTCTTCGTCGGCGACGCGCTGTACGCCGAGCCTCGAGGCGCCCTGCGCGCCTACCATCACGAGCCGCGCGCGAAGAGCGTTATCTATCTGTTCATGGCAGGCGCTCCCAGCCAGTTCGAGTTGTTCGAGCCGAAGCCGGAACTGCAGAAGCTCAGCGGGCAGCCGCTGCCGCCCTCGATGCTGGAGGGCAAGCGGTTCGCCTTCATGGAGTCGTTCGTGAACAAGCCTCCCAAGCTGCTGGGGACCCGCCGCAAGTTCGCCCGCCACGGCGAGTCCGGCCAGTGGGTGTCGGAGTGTTTGCCCCACACCGCGCAGGTGGTCGACGACCTCGCCTTCGTCCGCACCGTGCATACGGAGAACTTCAACCACGCCCCCGCGAAGATCTTCATGAACACGGGCACACCGTTCTTCGGGCGGCCCAGCATGGGCGCGTGGGTGAGCTACGGCATCGGCAGCGAGGCCAAGGACATGCCGAGCTTCGTGGTGCTGCAGTCGGGCCCGCGCGGCCCCCGCGGGGGAGCGATGAACTGGGCCAGCGGATTCCTGCCGACGGCCCACCAGGGGGTGCCGTTCCTCAGCGGAGGCGCGCCCATCCTCAACATGACGAGCCCGGCAGGCTTCGAGGCAGGGCGCCAGGGGGCGACCGTCGATGCGATCTTGGACCTCAACCGCCTGAACCTGGAGAAAGCCGGGGATCCGGAGATCGCGACTCGTATCGCCGCCTACGAGATGGCGCACCAAATGCAGACCAGCGGGCCGGAGCTGATCGACTTCTCAACGGAAAGCCGGGCGACGCTGGACCTGTACGGAGCGAAGCCGGGCGAGAAGTCCTTCGCCAACAACTGCCTGCTGGCGCGCCGGCTGGTCGAGCGCGGCGTGCGTTTCGTCCAGCTGTACCACTCGAGCTGGGACCACCACGGCGGCCCCGGCGAAAGCCTCGACAAGGATCTCGACGATGTCTGCTTGTCGGCAGACCAAGCCTGCAAGGCCTTGATTACGGACCTCAAGCAGCGCGGGCTGCTGGAGAGCACGCTGGTGGTCTGGGGCGGGGAGTTCGGACGGACTCCGATGGGCGAGCAACGCGACACAACGGGGCGCAACCACCACATCGACACGTTCACGATGTGGTTTGCGGGCGGCGGCACGAAGCCGGGACAGAGCATCGGCGAGACGGATGAGATCGGCTTCTCGGCGGTCAAGGATCCGGTGCATGTGCATGACCTGCAGGCCACGATCCTGCACTTGCTCGGCATCGACCACACCAAGCTGACGTTCCGGTTCCGGGGACGCGACTTTCGGCTCACGGATGTCGGCGGTCATGTCGTCAAGCAGCTACTGGCATAGCTTGGGTGCGAGCGGGCTAAGGAGGGGGGCCTAGTCCCCGCAAACAGAGCGTAGGGTCCCGGTGTCGGCGTAAGCTCCGGGCTGAGGGAGTCGTTTGGCGGGGATTGATCGCTCAGGCGAGCCGGCCGGGCAGCGCCAGGAGGCGGTCGTGCAGCAGCACCTCCGCCAGATGCGCTTGGGGCGAGCCCGCTCGCTCCAGACGTGCGCCGCGTCGCGCGGCCCTAAGCGCAGCGGTGCCGCCACGCAGCTCAGCCCGCCCAGCAGCCCCTGCCGCGACTCCATCCAGGACGCCAGCCGCTGCCCCGGAACTCGCGGCTGATTCTTTTGAGCCCAGGAGACAGGCAGGGGAGGAGTGAGGCGCTTGATTGCCTCGTTTGCGGGTCAGGAGCAGGGAGGGCACCGGCAGGGCAGTCCTGCCCGCCCGGGGCGGCGGCCCCCAGTGCGCGAGGTGCTAGGGAGCCTGGGGCAGCCGCCCGAGCGGCCGGAGGGGGACCGCCTGCTGGACGAGCGGCACGATCTCGGCTTCCAGCAGTTCGCGGGACGCGACCTGCGCTACGTGGCGGAGTGGCGCGGGCTGTGGCTGGCCCTCGGGGCTGGCAGCCGGGCGGGTTCGAGTGGCTCGGGTCGGGTGCGTCCGTCCGCTGGGCGGCCACACCGGCCACGGAGCTGCTGCAGAGGTCACCGGAAGGCAGCCGGACGCGAGCACCTGCGTCTCAGCGGCCAGCCGGCCCGCCCCGCAGCGGTCGACGCGCCGCCACAACAGGGTCCCTATACGAAAAAATCAATCGTGCGCCAAGAGGATCAGCTGGGGAAAAATGCGAGCTTTACGAGCAGCCCGATCGTCACAGGTCCGTATCCGTAGAGCAACAGTGCTTGCTGCCGTTCGACTTTGGCGAGCCGATCCAGCATCTCGCTGCGGAAGCTCTCAATGGCGGACTTATTCTCGGCGATCCGATCCAGCATCTCGCTGCGGAGGCTCTCAATGGCGGACTTATTCTCGGCGATCCGGTCCAACATCTCGCTGCGGAGGTGCTCAATGGCGGACTTATTCTCGGCGATCCGGTCCAGCATCTCGCTGCGTTGCCCCACAATGTCGGCCTTGGTGGCCAGCTCCGTGCCCACCGCAACCGAGCTGGCCGCTGCTTCGGCGCTTGCATCCGACGCGCCGGCCTCTCGCAGGGCACGGTAGACTTCGGCAACCATCGTAGCCATGATCCACCTCAGCCTACCATGGCCTAAAGGGCCGCGCCTCCCCCGCCGCCGGTCCGCGCACGGCTAATTCTGAGCCTAGGAGACAGGCAGTGGAGGAGTGAGGCGCAGGGGCTGGCTGATCGCCTCGCTTGCGGGTCAGGAGCAGGGAGGGCCCCCGCAGTGCAGCCCTGGTTCTCACATGCGCGAGGTGCCAGGGTGCTTGGGGCGGCTGCCCGAGCGGCCGGAGGGCGAGCACCTGCGTCTCAGCGGCCAGCCGGCCCGCCCCGCAGCGGTCGACGCGCCGCCACAACAGGGTCCCTATACGAAAAAATCAATCGTGCGCCAAGAGGATCAGCTGGGGAAAAATGCGAGCTTTACGAGCAGCCCGATCGTCACAGGTCCGTATCCGTAGAGCAACAGTGCTTGCTGCCGTTCGACTTTGGCGAGCCGGTCCAGCATCTCGCTGCGGAGCCCCGCGATGTCGGCTTTGGTGGCCAGCTCCGCGCCCACCGCAACCGAGCTGGCCGCTGCTTCGGCGCTTGCATCCGACACGCCGGCCTCTCGCAGGGCACGGTAGACTTCGGCAACCATCGTAGCCATGATCCACCTCAGCCTACCATGGCCTAAAGGGCCGCGCCTCCCCCGCCGCCGGTCCGCGCACGGCTAATTCTGAGCCTAGGAGACAGGCAGTGGAGGAGTGAGGCGCAGGGGCTGGCTGATCGCCTCGCTTGCGGGTCAGGAGCAGGGAGGGCCCCCGCAGTGCAGCCCTGGTTCCCCACATGCGCGAGGTGTCAGGGTGCTTGGGGCGGCTGGAGGAAGAGTACCTGCTGGACGAGCAGCACGATCTCGGCTTCCAGCAGTTCGCGGGGCGCGGTCTGCATTCTGTGATCGAGTGGCGCGGGCGGTGGCTGGCCCTGGGGGGGCTGGCAGCCGGCCGGGTTCGAGTGCCATCCGCGAGAGGGGTGGCTGGGCTGGCCCCGGGAGCTGCCGTTCCGGCGTCCGCCCTTGGGGGCGCACAACACCCGGTTGCTGGCGATGGAGGCGGGTGCGGGGTGGGCGCACCGGGGCTCGTCCGGGCTGGGAGCCCACCTGAGCCGGCTGAGGCGGATGGGCAGGCGGAGTGGGGCCCGCCCTGGAGCGGACCGAGACATTTGTGGACCCGAGCCGTTTCCGAGGCACGGTGCATAAGGCGGCGCACGGGCCGGAGGTGGGGCGCAGCCGGGGCTCCGGGTGCTCTACGGACTAGGCGGGGCAGGCGCAGACGCTGCGGCTGGACCCGCTGCGGCTGGACGTACGCGAGCGGCTGCGGGCGGAGCGGGAGGAGGGGACGGCGGAGCAGCCGCAGCCGCGCTGGGAGACGGCGGACCTGCAGGCGTGGCGGGAGTTGCTGAAGGATGTGCCGGACCCGCGTTGGTGGCCGGCGCTGCGGCCTCGGCTGGGCTCGGTCCCGAGCCTGCTGATGCTGGCGGAAATCTGCGGCTGGCCCGGTGGGCGGCAGCCGGAAGCGTTCGCTACTGATTTTGCCATAAGTCATTGCAAGGAACAACCAGAAACAGTATAGGTGCAGTCGGCCTCGCGGAAGAACCCCTGCACCTTGGTGGGGTCGGCCTCGAGGGCTTGCAGAGCCTGCTCCCAGTGCTCCCTGAGCTGACGAACCGTCCGGACCAGCAGCTTCCCCACCCGGCGCTGGACTACCGACCGGACTGGCTCCGTAGGGTTCCATTCCGGAGAGTACGCCGGCAATAGATGAATCTCCACCGGTGCCTCGGTCCGCTTCCGCCAGGCTTGTATAGGCTTGGATGTGTGGAGGCTGTGGCGGTCCACTAGCACGTAGATCGGTCTAGCCTCCGTCTGGTCCGGAATCCGCTGCAGGAACTTTGCAAATGTGTCTGCGGGGGCGGTTCCGGCATGGATCCTGGAATAAATTGCTCCCGAGGGACTGATCGCGGACAGCATGTGCAGCCGAAACCGCTCCCCTGTTTGCTGGACGACAGGCGTCCGACCCCGGGGGCCCCACGGAATGCACCGATGGGAGTGCGAGGTCCTGCCGGCCTCGTCGGCAAAGAGCAGTAGGGCTCCCTCCTCCTGCGCACGCTGGGCGAGGGCGGGGTAGGTTGCTGCGATCCCAGTCCGCACCGCGGCGGCGTTCTGCTGGTACTGATCGCGTCAAAAGTCGTGTCTCGGGAATCCCTTTGTCGATTGATCTGCAGGGTGGATTTGTTGTATTCTATTAGTATGATAAAAGAAAGATTCTTCTTCTCCCTGCGCCTTACTAAGGACCAGAAGTTCGAGATTCGAAAAAGGTGGTCTTGCAGTTCCTCGAGGGAAAGTCAGTGGCTCAGATAAAGTCCTGCGTTCCTTTCTCCATACGCACGATCTATCGCTGGATCTCACGCTTCTACCTGGGAGGTCTGGAAAGCCTGCGGGATCGTCAAAGAACGGGAAGACCACGCCAAGGGACAGATCGGCACCTGGCTTGGATCCGCATCGTCGTCCTAGACCAAGACCCCCATCAATACCAATTCGAGTTCGCTTGGTGAACCGCGCAGCGGGTGCGCCAAGCCTTGGGGGAGAAGTTCGGCAGCGTCCTGAGCGTCTCCACGGTGCGCCGGAGCCTGCGGCGGCTCGGACTCCCGCCGCAGCGACCCCAGCGGCGCGCCACCCGGTACGATCCCGCTGCTGCGCAGCGGTGGAAAGAGCAAGAATTCCCCCAGATCCTTCGTCGTGCCCAGGAGTTCGGAGCCATGATCGCCTGTGCCGACGAGTCCGGCCTAGCTGCGCAGAGCGTGTCCGGGCGCACCTGGGGCCCGTGCGGTCAGACCCCCGTCGTGCAGGTGGCCAGCGGGTGCTTCCGCTTCCACCGGCTGGCGGCCAGCAGCCCGGAGGGCCAGCTCCATGACACAGTGCGGGAAGGTCCTGTCACGGCGGAGGTCTTCCGGGAGTTTTTGAAGCGGATCGCGGAGGCAGCGGATCGGAAGATTCTGTTGGTGGTGGACCATTGCAGTATTCACCGGGCCCGGATCATCCAGGAGTGGCTGGAAGCGAACCAAGCCCCGGTCGAGCTGTACTTTCAGCCGCCCTACTCTCCGCCAGTCAATCCGGTGGAACTGCTATGGGCCTTGGTCCAGCGTCGGGTCCGTCGCGAGCTGAGCAAGACCGAAGCACAGCTTCGTGACAACCTGGAAGCTGCTTTCCAGTCTTTGCAAAAAGCCCCGGAACAGGTGCGAGCCTTCTTGCGAGAGGCAGACTGCAAGTATATTCTGGCCTGAATTCTGATGACACGACTTTTGACGCGATCAGTAGGCCCGGAACTGAGGGCGCTGCGGGGTGAGGCCGAGGTGCCGCAGGACCCTGCGCACCGTGGACAGGGACAGTTTGACTGGGAACTGGTCGAGGATCCCTGGCCGGACAATTTGCAGCGACCGGCAGGCGAACTCGAGCTGGAGCTGGTCGGGGGATTTGTCCCGCAGAGTTGCGAGGATCATCTGCATTGGGTCGTGGGAGAGGCAGGGAGGGTGTCCCGGTTTGGGTGGCTGTCCGAGAGCCTGGAATCCACAGCAGGCATAGAGCCGAATCCAGGTGCGGATTGTGCGGATTCCGATGCCGAATTCCTTAGCTAGGACTCGGAGGAATTTTCCGTGCCGGGCTTGGATCACGACCAGCTTTCTAATGGGAGTCGGGACCGATGGGTAATGCGTTGAAAGTCGCAAAATGTTGGAAATTTCATGAATTGATAAGAGCAGGAATCACAGGAAGGTTCCATGCGGCAATGTCTCAAATAAAAAACATCTATAGACCAGTTTATGTATGTGTTGGCGCGGGGGATCTGCTGAGAGGTTAAAAACGGCCAGACCTGCAATTACTTTTGGCAAAATCAGTAAGGCTTGGCCGACAGAGGACTGGCAGGCGCTGGACTGTCTGTGGGGCCGGCGTGCGCAAGCTTCCGGGGCACCCTCGGACACGACCTTCCAGCGTGTTTTGGTGCGGGCCGACCCGGCCGGGCTGGAGCGCGTGGGGCAGCGCTGGACGGCGGTGCGCTGCCCGCGGCCGGAGGCTTTGGCTGGAGACGGCCAGCGCCTCTGCGGAGCGCACCGGCTGACTCCATGGGGTAAACACCGGGAGACGGTCTCGCTGGTCGACTACGCCCCGGGCCAGCCGCGGCTGCCACGCCGAGGGCGGCGAGCCGGCGGCCCTGCGGGCGCTGGCCCGGAAGGCAGCCGGACGCGAGCACGGCCTAGCATCTGCGTCTCAGGGGCCAGCCGACCCACCCCGCAGCGGTCGACGCGCTGCCACAATAGACTCCCGACATAGAAAAAGAATCAATCGTGGGAGTACGGTCGGGCACTTGCTATCCCGTTGCAGTCTAGATAGACTTTGCATGGCCCTTGATGCCGTAACCGCCGTGTGCGCCGGATGGCGCGGGCGCGGAAGGGGGGGGTGTCCTTGAAACAGCGAAGCCAGACAATCGATCGTCGTACGCTGCTGCGGAGTCTCAGCGCAGTTGGAGTATCCACAGCGGTGATGAGCTCCTGCAGCACACCGGGGACCGGTGGGCTGAACGGATCCGCTTTCGACAAGACCGTGCAACTCGCCACGGCAGGCCCCGGAGGGAGCAGGGACTGGCAGCCGGGCTACGCCTTGCAGTTCCTCCCTCCCGAGGATCTGCCCCTTGAAGGCCGCGCCTCCACCATGTTGGCGGCTCAGTCCAAGGCGAAGCTGCTGGAGTTCTACCGCCTGATGGCCACCAGCCGCAGGTGGGAGACCACGATGAAGGATCTCTTCCTGGCCGGCAAGGATGGTCTGTACGGATCGTTCCACACCTATGTCGGCGAGGAGGCGGTCGCAGTCGGGGTGATCGGAGCGCTGCGGGAGGACGACTATATTGCGAGCACGCACCGCGGGCACGGCCACCTGATCGCCAAGGGCGGCGACCTCGACCGCATGTCGGCCGAGATCTTCTTCAAGGATTCGGGCTACAACAAGGGCTACGGCGGCTCGATGCACATCACCGACATGTCCAAGGGCATCATGGGCATGAACGGAATCGTCGGGGCGAGCTTTTACATGGCCGCCGGCGCAGCGCTGCGGGGTATGGTGCGCGGCACCAAACAGGTCGCGGTGGCCTTCTTCGGCGATGGAGCAGCAGCCTCTCCGTACTACTTCAGCGCCGTGCGGAGCTGCAAGAATCTCAACATTCCGGTGATCTTCGTCAACGAGAACAACTTCCAGTACATGTCGATCCCGGTAGCTGACACAGCACCGACAAAGTACATCTCGGACTACACCAAGGGGCTTGATCTCCCGCACCACCTCGTCGACGGCAACGACCTGGCCGCCGTATTCGCGGCCACCCAAGACGCGGTCGAATGGGCCCGGCAGGGCAATGGGCCGAGCGTGATCGAGGGGCTGACTTACCGGTGGTACGACCACAGCGGGTTCGCCGGAGCCCGAGCCGGGCAGGACGGCGCGATGCGGCTGCCCTACCGCACCGACGAGGAGGTCCGCGCCTGGATGACCCGCGATCCAATCCAACGCTACCAGCGCTGGCTGCTGGCGAAGGGTTTAGTGGAGCAGGCTGAACTGGCCGCAATCGACGCGGCCGCCCAGACAGCGGTCGACGAATCCGTCGAGTTCGCCCGCCGCGGCAGCGACCCGCAGCCGGAGGCGGGCGTGCTCAACACGCACGCCGAGGGGGGCTGTGCTCGCGAGCCAGTTCTACAACCGCCGAGGCTTCGCCGAGCAGGCTTGACGCGACCGGAAAGCGGAGGATACCGACATGGCCAACAAGTCCTACTACTACGCCCAGCTCGAAGCAGTGGCGCAGGAGATGCGGGCCGACCCGGAGATGGTCTACTACTACGAGTACCAGAAGCCCGCCACGTTCTCGCCGGACGGGGAGCTGTTCGACTTGGTGGGTGAGTTCGGCCCGCTCCGCACATCCGGCAGAGGTTGGCCCATCGACGAGTCCTGGATCGCCGGCGTCGCGATCGGCGTCGCCGCGGCCGGGGCGAAGGCGGTCGCCCGACTCCCGTCCATGGCCCAGATCTTCGCGCTGGAGTTCGTTTACAACCAAGCCGGCAAGTTGCGCTCCATGACCGGAGGGCAGGCCAGCATGCCGTTCGTGCTCTGGGTGGACGGAGCCCGCCGCGGCCGGGGCAGCGCCGGGCAGCACACCGATGTCGGAGCGGAGGCGCTCTTCGCGAACCTCCCCGGGATCAAGGTCGTCGTGCCGAGCAACGCCTACGACGCCAAGGGCCTGTTGGTCGCGGCAATCCGCGATCCGGATCCGGTGGTCTACCTCGACTACCCGGAAGTGAAGTCGGGCAAGCAGCCCGCAGTGCCCGACGAGGCCTACGAGGTGCCGCTCGGCAGCGCCGCCACCCGCCAGCGAGGCGACGACATCACTCTGGTAGCTTGGGCTCCAGCCACCGTCGATGTCAAACGAGCGCTGCCGGAGCTGGAGAAAGCCGGCATCAGCGTGGAATTCATCGATCCGCGTTCGCTGAAGCCTCTCGAACTGAAGACGATCAGCGCCTCGGTCTACAAGACCAAGCGCCTGCTGGTCGTGGAGCACGGTCACTACACCGCTGGCTTCGGTGCGCACATCGTCGCCGAGGTCGTCCAGGACCTGCCCGGCATCAAAGCACGCAGGCTCGCTTTCCCCGATGTTCCCGGACCGGGAGCGGCGGGCATGATGTCGTGGCTGCGGCCCGACGCACCGAAGATCGTTGACGCCGCGAGGCAGCTGATGATGGAGGCTGCGACGTAAAGCCTCCTCGCCGAGCCGACCGCAGCCCAGCATGCCGATGGCTTCGGACGAAAACCGCCATACTGGTTGCGGGGGTGCGAGCGTGTCGGCTGGCCCAGGAATGTCGCCCGAGGGTGAGTGTCCGCGATGCCGGGCCGCCACGCTAGCCAGGATCGTGCGGACCGCCATTTGGCAGGGCGAGCGCGTCGCGATCGTAGAGGACATTCCGGCCCAGATCTGCCAAGCGTGCGCCGAGCAGTACTACGACCCAGCCGTCAGCGACGCGTTGCGACGCCTTGCGGAGAACGGTTTTCCCAAGGAAGCGGCGCAGCGCGAAGTCCTGGTGCCGGTGTTTTCCCTGAAGGGCCGGATTCGAAGGCCGGTCCCGACCCCGGAGGATGTCTATGTCGATTAGGTGCGTCTACGCACTTGCGCTCCTGACCGCCGCTCTGCTGGGTTTGGGCTGCAGTTCGGCGCCGGAATCCGGCGAGCCCCCGGAACCAGCGTCGCCGGCGGAGCAACCCGAAGCCCCACCCGCCCCTGCATCGCTGGCCGAGATCTTCCCACCCAGCCCGGCGCGGGCTCTGGTGCTCGACTCCTGCGGTGTGTGCCACGCTGCGGCTTGCTCCGCCATTGGGCAGCGCACCCCAGCGCGGTGGGACGGCCTGCAGCAGGGCCATCGGAACAAGGTGCCCTCCATGAGCGACGAGGATTTCGGGGCGCTGTTCGCCTACCTGCGCGAGAACTTCAACGACACCAAACCGGAGCCGAACGTGCCGCCGCAGTTCCTGGAGGGCGGCTGCACGCCGTTCTAGCGACAGGCATGCTGGTGCAGCCATCCTGCCGGTCACTGGGGAGGCTTGGGCGAGCGGCGGCTCGCCCGTTCTAGCCGGCACCCTGATGGCCGCCTGTGCAGCAAGCTCCGTTTGGTCCTGCGGCACATTCGCGCCGCCCACAACGGAGGAGGCAGACGAGCCCGTTGCTAAGACCAGCGCCCCGACGCGCTTCAACGTCAAGGACGTCATGCCGCCCGGCCCGGGCCGTGAGCTGGTCCTAGACAACTGCCAGAGCTGTCACGTCCTGGTACCAATCTTCATCCTGCCCATGGACAAGGCGGCCTGGTACCGAAACAGTCTGGAGCATCGCGAGAGGCTCGAGGGACTAAGCGACGAGGAGTTCGAGGAACTGTACACCTACCTCTCGACATCCTTCACGCCCGACAGGCCGGTGCCGGAGCTTCCTCCCGCGTTGCTGGATGCCTGGACCACCTATTGATCCGATCCGTGGCTGCCACCCTCGGCGGCCGGCGGGAACCTCGTCGCAGGCGCCGCTGTCGGCGTAGTGGGCGTAGGGTGTCATGAGGTTCCTGGAGCGCATTCCTGTTTCGCATGCGAGGATCTTGGTTTGACTTGGCTGACGCTGCGCCTTCGAGACCCCTTTCTTAAGAAATCGTCGACTCAAGGTGTATTCTTTGAATTGTCGCCGCTCGGCGAAACGAATGGTGGTTGGCAGGAGACCCAAGGGACTCAAGATTGCTCGCTCGCCAGCCGGTCTGTCCCTCCGGGATCTGGAGGCGCGGACCGAGAGGCACGTAACGGCGCAAGCAATCAGCAAGTCTGAGAAGACCGAGACCGTCCGAGGGTCAGAAGAATTGATTGTGCTAGCGCACGCCCTCGGCGTGTCAATGGACTTTCTAATCGGGAGCTAGGATCTCGTGGTCGAGGGCGTCGATTTTCGAAAGGAACACGCTGCGAGAGTGCGCAAAAGGGCTCGGGCTTCCGCGGAAGTGCTGTCTTGAACGCCACTCGGCTGTACAGGGAGTTCTGGGCCTACCGACTGTTGCGTGGAACCTCCCGCGTGAGGCCCCATACCCGTTGGTGGGTGGCGTCGAAGGGGCTAGAAACGCGGGCGCGCTGCATTGAGGAGGGCGCATGGGGGCTTGAGGAGGCTTCCGGTCTCGGGCGTAGCGGAGACACAGGAGGAATGGGCCATCAAGGTCCTCCGCATCCCGCATCGCAAGGTCCACGGCCTAGTCGCTCGAGTGCGTCGTGCGAACGGCAGTCCTGTGCTCGTGATTGTCCTCGATTCCTTTGATCGCTTGGAGCGTCAACGATTCACGCTGGCGCTCGAGCTCGGTCGCATGGCTCTGAAGGTGTCGACCCGGCTAAGGCAATGTGGACCGTGCTTGGCAAGCACCGCAAGGCCACCACCTCGACCGAGGTGTTCCACTTGATGCGGGGCTTCGGAGTGGACATTCAGGCACTCGCCTATCACTGCCATGAACTCGGGATCTTCAAGACCACGATTCTCCGCCAACTCCAGGTCTCCTTCGCTCCGTTGGCAGGGAGCGGCCCTCCTTGGAGGTAGGTCCACGAATGAGAGGGCCATGCTCCCGGGCGTCTAGGGTGCCTGCGCTGTCGCCCCCTTGCCGAGAACGCGAATTCGGAGTCCCGCTCGGTCCCATTGCTCAGGCTTGCAGTCCACGAAGTGAACCGCCGACTGGACGAGCCGTCGGAACCCGCCCGAAGCGGGCCCTCAAGGGCGTGACAGAGGTGTTCGCGAGAGTGCGGGCTACGCGAAGACCATATCGGAGTAGTTGCCAGCAGGCACCGGCGCGTCGGCAGGGAGCCGGTAGCGCTCCACTGTGTCCTCATTCAGTTCGATTCCCAGGCCTGGACCATCGGGCAGCGGGACGCGCCCTTGCTCTACCCGCAATGGCTCGGTCAGGAGATCGTCGATGAACGGGTTCCCGGTCCTGTCGACTTCCGCCGTAATGGCGTGCGGAGTGGCCGCTACGACATGCATGTTTGCCGTCAAGGCCACAGCGTCGCTCCAAGTGTGAGGCGCGACTCGTAGACACCTCCGCTTGGCGAGTTCGGCGATTCTCAGAGTTTCGGTTAAGCCACCGCACCGACAGGAGTCGGGCTGGACGATCTGGACGAGGCCCGGGTCGATGAGCTCGCGAAATCCCTGGACGCCAAACTCGTTCTCACCGGCGGCCAGAGGGATGCCGTCCAGGTCGGGTTGCAACGCCCGAAACAAGTCTGGATCCTCTGGCGCAAAAGGCTCCTCCAACCAGAAGACTCTTGCGTTTCGGAACTCGGGCAGCAGCCGACGGGCTTCCTCCAGGGTGTAGCGGGCGTTGCCGTCCACCATGAGCTTGGCGCGCGAACCGATGGTCTCGCGCACCGCCGCGAGAGCGGCGCGGTCATAATTGGGGCTTCGCCCCAGCCGCATCTTGACCGCTCGGAACCCGTCCGCCAGATGGCGCTGGGCCTCGTCGCGCAACTCGGACGGATCATCCTTCCACAGCAACCCACTGGCGTACACGGGGATGGACGCAACGGTGGAGCCCAGAAGCTGATGGACCGGTTGCCCAGCTGCCTTGCCGCGGATGTCCCAAAGGGCAATGTCGATTCCCCCGAGCGTCGAGACGGCGACACCCTTGCGCCCGTACCAGCGCGTAAGCGTGTAGCAGCGGCTCCAGAGGCCCTCGATGTCGAGCGGGTCTTGCCCCTGCAGAAGCGGCCGCAGTTGGCCCTCCACAACCACTCGCACCAGATCGGGGTGGGAGTAGACCGACCCGAGGCCCACAAGGCCGACATCGGTGTCGATGGTGATCAGGGTCGTGAGACGGCCGGTGCAGATGCCGCCCGCATAGCGGAACCGCTTGGACGGATCGTACTCGAAGCGGAGCGTGATGACTTTGATATCTCGGATGCGCATGCCGTGCGAATTGCCATCGAATCGACGGCACCTAGCTGAACCGGAAGCGCCCAGCCATGCCCGCAGGCTACCAAAGAGTTTGGGCGTGCGTAACAAATCCGGCGACTCGTCGCTGAGCATGTCGGTGCTGCGGATGCCCAGCAGCGGCCAGTCTGCCTAGGGCATGTCGAAGTGGCGCCCGAGGTTGCGCAGCGGGCGCTGGCGCACGGTGCGGCCGAGGCGTTCGGTGGGGACCAGGCGGTGTGAGCAATAGGGCTTGCCGTCCGCGGTCCGGCGGGTCTGGGTGCGCCGAAGGCACACGCTGCCACGCTAGCGGGGTGGTCTACCGCGGCGCAGGGGCATCCATGCGAGTATGGCACTACATCGCGTTCTGCCAAATCCCGATCGTTTAGAATCAACAAGTTACAGGCGCGCACGCCTCGAAATACCGGCCAAATGGCCAAAATCGACCGTCAACTTGGTAAACATGGGCTAACGGTTCCCGAACGGCCCCCGCTTCAGACCGCCGGACTTCGCACCATGGGCCTACCTCCTGAGATAGCTGCCTAACTATTTGGAATATCAGTAAAACGCACCAGTGGCCGGGTGACCCTTGTGACATCGCTGCCCCGCAAGTCTCCAATCGACGCCACGCTGCTTGTCGGGTCGACGTTGCTCCTATTCTCCGTTCACGGTACCCCCTCGACCACGCTCTCCACCCTCCTTGCCAGCCAAGCGTTCAGGCTCATACCTGCGGACCTCGCCGCCTGTGCAGCCTTCCGGTGAACTTCGGGCGACACACGCAAGGGAATCTTCCCGGAGTACGCCTTGTCTGGACTGTGGTCCAGCTCTTCGCAGACCTTCAAGTACTCGTCGATGGAATCCTTGAATGCCTCCCTGAGCCCCGCAACCGACCGGCCTTGGAAGGTGATGACATCTCGCGTCCCAACAACGTCGCCATGGAAAATTCCGGCTTCGTCGTCGAACGATACAACTCCTCGGTATCCCTTGTACTGCATCATGGCTCCGCGCTTTCCCTTGACCTCGGGTCAAGCCCCGCCTCAACTAGGAATCGTCGAACAGGCCGGGATCGGGTGTGCGAAGATGGATCGCAGAGTTGAGCGATGCTTGTTCCTCAATCACTGATGACATCACCTCGTGATATCGCAATCTACGCAGGCTACCCGATCCTCCTGCACGGGCGAGCGGCAATGTTCTCCCCGGCGAAGCTGTCTACCAGACGCGGGCGACCCCTTCCTATAGCCGCCGTGCTGGGGGGGCACCTGCAGTGCCCCACCGGTGCCGAAGAGTTCGATTCAAACTTCTCCCCAGCTCCAAGCGAGGCCACCTCCACTCAGGCGAAGCATTCGCCGTCAGGGGTTGGGTCCAGACAAGTGCATCGTCCCTGCTTTCCCACGCACTAGGGCCAGGAACCCGGTTGCTCAAGTATTGGAATCGCTCGTCAAAGCGGTCAAGCGGGTTCGGCTTCGTATCCGTACTTTGAACTTCACCCCCGCCACCTGCCCGTCCCCGGAAATCCTAACGAACCTAAGGGGTTACAGTTAGCTGAGAGGTGATCGAGGCCTGAGTGGGCCCGGGAAAGTGGAGCGGATGATGCTCCATGAGACCTACGCAAGGAGCGACCATGAAACTGATACCCGCCCGCCATGCGCTGGCCTTCTTGGCAGTCGCCACGCCAGCCGTCGCAGAGAACGTGGCGTTCAACCTATCGGCCTCCGCGAGCCAAGGCGAGTCTTCGGGCGGCTCGCAATCCCCCGCTGCGGGGCGCATGCTCGACCTTCATGATCTGCAGCAACTCGCCGCAAATCACAATCCCACGCTGCTTCAGGCTCGGCTACACGTCAAAGCTGAGCGTGCCCGCGCCCGGCAAGCCGGCCTATGGCCCAACCCGTCCGTCGGCGTGATCTCCGAACCCTTGCCGTTTGCAGGCGTCAAGGGGGAGTTCACAGGATTCACGATTCAGCAGCAGATCGTAACCGGGGGCAAGCTCTCCCTCAGCCGACAGAAATACCATGCTCGAGCTGCCACGGCCGGGCATCTGCTAGAGATGCAGCAGGTGCGGGTGCGCACGGAGGTGCGCATCGAGTACTACTCGGTGCTGGCCAAGGCCGAGCAATTGGAAGTGTACAAAGCATTGCTTCGCAACGCGGAAGATCGTAACGCGACCGTCGTCGAACTAGTCAATCTCGGGCAGGCCGACTCGGGCGAGCTGAACGAGTCGAATGCCCGCTTGGAATTGTCCAAGCTCGACTACCAGATGGCTCGCAACCAATACAGAGCGACCGTGCGGGAACTAGGAGCGGTCGTCGGCGTGGATCTGAGCGACACCGAAGTCATCGGCGAACTCGAAGGCGAACTGCGGATCATCGAATTCGAAGAGGCCATGAATCGCATCCTCGGCGAGAGCCCCCAGCTGGCTGCGGCCCGCTCGGAAGTCGAAACCAACAAGCTCGAAGTGCGGCGCGAAAGGCGCGAGCCGTATCCCACCATCACCATCGCCATGGGCATCGGACGCTCGCACGCCGAGGCTCCGTGGGCAGGGGCGCCGAGTGCGTACCGCTTCGAGGCAGCAACGCAGATCCCGCTGTTCGACCGCAACCACGGCACTGTCGATCAGGCGAAGGAGGAACTGCGGCGCCAAGAGAACGAAGTGCGGCGATTGGAGCTCGCACTCAGGAGAGAGCTAGCGCACCACTATACGACCTACCTGTCCGCGTTGCAGCACGTCCGTGGCTACAGCGCGGTTGTTCTGCCCGAATACCGGACTGCTTACCAAAAGCGCCTCGACGCCTACAGGGAAGGCCGTGACGACTGGCTGCATGTCCTTGACACGCAGGTCAAGTATTACCACGAGCGGCTCGACTACTACGACCACCTGAAACGATGGCGCGAGGAAGAAGCCCTGATCGATGGGATGCTGCTTGGCGACGGCCTCGAGTCCCCCGAAGGTGCCATCCCGTCTGGCCACGCCGATGCGACCGCCAAGCCGCGCTAAGGAGGAACTGCTCATGCCATCCAAGAAGCCTTGCGATCTGCACCCGTCCCAGCCCGACGGCGGTACGCGTCGCGAGTACCTCGTGCGCGGGGCGGTCGGGGCGGCGGCGGCTCTAGCCTCGGCGTCCGCAGCTGCCCAGCAGCAACCGGTCTCCGATCCCGCTGCGGCCGGTAGCGATGCCTCCGCCCCGCCCGCCTTTGACCGCTACAAGCCGGGTTCCGGCGGCCCTCCGGGCAGCGCCGACTACTTGGGCAAGCTGGTGTCCGGGCTGCGGGCTCCGGGCCTGGCCCCGGTGTCGGCCACCGGGCCGGATCTTGGGACGAAGCAACCGCGCATCGCCAATGGAGTGAAGGAGTGGGAACTCACCGCTGAACCCGTCAAGCAGGAGTTCCTGCCGAACCGGATCATGAACCCGTGGGGCTTCGACGGCTGCATGCCGGGCCCCATTCTCGAGGCCACGCAAGGCGACCGGGTGCGGTTCATCGTGAAGAACAACCTGCCCGAAGACACTTCGCTGCATTTCCATGGCATCGAGATGCCGGTCATGCATGACGGCGTCCCGTACCTTCAGCAGAACCCGATCCGGCCGGGCGAGACCCACGTCTACGAATTCGATCTCCACCAGGCCGGAACGTTCTTCTACCACCCGCATTACGCGATGCAGGAAACGATGGGGATGGTCGGGTTCTTCATCGTCCATCCGAAGGTCGCCTACGAGCCGACCGTCGACCGGGACTTCCTGCTTTGCTTCCAGAACTTCTTCATCCCGCCGAATTCCACGATTCCCGACACGTTGCGGATGGATTGGAACTGGCACACGATCAATGGCCGGTCCGGGCCGTACACGACGCCGCTGGTGTGCAAGCACGGCGAGCGCGTGCGCCTCCGCTTGCTCGACTTCAGTCCGATGCAGCACCACCCGATCCACCTGCACGGGCATACGTTCTGGGTGACCGGCACGGAGGGCGGTCGCATCCCGGAATCGGCTTGGATTCCGGAGAACAACACTCTGACCGGCGTCGCGATGGTGAAGGAGATCGAGTTCGTCGCCAACAACGTCGGCGATTGGCCTCTGCATTGCCACATGACGCACCACATGATGAACCACATGGTTTCCCAGGTGGGTCCGAAGATGCGGCCCGGCGAGAACGTGGACGATTACATCGGCTCGCTGGACGATCCGCCTGCGACCCAGCTCGTCAGGAACGAGGCCCCCTTCAATGTTCCCGGCTACCCGCAAGACCTGATGCATATGTACAACGATGGGGAGTCCCTGCGAAAGATCCTCGGTCGCCGGGAGGTGCGGGGCATGCGGGCTGGCTGGAACATGGGCGTGATGGGCTTGATGACCACGGTCAGAGTCCTCCCGGAGGATGTCTACGAACTCGTCCTGCATAGCGACGATCCGATCGAGGCCGGCATTAGCGTTCCGGGAGCCCCGGCTGGCCACATGCACATGCACATGCCGACAGAGCCTCGGGGGTGACAGCGCATGTTCTCCGGGGAGGAATCATGCCCGGAATCTGCTGCCTTGCGGGTCGGGCGGCTTACTGGAGTGCCTGGATTCCGTCCTTGAATCGTACTGCCTCAATGATCCTTGTGCAGCCCACCGGCCCGCTCAAGCGGCACCCGTTGGTCAGGGCAGCACTAGCTGGAACTCCATCGCGCAGGCCGTCTGCCGACCCTGGCGGCCGCGCCTCTTCGCTGTCCGCTGGTGCCGCCGGTGCCCTGCCGGGAACCCGTAGAAGGTCAGCAAATCTCCCCGGGCCCGCTCCAGGCACTCCCGCACCTTCAGCGCGTTTGGCTCAACATCGTTCTTGGCAAGAATTACGGAAGCTGACATGGCTGCCGTGAGCCCCAAGCCGACTACGGGTCTGCATTCTCGGGCGGGACCGGGGCCGGGAGTGCCAAAAACTAGAGTCGGTTTTCGGGGGCAGACCCAGAAACCACCTCCGAGCGAACAACGATTGCGGTTCTGCGCTACGATTCCGGGTCTCGGCTCTGTAGCCTCGGCCCCTTCCGGCCTCGAGGGGAATCGGCCCTCGCTCACCAGAGCAAGACAAAGCTGAGGAGCAGCCCGATTCCGAGCACCATCGCCCCCAACGCCGCCGGAAGCAACCGGCTGCGGCCCTTCGTCCGCGCGGGTAGCTTCCCCGCTGCCAGCCGGCTTGCGTCCAGCCAACCGGGCAGTTCTAATTGCCTAGGCTCCCTCGACCGCTCCTGCCCCCGCACGGCCGTCACCGCCAGCATCACGCCAGCCGTCAGCAGGAGGCCGCACACAGGGCTCGCGTAGTTGCTCACCAGCGCCGCGGGCAGCACGGCAACTCCGTGCCGCAGCGCCAGCCACGGTGCCGCTAGCTTCAGCGACCCGTAGAGGATGCCCGCTGCCAGACCCGGTGCGGCGCTCGAGCGGTGGACCCGCGTGAACGCCCCGAGCAGATACACCGCCAGCAACGGCACGACGAACGCCCCGACCCAGTCCAGGAACACCAGCAGCATGCCGCGCTCCTGCAGCAGCAGCGGCACGAACGCGAACGACCCCAGGATGACCAGCGGCGTCAGGAGACGACTCACCTGCACGTAGTAGCCGTCCTCGCGGTCCCGCACGAACAGCCTGGCCCACACGTCGCGCACCAGCACCGAGGGCACCGTCGAGCCGATCGAGTCGAAGGTCGAGAACGATGCGGCGACCACGCCCGCCACCACTAGGCCCCGGAAGCCCGTCCCGGTCAGCTCGCGCACCAGCAGCGGGAAGGTCGAGTCGCGCACCTGCAGTTCAGCCGCCAGAGGCATCAGGCTTGGTTCGGGATACAGGGCCCGCCCCATGACGCCCACGGTCAAGTTGGTGAAGTTCAGCGCAATGAGGATCGCCCCGGAAACGACGACCGCCATCTGCATGTCCCATTCCGACCGCGCTCCGAAAAGGCGCATCGATTGGGTGTGGTTGACCACGGCGTAGCTTAGGCCGATGATCAGCCAAGCTAGCGACACCAGCCAAGCCGGCGTTGTGGTGACGATTTCAGCTGTGTCGGCGCGGTGCTCGCCCCCCACGAGCAGGCGTCGCTCAATGGCCTCAAGTGATTCCCCGGCCACCGATTCCCGGGCCACGTTGTCGCTCCCCACATGCAGCAGTTGCGTTCCCAGCCCCGGGGCATGGGCCTCAAGCTTGGCCGCCATGCCGCTCCAGCCGCCGACGGCGGCCCAGGCCACTCCGAACAGGACCAGGGATGAAGCAATCATCACGACGCTTTGCAGGGCATCGGTCGCCGCCACGGAACGGAGCCCGCCCAGCACGGTGTAGACCGTCGCGAGAACGGCGATGGCCGCTACGCCCCACCACGCCCGTGCGCCCCAGCCGCCGACGATCGCTAGGACGAGGTACAGCGTCGTCGTAATGATCCCCAGCACTAAGGTGCGGTAGAGGGCCTGCACGACCGCGCTGGCTACCCGCGCTCCGAGGCCGAAGCGAGCCTCGAGGTACTCGGCATTCGTATACATCCCGGCTCGGTACATGGGGACCGCAATGCAATGTGCCAGCAATAGCCAGCCGCCGATCACGCCGACCCAGTTAGCCACCAAATAGCTCACCCCGACGGCGTAGGTGCCGCCGGAATCGGCGACCAAGTCGCTCGAATCGATGACCGTGGCGTACAGTGACAGGCCCACCATCCACCACGGCAGAGACCGGCCCGCTAGGAACCAGTCCGCGCTGGTGGCTGTCCCCCGGGCGCGCAGGATGCCGTAGAGAATGATGCCGCCGTTTGCCGCCAGAACGATGGCCCAATCGAGAACGCTCATGCTACGCTGGCACTGGTTGTATGGCCTTGCGGATGGCAGCCGGGCATCTTGCGGCGCTCATCGCCGCCATGCCGATTCTGGGGTCGGCGCAGAACCTGGATTTCTTCGAGCGGCGAATCCGCCCGATCCTAGCGAATCGTTGCTATGCCTGTCACGGCCCGGCGGCAGGCGAGGGCCAAGCCGGGCTGCGGCTCGACTCGCGCGCGGGCCTGCTGCGAGGCGGGCGCTCCGGTCCCGCGATCGTTCCCGGGCAAGCCCTCAGCAGCCTGCTCATCCACGCTGTCAACCACGACACCTCCCTGCAGATGCCGCCGAAGGAGAAGCTTTCCATCGGTGAGGTGCAGGCGCTCACGCAGTGGGTCGATGCCGGTGCCCCCTGGCCCGAGGCGCACCCGGTGCGCCAGCCGCAGGCCGGGTCGCCGGGCGGGCCGCCAGCGCCCGGGTTCTCGGATGAGGAGCGCTCGCACTGGGCGTTCCAGCCCCCGCGCGATCCGCCCGTCCCGGTCGGCGGACGCACCGCCATCGATTCCTTTCTCCACGAGCGGCTCCGCAAGGAGGGGCTGGAGCCCGCAGCTCCCGCCGACAAGCGCACATTGATCCGTCGAGCTTGGTTCGACCTGCTGGGGCTTCCTCCCGATCCTGCCGATGTGCAGGCCTTCCTGGACGACGCTTCCGAGGACGCCTTCGTGCGTGTCGTCGACCGCCTGCTCGCGTCGCCGCGCTACGGCGAACGCTGGGGGCGCCATTGGCTGGACGTGGCGCGCTACGCCGATAGCAACGGCATGGACGACAACATCGTCCACGGGGACGCATGGCGCTACCGCGACTACGTGATCGAGGCCTTCAATACCGACAAGCCGTACGACCGTTTCGTCCGCGAGCAGCTGGCTGGTGACGTCATTACCCGGTGGGGCGACCCGAATCGCGCCGAGGCGCTAATCGCGACGGGCTTCTTGATGCTCGGGCCGAAGATGGTCGGCGAGGACGATCCGGTGAAGCAGCAGTTCGACTTTGCCGACGAGCAGCTCGCCACCACCTCCCGTGCGTTCCTCGCGCTCTCGATCCACTGCGCCCGCTGCCACGACCACAAGTTCGACCCGATCCGCAGCGCCGATTACTACGCGATGCTGGGGATTTTTACCAGCACGAAGACGGTCCTCACCTACCGGGTCACGTCCAAGCTCAATGCGACGGCTCTCGATGGCCCGGAGGAGGATCGGAGGCTTGCGGAGATCGAGCGTCGCTTCGACTACCACGACGACTTCGTCACCAACTACAACCGTGCCACCACGCCCAAGCAAGTGGTGGAGGAGCAGCAACGGGCCGTCCAGGACGCGCTGGAGGACTACTACGCCATTCCGAAGGCGATGGCGGTCGCCGAAGGGGATGTCGCAGACCTGCCGCTCATGATCCGCGGCAGCCATCTGACGCCGGGGCCGGTCTCCCCGCGCGGCTTCCCAGCCGTCCTTGCCGGCGACGGCCAGGCTCCTATCGCGGCCGACAGCAGCGGCCGCCGGGAACTCGCCGACTGGCTGACCCGGGCCGACCATCCCTTGACGGCGAGAGTGATGGTCAATCGGGTCTGGCAGGGGCATTTCGGCGCAGGCATTGTGCGCACGCCGGACAATTTCGGCACCCTCGGGGCGCGGCCGGACCATCCGGAGCTGTTGGACTGGCTTGCTTCGCGGTTCGTCGAAGACGGCTGGTCCGTCAAGTCGCTGCATCGCCGGATCATGCTCTCGGACGCCTACCAGAGAGCCTCGCTCCCTGGACCGGGGCAGAATGCGCCGGACCCCGAGAACCGGCTGCTGGCAAGGGCAAACCGCCGCCGCCTCGAGGCCGAGCCCTTGCGCGACTCGCTGCTGGCTGTCGCGGGCAGCCTCGACCTGAGTATGGGCGGGAAGACGCTGCCGCACAGGCACTTTACGAACCTCAACGCCAACGCTCGCTCGCGCGACCCCCGGCTGTACGCCTCGCGGCGGCGGAGCGTGTACCTTCCCGTGCTCCGGAGTGCGCTGTACGAGGTTTTCGCGGCGTTCGACTTCGCCAACCCTTCGACCGCCAACGGCCGCAGGGGAACCACCCTAGTGGCGCCGCAGGCGCTCTTCATGCTGAATTCGGAGTTGATGGACGAGGCCTCTGGAGGGCTGGCGGAGCGCCTCGCGCGCGACGCGCCGGGCGGGACTGAGGCGCGCATCCAGCTGGCCCACCAAATCGCTCTCGCCAGACCCGCCGACCCAAGCGAGACGGAGGATTGGCTGGAGTTTGTGGACCGCTACGAGGCCGCCGCTGGCAGCCGGGAAGACGCCTGGCGGGCGCTCTGCCGGGTGCTGCTCTCGTCGAACGAATTCCTGTACCTGCAGTGAGGTCCAATCCGATGCCGATTCCGTTCCAGGCCCGCAGGCTGTCTCGCCGCGCCGCGCTGCGGCAAATGGGTGCGGGATTCGGCAGTTTGGCCCTGGCGGCCCTGCTTGCGGAGGAGGCTGCCGCAACGCAGGGGCCGCTCGCCATCCGCAAGCCGCACTTCCCGGCCCGGGCGAAGCGGGTGATCATGCTGTTCATGTTCGGCGGGCCGTCGCACATCGACACGTTCGACCCGAAGCCTGTTCTGCAGCGGGACCACGGCAAGCCTCTGCCCTTTGCCAAGCCGCGCATCATTTCGTTTCCCCGGCGCGGGGGCGACCTGATCGGCTCGCCCTTCGAGTTCGACCGGTACGGCGAGAGCGGCGCCGAGGTCAGCGAGCTGTTCCCCCAGGTGGCGGGCATCGTCGACGACCTCGCCATCATCCGGTCGATGCACTGCACCAACCCGCGGCACGGAGGTGCCGTGCTGGAGTGGCATACCGGCAGCGATACCTTCATCCGTCCGGCGATGGGCTCGTGGCTGACCTACGGATTGGGCTCGGAGAACCAGGACCTCCCCGGCTACATCACGATCTGCCAGGCCTTGGCCGAGGGCGGCGCCAACAACTTCGGCTCGGCATTTCTCCCGGCCGCGCACCAGGGCACGCCGCTCGGCTACGGGAACATGCAGGCCAAGGACGCCGCCTTTCCCTTCATCGGCAAGGGCGACCGCGCTGCGCTGCAGCGCCTGGAACTCGACATGCTGGCGCAGACAGCGCGACGGCAGCTGGAGCGCACCGGTCCCGACGACGAGCTTGAGAGCCGCATCGCCACCTTCGAGCTGGCGTTCCGCATGCAAATGGAGGCTCCCCGCGTGCAGGACCTCAGCGGCGAGAGCGACGCGACGCGACGCCTCTACGGCCTCGACGACCCCGTGACCGAGGACTTCGGCCGCCAGTGCCTGCTGGCCCGCCGGTTCAGCGAGAGCGGCGTGCGGTTCGTCCAGTGCAACAGCAATGGCTGGGACCACCACTTCGGACTCAAGGACGCCCTGACCAAGATGTGCATCCAGGTAGACCGGCCCATCGCCGGCTTGATCCGGGACCTCAAGGGGCGCGGGCTGCTCGACGAGACGCTGGTGATCTGGGGCGGGGAATTCGGCCGCACGCCGACGGCGGAGAATGCCGACGGCCGGGACCACAACCCGCATGGCTTCACCATGTGGCTGGCTGGAGGAGGTGTGAAGGCCGGCCTAACCTACGGCCGAACAGACGAATACGGCTATTACAGCATCGAGGACAAGGTTCACTTCCACGACCTGCACGCCACGATCCTGCACCTGCTGGGCCTGGACCACACCAAGCTGACCTACCGGCATGCTGGCCGCGATTTCCGCCTAACCGATGTCCACGGGGAAGTCGTTCGGGGGTTGTTGGCCTGAGCACCTTGCGGCTAGGCTGCCGCGCAGTGCGCTGAGCCCGATGGGCCAGCGCAGCTGGTCGGCTACGGCTGTTCCGAACTCCGTCTCAGCTGCCCCCCTGGCCCCGATGGCTTGGTCGCGGCAGGGGAGCCGGGGCCTGGGTGACAGCCTCGAGGATGGCAAGGGCATCTCCGAGGGCAAGTCGGTTTCGGTCCGCCCGTCCACCGTGTAGACTGAGCTTGGGTACTGGACGGCTTTCCGGTTGCGTCGTCAGCGAGGGTTCCAGCCCGCAAGGTACGGTTTGCTGACAAAAGTTTGGAGTTCAGGGCTTCATACTCTTTACATAGAGACAGTTACCAAGTACTGGGAACGGTTTTATCCTCCGAAGTAGTGGAAGTGAAAAGGAGATCGTCATGGTAACTCAATGCGAAGAGCTAGCCGCCTGGGAACGGGCGGCTAAAAACGCAAGGGATCTTGCGAATGAATACAAGGGCACCGATCTTGAATTGGTGCTGCGTAAGTACGCTCGCGATCTGGAATATCGAGCGGCGGAGATTCGCACCATTCAAGTCCAGACTCCCTTCGGCAGCGCGAAGTGGCCAACTACCAACGCGTCCCGGCAGCCATGAAGCGTGAGGGCGAGCGCTGCAGCAAGGGTCCGGCCCCCACGATTGATTCGTTTGAGCCTAGGAGACAGGCAGGGCAGGAGTGAGGCGTAGGGCAAGCTGAGGGCCTCGATTGCTGGTCAGGGGAAGGGAGGGCCCCCGCAGGGCAGCCCTGCCCGCCCGGGGTGGCGGTGCCCTAGGTGCGCGAGGTGCAGGTGCGCTTGGCGCGGCCGGAAGGGGGCCGCCTGCGGGACGAGCGGCACGACCTCGGCTTCTAACCCATGTTTACCAACGGTAGATCTAAGACATTTTAGAATCAATGACTTACGCTGATGGAACGGCTCGAGTGGCACTCCAAAGTGTGCCACGCGGGCGGCGGGGGTGGGTCGGACGATGGTCTTGCGGAGGCCGCCTGGGTGCGCCGAATGAACACGCTGCCACGATAGCGGGGTGGGCTACCGCGACGCAAGGGTATTTATGCGATTATGGCACTACATCGCGTTCTGCCAAGTCCCGATCTTTTAGAATCAACAAGTTACAGGAGCGCACGCCTCGAAATACCGGCCAAATGGCCAAAATCGCCCGTCAACTTGGTAAACATGGGCTAACAGTGCGCTGGACGCGGCCTGCGATCCGGGACCGCGTGGCGCGGGAGGTGGCTGGCCCTGGAAGGCTGGCGGACGGGCAGGTGGCGTGGGGGCCCGCCCTGGAGCGGGCCGAGACGTTCGGGGTTCCGAGCCGCTGTCGAGGCACGGTGGACTAGGTGGCGCACGGGCTGGAGGGGGGCGCAGCCGGGGCTCCGGGCGCTCCCACGGGGGCTACACGGATCAGACGGAGCAAACGCAGACGCTGCTGCTGGATCCGCTGCGGGAGGACGAGGGGGAGCCCCTGGACGCGGCGTGCCAGGAGCGGGCGCTTTTGGTGGCGTACCAGCGGCCCGGTGGCCGGAGGAGCCGGGGTGCGGGGTGATCCGGCGCGACGGGGACGGGGAGCAGCGGTAGCTGGGGCCGGTGCCCAAATACGATATACCTAAATTAGGAGGGTATCATGGATTCGTTGAATGTACCAATTTTAGGCTTTGTTGTGGTTTTAATGGCTACCATTGCATGGTTTTGGGGAAAGCAAAGCAAGCGAGGCAAGCGTGGGTGACAGGCATCCGAGGCTATTGAGCCCCGGCGTAATGGTCTGGGCGCGAGATGTAGCTGGTCTGTCCCTGCCCCAGGCAGCACGAGCTCTGGGTTTCAAGGACAGCAAAAAAAGATCGGCCAGAGATCGTCTGGCTGCCTTAGAGGCAGGTGACGAGCAGCCGTCCCACAGCGTGCTACGCAAGATGGCCCGTGCGTACCGGCGCTCACTGGTGCATTTCTACTTGCGGGAACCACCACCTGAGGGAAATCGCGGGAAAGATTTTCGAATGGTTCCGGGCGAAGTCCCGCCCGCCTTCAATCCGCATCTCGACGCGCTGATCCGAGATGTCATGGGGCGACAGGATATCATCAGGGATCTCTTGGAAGAAGAAGCCAAGCTTCTGACCTTTGTGGGGTCTGCAAGCAAGAACGAGTCTGCCAAGGAGATTGCAGAAAAGGTCATTGCTTTGATTTCCTTTTCTCGCATTGAATTTCGAAAGCAGGATTCAGCAGGTAAGGCATTCTCTTATCTGCGGAATAGACTGGAGGACTTTGGCGTCTTTGTCTTTCTCGCGGGGAACTTGGGAAGCTATCACACCAATCTTGCCGTTGATGAATTTCGCGGTTTTGCGATTGCCGATCGGATTGCACCGTTCATAGTAATCAACGATCGGGATGCAAGATCGGCTTGGTCTTTTACTGCCCTACACGAGTTGACTCATATATTTCTCGGCGATACAGGTATGAGCGGACCGTACTTCACAGTTCCAGGCAGGGCTTTTGATCACACTGAGGTTCTCGCGAATGAGGTTGCATCCGAGATTCTTCTACCTGCGACTGACCTTGCCGAGCTGGCACAAACAAAGGGACATATTCTGGATTATCTAGCGGCATCTATTACGGACTTCGCAGATTCGAAAAACATCAGCAGATCGATGGTTGCATACAAGCTCTATCGGTCCGACCTCATCAGTAAGCAAGATTGGAAATCCCTCGCCGACAGATTTCGTACAGAATGGGGCCAACAGAAACAACAAGCAGAGGAGTTGAAGACCATGAATCCAATCAATGCATCAGTCGTGAAAAGGCATAGACTTGGCCGCCGCATCATCGCTCTTGTGCGGCGTTCACTGGACAACGGTGAACTGGTGCCGACGAAAGCTGCCAAGGTCCTTGGCGTGAATCCTGCTAAGGTTTACTCATTTTTGGGAATCGGCACGTAATGGAGGCTTGCTAACATGCTTAATCTACTAGACGCTAACATTTTGATAGATGCAGAAAATAAGTACTATCCTATTGATGGCGTACCAGAATACTGGTCATGGCTGCATTATCAAGGAAAAGCAGGTCGAGTCAGGATTCCTCGAGAAATCTTTGAGGAGATCACGCCGAGTAAAGGAACTTCTCTGCAGATTTGGATGGGTAAAAATGAAATAAAAAATCCCTGCTATTTGATGAGACTGTCGATCCCGATCATGTAAAAACTGTTATAGAGAATGGGTATGCTTGCGACCTCACTTCGTATGAGATTGACCAACTCGGACGGGGTCCGATACTCATTGCATATGCCTTGGAGACGCAGTCGAACCGGCGGATCGTCACGGCTGAGGCCTCAAAATTTTCAAAGACACGACACAACAAGCGGATTCCAAACGTATGCGCAAGCTCGGGCATCCATTGCTGCGGTCCGTTTGAGTTTATTCGAGACTTGGATTTCAGAACGAACTGGAACCGCTAGTGCCTGCAGGGGAATGTGTCTCGATCTTTTACAGTGAATGTGACCGTCGAACTTCGCGTACCGTGCTTGCCGATCACGACACCGATGTCTCGGCGTCCACAAGCAACTACTGGCCCTGCTTTGCAGAAGATACTCGCTCCTCGAATTCGATGCATTTCTGCCAGACTAGCCTCGCTACGGAGCCGCGTTGCTGAGCCCGCCGAGGACGGCTAGCACGGCTGATTCTCAAGAGCCGAGGAGACAGGCAGTCCAGGAGCTAGGCACAGGAGGTGGCTTTTTGCGTCGATTGCTGGTCAGGATCAGGGCTGGCCCCGGCAGGGCAGCCCTGCCCGCCCGAGGCGGCGGTCCCCCATGTGCGCCTGGTGCGGGCGTCCGAGCGGCCGGAGGGGAACCGCCTGCTGGACGAGCGGCACGATCTCGGTTCAGCCGTGGAGGCGGGCGCGGGGTGGGCGCACCTGGGCTCGTCCGGGTTGGGGGCCCACCCTGGAGCGGGCCGCGAAGTTCGGGGCTCCGAGCCGCTGCCGAGGCACGGTGGGCCAGGCGGCGCACGGGCTGGAGGTGGGGGCGCTCCCCTGGGCGCTGCCCGGACTAGGTGGGGCAGGCGCAGACGATACTGCTGTATCCGCTGCGGCGGGGCGCACGTGAGCCGCTGCGGGCGGAGAGGGAGCGGAAGGAGTGGGCGGCAGAGCAGCCGCAGCCGTGCTGGGAGCCGGCGGGCCTCAAGTCGTGGCGGGAGCTGCTGGAGGAGGTGCCGGGCCCGCGCCGGGAGCCGGCGCTGCGGCCTCCGTGAGGCGTGGTTCTGAGTCTGCTGATGCTGGCCGAAATCTGCGGCTGGCCCAGCGGGCGACAGGCGGAAGCGTGCGCCAAGGCTTGGCCGCCAGAGGACTGGCAGGCTCTGCGCTGTCCGGAAGGCCGGCGTGCGCAGGCTTACGTGGCACCCTCGGACACGACCTTCCAGCGGGTTTTGGCGCGGGTCGCACCGGCCAAGCTGGAGCGCATGGCGCAGCGCTGGACGGCGGTGTGCTGCTCGCGGACGGAGGCTTGGGCTGGGATGGCCAGCGTCTCCGCGGGGCGCACCGGGGGGTGCCGCGGGGCGAGCCCTGGGAGACGGTCTCGCTGGTCGCCCACGCCCCGGGCCAGCCGTAGCTGCCGCGCCGCGGGCGGCGAGCCGGCGGCACTGCGGGCGCTGGGCGAAAAGGTCGACTTGCGCGGCGTGCCGGTGACGCCGGCCACGGCAGCCGCGAGACGCTGCTGGCGCAGCACGGTGCCGACACGCTGGCGACGATCCAGCGCAACGCCGGCGCGGCCTATGACCTGATCGTGCGGGACGCGCACTTGGCCGGGTCTGGGGTGCGCCGCGCCAACCACTGCTGGCAGGCGGGGCCCAGGCGCTGGGAGCGCCGCAAGCTGGTGGCGGATTGGCTGCCGCTGCCCGGCGGGCGGCAGGCCACGGCGCTGCTCTGGCTCCGGCTGCCCCGCGAGCCCGGGACGGTCGAGCACCGCCACCACTGCCCGTGCGACGGGACGCTGGGCGAGGCTGCCCGCCGCCGCACCGGCCCCGGCCGGCCACGCGACATTGCACAACCTGGCGCTGGCACCGCTGCTGCCGAGCGGGTGGGGCGAGACGCTCCCGCTGGCGCAGGCACGCTGTAGCGTGCGGGGTGCCGAGGCGCTGCGGGTGCTGCTGGCAACGCGGTAGCCCCGGGTCGGGGGAGAAGTCGCAGCCGGGCTAGCCCGGGTAGGGTGCGGTGCGGAGGCTACCGGGAGGCAGCCGGGCGTGAGCACGGCCTGGCACCTGAGTCTCAGGGCCAGCCGACTCGCCCGCAGCGGTCGACGCGCCGCCACAACGGGCTCCTGACATGAGAAATCAACCGTGGCCCGGCCCCTCGCCTGAAAGAGTTTAGACTTAGGCATTGGTTATTCTTTCGGATGTTCGCGACAGCGAGGGCGTAGGGGTGCCAGCAGCGATAGGTCATCCGCACCAATGGATCTGGCTACTCCCAACGTGAGGGTTTGTGTTGCGCCGGGCGTGACCCAGCGGACATGGGCGGCCCGCTGCCGACAGGAGTCGACGGATCCGCGTGGCTAGCACAGCGAGCCAGGCGGAGCTCTGCCCGTCGCCGTGCGACCTTAAGGCCGCCGTAGTGGGCTTGGCCGTCGCCGCGGTTCTTGCCGGATGCACCGCTTCGGCCGCGCCGGACCAGGGACAGCCGGTCGGCTTCCAGCACCAAACGCATGTCCAGCGGGTCGGCTTGCAGTGCATTGACTGCCACAGCGGTGCCGATGTGCGCGATGTCGCGATGCTGCCCTCCCTACGCAAGTGCATGCTCTGTCACGAGAAAGTCGGCACGGAACTACCGGAAGTCGCCAAGCTGGCCGGATACTGGGAGCGGCGGCGAGAAGTGCCCTGGGTCCGGGTCTACGGGTTCGAGAGGCGAGCTGCCGTCAAGTTTCGCCACGCAGCGCACTTTCGCGCTGGTGTTAGCTGCGGGCAATGCCACGGCGATGTGGCGTCCATGGGGGCGGCCACCGCGGCCGTCGAGCACACGATGGGCACCTGCGTGAGTTGCCATCGCGAGACCGGGGCCAGCGACGATTGCGCCGCGTGCCACTATTAGGAACACAAGGCAATGGATCGCCGGAACTTCGTGAAGCTGGTCGGCACTGCCTCCGGCGGCACCCTGGCGGGAGCCTGTGGCACCCAGAGCCGCGAACTCATTCCCCTGCTCGTTCCGGAGGAGGGCATCGAGCCGGGCGTTGAAGCATGGCATCCGAGCGTCTGTCAGGAATGCGGCGCAGGCTGCGGGACTCTCGCCCGGGTGATGGCTGCCGAGCGAGAGATCGTGCGCGACGGCGAACGTGTCCGCCAGCGGATCGCCGCTGTCAAGAAACTCGAAGGCAATCCTCTCGATCCGGTCAGCGGGGGCCGGCTGTGCGCCCGGGGCCATGCGGCCCTGCAGTCGCTCTATAGCCCGGATCGCCTGCGCGGCCCCCTCAAGCGCTCCGGCGAGCGCGGCCAAGGCCGCTTTGAACCCGTCTCGTGGGAGGATGCCATTGAGGAGGCTGCCGCGGCACTCGGCAGGGCGGCGGAGGATCCCAGCCGGATACTTTTCCTTGCCCGCCCGAGGTCGACGGCAAGGTCGCTGGCCATCTCCCGCTTTCTCGAAGCGGTCGGTGCTCCGCCCGCCTGTAGCGTGGGTTTTGGCGATTTTGCCGCGGAGCGGGCAGGTGCGCAGCGGGCGTTCGGCTGGAACACGCTCCCTGTGTACGACATTCAGGACTCAACCTACGTGCTCTCAATCGGGGCCGATTTCCTCGGCGGCTGGGTTTCGCCCGTGCTCTACACCCGCCGCTACGGTGCCATGCGGCAGGGGCGGCTAGGCATCCGCGGCCGCCTCACGCATGGGGAGTCGCGCTTCTCGCTCACCGCCTGGAGCGCGGACCGCTGGTTGCCCGTCTGGCCGGGCGGGGAAGCGGCGCTGGCGCTAGCCGTAGGCCGCTTTATGGTCCTCGAGAAGCTCGCGCCTGCGCTCGACAGAGCACCGGAGCAGGTCCTCGAGGCATTCGCGAGTGTGGACTTGGACCAAGCGGCGCAGGCGGCGGCGATCCCTCAGGCGAGGATCCGCGACATCGCCAAGGAACTGGCAGGCGCCGCTGCGCCGGTGGTGCTAGCCGGGGCCTCGATGGTGCGCCCGAACTCCGCAGACGCCGTGACAGCTGCGAACGCGCTGAACCTGCTCCTGGGCAGCGTGGGCCGAGAGGGCGGCGTGCGGCCCAGCCCACGCACGGCCCCGGCCCTGGAGGCGAGCCGACCCACCTCTGCAAGTTGGGCGCGGCGCTTGGAGGACGCGGAGCTGGTGCTCGTCGACGGCGTCGACCCGGCATACACTGCCCCGTTTTCCCGGCGAATGTTGACGGGCGTCGGCACCCTCATCAGCTTCTCCCCCTTCCTGGACGACTCTGCGGCGTACGCGGATCTCATCCTGCCGGACTGCGACCCGCTGGAGGTCCCCGGGCTCGTCGTCCCCGACGCGGCCCCGGTTCCAGCCGTCAGTGCGGCGGCTGCCTTCGTTGGCCCGCTGCACGATACCCGGCCGACGGAGGATGTCTTGAGGGCGCTGGTCGAGGCGACGGGCAAGCCGGGCGGCGGGTACCAAGGCCCGGGAGCGCTGCAGGAGTTGCACGCCTCGCTCGGCGTGGACCCGGAGGAGGCTTCGGCCGAGCAGTTCGCTGTGGAGGCCCTGCGGAGGGGCGGCTGGCAGGGGGCCCGGGCAGGCGATGCAGGCGCTGTCACCGCGCCGCGCCTCGGTTCGCTGGAACTGGGAGAGCGCTTGGAGGGGCTCTTATTCCAAGCCTATCCGTCGCTGCAGTTTGGCGACGGCAGCGGCGCGAACCGGCCCTGGATGCAGGAGCTGCCGGATCCGGCGTCGAGCGCGATGTGGGGCCTGCCGGTGGAATTGGACCCTGGCACGGCCGCGAGCCTGGGAGTCTCGAACGGGGATGGGGTGCGCATCAAGTCCCGGCACGGCTCTCTGACTGCGCCGGTCTATGTAAACCCGGCCGCGATCCCGGGTATCGCGAGCATGGCTGTCGGTCTAGGCCACCGACACTTCGGGGAATTCGCAGCCGGGCGCGGCGCGAACCCGCTGGAGCTGCTGTCAGCGAGCGCGGATCCAGTGACGGGAACCACTGCGCTCGGTCCGGTAGCGGTGACCATCGTCCCGACCGGTGCCGGGGAGCGCTTCGTCCAGTTCTCGCGGCAGGACCGGGACCAGCCGCCCCAGCGGCTTTAGAGCAGAGGAGGCAACTGTGGCAAAGGAGCCCCAGGACCCGATCGCGGAGGCCGGCCCGGAGCCGGTGCCGCAGTGGGCCATGGCGATCGATCTCGACCGCTGCACCGGATGCGAGGCCTGCGTGGTCGCCTGCCGAGCCGAGAACAATGTTCCTGCCGTCGGCGAGGAGCAGGCCGCGCAAGGCCGCGCCACGCACTGGATCCGTGTGGACCGCTATTACGAGGGCGAGTTTCCTGACATCAAGGTCAAGTACCGGCCGGTCATGTGCCAGCACTGCGACGCCGCGCCTTGCGAGCCCGTCTGCCCGGTCTACGCGACCTACCAGAACGCCGAGGGGCTGAACGTCCAGGTCCATAGCCGCTGCGTCGGAACCCGCTACTGCGCGAACAACTGCCCCTACTCGGTCCGGTTCTTCAACTGGCACGCTCCAGAGTGGCCTGAGCCGCTCGGCCTCCAGCTCAATCCCGACGTATCGATCCGGCCCGCCGGCGTCGTCGAGAAATGCACATTCTGCGTGCAGCGCATCCAGCGCGCCAAGCAGGAGGCGGCTGCGGCGGGCCGGGACCTCGCTGACGGGGCCGTCCGGCCGGCTTGCGTCCAATCCTGTCCGGCGGAGGCCATGGTCTTCGGGGACCTGACCGACCCGACCAGCCAGGTCGCCCAGCAGATCGGGAGTCCGCGTGCGCAGCGGTTGCTGGAGGAGACGGGGGCGAAGCCACGCGTCTTCTACCTAGAGAAGGCGGGCTAGTTCTGGATGCCCGCAGCAGCCGGACCCGCTGCGAGCCGGGCGGCCGCCGTGCGGCGCGATCTCCTGCGCCCCATGGCGGGGTGCAGCGGCCGTTACCTTGCGGCGGTCGCTCTGTGCGGAGCGGTGGTGATTTGGGCGCTGCTGGCCTGGGGCTACCAAATCGTGGCGGGGATGGGCGTCGCCGGTATCTCCCGGCCGGTGTTTTGGGGCCTGTACATCGTCAACTTTGTGTTCTGGATCGGCATCTCGCACGCGGGCACGCTCATCTCGGCGATATTGCGGCTCACCGGGGCGGCCTGGCGCAAGCCCGTCACGCGCGCCGCGGAGGCTATCACGGTCTTTTGCCTGATGATCGGAGGACTGTTCCCGCTGATCCACCTCGGGCGCGTGTGGCGGTTCTACTGGCTGGTCCCCTATCCGAACGAGCGCCTGCTCTGGCCCAATTTCCGGTCGCCCCTCGTCTGGGACATGGTGGCCATCCTGACCTACCTGACGGGCAGCCTCATTTACCTGTACCTCCCGCTGATCCCGGATGTGGCCGAGTTGGCCGACCGCAGCACGGGCTTCCGGCGTCGGGCCTACCGCCTCCTGGCGCTGGGGTGGGTCGGTTCCGACCGGCAGTGGCAGGCGCTGGAGCGCGCGATGAAGCTCATGGCGATGGTCATTCTCGCCGTCGCAGTTTCCGTCCACTCGGTCGTGGCCTTCGACTTCTCGATGTCGGTAGCGCCGATGTGGCACAGCACGATCTTCGCGCCCTACTTCGTGGCGGGCGCGATCTTCAGCGGCATTGCGGCGCTGGTGCTGGTCCTGGCTGCGCTGCGGAAACTGCTGGCTTTGGAGCGGTACCTGCGCGAAACCCATTTCGTGCAGCTCGGCAAGCTGCTCCTGCTCATGAGTTTGGTCTGGCTGTACTTCACTTTTTCGGAGCACCTGACCACCTGGTACGGCAACTTCCCTGGGGAGCTCCGCGTCTTCAATGTCCGCGAGCACGGCCTGTTCGGACTGCTGTCCCTGCTCATGGTCGTCTGCAACTTCGCCATTCCCTTCGTCCTCTTGGGCATCACGCGCTTCCGCAACATCACTACCATTGCGATCAGCGGCGCATGCGTGCTGCTGGGGATGTGGGTCGAGCGCTTCCTGATCGTGGTGCCGACCCTCGCGACGCCCGCCCTGCCGGCCGCCTGGGGCGGATACGCCGCCACGTGGGTGGAGCTGGCGATCACGGCGGGCACGTTCGCAGCGATGGCCCTGCTCTACCTGCTCTTTGTCAAAGCGTTTCCGATCATTGCCGTCTGGGAGTACGAGGATGACCTTCCTGCAAGCTGAGTACCGGAGCCGTGACGCTGCGGTGGCGGCGGTCGAGGCCCTCGCGGGGGCCGGCTTCCCGAGGACGGATCTCGAGCTGTATTCGCGCCGGCCGGTCGAGGCCGATCCGCCTGTGCTGCCGCGCAAGAGCCGAATGTCGCTCGTCGCGGTGCTGGCCGCCGTAGCCTGCGGGACCGGAGCCACGGCGTTTGTCTTTTGGACGCAGCTCGACTTCCCGCTGGCCACCGGCGGCATGCCGCTGACCTCCGGCTGGGCCACGGCTGTGATCACGTTCGAAGCAACCATGGCCGGAGCCATCGCCGGAATCTTTCTGATGCTGATTGTGGAAGGCGGCCTGATCCGGAGCCCCCGCAGCGCCCCGGCCCCACGCCTGCCCGACGAGGGCATCGTCCTGCAGGTCGCCTGCCGGCCCGACCGCTCGGCTGCAGCCCGCAGGGTGCTTGCGGACTCGGGGGGCGCAGCGGTCGGGGAGACCGAGGCCTAGGGTGAGGAACGCAGCCGCGATGCTCCCTCTCGCGGGGGCCGGGCTCCTGGTCGGCTGGGCGGGGCCCCCCGCCGCAGGTCAGGCTCCGCCTTGGGAGAAGCCGTTGGAGGAGCGCGGGCGGACCCTCTACCGGGAGCATTGCGTCGTCTGCCACGAGATTGACCGGGCGGACAGCGGGGGCAAGCTCGGCCCTTCCATGCACCGGCTGTTTCAAAACGAAAGGCTGCCCTCGTCCGGTGGCGTGCCGAATGTCCCCTATGTGCGCATCAAGATCCAGTTTGGCGGCGACGTGATGCCTGCCTACGTGAACCGGCTGAGCGAGCGGGAAGTCGATACGCTCGTCGAGTACCTGCGGCTAGAGCGGTAGGCGCGGCTGGCGGCCGCCTGCCTTGCGGGGCTTGCGGCGGGATGCTGGCACGCAACGCTGAGCACGGACCTGATGCATCTTCGACGTTGAGCGCCCCTAGCTGCTGTGCAGAGTGGCTGCCAAGCTGGCAGCAGTCGGTGCAAGCCCCGAAATCGCTGCCCCCGGGCTAGAGAGAGCGGACAAGCGTCGGCAGGCGCTCGGCGGATGCCTGAGTTCGCTTCGCCCCGGAACTCGCCGCTCAGCAGCTAGCAGCAGCAGCGTTGGGCTGGGTAGGACGTATGGCCGGGTAGGACGTATGATTGTGCGGGGAATGCAATGAAACGGATCATCGCCTGCCTTGCCTGCGTCGGCGGCATGCTGGCCGCCTCTCTTGCGTTCGGCCAATCGGGGACCGGGCGCTTGGTCGGCACCGTGCTCGACCCCACGCGCGCTCCCGTCCCGGCCGCCCAGGTCGTCGTCCGCAGCGAACAGACAGGAGCTGTCGTCAATCTCGCGACCAACGCAGCCGGCGGGTTTGCGGCCGCCTCTCTCGCTCCCGGGCTCTACACCGTCGAAGTCTCCGTCGAGGGCTTTCGCACTGTGACGATCGAGGGCCAGAAGGTGGATATCGGGCGCGAGGCGTCCTTGCCGCCGATCACTCTGGAGCTCGGCTCTGTGACCGAAGTGGTGGTCGTGGAAGGCGGTGTGAGCCAGGTGCAGACCAGCAACGCCGAAGTCTCGGCGACTGTGACCTCGGAGCAGATCGCGGAGCTGCCGCTCATCGGGCGGAATCCGTTGAACTTCGTTCGCCTGCAGGCCGGTGTGGCGGCGTCCGGCGCGGAGCCCACAACGATCAACGGCCAGCGGGCGGCGTTCTCGGCTGTGACTCTCGACGGGATCAGCATTCAGGACAACTTCATCCGGGACAACGGCCTCGACTACCTTGCCAGCCGCACCCTGCTCGACCAGGTCAGCGAATTCTCGGTCGTCTCGCAAAACGGCTCCCCCGCCGTGGGCGGCGGAGCCTCGCAGGTCAACTTCACGACTCGCTCGGGAGGTCCGGAGTTTCACGGCAACGCCTACTGGCACCACCGCAACGACAAGCTCGCGGCGGCTCCCTGGTTCTCCAACCGCCAGGGCTTGGAGAAGCCGGAATTGCGGTTCAACCAGTACGGCGGCTCCTTGGGCGGCCCCCTCGTCCGCAACCGCGCCTTCTTCTTCGCCAACTTCGAATCGCTGCGAGACCGTCAGAAGTCGCTGGCAAACGCCACCATCCTGACGGCGGACGCTGCCCGCGGCATGTTCAGCTACATCGACTTCGGCGGCACGTTGCGGCAGGTCGACGTGTTGGGCATCCACGGCCTCGAGCCCGACCCGGTCGCGGCGCAGCTGCTCGGGCGCATTCCGGCTCCGGCCGAAATCAACAACTTCGATGTCGGCGACAGCACGCAGGAGCGCCAGCTCAACACGGCGGGATACCGATTCTTCACCCGCGACAACGGCAACCGCGACGCCGCGACCACGCGGGGGGATTGGATCCTGAGCGCGAGCAACACGGTCGCTGTGACGTACAAGTACACGCAGGAGGACAACGACCGGCCCGACCAGGCAGTCGGATACAGCGAGCGCCCGCCGGTGCGGGATGTCGGGCACACCAACTTCCTCTCGGTTGGCTGGCGCAGCACGCCGGCGCCGAACCTGACCAACGAGGTTCGGTTCGGCTTCAACCTAGCTCCCGGCGAATTCGTCAACAGCGACTTCCCGGAAGACTACCTCTTGACGGGCACGCTCTTCACGAACCCGGCGGTGAACTTCGCGCCGCAAGGGCGGGCCACGGACACCTATGTCTACCGCGACAACGCGCAGTGGCTCATCGACCGGCACCGGCTGCAGTTCGGTATCGATGTGCAGCAGGTCCGAGTCAATGCGTTCGACAGATTCGGCGTCCTGCCGGCGATGGCCCTGGGGGCCGGCGTGCAGAGCCAGTACCAGTTGCCGGGAACTGCGTTTCCGGGCGGGATCGGGACTGCGGACCTCGCCCGCGCCGAAAGCCTCATGACCACCCTGGTGGGTTTGGTTTCGAACGCTAGCCAGAGTTTCAATGTCCGCGACCGCTCGTCGGGCTTCGTCGGCGGGCAGGAGCAGAGGCGCCGCTACCGCTACGACACGGTCGCGACGTACTTCCAGGACACCCTCAAGGTTCTGCCCCGGCTCACCGTCAATCTGGGCGTGCGCTGGGAGTACTACGGGCGCCTGGACGAGCGTGACGGCTTGATGCTGCTGCCGGTGCAGAAGGAGGAGACATTGATCGAGACCCTCCTGACCGATGCCGAGCTGGACTTCGCGGGCAGTGCGAGCGGGCGCCCGCTGTGGGAACCCGACATCACCAATTTCTCGCCGAACATCGGTATCGCCTGGGATGTCTTCGGCGACGGCAAGACGGCGTTGCGGGCAGGGTACAGCGTCAACTACGTCTACGACGAGACGGTCCTCGCCGCCCGGAACGCCGTGGTCGCCAACGACGGTCTGCAAGGCAGCTCGGAGCTGCAGAACCTCGATCACTTCTTGCAGGACGGCGCGGTGCAGATCGATCCGCCGGAGTACCAAGTCCCGCGCAACGTCAGTCAGAATCTGGCTCTCGACCCCGGCGCGGCGGTGTTCTCCATAGACCCCGAGCTGCGCACTCCGTACGTCCAGCAATGGAATCTCGGGCTGCAGCGCGAAGTCGGCTGGAAGACTGTCGTGGAGGCCCGCTATCTCGGCAACAAGGGCACGCAGCTGCTGCGCGCCTTCGACTACAACCAAGTGATCGTCAAGGAGAACGGCTTCCTGGAGGACGTGATCCGGGCGCGGAGCAACGGATTCTTGGCCCTCCAGGCCACGGGCGCGTTCGACCCGGCTCCGAATCCGCTGCTGGAGGGGAGCCAGGAGCTGCAGGTGTTTCCCATGCTGGTGGGTGGCGGCTTCCTCGGGGCGCCGATTGTGCGCGACTACATCCGCGAGGGCTCCGCCGGCCAGCTGGCCGCAATCTATGTGCTGAACGGCCTCATGGGCGATGTGAGGTTCCGCCGCAACCAGAGCGCGTTCGTCGCCGATCTGCTGCAGAACTACTCCAATTCCAGCTACCACGCGATGCAGCTGGAGGTCCGGCGCCGCTCCGCCAGCGGCCTGCAGTTTCAGGGCAACTATGCGTTCTCGAAGGTGCTGACCGACTCGACCGCGCCGCAGTCGCGCTTCGATCCGTTCCTCGACATCGCGCAGCCCGAGCTGGAGCGCGCCCGGGCGGTGTTCGACCTCAACCATGTCTTCAATGCCAACTTCATCTGGCAGTTGCCGTTCCGCTCGCGCCACCGCCTGAAGCGGGGGTGGACGGTTTCGTCAATTGTGACTTGGCAGAGCGGCGCGCCGTTCTCGATCCTCTCCGGGCGCGGAACTCTCAACCGCGCCGGGCGGTCGGGTCAGAACACCGCGACGACCTCGTACACCAAGGATGAGCTCAAGCCCATCGTGCTCTTCCATATGACCGACGACGGCCCGTTTCAAATCGCTCGCGGGGCGATCAACGAGCGCGACAATAGCGGCGTATCGATCGACGGCCAGGAGCCGTTCCTGGGCCAGGTCTTCTTTCATCCCGGACCGGGCGAGGTCGGATCCCTCCAGCGCAGGCTCTTCTCCGGGCCGAGTGCCCTCTCGCTCGATTTCGCGGTGAGCAAGTCGACGCGCATCGCCGAAAACCACTTTGTCAAGGCCGGGGCGCGGATCGAGAACTTGCTGAATCACCCCACGTTCTACGCGGCCGACGAGATCATCGGCTCGACGCAGTTCGGGCGTGTCAGCAGCACGCTGACCGGACCGCGCCGGATCGAGTTGTTCCTGCGGTACGAATTCTGAGGTGCGCCGCCCGATTGCCGGAGTAGACCCTGCCGCATAGGCAGCGGCTGTGTGCCCGGGCGCGAAGACGCTCGCGGGCGCTCTGGCATGCGGAACGGATTCCTCGGGCACCAGAGTTCCCGCTCGCGATGCTTCCGGAGGCTGGTGCGCCTCTGGTCCAGCGCCAGGTCAAAACGCCAGTTGAGCTATTCCGCCGGCATGGTTCGGACAGGGAAGATGCTACTTGGGAGGTGCCAGGAGTTGTTCCTTTCCGCCTGCGGCACAGTCCGGGCCACAGCTTCTGCATCGATCAAGGATCGTGTCCCACGCCGTGGTGCAAGAGCTTGGCGTCGATTGCGGTATCCGGCGGGTAGGGCCGGGACGCTCAGGCTGCTCCGGCGGGCAGCTTGACGGCGGTCTTGCCGCTCTCGGGAGCGCTGGCCGCCAGGGTCCTGGATCTTGCCCTCGGGAGCGCCCCCTGTGGCGTTCCGCTCGCCGAGGATCGCTCCGATCAGCTGCGCGACGGCGAGCTCGTGGGGGGGAGCTGCCGACGGCCCTGGGGCGTCGCCGGATCTCGCCGGGGAGGCGTGCGAGAGGGTTGGTCACAGCTATGCGGCCGGGAATGTCATCTAGGACGGGGCGGAGGCGCTGGCCGCATCCCCTGGGGCGAAGGCGGTCGCGACGCAGGCGCTGCGGGAACAGCTTGAGGTCGCCAGTGGGTAGCGCATCGCCGCACCGGAGGGAGTTGGCAAGGCGGTGCCGGAGATGGAGGGGAACGTTGAGAGGGCAGGCAAGACATCGATCGCCAGCCGGCACAGGGCCAGGCACTGCAAAGGATCGAGAGGCAGCCCGGTGTCCAGCGAAGGAGCATGAGCTATCTTTGCGCGAGCGTGGCCGGGGCAAAAGCGTGAATCTCGAATTGTGGTGGGGCTGTCGCCAGCGTCCTCTCCGCGTGTATGGGTGACCGCTGTCGCGCTACGCCGCCGTGGATTTCAGCAATGAACCCGGAATGAACCCGGAATGAACCCGAATGAACCCGAATGAACCCGGAATGAGCCCGAATGAGCCAGATCCATGTCCTACAGGGGTTTCCAACGTGCTCCCCGGCCAATTCCAGTGGACACTGCCAAGCCCTTGGCCTTTAGAACGGCGAGGTCTTTTTGCAATCGTCGCTCGTTCGCTTGCGGTGCCAGGGTGGCGCGGATATCCCGGAGCGGCAAGGGATCGGTGGACCGACGCAGAAGCGTCAAGATTGCCATCTGCTGTGCCGTCAGTTCGCCATCGGCGTGTCGAGGCGGCACGTAATCGGGGTGCCGGAACCGCACCGTCACGCAGTCGCCGCGCTCTTCGATCTCGGGGTGGGGCAACCCGGCCGAGGTCGCCAGGTCCGCCATTCTGATCGTCCCCCGGCCCCATTCCTCAATGATGCCGCGCCGATAGAATGTGCGGGCGATGAGCGGGTTCCAGGGCCGCGACTCGTGCGGTCCGAAGAGATCGTCTGGAGTCAGCCCGAAATGCAGCGGACCGGTCGAGGTCACCTCCAGTCGGTCGTCGTAGACCCCGAGCCCGATGGAGCCGCCACCCATCGCATAGTCGCGATGGCACAGCGCGTTCGCCAGTGCCTCCCGCGTAGCCAGGGGCGGGTAGAGCGGCTTGTCGATGCGCGCCATGCGGCCCGACTCGAAGCGGCTGGCGATGGGGAGCGTGTCGCGCAGAAAGCGCACAGCGCTGGCTAGGAGGGTAAAGGCGTTGCCGTTGAACTGCCGGTTGTCGAGGAACTCCGCACGATCGAGACCCCGGAAATGTGCGACGCGGAGCAGGCATTGCGGCATTTCGTACTCCAGGCGCTCGGCGTTCCCGAACAGTACTACGGCGGCCCGCAACAGGACGCCGCTACGGAGCAGCCCCAACCCGCGCAGCAGATCCTCTGGATCGCGACCACCGGGTTCGTTCAGCCGGCCGATCCGGACCGCTTCCGCAACCGTGTTGCGAATCTCCGCGAGGTCCAGGTCGTGAATTGTCCACCCATCGGCGGGCTGGTTCTCCCAGCGTTGCTCGTTGTGCATGCGCTCGAAGAGCAGGCGGTTGTATTTTTCGGCGGACATGGCCTGCGTCGTGTTGCCGACACGCAGGTAGGAGGTGCCCCGGTACCTGTAGGGTGGCGCGGTGCCGGGACTCACCCGAACCGCGATCACTTCCAAGTCGCCCGATATAGGAATCCGCTTGATCTCCGGAAACGCGGACGGTTCGATCCGCTGGATTTCGGCGCTCACATGCTCGACCGTCCGCTCGCTCACCTCCTGGCCCTCGACCTGGCCGTCCGGCTTCACCCCGAACAGCACCTGCCCGCCGCCTTGGTTGAGCATGGCGCATACGGTCTTCGCCGCCTCGCGGCGGGTTCCCGTGGAGGTCTTGAACTCTAGCGTCTCGGACTCGCCGGTCGAAACCAAATCCGAGACTCGGTCGCGGGTCATGGACGCAGCCCCATCTCAAGCATTATCTTCCGATGTCCGTTCACGAGCGCAGTCTCGCTCGCCAGGAGCGCGTTTACCGCTCGGAAGGCCGGTTCAAAGCGGACAACGTCTTGTAGAGATCCTCCATTTGCTGCCGATCATACTCATGAGAATCAACAAGCACCGCCACGCTGAGGTGAGTTTGCGCACCGATCGACGCTACGAAGGCCGGCACTCTTCCTCGGCTTGCCGGATCTGACATCAGGCAGTGCTCCAAGGCCATTCCAGTGAGTTCCTCTATGCCGCGGCTGCATCAAGATCGGGGATTTCTCCGCGCTCCAATGAGTCGAATGCCTGGAGCACATAGCGCTGCGTGCGGTATTCGCCAAATTTTTTCATCTCGTACCGCTTGAGGGACGGAAAGGATGAGCTTGGGTGCGGGGCGTCGAGAATCCATTCGAGATCGGTGCGGCTGAGTCCGTACATGCTGGCGAAGATGGCGTCGAGCTCGGAGCGAAGATAATGGCGGCGTTGCTCGTCCCAAGGAAAAGGCGGGCCCTCGTAACCGAGATCATGGGCGAAACCTGCCATCTCCTCGGAGGTGTAAGTCAATTCCAAGACACGCGGAACGATCAATTGGACCCACGGACGCCCGCACCTGCTTTCCTTCAGGTAGGCCTCCGGCGGCAAGACGGGAAGCTGCTTGACGATGAAAAAGCTCATGTGAGTGCCGCCAACCGAAAGGCGCGCCGCCCAGTCGAACGGGAGGCTGTTCACATTCGCTAGGACCAAAAGAGATGCCAAAGCCCTTGCCTGATCGAAATTCATCAATGAGGCCGTATGACCTGTACCGCTCTCGGGAAGCGAGGCGGAGAGCAAGGTCCGTTCGTTGGTCGAATTCGTGATGTCGCGAAAAGCCTGAAGGGCTCTCGTGTAGTCAGCCCGAACGATAGGAGCACCCTCGTTCATGGCAGAGTTACTCCGCGAAAGAGTAAAGATCGCCGTTCGTCGGTTGGTAGCGTGTGTAATATTCCTGAATGTGAGGAACCAACGACCATAATGGTCGCGGTATGGCCGACGGCGATGAGCGGAATCACCGAGGACACTCCTGTCCGCTCGTCGGTTGCTCGGGTGACATCTCGGAGAGCGAGTTGCGAGCCAGTCGTGTGAGAGTGCCGAAATACAAACCGGTAAACCCCGGGGGGGGGGGTAGAAACTGTGTGGTTTTTACGCCAGCGGCAAGTCTTTCCGCCACTTGTTTCTCCGGAACCCAGTATCTCGGGATCGCAACCGTTGCCGGGTCCGACTTCTCTTTCACGCTCATTGTCCGGGCTTTGCCATTCCGGATGTCCCGGGCTGAGACGCCGTCGAACGTGGCGAACCTGTGATCATATTGGTGAAACAGCTTGGCTTCGTACAGCGGCAGATAGCGTTCCTCGCCGCGTACGAAGACATTGCCGTCGAGCGCCCATCCATCGTCCTCCATTTGCTGTCGCGTTCTGAACAGACCGGAGTCGTTGGCCATGTCAAACATACGTTGGAACGAAACGCCCCAAGGGTTCTCCTCTGACTGCGTTGCGCTGGCTTCCTTCCAGAACACGCCGGCCCGCCGGTACATTTTGCACGCAATCTCCATGTCGCGCCGGGTGCGGAAAATCGGGCATGTCCTAGTGTTGGGGTTGAACAGCGAGAGGTCGTCCGCGGACAGCGTGAAGCGCCGCTCCGCCTCCTGCAGCTGTTCCGCCTGATGCAGGAAGAAGGCGAATTCGGCTTCGGGAGCCGAATTGTCGCGGCCGCTCAGTGTCAGGAGGCAAAACTTGAGGCGACTGTCGATGCCTGGGAAAACCTTCTCCCGGTTTTCGAAATCGAATAGGCTGGCGAGCCTTCGCCGGCTGACGATATGGGCGAAGAACGTTTTGGTGGAATGGTCGGTGGCGATGCCGGTGGGCACGATCATGCCGGCGCGTCCTCGCGGCTTGAGGAGTTGCAGAAACGTTTCCGCGAACACGGCGTAGGTGTTCACGTCGCCGACGCCGGTCAGCGGGAACCGCCCTCCTGTTCGGACATACTGACTCGCCGCTTCCGCTCGGTGCTTCGCCGTCTCGAACTCCAGGAACAGGGCCTTTTCGGCTGGTGGAGCGTCGTCGCGATGTAGTTGTTGGATGAGTCTGTCTCGCGCAGCCTTGTTCGGCGCTGTTGCGATCTCCGGAGACCGCGACGCAAAGAACTCCTGTTCCTGCAGCTTGATGCGTTCCCACGGGGGATTTCCAAGCACGACATTGAAGCCGCCGCCCTGCATGATTTCGGCGAAAGCGAGATGCCAATGAAAAAAGTCATGCCTGCCCGACAGATCATCAACGAGGCGGCCGACGCCAAGGCGCTGCGGCAGATCGTTCCCCAGCCGTTGGAGGTCCTGGGTCTGGGGTACAAAGTCAAAGGTCTCGTGCGTCTTGCGAGCGAAGTACGCTCCCACGAAAAGATTGGCGCGCCGAGCTTCTCGGTCGCGGGTCTGGTCGCGGAGCCCCGTCTCCCACATGGCGCGCTTGCGCTCGACGTCGTCCAGCGTGTCCTCGGGCATGGCGTCGAGGGCGACGCTTGCGACGGCGACTTCTAGCACGGCGCCCTGGTCGAAAAGGTTCTCTTGCCGCGGCTCCCGGTTGCGTTTCTTGAGATCCCGGCAAACGGCCTTGTCGTCGACTGTCGATGGCTTGTAGGCGTCATCCGGAATGCCGTTTGCCATAATCTCGGGATCGAGTATGCCTACTAGGCTGTCGCCCCGGATAATGTGGGAATCGAGGAATGTGAGCGGCTTGCCCGGCTCGATCGTTTCCATCCAGAGCGCCGCCTTGCAAAGCTCTACGGCGAGCGGATTGCGGTCGACGCCGTATATGCAGTGCTGCGCCACCTCGCGGAGCGCATGCTGGCGAGCGGCTTCGTCAGACGTGTCCGTGCCCGATTCGATGCGGGCGATCTCGGCGGCGAGACGGCGCATCGCCTCCAGCAGAAAGTGTCCCGAACCGCACGCCGGGTCGACGATGTTCAGCGCAAGTATGGCAGCGCGAGGATTTTCGGGGCGAAAGGCAACGGCTTGGGTAATGACGGGATCGAGCGTCGTCTTGACGAGTTCGCTCACGAGTGTCGGTGGCGTGTAGTAGGAGCCGGTCAGCTTGCGCTCCGCGCCCTGGGCCCGTTCGCCGCTGCCGTCGCCGGTGAAGGCGAATGTCCAGGGCGAGATGTCGATGACGGGCCAAAGCTCCAGCAGGCTCTCGTAGACCGAGCCCAGTTCCTCGGTGCCCATGTCCCTGTAGTTGATGCGGGCGAGACTCCGGTCCGTCCGGAAGAAGGCCAGGGTGCGGATGGCCTCGAGCAGGTGCTCATTGGCGATGGCCGCGTCCTCGAGATCGAGACATTCGTCGGCCCGGAACAGCCCGCCGAGGGCAGGTAGGCCAAGGCCGGGGGCGCCTTGCGCGAGCGCCTGGAAGGTGATCTGAAGGCCCCGCCAGAGGTCCTGGTTCCGGTCGTAGTGCCGGCGGCGAAGAGCGCGTTCGCGAAGCCGGGCCAATGCGTAGCCCTCGGCGAACACAGCGCGTTGCTCGTCGGTAGCTTCCGGCGTGTGCAGCAGATTGCGATCCTCGGCCGCAAACAGGAAGAGCAGGCGGTACACGAGGCGCAGGAGTTGCTGGAAATAGCGCTCGGGCGAGAGTGCGCCGCCTTCGAGGGCTTCGCGCAGCTTGACGTTCGAAGGATGCTGCAGGAAACCGTTGCCGAGCCGCCGCAGCGATTCGGTGACGCCCTTGCGGAGATTCTCCCGGACGCGCTCTCCGGTCGCATGCGCCTTCTTTCGCCAGGACTCGATGATGCAGCGCGACGGCTTGCCTTCGACGGGCCGGAGTCGGCTGGCGTGAGCGGAGAGCCAGAGCGCGGCGAAGTCCGGGTAGAGTTCTTCGGCGAAAACCAGGTCGAGATCGGCCTCAATGTAGGCGGGCCGCGTCAGGCTTGCGTTGTCGCGCAGGATGCGGAGCTTCGTTCCGTTGGAGACCATTCCCCACAGTGCGGCGTCCTCGGCGTTAAGGTACTCCTGCATCATGCCGTGGGGTGCCTGCCGGCGGCCGTCCTGCCCGAAACGCGGATCGGCCTTGTCGAGATCGAAGTCGTGCGTCACGAGCAGAAAGGGCACGGTGTCGCAGCAGGCACGGTGCGTCACCTTGAAGACGCGCTCTTCGCGCACGACACTGTCGGCGGCGACTAGGTCGTCGTAGCCAAGCAGCTTGCGGAGGAACGGGACGAGCCACTCTTGGACCCCGACCTGTAGTGCGCGGAGATCGCGCCGTGGGCGGCGCTCGGCGTAGCGCCCGTGCAGGTCGCTGGCGATGCGCCAGTATCGGGCGAGCTCTTCCTTGAGCTTGAGGGACTTCGACAACCCGTAGTCTGTGCCCGTTTGCCGGGGGGCCTCGAGCGCGGCAACGGCCTGAAGAAACTCCGGCGGCAGTATGCCGCCCTCGATTTTTAGGGCCGTGAACCCCCGGCTTCGTCGTGCGCTCGCCATGGTTACTGATTTTGCCAAAAATCATTGCAGAATACGACCAGAAACAGTCTAGGCGCAGTCGGCCTCGCGAAAGAACCCTGGCATCTTGGCTGGGTCGGCCTCCAGGGCTTGCAGAGCCTGCTCCCAGCGCTTCCTGAACTGGCGGCCCGTCCGGGCCAGCATCTTCCCCATCCGGCGCTGGACTACCGACCGGATTTGCTCCGCAGGGTTCCATTCCGGAGAGTACGCTGGCCAGAGATGCATCTCCACCGGTGCCTCGGTCCGCTTCTTCCAGGCTCGTATGTGCTTGGATGTGCGGATGCTGCGGCGGCCCACTACCCCGTGAATCGGTCTAGCGTCCGTCTGGTCCGGAATCTGCTGCAGGAACTTTGCAAACGTGGCTGCGGTGGCGCTTCCGGACTGCAGCCTGGAATGCCTGGCTCCCGCGGGACTGCTCGCGGACAGCCTGTTCGGACGGAACCGCGCCCCCGTGGACTGGACGCCGGGCGTCCGGCCCCGGCAGCCCCACGGAGTGCCCCGGTGGTCGTGCGAGGTCCTGCCGGCCAAGAGCAGCAGGGCTCCCCGCTCCTGCGTGCGCTGGGCGAGGGCGGGGCAGGTTGCTGCGATCCCAGTCCACACTGCGGCGGCGTTTTTGGCTGGCAGGCCCGGAACTGGGGGCGCTGCGGGGTGCTGCCGAGGCGTCGCAGGATCCTGCGCGCCGGTACCAGGGACAGCTGGACCGGGAACTGGCCGAGGGTCCATGGCCGGACAATTTTCAGCGACCGGCAGGCGAACTCGAACTGGGGCTGGTCGGGAGATTCATCTCGCAGAGTTTCGAGGATCATCTTCCTGTGGTTGTGGGAGAGACAGGGAGAGCGTCCCAGTTGGGATTGATGTCCGAGAGCCTGGCATCCTCAGCAGGCCTAGAGCCGAAACCAGGTGCGGATTGCGCGGATGCCGATGCCGAAGTCCTGGGCCAGGCCTTGGAGAGCTTTGCCGTGGCGGGTTTGGATCACGACCAACTTCCTAAGAGGAGGGCGGGACCGATAGGGAATGCTTCGAAAGTCGCGAAATGTTGGAAATCTCATGAATTTATAAGGGCAGGAATCACAGGAAGATTCCATGCGGCAATGTCTCATGCAAAAAACATCTATAGACTAGTTTATGTGTGTGTTGGCGCGGGGGAGCTGCTGAGAGGTTGAAAACGGCCAGACCTGCAATTACTTTTGGCAAAATTAGTAGGAGCCGACTCAGGGCTCCCAATAAATCGATGAGAGGTCTGCGTTCCGCTGCACTCCGTTCTATGCTTAAGTGAGCGCAAGTTTCTGATTACAAAGGAAATAAACTTTGAAACGCAACTCTGTCCAGTTCCAGCAGGGCCTCAGCCTTCGCGTTTTCTCTGCGCACTAGCCCAAGGGCTTCGCTTACCCCGCCTGCGGCGGCTAGCACGGCCGCCGCCGCTCCCGCAAGGTCCACTAGGGCCATGCCTGCCAGCCCCAGGTCTCGCTCACCGCCGGTGCCCTCTGTGCCCCCACCCAGCTGCCCCGCTCCGGGGTGCCTAGCGGCCTGTTGATAAAGTCCCTGGGATACGCTTTCCGTCGCGCAATCGCGTGCGAACCACCGGTTGGTGCCTGTTGCAGGGCCTGCAGGAGTCGTTCTATGGTCATTCCAGGGCCCTGCGAGGAGTTGCTGGACAGGCTTCACGGCCGCTGAGGACTTTATCAACAGGCTCCTAGCCCTCCACCTCTGCTTCCAGGCCCAGTACGGACTTTCCTCGCTAAAGCTGGCCCGGCAGCGGGGCGGAAACCGGAACCCGACTGGGAAGCTGCCGCCCAAGCTGAGCCAAGCCCTGAGCGAGCGCGACGAGCGCACGCGCTGGAAGGGGATCGTGCAGCGGGACGACACCTCTTGGGGCGGGGAGCGCCGGGACGGCCAGTGCGGGCGCGGCTGCCGGCAGGCCGAGCGGCAGCGCTGGGCGGGGTGCCGCCTCGCTCTGGGCACGGTGGTGCGGAGCACCGGCCTAGCCTGCTGCTGGGCGGTGGCCATGTCCGGCTGCTAGCAGCGGACGCAGGTCACCGGCGGGGACTCGGGCCGTGTCGACGCCCCGCACTTGGCGTGGGCCCACACGCTGCTGGCCATATCCAGAACTCCTTGGCGGGGACCTGCCACCCGCAGCACCTGCTGTACTACCTAGCCGAGTTCGCCTACCGCTGCAACCAGCACTACGACTGGGCGGTCCTGGTGCTCCGTCTGGTGACGGCCTGCGCCCAAACACCGCTCCTACCTCACCACCTCCTACTGATCGGTGAAAAAGTCGTGTCATCAGAATTCAGGCAAGAATATACTTGCAGTTTGCCTCTCGAAAGAGGGATCGCACCTGTTTCGGAGTTCCTGGCAAAGACCGGAAAGCAGCTTCCAGGTTGTCACGAAGCTGTGCTTTGGTTTTGCTCAGCTGGCGACTGACCGGACGCTGGACCAAGGCCCCTAGCAATTCCACTGGATTGACTGGAGGCGAGAAGGTCGGCTGAACATACAGCTCTGCTGCGGCTTGGTTCGCCGCCAGCCACTCCCGGATTATCCGGGCGCGGTGAAGCCTGCAATTGTCGACCACTACCAGAATCTTCCGGTCTGCTTCCTCTGCGATCTGTTCCAGCAACTCCCGGAAGACCTCCGCCGCGGCAGGGCCTTCCCGCACCATGTCCCAGAGCTGGCCCTCCGGGCTGCTGGCTGCCAGCAGGTGGAGGCGGAAGCTCCCGCTGGCCACCCGCCCGACGGGGGGCTGACCGCGACTGCCCCCAGGGTGCCCGGACACGCTCGGCGCAGCCAGGCCGGACTCGTCGGAGTAGGCGAGCAGGGCTCCCCACTCCCGGGCACGATGAAGGAGCTTGGGAAACTCTGGGTCTTTCCGCCGCTGCACGTCAGCGGGCTCGGACTAGGTGGTGCGCCGCTGGGGCCGCTGCGGCGTGAGCTGGGGCCGCCGCAGGCTCTGGCGCACCGGGGAAGCGCTCAGGACGCTGCCGAACTTCTCCCCCAAGGCTTGGCGCACTCGCTGCGCGGTCCACCAAGCGCACTCGCATTGGCATTGTTGAGGGTTTTGGTCTCCGCCGGCGGTGCGGGTCCAGGCGGCGTGCCGGTCTGTCCCTAGGCGGGTCGTCCCGTTCGACTGCGATCTCGCAGGTTCTCCATGCCTCGCGGATAAATGCGCGAGATCCAACGCTACATCGTGTGTATGGAGAAAGGAACGCAGGACTTTATCTGGGCCACCGATCTTTTCCTGTGAACTGCAATCCCACGTTTTTGAGTTTCAAAATTCTGGTTTGCGGTAAAACATGGAAAAATCTTTCTTTTGTCATGTTCATCGTGTGCAACAAATCCACCCAGAATATCCATTGATGAATGGACTCCAGCAACACGACTTTTGACGCGATCAGTAACTTTGGATGAAGCTTGTGGGCAATCAGGATTACTTATGAAAACATCAGTACATTCGTGCCATGGGCAGGAAGACATAGACGCCGATCTTGTCGAGCGGCAGGGCGGGGACGACCTTGTAGCGAAGCCCCTTGGCGTCGCTGGCCTCGCGAATGCGGCGATGATCCGCAAGCAATCGCCGGGCCTGTTCGTGGGCCATGCGCGCAAAAGTGTCTTCCAGATCCGGCAAAGCTCTAATGGCTTGCCGGATCAGGTGGGTCTTCTGTCCGTCGGGCATGTTGCGGCCCGGCTCCAGTGAGAGCAGCGACAATGCGTCGTTCTCGGTTAAGAGCCTGGCCGAGTCTCCAGCGCGGACGGCGACCCCGAGACACTCCTCGGCGAGCAGGGACCTGAGCGGCGAGTACCGGCCGTCCGCGCCGCGCCGCTCCACCAGGAGCTGGCTGCGCAGGCGCAGCAGGTAGAGCACGGTGCGGGTCGTGACGCCGCTCGTGAAGATGGCTCCAGCGCGGGCGGCAATATCCGGCGTTCCGGCGTCGAGCGCCTGTTCGGCCACGAAGTCCGCCAGCGTTGCGACCAGCGGATGTGCGCGGTGAATGTAGGCCGCGCCCGCGGGCGCGGGCTGCTTGAATGCGAGCTTCGCCGCAGCGGTGAACCCGATGGCGTCGAGGCGGTCCTGAAGGGGCTTCGGCAAGTGCGCGACCGGCAACCGATAATAGCCGCCCCGTGCATCGAGCGGCGCTCCGAGCCGTTCCGCGGACAGGCGCACGAAGCGAACGACATCGTCAGGTCCGCCCAATACGGATACGGCCTTGCGCCACTCGGGCAGCACATCGTCCGGCGACAGGCGCTTTTGCGCGAAGACCGTGCGTGTCATCCTGCTTGTGGCCGTCTGCCAGGCGGCGTCCACCTCGGCTTCGGCGTCCCCGAAATCCAACGCCGCCTGGATGGCTCGGGAATGAGCGCCACCGTGAAGCAGCACGGTCTTCATGATGGCATCGACGACTTTGTTGTTGTCCGCCGGCAGAGGCACGGAGACGCCGAGCTCCTTGCGGATCTTCTCGGCCTTGCGGAGGATCACGCGCAGCACCGCGCCGTCGACGGGGTTGTTCTCGCCGTAGAGCATCAATGCCCGAACGGTCGGTGCGGCTTGCCCGAAACGGTCCGCGCGGCCCTCGCGCTGTTCGTGGCGAGTGGGATTCCAGGTGAGGTCGTAGTGGATCACCGCATTGAAGTAGCTCTGTAGGTTGACGCCTTCGGACAGGCAGTCGGTGGCCACGAGTACGGGGGCGACATTCCCGTCGAGGTTTGCGAGGGCCTCCACGCGCTCTTCGCGCTGATCGGGGGTGAGCTCCCCGGTGATCACGGCGATGTGCGTAGCGCATTCCGTCAGGGCGTCTCTCAGTTCGGTGCCGACGTAATGGGCGGTGGCGATGTAGCGACAAAAAACCACCGGGCGAAACCCGTCCAGCACGAGTTGCTTCATCTCTTCGATGAGCGTGCTGAGCTTGGGATCGTTGCGGGGACCGCGCAGCGCATCCGCGCGGTCGATGAGTTCGCGCAGCGCGGCGGCGTCCTCCGCCTCTTCGACGGTGCCGGCGGGAACGCTCTCGGTAAGGGCGAGCGAGTCGTCGGCCGCTTCGTCCATCACGGTCTCGCCGGCCGTGCGATCCAGGTTTGCCAGCTGCGCCTCAGCGGTCTCGCCCTCGGCGGCCCGGAGCCGGGTTCGCAGGGCGAGCGAGGCGGCTGCGGGACTCGACGATGCACAACGCAGCAGCGCGAGCGCGGCCCACCAGGACATGCGCTGCTCGAGCTGCGTCCCGCTTTCCGTGCGTCGGACCATGGTTCTGGCGTAGGCGAGCACATCGTCGAAGAGCGCGCCCCAAGTGCCGGTTAGCCGGTAGGTCGCCTCGCGGCTTTCGCGGACGGGAAAGCCCGCATCGTCCCTCCACTCGGCGATATCGCCGCGGCGGCGCTGCACGAAATGCAGGGCGAGCTCGTCGCGCAATCGCCGGTGCCTGGCACCTCCAGACATGTCGGCCAGTTCGGCGAACTTCGGCTCCAGCAGGCCTAGCAGGTTGTGGAAGGCGGTGTCGTCGCCCGAATGCGGGGTGGCGGTCAAAAACACCATGCTTCGCCGGGGCTCGCTCTCGGCGAGCCCCCGGAGAAGCTGGTAGCGCTGGTGGCGTGTGCTCGTGTTCGACTGCACGCAGGTGTGTGCCTCGTCGACGATGACGAACTCGGGGCAGGCGCGCAGGAAGTCGCTGCGACGCCGGTCCGACTTGATGTAGTCGAGCGACACCACCGTGGAGGGGTAGGCCTCGAATACCGATTCGTCGGGCCTCAGCCCGCGCTCGAGGCGGGTGGCTGTGCCGGTGCGGACGACCTCGGCTTCGATGCTGAACTTCTCCGCGAGCTCCTGTTGCCACTGTTCGCAGAGGTGCGGCGGACAGATGACGGCGAGCCGTTCGATCTCGCCGCGGTCGAGCAGCTCCCGTGCGATCAGGCCCGCCTCGATGGTCTTGCCGATGCCGACGTCGTCGGCGACGAGCAGCCGGACGGTGTCCAGCTTGAGGGCCATGAGCAGGGGCACCAGCTGATAGGCGCGCGGTTCGACATTGAGATTGCCGAAGCTCCGAAACGGTCCGGCACCGGCGCGTAGCTTCAGGCGAAGCGCGTCGCGCAGCAGAAGCGCCGCCTCCCGGGAGCCCGGCCGGTCGGGGTCGGGCGGATCGAACGTTGCGGGAACCGGTGCCTCGGGCTCGAGCGGGAGATAGATGAGGGTCGCATCGTCCTCCGCGCCCCCGAGCGGCCGGAGTCTCAGCAGATCGCCGCGCGTCTCCGCAAGGACCACCCACTCACGGTGGCGCGCCCGGACCAGAGCCCCCGGTTTGAACGCAATCGCCGTTGCCATCGACCTTTTCCGCACTCCCTACTGCACTGCCGATGCCGTGCCCGGCCCGAACACCCAGCCAAACTCATCGACGACAAGACCCCATGATTCGCTGTTTTCGGTGAACCGCACAACCGTGAATCCCGCATCTTCGAGGCGCCGGGTCACCTCGGCGTCTTCGGTTTTTCTGCGCTGCGTGCGATGGTGAGGGCCGTCGATATAGATCAGGGTCTGATGGTCGGTGTAGGCGAAGTCGGGCCGGGTATCGAAGTCCTCGAGATAGGGCTGCCCGCGGTCGGGCAGGCGGTAGCCGTTGGCTTTGAGATATTGCAGCCAGTCTCTCTCCAGACTCGAGCCGGCGATATTCCATAGCTCGCCGAAGGTGTCGTCGGCGCCCGGCGTATGGTCGAGATCCCTCCGCTCACCGCGCGTCAACCTGCAGAGCAGGCCGAGCATGTCCGAGTCCCGCCGGTCGATCCGCGGATGATCGGGCTGGTTGTAATAGCTCAGCAGGCAGCGGTAGCAGCCCGCTTCGCATTCGTCGTGGCGATTGGCGAGGTCTTCCCCTCCGCGGTACTCGCCCGACTGCGATTCGTAATGGCAGACTTCGAGCGCCTTGCGGGCGATTCGGGCCAATGCGCCGGGATCGCTGGCGAGACGGGTGAGCACGCCGGCGCCGCCTTCGGCGGCCTCGTAGAACAGGATCGTGCGCCGGTCGTCGCGGTCGGGCAGCGGCTCGGCGGCGAGCTCCGCCTCCTCCAGCTGGAATTCCTGCTCGATGCCGCGCTTGAGCGCGTATTGCAGCGAGACCATGGCCGTCTTGGTGAGATCGATCTCCGGGCGGAGAACGAGGATGTTGCGGGTGTCTTCGACGAACGGGGTGATGCGCTCGACGGTCTTGCCTTCGCGCACTGCATCGTCTTCGGCGTCGGTGGGTGCCTGCGAGTCCTTGGTCCATTCTCCGGTGTGGGTGTCGATGCTGAAGCCGTAGACAGACTTCTCCTCGCGCCGGCGCCAGCCGAGATTGATGCGCCAGAGCGTGGCGGCGGGGCCGTAGTGCAGTTCCAGCAGCGGCTCTCCGTTCTCCTTGAACGCGGTTCCTTTGAACCGTGCTCGGCCGTTCTCTTCGCTGTAGCGCAGGGTCGTGATCATCTCGTAGCCTTGGCGCTGACGCTCCTCCTCGTCGGAGGTGATCCGATTCGCCCGCTGGGCGGCCACCTGCTCGATGCGGTAGAGGTTCAGGATCGAGCGCCCGCCGTCAAGGCGTTGATCGCAGCTAACGCAGCGCTCGCACTCCTTCCGGTCGCCGAAGTGCCCGTAACCGCATGCCGGACAGATGCGGGCGGCCTGCACCGGGAGTCTGGCCGATACGGTCGTACTGGACTCGTCGCGAACGGAGAGAATGGCGCGGCGCACGCGATAGGTGCTGCCCTCGTGATAGATGATGGATTGGGGGCCGAACTCGGTGAGTCCGAGGAACCGGGGCCTGCTCAGAAACGAGTCCCGGGCCACCTTTTCCCGACGGCCGGGGACGAAGGCCATCAGCGGCAGGCGCGGGAAGTTGTAGCCGGGAAGGAACCCCTCGGCCGCCAGATAACGGTAAGTGTAGAAGTCGGAATTCATGGTCGACCGGTTGCCGAGAAGCAGGTTCTGCTGGGTAAACGCTTCGTCGTGGCGCGTCTTCGCTTCCCGGCGCTCCTGTTCGGTCGCGGCCGCGTTCTTGAGCACATCGTTGGCGAACTTCATCTGCGCGGCGGTCGCGCGGAACAGCGAGCGCCACCGGCCGAAAGCGTCGCTAAAGCGGCGCTCCGCAGAGTTCATCGCGCTCTCGAGCCAGGTGCCCGTGTGCCAGGGCGCGGCTTGCCCGGAGAGGTCGGACGCGAGCGTCTCGAGAATGCGTCCGGCGCGCCGTCGCGCTTCGCTCACAGCCCGGGCGGTGCCGACCTGCTCGGCGACCTCGTCGCGCAGGGGAAGCGTGTCGGGCTTCTCCCGATTGAGCACATCGGGTACCGAAGGGCCGAGCTTGACTCCCGTCTCCGCGAGCCAGATCGCCTGCAGGTGGCTGCGAACGAGATCCTCGTTGGCGAGGTCGATGTTCGGGGGATTGACGGCACCGGCCACCATGCGGGTCGGATCGGAGAAGAAATACTGGTCGTGCGGCGATCGCGCCGCGCAGTAGGTGACGACCAGAGCCGGCTGGCCGCTGCGCCCCGCACGTCCGCTTCGCTGGGCGTAGTTGGCGGGCGTCGGTGGGACGTTGCGCATGTAGACCGCGTTCAGCGTGGAGATATCGATGCCGAGCTCCATGGTTGGCGAGCAGAAGAGAATGGGCAGTCCGGCGGGTTCCAGTCCCTTGCGGAAACGCTGCTCGCGTTCCTCGCGGACTTCGGTGTCGACCTGGGCCGTGTGTTCGCGCGCTTCCAACTGGTGGAGGAAGCGGTCGTCGCTGTCGAGGAGTCCGGCCACGTTTTCGTAGAGGTGGCGGAAAAACGCGTTGACCGGACCGTGGTCGGTGCCGGTTCCATCGGCGAGGTGCCATTCGAGTACCGAACTGTCGATGCGGTAACCGGTGCGGCCGCCTTTGAGCTCCGTGGATTCGACATAGCCGTAGGTCGTGAGCACGCCCAGGATGTCGTCCACGATGCCGTTGTAGGCTTTCTCGTCGAACTTCGCTGGATAGCATGGATTGCCCTGCCCCCAAAACATCTGGGACTTCAGCATTTGCCCGAAGGCGGAGCGATGGGAGATATGCAGGGTTCGGTAGTCGGACCGGTGCCCGCGCTCGCGGGGCCTCGGGACCATGAAGGCGTGCGAGAACAGGCACTCGTCTTCCGACAGCCCCCACGGCTCCTTGAGCTCGTTGAAGCTTCGGTTGCGTATCTGCTCCTGGAAGTTCGGATCCAGATAGATCGTCTTGATGCATAGCGCCCTTCGCATGCGCTCCAGGAGTTTGCGGACGATCTCGAGACGGCGTTCCGGCGTGATGGAACCGAGCAGGGGATGGCACCCGCGCCATTCGTCCTCGTCCTTGCAGCAGTCCATGAGATCCCGGTATCCGATCTCCAGCAGCTTCACCTGCTCGAGGTTCGGATTAGTGATTCGCCAGCCGCGCTGCAGATCGAAGTACAGCCGATAACCGAGCACATCGCGCAGCGCCTTCCGCGTGTTCTGAGCCTTGATGCCCTTGGTGCCGGGATTGGCCGCATAGTCCGCTGCATCGAGGCGCAGGCGGGCGAGCACCCTTTGGGTCAGGACATCGTCGGTGAGCGATCCGCCTCTCTCGCCCCGAATGGCGGCAAGCAGCGCGCCGCGCAGCAGCAGGATCTGAATGAAGTCGTTGAAATGGCCCGCCTGAAGGCTCGCGTCCTGACGGTTGTCGGTAAAGGCGAGGAGCTTCTTGGTGCGCTCGTCGAGATCCGCGCCGATGAGGTGCCTCAGCGAGGACAGCGCGAGAACGGTGGTCGCAGAACTGCGGCCCTCGCTCGACAGTCCGGAGAGCTTGGCGAGATCGCTCCGCACGCTGCCGTCGGAATAGGCGTCGCAGCCCGGGCGCAGGCAGAAACGGAACGATCCCGGAATGAACCGCACGGGCAATCCGTCCGCGGCGACGGCACCATGCGTGTTCACTTGCACGTCGACCGGACGGTAGCGGCGGTAATGGGGTTTGAGCCGGGGCTCCTCGCCGCGGAACTCCAGCCAGTCCTCGGGGTACTGTGTTGCGGTGTTCGCAGGGGCGGGCATGAGATAACCGGACTGGGCCTCTTCGTCGTCGTTGGAACGTTCGGACAGGTCGCGAGGGTCGAACTTTTGGGGCTCCCTGCCGGCTAGCCGCGCCCATACGGGAAGGTACTCCTGTCCGCAGGCCCGGCAGAAGCAGAGTGGGTAGAGAGGCCGCTCGCGGTCTCCCGGCTTGAACGTCTGGCCGTCCAGGGTGAGATACCGCTCGCCCGGCGCTTCGAGCGTCGAGTAGACGTTCCAGGCCCCACTGATGAACTGATGCAGCCGGAACGCGAAGAAACTCATGCCCCGCTCGTTCCGGCTGCCGTGGGCAGCCAGCAGGAAGTTCGCGAGGTAAACGCGACAGCGTTCGGCGTCGAGACCGCTGTCTCTCGCGAGACGTTCCGAGGCTTCGCGAATCGTCAGGGGCCGCGCAATTCGTGCAAGCTTGCCGCCGCGCTTTTCGAAGCCGAGATTGCGTTCCACCCAGACCGCGACAGGGTGAGTCGAGAGCTCGTCGTGAGTGGCATCTGCTGGTGCGCCTCGTTCGATGGCGGCGCGTAGATCGGGCTCCCTTGCGCTCGCATCGCGATGGGTCACAGGCCGAAGCGTTTCGGAAACGACATTGCGGGGATCGACACTGGTGCCGAAGAGGCGGCTTGCGATGCGCGCAACGGCGGCATCCCGGTCTTCGGGCGACCCTTCCGAGGCCATCGTCGCTGACGTGCCGACGCAAAGGAGCCGTTCGTTGAACCGTTCGCGCACACGGCGGACCAGCATGGCGACATCGGCGCCCTGCCGCCCGCGATAGCTGTGCAACTCATCAAGTACTAGGAACCGGAGCCCCGCCGCGTGTTCGCGCACCGTCTTGTCGATGTCGTGGAACCGGGTCATGATCAACTCGAGCATGACGTAGTTGGTGAGGAGAATGTCAGGCGGGTTCTTCGCGATGCGGGCACGCTCGTCGTGTGATTCCTGCCCGGTGTAGCGGGCGAAGGTGACCGGCTCTCTGCCTTCGCCGTAGCCGAGCCGCAGATACTTCTCGAGCTCTTCACGCTGGCTGTTGCAAAGCGCGTTCATCGGATAGACGATGATGGCGGAGATGCCCTTGCAGGCATCGCCTGCGCGTTTGCGCCGCAGCACATCGTCGACGATGGGGATGAAGTAGGCGAGCGACTTGCCTGAGCCGGTGCCGGTCGTCAGCACGTAGCTCTCCCTGCGCTTGGCGACAGCGATGGCGTCGGTCTGGTGCCGATGCAGCAGGAGGCGTTCGCCGAAGGTGTTGCCGGCGTGCTTGAGTCGGAAAACCTTCGCGCATTCCGCGTCGAGGGTGCCGTCGTCGACGAGGTCGTCGACCCATCCGCCCGGCGCGAAGTTCGGATTCAACTGGATGAGCGGGGCCGGCCAGAAATGACCGTCGGCGTAGGTCGCATCGACCTTGCTGGAGATATCTGCGGCCCGGATGTTGGTGAAGCTTCGCGAAAACCGCTCGTACTCCTCGACGAGATCTTTACGAAACGCGAATACGTCCATCAGCAATCCCTCGACTGCGGAGCATTGGCCCGGGCCTGGATCGGCGTGCGCCGTTTCACCAATGTATCGAACGATTCGTTGTGAGCGACTAGCATGCTATCGGTCAGCAATACCTGGTCGTAGTTGAGGCGTTCGGTGTCCGGGCCGCCCGAAGAAATGTCCGGTCCGTACAGCACGGGGTAGCCCAGCCCGGAGAGCCACTCGATCGCAGCGTGCTCGACTTCAAATTCGGTGAAACTCGCCATCGGTCGACTTCTTTGCCCGAGGCCAGGACAGACCGGGCGCGTTTGTGGCGAAGCATCTTATGGGGGCTCATGCAGCTCACTTCGAAATCTTTGCAAGCATTCGGAATTTTGATTTTGCCGATGGTGTTAGCACAATTTTTGTGAGTGACGACGGTGCAATCATGAGCCAACGCATGCGCGACAAGCCGGCAATCGGCGACTTCTAGAAACTTTTTGACAGCGCCACAACAATATCCATGGCCGCTCGCCCGATTGCTCACGGTTTTAAGCGCCGAGAGCACGGCTTCATCAGGTGGTAGAAAAAACCCGTCGACCCGCGCTGCGACCCATTCCGCCAGTTCGTCGTCTCTGGCTTGCAGTTCGTTTGCGATCTCCTTGATGCTGACGACCTTGCCCGCACGATTCTGCGCGACCAGCCATTCCCAGAAGGCGGGGCAGAAATCGAAGCCGCAGTGCAGATTCTTGGCTTGGATGAACACGTTCGCATCGATGAGATAAGCGGTCATTCCATCACCCCAGCTTCGTGCCCGAGATGGTTGAATATCTCGGGCTTCTTGATCCCCAACATCCGGAATGCGTCCCGGTACAGCGTCTGCCCTTCGAGCGTGCTGGCGACGAGCGCGCGAGCGAATCGGCGGCCCACTCGCGCCAGTGTCGTGTGATAGAAGTTGCCGCCGCCGCTTTGAGCAAGAGTTCGCAGGTGCTTGATTTCTTGCGCCCAAGCGTTGTCAAAACTAGCGTGGTCGATCCAACCTTCATCAAGCAGTCGACGCAATATGACCAGTGTGCTGACCTTGTATGCGTGCGTCAGTCGGGATAGAGCCTCTGGAAGCGACTCGTCCCGCTGCAAATCGGTTCGTAGGGTAGCCAGCGGCACGAGAAGCTCCGCTGCTACCGCGTTGCACCACACTTCCTCGCGGCGAAAGCCCGTCTGCGGCGCTGCGCCGAGATTCGACAGAGCGGACGCGCCAAGCCAGATATGCGCAAGCTCATGGGCGAGCGTGAACATCTGCGCCGCTCTCGTGTCCGCGCCGTTAACAAAGACCAGCGGCGCAAGAGGGTCGGACAACGCGAAACCGCGAAACTCGGCGGGGTCGAGACGGTGGTGGTTGTTGTTCATCACCACGCCACTGACCATGACGAGGACACCGGCCTCGTCGGCCTGACGGATCAACAGGCGCAGGGCGGCGGTCCATGTCGAGCACTTCCGGCGGGCGGCCAGATCGAAACCCAAAATCTCTCGCATCTCGGCTGCGACAGTTTCAGGGGACGCCTCGACCGAGGCGCTGCCGACGAAGCCGAGATCCGGCTCGCCGTCGGCACGGATGAAATCCCGATACCAGCTCTGCCGTTCCTGGCAGTCGTAAATTGTGTCCAGCAGGTTCGGGCTGGGCCGCGTGACCGCATGTCCGGCTAAGGTGCGGAAATCCGAGATGGGGACAGCCTCTTCCGGCGGCTCCGAGAGAAACAAGTAACCGACAGGCGCATGGACCGTGCGCGCAAACGACTCCATTTGCTTTAGGGTGGGCTGGATGTCGCCGCTCTCCCATTCGGGTAGCCTCGGAAACTTCGCCGCAAGGTCCTCTTGGGTAATACCGGCGCGCTCGTGCGCCCAGCGGAGCAACTCGGGATTGACGGGGACGCGGGTAATGCGATGGCTTGCACCGCCTTCTCGACCTCGGCGAGGATCGTGTCCCGCGCCGTGGGGTAAGGGCTTGGCGTCCATCGCGGTATGCGGCGGGTAGGGCCGGGGCGCTCAGGCTGCCACGGCAGGCAACTTGACGGTTGTATTGTCGCTCACGGGAATGCTGGCTGCCAAGGTCCTGGATCTCGCCAGGGGGGGCGTGTGCGCGGGGTGGTCGCAGGCAGCTTGGCGTGCTGCGCCGCCGGGAAGGTCCTCTAGGCCACGACGTCGGGCGCGGCCTCGTCCAAAAGGGTGGCGAGCTTGGGCGTCTGGGTCCTGAGCTGGTCGGCGACCCGGTGCCACGGGACAGAGGCGCTGGCCGCCTCCTCTGGGGCGAAGGCGGTCGCGACGAAGGCGAAAACGACGCTTCGGCCCTGTTTGCCGACAGGGGCGAGCAGGTTGTGCCTGCAGGGTACGCGGCAACGCTGCCCCGGAGCCCGCGCCGCGACGGCGAGCACAGGCACATGATCTGGAAGGTCTCGGCCTCCGAGGTGCCGATCACCTCGCGGCGGCCTTGGTCGTTGACCGCCACCGCGACCGAGACGATGCGTCCCGCCTCGCGCATCTTCACATAGGTTGCGTCCAGCCAGAGATCCAGCCAGAGCTACCACTCAAGGAAGCCCTGGATTTTGGCGTTGACCTCCGCGCACAGCCGCAAGATTTACTGACTTTGCCAAAAGTAATTGCAGGTCTGGCCGTTTTCAACCTCTCAGCAGCTCCCCGCGCCAACACACACATAAACTGGTCTATAGATGTTTTTTATCTGAGACATTGTCGCATGGAACCTGCCTATGATCCCTGCTCTTATCAATTCCTGAAGTTTCCAAGATTTCCCGACTTCCGCCGTATTCCCCATCGGTTCCGACCCCCCCCCCCCCCCCCCCCCATTAGAAAGCTGGTCGTGATCCAAGCCCGCCACGGCAAATCCCTCCGTGCCCCGGCCCAGGAATTCGGCATCGACATCCGCACAATCCGCACCTGGGTTTGCCTCTATGCCTGCTGTGGACTCCAGGCTCTCGGCCATCAGCCCAAACCGGGACGCCCTCCCTGCCTCTCCCACGACCCAATGCAGATGATCCTCGCAACGCTGCAGGACAAATCTCCCGATCAGCTCCAGTTCGAGTTCGCCTACTGGTCGCTGAAGATTGTCCGGCCAGGGATCCTCGACCAGTTCCCAGTCCAGCTGTCCCTGTCGACGGTGCGCAGGGTCCTGCGGCGTCTCGGCCTCACCCCGCAGCGCCCTCAGTTCCGGTCCTGCCAGCAGAATGCCGACGCGGTGCGGACTGGGATCGAAGAAACCTACCCCGCCCTCGCCCGGCAGGCGCAGGAGCGGGGAGCCCTGCTGCTCTTGGCCGACGAGGCCGGCAGGACCTCGCACTCCCACCGGGGCACTCCGCACTCCCACCGGGGCACTCCATGGGGTCCCCGGGGCCGGACGCCCGTCGTCCAGCCAACGGGGGCGCGGTTCCGGCTGCACAGGCTGTCCGCGAGCAGCCCCTCGGGAGAGATTTATTCCAGGATCCATGCCGGAACCGCCACCTCAGACACGTTGGAACAGTTCCTGCAGCAGATTCCGGACCGGACGGGTGCTAGACCGATTCACGTGATAGTGGACCGCCACAGAATCCACACATCCAAGCCTATAGGAGCCTGGAAAGAGCGGACCGAGGCACCTGTGGAGATTCACCTATGGCCGGCGTATTCTCCGGCATGGAACCCCACGGAGCAAGTCCGGTCGGTCGTCCAGCGCCGGGTGGGGAAGATTCTGGTCCGGACGGTTCGTCAGCTCAAGGAGCGCTGGGAGGAGGCCCTGCAAGCCCTGGAGGCCGACCCCACCAAGGTGCAGGGGTTCTTTCGCGAAGCCGACTGCGCCTAGACTGTTTCTGGTTGTTCCTTGTAATGACTTATGGCAAAATTAGTAAGCTCTGGGAGATGCGGCTCAGGCCCATGGCCTGCACCAGCTCGTCGACCGAGAGACACGCCCTGGAAGTAGGCCTCCTGGATCATTGAGGTCAGCGTCTTCTCCGCCATCCGCCGAAGCTCCAGGAAGCCGGGGAAGTAGCTCCCCTTCCTGAGCTTCGGGGGTTTGAGCTCAACCGTGCCGGCACGGGCTTCCCAGATCCGGTCGCGAGGCGGTCCTGCGTCTCCCGGTGAAGAATGAGCGGCGCAATGGCTTTCGTCGGATCTGTCGGCGTTTCGCCGCCGATGGTGAATTGCCTCTCCTCCAGAAACAGGCTGCCGACGCCTGGAGTCGCGACGGAACCCACTTCACGTCGGGCATCCCTGGCCGGGGTGCGACATCGGCTCGGGCGAGATCGCGGCTGTAGCGTTCGATGAGGTGCGGGCAGGTTGCCCAGCGGTATGAACCCATCGAACTTCACCCGGGAAGCAGCAATAGGCACCCGTCGGATACTAGAAGATCGCCCGTGCGGTCCGGTTTTCCGAAGCGGCTGCCCACATCGTCCGCTCCTCTGGTTTGGGCTTTGTCGCGCAGCGTACCCTTCAGGCCCGATCCGACCAGCACCGGGTAGTCCGTGGACGCCTCACGGGATACAGGCAGGTCCATGCCCCCCATGCCGCGCCCTATGCCGGGATGGATTGAGGTCTCGGCCAAAAGGCCGAGCATGGCTGTATTCATGGCCCCCCTGTTCGCTGGGCCAGGCCCCGAGCGCGATGAGACCGAAACCCCACTCCCGCTGCGATCCAAGGCGTGTCACCCCATCGCTTGCCGCGATAGCGTTCGGGCCATGCTCTGGCATCTCACAGAACAGCACCCTGCCGAACGGCAGGACACACCGAAGCGGCAGCGGGCGGCGGCCTACTACGCGCCCAGTGCCCGGACGGTGGTCCGCTCCCGGTTCCACCGGCTGGGTCAGGCGGACCGGGGCCTGGTGCGGCGCTCCCTGCGCTGTACGACGGGCCTGAGCGAGGCGCAGCTGACGCGGCTGCGCGTGCGGCATCAGGCGGACAGCGAGCTGGTGGACCGGCGGCGGGGGTCGGCCCAGCCCTGCCAGCGCGTCTCCCCGCGGGCCGACAGCCTGCTGCTCGCCACGGCGGACGAGGCCCCCGGCACGCTGTCCGGCCCCGCCACCGTGCGTCTCCTCTCAGTGCGCCCGGGAGGTCTCCGGGGACGCCCGCTACGAGCGCTGGGCGAGCCTCTCTAGCAGCCCACTGGACAACTTGTGGCGTAACCGGACCTACCGGCAGGCGCGGGTCGCGGCCGGAGGGCCGCCCGGGACTACCTGCGCGGGGACACGGTGCAGAAGGGGGACCGCGACGGGCGGCAGGGCGTGGACTACCTCCACGCGGTGGACCAGTGACGCAGTTCGAGTGCGTGGGCTGCGTCGAGCGGAGCAGCGAGGCGTTCCGGCTGCCCGTCCTGGAAAACCTCCTGGAGGCGTGCCCCTGCCGCATACTGGGGTGGAACGCCGACAACGGCTCGGAGTCCAGCAACCACCAAGTGGCCAGGCTGCTCGAGAAGCTGCGGGTGGAGGAGTTCCCGCAGAGCCGCCCGCGGCGGTCGCACGACAACGCCCTGGCGGAGTCCGCGCATTACCACCGGGTCTGCCTGAACGCGGAGGAGCGCACGGACCAGCAGGGCCAGGTCGTGACAAGCCTACCCGCCTAGGCACGCGAGGACGCCCTCGGGAGTGACGCGATGGTGGAATGGGCTTGAGCCGGATCGGAAGCCTTCACCGGACGCGCTGATTGCGGGGCTCAAGTCTTGTTCATTGGGCGAAGTCGGGATGAGCGACGCAGTTCAGAAAACCTTTTGCGAAAGCATCACGAGAGCCAAGGAACGAGAACTGGCCGCGCTTCGCTGCCCTGATCGCTACCTGCTCGAGTTGCGAATGGATGACAGTGCCTATCGGCGGCTCGACGAGCTTTCTGGGGGTCAGAGAGTCAGCGTTCTGCTTTCCCTCCTGCTGGAAACCGCTGACGACCGCCCCTTGGTGATCGATCAGCCTGAAGACGAGCTCGACAACCGGTTTCTGTGCGGCACAGTTCTGCCGGGGCTTAGGAAGTTGCGAGGGCGGCGGCAGGTGATCGTTGCCATCCACAACGCGAACATTGTCGTCAACGGCGACGCCGACATGGTGATCCAACTCGACGCTACAGCGCATCGCGGCCGGGTGGCTTGCGCCGGCGCTATCGAGGAACCCACCGTCCGCCGCACCATCGTCCGCACTGTGGACGGCGGCGAGGATGCATTCCGCCTCCGGCGGCGAAAATACGGATTCTGAGGTGCGAAGATGGAATGGTCGGATGTCTTGCTGCGCATCGAAGCGGGCGAAGGTCGGAGGACCGAGTTCAAGCGCGGCCTCGATTTAGCGACGGTCGGCGGTGCGATTTGCGCCTTCGCGAACGGGGAGGGCGGCGTTGTGATCCTGGGGGTGGACGACTCGGGAGGGATCGCTGGCGTGGACGAGACCCCGGACTCGGTACAGGAACGGCTGACCGGGTTTCTGCAAACTGGATGCAACACCCCGATTGCTGCGCGTTGCGGGCGACACGAAGATCCGAACGGTTGGGTGCATTGGATCGAAGTGCCCCGCATTCGTGGTCTCGAGCCTCTCCGGTTTCGCGGACGCTACTACATTCGTCGAGAACGAAGCAGCGTAGAGCCTTCCCCCTACGAGTTGCAAGAGTTGTTCAATGTCTTCGGCTTTGTATTGACCGAGGAACAGGTGATCCGCCCCGCGACCGTGGCGGACATCGATCTGAGTGCATTTCATTCGTATTTGCGCGCACAGGAGATCGAAACGGCGGAGGAACCTCAGCCACCTGCCGAGAGCGATCTGCGAAACGCCGCCGTTATTGGCGAGGATGACGGAATGCTCCGTCCGACCCTCTATGGCCTGATGGTCTTCGGCAAGACTCCGCAGGCGCACCCGCAAACCAGGAGTTTCCGGATCCTATGCACGGCGTATGCGGGCGGTGATCCGTCGGCTGACGTGATTCTGGCAGGAGAAGGCGAAGGACGCCTGGAGGAGCAGGTTCGTTGCGCGCTTAATTGGGTCAAGAGCTTGGGGAGGACCGAAGTCTATGCTGGCCTCCTTCGTGAGGATCGACCGTTGCTTCCCGAACCTGCACTGCGCGAAGCACTCGTGAACGCTGTCGTCCATCGTGACTACGCGATCACCGGCTCGCCGGTGTTGCTCGAAGTCTTCGATGATCGGGTCGTTGTCACAAGTCCAGGTACGCTGCCCAACCACATGACGGTCGACAGCGTTCGCGCCGGGAGCCGCCTGCGCTCGCGGAACGAGGCCATGGCGCACGCGATGGTCGTGGCTCGTCTGATGGAGCGCCGAGGACGGGGATGGCCGACGATGCGCCGTTGGATGCAGGCGTTCAACGGTACTGATCCTGGGCTCGTCAACGACGAGGGCGGCAAGTCCGTCCGAGTGACGTTCTGGCTGGAGCCGGGTGCCGCCGGGAGCGAAGGGTGAACGCGTTGACGGAATCGGCTGCGTCGTTGTCCGACGCGGTCTGGTCTCGATGAGCGCGAGCTAGCGCGTGCCAGACGGCGTTGTGCGGTCCGCGGTTCTGCTGTGGACTTAAACCGGAAAGCCAGTGGCAGCCCTTGATCCCGGCCCACATGAACGCTTTGCCTAGGTTCCATGCACCCGGCCCATCCGCGCCGGAACAACGCCTGGGCCCGATCGTAATGTGTGCTTGAACACACGCCGCCCGATGCGGTGCCCGAAGCAGGTGCATACCGATCTTCCACAGGTCGAAGGTAGGCCTTCAGAAGTTGCGGTCTCGACAATCCGAGCGCGGTTCCGCTTCGCGATGCGCTCGAGCTCCTTGGCCGCAGTACCCTTCGTCCGAATCGAGAAACTCACGGCTTATCTAGTCCGAGTCCGACACCGGGTTGTTCGGATCGCGGGGCCGGTCAATGGCTACGGAGAGACCATCAAGACCTTCAAGGTAACGCTCGATCCCTTTGCGGACGATCTCAGCCCGGCTGCGCTTGAGACGGTTCACGCCCGCGTCCAGCGATCGACCACTGCGTGCGGCAAGAGCGCGGTGACCCGGCTCATGCCCCCCCCGAAGTCCTACGATTTCATGCGGATCTCACTACTGTAGAGCGATGCCTTGGTCAGTCCGACATCCGGCTCGCCGTGTCGGCTCGTCGGTCGGCCGCCGCACGCGTCGGCGCTCAAGCGTCGTGCGGCCTCGAGTCTCCATACGCGCCCAGTCCGATAGTTTGACGTACCTACCGCAACCTTGTGCATTCCGAGCGATTTCATCGGCCGGTTGTGCTCCTCGGCCGAATTGCCGATGCCACAGTGCATGTCGATGCACTCGGGACGACGACTGGCAGTTCGGCTCCTAGGCAAGCTCAGACTGCTTGGGAAAGACCCCTGTGTGCCGGGATGGACTGGTTTCCAGGAGTTGCCCGAACCACCCTACGCCAGAGGCAGGCCGACCGGTCGGCCGTATCCTGAGTCGGCATGGGAACCGGAGGAAACACGGACCGACCGCGACTCAGCGAGCGGATCCCGCAAGGGTATTTCCTTTATTCGAGCGTCCTAGCCCTCTTCCTGCCAGTCCCCGAACCGGTTCGATTCGCAACTCTCGCGGCCATCGCGGTGCTGGTCTGGCTCCCTAGGCTTCTCGGGCAAGGTGTGTCCGCGCTGGTCCGTAACTTGGTGCCGATAGCTTGCGTGCTGTTGGCATACCGGCAGATGGGTTGGTTTGCCCAGCCGCACGAAGCCTTTGAACTGGAGCGGGCCTGGGTTCCGTGGGATCGAATCCTGTTAGCAGACTGGGGCTTGCAAACTGCGATCGAGGCGGCTGGGCCGGTGCTGCCGGGTTTGCTGGAGCTGCTCTATCTGCTGACGTACTGATGTTTTCATAAGTAATTGCACGAAAGGGCCCAGCAAGCCATTGATTCTATTGGTGGGTTGCTTGCAATGACTTTTGGCAAAACTAGTACATCCTGGCACCGGTCTCGCTGCTAGTGTTGCTGGCAAACGGACGGATTGAGCGAGCGGACCATTTCCTTGCCATCTAATGCGGCCTCGGTCCTGACGTCCTACGCCCTGTTTCCGTACTTCCCTTCGGAGCCACAGAGAACGGTGTTTCCGAGCGAACTGTTCCCCAGCTACTAATTTTGCCAAAAGTAATTGCAGGTCTGGCCGTTTTCAACCTCTCAGTAGCTCCCCCGCGTCAATACACGCATTGCGGGTTTTCTCGGGCTGATCGGAATGCGAGCCGGGGAGTGCTAAAATCAATTGTAGCTGGGTACGAGGACAAGTGGCGGTGACCGCTCCAAAGGGAGGCGTCGTCTTCCAATGCGTCTTCGAAGGCCCGACTTCTTGCTTGGACAGTTGGGATAAAAATGTTGCCTATGGGGTAACGGCCGTGAACCATCTCCATGGACATCGACTTTCGGAGCGGTAAGCTCAAAAAGCTTTTCAATGGGGAGAATGCCCTACAGAGAGAATATGGAGCGACGATGGCGAAGGTCATCATGATGCGAATGGCGGTGTTTAGGGATGCACGCAACCTTAGACTGGTACCGACCACGAAAATGAACAAGCTTCATCAGCTTGTTGGGGATCGGGACGAGCAGTCCGTTGTCTATATCGTTCATCCACTCCGGCTCGTTTTTGCAGTCAATCACGAGCCAATCCCGCGTAAAGATGATGGAGGGATCGACACGGAACAGGTGACAGTAATCAAGATCCTCAAGGTGGAATACTATCACTGATGGAGGACGGAGAGATGGCGAAAGCGACCAACCAATTCAGTCCAGACTATGCGGTTCCACCCGGATGTGTTCTAGAGGATCGCCTTGGAGTCGAGGGGATTTCGCATGCCGAATTTGCGCGTCGATGTGGTCGCTCTCCCAAGCTGATCAGCGAGATCATCTCGGGCAAAGCGCCGATCGATCCGGAAACCGCACTGCAGTTCGAGAAGGTGCTTGATGTCAATCCCAGCATCTGGCTCGGGATCGAATCCGAATATCAGCTTCATCGGACTCGGGAGGCCGAGACCCAGGATGCCGCTGCTTCGGAGGAATAGGTCAAGACCTTCCCCGTCCGGGAGCTGATGAAGCGAGGACACTTTCAGCGCCTCGGATCGGACATTGATGTCCTATCGAAATTGCTGGCGTTTTTTCAAGTGGATTCAATCGATGCTTGGTTAGCCCGTTACAGCCAAGCAAACGTAGCCTATCGGCACTCATCCAGTTTCAAGAGCAGCGATGCGGCATTGGCCACTTGGCTGCGGCTTGGCGAGATCGAAGCCGAACGCCAGGAGTGCGCGGAATACAACAAAAACCGATTTAGGCGCACGGTTCGGACTATCCGCGACCTGATGCGTGAGCCAATCGATGAGGCTTTGCAGCAGACAGCGGGGCTATGCAACGAGGCCGGGGTTGCGCTGGCGCTGGTGCAGCCATTGCCAAAGACGGCTCTCAGTGGTGCGGCTTGGTGGCTGTCTCCCAGGAAGGCTGTCATCCAGCTGACCGCTCGTCACAAGTCCGATGACCACCTGTGGTTCAGCTTTTTCCATGAGGCGGCGCACATTCTGCTGCACAACCAGAAAAGCATTTTCGTCGACGAAACCAACGAAGTCAACGAAGAGGACGCCGAGACCGAGCGAGAGAAAGAGGCCAATGAGTGGGCGTCCAACATTCTTATTACCAAGCTAGCTTGGGAGCAGTTCATCGCTATTTCACCACGCAGCGAGCACATGGTCAGGGCATTCTCTGACAAGCAGGGCATCGCTCCTGGCATCGTTGTCGGTATGCTCCAGCACGAAAGGATCCTTCCCTGGACGCATCTGAACCACCTCAAGGTTCGGTGGGATTGGAAGTCTTAGCTGTTGTAGTTGGCAATACAACATTCGGAAGCCATCAGCCCAGCCAAGAGACGACCTCACACTTGAGAACGCAGATCTCAAGGACAACACGACGTTGAGCGAGAAAAACCAATCTCAGTGTTGGGCAATAAAAAATTTTGACTTAAGCGGGGCCGATCTGGCCGACCATTGGAGCTGTAATCATCTGATGAAACTTGATGTTGAAGTAATGAGAGACACGTTCAGGAAGCCAAAGAATTGGGATCCTCTACTTGATTTCCTTCGCAGGCGGTGAGCCCTGTATGAACAGGCTTATCTTGACCACCTTCGGGAGCAGGCTATAAAATCGTGCGGACCGAGAGTGTTGGCCTGGATGAGAGGCAGACCGAAAGAACCGTGGCTGCCACGGGCTCCGGCCTGGCAATCATCAGCCAAGGTGTGCTGTTGGATGGACGGTGGGGCAGCCGGGTAGACATCCTGAGGTGCGTTGATATACTGAGCGCTCTCGAAGATTGGTGTACGAAGTAATCGACACCAAGCTCGTACGGGAAACCAAGGGCGGCAGTGTCCTGCATCTCTGCCTCTATACGGATCTAGTCGCGAAAGTGCAGGGCCTCGCCCCAGAGTCCATGTATGTCGTGGCGCTGTGGTCAGACTTTGAGCCGCAGATGTTCCGGTCAAGCTCTTTGACAGCATTGTGTATCTGCCGTTGGCGGCAGGACTGCGATACCCGCTGCCGTGCTGATGACCGCCTGTGCCTCGTCGCCGGAATGTCCGGGTTTCAGATTTTGGTTTTGCGTTGACCATCCTTCAGCGCCGTCTTGCGTCCTCGCCCGCCCCATCCACGAGTCGCTGCGTCGGCGGCACGATTGGCCTGAGGCGCGCCTCGCCGAGGAGCGGCTGGTGAAGCGCACTCGGAAAGCCCAGCTCGGCGCAAGGGCGGGTTCGCCAGAGTGGTTCGACGAGGGCGGGGACGCACTAGAGGACGCGCCCAGCGCGGAGGCGGCTGAGGAAGCCATCGTGGATCGGGCCACGGCGGCGCGGGATGCGAGGATCAGCGCAAGGCTGTGGGGGCATTCGCCCACGATAAGGAGGTGCTTGCCTTGGTGGCCAACAACGCTGCTGGTGAGGGCATCAACCTGCAGTGCGCCCACCTGATGGTGGGCTACGATTTTCCCGGACACTCCAACCCGCTGGAGCAGCGCTTCGGGCGGATTCACCACATCGGCTAGACGGAGGTGTGCCATTGCTCAAGCTTGGTCGCGGACGATGCAAGCGAGGGCGAGGTGTATGCGCGGCTGCTCGACAAGATCGAGGCGGCGCGGGCGGCGCTTGGTGGCAAGGTTTACGATGTGCTCGGGTACCTGTTCGAGGCCCATGCACTGCGCGAACTGCTGATCGACGCGATTCGCTACGGCGATTGGCAGGAGGTAAGGGAACACCTGTTCTGGAAGGTGGACGATGCGGCGGGACAGCAGCAGCTCGGCCTGATCGAGGAGCGTGTGCTGGTATGTGATACGATGAGCGCCGCGGCGAGGCGGCTGCAACCCTTCCACAGCCAGAGCTTTTCCTGGATGCGTTCCGGCATCTCGGCGGCAGGGTGCTTCGGCGCGAGACCGGGCGTTGGGAAGTTGCGCAGGTGCCCGGCCCGGTGTGCGATCGCGACCGGCGCGTCCGTGCAATCGCGTTATGTGCGCATCTGTTTCGAAAAGGAGCGGATCGACCGTGCATCGATTGCGGCCTAGCTCTGTCCCGGCCATCCGCTACTCGACGCGACACTGGATCTGGTCCTCGAACGCCACCGCGGCCTGCTGAAGCAGGGCGTTGCGTTAGTGGACGAACCCGACGACGGCGAGGCGTTGTGGGTGCTGTTCCATCTCGAGTACACGGCGCAGGACGGGTGTACGGGCCGCGGCGGACGCCAGCGGGTGGTCTCGCAACGTCTCCAGTCCGTTGCGGTAGACGAAAGCGGACGAATCCGCGATGTGGGTTCGGCCCCCTATCTCGACTACCAGCCGCTCGAAGAAGGTGAGCGGCCGCGAGTCGCGGACGCCTTGAAGGCACCCGGGCTTACGGAAAATATCGAACGGAAGGTGGTCGGCCACGCGATTGCCCACCTCATGCCACGCCATGTGGCGGAGGTGCGCTTGTCGACTGCCCGAGATTGACAAGGTGAAACGCAAGGTCGCGGCGCGGGCGAACGATCTCGCGGAACGCCTCCAGAGATCCCTCGCGGCGCTCGCTCGGGAGCGCGACATCAGCGCGTTTCCGCCGCAGGTGCGCGGCGGGGCGGTGATCGTCCCGGACGGGCTCTTGCGCAGGATAGCCGCCGAGGCTGCACCGGGTCCGCTGCCGTCGACCGTCGGGAGCGGGCCCCATTGAGCGTCTGGCGATGGAAGCGGTGATGACGGCGAAATGCAGTCTCGGCCACGATCCGAGAAACGTGAGCGCCGAGCGCTTGGGCTACGACATTGAGTCGTGCGGGAGCCGCGCCGGGAGCCTGCGCTTCCTTGAGGTCAAGGGCCGCGCCCGGGGCGCGGAGACAGTGTCGGTCACGCGCAACGAGATCCTGACCGCGCTCAATGTGCCGCACGCCTTCATGCTCGCTATCTTGGAAGTGCGGATGGCGTCGCGGCGCTCCCGCTCTAGTCCGGGAGCCTTCCGTGCGTGAACCGGGTTTCGAGGCGTAGAGCGTGACCTACAAGTTCGCCGATCTGCTGGCGCGGGCGGAAGCACCGTGCTAATCGGATCGATACGGGAGTAACGACGCGATGAATGAACCGGAGACAAAGGATGCGCTTGAAATCGAGGTGGCGGATTTCGGGCCGATCGTCGAGGCCAGAGTCGACCTGCGCCCTCTGACGGTGTTTGTTGGGCCAAGCAACACGGGAAAATCGTATCTTGCGATCCTGATCTATGCCCTGCACCGAGTCTTCTTCGGCGATACAGCTATCAGGGAAAGGCGTTATCGCGACGAATTCGCGCCTTTATCTGGTCGAGATAGGCAAGACCTGTCGGAAGAAACCCTCAACGCTTTATGGGAAGTGATAGTTTCGCTCGCTGGCAATTCGGAATTGTCCGGTCAACGCAGTATCGTCTTGCCTGCTCCAGCTGCCGACGCGATCCGAACCGAGTTTGATGATCTGGCAGCTGCGCTATTCAGCGAAATCGGGCGATGCTTCGGAGCCGGGGAGCCGCAGGCACTGATTCGAAGGGGTGGGGCGAGCACATCGTGCGTCGTAATGCGGCGGAGAATCTCCGGCCATGCAGATTCTGTGGAGCATAAGGTTTCGCTTGCGCCGAACCCGGAATTCAGGACCACGGTCCCCTCGGAAGCGCCGATCCCGGTCAACATCAAAAAAGGAATGGGCCGATACGTGTGCGATGTAATGCACGAGCTGGACGAAGTGGGAAGGTCTCTGTTTCGCCGACGGCTAGCGGCTCAGGGTGTGCCTTCATGGATCACCAGCATGGTGCTGCCGGCGTTGGTTGGCCCCCTGCACTTGCCGGCATATTACTTGCCGGCGGACCGAACCGGCGTCATGCACGCCCATAGCGTTGTGGTCGGTGCATTGATTGCAAGTGCGCCTACGGCGGGCCTTCGACCTTCGGCACGCACACCGTTGCTGTCCGGGGTGCTGGCGGATTTCATTGAGCAGCTAATCTATATCGGCCAGGGCGGGCCTGGCCCCCGAAAGGCCGAAAGGGATCTCGGCACGGACATTGAGAACCGCATTCTCGGAGGATCGGTTCGCATCGATCGATTGAGCCCCATCGATTACCCGCGCTTTGCCTACCGGCCGCACGGGTGGAAGGATGATCTCGCATTGGCAAACTCTTCGTCGATGGTTTCGGAGCTCGCTCCGGTAGTGCTGTATCTTCGTCACATGGTCGGACCCGACAGCGTGCTGATCGTTGAGGGGCCGGAGTCGCATCTGCACCCAGCCATGCAGGTCGAATTCACTCGCCAGCTCGCCGCGCTCGTCAGTGCAGGCGTAAGGGTGATCGTCACGACCCACAGCGAGTGGCTACTCGAAGAGCTCGCCAATATCGTGCAGCGTTCCCAGCTTCCCGAAGCCAGTCGTACGGACGGTGATGTCGCGCTCCGGCCAGACCAGGTAGGTGCATGGCTGTTTGAACCGAAGCAACGGCCCAAGGGGTCGGTCGTCAAGGAAATCCGTCTTGACGACTCCGGTCTGTATCCCGCCGGCTACGACGAAGTTGCAAGTGCGCTGCACAATGAGTGGGCCGACATCTCGAGCCGCATCGGGGCCGACTCGTGACGGCGCTACTCGAAAATGTCCGCCGCGCGATCGACGGAGACTGCTTCGTCGAGGGTGGATTGAACAAGAACGGGTGCAAGGTCGATATGACCGCTGCGCCCTCCCACAGGCTGATCGTCGATTTCGACAAGCCCGGCTCGCCACTGCCGGCGAACGCGAAGCGCTGCGATTATTTCCTGGTTGCCGAAAGCGAACATGCGCACGGCTGGGTTGCGGTGCTCGAACTGAAGCGGGGAAAACTGCATGCAGATCAGGTCGTCGAGCAATTGCGTGCGGGCGCGGCTGCTGCGGAGAAGCTCGTCCCTCCAGGTGAAGCGCTCAGTTTCCGACCTGTAGCTGTCTCCGGCGGAGTCTCAAAGGAAAACAGAAGAAAAATCAGAAAAAAGCAAATAAAATCAGGTTCCGCGGACATAAGGAATCCGTCCGATTGATATCCTGCGGGGGCAGACTTGCGGAGGCGCTCCGTAAATGAGCCTACAAAAGAAGTTCGTAGAAGCGGCGCTTCCTCTGAAGGCAGTCAACACCGCTTTGGCGCGGGAGAAGTCGATCCGGCACGGGCATCCGTCCGCGTTGCATCTGTGGTGAGCGCGGCGGCCGCTGGTGGCGTGCCGGGCGGTGCTGTCCGCGCAACTCGTGGACGATCCGTCGTCGGTGTTTGAGGAGTTTCCCCGACGAAGCGGCGCAGGAAACCGAGCGCCGCCGGCTATTGCGCACCATCAAGGAACTGGTGCGGTGGGAGAACTCCAACAACCAGCGGGTGATCGGCGATGTGCGGCGGGAGATTGCGCGTTCCGTCGCCCGCGCCCTGGGCGAGGTGCCGCCCCGGGGAAGGCCGATGTTGATGCCTTCCTCGCCGAGAAGGCGCTCCCGATGGGCGATCCCTTCTTCTGCGGCGGCTGGATCCCGCTGGAGGCGCAGCAGCTGGGGCTGTGCGCCCACGGCTCGGACCTGAACCCGGTCGCAGTGCTCATCACCAAGGCGCTGGTCGAGACCCCACCCCGTTTCACCGGCCGTTCGCCGACCAACTCCGAGGCGCGGGCGGAGTTCGCCGCTGGCGCGGCCGGGATGGCAAGGGTACGGCAGGCCTGGCCGAGGACATGCGCCATTGCGGATGCTGGATGCGTGGCGAGGCAGAGAAGCGGATCGGCCATCTCTGCCCGACGGGTCTGAAGCCACGGTCATCGCCTGGCGGTGGGCGTGCATCTTCGCAAGCCCCAACCTGACCGCGAGCGGCGTGCATGCGCCGCTGGTGAGTTCTTGCATGCTTTCCACGAAAAAGCACATGGGTCGACATGGTTCGCGATGTGATGGTGCCCAACGGCTGGCGTTTCGGCGTGAAGATCGGGGGCTGAGCGAAGACGAGTCACAATTCGCCTGAAGCAGCACGGACGCATTCGTCCGGGGCAACCGTGCTTTCACGGCCTGCCTGAAGGATGTCCTAGGAGCCCGTTGCTAAAGTCCGGCTGAGCGGCGCTGCGCGGGGGGCTTGCGGTGCGAGAGCATTCCGGGGGGTGCTTGTTCAGATGGCGCTGGGCGCTCGCCAACGGATCCAGGAGTGCGTCTTCCTCCCTGCGGACGAACTCCCCCAGGCCCCGACCGTCCCGTTCTGCGAGAAGCTCCACGAGGGGCTCGAGCTGGCCGGGTTCGACGAGTGCCTGGAGCGGCTCTGCCAGCCCTTCTCCGCCGCCAGGCTGGGCCGCCCCTCGCTGCCGCCGGGCGTCTCCTGCCGCAGGCTGCTGCTCGGCTACCTGCTGGGCCTCCATGCCGAGCGCGCCAGCGCCCTGCAGGCCAGTGACACGCTCTCGATCCGCGAGTTCCTCGGCTACGGACTCCCCGAGTCGACGCCGGACCACTCCACGCTCTGCCGCACACGCCAGCGCATCGACCTCGAGACGCACCAGCAGGTTTTCGCCTGGGTGCTGGAGAGGCTGCGGGCCGCCGGGCTGGCGCAGGGCGAGACGGTCGGGGTGGACGCCACCCCGCTGGAAGCCCACGCGGCGCTGAGCACGCTGCAGCGGCGGAGCACCCAGGAGGGCTCCGGGGAGTTCCTCGAGCGCCTGGCGCAATCCGCGGGCCTCGAGACGCCGACGCAGGAAGAGCTGCTCGAGTGCGACCGCCGGCGCCGGAACCAGTCGCTGGCGCACCAGGAGTGGGAGCATCCGGTCGATCCGGACGCCCGGGTGGCCCGCAGGCAGGACGGCGCGACGGACAGGGCCCCCTAGGCCGAGCACGCGGTGGACCTGGACAGCGGCGCACTGGTGGGGCTGACCGTGCAGGCCGCGGACCTAGGCGACACGGCGACGCTCGGACCGACGCTGGCAGCGGTGGAAGAGGCGCAGGGCGGGAAGCCGCAGACGGTGGTGGCGGACAAGGGGTACCACAGCGGCGCGACGGTGCTGGCGCGGGAGGAGTCCGGGCAGGAGCCGGTGATTCCGGAGCCGAAGCGGAAGCCGCGCCAGTGGGAGCCGGGGCAGGAAGCCGAGCGTGCGGCGGTGGAGGCGCACCGGGAGCGGGTTGCCGGCGAGCGGGGCCGCAAGCTGGAGCGGCAGCGCTGCGAGCAGGTCGAACGGTCGAGGGCCCCCAGGTACGCGACCGGCGGGATGCGGCGGATCCACCTGCGGGGCCGCCACAACATCCTGAAGCGACTGCTCCTCCACGCCTGCGGGTACAACCTGGGCGTCCTGATGCGGTCGCTGACGGGGATCGGTACGCCCCGAAGCCTGCAAGGCGGCGGCTCCCTGGCCGTTTCGGCGCTAATTCGCCCCGGAGAAGGCCTCGGGAAGGCCCTGGAACGGCTTCTCAGCGCGTTCTCGAGCGTCTGGGCCGCCCGGCGGCCCGCGCTCGGGCTCGGAGCCTAGCCCGCAGAAGCCTTCGCTGCGTTCCGCCGCGTCTCGGCGGGAACTCCGGCAGCGCCCTTTAGCAACGGGCTCCTAGGAGCCCGTTGCTAAAGTCGCTGGGGTACGATCCCCTTCGCGCAATCGCGTCCGAAGCACCGTTTTGCGACTGTTCAGGGCCTTCAGGAGTCGTTTTACGGTCATTTCAGTGCCGCTTCACGGTCGCTGAGGGCTTTTTCAACAGGCTCTTAGGCATCCGCGGACAACCCGACGACGCCTACCGCTCCGGGGCTGGCCTGGACGCAGCCAACCAGCAGGGGGCAGCGACCCGCTGCCGACCCAACTCGGCCAGCCACAAACCGCAGCGGATCAAGCTGAAATCCGAGCGCCACAGTTTTGCCCTGCCGGTCCTGGAGGTGGATCCGCGCACCGGCCGCTGCCCCGGGGAGGCGTCCGAGACCCGCCTGTGCCGAGGCTGGGTGTGCTGGGCCAAGGGTCTGCTCCTCGACCGCTGACCGGAAACGGAGCGGGTGTTCCTGGACTAGACAACCTGCGCATATCTGCGTTCCACGGCTGTGCGGGACATTCTCGCCCTTCTGCGTGCGGGAGGGCGCGTTGGCGACTGGAAATCCACACCAAGCCCCAGGCCAGCAGCCAGCTCAACTTCGGCGAGATGGAGCTGAGTGCATCGAACCGGCTTTGCCTGGACTGGCGGATCCTGAATCAAGAGCCCGAGTGCCGGGAGGTCGGTGCCTGGGCTCTGCCCCGGACTGGCGGGGAAGCCAGTTCGGCTGGCAGTTCACCTCACAACGCACGCACCAAGCGGAAGCGGCTGTCCGCGCCACTTGCAGTGTTCCAGAGTGCTAATCCGCCTCCGGAACCCAGCGCTCGGTCTGAGTGGTAGCGTAGCGGACCTCGGCGTCGTTGGCGGACTCCACCCCCGGACGGCTCGCGCCACTCTCGACCACTTGATCGAAGCTTGCTCGCAAGCGCTCAACTGCAGCGGGTTGCTCTTCGGCCAAGTTCCGCTCCTCGGCAGGGTCCAGGGCGAGGTTGTAGAGCTCGACGATCCGTGGTTGGCCTCGCGACTCGTTCAATTCTGCGATGTTGCGAAACACCAGTTTCCAGGGTCCGTCGCGGTAGGCGAACTCTCCGTGGTTGGAGTGGCTAACGAGAGATGTGCGACCGCTCTCATGCGACTTGCCGAGCGCTGCCGAGGCGAAGCTCAGGCTGTCTTCAGCACCGGATTTGGGCAAGGCGAGACCGGCGAACTCCAAGCTCGTTGCGAACACATCTGTCAGGCTCACCAACTGCTCGCTGGCCGCCCCCGGCTTGATGCGGCCCGGCCAGCGCACGATGAGCGGAACACGGTGGCCGCCCTCCCAGATGTCGCCCTTGTGGCCTCGGTAGGGACCGCTTGGCATGTGACCTGCCTCGACCAGGTCGTCCCAGCCGGTGTAGTGCGAATGCCCGTTGTCGGCCGTGAAGACTACAACGGTGCTGTCCGCGATACCCGCTTCGTCTACTGCAGCCACGACCTGGCCGGCGGACCAATCGGTCTCCATCACAAAATCGGCTATCGGGGCGATGCCGCTCTTGCCGGCAAATCCCTCGGACGGGACGACCGGCTCGTGCGGCGAGGTCATCGAAAAAAACAGGAAAAACGGATTGTCGCTCTCGGCGTGTGCATGGATCTGCTGAACGGCCTTCTGCGTGATCTCCGGCAGGATGTCGGCGAAGCGCCAGCCGGGCGCGATCGGGCTGCCCTCGAAGCCCCTCGGCATGACCACCCCTTCGTTGGGGTCGTGGACATATCGCTCGGTTGGCGCGGGAGCTACGGTGGCGTTCTCGATATAGCTGAAGGGCGGCATGTTGGGCAGGTCCACCCCGAAGTAGTAGTCGAATCCACGCTCCGTCGGACCGCTGCGCACGGGCTGGCCGAAGTCCCAATCCAGCACCTTTTGTCCGTTGCGAACCTCCGTCATACGGCTGGGCTGGGGACCGGCCCATTCCCATCCGAGGTGCCACTTGCCGATGCAGACAGTCTCGTACCCGTGGGCCTGGAGAGCACTTGGGAGCGTCAGCCTGTCTGCGGTGATCAACGGCGGCTCATAGGCGGCGAGCACCCATTCCTGAAGCCGCGTGCGCCAAGCGTAGCGGCCGGTCAGCAGGCCGTATCGCGTGGGGGTGCAGACAGCGGATGGGCTATGGGCGTCCGTGAAGCTCATGCCCTCTGCAACGAGCCGGTCGAGATGGGGCGTTTCGATCTTGTTCTCCGGGTAGTGGGCTTTGATGTCGCCGACGCCGAAGTCGTCGGCGAGGATGACCACGATGTTTGGAGGCCGGGATGCCGGTGCTGCGGGTGGCGAGGACGAACAGGACAACAGAAGAGCGGCAGTCGTCAGCAAAGCGAAGGGTTTGGGGCTGCTCATGGCACGTTCTGGCAAGATGCTAGGAACTCCAGCGGCGGGGGAAGCCGCACTAGGTCAGTAGAGGCGGCGAAACGGCTGGTGGGCAGACTTTCTCGAGCAAGAAGCTCAGTCGTCCGGCTCACTCTAGCACGCCTGCATGCAGCGGACGATGTGCGGCCTGACACTTTCACACACTTACTGGTGTTTTCAGTTCATGGATGATTGCACGAAAAGGCTCCTCAAGTCATTGATTTTACTGATGGTTTGCTTGTAATTACTTATTTGATTGCTCACAAGCTTCATCCAAAGTTGGGAGGTGGCAGTTCCCCTGTTGGGAGTCCAGGGGTAAAGCAGGGAATTTGGGATGCTTACGGGCCTGGGGGGCCCGGCCCGGGAAACTGCGCCTGCAATCGCCCGGCTGGCACGCGGGCGGGTGGAGGGAGCCGGCCAGGGTGGCGGCTCCGGTGGCCGGAGGCGATCCTGCCGGAGGAGGGTGTGGGTGAGGACGATCAGCTTGCGCTCGACGGCGATCCAGGCGACCTTGGCTTGCTTGCCGACCTCGCGCAGGCACTGGGAAAGGCCTGCCGGGGCGGGTTGCAGCGTCCAGCGGCGATGGCGGCCATGGAGAGCGTGCTGCGAGTCAGGGCGCGGCCACTGCGGATGCGGCGGACGCCGCTGTCCCGAGCGCAGGGGACCGCATCCAGCCGGCCCCGTGTGGGCTTGGTCGCAAGCAGCGCGGCGATATTGACGGATCCCACCCCGGAGATTGAGGCCAGCACCTCGGCCTGGCGGGCGAGCGCCTCGTCTGCGGCGAGGGCCTCCGCGCTCTCCTGGGCGCAGTCCTGAAGGTCGCGCTCCCAGCGCTGCGGCGACTGCTCGAACTGCCCCCGGATGAAGCTCTCCCCGGCCTCGGAGAGGTGCTTCTGGACAGCGTCCAGGGGTTCCCCCAGAAGCTACTAACCTATTGATAGACAAGAGTTTTTCTGCTGTCGGCGCAGTGCTCTTGAAATCTGCCAGGCGGGCCCGCACGGAGGCGGCCCCGCGGTCGGTCTGGGCCCATTCCCCGAGCACTGCGGAGGTGGATCGCGACCGTCTCGAATCCGGTCGTGGGCGCAGAGCCTTGCAGTTCCCGCCGAAGTGCCCTGTGCCTCCAGAAAGTCCTGGCCGACCTTGAGGCAGGCACCTACGCTGGGGAAGGTCAGCCTGGGACTGCTGGCCGGGGGGGCCAAGCCGCAGGGCCTCAGCTGCCCTAGATAACGCGCAGGCAGGGCTGCAACGGGTCGCCCGGACTGCCGCACGGTGCTGAAAAGCCCGGGGGCTAGACGGTCCGGCCCCGGCCCCGCCCCGGGGCGGCCGCTCCCCGCCGCGAGGCGGGGAGCACCCGTGGCCTTGTAGCACCCGGCCAGGGCTGGGCGTGGGAGTCCGTGCTGGACCTAGGTAAACCTAGGTAAAGAGGTGGAGAGCTAGGAACCCCGAGGTCAGGGGCAGCTGGGTGGGGGCGCAGAGGGTGCCGGTGGTGAGCGAGACCTAGGGCTGGCGGGCGTGGCCCTGGTAGACCTTGGGGGGCGCAGGCGGCGGTGCTGGTCGCCGCCGCAGGCGGGGCCAACGAAGCCCTTGGGCCAGCGCACCCGGAACAGCGCCGCAATACATGCTCTATCTCTTTGGAAATCAAAATGTTGCGTTTATTTGAATAACACGGAGCGTAGCGGAACGCACCCTCTCGTCCACTTATTGGGAGTCCTGAATCGGCTCCTAAATTGGGATGAGGCATGTGGCTAATCAGGATGGCTTATAGCAAAGTCAGTAACGCTGGAGCTCCGCCGCGCCATCGATCGGACCCGCGGCTGTCTGTTCGCCGGAGGCTACCCGGATCCGGCCCAGAACGCCGAGCAGCTGAGCTTCCTGATCTACTTCTACCTGTTCGAGGTGGCAGACGCGGTGCGGATCCGTGCGGCATGCCGTTCCGGTGCGAAGCCGTACACCGGTGCGCTCGTCAGGGATTGGACTCTATGGAATCCGCGCAACGCCCGTCAACGGGGTTCCGAGACGGTCCCGCACGGGACGCTGCGGTGGTCCGCCTAGGCGAATGCGCTGAACGGCTAGCGGCTCGTGTCGTGGTGCGGGAGGAAGTCTTCCCCTTCCACGCCGGGATCACCGCCGAGGGCGTCACCGACTTCATGGCGGATGCGCGGCTCGTGATTGACGAGCCGACGGTGCTCCCGCAGGTCATCAGTCACGTGACCGACCTGCATCTCGAACAGGTGGGCACCGAAACCAAGAGCGACCTGTTCAAGCACGTACTGCGCCAGATCCGGCAAGCTGGCGAACTGGGACAATTTCGCACGCCGCGCCACGTCATCCGCACGATGGCTAGCCTGTCGATCCTCGTCTCGGCGAAACCGTCCACGACCCGGCCGCCGGCACGGCGGGGTTCCTGGTCGGCGCGTACGACCACATCAGGCTCGCGAACTCGTCAGCCGCGGGCATTGAGAAGATCGAGGCGGACGGCAACGCCGTGCGGCGTGGCCTCGGCGACACGTTGAACCACGGTGCCGTGCATCAGTTGCACGAGCCAGAAAGCGAATGTCACTGACCTTCTGGCGGGACATTTCGAACACTTGCTCGGTGGACTGCGCTAGACAGTAGCGAGTACGTTCAATCTCGGTTCTAAGCCATCGATGGGCCGAGTAAACCGTTCTCATGTGGAGGCGGACGCTGTGATCACGGGCTCCGTGATCTGCTGGTGCCGGCTGGGCATGCTGGAAAAATACGCGTTTGCGTAGTAATGCCCCAGCGCACCTCGGAGTAGCGCACTAGGAGCCTATTGCAGTAGTCCGGCTTTGGCGTCGGCCTAGAGGGTGGGGTACGCGGGCCTCAGGCCGCACCCAGCGCCGCTGGCTAGGCGAAGTGGGGGTGCCACCAGTCCCCCGGCGGGGCCTCTTGGAGACGCCGACGGGTGCGGGGCGGCGATCCTGCCGGCTCCGGGGCGTGCCTGCCCCCTCAGGGACACCCGCCGCAGCCCCCGGTACTGTACATGTGAGGCATCGACCGCTCCCCCAACTCCGCCCGCCGCCGCGTCAGCGCCTGGCCCGGCCCCGCTCCGGGTGGGCCTCCCCCGCCGCCTGCCCCCGGCGCAACTCCGGGAGCGGCTGCTCGACGCTTGGCCGTTATTCCCTGCGAGATTCCCTGCGAGCCTTGAGCGCAGCGAGTTCGGCTTCCAATTCCCGTCGGGCATGCGCCTCGGCATCCCGCTCAGCCTCAGCCGCCCGCCTGGCCTTTGCCTCCGAATCCCGTTCAGCCTCAGCCGCTCGCTTGGCCTTTGCCTCGGCATCCCGTTCAGCACGAGCCGCCGTCCGCTCAGCCTCAGCCGCCTGCCTAGCCTTTGCCTCCGCCTCCCGTCCGCGCTCCGATTCGACATGGCCGAGCAGGTCTTTCCCGGTGACCGGATCGCGCAGCCGCGGCAAACCGTCGGCCACCCGAAACCCCAGCCCCAGCACCGCACTGGGGTACTCCCAGGCGGTGCCGAGCAGCCGCTGCGGCCGGATCTCCGCGTAGCCCCCGCGCCGTAGCCGGTAGCCCTGCAGCTGCGGCAGCCGGCGCCGCGGCTCCGGGGCGAAGAGCCAGTACTCCGGCACGCCGATGGCGGCGTAGAGCGCCAGCTTCTCGAGCCGGTCTTTCCAAAAGGTCGAGCGCGACGAGACCTCCAGCACGAAGTCGGGCGGCTTGCCCACCTCCCAGACCTTGTACGAATCCCGCGGATGCCGCCGCACGCCGAAGGCGGCGCACACATCCGGGCTGAGGGTCCGCTTGGGGTTGCCCTCCCTGTAGTAGAGGCCCATCTCCATGGCCACGAACACGTCCCGCCGGCGGCGGAAGCGGGCTCGGAGGCCATTGAAGACATAGTCCGCGGCGTGCGTGTGGGGGAACGTGGCGGTGAAAATGAGCCCGTCGGTCGCGGGGTACACCGCCTCCCGCCGCTGCGGCTCGGGCTGCGCGGCGGGGCCCTCGCGGGACTGGCGCGGCCGCCTCGGCCGCGCCGGTTCTGGAGGAGTCTGGCGCAGGGGAGGGGGCTGGAGCGTTGCGGGCTTCGCCATGCAGTGTCGCGGAACTAGACCCGCCCGTGCCGTAGTGTAGCAGCTCGGAACTCCATCGCCGAGCACGCCCTGTCACTGCCCTGATTCCCGGGTGGAAATTCCGGTTGCTAGCCGGAGCGTGTTTGGGTTGCCATGGTTTAGGCGGTCCTCCGGGGTGTCCGGGTCTTGCCCCGCGGGGGTGCCTCTCGATTTTTCCGGAGGCTTTCCTTGCCTAGGTTCCTCGCCAGTGCTCCTATCCCGGCTTGCGGCGTCTGCGACGAGCCCTGGACGGGCCGGGCTCAGGGTGGGGGCGCGGCTGGCCGCGGCGGTCTCCGGCCAGCGCCGCCAGCGCGGCGCAGACCTGCAGCGGATGCATCAGGCGGCGTGGGATGGGTTGCGGCTGGTGGCGCGGGCGTGCGGACCGCGGTGAGGAATCCGTGCCGGTGTTCGTGGACGACACGACGATCGCGGTGGAGGGCCAGTTGTGCGAGCACGCCGCGCACGGCTACCACGGCGAGCAGCAGTCCTGGTGGCCCTCGGTGTGCGAGGGTGCGGTGGGGGTCAGCGCCCGGCTGAATGCGGGCGGCCCGGACGGGAAGGGGGATGGGCGGGAGCCACTGGATGGGGCTGGGGTGTCCTGGCTGGCTGGCAGCGCAGCAGCCGGTGTGGCTGCGGGCCGACAGCGCGTACTACTGCGAAGCGCTGGGGAGCTTCTGCCGGCAGCGGGGCGGGGATGATTCCGTGCGCGTGACCGATCCGCGCCAGAAAGCTCCGCTTCTGCGTCGGGTGGCAGCGAGGGAGTTGCGGGAGGACGCAGGGGAGCCCCTGGACACGGCGGGCCAGGAGCGGGGCGGTTGCGATAGCGCACTGACCGGTGCAAAAGTCGTGTCCTCAGAATTCAGGCAAGAATATGCTGGCAGTCTGCCTCTCGCCAGAAGGCTTGCCCCTGTTCCGGGATTCCCTGCCAAGACTGGCAAGCAGCTTCCAGGTTGGCCCGCAGCTGGGCTTCGGTCTTGCTCAGCTGGAGACTGGCCCGCCGCTGGACCAAGGCCCCTAGCCGTTCCACCGGATTGACTGGAGGCGAGTAGGCCGGCTGCAAACAGAGCTCTATTGCGGCTTGGTTCGCCGCCAGCCGCTCCTGGACTATCTGCGCGCGGTGAATCCTGCAATTGTCGACCACGAACAGGATCTTCCAGTCTGCTTCCGCAGCGATCTGCTCCAGCAACTTCCGAAAGACCTCCGCCGCGGCAGGGCCTTCCCGCACCCTGTCCTAAAGCTAGCCTCCGGGCTGCTGGCCGCCAGCAGGTGGAGGCGGAAGCGCCCGCTGACCTGCCCGAGGGGGTCTGACCGCGGCTGCCCCCAAGGCGTCCGGACACGCTCTGCGCAGCTAGGCCGGACTCGTCGGCGCAGGCGATCAGGGCTCCCCACTCCCGGGCACGGCGAAGGAGCTTAGGAGCCTGTTGAAAAAGTCCTCAGTGACCGTGAAGCGGCACTGAGATGACCGTAAAACGACTCCTGCAGGCCCTGAACAGTCGCAAAACGGTGCTTCGGACGCGATTTCGCGAGGGGGATCGTATCCCAGCGACTTTAGCAACAGGCTCTTCGGGGACTCTGGGTTTTGCCAGCGCTGCATGTTGACGGGCTCGGACTGGGTAGCGCACCGCTGGGGCCTCTGCGGCGGGAGCTGGAGCCGCCGCAGGCTCCGGCGCACCGTGGAAACGCTCAGGACGCTGCTGAACTTCTCCCCAAACGCTTGGCGCACCCGCTGCGCGGCCCGCCAAGCGAACTCGCATGGGCCTTGACTGGGTTTTGGTTTACGGCGACGGTGCGGGTCCAGGCAGCGTGCCGGTCTGCCCCTTGGCGCGGTCGGCCCGTTCTTCCGCGATCTCGCAGGCTCTCCATACTCCCCGGACAAAAGCGTGAGATCCCACGATGCATCGCACGTATTGAGCAAGGAACGCAGGACTTTCCATGGGCCACCGACTTTCCCCCAAGGAACTGCAAGACCACGTTGTTCCGAACTGCGAACCTCCGGTCCGCAGTAAGGCGTGCAAAGAAGAAGCTTTCTCTGGCCATGCTCAGCGTGGGCAGCAAAGCCACCCAGCAGATCCAGCGACGAATGGATTCCAGGGGCACGGCTTTTGACGCGAGCAGTAGTTTCCATGTTGGGAATCCAGGGGGAAGTCAGGAAAAGGGGGATGCTTGCGGGTCTGGGGCTTGTGGCCCCGGCCGGGCCACTGCGCCTGCAAGCCCGGCTGGCCGCGGCCTGGGGGGCGGGAGCCGTCCGGGGCGGCGGCTCCGGCGGCCGGAGGAGGGTGCGGGCGAGGAGGACCAGCTTGCGCTCGCCGGCGATCCAGGCGACCTGGGCTGCTTGGCCGACCTCGCGCAGGTGCCGGGCAAAGGCTTGCAGGGGCGGGTTGCAGAGCCCGGCAGCGACGGCGGCCAGGGAGAACATGGACGGGTCCCACCCCGGGGAGCGAGGCCAGCACCTCGGCTGGGCGGGCGAGCGCCGCGTTCGCAGCGAGGATCTCCGCGCTCTCCCTGGCGCAGTCCGGGAGGTCGCGCTCCCAGCGTTGCGGCGACTGCTGGAATTCCCCCCGGAGGCAGCTCTCCCCGGCCTCGGCGAGGTCCTTCCCCAGCGCGGCGTGGCCGGGCGGCGCACCCTCCGCTGGGGCTTCGGGGTCCGTCTGCCGTTCCGTCAGCGGCATTTTCCCGGAGATACTGATGTTTTCATAAGTAATTGCACGAAAAGGCACCGCAAACCATTGATTCTATTGGTGGGCTGCTTGCAATTACTTTTGGCAAAATTAGTAATACTCCAGTGTCGAGTGCGCCGGAGTGACAGCTGCGCGGCAGCGCGATGCGTTCCCGCTGGCAGGATGTCCTGGACAGCCTGCTGCCCTCGGGACGGTGCCGGTGCAGTAGGCGCCATGCGCTACATCGGTTATGCGGAGTTGGTTGCGCCCAAATCTCCCCCGTCGCTCCAAGGCCTGCGGTGGCGGCGGCCCATGATCGCGGATGGCGGTCGTTGCAGGGTGCGGCACCCCTGGGGAGCGCGCAGCGCTTGCGGCGGCGCTGGATGCTTGTAGGCTGTTGGTGTAGGGAGGATTCGCGAACATGACCAGTCGGAGAGCCGTGGTTGCATCGTTAGGCCTCTGCGTGGCGACGCTGGCCTCATCCGGGCAGGCGCCCGTCCAGCCCGCGGAGTTGCAAGCCGACGCATGGACTCCGCCCAGGACGGCGTGGGGCGACCCGGACCTCAGCGGAGTCTGGACGAACGAAACCATTACGCCGTTCGAGCGGCCCGAGGGGCTGCGGGGGAAGTCGGTTCTCTCGGACAGCGAAGCCGCCGAGATCGAGGCCTCGCTGGCCGAACGCCGGGCGGCGAACGACGGCACGTCTCCGCCGGGGAGCGTCGGGGGCTACAACCAGTTTTGGCTGGATGCCGGGACGCAGGTCCTGCCGTCGCAGCAGACCTCCCTGGTGGTCGACCCGCCTGACGGCAGGGTGCCCACCCGGCGGTCGGCGGAGGCGCTGCGGGACTACCGCCGCGCGCGGGCGGGGGACTCCTACGCCTACATGAGCGTGTGGGACCGGTGCATCACGCGCGGCGTGCCGGGGTCGATCTTCCCCGCCGGCTACAACAACGCGTACCGGATCTTGCAGACCCGCGCGTATGTGGCCATCTACTACGAGATGATCCACGACGCGCGCATCATTCCGTTGGACGGAGGCCCGCATGTCGGCGAGGGCATCCGGCTGTGGATGGGGGATTCCCGCGGACATTGGGAAGGGGACACGCTAGTCGTCGATGTGACGAACTTCACCGCCAAGGGGTGGATTGCGACGAACGCCGCCTCGCGCCGCATCAAGGGCATTCCGCAGACCGAAGCGCTGCATGTGGTGGAGCGGTTCACGCGCATCTCGGCCGACACGATCCAGTACGAGGTGACGATCGAGGATCCGAGCATTTACACGCGACCGTGGAAGGTCGCCATGCCGCTGACGCGGGACCCCGCGTATGTGATCTACGAATACGCCTGCCACGAGGGCAACCGGGCCGTGGAGCTCATCCTCGGGGGAGCGAGGGCGCGGGAGCAGGCCGCCCTCGAAGGGGCTGAGCGGAGTCCCTGATGGAACCCCCGCTGGACCTCCAGGAAAAGAGACTAGAGCTGCGGCAGCCCATTGCCGGCCGCCTTGAATTGGGGCGTGTTCCGTCGCGTCTCCGGGTTCTGGCGCTGGGTCCGCTGAACCGGCCACGCGTTGTCGGCCAGAGCAACGAGCAGGCGTCTGCAGGATCTCGAAGTCGGCACCGCAGCGGACTGTAGCGGCTATCTCCTCGTGAAGGCCTCGCTCGCTACGACTTCGGCGATCAGTTCCTGAAAAGGATAGCCACCCTCCGGCTCCGTCTCGACAATCCCGTCGATAGCCCGCCGGTCCTCCGCGTCCAGTTCCCGCCCCGTGGCGTACTCCAGCAGCAAGCTGGCCAAAGCCCTGGTGAACTGCGCCGGTCGCTCCAGCAGGTAGTTCTTGATGTCCTGCGCCCCGGCGAGGTGAGTCCCGTCCGTCATCGTGCTGGTGGTTGCGACCGGATTAGGCTTCCCATTCGCTCCTTCCTCCCGGTAGTACGCTGTCCGCCAAGCGCCGGCCGCGTCGTAGTTCTCCAGGGCCAGCCCGAGCGGGTCGATCTTGTGGTGGCACATCGCACACGACGCGACGCTCTGGTGGGCCGCCAGTACCTGCCGCACTGTTCGCGCCTGCGATGTGTCCGCGACCAGCGCCGGGACATCGGCCGGAGGCGGCGGTAGCGGTGTCCCGAACAGATTCTCCAGCACCCAAACTCCCCGCAGAATCGGCGACGACTCGACGCCATCGCCAGTGGCAGCCATGACGCTGGACAGTCCAAGCACTCCTCCCCGTGTGGCCACGTGCGCCGGTACTCCGGGACCCAGCTGCGTCAAATCCAGGCGCTCCGGTTCGGGCCACAGCAGGCTCTGCCGCTGGTCGGCTTCCAGCCTGCGCAAGTCCACTTCGTTGCCCGGGATCCCCCAGGCGATCCGCATCGGCTCGTTCGCGTACGTGAAGTCCGAGTCGATGAACTCCCGAATCGAGCGATTCTCCCGCAGCATTTCGTCGAAAAACATCTCGGTGGAGCGTACGATGCCGTGCCGAATCAGTTCGCTCCACACGTGCCGGACATCGCAGACCATCACCGCCGCCGCCCTGCGGCCTCCGAGCCACTGCCCGGAGAAGTGCTGCACAAACTGCTGCGCCTTCGGATCCGCGGCCATCCGCTGGATCTGCGACCGCAGCGTCTCGGGATCCGCTAGCCGACCGTCTCGAGCCAGAGCCGTCAACTCCTCGCTGGGCATTGTGCTCCACAGGAAGTAAGCGAGGCGGCTCGCAAGGCCGTAGCCGTCCAGTTCCCCTCCGCCGGTCTCCCGGTACAAAAATTGCGGAGACAGCAGGATGCGCCGGATGCCGTAGTGCAGGCCGTACTCGGGGCCCGGCGCTTCGTGCATGTGCTCCAGGACGCTGGCAATCAGGTCGCGCCGCTCCTCCTCGGTGAGCGGCCGGCGAAACGCACGTTCCGCGAGGGGCAGCAGGAGGGACTCGGCGTAGTCACGGTCTCGCCGGGGGCTGCCTCTGAGGAACTCCAATTGCCTGGGCAGAGCCGCGATCGGCCCCGTGACCTCCAAGTGCTCGAACCGAATCGTCGGCTCCGGAGCTGCCTGCGCTTCGCTCAGGTACGTCCCCAGCAGCTTCCGCAGATCGGCTGTGTTGCCCCGCCTGCGGATCAGCGCCGGCGGGTGCTGCTTGCGGAGCCGGTTCTCGCAATAGACATGGAAAGTCTCTCCCTTTTCGAGCGCCAGTTCCGCATCGATGTAGGCAGGTTCGAGGCTCCGGACTTCGACGCCTCCCACCCGCGGCAAGTCGACCCGCAGAGCCCGTTTCGGCAGATTGTAGTCCGCTGGATTGAAGGCGTAGAAGCCGAGTCGCAAGGGCTTGCCGTCCGCTCCCGCATCGGCCTCTGCGCTGACCTTCATCCGCACTCGGTAGACGCCCGAAGCATGCGCCGCAAAAGCCTTGTTCCACAGTGCGCCGGACCATCCCGCGATGTTGACCCCTGTGAAGTAGAGGCCGGTCGCGTCTCCTTCTCGGACCCAGTACTTTGTGCGCGCTGGATCGATTCCGATGCCAGCTCGATCAGCGGCGTAGCTCCGCTGCTGCACGGTTGGCAGAGGCACCATGCGGTCCGCGATGTCGATGGCCACTTCCTGGTACGCATCCAGGTGCCCGGGCGTCAGGTACGCGCCCTCCGTCATGGTGTCGAATCGCTCGTCGGTGCTGTCGTCGGGAAACGTCACCGGGAGCCGGATCTCGCGGATCTGGAACAGATCGCGCAATGTGTTGAGATACTCGATCCGATTCATGCGTCGGACGAGAACGCTGTTGGACCGAGGCGCATCCGCACCGGACAGCTCCGCGGCGAGGCTCTCGGCGAACCGCTCCCGCTCCTCGCCGGACGGCTGCGGCGCATCCGCCGGAGGCATCACGCCTTTGGAAACGTACTCGCCCGCCCGCTCCCAAAGCTGATGTGCTTCGCTGGTCGCAGCTGCCGGGCTCTCTCTGTCGATGCGGAACCTACCCTGGGGGTTCTCCCCGCCGTGGCAGCCGCCGCAGTAGGCGCTCGTGAACTCCTGGCGGAACTCGGCCGACGGCTGCGCACTCGCAGCCGGCACGGCGGTGGCGAGGGCCACCGCCAGTCCGATCTTTGGCGGCCACTTCACGTCAGAACGCCGTTGAGATCGGACTCGCTCGTGCTGAACTTGTCGACTTCGACGCCCAGCTGCTGGAGCACGGTCACGTACAAGTCGCACGCCATCGTGTTGGCGACGGATTTCTCTCCGCACGAGACATGTCGCTTATGCTTCAACCCGCCCCCGGCAACCAGCAGCGGGAAGTTCGTGCGCCGGTGGGCCGCTGCGTCGCCCATCGCGCTGCCGATCAGCGTGACGGTGGAATCAAGCAAGGAACCGCCCTCGGCGTCCGGCGTGTCGTGAAGGGCCTTCAGGAACCGCGCTGCGCCCTGCATGTGGCGCCGCTCGATGGCCAGAAGCCCGTCGATCTTCTCCTCCTTGTTGCCGTGGTGGGAGAGGCGGTGATAGCCCTCGCTCATGAACCTCCCGTCAACGAACAGCGCTCGGTCCGTGATCGGGATCGTCAGCGAAATCACGCGGGTGGAGTCGTTGCGGATGGCCAAGGCCATCAAATCCCACATCAGGTCCTCGTTGTCCAGCAGGAACGAGCCGTCTGTGTTCTCTTCTACCGGGAGCTCCAGATCGGCGGGGGTGTGCGGATAGGGCTTGTCGAGCCAGTCGCGGCGCCTCGCCAGCCGCCCCTCGACGGCCCGGAGGGAAGTCAGGTACTCGTCCAGCTTCCTGCGGTCCTCTGCGCTGGCCCGGCCGCTGATGATCTTGGCCTCCCCGGTGAGCTCATCCAGCAGGCTCTGTCCGGACTCGATGAGGTAGGTCTGTCTCTGCAGTTCGACGGATCCCGCCCCGAAGAGCTTGGCGTACAGGGCGCTAGGCCGCAAGGTCACGGGGAGCGGGACGCCCGTAGCCGTGAATGCCAGCGACGCCTTCTGCTGGGCTTCGCCGCAGCACAACTGCAGGGACTCGTAGCGGGTGTCGCTGCCCAGCGTCGGCGAGACATACTGGTCGAGCGAGATACTGCGGACCACATGGCCGGTATACAACGTGTAGACCAGTTCGTGGCCGTTGCCGGTGGGGCCCTTGTGGTCTAGGCCCGATATGGTCGTGTAGAGCCCGCTCAGTCCCGCATCGTCCAGCGGTTGCATGAGCTGCGGCGATTCGCCGGCGGCGAAGAACTCGGGCTTGTAGAACCCTAGCTGTGTGCCTACGCAGACCAAGCGCCTTGCCTTGGGGCCGGAGGCGGAGCCCGCAGGGCGAACGGCTCCCGGCAGGGACGGCAGCAACGGGAGGGCGAGGGCGTAGCTAGCGCCTTTGAGAAACTGCCTGCGGTCTTGACGGGGATTCCGAGCCATGCCTACCTCCAGGGGATGCCACTCGAATCTTATCGCATCCGGGCGATCGGCCTCGGCCGCTCAGCCTGCGTCCCGCAACCCGCATATGCCAAGTGGCTACGGCCCAGAAACATTTACGTTCAAAGGACTTAGGTTCCAATTCCAGCGTGCTGGCGCGTTACCTTCGAGGCGACCGCCTAACCTTTGCAGGTGCCGTTGCCGTGGTTTGGGCATTGTCACCGTGCCTCGTATGAGATTGCGAGCGAGTAGCCGCCGGGTTCAGACGGGCCGGCCTTCAGCGAGCAGCTGGGCGAGTTGCGCAGCTGGCCGATGCCTTCGGCACCGCTTGCAGCGCAAAGCTCTGCGACTGCGCTAGCGGACGCACGCAAGCGCAGTCGGCATCGGCATTTTGCAAGCGTACCGGCCGGGTCCCGCTACGCAGTCGATGCGCTGCTGCGATTATGCGTTGCGGCCCGCCGGACGACCGGCCCGGTCAAGTGCTTGGCGCGGATGCAAAACGCGGAGTCAGCTGGACTGCGGCTAGGCCCGCGGCGTCTTGGGGCCAGATCGGTCTCACAGAGGGTAGGACGCGGGGGGCGGAAGCAGGGCCGAGCGCTGGCGTACGGCCGCCTGCTCGGGCCTCGCGCTCGAAGTCTCTGCAACCCCGCTTGGGAATCATTGAATCCTGTAGCCTGCCCGGGTAGCCGGGGATAGCCTCGCGGCCGACCTGGGCTAGCCGACTCTGAATTCCGGTGGCCGCTTAAGCGAAGCGGCTCGGGCCAGTCGCGCACGACTCACCGCTTAGCTCGCAACTCACTGGTGTGGTGACTCAAAAGGTGCGCCTGGACTGCTGCTCCACGGAGCGAGCCCAGCAGGAACGAGGCATCGTCGGGCGCTGGCAGGCCAGGCACTCCCGCGTCGCGGCACACTACCGGATCGCCGTCACCGCCGCCGAGGCCGCCCGCCGGACGGTTCGCTGGCCACCCCTCCCGATGTCCACTGCCTGCTCAGCAGCGCGACCGACTGGAACGCAGACGCCTTGCGGCGCACCCCCACCACGCTCACCGAGGTCGCAGCCGTCTGACGCTCGCTCCAAGCCCAGCTCGGCCTGCGGCCCAGCTACCACCGCCAGCCGCGGCGGGCGGACGGCCACCTGCTCCTCACCGTCTGCGCCTACCAGCTCGGGCAGGTCGTCCGCACCCGCCTGCGAGCATATGGCGAGCACGCCAGCTGGGCCACCCTCCGCCGCAGCCTGGCCGGCCAGCAGCGTATCACCGCCACCTCCCGGCGGCTGGCCGGGCGCACCCTGCCCGGACGCACCGCCCCGCCAGCCGAACCAGAACAGCGGGCCCTCTCCGACGTGCTCGGCGGCGACCCGCAGCCGGGCCGCGTCCGCCAGACGAGCAGCTGACCGACCCCTTCCCCGGTGGCCGTGCATTGGTCGTGCCACTTGCGCCGTTAGGTCGGCGCAACCTGCTGGTTCTAAAATCCCTTGTCCATACAGTTGTGAACTTGGGCTAGGAATCTGGAATGTGCCTTCCGAGCATGGTCCGCGTCGGCAGCGTCCAGTCCGCTGCCGAGTCGAGCCTCGGGCGTCCGGTAGAGATAGTCCCATGAACGCAATCCAGGAATAGAGCTTTCGTCGAACTGACACTCGAGGAACAGCGCGTCGCTAACGGCGGAAGTCGTAGCCACTGCGGTCCGGCTCGGGCCCGTGCGCCTGTGTCTCTCGCGATCGCCGTACGGTCTCTACGGTACGGGATTCCGCAGGGAGGGGTTTGGCGGACTTGGACGGGGCTGGGCTTGAGGACAATCTTGCGGCCCGCCGCGCAATGTCCTCATGGCGCTGCAACAGCCTCCGCATCCAGTCCGCACACCACGGCACCGGCATTTCCGCCTGCCAGACTACTCTGCCCCGTTCCAGACGGTACTGCTCCACCAGACAGGGCTGGTGGAATTCGTCGTCGCTGGAGTTGTCGAAAACCCTCAGCAGGTCGAACTTGTCCGCGGTTGTCCGGAGATTCGATAGCGAGTGCTTCCAGCGTGCGGGGATTCTCGCGGGATCCACTTCATGCCCGGTGCGTGCGAACACCCGGTAACGGACCCGCTCCGCATTGATGCTTGGATCCTCGGTGCCGAGATAAATCCCCTCGACGCGGTACCCGGCTTGGATGACGCGATCCACCAAGCTCGGTCCCGGCAGGCCGTAGTACGTGCTCTCAATGCCGAAGTCCAGTCGCTGGTCGGTGGACTCCGTAATTTGCGTGTCCACATACACTTGCGCTCGGGCCCGGGCCTCGGGGTTATTCCAGTCCCCGATGCCGCCGGCAATGGAGTCCTGATCGAAATACCGATCCGGCAGCACATCGTAATTAGCTCGTTTCCAGGCGCTCTTGCCGACTCCGTTGCAGCCCATTACGATGGTGAATACCGGGCGAGGATCGATCAGTTCAGACATGCCCTCATTGTCCGACAGAGCCAGTTGTCATGCGAATGGAGGGCCGCGAGTCTAATCGTATGCCGGTCACCGGGGCTGCCTGCAAGTAGCCGGCCCCGGGCTGTTGCAATACGCCGCCCTGCCCGGGCCGGATCATGGTCCGTCCGGAGATCCGCACAGGGATCCGTGCTGGCCGACCGTGACACACAAGGCGCTGCGGGAGTGCGCTGCCAGCTAGCCGCGGCCCGGCAGGCACCGTTCCTCGCGGTAGCGCAAGGGAATCCGGAGGGCACGCCGGATCGGGTGCGGCTGACGCCGGGGCCCGGCTTCCGGCAAGGAAGCCGTGCGCCACTGGGCCCGCCGACCCCTGTCGCCCGGGACCGTGGTGCGCTCGTCCGGGCTGGGGTGCTGCCGCGGCGTGCAAGCCGCCGGCTGTGCGCATCGGCCGACGGTGGCCGGCGGGGGTCAGGGCAACTGCGAGACGCTGGGGCTGCAGGGGGCCCACACGCTGCGGGGGAACATCCAGCGGTTGCTGGACAGCACCTTCCACGCTTGCGCCTACCGCATCAACCGCCGCTACCAACTGAAGGTCTTCGTCCCCCGGTTCGCCTATGTCGCCGTCCGTCCCCCGCCGCTGCCGGCCCACCTCCGAAAGCTGGCTGGAACTTGTGGATAATCAGGAAATCATTTGCGATACGGAACCCTAGGGCGGCTCCAGCCAACCCGCTTGCCGTGCCCAGCGGCTACGGCCTCAATATGGCCACCGTCGCGCCGTCCTCAAGCTGCTTGTAGACAACTGCCGGGACATCACGCTGGTGGACCTGGAGGGATTCGAACCCTCGACCTCCTCCATGCCATGGAGGCGCGCTCCCAACTGCGCCACAGGCCCACGCTTGCGCTAGGCCTAAGTATAGCACCGCGGCTGCGGCCCAACATCGCCGCGGCCGAACCCCTGATTCCCGGTTAAGGATTCCAGCATCATCCAGAACGTTTTATTTTACAATGATTTAGACGGTCCTCGGGGTGTTCGCGGATTGCACCTCGGGGGTGCATCTTGATTTTTTGGAGGCCCCCTGGCCCCCGACAGCGCTCCTACCCGGGCTTACGGCGTCTGCGACGACAACCTGACGGATCTGGCCGGGCTCGGCGTGGTGGGCGACGTGCAGATGCTGCTGGCGCTGATCTACGCGGCCTGCGCCGGCGGGGGCACCTCCACGCGGTCGATGCTCTAGGGGCCGATGAGGTCGCCCGCCGAGCGTGCGGGCTGCGGGCCGTGCCCGCCAGCCGGCGGCTCGGCGCAGACCTGCAGCGGATGCACGAGGCGGCGCTGGAGGGGTTGCGGGAGTGCGCGCGGCTGGTGCCGCTGGGGGCGCAGGCGTGCGTGCAGCGGTGGGGGTACGTCCCGGTGTTCGTGGACGGCCCGGGGATCGAAGTGGAGGGCAAGCTGTTCGAGAACGCCCAGCGCGGCTACCACGGCGAGAGGCAGTCCTGGCTGCGCTCGGTGTTCGTGGGGGCGGCGTGGGTCAGCGCCCGGCTGAACGCGGGCGGCACGGACATGCGGGGGGATTGGCGGGAGCAGCTGGACCGGGATGCGGTGCCCTGGCTGCCAGGGCGGCAGCCGGTGTGGCTGCGGGCCGACAGCGCGTACTCCCGCAAGGATCTGGTGAGCTCCTGCCGGCGGAAGGGTTGGGATGATTCCGGGAGCGTGACCGATCCGCGCCAGAAGGCCCCGATTCTGCGCCTAGGGGATGCGAGGGGGTTGCGGGAGGACGAGTGGGAGCCCCTGGACGCGGTGGGGAAGGAGCGGGCGCTCGCGGTGGCGTACCGGCCGGCCCGGGGGCCGCAGGAGCAGGTGTATGTGGTGATCCGGCGCGACTGGGACGGGGAGCGGCGGCTGCTGGAGCCGGTGTGCATGGTGATTCCGGTGAGCCACGACCGGCTGCCGCTGGCGGAGCTGGTGCGGCGGCACCGCGGCCAGCAAGGACAGGAAAATGCGTTCCAGGGGCCGTTGACGGACTTGGGTTTGTAGCATCCGCCGTGCCGCTCGCACGCGGCGAATCAGGGTTTCCACCTGGGCGGGCAGATCGCGCAGCTGCTGCTGCTGCCGTACCCGGCGCTGCCGTCCGCGGCGCGGCAGCACGGGCTGCGGCCGCTGATCCGGTGCTTCGTGTGCAGCGTGGGGCGGCTGATGCGCAGCAGGAGCAATCTGCACTTGGACTGGCTGCTGCACGCGGCGAGCCGGAGGGAGCCGGGCTGGGGCGGCGCGGCCGGAGCCGGGCAGCGGCTGCGGTGCGGGCGCAGGCCGGCACCGGGTACGCCGGGCTCCCCGCTCAAGCCATACGCCCCCCCGCCATGTTCGGGAAATTAACCGGGAATCTAGAGCGGATCCGCCAGCCCTGCCCCAGCCAGCCTGTGGCCTATGATTCATAAAGGTACCAACAAGCGGCCGCCTGTCGACTGCCAGAAACGGAAGCTACTGCATGTGCGCTGCCGCAAGGTGCGCAGCAGGGTTTGGCGGGGCTGCCTTGGCCGGGAGCTGCGACGGTGGCTCAATCCACAGAAGGAGGAAGGAATTCAAGTCATGCAATCCACACGATTCCGGCGGGGGGTGGGCGCTGCTGGCGACCGCCCCCCTGCTGCTGGTCGGCTTGGCGGGCAGCGGAGGGGCTGAGACCGCGCCGGGGGCGCCATCGCAGACGGTGGAGGTGGCGCTGGGGGCGAGCGGCGACAGCCTCACGCTCATGCCGACCGAGGCGGGCGGCTTCACGCTCGACGGCGAGGCGGTCGCGAGCGGGCGGGAGGTGACGGCCGCGAACGGCAACGTGTACGTGCTGACGCTCGCCGACGGAGCGGTCGCCGCGGCGTACCGGCCGGTCGAGCGGCCGGTGGAGCTGGGCCTCAGCGGGGAGAGCGTGACGCTGGAGCGGGCCGAGGACGGCTCCTGGAGCCTCGCGGGGACGCCGGTCGCGAGCGGCCACGCGCACACGGCCGGGAACGGCAACGCGTACATCCTGGCGCTGGCGGGGGACAACGTGTGGACGGCGGCGTACAATCCGCGGACGCTGGCGATCGCGAACACGGACCTCACGGCGACGGCCAAGGAGGACGGCAGCGGGTACACCGTGGGAGAGGCCGGCGAGCTCGGCGGGGACGGCTCGGGGAGCCTGGACGCGGACGGAGCGCTCTACCGGGTGTGGCGGGACGCCGCGGGGAGCCTGCAGGGGCTGCGGTACGACCGGGCCATCGGGCGGTCCACCGCCGCCTCCTCCGGGACGGACAAGCGCCGGGTCGGCCTGGCGGAGCCGGCGCTCGGTGGGGACGACGGGGGCACGCCGCAAGACGAGACGGGGGCGGAGCTGACCGTCGGCGGAGGCCTGCCCGTGGCGCTGGCCGACTTGTTCGCCGGGGGGAGCGCCGCGGAAGACGGCCAGGGCCTGGTGGCCGCGGCGGTGGCAGCGATCGGGAGGCAGCGCGCCGTGGTGGTGGCGCTGTACGCCGCGGACGAGGCCGACGACAGCATCGTAGGCAGCGATGTGTACGACCATGTCTGGGCCTCCGTCCAAGACGCGCTCGACGAGCTGTTCGGGGCGTCCCATGTGGCGCTGGGCATTGCGCCCACCCGTTCGCGGATGCTGGGGGAGATCGACGCGGTCCTCGAGTTCCTGGCGAGCGAGGCCGGGTTCGTGGCGGGGACGGCCCGGGGCGGCGCCTACGAGAACAGCCGGTCCGGCTGGGACGAGGCTGCGGCGCGGACGCTGTTCCACGCGATCGGCCAGCGGGAGACGGTGCGGTTCGGGTTCACCGCGAACACGCGCTTCGGCGCGCGGACGCTGGAGGTGGTGGACGCGAACGATCCGAGCGAGCTGCACGCCGCCGAGCGCAATGTTTTCGCCTACAGCGCGCTGGAGCAGACCTTGCGCGTGCGGGACCTGCCGTCGACCGGCATGGCCGTGTACCGGGGGCGGACCGTGGCGGTGGACGAGGACGCCGGGTTCTACGCGGGGGACATCGAATTGCATCTGAGCCTCGCGTCCCGCAGGATCGAAGGCGCGGTCTCCGGCTTGGTCGGCGACGACGGGAGCCCCTGGACCCACGGCGGGGCCGCTGTGGAGTGGATCCACCTGCCGCGGGAGAGTCTCGGCGGCGCCTCCGGCAGCAGTCCGCCGCAGTGGTCCACCGGCACCGCCTCGCAGACGGCTAGCTTGATCTATAGCCATAAGCGGCCTGCCGAGGTCGCCGCGTACTGGCAGGGGGAGCTGCTGGGGCGCGGCGACGCAGCGGGGACGGCCGCGATCGGCTCGTGGTCGCTGAGCGACGCGGCGGTGGCTGCCGACAACACGGATTTCGAAGACAGTTTCCTGCTGCGCGGCGCGTTCGGCGCGGAGCAGCCCACCGTCGGCGCGGAGCAGCCGCGTTCCGCAGCGAACGTCCTCCAAGAGGCGGCCACCTGGGTGGCGACCCCCGTGCTGCCCGGGCTGGCCGGCGGGGACCAGGAGGGCCTCTACGCTCTCCTCAGCGGGCTGGGCCGCGGCGGCCCCATCGGGCTGGTGGGCGGAAGCTTGCCGGAGTACTCGGGGACGGCGGCGGACCTCTTCGGGTCCGGCGCGGCGACGTTCGCGAAGGAACCGTTCGCGATAGCCTTCCGGGATGTGCTCGCAAGGCAGCTCGAACTGCTGCGGACCGCCCTGGCAGCCGAGGAAGCCGGGTCCGATCTCACGGCGACCAAGGCGACGATCTGGGCAACCCTCAGGGGCGGAGCTGCGGAACTCTTCCCCGCTGCCGCGGTCACGGAGATCTTCGGCGCTCAATACCCGGATCGCGACCGGGACGCGATCGGAACGCTCGAGGGCGCAATCGAGGCACTGCAGGACAGGGACAGCTTCGCGGCAGCGGTTGACCCGGGCGGCGGAGGCCGGTTCGCCCTCGCCTACTACGACGCTAACGGGGACCTGCGGGACGGCGTGGGCTTGGTCGGCACCGCGGCCTGGGGCAACGGGGGGGGCGGAGATTGAGGCCCGGTACGGCGCAGTGGGCCCCCACCCACTTCGGTGCCTGGAGCCGGCGGACAGCGACCGCCGCCTATGAGCCAAGGAGCTATCCCGCCGCTGGCGCGGCTCCGTTCGGCGTGTTCGCCTACAGTCCGCTGGGCCCGGCGCGCGTCGATTACGACGATGTTGCGAATCTGACGGCGACCTACGGGGGCGCAGCGTGGCTGGCCGAGTACATCGGCGGGACGTGGGAGAGCACGACGGCGGCTTCGCGAAACGCAAACCTCTACGCGGCGATCGCCGAAGTCGTCGTGACATGGGGAGCGGCCCGGACCGACGGCGGCACCTACGTGCTGGCGATCTCGGACATTGCCGATGGCGGCGGGAACCTCCTCAACGCGGCGGGCTGGATCCCCAACGAGCCCGGCGAGTTCAGCGGAATCGTGCTCCGCGGGGAAATTTTCCTGGATAGCGACGGCAACGCTATCACTACGGCGGATGATCCGACAGTGGAGCTCACCAGTGTCGGCAACGAAATCCTAGCCGGCGAGGCCAAGGTCTTCCCGACGGAGTATGTCGACCTGCGGTTCGTCGCGGATTCGGACGAGGGCCCCTTGGGCGTGCTCGGGAGGTTTGAGCTGGAGGACGGGGGGCTACCAGCTGCACGGCGCGTTCGGCGCGGAGCGG
>CBDBZZ010000069.1:0-69619 GCA_965213745.1 Bryobacterales bacterium | reverse complement strand
CGGGACCACAGCCAGGAGACCGAGCCCCTGCAGCGCCGGGCCGGGGAGCTGCAGGTGGTGCTCCGCACGTTGCTGGACGATGTCGACGAGGAGCTCGCCGGAGAGGCTCTGGAGTACCCGATGCTGGCCCAGCTGGTCGAGGACCGCTACGGGAACTTCGTCTATTGGCTGGAGAAGCTCGGGCGGGGAGTGCATCTGCAGGCCACGCCGATTGACGTGTCGCCGATCCTGGAAGAGGCCCTGTTCGCCCTGGAGGGCAGCGCGATCCTAACGTCGGCGACGCTGGCGGTGAACTCGTCATTCGAATACACCCGTAGCCGCCTCGGGCTGCGCTCATCTCGCGAATTGGCGGTGCCGGGTCAATTCGACTACGAGAACCAGGTGCTGCTCTACATCCCCGCGGGGCATGCCGCCGCCCCAGGCCGAGGAGTTTGGCCCCCGGGCGATTGACGAGATTGTGCGGCTCGTGCGGCTGTCCCGGGGGCGGGCGTTTGTGCTGTTCACCAGCCGCCAGCAGATGCGGCGCATGCACCAGGAAGCCTCCCTTGGACTCGAATACCCGTGCCTGGTGCAGGGGCAGGCACCCAATGCGCAGTTGTTGGAGCAGTTTCGGGAGACTGAGAACTGCGTCCTGTTCGCCACGGCTAGCTTCTGGCAGGGAGTGGACGTGCCGGGGGAGCAGCTGAGCTGCGTGATCGTGGACAAGCTGCCGTTCGCCGTGCCTTCCGACCCGGTTGTGGCCGCGCGGATCCGGCAGATCCGCGAGGCTGGGGGGAGCCCGTTCCGCGAGTACCAGATCCCGGGGGCCGTGCTGGCTCTCAAGCAGGGCTTCGGGCGGCTGATCCGCAGCACGACGGACCGAGGCGTGCTGGCGCTGCTCGACAGCCGGATTGTGACGAAACAGTACGGTCGGACCTTCCTCGACAGCCTGCCTCCGTACCGCAGGACGAGCCGTCTGGAGGATGTCGAGGAGTTTTTCGGAGCCGTCGGCCCCGGCCCCGAGGCGGCCTTCAGGCCAGCAGCTCCGCGACGGCGGCGTCGGCGAAGAGCACTCCGCGGTCGGTGAGCCTGAGCGAGCGTTCGCTGGCCCGCAGCCAGCCGCGCTCGACCAGCGGGCCTATCCGCGGCTCGAGACGGCTCCATTCCTCGGGGCAGAGCCGGACCCCTTCCTGGACCCGCAGGCCTGTGAGGACGCGATCTTCCAGCAGACGCTCGGGCCCGAGCGCCTCGCAGGCGGCCCGAGGCGCGTCTCCCCGGCTCATCCTCTGGACATAGGCGGGGGCGGTGGGGACATTGGACCAGCGCCGGCTCCCGTCGAACGAATGTGCGTCGCTGCCGAACCCCAAGTACGGCTCCATGCGCCAGTACTTGAGGTTGTGGCGGCTGCGGCGGCCGGGCCGGGCGAAGTTCGAAACCTCGTAGCGCTCGTAGCCCAGTTCGCGCAGGCGGCCGACGGCGAATAGGTACAGGTCTAGGATCTCGTCGTCGCCAGGCACCCGGTCCGCGCCGTAGCGGCGGCCGCCGGTCCGAAGCTCGCGTCCCAGGCGACTGTCGTCGTCGGCTTCGAGCATGTAGACGGAGACGTGGTCGACCTCGAGTTTGGCGACCCATTCCAGGGACTGGCGCCATGTCGTCGGCGTTTGGCGGGCCAGGCCGGCGATGAGGTCTAGCGAAGCGTTGCGGATGCCCGCATCAGCGAGAGCGGCCAGCTCGGAACGGACGGTCTCCGGCACATGCCGGCGGCCGGCGGCGCGGGCTACGCTGGGCACGAACGATTGGACGCCGAGGCTGACGCGATTGACGCCGCTTCGGGCCCAGGCCCGGATCCGCTCCAGGGACGCTTCGCCGGGCGCGACCTCGATCGTGGCCTCGAGCCATCCCGCAGAGGGCAGTGCGCCGGCGAGCTCGCGGAACTCGTCGGGGTCGAGCAGGCTCGGACTGCCGCCGCCCCAGTACAGCGTCCCGCCGCCCTGCGGGTCCGCCTCGCGGATCTCCTCGGCGAGGCACCGCAGATAGCCCTCCAGAAGCGGGCGGGGGAAGACGCCCGACCGAAAGTTGCAGTAGGTGCATTTCTGTGCGCAGAACGGCACAGAGAGGTAGATGCCTGGCGGGTCCAAGGGGTGCCGTCCGGGCCGCCGAGGCCCAGGCCCTCAGTATAATCAGCGGTGTGAGAGGGCTTGCTTGGTGCTTGGCCGTGTTGTGGGGAGCGGCCTCCGCCGCGGCGCAAAACACCTCCGAGGTGTACGCCGCAGCGGACCGTCCGCGGGCCCTGGCGCTCATCGGGGACCGGTACCACTCCCCGGTCTACATCCGCGAAGGGCTGTCCCCGCCGTTGATGCGCGAGAACATCCCCGTGGTCTACCTGGAGAACCACGAAGGCCTGACCGCCGAGGCCCTGCGGGAGTTCGACCTCCTGATCTTCCTGAAGGACGGCATGATCTGGCCCCACGGCTACGAGCAAGGCAGCCAGGTTCTGTGGATGACGGAGGCGCAGCAGCAGGCCGTTTGGGATTTCGTGCATCGCGGCGGCGGGTTCCTGGCGCTGCACAACTCGCACGGCATCTATCCGCAAGGGGGTCTGTACTACAAGCTCTTCGGCGGCGACTACGGCGGCCATCCGCCGCCGGCGGAATTCACGATCCGGGTCGAGGACAAGGACCACCCGGTCACGGCGGGCGTCGAGGACTTCATGGTCTACGACGAGCAGCACCTGAGCAAGTACTATCTGGACCGGGAGCACCTCCTGCTGCGGAACATCTCGAAGGGCAACGAATCGGCGGCAGCGGGCTGGTGGCGCGAACTCGGGGCGGGACGCTTCGTCTACCTGTCGCCGGGCCACACGCCCGAAGCGCTGGGGCATCCCATGACCCAGCGGTTGATTCGCAACTCCATCCGGTGGCTGCTGGAGAAGCGGGACTGAGGCGCGACCGGCAACCGCGGTCGCTTAGCTTAGTGCCGGCAGCAGCGCTTGTGCTGCTTGCTTCCCGCTGCCGCAGGGGCGGGGCTGGTTGCGGCCGACTTGAGCCACTTTCGCGCTGCTCTGGCCCTGCGAGACTCCTGGGCCCGAGGCTGCGCTCCGTGGGCCGGATTGCAGTCTGCCGGTTCTGCCGATCCGGCACCGCAACCTGCAGAAGGCGCGACCGGCTAGATCGCTTGCTTTGCCAGGCGCACTCCTCCGATTCGCGCATCCGGCTGAACAAGCGGCGATCTGTTGCGCTGGTGTTCCAGACGAACTGTGGATGGCAAGGCTCAGCGACTCGCAGGGGCTATGCACCGTCTCCCTAGCCCTCTGTGCTCGAGGCCGTTGGGGTCCGCAAGCGTGCCTGGGGCAACTGACGGCTTCTAGCCCTCTTCCGGCTTGCCTCCCCTACGCTCCCGCACCTCCTGCTTCACGCGCTGCGTAAGTTCGGCCGCACGCTGCGCAGCTTTCGCCTTCGCCGCCGCGACCTGCGGTTTGGCCTTCTCCCACGCCGCCTCGACCTCGGGCTTGGCCTTGTCCCAAGCGGTTTTCGCCCGCGGCTTGATCTCGTTTTCGAACACCCGCTGAGCGGTGTCGCGGACGCGCGGGTCCTGCGCCGCTTTCTGCACGGCCTGCTGGATCAACGTCTTGAGAAAGGGCATAGCACTCCAGCATCCTAGCAGGTGCGCTTCATTGCGCCGCTGCCTTGGCCAGGAACAGTTCGTGCAGCCGGCTGTCGGACGTGAGCTCGGCATGGAAGGTGGCCGCTAGGTGCGGGCCCTCCTCGACGAGCACGGGGTGCCCGGCGTCCCGCATCAGCACCTTGACCGACGGCCCGGTCGCCCGGATGATCGGTGCCCGAATGTAGACCGCCTCCAGCGGCCCGCCGCGGGTCCGCGCTGCGAAGTCCGCCTCGGGTTCCACGCGCCGGATCGAGCTGTCGACCTGGCGGCCGTAGGCGTTGCGCTCGATCTCCATATCCACTGCCCCGAGAGACGGCTGGACGGGGTTGGTGACCTTCTGGGCGAGCAGGATCGCGCCGGCGCACGTGCCGAGGATAGGCCTCGCTTGCGCGAATTCCCGGAGGGGCTCCCAGAGGCCCTCCGCTTCAAGCAGGATCAGGTTGGTCGAGCTCTCGCCTCCGGGCAGCACGAGGCCCTGCACTGCGCCGAGTTGGCGGGCGTAGCGGATTTCCTGGGCGGAAGCGCCGAGCTGCTCCAGGCGCTGGGCGTGGGCGTGGAAATCGCCTTGCAGCGCTAGGACTCCGATGCGCACCGTCGGCCTGGCCTCTAAGCGGAGTTGTCCGGACCGGGGTCCGGCTGCTGTCCTACCAGCCCCGCGTCTGGAGCAGCTCGCCTTCGGGAAGGCTCGCCAGATCCAGGCCCGGCATGGGCTCGCCGAGGTCCTCGCAGGCCTCGAGCAGCTTCTCTGGGTCGCTGTAGAAGGTCGTCGCCTTGACGACTGCAGCCGCCCGGCGGGCGGGGTCCTCGGACTTGAAGATCCCCGACCCGACAAACACTGCCTCGGCTCCGAGGCTCATCACTAGGGCCGCGTCGGCCGGTGTTGCGAGCCCGCCTGCAGAGAAGTTCGGGACCGGCAGGCGGCCTTCCCGCGCCACCCACCCCACCAGCTCCAGAGGAGCCTGCAGTTCCTTCGCGACCGAGGGCAGCTCGTCGCGAGCGACCACAGTCAGCCGCTTGATCTGCTGCCGGATGGCCCGCATGTGCCGAACGGCCTCCACGACATTGCCCGAGCCCGCCTCGCCCTTGGTGCGGATCATCGCTGCGCCCTCGGCGATGCGCCGCAAGGCCTCTCCTAGGTTGCGGGCGCCGCAGACGAAGGGGGTTCCGAAGGCGTGCTTGTCAATGTGGTGCTCCTCGTCAGCGGGTGTCAGCACTTCGCTTTCGTCGATGTAATCCGCCTTGAGGGCCTGCAGCACCATCGCTTCAGCGAAATGGCCGATCCGAGCTTTGGCCATCACCGGGATTGAGACCTTCTCCATGATCTCGCGCATCTTCCGGATGCTGGCCATGCGCGCGACCCCGCCCTCCTTGCGAATGTCGGCCGGCACGCGCTCCAGAGCCATCACCGCGACTGCGCCTGCGTCCTGAGCGATGCGCGCTTGGTCGGCGTTGGTGACGTCCATGATCACCCCGCCCTTGAGTTGCTCCGCCAAGCCGACCTTGAGCCGGAATTCGTCTGTTAGAAACATGCCGCCATCTCCAGGGGAGGGATTCGAGGCTGCCGCCTGCCGGGAGCGAGCGGCAGACCCCCTCCTCTCATCGTAACGGTGCGGGGAGCCGTCTTCAACTCGGCCCTGCTGCTAGCTTCTCCAGCGGGTGCGCCGATGGTCAGTTCCGGCGCGGGCGCGATGGGCTCCGGTGCCGCGATAGTATCCTGCTAGGTCATGCTCACGGGATCCGAGTTGTTCGTCCGCAGCCTGCAGAGCCAAGGGGTCGACAAGCTGTTCACGCTGGTCGGAGACCACTTGAACGATGTGCTGCAGGTTGCTGCCCGCGAGGGGATGTCCGTCTACGACACCAGGCACGAATCGGCCGCGGTCCACATGGCCGACGGCTGGAGCCGCCTGACCCGCACGCCGGGGGTGTCGCTTGTGACGGGTGCGCCGGGGCATACCAACTCGATTACGGGCATCGCGACGGCGCAGGCCACGGCCGTGCCGATGCTCGCTGTGAGCGGCATGAGCGACTCGCGGGCCCGCGACCGCAACGCTTTCCAAGACCTGGACCAGGCCAAGCTGGTGCAGGGCATCGCCAAGTATGCGGCGGTGCCTGCCCGCTCCGGCCAGATTCCCTTCCATGTGCGCCGCGCCTTTCTCGAGATGCTGCGCGGCCGCCCTGGCGTCGCGCATCTGAGCATTCCCGTCGACCTGTTCACCGAAAGGAACGGCACCCATCACCCGATCGCCGAGGGGCCGATCCGCCCGCTTCGCAGTGCCCCCTCCACCGCGGATGTCGACCGCCTCATGGACCTGCTCGCCCGGGCCGAGCGCCCCGCCGTCATCGCCGGTTCCGGGGCCTACTGGTCCTGGGCGGACGAGCAGCTTGCGGCATTCATTGAGGCCGCGAACGTGCCTCTCTTCACCATTTCCCTGGCCCGAGGCATGGTCTCGGACGACCATCCGCTGTGTTTCGGCTACGCGGACGCCACGATCAGCCGCGGGGCCGAGCACGCCCTGCGCCAAGCCGACTTGGTGATCGTTGTGGGCAAGCGCCTCGACTACCGCCTCCGGATGGGTGGGCGTCAGCTTTTCGACGACGCGGCGACAATGGTGCAGATCGACGTCTGCGGGCAGGAGCTCGGCCTGAACCGAACCCTGGAGGTCGGGATGCAGGCCGACGCCCGCGCCGCCCTGGAGGCTATCAACATGTCTCTGGCGGGGCGGGCCGCACCGGATCGCTCGGCTTGGCTCGCCGAGGTCCAGCGCGGATGCGACGCCTACGCAGCCCAGGTCGCCGCCCTGGCCGCCATGCCCCGGCACCCGATGCATTCGCTGCACGTTTACCAAGTGCTCCGCGATGCGCTCCCGCACGATGCGACGATCTGTTGGGACGGCGGCGACTTCGTTCACTGGGGCCGGTATATCTGCCGGGCCCGCCATCCCGGACGGTGGATGCGCCTGGGTTCGCTGGCGGGGCTCGGTGTCGCACTACCGGTGGGATTGGCCGCCCAGATCCTCCGCCCCGACGCGCCGACCGTCGTTGTCACGGGTGACGGCTCGCTCGGCTTCTACATCGGCGAGCTCGACACCGCCGTGCGGTTTGGACTGCCGATCATCGTGATCGTGGGCAACGACGGAGGCTGGGGCATTGAGAGGGAGCTCCAGAGGGGCTTCTACCCCGATTCCGAAACTGTGGCCTGCGAGCTGCGCCGGACGCGCTACGACTTGGTGATGAAGGGGTTCGGGGGCGACGGCATGCACGTCACTTCGCCGCAGCAGCTACCGGAGGCGTTCGACCGCGCCTTCCGGAGCGAGAGACCCTTCCTGGTGAACATCGAAATCGACGGAGTCGGATCGCCGTTCACGCAGTACCAGCTCGAGCGCCGGGCCAAGTAGGAGCCGGGCGTGGCGGCTGCGGCTTGGACTGGCGGGGCTGTGCTCGCGCTAGCCCTCGCCCCGGCGGGATGGGGGCAGGTGCCGTTCGTCTACGAACCGCCGCCCGAGCAGCTGCCTCGGATCGTGGGCCCGCAGCCTGTGCCCTTCGACCACAAGCTCCACATGGAGTGGCGCATGGCGTGCGTGGATTGCCATCCCGGTGCCGAGGAGAGCGAGCGAGCCGGCCTGCCCGACCGCGCCCGCTGTATGCAATGCCACAGGTCCATCGCCGTCGAGAGCCCGGCCGTGCGCAAGCTGGCTGCGTTGCCCGAGGGTGCCCGAATCCCCTGGGAGCGGGTCTACCGTGCGGCTGACTTCGTCTTCTTCAGCCACGCCGAGCACGCCGAGGCCGAGGTGGGCTGCTCGGCGTGCCACGGCCCGGTTGCGGAGCGCAGCGTGCTGAACCAGGAGTTCTCGACGAGCATGGCGGCCTGCATGAACTGCCATGTGCAGCGGGGGGCGTCCACCGAGTGCTACCTGTGCCACGACCTTGGCCAGTGAGACCAGCGGCTGGGCTCGGGTTCTGGCCGCGGTGATGGTGATTGTGGACGGGTCGGTGCGCGAGAGCGTCGTCCGACGCGGCCGGCACGTTCCTCGCATGGCGGCAGGAAGTGGAACCCACGGCGTCGCCGAAGCGCGTCTGCCGCCCGTCACGCTCGGCGCGGCCCTAGCGGAGTTGGTCCGGCGGTGGAACTGGAAGACGGCTCTGCTCAGCACCCTGGTGCGCGGTTCGATTTTCTTTTCCGTGAACCTGACCGCGAGCTGGGACACCTAGATTCCCGGTTGCTAATTTTGCCAGAAGTAATTGCAAGCAAACCACCAATAGAATCAATGGCTTGCGGAGCCTGTTCGCGCAATTACTTATGAAAACATCAGTAACTTCCCGAAATGGCGGTTGCGGGGCCGTATGGCTTGAGCGGAGAGCCCGGCGCCCCCGGCTCCGGGCGCACCGATCCCCCCGCGGGCTCCGCGTCGGTCCCCTGCCGCTGGGCTCCGCGTCGGTCCCCTGCCGCGCCGAGCCAGCCCTAGCCCGGCTCCATCCGGCTCGCTGCGTGCAGCAGCCAGTCCCACCGCAGGTTGCTCCTGCTGCACAGCCGCCGCCGCCGCGCACTGCGCGTTAGCCGCCCCACGCTGCCCACGCAGTACCGGCGCAGCGGCCGGAGCCCGGACTGCCGCACCTCGTCCGGCAGCAGCCGCAGCAGCCGCTGCGCGAGCTGCCCGCCCGGGAGAAACCCTGCTGCGCCGCGTGCGAGCGGCACGGCGGATGCTGCAGCCCTAGGTCCGGCAACGGCCCCTAGGATGCATGCTCCGGCCCCTGCTGCCGCGGTGCCGCCGCACCCACTCCGCCGGCGGCAGCCGGTCGCGGCTCACCGGAATCAGCATGTACACCGGCCCCAGCCACCGCTGCTCCCCGTCCCCGTCGCGCCGGAGCACCCCGCACACCGGCTCCTCCGGCCCCCGGGCGGGCCGGTACGCCACCGCGAGCGCCCGCTCCTTGCCTGCCGCGTCCAGGGGCTCCCCCTCGTCCTCCCGCAACCCCCTCGCGGCCGCCAGGCGCAGAATCGGGGCTTTTTGGCGCGGATCGGTCACGCTCCCGGAATCATCCCAGCCCCGCCGCCGGCAGGAGTTCACCAGATCCTTGCAGGAGTACGTGCTGGCGGCCCGCAGCCCCACCGGCTGCCGCCCTGTCAGCCAGGGCGCCGCATCCTGGTCCAGCTGCTCCCGCCAGTCCCCCTGCACGTCCGTGCCGCCCGCGTTCAGCCGGGCGCTGACCCCCGCCACCCCCACGCACACCGAGGGCAGCCAGGACTGCTGCTCGCCGTGGTAGCCGCGCTCGGCGTTCCCGCACAGCTTGCCCTCCACCTCGATCCCCGTGCCGTCCCCGCACACCGGCACGTAGCCCCACCGCTGCTCGCGCGCCTGCGCCACCAGCGGCACCAGCCGCCGGCTGACCAGCCGCGCGCACTCCCGCAAGCCCTCCAGGGCCGCCTCGTGCATCCGCTGCAGGTCTGCGCCGCGCCGCCGGCTGTGGGGCACGGCCCGCAGCCCGCACGCTCGGCGTGCGACGTCATCGACCCCCAGGGTGTCGACTGCGTGGAGATGCCCCCGCCGGCGCAGGCCGAGTAGATCAGCGCCAGCAGCAGCTGCACGTCGCTGCCACCGCGCCGGCGCTGGAGGCGGACCGACGCGGCCAGCAGCTCGGGCAGTCCGGGGAACCGGGCCACCCCGCCGAGCCCGGCCAGGTCCGTCCAGTGGTCGTCGCAGACGCCGTAAGCCAGGGGGCCTCCAAAAAACCGAGATGCATCCCCGAAGTGCAATACGCGGCCACCCTGGAGGATTGTCTAAATCATTGCAATACAAACACATTTCGGCTGGCAACCGGAATTTTTACCAGGGGATCAGGGTCGTCGAGCGATAGGGCAGGGTGTGCCAGTATGGGAGCCGTAATGCACTCCTCCGAGGTCTGGCAGCGGCGGCTCGAGCGGTGGGCGTACGCGGCGGAGTCTTCGTGTCTGGCCTCGTGGCTGGCCGCCGGCTGGTGCCTGCTGTGGTTCGCCGGTGCCTTGCTCGGGTGGATCATCCTCGTCTTCGTGGTTTGCTTGGCGGCCGGCTGGGAGCCGACCGCGGACTGGCCGTGGGCCTTGGGCTTCGTGTCCGCCGGCGGTGTCGGAGTCGGCAAGGGCGTCCAGGCCTACCTGCGCATCTACCGGCGGCTGCAGGTCCGGCGCCTCCGCCGCCGGGCGGAATAGTGCTTGCCGAAGGCCGACGCGTCCTCGGAGGCGACGGGATCCTGTGCCTCACCATCGGAGACATGAGCGGAAACCGTGACCGGCGAGCACCTGGCCGGAAGGATCCTGCGCGTGCGATGCCTAGTTGGCACCTCCTGGCCTCCACATCGGTGCGGTGCCGCCTGACGGGGCTCCTAGGCGGGCACCCACGCAAGGGAGCGCCCAGTCGAATGGGCCCGGTCATGGGAAGCGGTCGAGGTTCCGCTCGGCGGCGGCGAGATTCTTTGACCGGTCTCCTTTCCATCCTCGTTTGTCGCGTGCAGGTGCGGGAGGCTGCACCGGGCAACCGGGAGGCTGGCGTCGCAGCCACGCTCGCTGCCCCAGACCAGCTTAGGGAGCTTGAGTAGTTCTCAGCCGTATGCTTATGCGAACGGAATTTTCCGAAGGAGCGCGTCAAGTCCCCCTGCGGTTGGTTTTCCCGCCTAGCCGCATGGCAACTCCTCCGACACTGATTTCAAGGCCGTTTCGACAGGGCCGGAATGTCGGCGGGCGGCCCTCAGGCCGGCACCGATGTTGACGGCCGGCGCTCCCGGGCGTTCTACTGGAGAGGCATGCCGGCCACGCCCAGATCCGAACAGCGGTCCCTCACGGATCGCTTAATGCAACTCGCCGGGGGCAGCTACACCCCCGCGGAGCGCAGGAAGTATTTCATCAGCGGCCCGCAGTGGGCCGGGGCGTACGAGGGCCAAGCGCTTTTCCATGCGCCGACGCGCGAGCCGATCGGCTTTGAGGAGGTGATCCGCCACCTTGGGGAACTCGGGATCCCGTGCTGGAGCACGCACGACAGCGACGTGATCGACACGAGCGATCTGCTGACAGACCGCCAGTGGGAGGTCGTGGCCCGGATCAACAAGGCTTTGGACGACCACGGGGTGCGCTGTTCGATGGTCACTTGCGAGACCTTTTTTCACCCAGTGTTCGCGGCGAGTGCCGCTGCGGAGGCTCCCGAGGTCCGCCAGTACGCCGCCCGGCGGCTGCAAAACACAGTCGAGATCGGCCACGAACTCGGGGCGCAGTTCGCTGTGTACTGGCCCGGCACGCTCGGCTACATGGTGCAGGGAGCGATTGACGAAACCGACACCTTGCGCTGGTTCGCCGACGGTCTCAACGCCGCCTGTCGGCGCGACCTCGAGATCGCGGGCGACAAGGGGCGCCCGACGCTCAAGCACTGCCTGGAGGCTAAGCCGTTCGAGCCCCAGGCCCAGATCATTCTGCCCAGCAGCGACGCCATGCTCGCGTTCATCTCGAGTGGGCTGCTGGACCATCCGGACATGGTCGGCCTGAATCCGGAGTACCTGCACGAACTGATGTGGGGCGGGGCAGCGCGGGCCGTTCTGGCGCGGGCGCTGGTCTGCAAGAAGCTATTCCACTTCGACATCAACGACGGCTACCCCCTGAAGCACGACGTCGACTTGGGCATCGGCGTCGTGAATCCTCTCGATTGGCTCAATGTGCTCGTGCTGCTGCGCTCGCACGGGTTCGAAGGTCCGTTCAATCTGGACTTCAAGCCGCCGCGCACCACATCGAACTACGGCGTCTGGAAGGTGAGCTTCCCGACCGCTGTGGACCGGTTCATCACGCTCTGGAATATCGCCGGGGAAGTGCTTGAGGATCCCGTGATGCGGGAAGCCACTGCAGCCCTCAAGGGCGGCGGCGGCGGCTCGGAGGATGTGGAGGACATCGCCGAGGCGAACAAGGAGCTGCTGACGCTCCACGAGCTGATGGCCCACCGGCTGTTTCAGCTGTTGGTTGGCCAGCACCGGGGCCGTGTCTTCGGAGCGTAGGCGGACTCGCGACGGGCCGTCCCAGCGCCTCTTCGGTGCGGATCGTGGAGACGGATCGTGGAGACGGTAGGTTGAGCGGCGAGAGCGGATGCCGGCCCGGCACTGGCAACTCAACGGTCAGGCTGCGCGTAGAGTGGGGCCGTGCTCTGGAGCCGGCTTGTCCGCAGCCGTTGGTCTGCGACCCCTCCAGGCTGGCCCGGCTGTGCAGGCCGGTAGCTGGCGAGGCACTCGAGAGCCGACGCTATCTCAACACGCTGAGACCGCGAGGTCGGCTTGACGCTCCGCCGTAGGCCAAGAAAGCGCCACGACCAAGTGGCGCGCTCGGGAGGATTCGAACCCCCGGCCTTCTGGTCCGTAGCCAGACGCTCTATCCAGCTGAGCTACGAGCGCGCGACTCTTGATATTATACTGCATCCGCGGAGGACTGGCTGAATGCGGCTTGCGCCTAGATTCCCGGTTAATTTCCCGAAATGGCGGTTGAGGGGGCCGTAGGGCTTGAGCGGGGAGCCCGGCGTACCCGGTGCGGGCCCCTCAGCCCGTCGCCGAGCGACCTGGGCCCCCGCGCAGATGCCCTGCGCCGGCCTGCACCCGCACCGCGGCCGCTGCGCCCCCGGCTCCGGGCGCACCGATCCCCCGCGGGCTCCGCGTCGGTCCCCTGCCTCTATGCCCGACGCGGCTCAGGCTGCGCCGCCCCAGCCCTAGCCCGGCTCCATCCGGCTCCCCGCGTGCAGCAGCCAGTCCAACCACAGGTTGCCCCGGCTGAACAGCAGCCGCAGCCGCCGTGCGCTGCGCGTCAGCCGCCCCACGCTGCACACGAAGTACCGGATCAGCGGCCGCAGCCCGTGCTGCCGCGCCGCGTCCGGCAGCGCCTGGTACTGCAGCAGCCGCAGCAGCAGCTGCGCGATCTGCCCGCCCAGGTAGAAACCCTGATTCGCCGCGTGCGAGCGGCACGGCGGATGATGCAAACCCAGGTCCGTCAGCGGCCCCTTGAACGCATTCTCCTGCCCCTGCTTGCCGCGGTGCCGCCGCACCAGCTCCGCCACCGGCAGCCGGTCGCGGCTCACCAGAATCACCGTGTACACCGGCTCCAGCAGCCGCTGCTCCCCGTCCCAGTCGCGCCGGATCACCACATACACCTGCTCCTCCGGCCACCGGGCCGGCCGGTAGGCCACCACGATGGCCCGCTCCTTCCCCGCCGCGTCCAGGGGCTCCCACTCGTCCTCCCGCAACCCCATCGCGGCCGCCAGGCGCAGAATCGGGGCCTTTTTGCGCGGATCGGTCACGCTCACGGAGTAATCCCAGCCCTTCCGCCGGCAGTAGCTCACCAGATCCTGGCAGTAGTACGCGCTGTCGGCCCGCAGCCACACCGGCTGCCGCCCGGTCAGCAAGGGCGCCACATCCTGGTCCAGCTGCTCCCGCCAATCCCCCCGCACGTCCGTGCCGCCCGCGTGCAGCCGGGCGCTGACCCACGCCACCCCCACGAACACCGAGTGCAGCCAGTACTGCTTCTCGCCGTTGTAGCCGCGCCCGGCGTTCTCGAACAGCTTGCCCTCCACCTCGATCCCCGTGCCGTCCACGAACACCGGGATGTAGCCCCACCGCTGCACGCACGCCTGCGCCACCAGCGGCACCAGCCGCCGGCTGACCAGCCGCGCGCACTCCCGCAACCCCTCCAGGGCTGCCTCGTTCATCCGCTGCAGGTATTCGCCGAGCCGCCGGCTGTCGGGCACAGCCCGCAGCCCGCAGGTTTGCCGGGCGACCTCATCGGCCCCCAAGGCGTCGACCGCGTTGAGGTGCCCCCCGCCGGCGCAGGCCGAGTAGATCAACGCCAGCAGCATCTGCACGTCGCTGCAACCACGCCGGCGGCGCTTGAGGCGGACCGAGGCGGCCAGCTTCTCGGGCAGCCCGAGGAACCGGGCCAGCCGGGCCACCACGCCGAGCCCGGCTAAGCCCGTCAAGTCGTCGTCGCAGACGCCGTAAGCCAGGGTGGGAGCACTGTCGGGGGACATGGGCAAGGGGGCCTCCAAAAAATCGAGATGCACCCCCGAGGTGAAATACGCGGACACCCCGAGGACCGTCTAAGTCATTGTAGCACAAGATGTTCCGGCTGGTGCCGGAATTTTTACCCGGGAATCAGGGCTTGCGCAGCGAGCTGTCGCGCTGCAGAGAAGTCCTGGGAGCCGGCACGGCTGGCTCCGGCATCGGTGTGGCTCCGCAAAGTGCTGCCCGGCTCAGTGCCGCAGATCCGCAAGATAAGCGGTGCTGCGTCGCGGTTCGGCCCGCGCTGATCGCACGTGGGAAGGACTGTTTCCGCAGCGTGGTACCGTCGGGGCGCAGCCGCCCGGGGCACCCCGCACCCAGGCGAGTGCCTGCCCCGGAGACCTTGAAGCAACAACCGGATTGTCCATAATGGATACGTGCGCTGAGCGCAGCGAGGGACTTGCGGATGTGCAGTAGTTGCAGTTCGCGGGCGGGGTCAGGGACAGTCCGCTTCTGGATATGCGCAGTTTTGCTGGGCCTCTCCGGCCAGCTTCAAGGAGTGGCCGAGAGTTCCTCGCCACCCCGGGCGGAATCCGCACTGGAGCCCCCCATAGTCCGCGGTTCGCCGTTGGAGGACGGAGCGCGAGGCGTGATGTTGTTTCGTGGGCGTCTGCTGAGCTACGAGGTGATTCATGGACGAGCCGTTCACGCCGGAGACATGGTTCTCGGGACGGCCGCTGAGGCGGCAGACTCAACAAAGCCGCCTGCGGCTGGGGGGTTGCCACCCATGCGTCCGACACCCCGGGCGATCGCCGCTGTTGACCAAGACTTCCTCTGGCCCGAAGGCAAGGTTCCCTATGTCGTAGATTCCGGCCTTCCCGCCGACCAGAAGGAAAACATCTCGGCCGCCGTCGCCGAATGGAACTCCAAGACGGTCATCACTTGGAGCCCGCGGAGGGCGGAGCGGGACTTTGTCCGGTTTCAGCCTGCGCCGCCAGGACCATGCCATGCGCATGTGGGCCGTAGCGGGCGGGGCGAGCAAGGCGTCTTGATCCCGCCCAGCGGCTGCGATGTGAACTCCCTGGTTCACGAAATGGGCCATGCAGTGGGCCTGTTCCACGAGCATGAACGGGAAGACCGTGATGCCCACCTCGTCGTGCAGATGGAGAACCTCTCTCAGCGTCCGGATATCGCTGCCTCCTACTCGCCCAGCTACGCGGGGAGTGCTCCGTACAACTACCGCTCCGCGATGCACTACCATCCCTTCGCGGCATCCCGCAATGGCCGGCCTGTGCTGGAAACGATTCCGCCTGGCATGGAGATTCCCTCAGGCGGGTTGTCCCCCGGAGATATTGACGGTGTGGCGCGGCTGTACGGACGGCCGCCCTCCCAGGTGACCGTTTCCACCAATCCGCCCGGCCTGGACCTGATTGTCGACGGCGTGCGGGTGACGACCCCGGCTCAGTTCTCCTGGGCGGCGGGGACCGAGCACTCGTTGGAGGCTCCGGCACCGCAGGTGCGTGAGGGGGGCCGGTTCCTATTTGGGCGATGGAACGACGAAGGCGACCGTCGCCGCAGCGTGGTGGCCGATCCCGCCCGCACTTGGTACGAAGCGAACTTCATCGTGCAGCACTACGTGTCCACAAGCGCGACCCCGGACGGTGCGGGGACGGTGACCATCAGCCCCGACTCCCCGGACGGCTATTACACGCTGCGCACGCCGATCCAGGTCTCGGCCGCCCCGGCGGCCGAATCCCCGTACGACTTCGTGCTGTGGAATGGCTTCCTAGCCGGTGACCACGGCCGGTCGTCCAATCCCGCCCGGCATACGGTGACGGGGCCGGGTCGGGAATATGCGGCCTTCTTCAGTCGTCAGCCGCTCTTCCGCTTCCGTTCGAGCGTCGATCCGATTTTGATCCAGATCGACGGCCAGAAGCGAGCCGCTCCGCTGACCCTGCGAACCAGTGACCTGGGAGCCTCGGTGACGCTGCGGGTCCCCGAGGTCCAGCAAAACGCCCGCATGCCCCACGGGCGCTACCGATTCGACACCTGGAGCGATGGCGGTGGGCCGTCGCATCAACTCGACGTGCCGGCCGAGGGAGGCGAGGTGACGCTGTCCGTCACTCCGGAATACCGCCTGACCACAAGCGTGCGCTTTCCTGGAGAGGGGCGAATCTCTCTGGTACCGCCCTCAGACGACGGGTTTTATGCCGGCGGGACGCAGGTCACAGCCACGGCGGAGCCGGCTCCAGAACGCGTCTTGGCTGCTTGGGTCGGCGATGTCTCCGGCGATTCTCCGGTCCAGACTGTCGCCATGGACGGTGCCCGGCACCTCCAAGCGGTGTTCATGGCTGGCGGTAGCCTGAGCGCCGGTGTGCCCAAGCAGCTGGTTCTCCCGGCTTCGGCCTATCAGTTCCAAGCGCATTTCTACGACGAGTGCCACATTGTTCAGGTCCCGCCTGGCGCGACCCGCCTGACTGTCAGCTTCCAGGCGTCGCAGCCGACGGCTCAGGTCGACCTGTACGTCCATCACGGACGTTCGCCCTCCTGGCGTCTAGCCGCCGATGGCCGCACTCCTGTGTTCAACGCCCACTTCCGGTCGACGTCCGCTGGAGCCAACGAGCGGTTGACGGTGACGGCGGCGTCGGACCCAGCCTTGGCCGCAGGTGATTACTACATCGGCCTCGTCGTCTACAACCCTCGTCAACGCATCGAAGGCACGCTGCGCGCAGACATTGAGAGTGCCGCCGAGTGGGTTCAGGGAACCCCCGGCGCTTTTACGTTCGTTGCTACGGCAGCGGGCGATCCGCCACCGCAGGAGTTGCGGCTTAATCTTGGGGGCGCAGGCAACTCTGCATATCGCATTGAGTCGGACCATCCCTGGCTTACGACCACTCCGCAGCGGTGGAGCTTTCCGCCGACACGAACGCAGTCGATTTCGGTCGCAGTGGCTGCAGCCGGGCTGGAGGCGGGCACCCACAACACTGTGCTGCGCATCGTTCGGCTTGCCGGCCAAGCGGCCACCGGGTCCGGTGACTCGGTGACCGGCGTTGCGGTCCGCGAGTTCCCGGTGGCCCTAGCGTTGATCCCTCTGGAATCGCCCGCGGTCTCGGAATAGCTCGAGGATCCCGCGGCCTAGCTTCGTCACCGGCGCGTTAGTCGGCTCCGCTGCCCAAGCGGTCCCGCATGGCCGGCCGCGTTGGATGCATCCGCTCCAGCCGGTGTGGCGCGGACGCGGAACCTGGCGCGGACGCGGCTGGGTGCGCGACAATACGAAGATAATGCGAGAAGCCGTCATCGTAGATTCCCTGCGCACACCCCTGGCGAAATCCTTCCGGGGCTCCCTCAACCTCACGCGCCCTGACGACCAGGTGGCCCACTGCATCCGGGCCCTGCTGGAGAAACACCCTCAAATCGACGCATCCGAAATTGGGGACGTGATCCTTGGCTGCGGCCAGCCCCACGGTGCCGCGGGGCACAACGTGGCGCGCATCGCCGCCCTGCTGGCCGGGTTGCCCGACTCGGTTGGCGGGACAACTGTAAACCGGTTCTGCTCGTCCGGTTTGCAGTCGATCGCGATGGCCGCCCACCAGGTGATGGCCGAAGGCGAGGACGTGATGCTCGCGGGGGGAGTCGAGTCCATCACGATGATGGTTCCCGACGAGTCGCCGCATCCGCAGCTCAAAGAGACGAAGCCCGGTGTCTATATGGTGATGGGAGTTACCGCCGAAGTTGTCGCCAAGCGCTACGGCGTCAGCCGGGAGGCTCAGGACGAGTACGCCCTCCAGAGCCAACAGCGCACGGCACGGGCCCAAAGGGAGGGCTTCTTCGACGAGGAGCTAGCTCCGATGCCCGTGACTCGAGGCGTCTTGGACCGGAAGACGCGCTCCATCGTCGGCAAGCAGGATCACGTTCTGAGTCGGGACGAGTGCAACCGGCCCGACACGACGCTGGAGGGGCTGGCTGGCTTGCCGCCCTACTTCGATCCCCACTCGGGCCAAGGGTCGGTGACTGCGGGGAACTCGTCGCAGCTGTCGGACGGTGCTTCCGTCACCCTGGTCATGTCGAAGGAGCGGGCCGAAGCGCTCGGCGTGCCCTACAAGCTGGTCTTCCGGGGCTTTGCCACCACCGGCTGCGGTCCGGACGAGATGGGCATCGGCCCCGTCTTCGCGGTGCCGAAGCTGCTGCGCCAGAAGGGCAAGAACCTCGGCGACATCGATGTCTGGGAACTCAACGAAGCGTTCGCCGTCCAGGTCGTCTATTGCCGGGACAGGCTAGGCCTCCCGAACGACCGCCTGAACGTCAACGGCGGCTCAATCTCCGTGGGCCACCCCTTCGGCATGACCGGTTCGCGGCTCGTCGGCACTCTCGCCAATGAAATGAAGCGGCGCAAGGCCGCGCTGGGGGTCGTGACGATGTGCGTGGGCGGTGGCCAAGGCGCAGCTGGCCTCTTCGAGGGCGCATGGTAGCCCCTAGGCTCGGTTAGGGCCCGGGTCGGCGGTACCGACCCGGGCTCGGAGGCGTCCGGCTACAGCTTGCTGCAGGCGCTGGCGGCCCCGGCTGGGTCGACCGCTGAGCCGCCGCTCTCCACATGGGCGATCTTGCCGTCCTTGTCGATGACGAAGGTCGTGCGGTTGGACATCTTGCGCTCGTTGAGGATGCCGAACTTGCTGGAGACCGCTCCGCCCTCGTCGCTGAGGATCGCAAACTCCAGGTTCAGCGACTTGGCGAACTCCTTGTTGGTCGCCAGAGGGTCGGTGCTCACGCCGAACACGACGGCACCGGCTTGGGTGAAGGTCGAGATATCAGCCTGATATCCCTGCATCTCGCGCGTTCAACCGCCGGTGAAGGCCTTCGGGAAGAACGCCAGCACCACGTTCTGCTTGCCGCGGAACGAGGACAGCGTGGCGTCCCTGCCGTCCGTGCCCGGGAGGGTGAAGTCGGGCGCTTCGTCGCCGACCGCTAAGGCCGCGGAGGCTCGGCTGGCCAGCGCGACACCTGCTCCGGCGAGGATGGCTGCGCGCCTGGAGAATACGCTCATGGGGATCCCTTTCCTGATCAGGGCGCGGTTTGTCGCGCCCGAGACTGATTCTAGCAGGTCTACGGCGGCTCGTCGGCAAACCCTGTCACTGCGGCACACTTGACACCGGGTGTTGTCTCCCTCCAAGGTGTCGCTCGCGGCATGGCAGATGGATCCCGAAGCCGCAGCGGAAAGTGCGGCACCCGGCCCCGCCGGGCCGGGGGATGCGGCTTAGGGCGGGGCGCGCGAGCGCAGGGCCGCACTGGAGCAGGCATTTCGGATGGGGTAGATCGGGTTTCCGTCGTCGTCGAGTTCGGTCTTCAGCCTGCGGATCATCACCTGCGAGAACTGCTTTTCGTCCGGCGGGATGTTGCGCGAGAAACGCTGATCGTCCAGCAGCTCAAGCAGGGACGAAAGAATGTGTATAACCGTTGTGTGGCGTCGCCGTAAGAAATAGCCAGTGCTGAGAATGCGGCGAGATCGTGCGGATCAACCGCGTTCTCTGGCTCTCCAGCACATAGTGCGGCGAACCTGCGGCGCGACGTTGTGCGCCTCGTTCGCGACTAGGAGGTCGAATTTCTGGGGATACCCTGCACGCGAAGGGGGTAATGTCACACAACACCCTGAGTGCGTCGCCCGACTTCAGCCAGTCCACCGACCGCCAGTCCATCGACATGATGAGACGCGGGAAGGACAGCTAAGGGTTCACGTGCATCCCGCGATTGCGATGGGGGTTTCCTGATGTAGTTGGTGTTGACTACCTTGAATTCGAGCTCGAATTTTTCGAGCATCTCGACACGCCGCTTTTTCTATAGAGACGCCGAGAAAACGACGAGGATGGTCCTAGCGCGATGCCTGAGCAGCAGATCTTGAATGACCAGTCCGGCCTTGATCGTCTTCCCGAGAACGACATCGTTTCCCGAAGCCGACATCGTCTGCGATAAGAAAATTGGTGCGCGTCATGTTGATCGCATGCACTAGCGGGTCGAGCTGGAAATTTTTGATGCTTACACCGCTGCGAAACGGCGCTTGCAGAAAACCCCGGTCCGCGCTGGTCGCCGCACCCCAACGAACGGCGTCGAGGAAAGCTTCGAACTCGACGGTATCGTCCTGTACGGCTATCGTCGGCAGACCGGTGCGCTTGATGACGTACGTACTGGGCTTGATTTCGCAGACAATCCCAAGCTGTTCACCGAGACTGTCTTCGTCGATCGAGGACATGTCGAGCTTGACGGGGACGGCGTTGCCGACACGCCGACTGATGGTCTCCCGATAAACGGGTTCGCCCTTGGGGGCAAATTTGCAGGTCTTCGGGAAGCTTTGGAAAATAGCTCCTTCGCGAAAAAATGGCGCGATCCTGTTCGGGGTGCCCGAACCGACCGGTGCCGAAGCATAGTGTTACGGCGTCACCGTCGGGGATGGATCGGCCCAAGTCATCCGCCATAGACGCCGGGATAGGTTTTGCCTAACTTCTTCCGATGACACGACGCACGGAGGCTTTTGCCCAGTCGCGCTAGGTCCCACCCGGTTTCGATGTGCGAATTCGCTTCAGATTGAGAGTCGACAACTCACACGCGGAGTGCAAAGGGTCGTCTTCGGGGGCACGGCGGCCGGGCGCACATCTTCTCGGCGCGCCCGATACGCAACATGCGCGACCTGCAGGCGGCGAAGCTGTTCACGTCGGCCGGCGACGACGGCATGGTACGCTGGTACTGGGAGAACGGCTTCGAGCTCGTGTCGCTGGAACTGACCGACATGCTCATGGGGCTGAACACCGGGCTCATCGATGCCTACCCGAGCCCGCCCTACGGTGTGCCGGTGCTCCAGTGGTACCGGTAGACGTCCCACATTCTCGACGTTCCGCTCAGCCCGGTCTTCGGTGCCACAGTCATGACCGAGCGGGCCTGGACCCGTATCGGTGAAGCGGATCGCTGCTCGGAGACGCAGGACTTCCTGCTCGAGGAGGTGCCGTGCCAGGACCGGAACGCGGTGGCCGAGATGCAGAAGTGCGGGCTGAACGTGTCGGCGGTCGGCGCGGCCGAAGCGGCCGAGTTACGGGCCGTGGCCGCGCCGCTGACGGCGACCTGGCGCGGCAGCCGGGTGCCGGCGAACATCTACGACGCGGTGGTCGCCGCCCGCACCGAGTTCCGGGCGAACTGCCAATCGAGCGCGTGGGGATGGGGTAGATGAACGGCGGACGCGAGTGGCATCCGATCCGCGACTACGAGGTGGATCCGACGTCACTGGAGCAGGGCGAGATCGCGGCGTTGGCCAGAGTCTGGCAGGAAGAGCGTGAACGGCTCGCGGATTCCGAGGCGCTGCCGAAATTCAACGAGAAATTGCGCCGGGAATGGGCGATCGAGACCGGCCTGATCGAGCGGGTGTACGATTTCGGCAGAGGCGTAACCGAAATCCTGATTGAGCACGGCATTGATGCGGCACTGATACCCCACGGGGCCGGCGCGACGCCGGAAACCGTTGCGTCCATGATCCGCGATCACGAGGCAGCCATAGACTACGTATTCGCCTTCGTCAAGGACAAACGCCCACTGTCGACGAGCTACATCAAGGAACTTCATGCGCTTCTGACGCAGAACCAGGAGACGGCGGAGGAAAGGGATCAGTTCGGAAACCGGGTGCAAGTCCCGCTACTCAGGGGTGACTACAAGCGGATACCGAACAATCCGACCGGACGGTCGGGCGAGACCCACGAGTACTGTCCGCCGGAACAGGTTGCGTCCGAAATGGATGCCCTGATCGAAATGCACCGGAAGCATGTCGATGTTGCTCCGGAAGTCGAGGCGGCCTGGCTTCATCATCGCTTTACGCAGATCCATCCCTTTCAGGACGGCAACGGACGGGTGGCTCGATCCCTGGCGACCATGGTGCTGGTGAAGGCGGTCCGTTTCCCACTGGTGGTGCGCAGCGCCAGCAAGAGCACGTACCTCGACGCCCTGGAAGCGGCTGATCTGGGAGACCTGAAGCCCCTGATCGTTTTCTTTTCCGGGATTCAGCGTCGGGAATTCGTAAGGGCGCTCGGGTTGTCTCGCGACGTCGGAAGGCTGGTTGTTGCGGAGGACCTGATCCAGTCGACCCGGAGGGAGCTGGAGCATCGACGCGATGCGTTGCTGGCGGAGTGGAACACCGTCAAGGATCGGGCCGAAGAACTCCGGCGAATCGCGGAAGAGCGGCTGAGACAGGTGACGGTGACTTTCGACAGGGAGGTCAGGCCTCTACTCGATCACGTTACGGTGTTCGTGGACGGGGCGAGCGATCACGACGCCCGCAGTCACTATTTCCGGCAACAAATCGTCGCCGGAGCGAAGGCACTCGAGTACTTCGCCAACATGGAGACGTATCGCGCATGGGTCCGGCTCGTGATCCACAATGCGAACCAGAGCCAACTATTGATTGCGTTTCACGGCATCGGTCATGAGTTCAGGGGCGTGCTCGCCTGTTGCGCGGTATTCTTCCAGCGGGTGCAGACCGACAGAAACGACAGAGAATCCGGCCCGGCCAAGGCGTTAGCGCGGGCCGTGTTTCAAATCAACTATCGGGAGGATCCGACATCCATCGAGGATCGATTCCGCGTGTGGCTCGAAGAGTGCATCGTCGCTGGACTGAGTGATTGGCGAACCGCGGATCTGTAACGCCCGGTCGAGACGAGGATGAACCCTGGCACGATCGTTCCATGCAGGAACCGCGACTGGTGCTGCTGCCGAGCGGCGATCCCGATGTTCACCGTCTGCGGCCGCTCGCCGGCGCTCTGGATGACGTCGTCGCGATCCACAAGCACCTGTCGAACCTGACCGGTTCGGATCTGCCTGGGGAACGGTTGCGCCCCGCGACGTTTCCGCCGCCGACCGTCGATGATCTGGCGGACGCCGGCGCACATCTGCTCTGGCAGGCCGACCGGTTGACGTTGCGCGAGGGGGCGGTGCCGTTTCCGTCGCTGGGGCGGATCTCGATCCGCCCACGTGTGTCTGCATCTTCTGCGATGGTTCCGTTCACGACGATCCGGCGCAGGCCCGCCTGCGATCAGCAGGTGCGCGACGAGCTTCGCGATCGCGGGTACCGCGTTGTCGTAATCCGATACGATCAACCTCTGAATGACCGGATCGCGCATCATCCCGAAATCTTCGGCAGTGCGTGACTCGGCGTCATCCGCGGCCTTCCGGCTGTCGTATCGCTCGTGACGCGCATGACCGACCGATCGACGGCCCTCGCGCTCTTCAGGCGGCAGCTCGCCGATGACGACGCCGTCTTCCGCGACGGGCAGTGGGGGGCCATCGACTCGGTCGTGAACGACCGGTCACGGCTGCTCGTGGTTCAACGAACCGGCTGGGGCAAGAGCTCGGTCTATTTCATCGCGACGTGCATGCTGCGGGACGGCGGTCGCGGGCCGACCCTGATCGTGTCGCCGCTGCTGGCCCTCATGCGCAATCAGATACAGGCGGCCGAACGTCTCGGCATCCGGGCGCTCACGATCAACTCCACGAACAGGGACGAGTGGCGGGCCGTGCAGCGCACAATGCACGCCGACGAAGTCGGCGAGCTGCTGGCGAACGATGAATTCGTGGAGGACATACTGCTGCCGGTTTCCGCCCGCACAGGACTCCTGGTGGTGGACGAAATGCACTACATCTCCGCCTGGGGTCATGATTTTCGTCCCGATTATCGGCGTCTGCTCAACATCCTGCAACGGATGCCGGACAACATGTCGATACTCGGCACGACCGCTACCGCCAACGACCGCATGATAGCGGATGCCCAGACGCAACTCGGTTGGACGGTCGTCCAGCGCGGCACCCTGATGCGGGAAACGCTGCTCTTGCAGACCATGCGTCTGCCGACGCAGTCGGAACGCCTTGCGTGGCTCGCCGACCACATCGACGAGCTGCCGGGAACCGGGATCATCTCTACGCTGACCAAGCGGGATGCGGAGCAGGTTTCGGCGTGGCTGAATTTGTGCGGACATGATTGAGCGGGGGGCGTCGTCGCACGGCCCTACTACAGAGGTGTCACCCACGACGGGAACTGGAGGCCTCGTTGAACCTGCGCTACAGACAGATAGAGAAGGTCCTCAAGGTGCTGTCCGTGGACAATCCCGCTCCGATCACGAAAGACGGCACCAAATGGCGGAGAACGCCGGTCGCCTTTCGGATGGACCATGAGCGCATGCAGCGACTGACGCGGCAGCGCGAGACGGAATGGCGGGAGGTGCGGCCCTACATCGACAAACCGGGATGTCTGATGGCGTTTCTGGCCGGAGCGCTCGACGATTCCGACCCGCGGCCCTGCGGCAGATGCGCCTCGTGCCGGGGGAGTCCCGTCGTCGAGCCGACGTATTTCCCGGGAGCGGGTGGTCGCGGCGACCCGTTTTCTTCGTCAGGCCGACATGCCGCTGGAGTGCAAGAAGCGGGTGCGGAGCGGCCTGCTTCCCGAATACGGCTTCTCGGGCAGTCTCACGGGCGCACTGGATGCCGGAACGGGCCGCATACTTTCGCACTGGGGCGATGCGGGTTGGGGCGGGGCCGTCACTTCGGACAAGGGTGCCGGTCGCTTTCGGGACGAGCTGGTCGACGCCGCGGCGGAAATGGTTCGCAACCGCTGGCGACCGGATCCTCCGCCGCGGTGGGTCACCTGCGTGCCGTCGTACGATCAGCCGACGCTGGTCCCTCACTTCGCCAAGCGCCTTGCGACCGCGCTGGCGCTGCCGTTCACGCCGGTCGTGATCAAGGTGAAGCGTAACGCCCCGCAGAAAGAGCAACAGAATGCAGCGCACCAATGCCGCAATCTGGACGGCGTGTTTGCGGTTCAAGGCGACCTGCCGGGCGGTCCCGTTCTGCTCGTGGACGATGTGGTCGATTCGGGGTGGACGCTGACGGTCGTCGCCGGGCTGCTCTGGAGGGCGGGTGGCGGCCCTGTCTGGCCGTTGGCGCTGGCGACCTCCAATCCAGGTGCCTGGGTTGTCGTGAGCAGCACCCCCGAACGGGGGTGCATCTGGCACGGAGCCGTCGAGAACCTGAAGGCGGCTTGGGTTCCGTTGTCGGTCAAGCGGAACGACAATCCGGATTTCCGGAAACTCCGAGCTCGTCAGGAAGTTCATGAAGCCGTTCCGGTATCAGGCGATTCGCCCCCAGGCGTCGCTGTTGCGGGACGAAGCATGATTGGCTCTCCTTAATCAGGTGTGGGTCCGGGGTGAGACTGAGCGGCAGGTTCAACGAGAGGTGGGGTAGCTACGGGACGGCCGACGTGTGAACGCGCTGCGTGCGTTCTCCGCTTCGCTGCGACCCTGGCGGGTGACACGTCGGCCGTCCCTGCGCTCAGCGTGCAGTTATGGGCCTTGCTCCCGCTGGCGGTTCGGCTTGGCGTCGACACCTACATCGCACGCGCCGTAGTGGTCGTCGCCATCGTCGATGCGGTCGCACGGGCGTTCATGGGCGAGGCCAACGAGGCGTCGGAGCCTCACGCTACGCCCGGCAAGACCGCCCAGGTCCGCGCCGTGGGAACGCAACTCGTCACGACCGGCAGCCCAGAGCTAGGACCTCTGTTTCGACGGATCCTTCGTGCGCGCCGCCGACACCATTGGGCGCGAGCGGCTGGACGCAGCGTACCAGCAGGCGTATTGGTCGAGCAGTTCTCGAAGGCGTTCGTCGTCTGTAGGTTCAACAATACGGGCGAGGATATCTCGCCGGAATCGTTTCAGGCGCTCGTCCAACAGTTGATCAAGTTCCTCGTCGGTGATTCTCACGGTGTAGTCATGCTGGGTACGCGACGAATTGAGATCACGCACATTATATAATGTAATCTCTAAATCGTTTATTTCTGATGGCTTGCCTTCGAAGACAACCGTCTCTCCGTGCCAACGTTGCGAGCCCGAACGCGTGATCCGCATCCTTCCCCTCCCTTTTCGCGCACCGACCAAGGTCCTAGCGCCTTATTTAGGATAAGGTGCCCGCCGCCCCTTGTCAAGGTAGGCCAACCAGTTGTCCATCAGAAGCCGCCGACGCTCGAACAGGTCCGACCACGCATACACCGCCTCCACCTTGTTCGGCACCACATGCGCCAGCGCCGCCTCGGTCACCTCCCGCGGGTGGTCCGTCTTCTCCGCCGCCCAGTCTCGGAAACTCGACCGGAAGCCGTGGACAACGGCCGCGATGCCAAGGTACTTGAGCATCTTCGGCAGCGTCGACGACGCGATCGGCCTGCCGTTCCGCATCGAGAACACGAGGTCGCCGCCGAGCGTCCGTGCCTCGGCGAGGATCTCGACCGCCCGTCCACACAGCGGGACCCGGTGCTCGCGCTTCGCCTTCATCCGCGTGGCCGGGACGGTCCACACGTGGTCGGTCACGTTCATCTCGTCCCACATCGCCAGCCGCACCTCGGCGGATCTCGCCGTGGTCAACACCAGGAACTCGAACGCCAGCCTGACGGCCGGCACCGCCGAGCCCGACATCCGCACCGTCTCGACCGCCGCGGTCACCTCCTGATGCGGCAAAGCCAGCCGGTGCGTCACGATTTCGTTCTGCGGGCCGAGCGCCGGGCCGATGCGGTCGCATGGGTTGTCGTTCCGCAGGTCCATCGCAATGGACCACTCCAGCACCGAGCGGACCCTCTGGCGCACCGCCCGCGCCGTCTCCGCCTTCTCGTGTCCGATCGGCGTGAGGATCTCCAGCACATCGGCCGTGTTGACCTCCGACACCGGCCGCTTGCCGATGCGCGGGAACACGTACTGATGTTTTCATAAGTAATTGCACGAAGAAACTCCGCAAGCCATTGATTTCATTAGTGGGTAGCTTGCAATTCCTTTTGGCAAAATTAGTAACGCTCCAGGCTCCGCCACCAGTCGTGGGCGTGCCGCGGGCCGCGCCCGCCGCCCCGTTTCTGCTCCAGCACGCGCCAGGCGACCTCGGTGAACATCGGCACGCCCCGGACGCGGCGCTTGTCGGCCAGCGGGTCGCCGCCGGACCGGGCCAGCTTGCGGTTGGCGAGGGCAAACTCGCGGGCCTCGGCCAGCGAGACGAGCGCGACGGCTCCGAGTCCCAGTTCGCGCCGCCGGCCGCGGATGACGAGCCGCTGGGTCCAGCTACGGGTGCCCTCGGGCTTGACGTAGAGGAACAATCCGTTCCCATCGGCGTGCCTTCCGGGCGGCGCGGAGCGGATGAAGGTGGCCGACAGCGCCTTGTCGGGGTACGGGTCTCAAGGTTTAGTTCTGCAGGGTTTGGCCTCGGTGATGGTTACAGCATCCATCCCAGTACTGTACTGATCGCGTCAAAAGTCGTGTCCTCAGAATGCAGGCAAGAATAGACTTGCAGTCTGCCTCTCGCAAGAAGGCTGGCACCTGTTCCGGAGCTTTTTGCAAAGACTGGCAAGCAGCTTCCAGGTTGTCGCGAAGCTGTTCTTCGGTCTTGCTCAACTCGCGACGGACCCGCCGCTGGACCAAGGCCCCTAGCAGTTCCGCAGGATTGACTTGCGGCGAGTAGGTCGGCTGAAAGTACAGCTCTACCGCGGCTTGGTTCGCTTTCAGACACTCCCGGATTGTCCGGGCACGGTGCATCCTGCAATTGTCCACCACCAGCCGAATCTTCCGATCCGCTTCCTCCGCGATCCGCTCCGGAAACTCCCGGAAGACCTCCGCCGCGGCAGGACCTCCCCGCACTGTGTAATGGAGCTGGCCCTCCGGGCTGCTGGCCGCCAGCCGGTGGAGGCGGAAACGCCCGCTGGCCACCCCGCCCAACGGGGGTCTGCCCGCACGGGCCCCGGTGCGCCCATGCACGCTCTGCAAAGCTAGGCCGGACTCGTCGGCGCAGGCGATCATGGCTCCCAACCCCTAGGCACAGCGAAGGATCTGGGGGAGCTCTTCGTCTTTCCACCGCTGCACAGCAGCGGGATCGTACCGGGTGGCGCACCGCTGGGGCCGCTGCGGCGTGAGTCCGAGCCGCCGCAGGCTCCGGCGCACCGTGGAGACGCTCAGGACGCTGCCGAACTTCTCCCCCAAGGCTTGGCGCACTCGCTGCGCGGTCCACCAAGCGCACTCGACTTGGTATTGATCGGGGTCTTGGTCTAGGACGACGATGCGGATCCAAGCCAGGTGCCGATCTGTCCCTTGGCGTGGTCTTCCCGTTCTTTTACGATCCCAGATTCCCGAGACACGACTTTTGACGCGATCAGTATCGACATCTTCGGAGAAACGCCGAATCGTGCGCCGTGCCTTCGACAGCGAAGTGCCGCCCTTGAAGGTCAGGTGCCGGGCGAAGGGCTGTCGAACAGGGCGTCGAGCGTCGCGACCACCCAGATGTCTTTCTCCAGAAGATGCGCCTTCTGGCTGCTGCTGTGCTCCACCGCCTCCAAAGCGTCGCGCCGGTCGTCGGCCACAAGGTCCTGATACCGCGTCTCAGCCGTGCGGAAGGCGGGCGCTAACAGGTTGCGCCATCCAGTTCGGCATGGTGGCCCGTGCGGCCGAGAGCTCGTCGCGATCCTTGTCGCGAAGCGTCTGCAGGACCGCTTCCAGCCCGCCCTCGACTTCTTCTGGACCGAGCCATGCCAGTGCGCGGATGACGTCACCAGCCCTGCGATGCGGAGCCACGAGTTGCCAACGCGGCGCATGGCGCAACTCTACGACGGACGATCCAAAGTGAAGACATCGGTTGGGGCCGGAGGTGAGGTAGACCGCACGGACCGGATTCTGCGTGGTCAGTCCGAGACGGTTGGCCGCCGCCCCGCCGCACGGCAAAATAGTTTCGCCCCACAACGCCGACAGAGCGGCGAGCACCTTGCCGAGGCGGGGCGCCCGCAAGCCGAACCGGGTCTCGACAGGACGCATGTAGACGCCCTGGCAGATCCGCATCAGCTTGCCCGAGAGGGTCAGACGCGACAGCGCCTGGTCGATCGCCGCTTGGTGACCGAGGTGGAGCAGGGCACCCGGACACAGCGGCGTGGCCTCCGGAAGTGCTTGGGCGTGCTCCATGATGCGCTTGAGAAGGTTCCGCATCGGCCAGTGTCTCCACTTCGAAAACAATGCCAATGCTGTCATCCTACAGTGCCAGGAAACAGGTTTCCGAGGCACGGCTGTTTTTTGAGCCTAGGAGACAAGCAGTCCAGGAGTTAGGCTCAGGGGCTAGTTTACTGATACGACCGGAGTGGGATCGCCTGATGGACGAGCGGCACTACCTCGGCTTCCAGCAGTTCGCAGGGCGCGGCTTGGGCGCACCGGGGCTCGTCCGGGCTGGGGGCCCACCTGCGCCGGCTGCGCACGGCCTGGCAGGCGGAGTGGGGGCCCGCCCGGGAGCGGGCCGAGCCGCTGCCGAGGTAGGGTGGACTAGGCGGCGTACGGGCTGGCGGTGGGGCGCAGCCGGGGCTACGGGCGCTCCACGAACCAAGCGGGACAGGCACAGACGATGCTGCTGTACCCGCTGCAGCGGAACGTGCGCGAGCCGCTGCGGGCGAAGCGGGAGCGGGAAAAGAGGATGGCGGAACAGCCACAGCCGGGCTGGAAAAGGGCGGACCTGCAGGTGTTGCGGGAGTTGCTGGAGGAGGTGCCGGACCGGCGCGGCGGCCTCCGCGGGGCGCGATCCTGAGCCTGCTCACGCTGACGGGAATCTGCGGCTGGCCCGGCGGGCGGCAGCCGGAAGCGTGCGCCCAGGCCTGGCGGGCGCTGGGTTGCCTGTGGGACCGCCGCAAGGCAGCGGAACGCGAGCACGGCCTAGGACCTGAGTCTCAGCGGCCAGCCGACCCGCCCCGCAGCGGTCGACGCACCGCCACAACAGGCTCCTGACATGGGAAAGATCAATCGTGCGCTCTACGTCCGAAGCGGCGCTTCGCAGTGCAGTATGTGTGCTCTAATAAGACCGACCGTGCGGCCCGCTCGCTTGGACGAGGTGTGGCATGCCCTTGATTGCATCCCTGTTCAACCTCGAGGAATATCTCTCGGTCGGCATCGACGCCGCCGTCTACTTCCTCTTGGCGGCTACTGCGACGCTGGCCTTTCTGATCAAGCTGTCTCTGGAGTTCTTCTTCGGCGGCACCGATGCCGACTTCGACCCCGGCGATGTCGAGGCGGGCATGGACAGCACTTCCGCCTTCACGTTCTTCTCGGTGCTGTCCGTACTGTCGTTCTTCATGGGCGTCGGGTGGATGGGGTTGGCGTGCAGGCTCAGTTGGGGCATGGGAGCAGCTTGGTCGGCAACCATGGCGACAGGCTTCGGGGTTGCTCTGATGTCGCTTTCAGCGGGCTTGATGCACGGAGTGCGCCGCATGACGCACGTGCCGCGCTACGATGCGGACTCGGCGGTAGGCCGGGTTGCCAAGGTCTATCTGACGATTCCGCGGCGCGGCGAGGGGCAGGGCCAGATTGAGGTCACGGTCTCGGGCCGTCGCCGGATCATGTCCGCGGTGAGCGCGGGTGCGCAGATCCCCGCTTTCGCCTCCGTGAAGATCGTTGCTGTCGGGGACGACGAAGTGTTCGTAGTGGAGCCGACAGGCCTGCGCCTGCCGACCAGAAAGGATGGCTAGCCATGGCTGTTCCCGTTTTCGCCCAGCTATTCGATTTCGGCATCGTCCTGCCGGTGCTCGTGATGCTCGTCGTCATGGGCGTGCTGACGTTCGTGGTGCGGCAGTACCGGCGCTGCCCGTCCAATCGCGTGCTGGTGGTGTACGGCAAGGTGGGAGGCAAGCAGGCCGCCCGCTGCATCCACGGCGGCGGCGTGTTCGTGGTGCCGCTGTTCCAGGACTACCAGTACCTCTCCCTCGAGCCGATGACGATCGACATCGAACTCACCGGGGCGCTTTCGAAGAAGAACATCCGCGTCAACGTCCCGTCGACCTTCACGGTCGGGGTCTCGACCGAGCCGCCCGTCATGAACAACGCGGCCGAGCGGCTTCTGGGCCTGCGGGAGGTCGATGTGTCCGCTCAGGCGCGGGACATCATCCTGGGCCAGATGCGGCTGGTCATCGCGACGCTCTCGATCGAGGAGATCAACCAGGACCGCGAGAAGTTCCTCGACCTCGTGAACAAGTTCTGCGCCGGCGAGCTGCAGAAGGTGGGTTTGGAGGTCATCAACGTCAACATCCGCGATATCACGGACGAGTCCGGCTACATCGACGCCATCGGCAAGAAGGCCGCGGCCGAGGCGATTCAGAAGGCCAAGGTCGAGGTCGCCGAGCAGGAGAAGGAGGGTGCCATCGGCGAGTCTACGGCGAACCGGGCGAAGGAAGTCGAGGTCGCCAACCAAGTGGCCGCCTCCAACATCGGCCGCAAAGAGGCCGAGCGGGAGCAGCGGATCAGCGTGGCCAAGCTCGAAGCCGAGGGTCTGGCAGGCGAGGCCTTGTCGCACCGCGAGCAGGAAATCGCGATCGCCGCGCAGCAGGCGCTGGCCGAGGAGGGCAAAAAGCAGGCCGAGTCCAGTCAGCGCGTGAAGGTGGCCAATCTCGAGGCCGAAGCCGTCAAGGGCGAGAACGAATCGCGGGCGAGCATCGCCGCCTACAACGCGACCCTGGACCAGCGCCGTGCGGAGGCCAAGCGCCGAGGCGAAGTCGCGACGGCGCAGGCCGCTCGGGACGTGTACGAGGCGGAGCGGGAGCAGGAGCTCGCCCGTCTAGGGAAGGAGCAGGTCGTCCTCCAGGAGATCGAGCGCCAGAAGATCGAAATCGACGCCGACGCCGAAGCGGACAAGCTCCGCCGCGTTGCGCAAGGCGAAGCCGACGCGGTGCTCGCCAAATACAACGCCGAAGCCGAAGGCGTCCGGCGGGTGCTGGAGGCGAAGTCGCACGGCTACCGGGAGCTGCTCAAGGTCTGCGCTGAGCGGCCCGAATTGGCTCCTACCTTGCTGGTGATCGAGAAGCTGCCGGAACTCGTGGCTGAGCAGGTCAAAGCCGTCCAGAACCTCAAGATCGACAAGGTCACGGTCTGGGACTCGGGAACTGCTGTCGGGGGCGAGGGCCAGGCCGGAGGAGCGACGGCGGACTTCCTGCGCGGGCTGATCTCGTCGCTGCCGCCCGTGCATGACCTAGCCAAGCAAGCGGGGATCGATCTGCCCGAGATCCTGGGAACGGTGAGCCGCCCCAGGCCCCGGTCCTGATGCGGCCGTTGTCCCCTCTCCGGCGGGGGGGCGGCACAGCCGTTGCGGCACGCCGCCTAGGTCGCACAGGTTGAGCCGCTTCGCATGGCCCCAGCCCCCGCGACCGAGCTTCGCCTGCGGGGCAGGACCGGCCGACCTCGGCCTGCGTTGACCCGGTAGGCGGGCTCGCATACAATGGACAAGAGTGCATGATAGGGGGGATCGGCGGTTCGCCTCGTAGCCTCCCCCGTCTCTGGAATATTTCGAGGGCTCCGGTCTGCCCGCCGGAGCCCTTAGCGCCGTAGCAGGGCCCCGGACCGATGTTCGACAGCCTCTCCGAGAAGCTTCAGCGCGCCTTCAAGAGCCTGCGCGGGCAGGGCACGCTGACCGAGAAGCACATTGAGGACGCCCTCCGGGAGATCCGCCTCGCGCTACTCGAGGCGGACGTAAACTTCAATGTCGTCAAGGGGCTGATCGTCGGCATTCGGGAGAAGGCCCTCGGCCGAACGGTGCTGACTGCGCTGTCGCCAGCTGAGCAGGTCCTCAAGATCGTCAAGGACGAGCTGACCGCGATCCTCGGCTCCAGCGAATCCAAGGTCCGGACGGCTTCCCGGCCGCCCACGGTCTATTTCCTGGTGGGGCTGCAGGGGTCGGGCAAGACCACCACTGCGGGGAAACTCGCCCTGTGGTTGTCGAAACAGGGGCGCAAGCCGCTATTGGTCTCCGTCGATGTCCGCAGGCCGGCCGCCCGTGCGCAGTTGGCCATCCTAGCCGGGCAGGTGGGGCAGCCGATCTATGGCGGTGCTGAGGGCGAGACCGCCCCCCTGGAACTCGCCGCCGGGGCGGTCCGCGAGGCACGCCAGACGGGTCGGGATATCGTGCTGGTCGATACAGCGGGGCGCCTGCACCTGGATGAGGAGTTGATGGATGAGCTCGGCCAGCTCAAGGAGCGGCTGAACCCGACGGAGATTCTGTTCGTTACGGATGCCATGACCGGGCAGGACGCCGTGAAATCGGCGGCGGAGTTCCACTCCCGGCTGTCCGTCACCGGTGTCGTCCTGACCAAGATGGACGGCGACGCCCGCGGCGGTGCTGCTCTCTCGATCCGGCACGTGACGGGCTGCCCGATCAAGTTCCTGGGCATCGGCGAGAAGCCGAGCGCGTTGGAAGTGTTCCACCCCGACCGGATCGTTTCCCGAGTGCTCGGGATGGGCGACATGCTGAGCCTGATCGAGAGGGTCGAGCAGCAGATCGATCAGAAGGACCAGCTCCAGCTGCAGGAGCGACTACTGACCAACCAGTTCACCCTAGAGGACTTCCGCACGCAGCTCGGACAGGTTCGCAAGATGGGTTCGCTGCAGTCCCTCATGGACATGCTGCCGAGCGTCGGACCGTTCAAGCAACTGCAAGCGGAGGACTTGGACCCTCGGGAACTCACGCGTACCGAAGCGGTCATCAATTCGATGACGGCCAAGGAACGCGCCGACGCGGGCATTCTCAACGGCAGCCGGAAGCGGCGCATCGCCAGCGGCAGCGGCACCACGGTGCAACAGGTCAACCTAGTGCTCAAGCAGTACCGCCAAGCGCGGGAGGTGATGCGAGGCTTGGTCCCCGCCGGGGCCGGGCCGGCCAGAAAGCGCAGGAAGACCAGAAAGGGCAGACGCAGGCGGAGGTCCCGATGAGTCGGCATCGGGACGTGCCCGCGCCGCCGCCGGCGGATTCTGCCGCCTGCCCGCCGGGTCGCCGCAGTGTATCTGCCTAGGAGGAGACTATGGTTGCTATTCGACTAGCCCGCACAGGGGCCAAGAAGAAGCCCAGCTACCGGGTAGTGGTGCTCGACAAGCGCCGGGCCCGCGACAGCCGGAACCTTGAAATCGTGGGCCATTACAACCCGCGGCCGGACCCGATCGAGCTTGTGCTCAAGCGGGAGCGGATCGACTACTGGCTGGGCGTTGGAGCCCAGCCGTCGGACACGGTCAGACGGCTGGTCAGGTACTTCGACGAGCACCTGGCCCCCCCGCCCGCCGAGGAGCCGGAGGAAGAGCCTCGGGAGGAGGCCGTCCAGACCGAGCCAAGCGAAGCCAAACCGACTGGCCCAGAGCGGACGGACATGCCCGCCATGCCCGAACCGGGGAGCGACACGGACGACGATGACGACGACTTCCCCGATTTTCAGGAAGTGGAAGCGAGCGCCAGGGGCGCGGTGGAAGCCGAGGCCGGATCCAAGCCGGTCTAGCGCAGACACGGCGGGGAGCATCGAGCAATGGGCCGGGACACCGAAGCGGTCGTTGAGCTGGTGAAGATCATCGCCAAGTCCTTGGTCGATTTGCCGGACGAGGTTTCGGTGGCGGCTGTGGACGGCCGTCAGAACTGCGTGGTGGAGCTGTCCGTGCATCCGTCCGATTTGGGCAAGGTGATCGGCAAGAAAGGCCGGACGGCCAAGTCGATTCGCACCCTGCTCGGCGCGGTGAGCATGAAATACAGCCACCGCTATACGCTCGAGATCTTGGAGTGACTTTGACAGTGGAGCATGCTGGAGCGTGCTGCGCATGCAGGCGGACGCCGAGTACCTTGCGGTAGCTAGGATCACCCGCCCCCGAGGCAACAGGGGAGAGGTCGTCGCGGAGAACCTTGCCGGGGGCCTGCGTTGCTTTTTCCCCGGGACGGCAGTTCGCGTGGCGGGTCCTCAGCGTCCGGAATGCATCATGCATCTTGACCGGGCTTGGGAGCACAACGGGCGCTTGGTGCTGAAGTTCGCCGGAGTCGATACCATTGCAGATGCCGAGCGGCTCCGGTTGGCCGAAGTGCGAGCGGACAGGAAGGCGTTGGGCCCCCTGCAGGCGGGGGAGTACTTCCTGGCCGACCTCGTGGGCTGCACGATGGTGGACGCGGGCTCGGGGCGGGAGATCGGAGTCGTTGCGGACGTTTATGACCCGCCCGGCGAGGTGCTGCTGCTCTCCGTTCGGGACGGCCGGAGCAAGGAATTGCTCGTGCCGTTTGCCAGCGAAATCTGCTGCGAAGTCGATGTCGGATCCAAGCGCATTGCCGTGCGGCTGCCCGAGGGGCTGGAAGATCTGAAGGCCTGACATGCTGTTCCGTATCCTGACCATCTTCCCGGAGTTTTTCCAAGGGCCGTTCGCCTGCGGGGTTTTGGGGCGTGCGCGGAGCGCGGGCTTGGTGGATGTCGAGATCCACGATTTGCGCGAGTGGACCTCGGATGCGCATCGAACGGTGGACGATAGGCCTTTCGGGGGCGACGAGGGCATGGTTCTGAAGGTTGGGCCGATCGATGCGGCATTGGGCGATCTTGAGGCTCTGGCCGCGGACTCCACGCCGCGCAAGATCCTCCTGTCGGCCCAGGGGAGGCTCTTCGACCAAGCGGAGGCTAGGCGGCTGGCGGGCCAGGAGGAGCTAATCCTGGTGTGCGGACGCTACGAAGGCGTGGACGAGCGCGTCACGCAGCATCTAGTCCATGAAGAGCTATCGGTCGGCAGCTTCGTGCTCAGCGGCGGCGAATGGGCGGCTGGGATTGTCGTCGACACCGTAGCGCGGCTGCTCCCAGGGGTCGTCGGGAACGAGGCATCGACCCGCAACGAGTCCTTCGCCCCCGCCGAGCACGGCGGTATGGGGCTCCTGGATTGCCCGCAGTACACCCGCCCGGCCAGTTACCGCCCCCTCCGGGCGGAGGAGCAGTCCTGGGATGTTCCGCAGGTGCTGCTGAGTGGGCACCACAGGGAGATCGCCCGGTGGCGGCGCCAGGCTGCCCGCGACAAGACGCGCCGGAACCGCCCGGACCTGCTGTGCGTCACCGAGGCCTGCGACAGCGGCTCGCCGACCTGAGCGAGTCCGGATGCGATACTGGAGGAGAACCCATGCAGAACGCGATCATTGAACAGGTAGAACAGGCCTATAGCAAGCCCTCCGTTCCCCAGCTTGAGCCTGGCGACCAGATCAAGGTTCACGTGAAGATCCGGGAAGGGGAGAAGGAGCGCATCCAGATCTTTGAGGGCATTCTGCTAGCCCGCCACAACTCGGGCATCCGCGAGACTATCACCGTCCGCAAAGTCAGCTTCGGGCAAGGCGTAGAGCGCATCTTCCCGCTGCACGCCCCCATCGTGGACAAGATCGAAGTGGTCAAGCGCAACCGGGTGCGTCGCGCCAAGCTCTACTATCTCCGGAAGTTGAGGGGCAAAGCGGCCCGTCTCAAGGAACGGGCGAGAGCGTAAGCGCTACGGGCAGCCCGCGGGGCATTGCCGGCGAAGCGCCTGCGGCTACGGGTCTCAGGCGGTCGGTTGAGGAGATGCAGGTGCCTCTGTAGCGCGATGCGCCGTGGAAATAGGCGCCGCCCCCGCTCGGCCGCCGGCCACGCGCAGGGGAGGTGCCCGGCAGCATGTTGCTTCCGAGAACGCAGAGGTTGCCGCGGACGGCGGCGATGATGCTACGGCTAGCGAGTCCGTTGACGAGGAGACCTGCAGCGGTTCCGGCTACGGGGCCAGCTTCACGGTGGACGGCGTCGTCGAGCGGCTAGACCGGCAGTCGTTCTTCGCACTGCCGTTGCCGCGGGTCTTTGTTCGGGCCCTGCCCCAGGCCTCGCGGTGCATAGAGTCCCTGCTCCGGGGTGTGCCTGTTCCCCGTATCTTCGTCGCGGGAGAAGCGCCGTCGTCACGCCATGCGGTCGTTAAGGGCCGGCAGCGGCTGAAGTCTCTCCAATATTTTCGGGGTGCCTTCCCGGAGCGCAAGTACCGTCTCAGGGATATTGGCAAGCGTTGGCGCGGCGGAGTTTGGTTCCGCGAGCTTTGGCCCCCAGCGGTTACTTAGCCCTGCTGCTGGGCAGGCTCTGTAGGCAGCTGGAGTGCCTCGAGGAGATCTCTTCCGTCCGTTGGCTCCGCAGGGCGGGTCGGCCGGTTCGGCTTGCCGCGGGGAGTTCCGGGCTAGAGAGTGCGCAGGCGGAAGCCCCCGTCTACATCGAGGACCTGCCCGGCCGAATAGTCTAGCTGCCCGTCGGCGATTGCTCGGACCGCTCGCGCCACATCCTCCGGCTGACCGAGCCTCCCTTGGGGAAGGAGTCCCTCCGCCGCCAGCTTGCGGTACTTCGCCAGCACCGGGGCCACCATGTCGGTCTCAATGATTCCCGGACGTATCTCGAAGACGCCGATCCCCTCGCTCGCCAGCCTGCTGGCGAACAGTTGCGCGGCCATGCTCAAGCCCGCCTTCGAAATACAGTACTCCCCTCGATTCACCGACGCCGCGTAGGCGGAGATCGAGGTGATGAAGACGATCCTGCCGCCCCCCGACTCCCGCATGAGGGCCGACGCGGCCTGGGTCAGAAAGTAAGGCCCCCGGAGGTTGGTGGCCAGGACCTCGGTGAAGCTCTCTTCGGTCGCCTCCAGGATGTCCCGCCGCTCCCGCGGAGCCATCCCGGCGTTGTTCACCAGCAGGTCGATGCGCCCGTACTCCTCCCGTGCGAAGCGCATCAGGGCGGTGCGGTCGGATCGCGCTGCGACATCCAGCTGGAAGATCGCCGCGCCGCATTCCCGCTGGAGGCTCTCGGCCGCCGCGACATTACTGCGGTAGGTGCCGAGGACGCGATGCGTCCGGGAGAGTTCCAGGGCGATCGCCCGCCCGATGCCGCGGCTGGCACCGGTCACTACTGCAACGCGCTTTGCACTGGCCATGCGGAACCTTGCCTAGGAGCGGATGGGGGGCTGGCGGGGCGGGCCCGCGGGCGCTCTCATGCTAGCAGCGGCCGCAGGATCTCGCCATGCACATCCGTCAGGCGGAAGTGCCGCCCCTGGTACTTGAAGGTCAGCCGCTTGTGGTCGATGCCCAGCAGGTGCAGCATCGTCGCGTGCAGGTCGTGGACGTTGACCGGGTTCTCGACGATGTTGTAGGCGAAGTCATCGGTCGCGCCGTATGTGACTCCGCCGCGGATGCCGCCGCCCGCGAGCCAGATCGAGAAGCAGCGCGGATGGTGGTCCCGCCCGTAGTTGGCCGTCGTCAGTTTGCCTTGGCAGTAGACGGTGCGCCCGAACTCGCCGCCCCAGACGACTAGGGTCTCGTCCAGTAGGCCGCGCTGGTCGAGGTCCCGGACTAGCGCGGCCGAGGCTTGGTCCGTCTGCGCGCAGCGTTGGGCGATGGTTCTCGGCAGGTTGTTGTGGTGGTCCCAGCCCCGGTGGAACAGCTGCACGCAGCGTACGCCGCGCTCGACGAGGCGCCGGGCCAGCAGGCAGTTGCTCGCATACGTGCCGGGCTTGCGCGAGTCCTCTCCGTAAAGGTCGAACATGTGCTCGGGCTCCGAAGTCAGATCGGTCAGCTCGGGCACCGACGCCTGCATGCGGTAGGCCATCTCGTACTGGGCGATGCGCGTCTCAATCTCCGGGTCGCCGTACTCGCCCAAGCGCACCCGGTTGAGGGCTGCCAGGTCGTCCAGGTAGTGGCGTCGGTCGCTGCGCAAGAATCCCGGCGGGTCGTGCAGGTACAGGACGGGCTCGCGGCCGGCCCGGAACTTCACCGCTTGGTACCGGGTCGGCAGGAAGCCGCTGCCCCACAGCCGGGAGTAGAGCGGCTGGCCGCTGCTGCCGAGCGAAACCATGACCACGAAGGCCGGCAGGCTGCTGGTCTCGCTGCCTAGGCCGTAGGACAGCCACGAGCCCAAGCTAGGCCTCCCCGCCAGCTGGTGCCCGGTCTGCAGGAACGTGATGGCGGGATCGTGGTTGATCTGTTCGGTGTGCATCGAGCGGATCACGGCGATGCGGTCGGCGATCGACGCGGTGTGCGGGAGCAGCTCGCTGAACTCCTGTCCCGATTCGCCATGGCGGGAGAACCGGAACTTCGACGCCGCCACCGGGAAGCTCGTCTGCGCTGCCGTCATCCCCGTGAGCCGCTGGCCGCCGCGCACGGAATCGGGCAGTTCGCTCCCCTGCCGTCCGCGAAGGCTTGGCTTCGGGTCGAACAGGTCCAGCTGGGAAGGCCCACCCGACTGGAACAGGTAGATGACCCGTTTGGCGCGGGGAGCGAAGTGCGGCAGCCCGGGCTGCCCGTCAGATACGCCGAGGTCGGCCGCCAGCAGGTTGGACAGTGCCGCGATGCCGAGCCCCCCGGCCGTTCGCGCAAAGAAATGTCTACGGGTCAGGTCGAGCTGCGGGGCGTATGGCATCCCTCATTCCCTCGTGATGGCTTCGTCTAGGTTCAGCAGGAGGCTCGCCACCGCGGTGTAGGCCGCCAACTCGGGAGCGTCCAGGCCTCCGTCGCGGGGATGCTCCCCCGTCGCGAGATACCGCTCCGCGTCCTCTGGAGATGTCCGGTAGCGATCGCGGTACCGGTTCAAGCTGGCGCGGAGGATGCGCGGCTCGTGTCCGTCCGGCTCCCGGGCGGTCGCCAGCAGGAATCCGTACGCCAGCCGGGCGTGGTCGTGGTCGCCCCCCTCCCGGAGCATGCGCGCTGCGAGCAACCGTGCGGCCTCGGTGTAGGTGGGGTCGTTCATCAGATTGAGCGCTTGGACCGGGGTGTTCGTGCGGAGTTCCCGCACCACGCAGGTCTCGCGTGCGGCGGCGTCGAACGCGAGCATGGCCGGCGGTCCGAGGGTCCGCTTCCAGAAGGTGTACAGGCTGCGCCGGTACAGGCTGCTGCCCTGATCGTGCTTGTAGGCGCCCCAGTTCGAAAGCTCCTTCCAGAGGCCGCTTGGCTGGTAGGGCTTGACCGAAGGCCCGCCCAAGTCGGTCGTCAGCAGCCCGGAAACTGCCAGTGCCTGGTCGCGGATGGCTTCAGCGGACAGCCTGCGTCGCGGTGCCCTCGCCAGGAGCAGGTTCTCGGGATCCCGCTCCAGCAGTTCCGGCGTTAGCCGCGACGTTTGGCTGTAGGTTGCGCTGGTCAGGACCGTGCGCAGCAGGCGCTTGACGTTCCAACCGCTCTCTACGAAGTCGACGGCGAGCCAGTCCAGCAGTTCGGGATGCGTCGGTGCCGCCCCCTGCGAGCCGAAGTCCTCCACCGTCGCGACGAGGCCGCGGCCGAACAGCATCTGCCAGAACCGGTTGACGGTGACCCGCGCCGTGAGCGGGTGGTCCGGGTGGGTCAACCACCGGGCCAGCCCCAGCCGGTTGTTGCGCTCGCCTGCCGGCAACGGGGGCAGCGCGGCGGGCAGCCCGGGCTCCACGCGCTCCCGCGGCGCATCGAACGAGCCGCGGAACAGGACATGGGTCGGCCGCACATCCGCCCGCTCTTCCATGACCATGACCGTCGGCAGCGAAGCGACGAAGTCCTCCCGGGCCAGCCGAGCCTGCCGCAGGTCGCTCCAGGCAGCTGCAGTCGCGGCTGGCGCAGCCTGTTCGAGGTAGGCCCAGCGGAGCTTGCGCCGCTGGGCAGGCGTGCGCTCTGCGCTGGGGATCGCCCCGATTTCGGCTGGCGTTTCGGCGACAGCCAGCACCGCTGCTTGGGCGGAACCCAAGGCGCGCGCGTAAACCCGCACATCGGCGATCCCGCCCCGGAAGCGGTCGTTGGGGCCCGGCCCGAATCCTATGCGCAAGGGCTCCGGCGTGCGGGTAGCGTTCAGAGACTCGTCAATTAGTGTCCGGGCCTCGGCCTCCCGGCCGTTGACGTACAGACGCATGCCCTTGGTGGTGCGGCTGCCGTCGTAGGTCCCGCTGACGTGCGTCCACTCCCCGAGGGGCAAGGGCGAGACGGATTCGATCCGCATCCGGTCCGAGATGCTCGAGGTGTCGATCCTCAGCTGCAGCTTGCCAGCCACCAGGAACAGGCCGAAGCCCCGCGGGCCGCCTGCGTTGTAGCGTGCGACGATCCCGCCGGTTGCGGACCTGGGCCGGATCCAGGCCGACAAGGTCAGCGGGTCGTAGAAGTTGTAGTCGGCGACATCGCCGAGGTCGATGTAGCGTCGGCCGTCGAACGCAGCTGCGCCGGCCCTGCCGCTGCCCGCTGCGGCATCGGGGGTATCGAAGGTCCGGCGTACCGCAAGCCGGTCCGCCAGGAACCACGGGTCGATCTCGGGCAGATGCGCATGCGCAAGCGCCCCCTTGATCTCCGCTTCGCGGCTGAGGACCTCGCCTTCCAAGAAGGCGATCCTGGCCTCTAGCTTCTCGAGTCGGGCCCGCTGCTCCCGCGTGGGCGCAGGCACGAGCGGCGGGGTGTTGCCGTACTTGTAGTAGCGGCCGCGATCGGAGACGTTGTTGAAGTAGGCGAGGAACCGATAGAACTCTTCCTGCGTGACTGGATCGTACTTGTGGTCGTGGCAGCGGGCGCACCCCAGCGTCAATCCCAGCCACACTGTCGCAGTGGTCTCGAGCCGGTCTACAGCGTACTCGACCTGGTATTCGTCCGGGTCCGTACCGTTCTCCGCGTTGCCCCGGTGGTTGCGGTTGAAACCGGTCGCGATCCGCTGCTTGAGAGTCGGCTGCTCCAGCAGGTCGCCTGCGAGCTGCTCAATCGTGAAGCGGTCGAAGGGCAGGTTTTCGTTGAAGGCGTCGATGACCCAGTCGCGCCACCGCCACATGTCGCGCTCCTGGTCGTTCTGGTACCCGTTCGTGTCGGCGTAGCGGGCAGCCTCTAGCCACCGGAACGCCAGCCGCTCCCCGAGCGCTGGGGACGCCAGCAGCCGCTCGACGGCCCGCTCGTAGGCCTGCGGCGCGTCGTCCGCCAGAAAGGACCGCACATCCTCGGGCGACGGCGGCAGCCCGGTCAGGTCGAGCGTTGCCCGGCGCAGCAAGACTGCCCGGTCGGCGGGCGGAGACGGCCGCAGCCCCTCCGCTTGCAAACGGGCGAGTACGAATCGATCGATCGGGCTGCGAACCCAAGGGTCGGCCGCTAGCCCGTCCGCAGGCTGCTTGCGGGGAGGCACGAAAGCCCAGTGTTGCGACCAAGGCGCTCCGGCAAGCACCCATTCCGTGAGGGTCTCGACCTCTTGGGACGTTAGGGGAGCGTGTCCGAGGGCTGCGGGCGGCATCCTGCGTGCCGGGTCCGAGTCGGCGACGCGTAGGATCAGCTCGCTCTCCTCGGGCTTGCCGCGCACGATCGCGAAGCGGCCGTCGCCCAGCGGGGCGAAAGCGCCGGCTTCGGTGTCCAGCCGCAGCGGAGACAGCCGCGTGGCCTCGTCCGGTCCGTGGCACGTGAAACAGCGATCCGAGAGGATCGGCCGGACATCGGCGTGGAAGTCCACCGCTGCCGCTGGAAGCGACGCCCCGAGCAAGGGGATCGCGATCAGGCCCCAACGCAGCACAGCAACCACATTGTACCTGCGCAACGGGGTTGCGGGCCTTCGGGAAGCGGTCCGCTCTGCGGTCTAATTCGGGAAGAACGGAATGAGCCTGCGGATCTGCTCCTCGCTGGGCTGCAAGCCGTACTCGGTGATCTCAAAGGCCTCCGCATGGCGGATCGAATCCGCGGCATCCCCGTACCGTGCCCGGGCCGCTTCCCGCCAGGTGTCCGACAGCACAAAGCGCCGTGCGGACTTGAGCCATTCGAGACGCTTGGCAGGGCTCTTCGGCACTTCGTCGAGGATGCCTGCGTGCCAGGGCAGCCATTCGTAGAACTGGGACACGTGGGCGTCGAGAGCGGCGTACTTCGCCTCGATCACATCGTCGATCGCCACCACGATGTCTGGGCGGAACGGCTGCGGTCGCTGGAAGCCGTCCGAGAAGTACAGGAAGAGAGGGTTCTTCCGCAGCGCGGGCGTGTCGCTGGCGATGTTGGGCACGGTCACCATGTACGAGGCGTCCTGGACCAAAATGCCCGTGTACCGGTGGTCCGGATGGTAGTCGTTCGGCCGGGGCGAGATGACGATGTCCGCATCCCATTCCCGGATCTTGCGGATGAGCTGCAGGCGTACATCGAGGCTGGGCACTAATTCGCCGTCGTGGTTGTCGAGCACTTCGTACTCGATGCCGAGCCGCCGGCCCGATTCCTGGGCTTCGGAGCGACGGCGCGCGGCGAGCATGCCGCCACCTTCGGCTTGGTGGCCGGCGTCCCCGTTGGTCACCGACACGAACTTCATCTTGTGGCCGGCGGCGGTGTACTTTGCCGCGAGGCCGGCAGACTTGATGTCGCAGTCGTCGGGGTGGGCACCGATTGCGATGACGCGGATCTCTTCGGCGGCGAGGGTGGCGGAAGCGAGGGTCATGGCCAGGACTGCAGCGGCGATGGAAACGGACATGGCTTGCGTGGGGCTTCAGCTCGCGGGTTCGGCACCGGCGAACGGCCACTCCCGTTGTCGCCGCGCCAGCGCCAGGTACACGAGCACACCTAAGCACAGGGTGCCGACTCCGAACAGCACGAAAACGGCACCCAGCGAGAGGAAAACATAACTATAGCCCACGAGCGAGACCCAGGCCGGCAGGGGGTAGGCCCACATGCGAAAGGGGCGTTCGATGTCCGGGCGGCGGGTGCGCACTCGGAACAGGGCTATGGTGTGGCCGAGGAACTGGATCAGGATGCGAGCGGCCATCAAGGCCTTGATGACGTGGTCGAGGCTGAAGAAGCTGGCAACCGCCGCCCCCGCTCCGATCAGCAGCAAAGATCGGTGCGGGAAATTCTTGGTGGGGTGCAGCTCGCCCAGGGCGCGGAAGAACACTCCGTCCCGGGCGGCCGCGTACGGCACCCGCGAGTAGCCCAGCAGCAGCGCGAACACCGATCCGAAGGCGGTGACGACGATGAGCCCGGACAGCACCTGCGCGGCCTGCGGGCCCCAAGCGCGTTCCACGAAGAGAGCCCCGAGAGACTGCGATGTCATCGCCTCGCGCCAGGGCACGACGCCGATGAAGCTCCAGGAAATGGCAATGTCGATCGCGGCCACTGCCAGGATGGAGGTCAGGACGGCGCGAGGGATTGTACGGCCCGGGTCGCGGACCTCGGCTCCGAGGTAGCACACTTGGTAGTAGCCGAGGAACAGGTAGAGCACCTCGGCGGAGCCTTGCCCGAGCCCCTGGAGGAAGCCGAGGTCGACGCGGAATGCATCTGGTGGCAAGGCGAAGGCGAGGTCTGGGTCGAACCGGAGCAGGCCGGTGACGATGACCCAGCCGGTCGTTAGCAGCATCGCGCACCATAGCCAGAACATCAGGCGAGCGATGTCGTCGATGCGGCGGTACAGCGCCACTACCAAGAGAGCGCAAACGCCTGCGGCCGCAAGCTTTCCCGGGAGCCCGGCCAGCCCGGGCGCCAACACCTGGAGGTATTGGACCATCCCGATGCTGCCGGTGGCGATCTCCAGCGGGCCGGCGAACAGGATCTGCCACACGAACAGGAAGGCGAGCAGGCGCCCCCCAGTGCGCGGGCCGAAGCCTTCCCGCAGGAACACGTAGGTGCCTCCCGCGGCGGGAACCGCCGCGCCGAGTTCGGCGACGACGAGGCCATCGGCGAGGGCGATTGCGGTTCCGACCGCCCATGCGAGGTAGGCCTGAGGACCCTCCAGCGTCTGCAGGATCAGGGCGACCGCGATGAACGGGCCCACCCCGACCATGTTGGACATGTTGATGGTCGTGGCGTTGAGCAGGCCTAGCCTGCGCTGCATTCCAGGCATGACGGGCGCGATATCCCCTCGCGGCAGAGTAGCAGCAGAGTAGCAGCAGAGTAGCATGCGGAGTGCCGCGACCTGCGGCCGCGCTAGAGCGGAGGCGTGGCGACGGGCCGTTGCGCCCTTGGCCAGCCCCGAGTCTCGCGGTTGCCAGACCGTCGGTTCACCGATCCCGGGGGTCGGTACGGCGGGCGGTTCCGAGGTCGGCAGATCCGCACCGCATGGTGCCGACTCGCACCGCATCCTGGAGATTACGTCTAGAAGCGGCAGTGCGCCGGGTGCCCATTCCGTGCGCAGCAAGCGGGTCGGTTGAGCGCTCGATGCTTGAGCATGAGCTTCCCGCCAACGCCCACGGCGGCGGGGAGCCAGCTGCGGCCCCGCTCGACGCACGGAGCTGGAACCAGGGCAGCGCTGGCGCGGCATGATCCAACAGGGTGCCCGAGACGCGCATGAGGTCGTCTGCTTCCGCCTAGCCGGCGCCGACGAGCCCTGCCCGAGCGAGGCTCCTGGCGGCGACCTGCGGGCGTTCTGCATGGCCAGCCGCTTCCGTGAGGAGAGAACCGAGGAGAGACAGCTCAACAAAACGACGTGTTGATTTGCGCCCTGCTGCTGCACCGCGAGGGCGACTATCCGGGAGCCTGGAGCAGAGCCAATTCCTTCCCGGACGCTACGGCCGGCATCCATGCACTCGTCGCGGAGCGGTTCACAACTCCGTCCGGACGCAAGCGTGCCTGCCCCTGCCCGAGACTAAGCAATCCCCGCTCGGTACAGTCTTACTCGGGTTTGGTTCGGCGGTGCTACTCTGATGGTAGAAATTGGTGCGGTGTAGCGGAGTGCGGGCAGCCGCAGAGCGCCAGATTAGTGCAGAGCGGGATGCCTCGTCCCGCGAGCTGACGCGGGGGCGGTAGCTCAGTTGGTAGAGCAACGGCCTTTTAAGCCGTGGGTCCCGGGTTCGAGCCCCGGCCGCCTCACCACTCGGCCAGCCATCGCCGTGGAAATGCGGGTCACGCCTGAGCCGCCTGCCTGCAGCAGCTGCTCCCGGGTGGCGGGGCGCTGCGGGGGCGTACGGAGCATAAGCGCTTTGAGAATCGCTCGCGAGGGATGCTGTGCAAGCGCAGCAAGGCAATTGGATTCTTCCGGGGGACGCCGCGGGCCGCAGCGCAGATGGGTCCGGTCGCCTCGCTGACGGCTATCCGTCCCCCCCATGCGAACTAGTACCCTGGTCGCCGCCAAGTCGTCCCGGGCGGGTCGCGGTAGACCCTCGGGGCGCGGACAGGCCGGCCGGCGTGAACCCCATCCGCCAGTTCGCCGTCCACAAGAGTAGGCGAGCCATTCACAATGACGTGCCGGATGCCGACCGGGCTTTGGGCGGGGTCCTCGTAGGTGCCTCGATCGATGATGAGGTCGGCGTCGAAGACAACGATATCCGCATCCGCGCCCGGGCGGATTCTGCCTTTATTGCGCATCGCCGGCACACGCTTCTCGATGCGGCGCGCGGGTAGGACGGTCATTTTCCGCAGGGCTTCTGGCAGCGTGAGGGCCTGTTGCTCTCGGACATACCGTCCGAGGACCCTCGAAAACGTCCCGTAGGTGCGCGGATGGGCTCTGTCGCCGCTGAGCCACATGCCGTCGCTAGCGATGGCGGTCAGCGGGCTGGCGATGGCGTGGCGCACGCTTGCTTCGCTGTACATGGGCGGCAGGATGATCGTGCCTCCGATCTTGCGCCGTTCGGGGAACGAGGCGCGGGAAAGGGTCTCTCCTGTAGACACCCAGATGAACTGGCTGAATTGCTCGTCGGTATACCGTTCCCAGTCATTGAAGAGGTGGGACTGGATCAGGGTCGAGCCGCGGTTGTAGGGATAGGCTTCTGTGGTGATGTCCACGCCGGAGGCGCGGGCTTTCTCGATGAGCGCCAAGTAGTCCAGCACCCTGTCGCGCGCACTGCTGTTGATATGCACCACATGCGCCGGCGCGCCGGTCTCGCGGGCCGCCTGGATGACCTCCTCGAGGTTGCCGAAGGTGGTGTGGTCCGTGCGCATATGCACATGGCAGCTGGCCCCGTAGCGCGCCGCGATGCGGAACATCGCGACGACCTCATCCCGCGTTGCGCCCGGGGTGTAGGCGAGGCCGAAGCCCACGGCCACCGCGCCCTCGTCCAGACCCTGCTCGAGGCGCCACTCCAAGGCTCGTAGCTGGGCGCTCGAAAGTTCAGCGGCCAGCGAGTCGCCGTACAGGCCGGGGTTGCTGCCTACGGTGGCCAATTGGCGGGAGTAGGGGTGCGAGATGCTTGCGCCGTAGTTAACCCTCGCCTGGCCGGCACGATCCTGGTACCAGGCTTCGATGTCCTCGACACCGATCTCGAGTTCCAAGGCGGTCGTCACACCGTCGCGGATCTGGGCGTCGTAGTTGGCGAGGGTTTGTCCGTGCTGGTGCAAATCGATGAAGCCCGGTGCGACGACCAGGCCCTGGGCGTCGAGCACGCGCCGTCCCGCCAAGGCGACATCGCTGACCGCTACGATGCGGCCTGCCGTGATTCCGACATGCCGAATGGCGTCGAGGCCCGATGCAGGGTCGATGACGCGCCCGCCAGAGACGACCAAGTCGAACGTCGGCTGAGCGTTGAGCGCCGCAGCCACCGAGATCGTGCAGACCAGCGCGCAACGCAGCACACCGACTAGACGAGTCTGCATGGGGCCCTCCCGCTAAGGTTTTCGTCGGGCGGCGCATGGAAATCGCGCCCTACCGCCGGTGGACGTGGCAGCCGAACAGTCACCGGCCGCCTGGCTGAAGCGTCCGCCATCATCATGCCATGGGCCGGGAAGGAGCCTGCAACGAGGCGGACTGCCGAGAGAGCTGCCGTCGGGACCCAAGTCTGCTGCAGCGCCGACTTTTGCGCACCGGATTCTAGCATTGATGATAGGTGCAGTTGGCAAGGGTGGCTTGGTGGCGCTGCCCCGGTCTCCACGCGGTCGCCGCTGGAGGTGGTGGCTTGCGGGGGCCCAACTGCGAAGTTGCGGGGCAGCGGATCGCGCCGCCGCCTCCCGAACTTGCTGATCTGCCGCCGCCAGGGCCCGCGTTGCCCCGGACGCTTGCGCCGGGGCAGCAGACCGTCCATGGCGCCGTATGCCGGCCGGGCGGTCTGTAGCGCACGGAAGTGCTGCGCCTCGAGCATGGCTGCGAGCGTCGGAGTCTCAAGGCGGCTCCCGTTGCGCTAGAATCCGCAGGCCGGGCGGCTCCCGCTCGAAAATCCGAGCTTTGCGGGGAAACTCGATCGCGTTGGGCCGCATCCAACAAGCACTGTCGGACAGGGGGTATGGAGGTAGGTCCAATGCGAGATGGGATCAGCAAGTCAACAGTCTTGGTCTTGGTGGTCGCCTGCCTCCCCCTGGCGAGTGCCGACTCCAGTGCGACTGGCCCTGCGGTGGGCGTCGCCAGGGTGAGTGTTGCCAGTGGCGACATCGCGATCAAGCGGGGCGACTCCGGAGACTGGATCGCCGCGATAGTCAATATGCCGGTGGTTCAGGGCGACTCGGTGCAATCGGTGGGCGGCTCGAAGGTCGAGCTGCAGCTGGACTATGGCAACTTCGTCCGGCTGGGGCCCGACACTGAGGTCGAGCTGCTGGAGCTGGCTCGTCAGCGTTTCCGCATCCGCCTGCTGCAGGGCACTCTGCTGTACAGCGAGCTGTCGGACAGCGAAGCGGACATTGACATCGAGACGCCTTCCGTCGCCGTTCGCCCCCAGCAGAAGGGGCAGTACAGGGTGGAGGTCGGGCCGGAGAGCACAGTTGTCGCGATTCGCCAGGGCGAGGCGGAGATAGCCACTGAAGCCGGTGCCCGAGTTCTCGCTCGCGGGCGCGCCCTGACCGTGCGCGACAGTCCGGACGGTCTCCAGACCGAAGCAGCCCAGATCCGCCCGAAGGATGCCCTGGACCGCTGGGCTGCTGAGCGTGACAAGGTCCTCAGGCGAGCCCGGACGTATCGGTTCATCAGCCGCGACATCTACGGTGCCGACCTGCTCGACCAATACGGCGACTGGCGGTACGTAGTGGGGGTCGGCTACAGCTGGTTCCCGCGTGTGTGGGTCGACTGGGTTCCCTACCGCCATGGTCGGTGGATCTGGGTGGGCCCGTACGGGTGGACCTGGGTGGGCCATGAGCCGTGGGGCTGGGCCCCGTACCACTGGGGTCGCTGGTATCGCCATGCAGCCTACGGCTGGGGCTGGTTCCCGGGGCACCCGCGGCTTCGGCACGTATGGCGCCCCGCACTGGTCGCTTTCTTCGGCATCGATTATGGCGTACCGGTGGGCTGGCCGGGCGGCTTCCGCCGGATCGGCTGGTGCCCGCTAGCCCCGGGCGAGCGGTATGTCGCCTGGGCCGGAGCTAGGCAGCGCAACCAGATCATTGTGGACAATAGCGTCCGCATTACCAACGTGTACCGCAATGCCCGCGGTCGGCATGCAGTGTCGTACGTTGATGCCCAGGCACTGGGTGGCGGTGCCCGCCAGACGCCTCGAGCGTTGCGGACGGCGGCCCTGGGGCAGGGGGTGGCAATCCGGGGCCCTGTCCCCGTGGTGCCGGACCGCGCCAGCCAGGGGAGGATCATCCGCACTTCCACCTCGGTTCGCGAGACACCCTCGGCCCGGCGCCTGTCTGCGGCCGTCTCGAGCCCCGTTCGCGAGCGAGAGGGAGGCGTTCCTTTCGACATGCAGCGCGAACGGCTCCGGGCCTCGGTGGATGGCTTCCGGAAGACATCTGGCAACAGGCCGCTTGACGCGTCGGACGGAGGTAGGGCAACCCCGCGGAGCTTGCGAACGGGGACGCTTGCGGGAGGTGGGGTCACAGTCCGGGCGCCCGGGGGCGCGGCGACGCGAGAGCGTCTGCCGACCGCTGCGAGTGCGGCGGGCCGGCCCCCCCCGTCCACCTCGAGCGCTCGCACCCAGCCCCGAAGCCGCCGATTGGGACAGAGCGACGCGACGGGCCCTGCCGCGCTGCGCGGCGGGCAAGTGGCTGCGGCTACGCCTTCGAGTCGCCGCGCGTCGACCACTTCGGTTCGCAGTAGCCGGAGTGGGACAGCCGTGCGTGCGCCGTCCCTTCCGCGGGCCAGCGCCCGGGCCGGGAGCCCATCGTCCGGAAGAGCGGATCCTCGGCCGCGTCAGCCAACTCCCAGCGGCGCAGGCTCACCGACTCCTCGTCCTAGTTCGCCCACCAGCGTGTACGTTCCGAGAACGCGATCGCGGATCGGGGCAACCGGGGCCGGCCGGGACCTCCGGAGGAGTGGCCCAGGATCCTCAGTCACCCGCCCGGGGCCCCCGTCTGTGCGAGCCCGCACTCCCTCGAGGAGCGTTGGCCGAGTCGAGTCAACTGTCCCGAGCGGCAGGTCTTCTATACCTACAAGGACCAGTGCGCCCTCTTCCGCCAGGCCGAGCGCTCGGCCGCGGGTGTCCGCGGGAGGCGGGACATCGTCCCGCGTCCACGCTTCGCGGTCTCGCGCCGCTAGCCCGAGGCCGTCCTCTCCGGCAGGCTCGGCCCGCACAGGAGGCCCTGGCTCGGTGGGCACCTCGAGCCGTAGCGCTTCGCGGTCTAGCTCGCACCCGACATACCGGATCCCGAGCAGTGGCTCCCGGGTGCCCTCCAGGTCCGCCCCGACGGCGACCCGTTCGAGGCAGAGCTCTTCGCCGCGTTCCACCACCTCGACCCGCTCGAGGCCGCCTCGTGCGTCAGCCCCGAGCCGCAGCACCGGGCCAGCTCGGATGAACTCCCCGTCGGGCCGCTCGCCCTCGTCCGGCGGCAGTCCGAGGCCCGCGCGCGGTTCATTTGGCTCTGCGTCCCGGCCCTCGTACAGCCCGGGTGCCTCCAGCGCCGGCGGGTCTTCTAGGTCTGCCGGGCCGCCCGGGCAGTCGGGGAGGGATCGCTAGGCCCGCAGCGACCAGAGCCTGTGCCACACTAGACTTCCGGACCCCGTGGTGGCTGCATGCCGGATGGGCGCGGCGACATGGCTCCCGTGCGACGGGCGTGACCGTGTCAAGCCGATCGCCTGAGCGCCGGCAAGGTGTCGACAGTTCGAATCCGGGCGTTGCGAGTACCGTTGGCGAGCGATCTATGCGTGGGCCTCAACCAGCCGTCATCGATGCCGACCCGGGCCTGGACGACGCGCTGGCCCTGGCTTTGGCGCTACGGTCCGAGGCGCTCGATGTCCGGGCCATTTCGGTGGTGGCGGGGAATATGCCGCTCTCGGTTTGCACGGGAAATGTCCTCCGCATCCTGGAGGCTCTGGATGTGGACCCCGCGCCCGATGTCTTCGCAGGGTGCGCCGAGCCGCTCAGCCCCCCGGTTGCGAGGGCCGCGCACGTTCACGGGCCCGACGGGCTCGGCGGCGTAGCGAGGGAGTTTCCTATCGATCGGCTGCGAGTCTCCCCGAAGCCAGCGCCTGAGGCAATCGTGGACTTGGCCCGGCGCTATCGCAGCGAGCTTGTCTTGGTCGCACTCGGTCCGCTAACGAATGTCGCCGTGGCGCTCGACCTCGACGCCGAGGCCATGGCGAGCATTGGCAAGCTGGTCGTGATGGGTGGATCCGCCGACGGCCGTGGCAACGTGACCCCGTGCGCTGAATTCAATTTCTACTCCGATCCGGCCGCCGCGCGCGCTGTGGTGCGATCCGGACTCCCGGTAACGCTGGTCGGCCTGAACGTGACCGAGGCCGCTCTCTTGCCCCAGGCCCGCTTCAACCGGTGGTGGCAGGCCATGCCCGACGGCCGGCGCCGCAGGTTGCTGGCGGCCGTGGCTAAGCCCTGCTTCGACTTCGGGCGCAGGGAGCATGCCGCGGATGCTTGCGTCCTGCACGATCCTCTGGCGGTGGCCGCGGCGATCGATCCAGGCTTGGTGCGGACGGAGTGTCTGCCGTGCGACGTCGTGGCGGATCCCGGGCTGACCCGCGGATCCCTAATCTTGAACCGCAGCGAGAGGGCGGGCGGTGCCTCCTCCGTTGAGGTAGCGATGGCGGTCGACGCGGACCGATTCCTGGACCTCTTCCTCAAGACAGTCTGCGGCGCTTAGGCGGTCGGCCTGGTGGCGGTGGTGCGTGAGCAGCGCGGCACTCTCCCCCAAGTGCCGGGCCTTCCGGCCTGGGACTGGGCCGGGTGGGCATCTTCAACGCGTGAGTCCAAGAGGCCTCTGCTGCGGCGGAATCGAACTCGCCGCTCCACAGGTCCTGGAATCTCGCCATGTTGGTGGCGCGGAGCTCCTTGAGGTATGCGAGCATGCGTCGGGCGTCAGTGTCGCCCGGCGATGCCAAGCCTCTGGTCAAGGCCTCCGCTGCGTCGGCGTCGCTGAGCGCCCCGAGGCAGCTCTGGAGCCGCTTGAGGCCTGCGAGTTGGACCTGCAGGCTCGGCCCGTAGCAACCCTGAAAGAGTTCCAGAGTGTATCGCAGGCGCTTTCCCGCCAGGCGCAGCCCATGGAGCTCGGCTAGCGTCGGTGATCGGTAGCAGAGATCTCGCCCCACTTGCAGGAAGCCCCTTGCCAGAGGAGGCAGCAACCGCGTCGCGTTCGCCGCCGGGCTGATCCGGAGGTCCCATGTCGCTCCCGGGGCTGGGCGTGTCGAGCGAGTGCAGCCGACCAAGCCGAGCCCCGCAGTCCAGCGCTCCAGGAAAGAGCTGTAGCGCCTGCGGCACAGGAGCTCAGCCAGCCTCCGGGCCGCGAGTTCGCGTTGATGCTGGAGGCCCCTGGCCAGGGGAGAGCTGGCCGCGACACCGGCCTCGCAGGCCAGCGCCGCAGTGATGTCGCGATCCCGGACGGCCGCCGCCGATTTCATCAAGGACTTCAGTCGCTTCCGCAGCCGTCCAGCCTGCGGCGCGTCCCAAGCCCCTTGAAAGCAGGCAAGAGCGCTGAGGAGCCTCCGCATGGAGACCCTCAAGTCATGTACCGTTTCCGGGGTTGGCTCGCTGCGGACGCACTCGATCTGGGCCGCTGCGGCCTCCAGGCGTTGCAGGGTCAGGGCCTGGGCGAATCGCAGGGAATCCGTGCCCGCGTCGTGCATGGGCCCCTTCAACGGGTCTCGTAGCAACCCTTCTGCTGCCGGGTCTCCGCCGCCCGGGACTTCAGATCGAAACGCCCACTAGGCCGGCCAGATCCGGAATGCTCGGGTTGCCGTAGTAGCTACCGTCAATCTCGAACGTGGGGACTCTGCGCTTCCCGTCGTTCTGGCGCATGACAAGCTGCATCGCCTGCAGATCGTCCTCGATGTCAATCTCTTCGTAGGCGACACCGTGCTCCTGAAGGAAGCGTTTGGCCCTCCAGCAGTCCGAGCACCACTGCGTGCTGTACATCCGGACGCTCATCTTCTTTCCCTCAGCATAGCAACCGGAAGCGAATGGCCTTGTCGCCGACCCGTTGCGCCTTGAGTGCGCGCGTGCCCGCGGGCTGCGCCCCACCGGCCGCAGCTTCGGCGTCACCTCCGGAGTTCGGCTGGCCGGCCGGCAGGTGCCGGAGCCGGGCCCGACCCGTCGAGCCTACGCCCACCTGCCCAGCACGGGCAGCCACCCCTTGCGGGCCAGCAACTCGAGGAGATTGAGGACGATCGCCCAGGCTAGCAGCAGAGGCCACAGGTCCATGCGCCGCGCCACGGTGCGCCCGCCGGCCGCGAAAACCTCCTCGGGGGCCGGGTTGGAGCGCCCGCCGGTCGCCGCCGCGATGGAGCGCAGCAGTTCGTCGTCGGCTCCGTACCGCAGCAGTTCGGAGTTCTCGCGGTAGTGCGCGACCTCAGGAAAGCCTCGCGTCTCTTCGGCGGGCCGCACGCGGAACAAACCGTAACGGCCCTCCGCTGGGAAGCGCGCTTCGTAGCCGGGCCCGACCGGCACTGGCACCGCGACGCTCCGGTAGCCGCCCGGACCCACGGCGAACAACTCCGGCGGCTCCGTCGCGCCCAGCCGCGCCGAAGGCCGGTAGCGCACGACGATCTCGTCTGCGGCCGCGTCGTACTCCGTCTCCGTCTCGGTGGGCGCCGTGCGCGGTAGGACATCGCGCAGCACGTTGGCCCAGAAGGTGTCGAAGCCGTCCCAGGTAACCCAGTTGGCTGCCCAGCGATCCTTGGCGTCCGAGGCGAATACCATTGAGCGCCCCAGCCCGAACTGCCAGCGGACCAGCAACGGGTCTTCGTCCCCAGCGCTCAGGATCGTCTCTGCCGCAGCTTTGGCCTCGAACTTCACCCAGCCGAGCAGGGGCCCCGGTTCTGCCAAGTCGAGCCCTTGGAGAATCTCGTAGTCCCGGCTCGCCGACGGCAGGAACTCGCGCTCGGTGACCGCCGTCCCGGTATGCTCCATCACATCCTTCAGCACGATCTGCTCCAGCGCCGAGAGGTCCAGCAGGAAATAGGACTGCCCGTCCGCGCTCTTCGCCACGCGTTCGAGGTACGAGCGGTTCACGTCTTGCCCGAGGCCGATCGTGGAAATGGTGACCTCGTTCGCCGCAGCCTCCCGGGCCAGGGCGATGCTGTCGCCTTCCTCCGAAATGCCGTCGGTCAGCAGCAGGATGTGCTTGTAGACGGCTTCCTGGGGCCGGATCAGCCGGTAGGCTTCGCTGAGCGCGGGCGCGATTTGGGTGCCGCCGTCGGCTACGATCCCGCTGATCATCCGCTGCGTCTCGGCCGGGAGTTCGTTGCGCCGCAGCGGAGCGGCCCACTCGAATGAGTTGTCGAAGGCCAGCACCCCCACGCTGTCGAACGGGCGCAGGTTCTCGACCACCCCCAGCGCGGACTGGCGCGCCAAGTGCATCTTCTTGCCCTCCATGGAGGAGGACTTGTCGACTACCAGCACCACCGCCGTGCCCTCGGGCGTCCTCGGCGGCGCGAGGGTGGCGGGCAGCATCGCTTCCAGGGCGTCCTCTGCGCCTGCGGCCCGCTCGCGATACAAGTTCCGCTCGCCGGCGACCAGCAGGAAGCCGCCGCCCTCTCTGACGAAGGCGGCCAGCTTCTCCTTCACCGGTTGCGGCCAGCCGCCGAAGTCCTCGTTGGAGCAGAGAATGACGTCGTACGCCCCGGCGTGCTCCCGGATCAGCGCCTCGGGCCGGCGAGTGCGCTCCAACTCGAAGCCCGCCGCCCCGGCCACTTCGGCCAGGGGCTGGTTCTGCTCTTCCGGGTCGGCAGAGATGAGCAAAGCGCGCGGCTGGCGGATCGACACTGCGCCCGCGAAGCGCAGCTCCTCGCCGGCCCCTGCGGACAGGACACCTTCGATCAACGCCGTCCCGGGCGCGTCGATCCTGGCGCGAGCCGTCACTGCGCTGCGCCCCGCCGCCAGGCGCAGATCTTCCCCTCCGATGGCCTGCCCGTCGGCGCTCAGCTCGAGGCGGGCCGGCATCGCCGCGGGGCTCTCCACCTCGAGCTCGATCGGGAACCGTTCGCCGGCGAACGCCTGGGGTGGCATGCGGACCGCCGCGAGGCTGAGCTGCGGCTCGGGGCGCCCCGCGAGCTTTACGGTATCGATCGGGACGCGCTGCCGCCAAGCCTGATAGACGGCCCGCTCGACCGCCCCTTCGGTGGCCAGCCCGTCGCTGACCAGCACTAGGCGCGGAACGCGGTCTGCCGGCAGGGAGCTCAAGGAGTCTCGGATCGCGGCTTCCAGGTTGGTCGACCGGCTAGCCTCGCCGCCCCGCACGGAGCGCAGCGGGAATGCTCCGAACTCCAGAGCCCGCAAGGTATGGCCGCCGGCCGCGGCCTTCGCGCGGCCCTGGAAAGCGCTCTGCAGCGCACGCTGCTCATCCGGGACGCTCTGGGACGCGTCGCTCAGCAGCGCTACCGCCGCGTAGGTCTCGCGGATGTCCCATTGCGGCCGGGCCAGGGCTAGGCAGATTGCCGCCAGGGCCAGCCCCTTCAGCAGCAGTCCGAGCCGCCGCGGGCTGCGGTGCCATTCCCAGATGCACCAGAGCCCCAAGGGAACGAGGAGCAGGAGCGGCCAAGTGTGCTGGATGCTCACTGCGCCGCCTCTCCGCTCGCGGGGGCTGGCGAGTTCGCCGGCCCGAGATGCCTGCCGCGCCCGAAGCGAATCCAGTCGGCCAGGAGGATGAGCGCGGCCAGAGCCGCCAGCCATGGCCAGGGAGCCCACGGGTCGCCAGCTGCCCGCGCCCGAGGCAGGCCGCGGGCCACCGTCGCAGGAGGCTCCCACGCTGCCTCTCCGAGCTCGGGCTGATTGAGGAACAGGGTGATCCTCCGTTCGGCGGTGGTGACTTTGTAGGTGTCCCGCTCCCCTGCGTAAAACCGCACGGCTCCGTCCGACAGCAGCCAGGGCACCGATTCCCCGGCCGCCGTCCGCACTGCGACTTGGCTCCGGTCCGCATGCGGAGCTTCGATCGCGATCGCTCCCGGGGGCCGCGCTTCGACGGTCTCCGGACGGAAGGCGTCGGGAGCGAGCCAGTTGACCGCATTGGCGAACAGTAGCGGGGCGGCAAGCCGCCCTCGCACGGACTCGTCCGCCAAGTCGAACCCGAAAGCTACGAAGCGTTTGCCTGGTTGCGAACGGGCTAGGATGACCGGTCCGCCGGCCGTACCGGCGACAACCTCGTCGGTTGCCCCGACCTCGAATACGCGCGTCTCGGACGGCATGAGGTCCGGGTCTCGGATACCCGTCGCCAGAGGATGGGAGGGCGACCACTCGTCAATCCGCTGGTCGCGGGCCGATGCCGCCTCGCCGGCCGGCGAGGCGGTGCCGGGAGGAGCCAGGTAGATGGCACGCCGGGAGGGTGCCTCGCCTCCTCCGCGCGCCCAAACGTGGATCGCGTCGGCCTCCAGCTCGCTGCGGGAGTCTACGAACTCCGGTTCGATCCGCCCGCCCGGTGCCAGCAGGGGCTCGAAGTTTGCGGGGGATGCGCCGAGGATCTGCAGCCGGATCGGATCCCGGGTCGGGATCTCCACAGCTGCTTCGTTGTTGCCGTCGTAGCCCGCCTCTTCTGCCACCCGGGCCAGCAACCGGCCTGGCCGCCTCGTGCGCAGCGTGAAATGCAGCTGCCCTTCCCCGGCGGCGGGAAGGCGCACTTGGCGTCCGCCGAGCCGCCGCCCGGCGAAGTAAAACTCAAAGCTGGCTTCCGTCGGCTGCGGGCGATAGTTCCGCGCCGTCAGGCGAATGTCCCACTTGGCGGGTTCGGCGGGGTCCGCTGCGGCGCGGAGGGACACCAGCCCCACTTCGTCGCGGGGTGCCTCAGTCTCGAGGTAGCGCAGCTGCGGCAGCGCACTCTCGCGCACGCTCGGCCCGGCAATCTGGCCCGGCCCAATGTACACCGCCTCGTCGCCCGCAGGGCGGTCCGGGAGCCGTGCGCCGTCGGCGTCGAGGGCTAACCGCAGCGCTCCGGCAGCGAGTTCGGTCGCCGCCTCGAGATCCAGCGCGGTCCAGCCGGGCTCTGCCGCGAGGATGGCCTCGCGGAGCAGCTGGCGGTCCCGGGTGAACGGAATCCGGACGGCGGGGGCGCCGTCGGCCTCGACCAAGAGGATGCGGTCTCGGGCAGGGGCCGCCTCGATGTACTCCAGCGCCAGCGCCTTGGCTTGCTCCTGCAGGCGGACGCTTCCCGGAGCGGCTTGCCGCATGGCCGCCGAGGTGTCGAGCAAAACGACCCGCAGCCGCTCCCCCCCCAGCTAGCGCCGCGGGCCGTGGGTCGGCCACCGCGAGCAGCAGGAGCAGGAGGGCGGCCAGCTGCAGTAGCAGGGAGAGGGGGTGCTGGATCCGGCGGTGCCTGCGGCGGACGGCCGGGGCGGGCCGCTTCGGCCAGAAGCGGAGCGTCGACACCAGCACCCTGCGACGCGAACGGTCGTAGAAGTACAGAGCGACCAGCAGACCCGCCAAAGGCAGGAACAGGCCCAGCAGCTGGCCCAGAGCGAGGTTCAGCAATCCCATACGCTAGGCTCGACCGGCCTCCATGCGCGTCGCTGGCAACGAACCGAACAGCACCTGCTCCAGCGGCTCGACTGTCGTGAGGTGCAGATACCGGGCCCGGGAGCGCTTGGCGTGCTCCTCCAGCGACCTGCGGAAGGCATCGTAGGCCTCTCGGTATTCCCGGGCCGACCGATCGTCGAGGCTCACCCGCAGCACCTCGGCTGTCTCGGCGTCGTGCAGCTCGAGCTCGCCGCGCCACGGAGGATCGCGGTCGGCTGGCCCTGCGAGGTGCAGCAGGTGGACTTCGTGCCCCTCGTCGGCGAGGTGCTCCAGGGGCAGCTCGCCCCGCTGCGGGTCCAGGAAGTCGCTGAGCACGAAGGTCAGGCCGGGCAGCCGGTAGCGGGCTAGGTAGTCCCGCACCGGCCGGCCGAAGCTGGTCGCGCCGCCGGTCCTGAGGCCGGAGATGTAGCGGGCGGCCTGGGCGTAGCGCAGCCGGCCTCCCTGTGCCCGGAAGGCGTCGGCGAGGGTGTCTGAGAACGGCTGCAGGACAATCGTCTCCAGGCGCACCAAGCCGACGAAGCAGAGCGCGGCGGCGAGGCGGCAAGCGTAGGCGAACTTCGAGCGTCCTGGCTCCGCGCTGCCGCAAGCCATCGATTCGCTCGTGTCGAGCAGGATGCGCACCGGGATCCGCGGTTCGGAATGAAAGAGCTTGAGGAACAAGCGCTCGAGCCGCATGTACGCCCGCCAGTTCACGGGCGCGGAAGTCGTCCCCGCGCTGGAAGTGGCGGTGGTCCTGGAACTCGTGCCCCACGCCCGCGTAGCGCGAGACGATGTCGCCCCCGATGGCGTCCCTGGAAGGACTGGCTCCAGCGGATGGTCAGCCGCTCGAGCCGCTGGAGCGTGTCCCGATCTAGCAGCTCCGCCGGAGCCTGCATCGCTTCAGCGTACCAGCAGTGGGCCGTGCCTCCGGTGGCCGTGCGGGTGGCCGCAGGCGCCGTGATACGCTGGGGGGCGCGGCGCGATGAAGATCAGCGCAATGCTCGCGGCTGGCGCGCCGACGGTCTCTTTCGAGTTCTTTCCACCGAAGGACGACGCGGGCTTCGCCCGCCTCTACGACACCGTCCTGGGCGCTCGAGCCGTTGCGCCCCAGCTTCGTTTCGGTCACCTACGGCGCGGGAGGCAGCACGCGCCGGAAAACGGTCGATCTGGTCCAGCGCATCAAGCGCACCGCCGGCATCGAGGCGATGGCGCACCTGACTTGCGTCGGGGCCGATCGTGCGGAGATCGCTGGAGTCTTGGACGAGCTGGCGGCGGGGGCCGTGGAGAACGTCTTGGCGTTGCGCGGCGACCCGCCCCGAGGCCAGGACCGGTTCGCCCCGGTGCCGGGCGGATTCCCGGTATGCCAGCGAGCTGACGGCCTTCATCCGGGAGAACTACGCCTTCTGTCTGGGCGGCGCTTGCTATCCCGAGACCCATCCCGAAGCGCTCAGTCCCGAGGCCGACCTGCGCAACCTCAAGCGCAAGGTCGACGCTGGGGCGGAGTTCCTGGTCACGCAGCTGTTCTTCGACAACCGGGACTTCCTGGGCTTCCGTGAGAAAGCCTTGGCCGCCGGGGGTCCGAGTGCCGATCGTGGCGGGGATCATGCCCGTGCGCAGCCCTCGCGCAGACACCGGCGCTTTGCCGGGATGTGCGGTGCGGGGCTCCCCGCCGGGCTTACTGCGCCGGCTCGAGGCAGTCCAGGACGATCCGGCGGCCGTCCGCAAGGTCGGCATCGAGCACGCCACGCTGCAGTGCAGGGAGCTTCTGGAGCAGCAAGCCGCGGGGCTGCACTTCTACACGCTCAACCATTCGACCGCCACGCGGGCGATTTGGAGCGCCATCCGCGGTCAGCTCGGCGACTGAGCCGGGTCCGCCCTAGGCGTCGGGATACTCCATCGTGAGCGGGTCTGGCAGCGGGATCGTGCGGATCCCGGCCTCCCCGGCGAGGGCCTCGAAGCTGAATTCGGGGCGGTCGGGGTTGCCCTGCAGCATGGCGTCTCGGGCGCCCACCCCGAGCACCACCAGTTTGCCGGGGGCGAGATGCCGCTGCGCTGCCTCGAGCACGTCTTCGGCGCTCACGTCCGCCACGCGCTGGCGGAAGGTCTGCCAGTAGTCCCGCTCCCGGCCCGTGAATTCGTCGCTGGCGAAGGTGCCTGCGACTTGCCCCGCAGTGGCGAAAAAGCGCGGGAAGACTTCGATCATGTAGGTCTTGGCGGTGTCGAGCTCCTGGGCGGTGACCCTATCGCTGCGGATGCGCTCGATCTCCTCCACGACGATGGCTGCGGCCTGAGCGCAGGTGGCGTTGCGCGATTGGAATCCCGCCTGGAACACGCCCGGGGTAGTAGGTTCCGGGCTGGAAGCGCGAGTACGCGCTGTAGGCCAAGCCTTCGTCCGACCGGACGCGGAGCATGATGCGGGACGTGAAGCCTCCCCCGCCTAGGATCGAGTTCATCACCCGCACGCGGATGGCGTCCGGATGGTCGCGCTGGATGCCGAGGTGCCCCAGAGTCACATGGGACTGGTTGACGTCCCGGCTGGCCTTGTCGACCATGTAGACGCCCGGCGCGGGCTCGTGGGAGGGGGCCGGGATCTCGCCTGCCTCCTGAGGCTTGGCGGGCCAGCCGGCTGCGAGCGCCTCGTTCAGCCGGCGCACCAGGTCGTCCGTGTCGAAGTCGCCGGACGCTGCGACGACGAAGCGCGCCGGGTCGTAGTAGTCCTGGTGGAACTGCTGCAGGGCCTCGCGCGTGATGGCCTGGACGGAGTCTCTCGGTGGCGTGCCGCGTTGTGAAGTGGCTGCCGCGCACCAAGCGGCGGAACTCGCGGGAGAGGATGCCTTGGAGGCGGTCGTTGCGGCGGGCGAGGCCTTGCAGGGTGCGCGCCCGCGCCACTTCCAGGCGCTCGGAGTCGAAGCCGGGGTTCTTCAGCATGTCGAAGAACAGCTCCAGGGAGGCGTCCAGGTTCTGCGTGAGGCAGTTGACGGATGCGCTGGCGGAGGTGTCCCCGACGCTGGACCCGATGCTGGTCGCCAGGAAGGCGGCCTCCTCGTCGAAGTCGCGGGCGCTGCGCGAGACGGTGCCTCCCGCTCGCATCTGGCTGCCCGCGAAGGAGGCCAGCCCAGCGCTCTCCGCAGGGAGCAGGTAGCTTCCGGCTCGCAGCGTGAGGGAGACGCTGACCAGCGGGAGCTGATGGTCCTCGACGAGGTAGGCGACGGCTCCGGAGTCGAGCTCCCGGCGGTACTCGGCGGGGTCCGGCGGATCGAACGCGAGCGGCGGGAAGCGCAGCTGCCGGGGATGCTCGGGAATAGAGTCCTGGGCGGCGGCGGCGGCGGCGAACGCGCCTCCCGCCGCCTTCAACCAATCGCGGCGATTCATTGCGCACCTCCCCGGGGGCGGCCACTCCCGGGAGAGCCAGCCCCCTCCTGGGTGTAGTAGAGCGCGACGGTCCGGTTGGTCTCGGTGAAGTAGCGCTGCGCGACACGCTGGATGTCCTCCAGCGTGACCGCCTGGATGCGCTCGGAGAACGTATTGATGTTGCGCCACTCCCCCAGAGCCTCGTAGCTGAGCAGCTGCATCATCAGGCCGAACTTGGATTCCAGCTTGCGGAAGTCGCCGGCCAGCTGCTGGTTCTTCACCTTCTGCAGCTCGCGCTCGCCCACCGGCTCGCGGGCGAGCAGCTCGAGTTCGGCGAGCAGGGCGCGCTCAACATCTTCCGGAGTGGAGTTCGGGGCGGCGACGCCGCCGACCTGGAAGTAGCCGTCGTATTTGAGGCCGTTGACGCCTGCCCCGGCCTGCACCGCGACCTGCTGCTCCAGGACCAGGGATTTGTACAGGCGTCCGGTCCGCCCGTTCAGCAAGGCCGAGAGGACCAGCAGCGGGGCTTCGTCCACATGCGCGTCAGCGACCGTGTGGAACCGGATCGCGGCCTGCGGGCGGGTCTCGGCGCGGCCGGTCATGCGCTTTTCGGCTTGCTGGGCAACTTCCCGGGTCCGGACGGCCGCGGGCTGCCGGGGGCCGCGCGGCAGGCGGCCGAAGTACGTTTCGGCCAAGGCCTTGACGCGGTCCAGGTCGAAGTCTCCGACCAGGGCGGCGACGAGGTTGTTGGGGGCGTAGTACAGCGAGAAATACTCCAGGGCCTCGGCCCGCGTGATGGCGTTGAGGTCGCTAGGCCAGCCGATCACCGGCCAGCTGTAGGGCGAGGACTGCCAGAACATTGCGTCGAACTGCTCGTCCAGCTTGCCGGTTGGCGTCGAATCCACGCGCAGGCGGCGCTCCTCGTGGACGACGTCGCGCTCGCTGTAGAACTCCCGGAAAACAGGGTTGGCCAGCCGGTCGGACTCCATCCAGAACCACAGTTCCAGCTTGTTGGCCGGCACGTTGATGAAGTAGATCGTGAAGTCGTTGGTCGTGCCGGCGTTCATGCCCGAGGCGCCGTTGGATTGGTAGATCTGGCTGAACTCGTCCTTCACGATCAGCTGGCGCTGTTCCTCGAGCAGCTCCTCGAAGCGTGCGAGCAGGGCGGTGTGCTCGGGGCTGCGGCTGGCTGGGTCGTCCGGGTCCTCGATCTGGCCTCGGCGGTGCCGCTCGACCAGCTCGGCCTGCGCGGCCTGGATCTTGGCCCGCAAACGAGTCGAGCTCGGCGATGATCTGGAGGTCGCGGCCAAGGTCCTTGGTCCCGATGGTCTGGGTGCCCTTGAACATCATGTGCTCGAAGAGGTGCGCGACGCCGGTGACGCCGGGGCGCTCGTTGACGGAGCCGAACTTCGAGATCCAGCCCGCGGCGACATTGGGGTCCCCGGAGCGCGGCAGCAGCAGGAACCGCATGCCGTTGGCAAGGGCGAACTCCTCGACCTCGACCCGCTGGGCTGCGGCTAGGCAGGCCAGCAGCAGGGCGGCCAGCAGGGAACGGGCGATGCGGCGCGGCATAGGCTCTCCCTTTGAGTATGGCGCACGGGCGCGGAGCGGGGTTAATCCAGGGGCCCGGGATACGCTCGGCAAGGGTGATATCCTTGCGCCACCGTGAACTGGAAGCCGCTCTGGCGCGCCGCCTCCGCTCTGGCCCCCGGCGTATTCATCATCGGCTATGTGGTCGGGACGGGCAGCGTCACGACCATGAGCGCGGCAGGCGCCGGCTACGGCATGACCCTGACCTGGACGCTGGCTTTGGCGTCCCTGTTCACCCACGTGATGATCGTGGGGATCAGCCGGCTCACGGTCGTTTCGGGGCAGACGCTGCTGCGCCTGTTCCGGCAGCACTTCGGAGCCCCGGTGACGCTGCTGATCGCCGCTTCGCTGACCGCGACCCAGCTCGCCTCGATTGTCGGGGTGATGGCGATCGTGGTGGATGTGCTGCGCGAGTGGGCCGGCTCTGCCGCGGGGGTGGCGGTCGACCCGCTTGGCGCGGCGGTGGCCCTGACGCTCCTGCTGCTGGGCCTGTATTGGGTCGGTCGGCACGCTTTCTTCCTCAGGGTGCTGGCCGCGCTGGTCGGCGCGATGGGCGCGGCGTTCTTCGTGACCGCCGGCTTGGTGCTTCCGGACCTGCGGGAGCTGGCCGCGGGGCTGCTGCCGAGCATCCCCGAGAGCGGCAACCCGCAGCTGCTCATCGCCGGCATGGTGGGGACAACGATGGCGTCGGTTGTGCTGTTCAGCCGCAGCGTGCTCGTGCAGGAGGAGGGCTGGAGGGTGCGGGACCTGCCGTTGGTCCGGCGCGACTCGGCCTTCTCGATGACGGTGCTCTTCTTCATCAACGCTGCGATCATGGCCTGCGCCGCCGGCACCCTCCATCGGGCGGGCCTGGAGATCGAGGCGGCCATCGACATGGTGCGGAGCCTGGAGCCGCTGGCCGGCGGTCTGGCGACCGCAGGCTTCGTGGTGGGCATCTTGGCGGCGGGGCTCTCGTCGCTGTTCCCGAACTACCTGCTCGGCCCGTGGATGGCGGCCGATTACCTCGGTTTGCCCCGGGACATGGGCCGGGCTGCTTTCCGCCTAATGGTTGTGGCGGCCGCTTTGTTCGGCCTGACCGTGCCGTTGTTCGGCGGGCGGCCGGTCCAGATCATGATCGCCTCGCAGGCCCTCAGCCCGGTGGCGATGCCGTTGCTGGCGCTGTTCGTGCTCGTTTTGTTGAACAAGTCCGGCGTGGTGGGCGAGCATCGGACTCCTCCCGCGCTGAACATCGGGCTGGTGGTGACCGTGGCGTTCAGCTTCTTGATGTGCTACATCGCGCTAGCCGGTTTCCTGGGGGCCGCAGGCTAGCCCGCCCCTTGGGGGGCTCCGGGCGGACGCTTGCGATCGAGGTGGGCGAGTGCGGCCTGCGCTGTCGCGGCGTCGACCGCGCCCCGCTCGCGGTAGTAATGCACGACCTCTCCGATGCGGTACAGGCTGTGGGCGGCGGCGCAGCCGCGTTCCTGCAGCGTGCGCTCGCCGCCTTGCTCCCGGTCGACGACCACGAGGATCCGAGCGACCTCCAGGCCGGCGTTGCGCAAGTACTTGGTCGCCCAGATCTTCGTGCCCCCCGAGGCCAGCACGTCGTCGACCAGGGTGATCTCGCGCCTCGGATCGCAGTTCCCCATATAGTGGCTGGTGCCGGAGTGCCCGCCGGGATAGTTGGCGGGGCGCTTGCGGAGTTGGCCGTAGGCCAGCGGCCGGGGCGTGCCCCGGGAGGCGAGCGCCGCGGCCAGGGCCAGAGGCGTGGCGGTGTCGGGGATGCCGACGACCTGCTGGGGGCGGGCCGAGCCGGACGCGAGCTCAACGATCTTGCGGTGGAGGGCCCGGCCCAAAGCGTGGAGCAGGTCGAGATCGTCGTAGAGCGCGTGGCGCAGGTCGATGAATATCGGCGTGTTGAGCGCGTACTCCTCGCGCACGCGGCTGCCGAGAAGGATCAAGCCGCGCTCCCAAAAGGCATCTAGGAGCGGATCTGCCGACATCGTGCGCAGGGACTCGGAACTGGCTAATAGGCTAGCAGCAGGCGGCCCCGGCGAAGCTCTCCCGATGCGCAACAGGAGCGGAATGGAGGCGGTAGCCGGCGCTCGCCGTGAATCCCCGCAAGGCCGGCGGCACGCGTGTGCATCTGGTCGCTGCACCGCGGGCCCCGCAGCCCAGCCCAAGCCGGCTTGGAGGGGAGCCGGACGGCTGCAGCGACTGCCGATCCGGGCGAATGAGCGCGGCGCGCTCCGCTCAGCGGGCCTCGCGCACGGCCGGCATGTTGTCCACGAAGCCCGCCCCGTCCTCGCGCAGCTCGGCCACCGCGAGCTCTCTCAGGCGCTCCAGCGTGCCCCGGAATTCGGGCTTCCCGGCCAGGTTGTCGAGTTCGTCCGGGTCGCGCTGGAGGTCGTATAGCTCCTCGATGTCCGGGATGAGCGGGCGCACATATTTGTAGCGCCCGTCGACCAGCATCACGTACCACGGCACATCGGCATGCATCGCCCCGGCGCCTTCCGGGATCGTGTCCGTGTCGGAGCCGTACTGCCTCCCGGTCGCGGCGAGCAGCACCGGGTGAGGCCACTCGCGGCGGGGGTTCTCGAGCAGGGGGGAGAGGTCTTCGCCGTGCATCTCCCACGGGAGGTCGAGGCCGGCGAACGCGAAGATCGTCGGGACGAGGTCCACTCCAGCCACCGGGCGAGGGCAGACGGCGCCTTGCGGGATGCGCCCGGGCATGGACAGCACCAGCGGAGAGCGGATGTTGGCGTCGTAAGCGGCCAGCTTGGCCCGGAAGCCGTGCTGGCCCCAGGCGAAGCCTTGGTCGGAGGTCCAGATGACCAGTGTGTTCTGCCGCTGCCCGGAGTCTTCCAGCGCCTGGAGCACCCGGCCGATGCCTTCGTCGAGGGCTAGGACGCCTTGGTGGTACTGGCGTGTCCAGGACGTCAGGGACCGGCCCCGCAGCATCGGGGTGCCGTCCGGACCGCGTTCCCACTGGGCGATTCTCTGGGCCCAGGCAGGTTTGCCCGGCCGCGGCGGGAAGATGTCGGCGGGCGTGTCGAAGTCGATCCCGGGGTAGGCCTCCAGATGGCGCTCGGCGGGCGTGAAGGGACCGTGGACGGCCCCGTAGCAGAGCCAGAGATACCACGGCTTGTCGGCGTCGCGCCCCTCTCCCCGGATCAAATCCACGGCCCAGTCGGTGTACTGGTCTGTGGAGTAGCGCTCCAAGGTCCGGGTCTCGCCGCCTTGGTAGGTGATCGGCTGGTTGTAGTAGTAGTTTCCCGCCGTCTCCGTGTACTGCGGCCGGTTCCACACGATTTGGTAGTCCCAGTCGCGGCCGTAGCCGGTGTCCACTCCTGTATGCCACTTGCCGATCTGCGCGGTGAAGTAGCCGTGCTCGCGGAAGACCCTCGGCCAGAACGGGCATTGATCGGGGTCGTAGACGCTGCCCGGGTAGGGGCCCTCCATGCGCATGGACTCGACGCCGAACTGATGGTGGCCAGTGAGCAGCGTAGCCCGCGAGGGCATGCACCAAGTGCCGATATAGGCGTATTCGAACCGGACCCCTTGCGAGGCGAGGCGATCCATCTCCGGTGTGCGGACCCAGGGGTAGGCCTGCGGATAGGCGCCGACCGTGCGGTAGGAATGGTCGTCGGTGTAGATGAACAGGATGTTCGGCCGTTCGGCCGTGGCCGCGGCGAGGGCGGCCGCCGCGCTCAGGGCCAAGGTGCCGCAGCGCCGGAGCAGGGATGCTGCCTTCATGTCGACCTCCGGATCGGGCAGGGCGGGGGACTGCCCGATTGTAGGCCAGGCCCGCCTTGGCGGGCTGGTCAGCAAGCGAGCTCTTCTCGCCCCAGGCGTAGGCCGCGCAGATTGCCGAGGATGCTGAGGGCGATGCGCGGCTGCCGGAACCACTCTGCGGCGAGCTGCTGGACATCCGCCGCGGTCACGGCTTCGACTTCCTCGTTGAGCTCGTCGAGGGACCGGACGCGACCGTGGTACATCTCCTGGCGGGCGAGGTTCGCCATGCGGCTGCCGGGAGACTCGAGGCTCAGCATGACGCTGCCCTTGAGGTGGTCCTTGGCCCGGCGGATCTCGGCTGGCGGCACGGGCCGCTCCTTGAGGTCCCGGAGCTCCCGCAGGGTCAGATCGAGCACCTCCGGCAGGGTCTCGAGAGCTGTGCCCGCCCCGATCAGGAGGCAGCCCGTGTCCGAGTAGAGGCTGAGGTCGGAGTAGACGCTATACGCTAGGCCGGCTTCTTCCCGGACTTTCTGGAAAAGCCGCGAGCTGAAGCCGCCTCCCAGCAGCGTGCTGAGCAAGAAACCCGCGGAGCGGCGCGGGTCGCGGACCGGGAACGCCTCAACACCAAGACTGAGATGCACCTGCTCCAGGGCGGGCTTGTCGTGCAGGACGATCTCCGGGCTGGCCGTCGGCGCCGGGGTCTCGCTGGCCTCCGCAGCGCCGGCCAGCGCCCCGAAGTGCCGCTCCGCCGCGTTCGCCAGCTGCTCGTGGGAAAGGTTTCCGGCCGCCGCTACGACTAGGTTGCCGGCCTGAAACGTGGCTCCGAAGAACCGTTGCAGCTGGGCGCGGTTGAAGGCCCGGATGGTGTCCTGGGTGCCGATGACCGGGCGTCCCATGCCGTGGCCGCGCCAGAAGCTGCGGGCGAAGATGGTGCCTAGCAGGTAGTCCGGGCTGTCCTCGTCCATCTTGAGCTCCTCGAGGACGACACCCTTCTCGCGCTCGATATCCTCGGCCGCGAATGCAGGCCGCTGGACCATGTCCGCCAGGATGTCGAGGGCTTTGGGCCAGTGCTCGTCGAGCACCTTGGCCGTGAAAGCCGTCGTCTCCTTCGAGGTGAAGGCGTCGAGGTAGCCGCCGAGGCTGTCTACCGCGTAGGCGATGTCGCGCGCAGAGTACCGGCTGGTCCCTTTGAAGACCATGTGCTCGACGAAATGCGTAATGCCGCTGTCCGGTTCGGACTCGTGGCGCGACCCCGCGTCGAGCCAGACACCCAGAGACACCGAGCGCACGGTGGGAATCGCTTCGCTGAGCACGCACAGGCCGTTCGGCAGGACTGTCCTCTGGACATTTGCGGATGGCAGTGACGCAGGCAACCGCCCATCGTAGCAAGGGTTTCGGAGTGTCGGCGCTGCGGCCGGTCGGCGGGGGAACACCCGGTCGGACAGAGAGGGAGCCGGGCGGACTGGCCGCAGCGCGAGCGGTGCCTGGGCCTCCCCGCCGCTATGGCAGCTAACCCGAACTCCCGGGGTAGATATAGACGTAAGTCATTGATTTATTTGAGATATCGTCCGTTTGTGCGATACGGTGCTGGGTACGCTCCAGGCACAGGTCGCGCAGGCGGAGGGATTGTTGCTGCAGCGGCGTGGGGCGGGTGAGCCTGTCGCAGGGCCTGGCTTGGCCCAGCTGGGGCTGCCCCCGGTTCTGGACGATGGCCGCCGGGCGGTCTCGTCGTCGATTATCTCGGCCTCGCACACGAGCTCAAGCGGGCGCTAGCGACCTACACCGAGAGCGGCGGCCAGGGAAAGACGGCGCTGGAGCATGTTCTTGCGCAGGAGGGCGGCAAGGCGCTCTGCCTGAAGGCGGTGCGAGGGCTGTCGCAGGCTTTCGCCCTGGCGGTGCCGCGTCCCGAAACGATCCGCATCCTCGACGATGTGTCGCTGTTTCAGCACGTTCGGGCGGCGACGCGAGATCCTACGAGGAGCATGGATCATGCGGTGCGGCAGATCGTCTCGCGGGCCGTGGCCCCGGACGGCGTGGGGGACATCTTCGCCGCGGCCGGGCTGGGGAGGCCGGACGTGTCGATCCTGTCGGAGGTGTTCCTGCTTGAGATGCGCGATATGCGCCGGCGGAACCTCGCCTTCGAACCGCTGGAGAAATTGTTGAAGGGCGAGTTGGCGGCCTGTCGTTGGAAGAACATGGTGCAGATGCACTCGTTCGCCGAGATGCTGGAACAGAGATCCGCCGCTACCAGAACCGCGCCGTGGAGGCGGCACAGGTGATTGAGGAGCTGATCGGCCTCGCCTGCGAGATGCGTGAGGCGACCGCCCGTGGTGAGGCCCTCGGCTTGTCCGACGACGAGTTGGCGTTCTGCGACGCGCTTGGCGTCAACGACAGCGCCGTCCAGGTGCTCGGCGACGAGATGACGAGATGCTGCGGGACATCGCCCGCGAGCTGGTCTAGACGGTGGGGAACAACGTGACCATCGACGGGACGCGGCGCGAGAACATCCGCGCCAGACTCCGCGTGCTCGTGAAGCGCGTCCTGCGGAAGCAGGACTATCCGCCCGACAAGCATGAGGCCGCGACCCGGACGGTGCTGGAGCAGGCCGATGCACTGTCGGCCGGCTGGGCGACATGATTGGGAGTGCCGAGTTGACCGGTAGCGCCTATAGCGTGTTTTGAGACGGTCGCAGGCTTTGAGGAAATCGCGCGCAGGTTACACCTACCAAGCGTTGAGACGGAGACCCGCTCGTGGCTCCAAGTGCGCTCGCCACGGCGCGGCCGGGCCGGGTCACCCCAAGGTGTGTGGCGTCTCCCCCGGAGGCACGGCCCCGTGGATCGTGAGCAGCACCTCCGCATCGTCGATCACTTGGTACTCCGGCTGCCGACCGGACAATCTAAGACTCTCGTCTAGGATGATCGGCACGCCGTCCCCTCGCTTCTCCATCAGGAATTGTCTTGCGATCTCGCCCGTCGGCCCCACCGCACGGCACTTCGCCAGCAGCGTCGTCAGCAACTCGTTGCGCGTCGATTGCCGAAGCGCTAGTGAGTCTACGGTAACGGAGTTGGGCAGAGGGCCGGGCGAGTATAGCTCCAGCCGATCATCGAACAGGAAAAGCCGGATTGCAGATCCATGCACGGCGTAGTCTCGGTGCGCTGCCGCGTTCACGACGGCCTCGAAGACTGCGCGTAGACTGAACTGCGGAACCTCCACGCGACCCGGGACCTTTCGGGCTGCCACCCTCATGTTCCGACGCACAAACGCCATCGCTGCGGCGATCTGCTCGTCCACGGGTCCGGTGATTGCCTGCGCATCTAGCTGATAGTTCGAATCCTGACGAACGCCCCGGTAGCTCACCGCACGGATGAGCGCGCTAGGAAGCCACTGTTCCGGGGTTGACGAGCACATCAGGATGCCTGCGACGGTAGCGCGGGTCCTTCCTGTTTCGTCGTCCGCTGCGAGCTTCATCTTCTTAAACGTAGCGGCGTCCTCGGCTTCGGACCGCGAGAAACGCCTACGGCGATCCGGCTCGAGGTCAGCGAAGGTCGTTCCTGGCACGACCTGTTCCTCGAAGCGATACGGACGCGCTTGACTGCGCTGCTGGCCGAGGCGCAGGAGGAACTCGGTCGACATCCGACGCTTCGAGCTGCCCTGCCGATGGAAGTAGCCCCCCGGACTCCTATGCACAAACAGACTGCGCGGGACTTCCACCTTGAGTAGAGGCCGCAGTATTCCCGCCGCATCCGGCAGCTCGATCCGGAACGACTGGAAGTGCAACGGAGGCTCAATGCTCTCGTTGCAGATCTCGAAGACGTACTGATCGACGGTGTCGAGGCGATCAATCGGTATTCCAATGATCT
>CBDBZZ010000068.1:0-54701 GCA_965213745.1 Bryobacterales bacterium | reverse complement strand
TTGAGCGATTACGTCAATCTTTCCCTGCAAACGCCTCCTGCAGAGCGTTTCCAGCGGACGTACCGGGCCACCCGCGCAGGTAGCCGGGAGCGCGTCATTCTCCATCTCTACGACCTTTCAGCGGGCGGCGCCAATGCCGAAACCAGGGCCCGCCGTGAATTCGAGTCCCTGCGCCGATTGCAACACTACCGCTGGGCCCCTCGCATCCGGGACTCCTATCAAGATGCCCCGGGATATGTCGGCGAAATGAAATTCTTCACCGTGGACGACCCCTTGCCGCGCCGCCCCTGTCCGAACGGAAGGCAGATCGGTCTTGGAGCACTCCCGGCGCGCCTGGGCTTCGCCCGCGCAGCCCTCCAAGCCCTGAGCGAACTCCACGCCGACACACGGTCCGGCGAGCCCCTGGTCCATCGGAACCCTGTCTCCCGAAAACCGTTTTGGTGCGCCACGGACAACTCCCCCATCCTGACGGGCTTCGAACGAGCAAAAATCCCCGGGAACCAAACAGTGTCTGCGGACAGCACCTGCTGGCAATTCGAAGATTGCGTGGCACCGGAGGTCCGCAAGCAAGGTCTGAGCGCAGCCGATCACCGCAGCGATGTGCATGCCCTGTGCGCCGCGTTGGCGGATCTGTTCACCGACCGGCACGACCGGCCCAGCCGAGACGCACGCAATGCGCTCCGCAGCGGCACGGCAACCGTGCCGCGTGACCGAACCAGAATCCGGACCCTGGTCCGGCAGTTCGATGTCCTGCTCGGATACGAAGTCTCGCCGCCTGGTCCGCCACCGGTCGAGTTCTGGACCGCAGATCAGGTCGTCCAGTTCCGCAACCGTCACTACCGCATCGTCGAGAAGCTGGGCCAAGGCGGCATCGGCATTGCCTACAAAGTAGCCAGGACCGAGCCCAATTCCGGCAAGGATCTCGGCCACTACGTGGCCAAGATCGTCCTCGATGCCAAGGCGGGCCGTCAAGTGCTGGATTCGTATCGGATGGTGCATTCCCACCTGCGGCATTCCGCCCTCTCGACGATCTTCGAGTACGCGAGCGCTTGGCGTGAGGACAGTATCCTCGCGCTGCTTTCCTGGGTCGAGGGCGTGCCCCTAAGCGCCGATCCGGGAAAACTCGGCTCGGTCTCCGAAGCCCGCATCCTGCACTGGCTTCGCGAGCTTTGCTCGGCTCTGCGCGTGCTCCACCGCAACAACTTCGTTCACGGAGACATCAGCCCGGCCAACCTCATCCGCTCGGATCGGCTAATCGTCCTGACCGACTACGACCTGGTCACAAGGATCGGGGAAAAGGCCGCTTCGCCGGGCACCGTCGCGTATTGCTCACCATCGCGCGCGCAACGGAGCCCAGTCACGCCCCGCGACGACTTCTACGCGCTGGCCGCGGCCTTTTTTTACGCTCTCGTTGGCAGGAAGCCCTTCCAGCACGGGGGAGAGCTGGCCAAGGAGCGCGGCTTGAACTGGAGCGGAGTCGATCGTGATGACCTTCCGGTTGTCCGGCGCTTCCTGGACCGAGCCACCAGTCCAGATCCCGAGCGGCGATACGCTTCGGCGGCGCAGGCGCTAGCGGACCTCCAAGCCGAGACCCCCTCCTCACCCGCGACCGCCAGCGGCGGAGTCGAAGCTCCTGCAAAACGGGACGGCCAAGCCGCACGGGCCACCAACCGGTCGCCGCAACCGTCCGAGGCTCCCTCGTCGGTCCCGGGCCAAGACCCTCGGCCAAAGCTCAACGAAGGTGTCGACTACGTCCAGCAGCGCAACCGACTCGTCACTTGGCTCCGCCGCCAGTTGGTCGGACCCGCCGGCTCCAGCGATGAGATACTGGTGGGGAAAGCGCCTTGGGAGCGGTATCCGACGGGCGTGCTGTACCCTGTCGAGCCGGGCGTCTCTGGCCAAGACCCCGCCGAAACGACAAGTGAGTTCGGATCGGAAGGCCACCAGCCGACAGACGTCTGCGAGGACGACAGCCTCCAGCAAGACGGGTCCGAGCGCCGCACCCTTGCCCGCGGCGCTCGGCGGCGGCGCTTCGTGCCACCGTCAGCGGTGGGGTTCTCGTGCTTTATCCGGGGAAGGGCGCGCCTGCTCATCACCGTCGAGGCGGCGAGCTATCGCCGCACGGGCGAGCGCGACGACGAGTCCGGGCGTTTCCAACGCCTTGCCTACGAGCGCACGCCGCTGCAGCCAAAGCCGGTGGTGTGGGAGGACGGCGAACTCCTCGACCCCGTCTGTGACACGCGCTTCGACATTGACGTGCGCCAGCGCCCGTTCCCGGATGGTTCCATCGTGACGGTCACCTTCTGTAACCGTCAATCGCTGGAAGCCGGCGACATCGGACCGCGCCAGAGCCAGGCCTTGGCCGAGAAGTCCCTGTTTCAGGCGCGGCTGGAGTGCGAAGTCGCGGAGGGGACGCTGACCGAGTATCCGCGTGTGGACCCGAACCTGCTCACGGAGGAGGAACAGGAGCTCGAGCTGCAGTACCGCGATCGCCGTATCTACGCGGTGGGGCATGGGAGCGGTGTGGATTGGCGCGTCGGCGACGGCTCCGCCCGGATCTGGACGGATTTCATGCCGTCGGTCGAAGTGCCCCTCGTTGCGCCTGCCGGCACGGGTAACGGTGCTCTGGAACTGCGGTCGCTAGCGACCGCCCCGATCGAGACCGTATTGCCCGCCCTCAGAAGCTTCGTCGCGCACTTCGCCGACTGGGTCGGGGAGCAGGCCGTGGACAGCCTGAAGCCGAACGAGCAGGCCGCCGCGCAACGTCTGCTGCAGCGGATGGGCGTGGCCGTCAGGCGCATGCAAGGCGGCATCGCCCTCCTGGGCTCCGACCCGCGTGTTGCCGAGGCCTTCCAAATGGCGAATCAGGCCATGCTTGATCAGATGCGCCAAGCCAACCGGATCCGCGGCAAGGACGACAGTCCGCGCAACTTCCATTGGCGACCGTTCCAATTAGCGTTCCTGCTCACGGTCTTGGAGTCTACCTTGCGGGAGGACGATCAGTTTCGGAACGTGCTGGACCTGATCTGGTTCCCCACCGGCGGCGGAAAGACCGAGGCCTACCTCGGGCTGGCAGCGTTGCTCATCGTGTGGCGCCGTCTCGCACATGGCCAAGCCGGCGAGGGCACCAGCGTGATGATGCGCTACACGTTGCGCCTGCTCACCAAGCAGCAGTTCGAACGTGCTACCCGCATGGTCCTAGCCTTGGAGTTGATGCGGCGCAAGGATCCCGACCGGCTAGGCCGCACGCCCATCGCCGCAGGCATCTGGCTCGGGCGGGCGACAAGTCCCAATACTTTCAAGCAGGCCAAGCGATTGGCGGATGAGATCCAAGACGGCACTCCCTCCCCGAACGGGCTCGTCGTGGCGGCATGCCCATGGTGCGACGCCGCCTTCGACGGCAGGAATTACCGCGCCACCGAGACCAGTTTCGCGTTCCACTGCGCCAATCAAGCATGCGATTTCGGGCGCCATCCCACCCACCCTCTGCCTTGCAACGTCGTCGATGACGCACTCTACGACGAGCCCCCGTCGCTCCTCATCGGCACCGTCGACAAATTCGCCCAACTTCCCTGGACGACTCGCTCTGGAGCGTTCTTCGGGGACGGGGCGCGGCACCCGCCGGAGTTAGTGATCCAGGACGAGCTGCACCTCATCACCGGCCCGCTGGGGTCGGTAGCCGGCCTTTACGAAGCCGGCCTCGAGACCCTCCTGCAAGCCCGCGGCGCGCGTCCCAAGTACGTCGCCTCCACCGCGACGATCCGCATGGCCACCGAGCAGGTCCGGCACCTCTACGGCCGCGAATTGGCGGTGTTTCCACCGGCCGGACTCTCATGCGACGACTGCTACTTCGCCAAAGCAACCCGCGACAGGCCCGGGCGGCTGTACCTAGGCTTCCTGGCTCCCATGCTGGACCAGCGACACTGCCTCGCCCCGCTGGCGGCGGCGCTGCTGGCGGCACCGCACACGGTCTTCGCCGACCAGGACGCCCTGCTGGATGCTTGGTGGACGCAAGTCGTCTACCACTCCAGCTTGCGCGCGGTAACCGACAGCAGCAACGCTTACGCTGTCGGCGTGCGGGACTGGGCCCAGCGGCTCGAACGCGAACGCGGCCAGATATCCTCAGAGGCTTCCCTTCCCGCCGATCCATCGCCAGCCGGCCACGAGAGAGGGGACACGCTGGCGCGGCGCATTGGGAACCCCCGGGTCGCACAGCTGACCAGCCGCGCCAATGCCAAAGCCATCGCCCGCACCTTCTCGGAGCTGGAGAAGGGCCGCGAGGACCCCCAGCACCTCGATGTCGTACTGGCCACCAATATGATTTCCGTGGGACTGGACGTCGCACGCCTGGCCTTGATGGTCGTCAGCGGCCAGCCCCTAACCACCGCCGAGTACATCCAGGCGAGCAGCCGCGTCGGAAGGGCCGAGGTGCCGGGGCTTGTAATCGCAAACTACTTTCGGCACCAGGCGCGAAGCCTCTCCCACTACGAGAACTTTCGCCCTTTCCATGAGTCCTTCTACCGCTTCGTGGAGCCCGCCAGCGTCACGCCCTACACCTTGGAAGTGCGCCAGCGGGCGCTGCACGCGGCGCTGGTGACGGCCTTGCGACACGGCTGCGACCACCTGCGAGCCAACGAAAGCGCAGCCAAACTGGATCCGGGTGACGCTCGCGTGCGCCGCGTCGTGGAGGCGTTCAAGCAACGCTGCCGAGCGGCGCTATCCTCCGGAATGGCCCAGCGAGTCGAGGACCACATCGATCGGATCCTCCAGCAATGGCAGCAGGAAGTCGAGTACTGCGGGAGCCAGAAGCGCAGCCTCCACTTCCGAGCCGCAGATAAGAGCGTCAACGGTCTGCTGCGTGGGTACACCGAGGAAGGTCCCGGACTATGGCCGACGCTGCATTCGATGCGCAACGTCGAAAGGACAGCGGCATTGGTTGCCCGATAGCAGTGACCCCGGGCATCCTTGAAGTGCGGCTGTCGCATCTGCTGCGGGATTGCTCTGTCGGCGCTGTTGTGCGCGACCAGGACCTCATGCTCGCGGTGCAGGATACCCGTTCGTGGTATCGCAACGGACGGCCGCCACCGGGAAGCGAGGTCCGGCACGTAGACCAGGTGCGGGCCGCCCTAGACATCACGGAGCGGCTCTTCTCACCACCACCAAGTTCGGTCAGTGACACCGGCAAGGTGCAAGGACCCGCTATCCCGGCCGTGCGCTTCCCAGAATGGATGCGCTGTCCGGCCCATAACTGCGGCCTGCTCTACAACCGGCCCTGGCAGAGCCGGGCCGCTGAAGATCGGCTGACCTGCACGGGACGCGAGGCGCAGCCCTGCGGCCGTGAACTCGAACAGGTGCCTTGGGTCGTGGCGCACGAGGAAGGGTACTTGGCGGACGTGCCTTGGCACGACATCGCGCATCGGAACGGCGACCCCGATGGGAGCGCCGCTCGGTGCCCGCGTGATTGGGAGCGCCCCTACCTCCGTCTAGTCGAAGCGGATGCCGGACGCCGTGTCGAATGTACGCGCTGCAAATCGTCCGGGAAGCTTCCTCAGCGGCTGAAGTTCCCGCGCGGGGCCCGCATGCAGCCTTGGGTGCGAGAGGTCCCGGCCACTCAACCCGAGGAGCCAGCTTGGCTCTTGGAGGTCAACGATGTCCGCGTGCATGCCGCGTGGACCACTTCCGCAATTGTCATTCCGCCCGAGTCGCGCATTCGCAAGGGTACCGTTGTGGATCGGATGTACGGCAACAGCCAAGTCCTGGATGAGCTTAAGGGGGCTGGGGCAGGTCTGAGGCGAAAGCAGTTGCTGAAGCGGTATGCCCGAGAATTCCGCTGCCCGGAGCACCAAGTCGAGGACGCTCTGCGCCAAATTCGCGAAGGCTATCCGCACCTCGAGCCAAGCCCGCGAAAGGAGGGCTTGGAGCGTCAGGAATACGGAGCGCTGATCAAGGTCATTGAGGACTTCAGGGAGGACGAGGACTTTGTCACCGAGCATCGAACGGAGGCGTGGAAGCAGGCGGGCCGCTCGCTCGGTGGCGATACCGGCCAGGTCGCTGACGTGGTGGAGCAACTCGTCGCCGTTCGTAGGCTGAAGGAGATCTTGGTGCTGCGGGGCTTCGGAAGGCTGGGTGCCGAACAGCCAGTTCCACCGGACCTCACCGGGCAGACGGGCTGGCTTCCGGCCCTGGCATTGCGCGGCGAGGGTATCTTCTTCGTCCTCAGCGAAAGGACGCTCGAGGCCTGGGAGAATCAGGCGCCTCTCCAAGCGCGCGCGAAAGCGCTCCAGCGGCGCTACACGGCCCATCCTGCCCGTGCCTTCTCCGGAGACTTCAGTGTGTCGCCGCGGTTCCTCCTGCTGCACACGCTGGCGCACTGCCTGATCCGCCAACTGGAGTCAGCCGCCGGGTATCCCGCAGCGTCGCTCCGCGAACGGCTCTACTGCAGCCCGGGCCCCCAGCCTATGGCCGGGATTCTCGTCTATGTGGCCGTCCCGGACGCGGTCGGCTCGCTAGGTGGGCTCGTGGACCTCGCGGAGCCGCGCCGCTTCCTGCGCTACTTGCTCGGAGCATTCGACGCCGCGAAGTGGTGCTCGTTGGATCCGATATGCGCAAAGCACGAGGGTCAAGGTCCCGGCCTGCTCAACGCTGCCGCCTGCCAGGCCTGCTCGCTGCTGCCCGAGCCGAGTTGCCCGTACGGCAACATCCTGCTCGACAGGACCTTCGTCAAGGGCGACCGCAAACAAGGCATCCGGGGACTCCTCGCATGCTCGAAAGGGCCGCAATGATGGCTAGGCGAACCTTCAGATTGCCGGGAATCCAAGACCTTACCAAGGAACAGGAACGGGCGCTTAGCCTGCCAATTCAGGGGCAGCACCTGATTGTCGGCGGGCCGGGCACCGGCAAGTCCGTGTTGACGCTGCTGCGGGCCAGGCACCTGACAATGGAAAAGCGGGACTACCAGTTCCTCGTGTACACGCACCTGCTGGACAGATCGAACCGCCAGTTGTTCGCAGGTGATCTGCCTAGCAAGACATGGATGCGTTGGTTCCGGGAGGTGTTCCGGGAGGTGACCAGTCAAGCCCCTCCGCTCCTGCCAGCCGAGCGACCGGGAGGATTCGCGGACTTCGATTGGCAGGGGATCCGTCGCGTGATCGACACATCGGAGGATCTGCGAGCAGTCGAACCGCGGAGTGTACGGCCGCTGCTGGTCATTGACGAGGGTCAAGACATGCCGCCCGACTTCTACGGCAGCCTAGTGCGAATGGGGTTCGAAAATTTCTTCGTAGCCGCCGACCAGAACCAGCAGATCACGGCGAGCCACTGCAGCCGCCAAGAACTCGAGGAGGCCCTGGCCCTCGATTCCGACCAGGTCGTCGAACTGAGCCGAAACTACCGCAACACGCATGCCATCTGGATGTTGGCCAGGGAGTTCTACACAGGTGATCCTGCCAGCCCCCTCCCGGACCCGCCGCCCTCGAACGCGGGTACTACGCCGGTTTTGATCACGTATGCCCCAGAGCAGTTCGGGGAGGTGGCGCACAGGATTGTGCAGCGCGCCCGCAAAAGACCGAATCGGTTGATCGGCGTACTCGCCCCGTGCAATGCAGTTCGCGAACGCTACTGGGAGGCCATCACAGACTACGCGGCATCGGCAGGCCCGCGGCAAGGGGATTTGCAGATCCTTACCTTCCACGGCAAGAATCGGCCAGAGGTCCACTTCGACCTTGGGGGCATCCTAGTGATCAATGCCCAAGCGTGCAAGGGACTGGAATTCGACGAGGTCGTGTGCGCCGACATTAACGCACACCGCTTCAACCCAGAGGATCCGACTGCGACCCGAAAACTGTTCTACGTCATGGTGGCGCGGGCAAGGCAAGAGGTCTTCCTGCTCATGCAAGAAGAAGGGAGCGCTGCGGCGATTGAGTCGATCCTGCCGCACGAAACCGCGGTCTTGAAAAGAGGGCGTCTCAGTACGGAGGCCCGCTAATGTCGACGGGAGCGAAGCGCCCGGCCCAGGGCTCAATGCAGTTGCCCTTCGCGGTCAACGCGGAGGCAGTCTTTTTCGAGAACGCACCCCGCAGCGGTCTGCTGGCAACCAACCACCAGAACCTGCTGTTCATGCTAGCCGCCGGCTTGGTGCTGCCTCCGAGCGGATTCCGCGGCAAACACTACCGGGATTCCTTGGGGGCCTTCCCGGGTTGGGTGCCGCTCTTCGTGAAGCAGGCGTTCGGAGCAGCCATCAAGGAGGCCACCGCAGAGGCGGACTACCTCCAGCCATGCCTCGTGCGAGTGGCCCTGTGCGATCTTTCCGGACCAGTGCTGGCCCTGCGGGCGGGAGCGGTGTGCCAGATTGACTTCCCCAGCGGGACGGACGGGAACGAGGACGTCATTCTCGTGCCAGCGCCGATTCCCACTCGCTGGATCCAGGAGGTCCTGTTCCCGTCCAAAGAATCGAAGGCAGCCTGCGAATCGGCCGCGCAGCATTACGGCAACGTGCCGCTGCGAGACTTCAAGCGGAAAGTACTGAAGCGCCCTTTCAAAGAAGCTAAGGAGTCGCTTTGGCCCCCACCAGTGGAAATCCCGGCCAAACAGGCCAGATTGTCCGAGCCCCTAAGCGCGGGGGGAGTCATGGCCATGCTGTTCCAGGTCGGCAACCGGGGCGACCTGGCCGTCGAAGCCTGCCGGGCCGCGTTCAATCCAGATGCCGCCAGCGAAGCTGTATCCCGCGATGCGTTACTTGCCGGTCTCCCTCGTTGGCTGGGAAGCGGTTACGTCGCAGAGAGCGAGCAGTTGAGCCCGGACGTGACGGGCGTCGCCGAGGCGAGAGCGTCACAACGGCGACTCTTTTGGAGCATCGTGGCACGCCTCGCGCAGGGAAGCGCCGGACTGGCGGCCAGCAGCCCGGAAGAAGTCGTTCTGCAGCACTTGGAAGACGAGTCCGGGAGCCTGCACGAAAAGGTCCGTGGCAAGGTACTTGAATTCAAGCAGGCTCTGGAGGACCTGGGTGGTTTCGGCGGACTCGGCCCAGAAGATGTGTTCCAGCGCTTCCCCTCACCGTTCTCCCGCTCCATGGCCTTGCTGTTTCTCCGCAAGGATTGCGCAGAGTTGCTGGAATTCGAGAGCGACCTGCTGAACGAGCAGGATTGGCTCGCGGCCGCCATCTTGTTCGGAGCCCGCTGCGGATGGCAGGCTCTGCCGCTGAACCTGCGCGACATGCCGGGGCTGGGTGAAGCCGTCTCGCAGCGGATGGCGGCCCTGGCCCACCGGATGGCGGACACGGGAATCTCGCTTGGACCCAACGGCCCATGGTGCCGGCCCCTACGGGCGTTGTTCCGGCACGAGGCCGAGTGGCCGGCAAGCCACCGGGCCGTTGCGGCAGAACTGGCCCAGAAGCTCGCCTGGGACTGCATACGAACCGAAGTCGAACTGGGCACAGGCCAGTATGCGCTGGTCGTGGATCGGGGAAAGGTGAAGATCGTGGTTCAGGGTCGGTCCAGCGCGGTCACGGAGTCCGTCGATCGCGACCAATTCTTCAAGCACCTGGCGAAGGCGCGGATTCCCAAAAAGGTCGAAATGGACTTGCGCAAGCGGCTGGGAGCGACGCGGTCCAAGCCTTAAACGCTCGGCAGATCAGGCGACGGCAGTTGCTTTCAGTGCGGCGGCTGCAGGCAAATGCATAGTCAAGGCCCCGGCCACATCGCCACGATGGCGCTTTGCCCAGGAAGCCGCGTGCGCCGCCGAGCATCTGAACTTTTTGAGGCAGGGGCCCTACGGAACCTAGTCGCGACCTTCTGAGGCGTGCTCGCAAGTTCCGCCTAGCCGTCGTCGCCCGACGCAATCCCAATCGATCATGCCACCGTATCATCGCCGCCCCAACATCATGCGCAAAGCGGACGACAGCCCCTCGCGTTGGTCATAGGCCAGATTCTGTATCTCGGCCTCGGGACTCCCGCCGATACCAGGACCGGTGCGGAGGCACAAACGCTCTTGGCTGGGGAACGGTTGGGCAAGACCCTCGCTCGCTGGAGTTACGTGGCTTGGCTTCCGCAATGTTCCCGGAATCGGAACCAGCCTAGGATGCCAGCCGGGTGCGCCACACCGCAGACACGGAATTGACTGGAAATGATCGTTGTCAAGTGATCCCGGAACTCTCAGACCCAGGATTCCGAATCGGCGAGCAGCAGCAATCCCGAAGGTCCGGGCCTGAGCCTGGTCCAGCTGGTAGCGGTCCGCTTACCCCGCACATTGGGCCAGCCACGCAACGAGAACCAGCCACGGCACCGCCCCGGCAAATGCAGCTTCTTCCGGCGCCAGCAGTGCCGACGGGTCTCAGGTTACCAACCGTCGCCGCCAGCTAGCCACACGAAAGCTCAATGGGACTTACCTCTGGCACGTGCGGAACCGGGGAATTGGCCTTACGGCCTGTGGTGTCTTGGCATCGCACTGGGCAATGCGCACCTCGGATGCGAGTTCCGATCGCGCAACCGGTTTCTGGTTCGAGTCCCGCGGTGCATCGACCGCTCAGGCCACGGCCTGGGCGTCGTGCCCACGTTCGAGAATGGACTACCGGCCACCGCACATCGCCTATGTCCGATCAACTGAGCCGGTCTCGCCGCCACCATCCATCGTTTCCGTGAATAGAATCAATGGCTTGCGGAGCCTTTTCGTGCAATTGCTTATGAAAACATCAGTATGAAAACATCAGTAAGCATCTGCCAAGTCCGGCTGTTGGGAGCGACCTGCATCTTCCGATGCAAGCAACCTGGGCGAGCAGTCCGCAACCGCTCGCACGCGTCCGGTCGTAGCGGATGCAGCAGCATCGTCTGCGCCTGCCCCGCCTGGTCCGGCAGCGCCCGGGGGAGCGCCCGCAGTCCCGGCTGCGCCCCACCTCCAGCCCGTGCGCCGCTTGGCACACGGGGCCTCGGCAGCGGCTCGGACCCCCGAATGTCGCGGCCCGCCCCAGAGCGGGCCCCACTCCGCCTCCCCGTCCGCGCTCCGCCGGCGCAGGTGGGCCCCCAGCCCGGACGAGCCCAGGCTCGCGCCCTGCGCACTGCTGGAAGCCGAGATCGTGCCGCTCGTCCAGCAGGCGGTCCCCCTCCAGGTGCTCGGACGGCCGCGCCAGGCGCACGGGCACCTCGCGCACATCGGGGACTGCCGCCCCAGGCGGGCAGCGCTGCCCTGCGAGTGCCCTCCCTCCCCTCGCCAGAAATCAAGCAAAAAGCCGGTCCCTACGCCTAACTCCTTGACAGTCTGTCTCCTATGCTCAGAAGAATCAGCCGTGCCCCGGTAGCACCTCACCCCGCCAAGCGCTTGGCTGCCGTCCGAGGGCAGCAGCGGGATTTGCGAAGATGATGTCGGGCCCATACACTGCCCTCTCGAGGAGGCCGAGTGCTGCATCCACCTGCATTTAGCAACTTCAAAACTCGGAGCCGACACCGAACACAGCTGCGACTTTCGCCCCCGCGCCACCGAACGGGCGGAGCGGATGACGGCCGGACCGCACACGGCACCCCGCCCGCGTCGGCGGGCCGCCGACGCGGGCGGGGCGTCGCGAGGGCTCTGGTCCTGGTCTGCCTGCTCTGCTTGAGCTCCTTAGCCGGGCCCGCAGCCAATAAGCCCGAACGCGTCGAATGGTTCCGCGACCTGGGCCTGGGGCTGTTCATCCACTGGAGCCTCGACAGCCAGCTCACCTCCGTGATCAGCCACGCCATGGTCGGAGCCGATGAGGCGTTCCTCCAACGCTACGTCGAGGAGCTGCCGCGCAGCTTCAACCCCAAGAAGTTCGACCCGCGCGAGTGGGCGCGCGTCGCTGGGTTGGCCGGCTTCCGCTACGTGGTGTTCACCGCCAAGCACCACTCGGGGTTCTGCATGTTCAGAACCGCTACCACGGACTTCAACATCATCAACACGCCCTTCGGCCGCGACACGGCCAAGGAGCTGGCCGACGCCTTCCGCGCCGAGGGCATTGCCGTCGGCTGGTACTTCTCGCCGGACGATTTCCATTTTCTCCACCGCCAGGGGACCCGGATCAGCCGCCTCCGGGCGGAGGCGCTGCCGCCCAACAACCCGGACCTGCTCAAGCTGAACCTCGCCCAAGAGCGCGAGCTGATGACCAACTACGGCCCCATCGATGTCGTTTTCTTCGACCCTCCCACGAATGCCGCGCTGCCCCGAGACGAGATTGTCCAGGAAATGAAGGAGCTGATCTGGGAGCTCTCGCCCGATACAGTCGTCACGCGCGGCGAGATCGAGACTCCCGAGCAGTACACCCCCGGTGTGCCGCTGGAAGGAGCCTGGGAGGGCAACATGACGATGGGCACGCAGTGGCAGTACCGCGGGACGAACGAGCACTACAAGTCCGGCACCCAGCTCATCGGGGCCTGGATCGAAACCCGCGCCAAGGGAGGCAACTTCCTGCTCAACATCGGCCCCATGCCCAGCGGCGAACTGCCCGTCGAGCAAGAAGCGCGGATGCGAGAAATGGCGCTCTGGAACATGGTCAACAGCGAGGCGGTCGGGGCCGTGCGCCCCTGGGTCATCACCAACGAGGGCGACATCTGGTTCACCCGGGCCAAGGACGCCGACACCGTCTACGCCTTCGTTCCGGGGGCCGACTGGGGCTGGGGCACCCAAAAGACCGTGCTGCTCCAGTCCGTCGTTGCAAACGCCGAGACCGAAGTGCGGGTGCTGGGCCAGAACGAGCAGGTGCTCGAATACCGCCCCGACATCGAGCCCAGAACGGAATGGGAGCAAACGGCGGATGGGCTCCGGATCCGCGCCTACCGGGCGCAGCGGCTCTACAACGACCGGCGCTGGCCGAATCCCGTGGTCCTCAAGATCGAGCGCGCCAAGCCCGGGCTGGACCCGCCGGAGGTGGAGACTCTTCCGAACGCCGCCTGGGGCACTCGGGGAGCGCAGTTGCACGCCGCATTGCGTAGCCTCGGGGACGCTGCCTCGGTGCGGGTGGGCTTCGAGTACCGCCGCAGGAAGAGCACCGCCGAGATGTACGAGCCCGACGACACCTGGAAGCCGATTGGGAACAAGCTCGCCCGGATGACGGCACCGGGAGAGTACTCGGCTCGGATCACCGGAATCGATTCCAGCCGCGCATGGGAGTACAGGGCGGTGGTGGAGCACCCGAAAGTCAGGCTCACCGGCCAGAGCTTTACCTTGGTAGCCCGTTAAATGCGTCCTTTTCGCCGCATTCCAGCGCTCATCGGACGGCTAGGGCTCCCTGCAGCGTTCGTGGGCCTCTCCTGGCCGCTCGCAGCCGCAGCGGCCGGGGAGGCCCTCGAGACCGCGATCGGCGTGACCCAGGCGGGCAGCCCGATCCGAGCCGTCATCGCCCGGCAGGCCCTCGACCCCGAAGGACCCGTGCCGCGGATCCTGCTGGTGGCCGGCTTGGACAGCACACGGACATCCGTCAACGCCGCCGCCACCCTGGCTCGTGAGCACGCCGACGCGGAGTACGCGCTCTCCGCGGTGCTGAACGCCTTCCCCGACCGCGAACCCCTGGCGGCGTTTCCGCCTCCGGGGCCCGCCTACGGCGGAGAAGCCGGGGAGTGCCAGTATCTCTGGAGATTCATGGGCACCCTGGCCCCTGACTTGGTGGTCGACCTGCGCGCGGACGAGCGCCCCAGCGGCCTCGCGAGAGCTCTGGAGGAAGGCGGCCAGCCAGCAGACGTGGGCAGGATTCCAGCGGCGACGCTGCGGCTGGCAGCCGGCGGCACCGACCTGGAGGGGCTGGTCGAGGAAGCTCGGGGCCGCCTCCACGCGTTGGCCCAGAACCTCTCGGCCTCGCCAGCGCGCCTAGCCTTGCAGGCGAGGCTGCGCCGCACTCCGGTTGCAGCGGGCCTCCAGCTCGAGCAGGCCTACGGCCAACGCCTCGACAGCGCGGTCTACATCCCGGCGGTGGCGCTGCTAGGCCGCCTGGAGCTCGGCGACCTGGAGGGAGCGAGCCGACTCGCGGACATCGAGCGGATCGTCCAGCCGTTCCTGGAGGGACGTCCCTCCCTCGGCGAGCGTCCGACCGCCAGCCACCTCTCCGGGCACCTGATCTTTGCGGAACTGCACGAGCGCACCGGCAACCCAGCCTATCTCGCCCTGGCAAGAGCGGCTGCGGATCTCGGCTTCCAGGCAGACGGCTCCCTGAAGGCCTCGATGCCCTTCCACAACCGGATGAGCGACTCGGTCTTCATGGGCTGCGCAATCCTCGCTCGCATCGGACGGCTCACCGGCGAAAGCCGCTACTTCCGCATGGCCTTGCAGCACCTGCGCTTCATGCAGCGTCTGGACGAGCGCCCGGACGGCCTCTACCGGCATTCCCCGCTGGACGAAGCCGCCTGGGGCCGCGGCAACGGGTTTCCGGCGCTCGGCTTGGCTCTCGTTCTGTCCGATTGGCCGCCCGCTGAGCCGGGCCGCTCCGAGATCCTGGAGGCGCACCTGCGCCACTTGCGGGCCTTGGCCCTGCATCAGGACCCGACCGGCGCATGGCACCAAGTGGTGGACCGCCCCGAAAGCTACGCCGAATTCACCGCCACCGCCATGATCGGCTTCGCCCTCACTCGGGGCCTGCGGCGCGCTTGGCTGCCGCGGGCCGAGTTTGAGGGGACGGCCGACGCGGCATGGCGGGCGGTTCAGACGCGCATCAAGCCCGACGCGACCTTGGTCGATGTGTGTCGGAGCACGGGCCGACAGGACTCCCTGCGGGCCTACTTCGACCGCGAGGCCGTTCTGGGCCGGGACGATCGCGGCGGCGCGATGGGCCTGCTGCTGGCCACCGAGCGCGCTTGGTGGCTGCGGGAAAGATAAGCGGCAAAGGCGTCAATCAACCGGCACCGCTGCTCCGCCCAGCGAGCGGGAACGGCGCATGGCCAGTCCGATCCGCAGGGACTCGGCGGAGTCCTCGGGCCGGCACATTGCGGGGGCCTCGCCTTGTCCGCAGGCATTTACGAACGCCTGCAGTTCCCCGACGAAGCCGTCCTGCTGGGGCAAGTCCACCTCGACCTGCTCGCCTCCGACCGTGTGCAGGCGCAAGCCCGGCTTGTCCGAGCTGTAGTCCAGAGTCCCTCCGTCGCACAGCATCGTGAACTCCATCGAGAACGGAAAGCTTGCCGGATGATGCCAGCCTCCGGTCACAGTCACCGGGACACCATCGCCGTAGTCCAGCCGGGCCTCGACGAAATCGATGCCGGCGTCGAGGTCCTCCCAGCCCACGGCCCGCACGCAAGCCGGCTTGCCGAGCAGGTGCTGGCAGAAGTCGAAATCGTGGATCAGCAGATCCAACGCCCCGCCTCCGCTGCGGTCGATGTCTTTGAGCCACTGGCCCCAGGCGGGAGCGGCACACCGACGGCGGAATGTCGCGGCACGCAAGCGCCCTAGCTCGCCGGAGAGCACCTTGCGCCGCGCCGCGACGTATTCCGGAAAGAAGCGCAGAACCTGGGCTACCATCAGGACCCGGCCCGCCCCGCGGGCGGCCTCGATCATGGCGGCGCAGTCCGCCGCGCTCAGGGCCATAGGCTTCTCGACGAGCACATGCTTGCCCATCGCCAACGCCTGCAGCGCGAGCGTTGCATGGAGGTGCGTCGGCGTGCAGAGGTCGACGGCCTCAACGTGCGGGTCGCCGATCAGGTCCTCGGCGCGCCGGTGCCGGGCCGCGGAGCCGAATTCGACCTGGCCCCCGCCCCGATCCAGGTTTCCGCCGACACCGCTCAGGTCTCCCGCGAGCTTCTTCTCGCTGGAACTTGCGACAGCTGCCAGCTCGAAGCCCTCGACCTGCCGATAGGCCTCCAGGTGCGTGCTGCCCATGAAGCCCAATCCAACCACGCCGATTCGCATGCAGAGCCTCCTGCGCTTACTGTAACCTTCCAGAGCCGCCAAGCTCCGAGGGGCCCGCGCCTGGCCCCCAGCTTGCCCGCGGCAGGCTCCGCGGGCAAGCCCGGCTAGAACCGAACGCCCAGCCCAACGCGGAACTCGAGCAGGCGAAATGGCACCCTGCCGAAACAGCGGCATCCCAGCGAGAAAGCGAGGCCCGCACCGGCGGCGGCCTGCCCTAGGCTACGATCCAGGTAGCCGCGTTCCACCGTGCATGGCACACCGGCTTGCGGTCGGCGCTCAGTACACCTCCCAGGGGCCGGGGCTGGCCGCGTGCTGCGGTGGCCTTGGCTTGGGCCGCCGCAACCGGGCCCGCGATGCCGCCGGGGCGTCCGGCCACGGAGGCCGCGCCGCGCATCCAAGACTCCCCCGGAGCGGGTGCCGCTCAATGCTTGGAGCCGCATGCCGATCGCACGCCGCGGGCCTTAGTTCGCCCCCACCACCGAGACGAAGCTGACGCAACGGCCGGGAGCCCCGCCTAGGTTATGCGTCAAGCCTAGCTGCGGGGCGGACACTTGCCGGGTGCCGGCCTCGCCCCGGAACTGCAGCCATAGCTCGTACATCATGCGCAGCCCACTGGCTCCGATCGGATGTCCAAAGCTCTTCAGCCCGCCATCGGGATTCACTGGCTGGGCCCCGGCGATCTCAAATCGCCCGTCCAACGTGTCGCGCCAAGCGTTGCCCCGCTGGGAGAATCCGAGGTCCTCCATCAGCACCAACTCAGTGGGCGTGAAGCAGTCATGCACCTCGGCCAGCGAGATCTCCTCGCGGGCGTCGCGCACCTCCGCCTGCCCGTAGGCGTCGGCGGCGCTCGCCACGACTTCGGGAAAGGTCGTGTAGTCGTAGTCCTGGCGCTTAGCACCGTCGGCCGGCCCGGCGATGAAGGAAAGCGCCTTGATGAACAAGGGGCGGTCCGTATACAGGTGCGCGTCTTCGGCGCGGCACAGAATCGCCGCAGCAGCTCCGTCGCTCACCCCCGAACAGTCGAACACGCCCAGCATGCCGGCGACCTTCGGCGCCTGATCGACCTTCTCCGGGAGTACTGCCCGCTGGAATTGGGCCTTCGGGTTCCGCGCCCCGTTGGCGTGGTTCTTGCAGGCGATGCGCGTCAGCACCTCGCGCAGCGTCCCCTCGTCCAAGCCGTACTTGCGGGCATACGCGGGCGCGAGCAGCGAGAAGGTCGCCGGAGCGGTCATCGAAGTCTGCGTGCCGTCGGTCGGCGGCGCCCCGCCGGCGGCTAGCCCGGAGTAGCCGGAGTCCTTGAGCTTCTCCACCCCAATCGCCATCACCAAGTCGTACGCGCCGCAGGCGACAGCATAGGCCGCGTTGCGCAGCGCCTCGCTGCCCGTGGCGCAGAAGTTCTCGACCCGCGTGACGGGCTTGTAGGGGATCTTGAGGCACTCCGACAGCAGCAGGCCGGACAGACCGCTCGTCAGCGTGCCCATCCAATACGCGTCCACCGCCGAGCGCTCGATGCGCGCCGAGGCGCACGCCTCCAGAGCAGCCTCCACGAGCAGGTCACCCGCACCGCGGTCCCAGTGTTCGCCGAAGCAGGTGCATCCCATCCCGACGATCGCGACACGGTCGCGGATTCCCTTGCTGGCCATGGCTGCTGGTCCTCCAGGTACGATCCTAGCGCCGCGGGCGCGCTTTCCAGAAGTAGTTCCGGACCCCGTCGGCGGTGTACAGCCGCCGGAACGTCATTTCAAGTTCCTGGCCGATCGACACACTTTCGGGGGCCACATCGGCGAGTTCGCAGGCGAAGCGTCCGCCGAGGTCGAAGTCGATGACGGCGGCCACGACGGGCCGCTGCAAAGAATACGCCAAATGGTCCACGGTGTATGTCGCCACGCGGGCCGTCGCGTCCGCGTAGGGGACCGGCTCCATCGCGTCCACCGCCCCGCACTGCACGCACACCCGCTGCGGCGGCAGGTTGCTCGATCCGCAGGCTGCGCAGCGCGCACCGACGAAGGCGTACTTCCAGCCCTCCGCGCGCTGCATCGGCGGAGCCGCCGGACGCGCCGGATCGGGCCGCCGGGGGGCTTCGAAGGGCAGGATCCCCCGCCATTTCAAATACGTCGGATAGTCGAGGTCGGTCCGCTTCGACGCGAGCCAGTCCGCGACGCTGTGCAGCGGCCGGGCATCCTCAATGCGTCCGGTCGCCTCCACGACAACAGCCTCCGCGCCGTCTGCCGCAGAGACCACCGCCAGGCGCTCACCCGGAAGGGCCCCGTCCAGCATGCTCGCCAGCAGCAGGCCTGCGTGCGCGGCTCCGGCACGGCCCACCGAACCGGCTAGACCGTCCACCCCCTGGCGGGGCTGCAGCCCCACCCGCCGCGCGAACGCAGCGGAGATGCGGGGATGTGCCGTGTCCACCGCCACCCGCTGCAGACCGCTGGCCGCGAGGCCGGCTGTAGCGAGGGCCCGCTGGAACGCCGCCTCCAGGGCCGGCACCAGCCGCTGTTCGGCGAAGCGCTCCTCCCACTGCCTCGCAAACTGCTGCTCCGGGCCCCGCCAAGCGTCGAGCAACTCCTCCGTCTCGGAAGCCACAGCGAGGATCTCGGCTCCCAGGCCCGGACCGTCGCCCACGAGGAAGGCGCAAGCCGCATCTCCCCCCGCCGCCTCCCGAGGGCCACTAGGGGCCCCCACCACAACATCCGCCGCGCAAACGAGGGCAGGCCGCCCGCAGTCCAGCTGAGCGGCCAGCCCGAGCGCGCTCAGTCCAGCCCGACTCGAAGAGGCGAGGTCGAGGCTCCGCGCCGCCCTCGGCAGCCCGAGGGCGGCGTGGAGCACCGCCGCGTTGAGCTTTTCGGCGTAGGCATGGGAGGTCGAGGCGAAGACGACAGTGCCCGTATCCGCAGATGCGCCGCGCAAGGCCTCGCGGGCGGCCTCAACGGCCAAAGAGGTGGCATCTTCGTCGAAACCGGCGACAGACCGCTCCCCCGGGCCCCCCTGGAACGCGCTCCGGCGCAGGCGGAAAAAAGGCAGATACGAGCCATAGCGCAGGATGCCCGCCACCGCCCGGGCATTGTCGCACGGGCACCTTGCAGGAAACCGCGGGGCCCACCGAGCAGTTCAGAAGCCGCCCAGCGGGGGCGACCGGCTTGACCCAGCGCTCCGCAAGCCCATCCTCGCCGCATCGCGGAGACGCCTGCCAGTGACGGGCGGCCCGGCAAGCAGGGTGAGAGCCGACCGCCGTGGTCCGCCCGCAAGCCGGGTCAATGAGGCTACCCCATGTTTACCAACGGTAGATCCAAGACATTTTAGAATCAATGACTTACGCCGATGGAACGGCTCGAGTGGCACTACAAAGTGTGCCACGCGGGCGGCGGGTGTGGGTCAGACGATGGTTTTGCGGAGGCCGCCTAGGTGCGCCGAACGAACACGCTGCCACGATAGCGGGGTGGGCTACCGCGACGCAAGGGTATTTATGCGATTATGGCACTACATCGCGTTCTGCCAAATCCCGATCTTTTAGAATCAACAAGTTACAGGAGCGCACGCCTCGAAATACCGGCCAAATGGCCAAAATCGCCCGTCAACTTGGTAAACATGGGCTACCGTCGCAGCGGGCCCTCGCCATCTACGACTGGGGCCGGGCCGGAACTCAGGCCGGCCGACGCCAACCGCATGGGTCGGCTCCTGGTCCGCGGCGCCGGGCCGCTCTCTGCCGGCCTATTGCTCCAGAAACTGGAAGCTCGCCTGGCCTACCGTGGCGACCACCCGGCCGGGCCCTAGCTCCCGCCCCGCCGTGGGGAAAAAAAGCGCCCCGTCGGTCGAATCCCCCGGGCCCAGCTTGCCGCTCACGAAGGCGATCGCGGCGGCGGCCGCGGCCGCCTTGAGACCCTTCGGGCCGATGGCCAGCGCCGACTGCCTGCGCTTCTCGTAGCCGTTCGCCGGGCGGAGATGCGCGTTGTTGTACAGCGCCTTCTCGTAAGCCGACTGCAGCCTCAGCAATTCGGCGCGGCCCGCCGTGCGGAAGAATTCGTTCACCACCTGCTGCTCGGGCACAGCCCGGACAACCGTGCCATCCTGGTACTTGAAGGCGAAATCGGCGGCGTCGACTTGCCAAGTGCTCCCGCTGCCGTTGCTCGCCGCCACATGCATCACTGCGTAGCGGCTAGTCCGCAGCGGGACATGCGCGCACATCAGGGTCAGGCCACCCTTCGTCAGCACTTGATAGTCCATTCCGTTCGACCGGAATTGGATCACCTGGGCCGTCAGCGGGAGCGCGGCCGCGAGCATCGCGGCGATTCCGCAAGCTTGCCAGCCGCCTAGCCGCCGGGGCATTGGTTCACTTATGATACAGAAAGAGCCGAGGGTCTTGAGCTAGGAATGAAACCGCTCACAGGGCTGCCCGTGGAATCCTTCGTAGAGGTTTCCCGAGAGGCGGACATCCCCTTGAAGGACTTGTTGCAGGTGGTGCAGCAAGTGGAGAACGGTGCTTCGGCAGCGTTCCTGGCCCGCTACCGGGCCGACCTGTGCGGCGGCCTCGACGAGAGCCGCCTCCTGGAGGCCCTCGAGAAACTCAGGGCCCGGCAAGACCTCATCGACCACCGCCTGTCGATGCTCACCACGTTGGGCCAACAGGGGGCGCTGACGGATGCGCTCCGCAAGGAATTGGAGCGAGCGCCCGACCGCCGCACGCTGAACGACATTTTCCGGCCGTACCGCGCGCGGCAGCCCGAGCCGGCCGATGCGGCGATCAGCCAGGGCCTCGACCCGCTGGCCCGCACGCTTTGGTTCCAGGAAGAAGGGCTCGACCTCGAGGCGGAGGCCACCAAGCACGTCAAGCCGGAAGCGGGCGTCGCCGACTCCGCCCAAGCCCTCGATGGGGCCTCCTCGATCGCCGCGCGCTGGCTGAGCGAGAAACCCGAGATCCTGCACGAGCTCCGCCAGGTCTACCGGCGCAATGGCGAGCTCGCTGTGAAGGCGCGGCCAGCCGCACGGAAGAACCCGCGTACCGCCGCCCTCGACGGCTACAAGGCCAAGGTCGCGGAGGTGCCCTGGCAGAAGCGCCTCGCCATCCGCAGGGGCGTGCAGACAGGGCAGCTCGAGGCGGCGACGGAGCTGCCGCACGAGCTAGCGGTCGCGACCCTCGAGCGTCGGCTGATCAAGAATCCGGAATCCGTGTACGCGCCGCACCTGAAGCGCACGGTCAACGCGGCACTGCACAACGGGCTCGCGGGCAGGATTCGGAAAGATGTCCTGCGGGAGCTCGACGAGCAAACGGACGGCGAAGCGATCCAGACCTTCCAGAAGGCGTTGCGCAACGCCTTGCTAGCCCCCCCGGCCGTCGGCTTGCGGATCGTCGGCATCGAGACCGGCCGGCCCGGCGGTTGGCGGGCGGCGCTCATCGGACCGCAAGGCGAGCTCCTGGACTCCGCCATCGTCCGTGACGGAGACAGCCCGGCAGCCCCAGCCCAGCGCGGGGACCTCCCCCCGAGCGCAGGCCCGCAGATGGCCGCGGGAGCCGCAGCAGAGCCGTCCGCCCCGGCACCGCCAACCCAGGCGGAGGCCGCGGAACCACCAGCGAGCCCAGCGAATGCACCGGTCCCGCCCGGCCCAGCGGAAGCTGGCACCGAGGAAGCGACCGCCGCGGGTACTCAGGGCCCAGAGAACCCTTCCGCGCCTGGCGCAGCGCCGCAGAAGACGGACGTCTCGAGCCCGGACGCCGCAGGAGCCTCGCCGCCCGCCCCGGCGGAGGCCTCCGCCCCGAAAGCAGGAAGCCGCCGGACTCGGAAGCAGGAGTTGAGCGAATTCCTCCGGCAGCACGAGGTGGACCTCATCGTGGTCCCCGCCGGCCCGCGGCCGCACGAGACGGAGAAGCACCTGCGCGGGCAGATTCGGCGGTCCGGACGGACCGATGTCGGCTGGCTCGCCGTGCGCGACGCCGGCACGTGGATCTACGCGACCTCGAAGCTGGCCAAGCGCGAACTGCCCGGGGTGGAAGGGGCGGTGCGCAGCGCAGCCAGCTTGGCGCGCCGCGTGCAGGACCCGCTAGCCGAACTGGCCAAGGCCGATCCCAGAACCTTGGGCATCGGCCTGCACTACCAGGAAGTTGAGCCGGAACGGCTGCGGGCGGCGCTGCGGCAGACCCTGGAGTGCGTCGTCCACGATGTCGGGGTCGACCTGAACCGCGCCCCTGCCCCGCTGCTAGCCCTGGTGCCAGGCTTTACCGAGCGGCTCGCCAAGCGCGTCATCGAGCACCGGGACAAGCGCGGGCCGTTCGAGACACGCCAGGACCTGCAGAAGGTCCAAAGCCTCAGCGACCGGGTCTTCGCCCAGGCGGCGGGCTTTCTGCGGGTCCACGGCCCCGATCCGCTCGACGCCACCGGCATCCACCCCGATTGTCGGGACTTGGCCGAGAGCTTCGCCGAATCCGCAGGCTGCGACTTGGCGACGCTGCTGGCCGAGCCCGAGCGTTTGGACGCCATCGACCCGGAGCAGTTCGCCACCCCGGAGCGCCCGGCCCGTTTGATCGAGGCGGCCATGCGGGAGCTCAAGCCGGAGCGGCGCAGCGTGCGGGGCGCTTTTCAGAAGCCCCGGCCGGCCGTTCCGCTGCGCTCGGACGACGAGTTCCGCCCGGGGCGCAAAGTCGCCGGGGTCGTGGCAAACGTGGCCGACTTCGGGGTTTTCGTCGACATCGGAGCCGACCAGGACGCCCTGCTGCACATCTCGCAGATCCGCCGCGAGCACCTCCAGGACAGTCGGCCGAGCTTCCAGGCGGGGGACACCGTAGAACTCTTCGTCAGGGCCGCGGACCCGGACGGCAGACGCATCGGCCTCTCAATGTGGGAGCCCCGCGCTGCTCCTCGCAGGCCGCCAGGCCCCGGGCGGCAAGCCCACGGCGGCGAGCGCGGCCGCGGGAGGCGCGGCCCGGACCGCACGACCGGCGGACGTCCCCTGAGACGCACCTTCGGCCCGGACCCTCGGGAGCGCCGCGACGGGCGCAGGGAAGGCAAGATGAGCCTGCAGGACAAGCTCAACGCGCTCCAGGACAAGTACCGGACCAAGGTTTAGCACGTGGCTCGGGGTGTGCCAGCAGCCGCCCCGGACTGGAGCCTGGAACGCCAAGCGCACCGGGACGGGTACCGCCGTATCGCAGGCATCGACGAAGCCGGGCGCGGATGCCTATTCGGACCGGTGTTCGCCGCCGCCGTGATCCTCGCCCCGGGCGCAGCCCTGCCGGGCCTCGACGACAGCAAGCGGCTCAGCGCAGCCCGGAGGGCCGAGCTGGATGCCCAGATCCGCCAGACGGCGATTGCCTTCGCGGTGCGGGCCGTAGACGCGGCCCGCATCGACCTGCTCAACATCCTCCAGGCGTCACGGCTGGCCATGCGAACCGCTGTCGCGGCCCTCGAACCCGCGCCCGACTTCCTGCTCGTCGATGCGATCTCGATCGATGTGGCCATCCCGCAGGCGAGCCTCGTCCGCGGAGACCGCCTGAGCCAATCGATCGCGGCCGCCTCGGTCCTGGCGAAGGTCGCCCGGGACCGCTGCATGGCTGCGTGGGACCGGGTGTACCCGCAATACGGCCTACGGTCCCACAAGGGGTATCCGGCCCCGGCGCATCTCGCCGCGCTGCGCGTCCACGGCTGCACTCCGCAGCACCGCCAGAGCTACCGGCCCGTCGCCCGCCAAGCCCGGCTCGCGCCCGAAGCCCCTCCGTCGGGGTTACACTGGGAACCGTGAGCGGCGGACCGGCGGCTTCTCCCGCAGCGCCAGGCCGACCGAGCCTGCCGCGCAGGATCCACAATGTCCTCAGCCAGATCACCTACCTCCTGTTCTGCTTGGAAGTCGGGCTGGTGCTGCTGTTGCTGCCCTGGACGCTGCTCTGGGACAACAACTATTTCTTCAGCCTCCAGCCGCAGTACAGCGAGTTCTGGCTGAGCAACCGCCTGCGCGGGGCGGTGTCCGGCATCGGCTTGATCAACCTCTGGATGGGCTTCGAGGAAGCGGCGCGGATAGTGCGCCGCCAAGCCCGCTAGGGCGGATCAGTGGGTCATCGCGTAGACGATGTAGTTGACCCCCAGCCGGTACGACATCGCGGTGTAGCGCTCCGGGTATTCCGGCCAGTCGGCGTGCTCCCAAGCATCCCCGAGATCCATGTTGTGGTTGATGATAACCATCACGCGGCCATCGTCGTCGAAGATGCCCCGCCACTGCGGCACCACGCCGTCCCGCTCGTACATGCGGCCGCTGTAGACCATCTGCAGCCCGGGGATCTGCTCGCGCCGCGCCATGTCGAACACGGTGTGGAACACTTCCGCGTCGGAGCCCAGATCCTCGATGGGCCGGGAGGGGAAGATCCGCCGCATGCCGCGCAGGAAATTCTCCCACTCCTCCGAGCCGTGGAAATCGTCGAACATGATGAAGCCGCCTCGCAGCAGGTACTCCCGGATGCGGTCGACTTCCTCCTGCGTGAGGTCCCAGTGCCCCGCCTCCACCACATAGAGGAAGGGATAGTCGAAGAAGTCCGGCTGGACCGGATGGACATAGGCCTCGTTCGAGCGGGTGTCGATTACCGAGAGGCGCCGCAGGCCCTGCAGGAAATGCCGTTCGGCCTCGGGCGAGTCGATCTGCCAGGGGCGCATCTTGAGGATCTGATCCTCGTAGAGGTCGGTGTACGCCATGCGCGCCAGGACGAACTCGGACGCCCGGTCGGCGTCCGCCGGCTCGACCAACGCCAACGGGGACTCGGGCGGCAGCGGCAAATCGCGGTAGAGTCGCTGAGCCGCCAGCCAACCCCCGCCGACCAGCAGGGCTACCAGCAGCGCAACGCCGGACCGCCCGGCGGGTCCCGGCCAGCGCCCCCCGGATGACCGTCCGGCAGCTTGGACGGGCTGCCGCACCGGGCGCTCAGTAACGGTAGTGCTCCGGCTTGTACGGGCCATCGACCGGGATTCCAAGGTACTCGGCCTGGGCCGGGGTCATCGTGGTCAGATCGGCACCAAGGGCCCCCAGGTGCAGCCGCGCAACCTGCTCGTCGAGTTGCTTCGGCAAGGTCGCAACCGTGCGGGCGTAGGCTTCGGCGTTCCGGTGCAGCTCGATCTGGGCCAGCACCTGGTTGGTGAAGCTGCACGACATCACGAAGCTGGGGTGGCCCGTCGCGTTGCCGAGGTTCAGCAGGCGGCCTTCGGACAAGATGATCACCGTGTGGCCGTCGGGGAAGCGGTACTCGTCGACCTGCGGCTTGATCGTCTTGCGGACCACGCCAGGGAGCTCGGCTAGGCCCGCCATGTCGATCTCGTTGTCGAAGTGGCCGATGTTGCCGACGATGGCCTGGTGCTTCATCCGGGCCAGGTGCTCTGCCCTGATGATGTCCCGGTTGCCGGTTGCGGTCACAAAAATGTCGGCGACCTGGAGGACATCCTCGAGCCGCCGCACTTCGTAGCCCTCCATCGCCGCCTGCAGCGCGCAGATCGGGTCGATCTCGGTGACGATGACCCGAGCGCCCTGGCCCCGCATCGACTCCGCGCAACCCTTGCCGACATCGCCGTAGCCGCAGATCACGACGACCTTGCCCGCAATCATGACGTCTGTCCCGCGGTTGATGCCATCCACCAGCGAATGGCGGCAGCCGTAGTAGTTGTCGAACTTCGACTTCGTGACCGAGTCGTTCACGTTGATGGCCGGGAACAGCAGCGTGCCTTCCTCCTGGCGCTGGTAGAGCCTATGCACGCCGGTGGTCGTCTCTTCGGACACCCCGCGGATCCCCGCGGCCAAATCCCCCCAGAACAGGCCGCGCTCCCGCCGCAGGGCTGCCAGGGTCCGCAGCACCACCGCCTCCTCCTCGGACGCAGCGGTCGAGGAGTCGGGCACAGCGCCCTCCCGCTCGTACTCCAGCCCCCAATGCACCAACAGCGTCGCGTCGCCGCCATCGTCCAGGATCAGGTTCGGCCCGCCGTCGGGCCACAGCAGGGCCTGCGACGTGGCCCACCAGTACTCCTCGAGAGTCTCGCCCTTCCAGGCGAAAACCGGCACCCCGCGGGGCGCGTCCGGCGTGCCCGTGCGGCCCACCACCACCGCGGCCGCCGCGTGGTCCTGCGTGGAGAATATATTGCAGGACGCCCAGCGCAGCGAGGCCCCGAGCTCTACCAGAGTCTCGATCAGCACGGCGGTCTGCACGGTCATGTGCAGCGAGCCTGTGATCCGCGCCCCGGCCAGGGGGCGTCGGCCCGTGTATTCTTCGCGCAGTGCCCTCAACCCCGGCATCTCGTGCTCGGCGAGACGGATCTCGTCCCGTCCGAATTCGGCCAGGGCAAGATCCCTGACCTTGTAGTCCGCCGGTGCCGTGGGGGACACCTCCAGCAAGGTTTCGACGACCGCCATGTCGGTGCTCTCCTCTCTCGGCCCCGGGCGCCGCGGCGCGCTCAGGCCCGCCCCCGCAGATCTGCGACGCGATCGGTGCGCTCCCAGGTGAAGGTATCCTCGCCGCGGCCGAAGTGCCCGTAGGCCGCCGTGGGCCTGTAGATCGGACGCCGCAGGTCGAGATAGTCGATCAGTCCGTCCGGCGTGAGCGGGAACAGCTCTTGCACCAACCCGGCCAGGCGCTCTTCCTTGATCCGTCCGGTGCCGTAGGTGTCGACGCGCACGGAGACCGGCTCGGCCACGCCAATGGCGTAGGCTAGCTGCACCTCGCAGCGGGAGGCCAAGCCCGCCGCGACGATGTTTTTGGCGATGTGGCGCGCCATGTAGCAGGCGGACCGGTCGACCTTCGTCGGGTCCTTGCCCGAGAAGGCCCCGCCGCCGTGGCGGCCCATGCCGCCGTAGGTGTCCACGATGATCTTGCGGCCGGTCAGGCCCGTGTCGCCGTGCGGCCCGCCGATCTCGAACTGGCCGGTCGGGTTGATGTGGTACTTGGTGCGATCGTCAGTCAGCTCGCCGGGGACCACGCGGTCGATCACGGCCTCCCGAATCCGCTCGCGCAATTGCTCCTGGCTCCGGAGGGTCGGGCCTCCGACGCGGTCGTGCTGCGCCGAGACGACAACGGCGTCAACCCGCTTCGGCTCGCCGCCCTCGTACTCCACGGTGACTTGGGATTTCCCATCTGGCCGCAGGAACTCGAGCTCTCCGGACCGCCGAACATCCGTGAGGCGCCGCACGAGCTGATGGGCGAGCGTGATGGGCAGGGGCATCAGCGACCCGGTCTCGCCGCAGGCGAAGCCGAACATCAGGCCTTGGTCGCCTGCCCCGCCATGGTCGACGCCCATGGCGATGTCCCCGGACTGCTTGTCAATGTGGGTCTGGACGTCACAGGTGCCGGCGTCGAACAGACAAGCCGGGTCGTTGTACCCGACTTGGCGGATCGCCTCGCGGGCTATCTCCTCGTAGTCGAGGTCGGCGTCGGCTGTCACCTCACCCGCTAGCACACAGAGGTTGGTCGTGACCAGGGTCTCGCAGGCTACGCGGCCATGGGGGTCCTGCGCGAGGACGGCGTCGAGGACGGCGTCGGACACGGTGTCGGATAGCTTGTCCGGATGCCCCTCCGTGACCGACTCCGAGGTGAACAAGTGAAAATCCCTGCGCGGCAACGCAATCCTCCGGTCGAACACCCGCCGGTTCGGCGGTGCTGCCGAGGCAGGCGGACGGGTGGGGTAGGTTCTGGCGGGCTGAGCCGGTCGGGCCCGCCCCGCAGCAAGCCTAAGCTACTTATTCTTCGGCAAGCAGCCCCCCGATGTCAATCCCGGGCGTCGGCGCCCCTAGCGGCGAGCCGCAAAAAACTCCTTCAGCGGGGCTAGGCACTCCTCCGCGAGAACCCCCTCGTCGATCACCAGACGGTGGTTCAGCAGTTCCGAGTCCGCCAGCCGGAACTTGCTCCGCACGGCTCCGAAGCGCAGGTCGCGGGAACCGAAGACCAAGCGCCGTACGCGAGCGGTTACGAGCGCCCCGGCGCACATCGCACAGGGCTCGAGAGTGGAGTACACCGTGGCACCGTGCAGGCGGAAGGACTCGAGGCAGCGGGCTGCCTGCCGCAGCGCCACGATCTCGGCGTGGGCGGTCGGGTCCCGATCGGCGATCTGGCGGTTTGCGCCCCGCCCCACGATCCTGCCTGCGCAGACAACCACGGCACCGACCGGAACCTCTCCGGCCAGCCGAGCAGCGGCGGCCAAGCCCAACGCCTCGCGCATGTACCGCTCGTCGGCCTGCAGGCGCTCCCGGCCCACCTCAGTGGGCACCGGCCGAAAGCCCGAGCCAGTGCCGGATGTCGGGAAAGACGATTGCCTGCATCTCCGGAGTATCCACGTTCTCGGGCCGCAGCAGGTACGCTCCGGAGTCGATCTGCCGCTCGACCTCCCCGCCCCGCAAATGCAGGGCCAGCTGGCGGGTGCTCTCGTAGCCCATCTTGAAAGGATCCTGGACCACGATCGAGTCGATCACGCCCGCCCGCATGTCCGCGACCAAGCTCTCGGACGCGTCGAATCCAACGATTCGCACCTTGCCCGCCAACCCGCGCTGCTTGACAGCCTGGACGGTGCCATCGACGCTCGATTCGTTGTCGGCGAAGAAGCCCGCCAGGTCGGGATGCGCGGTGAGCAGGTTCTCGGCCTCCGCCAGCGCCTTGGCCCGGTCGGCCATGTTGAACTTCACGCCCACCACCTCGATGCCGGGGGATTGCCCGCTGACGGTCTCCAAGAAGCCCGCCTCCCGCTTCATGGTCGAGGCGCTCCCCGGCATGAACCCGATCACGCCGACCTTGCCCTGGCCGCCGAGGATCTCCGCCATCCTCTCGGCGGCCATGACGCCGCCCTGGTAGTTGTCGGTGGCGACGAAGGTGATGATCCTGTCGGTGTTGATCGCGGAGTCGAAGATCGCCACCGGAATGCCGCGGTCAGCGGCCCGCTCGACCACCGTGACGAGAGCGTCCTCGTCCACCGGAGCCAGCACGATGCCGTCGGCCCGCCGCGTGATCAGGTTCTCGACAATCGCGATCTGGCGGGCCGAGTCGATCTCCATCTGCGGAGCGTTCCAGACGATTTCCAGCTCGAACTCGCGGCCTGCCTTGATGGCCCCCGCATGCACCGATTGCCAAAAGGTATGGTTCGTGCCCTTCGGCACGACGCCCACCACGGGCCTGCCGCTGTCCTCGCCGCACGCAGCCAGACCCAAGGCAGGCACCGCTGCCAGCAACTCCCGCCGGGAAAGCATGGGCACATTATGGCGCACTGCCCCGGCAGGCGGGCAGCGCGTCAGAAGGGCTGGTTGGCGCGCCAGAGGGTCTCGGGCTCCCCGGCACGCACGCAGGCCCAACGGCCCCAGACGAAGAACGCGTCGGAGAGGCGGTTGAGGTACCGGGACGGAGCGGCAAGGCCCTCGGCACCGGAGGCGGCAAGCGCGGCTATACGCCGCTCCGCCCGGCGGCAGACAGCGCGGCAGACATGCAGATCCGCGTTCAGGGCCGTGCCGCCAGGCAGCACGAAGGACGGTAGCGCGGGCAGCTCTTCGTTAGCGGCGTCGATCTCTGCCTCCAGGCGCTCCACGTGCTCGGGCAGAACGCGCGGCTGGCGGGCCCCGAGCGCACCGGGGTCGGTCGCGAGTTCGGAACCAAGGTTGAAGAGCTCGTGGCGAATCCGCAGCAGAACCGGCCCGAGCTCCGCCAGGGCGGGACAGCCGGCCGTCGCCTCCGCGAGAGTGACGGCGGCCCGGCCGACGAACGCGTTGAGTTCGTCGACGGTGCCGTACGCCTCGACCCGCGGGTCGTGCTTCGGGAGCCGGCGCCCGTTCGCCAAGCTTGTGCTGCCGCTGTCGCCGCCGCGGGTGTAGATGCGATGGAGTGTGATGCGGGGCTCTGCGAACACCTCTTCGGCCATCCTTCGATCCTACAGGCGCTGCCGGCCGGGTGCCCGGAGGCTGCTCAGCCCAAGGGCTGCTGCGCGAGGTCCACCTGCGCCTGCTCGAGCAGCTCGCGGGCCGTTCCATGCAGAGGGTAGTCGAGGTTGTACACCACCCTCTGGATGCCCGCATTGATGATCATCTTGGTGCAGATGAGACAGGGAGAGTAGGTGGAGTAGAGGGTGGCTCCCTGCACGCTGATGCCGTGGTAAGCGGCTTGGACGATGGAGTTCTCCTCGGCGTGGCTGCAGAGGCAGTCGTCCAGCCGGGTGCCGCTGTCGGCCATGGAGTTGCAGCGCGGGCAGCCGCCCTCGCTGCAGTTCTTGACGCCTCGCGGGGTTCCGTTGTAGCCGGTCGAGATAATGCGCCGGTCCTTGACGATGACGGCGGCGACGCTGCGCTTCATGCAATTCGACCGCAGGGCCGCGATCTGGGCGATCCGCATGAAGTACTCGTCCCAACCGGGCCGCGAGCCATGCATCATCCAGCCCCTGGCAACCTCGGCGACCCGCGCCTCGAATTCGGCGAGAGTGCCGTCGTTGACAAGCGTCTGGTCCGCCTCGGCCCAAGTTGCCCGGAGCTGCTGGCGGCTGCTGTCGCGGCTCTCGAGCTCTCGCCCTTCCTGCTCCTGGAACTCCGCGAACGAGGCGGGCAGCCTAGCCCCGCCCCGCTTGCGGGCCCGCTCGTACCGCTCCTGCTGCGGAGCGTCGAGGTGCAGCAGGCGGAACGAGCCCGCCTCGCGAAGCTCCCGCACCTCGTAGGGGCTGCGGATCGAATCCACGACGCAGTGCTGGTCCGGGCGGAATTTCCGCCGGATGCGCTGGGCCAGCACAGCCGGGCCGAATTCGGCCCGCAGGCGGTTGCCTCCGGCGATCAGGTTCTCGCGAGTCGGCGCGAGACCGCGGGCTTTCAGGTCGTCCCGGATCACATCGGACAGGGAGTAGCCCACGAAGCCCTTGCGGCGGAGCACCTCGGCCGCCACCGTCTTGCCCGCGCCGTTGGTGCCTGTCAGTCCGATGACCATGCCGCTTCGGTACCCATTCTAGATTCCCGGATAATTTCCCGAGTCCGCGCTGGCGGAGGCAGGGGCCAGGGGGGCCTGCGGAAAAATCGAGAGGAATCCCCGATGCGCAATCCGCGGTCACCCTGGAGGACCGTCTAAATCATTGCAAAAAATACGTTCTGGCTGGCAGCCGGAATCCTTGCCCGGAAATCAGGGGGCCCATCCTAAGCCAAGCCCGGGCAATGTCCGTGGTAGGCTGGGAGTAGGTTGGGCGCGGCCTTGGGCGCTCCACCTGTTGGTTCTTGAGCCCTCGCGCGGGCAGCCCCCAGTTGCCGCGAGGCTACCCGACTGGAGACTAGGCGGCAATCGGTATGGAGAACTATCTTGGGCTTGCTCCCGTGTGCGGGGCCATCGGCTTGGGAGCCGCGTTCCTGACCTTCCTGGCCGTCGGCCGGCGGCCCCCGGGCGACAGCTCGATGCAGGCCGTGGCCGGCCTGATCCGGGTCGGCGCGATGGCCTTCCTCTACCGCGAGTACCGCATCCTCGCCGTCTTCGTGGCAGCGGTGGCAGGTCTGGTCGCCTGGCAGCTCGGGGCGCCCATGGCGATCAGCTTCGCGGTCGGGGCCACTTGCTCCGTGCTGGCAGGGCTTTTGGGCATGCAGGCCGCCACGCTGACGAACTCCCGCACTAGCGAGGCCGCCCGGACAGGGGGCCTCGGCGAAGCGCTGACCGTCGCATTCAACGGCGGGTCCGTGATGGGCTTGGCCGTCGCCGGCCTCGGCCTGCTGGGCGTCGGCCTGCTCGCCCTGGCATACTCCGGCCCGGAGAACGCCAGCTACCTCAACGGCTTCGCCATGGGGGCCAGCTCGATCGCGCTGTTCGCACGCGTCGGGGGCGGGATCTTCACGAAGGCTGCGGATGTGGGGGCCGATTTGGTCGGCAAGGTCGAGGCGGGCATACCCGAGGACGACCCGCGCAACCCGGGCGTAATCGCCGACAACGTGGGCGACAACGTCGGCGATGTGGCCGGCATGGGAGCGGACATCTTCGAGTCCTTCGCCGGGGCGATGATCGCGAGTCTAGCCATCGCCGCGACCCTGCCCGCGACGGGCCTGGAGGCCCTAGCCGGCAGCCTCGGCGGCGAAGCGCTGCGGGCAGCCTTGATGGCGCTGCCCCTGGTCCTCTCGGCAGTGGGGCTGGCAGCCTCGCTCCTGGGCATCCTGTCGATCCGCATCCTCAAGCAGCTAGGACCTGCCCCCGCGCTGCGCTACGCCGCTTGGCTGAGTTCGGCCATCTTCCTAGCCGGGGCTTTCTTCACTGGGCAGGCGATGGGCGTATCGGACGGGGTCTTCCTAGCCGTCGTTGCGGGCTGCCTAGCCGGAGCTGCGATCGGCTTCATCACCGAGTACTACACCTCGATGAAACCGGTCATCCGGATCGCCGAAGCCTCGCGGATGGGCTACGCCACGAACATCATCGAGGGCCTGGCCACCGGTTTCCGGAGCTGCGCGCTGCCGATCCTGGTGATCTGCGCGGCCATTTTCCTGGCGCACCAAGCAGCGGGTCTCTACGGCATCGGGATCGCAGCGGTCGGCATGCTCGCCACCGTCGGCATCACGATGAGCGTGGACGCCTACGGCCCGATCGCGGACAACGCCGGCGGCATCTCGCAGATGTGCGGCCTGGCGGACGAGGTCCGTGCGGTGACAGACAAGCTCGATTCGCTGGGCAACACGACTGCGGCCATGGGCAAGGGCTTCGCGATCGGCTCGGCTGCGCTGGCGGCCCTGGCGCTGTTCTCGGCCTACACGCAAGCACTCGACAGCGCCCGCACGGCGGCGGGACTGCCTGTCGTCCCGATTGCGCTCAACTCCGCGGAGGTGGTCCTCGGGCTGCTGCTAGGCGGGGTCCTCCCGTTCCTGATCGCCGCCCTCACGATGACGGCGGTCGGCCACGCCGCTACTAAGATCATCGACGAAATCCGGCGGCAGTTCCGCGATATCAAGGGGTTGCTCGAGGGCGAAGCGGGGGTCCGCCCGGATGCCGCGCGGTGCGTTGCCATCGCCACCTCCGCAGCCCTGCGGGAGATGATCCTCCCGGGAGTGGTGGCCGTGACGGCCCCCGTGCTGGTCGGCTTCACCCTGGGCCCGGAGGCGCTGGGCGGGACCTTGGCTGGAGCAACGGTGACGGGCGTCCTGCTGGCGCTGTTCATGGCCAACGCCGGCGGTGCCTGGGACAACGCCAAGAAAGCGATCGAGCAAGGCGACATCGCGGGCGAGAGGAAGGGCTCGGAGGGCCACAAGGCATCGGTCGTCGGGGATACGGTGGGCGATCCGTTCAAGGACACATCCGGACCTTCCATGAACATCCTGATCAAGCTGATGTCGATCGTGGCCCTTGTGATAGCTCCGCTCATCGCGGTCTGACTAATCCGCTGCGACCCCGCGCTGAGCCGCTCCAACATGTTGCCGCAGCTCGGCGAGCTAGCCCCTCGCAACATCCTCCGCCCGGGGAACGCACCCAACCACGGTTGCGCTCGCTCCGCGAGCGCCCTCGCGAGGCCCGCAACTAGTCTGCTGCTGGACGAGCTGGCGCTCTTCCGGCAGCGGTCCGCCCAGTTGGCCACGGCCGCATGCCGCGCCGGCTGAAGCTCTCGCCCAGCGGCCCAGCTCGTTCCATCCGATTGCGGGGCAGCGGCTCGGCGGGAGCTACCGGAAAAAGCTCTGATAGAGTTGGACCATCATGCTTGGCGGTCCATTTTCGGCCAACGCTGACGAGCCCCGGCCATCCGACCCGACCCCAGACCCGCCCCCGCACCCGCTGACCTTGGACGGCTCTCCGCTCCTGCACCAGCTGTTTCGCATGCGGTGGAGCGCTTGGAAGAGGCTGTCCGCCAAGTCGCGGCAGGCCATCGTGCTGGAGGCCCGGCAGACGCTCGGCGCGATGGAGCGGAGGACAATTTCGCCGACCCCGGGAGGGGAAGGCCGCACGGCGGGCGGTTCGGCGCTTTTCGCCCAGCTCGGGCACAAGGGCGACCTAATGCTCGTGCATTTCCGGGAAAGCTTCGAAGCTCTCCACGCCGCCGAACTGGCCGTCGCCTCGCTAGCCCTGGCGGAGTACCTGGAACCCACAACCTCCTATATCTCCGTCGTCGAACTAGGTTTGTACGACTCGACAGTCAAGCTGTACGACCGGTTGCTCTCCAAGGGCCTCGATCCCGTCGACTCCGACTGGAAGGAGGTGGTGCAACTGCAAGCAGCCCAGCAGGCCGAGGCTATGGCGCCGCGCTTGTGGCCCGCGATCCCTCCCCGGCGCTACCTGTGCTTCTATCCGATGGACAAGAGGCGGGGCGAGCAAGAGAACTGGTACACGCTCCCGCTCGAGCTGCGCCGCAAGATGATGCGCGAGCACGGCCTAATCGGCCGAAAGTTCGCCGGGCGGGTGCAGCAGATCATCTCCGGCTCCATCGGCTTCGACGACTGGGAATGGGGCGTCGACCTATTCGCCGACGACCCGCTGGTGTTCAAGCAACTGATCTACGAGATGCGGTTCGACCGGGCGAGCTCCTTGTACGCGCTGTTCGGCCCCTTCTACCTCGGACTGCGCTTCCCAGCAGCCGAACTCGGCACCTGGCTGGACGGCAAGCCGCCCGCCTACGGTCACGGCCAGGATCGCCAGCAACCGCGTTCGCCGGACAACCCCTAGCTGCGCACTGGCGAGGCAAGCTAACATGGGAGCTGCATTCGCGGCGAGAGAGTCCGCCGCGGCTGAACGCTAGGATGCCGAACAGCCTGCGCGTCACGCTTCTTGCGTCACTGCTGACGGTCACGGCCGCCGCCGCAGACATCGAGCTGCTCTACAGCGGACCTGAGCACGGCACCGCGTTACGAGGGGTCCAGCTCGGACTGGACGAGTCCAACCGGCAAGGCGAGTTCCTCGGCATCAAGCTGGTCCTGGCTCGGGCTGCGCCCCATAGCCTTCCCGCCCGCGCCGTCGCGATCCTGCTGGATCGTCCGGGGGCGGTGCGTGAGCTCGCCGCACGGGCCGGCGACCGGGCCGTCTTGAATCTCAGCGACGGATCCGACTCGCTTCGCGAGGCGTGCTTGCCCAACGTCCTGCACGTCATCCCCAGCGAGAGGATGAAGGCAGACGCCGTGGCCCAGTGGCGCTCGCGGAACGCCGACGCCAAGGTCTCCGCGGCGGCTTGGCACGGCGAGGCCGTCAAGTTCGCAGCGCGGGACCTCAACAAGCGCTACAGGAACCGGTTCGAATCCGCCATGGACGAGCTCGCCTGGGCGGGCTGGTTCGCTGTTCGCGCAGTAGCCGACACCCTCATGCGCAATCCCGCGGCGGACGGCGCCGCTCTGGTGGGCCTGCTCAAAGCCGCCGACGGCTTCGACGGTCAGAAGGGCGACCCGCAGAGCTTTCGCGCCAGCGGGCAGCTGCGCCAGCCGCTGGTGCTGGTCGGCCCGTCGGGGGCCCTGCTCGGCGAGGCCCCCGTGCGGGGGGGTCTCGACCGATTTGGACAGTCTCGGGGCTGCCCCCTGCGAGTGAACCTCATGCTGCGCCTCCTCCCAGCCTCCCTCCTGCTGGCTTTCCCGGGCCTCCTCGCCGCCGAGCCAACGCATCGCCTTTTCGTAACCAACGAAGCCGACGACTCGGTGACGGTCATCGCCAGCCGGAGCGGCGAGGTCGAAGAGACCATCGCCGTAGGCGGCAGGCCGCGCGGCATCGGCTTCTCGCCGGACCGCAAGCACGTCTATGTCGCGCTTGGCGACGACAACGCCATCGGCGTGATCGACGCCTCCAGCCTCGAGGTGGTCCGCAAGATCCCGGCCGGCTCCGACCCCGAAGCGTTCGCGGTGCATCCGAACGGGACCATCTATCTGTCGAACGAGGACGAAGGCTTGGCTTCGGTGTTGGATCCCGCCTCAGGGAAGATCCTGGCCGAGATCAAGGTCGGCCTCGAGCCGGAGGGAGTCGGCGTCAGCCCCGACGGCCAACAAGTGCTGGTGACCAGCGAATCGTCCAACATGGTGCATGTGATCTCCGTCGCGGAGAACCGACTGGTTGCCAACGTGCTGGTAGGGGCGCGTCCCCGAGAGGTGGCGTTCAGCCCCGACGGAAAGTTCTTCTGGGTGACCTCCGAGGTCGCCGGGCATGTCTCCAAAGTGGACCGCGCCACCAACCGCGTCGCGGCGGTCAACGACAAGCTGCGTCGCGAGATCAACCCCCGCGTCAAGCCGAAAGGGATTCTCCTGAGCCCGGACGGGACCCGGCTCTACGTCTCGCTCGGGCGGGGCAACGCCATCGCGGTGCTCGCCCCGGACACTTTGGAGCTGCGCGGGAGCGTCGAGGTCGGCGTGCGCGTCTGGGGGTTGGCCCTGTCGCGCGACGGGAGGCGGCTGTACGCCGCCAACGGCCCGGACGGCAACGTCTCGGTAGTCGACACCGAAGCCATGCGGGAGATCGCGAAGATCCCCACCGGGGCCATGCCGTGGGGCGTAGTGCTGGATGACTAGCGCGAGACGAAGCCTGCTCGCGAGCCTCGGGCTGTTCCTCGGGGCCCAACTAGGGCCAGCCTCCGTCAGTCCACTCCAGGCGATCGGCTGGAAGCTGTTCTTCGACCCGCTGCTATCCGCCCCGCGGAACACCTCCTGCGCGACCTGCCACATCCCCGAAGAGGGCTTCGAGTCCGGCGTCGCGCTCGGCGAGGGGGCCTACGGCGACACCCTCCCCCGCAACACTCCCACGGTCGTCAACCTAGCGGACGCCGAGTACTTCTTCTGGGACGGCCGTGCGGAATCCCTCGAGGAGCAGGCCAGGGGGCCCATCGAGAACCCGATCGAAATGGACCTGCCGCTCGCGGAGGCCGCCCGGCGGGTGCAAGCAGAACCCGCCTACGCCGAGGCCTTCGCGCGGGCTGGAATCCGCCAGATCACGGTTGCCGAGATCGCGCGGGCCATCGCGGCCTTCGAGCGCAGCCTCGCCACCGGGCCCACGCTGTACGACGAGTGGCTGCGGGGGGACCGCTCCGTCTTCAATGCTGCCCAAGAGCGGGGGCGCATGATCTTCTTCACCCGCGGCCAGTGCGCCACGTGCCACCTGGGCCCTAACTTCACGGACGGCGGCTTCCACAACATCGGCACCGGCACCGCCGAGGATCCAGGCCGAGCGGCCATCAGCAAAGACGCCTACGACCTCGGGGCGTTCAAGACGCCTTCGCTCCGCAATTGGAAAGGCCGTGAGCCGTTCATGCACGACGGACGCTTCGGCACCCTGGACGAAGTGCTCGAGTTCTACAACGAGCCCAAAAGCGATGCGCTAGGCGAGACGGAGCTCGACCCACTCGACCTTTCCGCCCAGGACCACGCCGACCTCAAAGCGTTTCTCGAGACGCTGAACGGGGCTTGGCCCGACCTGGCACCGTACGAAGCCGCTTGGAAGGCCCTGCTCTGAGCCGGAGCCCCCCGCGCCGCCCGCGGATTCGGAGGATGTTGGTCCCTTGATTCCCGACGAGCGCCAATGGCGCGCCTGGGTCGGGTGGGCGGCCTTCGGCGCGGCGGCAGCGAATCTCGCTTCCATCGCAATCGCGCATACCTTGCTGGCCGTCGGCCTGGTGCTGCTGCTGCTCCGCCCCCGCAGCGTACGCTGTCCGCGCGCGGGGTGGCCGCTGCTCGCGCTGCTGGTCTGGACCTTGGCGGCCACCGCAGCCTCGGACGATCCGGCCGCGGCCCTGCCGCAACTGAAGAAATTTTTCGTGTTCGGGATGCTGCCCCTCGTCTACACCGCCTTCCCGAACGCGGACCGCTGCCGCCGGGCCGCTGAGGCTTGGTTCGTCGTCGTGCTCGGCGCTTGCGCCCTGGCGCTGGGGCAATTCGCCTCGGCTGCGTTGCGAGCTCAGGGAGTCGACTTCTACAGCCTGTATGTCGATGATCGCATTACGGGCTTCTACAGCCACTGGCTGACATTCAGTCAAGCTGCCGTGCTGGTGTTCCTGGCTTTGGTTTGTTGCCTGCTTTACGGCCGCCGGAGGCCCGGCTTCGGCATCTGGATCGCTGTTGCGGCTGTGATCAGCTCCGCGCTAGTGCTCAGCTTCACCCGCAGCGCATGGCTGGCCCTCTTGGCTTGCGGGCTCTACCTGCTCGCGGCGAAGAAGCCACGCGCCCTACTGGCCGTCCCGGTTGTGCTCCTCGTCGGCTATCTGGCGGCTCCAGACGCGCTGCAGCAGCGCGTCCGATCAATTCGGCCGGGGGCCAACCAAGCCCGCGTTGTGATGTGGCGCACCGGGCTCAATATGCTCGGCGCACACCCGCTGTTCGGGGTCGGCCCGGAGAGGGCGGGCCCCCGGTTCGCTGAATTCCAGCCGTCTGATGTCGAGGAGCTGCCGCCCGGATTCTATGGACACCTGCACAACGTCTACATCCACTACGCCGCCGAGCGCGGCATACCAGCGGCTCTCATCGTGCTGTGGCTGTTGGCGCAGATCCTAGTCGATATGCGGCGCGGGCTCCGCCGACTCCCGGAGGGACGAGACGATCGCCGGTTTCTGCTGCACGCCGGCGCAACCGGAGCCCTGGCAATCGCGATCCTGGCTTGTTTCGACGTCTCCTTGGGAGACAGCGAAGTCCTGGGAACGTTCCTAGCCCTGACTGCGGTCAGCTACCGTGGCCTGCCGCCCGCCGCGACAGAGACGCCGACGAGGTAGACGTTGCCTTGTACGGCCAGGGGCTCCGGGGCAAGCACCATTCGCACGCCGCCCGCCCCACCCTCGTTCGACGCTCGAATCTCCCGGCCACCGCATCTCCCGCACATCCGCCCTGCGAAGACGACTGGCGAATACCAGCGCCCCCCTCTCCCAGCCCTATCTCGCACTGCGCAAGGCGCAGCAGTCCTGGAACCTCAAGCCGAAGAGTCCATTGGGCTCCCCCGCATCGGCAAGCTTGACATCCATTAGGCAGTCACGGATATCGAAGCCGAGACGCGCTAGGCAAGCCGTCCCGGGGCAAGCGAGAGAACGAGGCTGCGCCTCTCGCGGGCGGGCTCCGCGGCTACCGGCGAGGCTCGCCGTGCAGTGCGTCGGCGGACCCGTCTAGTAACGATTCTGTTCCCCGACCAGCATGACCGAGGCGTATGCCATAATCGATTGCAAGGTTCATGCAGTTCCGACTCAGCGACGCCAGTCTGGAAGGTCTCGATGCTGCCGTAGCGATCGGTTTCGTCCAAGAGGGGGCCCCGGGCGCGCCACTGGATGTCCGGGCCTGGGACCCGCGCACCGGAGGCCTCGCGGGCGAGATGGCCGACCGCGGCGAATTCCGCGGGAAAGCCCACTCCACCGGCATGATTCACCGACCTCCGGGAATGCGCGCCGGACGACTCCTGCTTGTCGGCCTCGGCCCTGCGAAGCGAGCCACGGCCGCCCGCCTGCGGAAATGCGCAGGCACTGCTTGGCGCCGGCTGCGGACCGCGGGAGCGCAGAGTGTCGTGGTCGGGCTACCGGAGGGCATGGAGCCGGCCGCTGCGACGCGGGCCGTCACCGAAGGGCTCCTCGTCGGAGATTACGAGCCGGACGCATACAAGACAACCGGACGCCAGCCCACCTCGCTCAACGAAGTCACAATCTCGGCTCCGGGTGTTGGGCAGCAGGTCGTCGATCGTGCCATGGCAACCGCCAGGGCGCAGAACCGCGCTCGCGAACTTGCCAACGAGCCCGGCAATCTCCTGCCCCCCCGGGTGCTTGCCGAGCGTGCGCAAGACCTAGCCCGGGACCACGGCCTCGGATGCGAAGTACTTGAGCGAGACAAGTTGGAGGCCCTGCGGATGGGCGCACTGCTGGGCGTCGCTCAAGGAAGTGACGAGCCGCCGGCCCTCATCCTTCTGCACTACCGTCCCGACGGGGAGGTCGGCGGGGACAGCACCCATCTCGGCTTGGTAGGCAAGGCGGTCACGTTCGACACTGGCGGCATCTCGCTCAAGCCCTCGCTCGATATGGATCAAATGAAGTACGACATGGCCGGAGGTGCGGCCATGATCGGGGCCATGACGGCGATTGCCTCGCTACGGCCGACCATCCCCGTGACAGCGGTGATCCCGTCCGTGGAAAACATGCCCGGAGGCAGGGCCCAGCGTCCGGGCGACGTCGTGACCACCCGCGCGGGGACCACGGTGGAAGTGTTGAACACCGACGCTGAAGGCCGTCTGATCCTCGCAGACGCGCTGACCTACGCCAAGGAGCTAGGCTGCACGCACCTCGTTGACGCCGCTACGCTCACGGGCGCGATCGTCGTCGCCCTCGGCAACGAATACACCGGGTTGTTCGCCAACCACGACGGCTGGAGGGACCGGGTGCTGCAGGCGGCAGCCGAGGCCGGCGAGAACATGTGGCCCATGCCTCTGGGCGAGCCGTACACAAAGCTGCTGAAGAGCCCGATCGCAGACCTCGCCAACATTGGGCCGCGTTGGGGCGGAGCGGTCACCGCCGCAGCTTTCCTGGAGCACTTCGCAGGCAAAACACCCTGGGTCCACCTAGACATCGCGGGCACTGCCTGGTTCGAGGAGCAGCAGTCCCACGCGCCCGAGGGGCCCAGCGGCGTCGGCGTGCGCACGCTGATCGATCTAGCCCTCAACCTGCGCTAGGGCGCCCGCCGGAATCCGGCGCAGTCCGAGCTACTGGATGGTTGACGAGCCCTCCAGGCCTAGCGGGCCCGTGGTCACGTTGCGGTTGACATGCTTATCGAGGTTGATGATGTAGGTCTCGGGGGCGTTCAGGAGCTGAGGGGAGTGCGTCGCCGCAATGATCCGAAACCGTTTCGTGTCGACCAGCTCCTTGAGCATTTTCAGGATGCGTCTTTGATTGGACTGCGAGAGCGCCATCTCGGGCTCGTCTAGGAGCAGCACGGAGCCGTCCGGCAGCCTCGGAAATGTCTCGCGGAACAGGGACAGCATGACCTGCCCGTGGCTCGCGGTGAGCAGAAACTCCTTCATCTGCGGCTGATTGTCGTATAGCTCTGGGTTGTTGCGCGGATTGTGCTGTTCGGCGTCGAAGAGCAGCACCTTGCCGACCCCCGTCGCGCGCTTGTCGAGCTTGTAGCTATAGTTGGCGACTTCCTCGCCGCGCAACGCGTAGTAGATCGAGTGCAGGAGGGTGGACTTGCCGCATCCGTTCTCCCCTTCAAGCATGATCAGGGGATGCGAGAGATCCACGATCATTGGCATGTGGAAGTTCAGATTGATGAATACAGGATGGCTGAGGATTCTTAGATACATGCGCAATACCAGAATAACGGGCGGGCGGCTGCCGGCCACTAGCCAGCCCACGGCAATGACCGTCAGGCACCTCCGCCTTCGCTCGCGGGACCGGCGTTCGCTGAAACCCGCCCCGAACTCGGGACGGAGCTGGGATCAGCGGATGAACGCCGGGAGGCATCCGGTGCCAGCGCTCCACCAGAGACTGCATTGCGACTGGTAAGGTTGCCCTCCCAGGTCCTTGCGTGCGCCGGGTGGGCAGCAACTCCTCTCGCTCACGGTCCCGTGCAATCCCCAGCGAGGCGGAAGCGACCTCGCCCTCCTCAGGCACCAGCCGGCACCGCACCCGAGGCGAGTCGATGCCCTAGGACCAACCAGTTGAGTCCATCACCGGGGCTGGATGTTGCCCCCGGGGGCCGAGGCAGCCGCCCTCAGGCCAGACCTAGCCGCCCGTTCGCGACGCTGGCGCCCCGCAGTGCGGTGCTGGCGAGGATCTCGCCTCGCTGGCTCTGACCGATGGGCCTAGCCGCCTCGGCATCCGGCACCCTGCCTGCAAAATCGCCCTAGGCCGCCCGGCTAAGATTGGAGAGGGCGGGTGGCATCTGCCCGTGCAAGAACCGCTTCCGGCGCGTCGCGCGATGCAGCTAGCCTGCCAGATCAAGGTCCTGGGCTCCGGCACCAGCGTGGGTGTCCCGACGATCGGTTGTCGCTGCCGGGTTTGCACTTCGGAGGACCCCCGCGACCGTCGGCTGCGGCCGTCCGTGCTCATTCGCTACAAGTCCGACGGAGTCGAACGGAATGTGCTCATCGACACAACGCCCGATCTGCGCCAGCAGGCCCTCAGCGCCGGCCTCACCAGGCTTGACGCGGTGCTCTATACCCACGACCACGCCGACCACATCATGGGCCTGGACGACATTCGCCCATTCAACTACCGCCGAAGGGACCGGATCCCGGTGTACGCGTCTCCCAGCACGCTGCGCTCCCTGAAACGTGTCTTTCCTTACGGCTTCTCCGGCGAGTCCCTCCATGCGGGAGGTGTGCCCCGCCTGGACGGCCGCGAAATCGATTTGGAGCCGATCGGCTTGTTCGGCATGAACTTCCAGCCCTTCGAGGTCCACCACGGACCGAAGACGATCCTGGGCTTCCGCTTCGGACGCGCAGCCTACGTCACCGACCAGACCGGCTTCCCCCCAGAATCGCTGCGCTGGCTCGAGGGTCTCGATGTCCTGTTTCTCGGAGCGCTGCGGCACGAGCCCCACCGAATGCATTCGACCGTAGCGGAGGCGCTGGCCTGGGTCGATCAGCTCCGACCCGCCCGGGCGTTCTTCACCCACATCTGCCACGAGCTGCCCCACGCTGAGACGGACCGGGCTCTGCCGTCTGGCGTTTCGCTTGCGTACGACGGGCTGCGCATCGCGGTGAAGGGATAGGGCTGGCATGAGCAGCGCTTGGCCGGGCCTAGGCGACCTTCCGGAGCGCCTGGGCCCCGCAGCCGTGGCCATCGGAAACTTCGATGGCGTCCACCTCGGCCACCAGAAAATTCTGAGGGCGGTCGCCCAGGCGGCGCGGAGGCAGGGGCTGGTCTCGATCGCCTTGACCTTCGAACCCCACCCCCTAGCGGTCGTCGCGCCGAAACGCGCCCCAGAGATGCTGATGCGCCTCGAGGAGCGCATCGAACTGATTCAGCACGAAGGCATCGAGCATGTCGCCGTGCTGCCGTTCACGCCGGAATTGGCCCGCCTCTCGCCCGAGGGCTTCGCCCGCGAAGTTCTCGCGGGAAGACTCCGCGCCGCCCGGGTTGTCGTTGGCAGGAGCTTCCGATTCGGGCGGAACCAAGCCGGCGATGTCGCAGCCCTGCGTTGCCTCGGGTCCAGCCTGGGCTTTCAAGTGGAGGAAGCCGGCACCGTCTCGGTGGACGGCGGACCGGTGAGCAGCACGCGGGTGCGCCGACTGGTTAGGGAGGGCTCGGTCGCCCGGGCCCGGCGGCTGCTCGGCCGCTGCTATTCGCTGCGCGGCCCGATTGTGAAGGGGAGGGGTATCGGCTCCAAGCGCACGGTGCCCACCCTGAACCTAGCCCCCGCAGGCCAGATGCTCCCGGCCGATGGAGTCTATGTCACGGCGACGCGCGCCGCAGACGCTGCGACCTGCCGGGAGTCCGTCACCAACGTAGGCCTCCGCCCCACATTCGGCGGGCACTGCCGCACTGTCGAAACCTTCCTGCTGGGCGAACTGGAAGGGCCGGCCCCGGCCGCGATAAAATTGAGTTTCCTGCGAAAGATCCGGGAAGAGCGCAAGTTCCCCTCGGCCGAGTCGCTGAGGGCGCAAATCGGAGCTGACATCCACATCGCCACGCGCTACTTCCAGCGCCTGCGAGCGGTTTCCCGGACATCTTCGGAGATTCCTCAAAGACAGCGCGGGAATCCGAGTCCCCGCCAAGAAGGAGCACTATGAGCATCACGATCTCGGGCGCGAAGTGCGCCCACATGCAGGCGCTTGCCACTGACCGCGGGATCATCGGCGCGGCCGCCATGGACCAGCGCGGTTCCTTGAAGAAAGCGATCGCCAAGGGCAAGGGAATCGCTCCCGACGCTGTGACGGATGACATGATGAGCGAATTCAAGCTCGCCGTGTCCCGCGTGCTGACGCCCCAGGCAAGCGCGATCCTGCTCGATCCGATCTGGGGCCTGCCCGGAGCGCGAGCCAGGGCGGACAACACCGGGCTGCTGCTGTCGTACGAAGAGAGCGGCTACGACAATACCCAGCCAGGGCGACTCGCCACGCTGATCTCCAACGGCTCCGTGAGGCGCATCGCCGCGATGGGGGCGAATGCGGTGAAGGTGCTGCTCTACTACTCGCCGTTCGAGGAGGCCGCCATCAATGATGTCAAGCACGCCCTCATCGAACGCATCGGCGACGAATGCGCCGCCAACGACATGCCGTTCTTCCTCGAATTCGTGGGCTACGACCCCTCCGGAGGCAACGAGAAGGGCCTGGAGTACGCCAAGCGCAAGCCCGCGGTCGTGGCGGAGAGCATGCGGGAGTTCTCCAAGGAGCAGTACGGCGTCGACGTGCTCAAGGTCGAGGTGCCTGTGAACATGGCCTACGCGGAGGGTTCGCGGGCCTGCCAAGAGGCCAGCGTGTACTCGAAGCAGGAGGCCCTGGAACATTTCCGCGCCGCCGCCGAGGCGGCCGGAAGGCCGTTCATTTACCTGAGCGCGGGCGTGAGCAACGAAGTGTTCACGGAGTCGCTCGAATGGGCCGTAGAAGCCGGAGTCAATTTCTCGGGCGTGCTGTGCGGGCGGGCGACATGGCAGGTGGGCATCCCGATCTACTGTCAGCAGGGCGTCGCGGCGTTGGAGGACTGGCTCGCGGACCAGGGCGTCGTCAATATCGGCAAAATCAACAAGAGGCTTGAGGCGGCTACTCCCTGGTACAGCTTCTACGGAGCCGACAGCGCGGAGGCTCTCGCCGCCTAGCGCGGTTCGGTGCGGGCTGAGGCTACGCCGCAGCCCGCACCCAGCTCGAGCAGCGTCTTCTCGTCGTCGACGTCAAGCGAGCCGTCGGGGAGGAGTCGCACACGCAGCAGTAGATTCGCGTCGTCGGGTCGTCTGCGCGCGAGCAAGTCGGGCACCGTCCGGCGGTCGGCTTCCGGGCGCCCGCGGTCCCGCCCCATGAACGAGGTGAGTTGGACGCTCACTTCCAGCGGTTTGTTGCGAGAAGCCGCCCAAGCCGCTGCCGCCGTAGCGCCGCCCCCGGGATCTGCGGAAGCACCCTCCACTTCGGCCGCAAAGTCCTCGTCGCCGTTGGCGCCCGAGCCGAAACTGATGAGGATCCCCGGCTGCGCCTCCCGTATGACGGCGTATGCCTGACCGATTGGGAATAGATCGGGCCGTGCATGGTAGCCCAGCACGGGCTCCAGCCGCAAGCCGGCGAGCGGTCGGTAGCGATAGACAAGCTCTTCTAGCTGATTGTGCGCGAAGCGGATGTAGTGCAGGAAATCTTCGTCCTTCCGGAATTTGTACTCGGGCTGGGGGGATTCGTACGGCGGCCGCGCGAAGTGCCAGCCGTTCTGCGCTGTCTCGGACGGGAAGAAGTAGGGGTGCCGCCAGTCCGCCGCGTAAGAGTAGCTGAGCAGCAGACCCAGGCCCCGGCTCCGGCAGGCCTCGGCCAATTCTCCCACTAGGTCCCGCCCGCTGCTCTCTAAGCTGTTGAAGTCCGTCTCGATCGTGCGGAACAGGCAGAAGCCGTCCGTGTGGCGGGCGGGAAGCCCCACGTAGCGCTGGCCAGCCGCAGCAGCCAGATCGGCGATGCGGTCGGCGTCGAATCCGCTGGGATCGAAGGTGTCGTTCAGCTTGGCGTAGCGGGCGACTGGGATCCGCTCGTCGAACTGGACAGTCGGCCCCCGCCTGAGCTGCGAGTAGACTCCGTATTCCAGAAAGAGCCCCCTGCGGGCGGCTCGAAACCACGCCAGCGCAGCGTCCAGCGGGTCGACTGCGTAGCGGTCTTCAAATCCGGCCAGGAAGCTCGGGAAGCCTCGCTCTGGCGCTAGGCGGTCTTGGCCGCAACCGGTCAAGCCGGTCGCCGCGGCCAGGAACGTACGCCGACGCATACTCTGGATTCTATCCCGAGGAGGAGAGCCGGGATCAGCTGAAGGGAAGCCTGCACGGAGTCGCAGACCCTGGCCCAGGGGTGAGGCCTAGGAAGGATTCTGCGTGCATCCTCGACGCAGTTCGCGCCGAGGGCCAGCGGGGTGCGGCAGCCGCAGGGCTTGAGCTCCTGGGGGGTCCAGTGCTCCAGGGTGGCTGGCATGGTGGCTGATCGACCCAGCCCAACGCAATGCGATTCGCTTTCTAGGTGCGCAGCAGCCTTGCGCCCGACAAAGCAGTTGCGACCCGCAAGGCCACGCTCGTCGGTCTGGATTGGCCGGACAGAGGCCGCTTCGAAGCTGGCCGCAACCGCTCCATCGCGCCCGGCTATGGTCACCGCTGGCGGAGAAGGCGGAAGCGCGGCACAACCGCGAGATGCACAAGTATAGGCGCTGGTAGACTAACTTCCGTGCCCTGTCGTCTCCTGCCCGCCTTGCTGCTCGCCCTTTCGATCGCGTGCATGCCGTCCTCCGACACCTCGGAGCCGCCACCGGGTCCGCCTCAAGCCGTGCAGGTGTTCGAAGCCTCGACGCGGGGCTACGCCCATTACCGGGTCCCCGCGATTGCAGTTTCCCCCGCCGGCACCATCATGGTCCTCGTCGAAGCCCGCGAAAGCGCACGCGGGGACTGGGGCAAGCAGGACATCCTCCTAACACGGAGCGCGGACAGCGGCCTGACCTGGGACGAGCCCCGCCAGATCGTGGGCTTGGAGGGCGAACCCGCAGAGAACGAAGCAGCGTTGGCGCAGGGGCTGGCGCAGCCCGGCACCCAGACCTACAACAACATCGTGCCTATCGCCGACCATGCGGCGGGCGTCATGCACTTCCTGTTCTGCAGCGCCTATGCCCGGGCCTACTACATGCGCAGCGAGGACGACGGCGAGACATTCACCGAGCCCGTAGACATCACCTCTACGTTCGAGCGGTTCCGGGACGAATACGACTGGAAGGTGCTAGCGACAGGGCCCGGTCACGGCATCCGCCACAGCAGCGGTCGGCTCATCGTGCCGGTTTGGCTGTCGGACGGCACGGGCGGGCACGCCCACCGTCCCTCGGTGGTCGCCACCATCTACAGCGACGACGGAGGGGCCACATGGGAGCGGGGCGACATGGTGGTCCGGCATCCCGACCTCAAGAACCCGTCCGAGACCCTGGCTGCGGAGCTCTCCGACGGGCGGGTCATGCTCAACATCCGCCACGAATCCGAAAATCACAGGCGAGCCTTTACGGTGGGGCCGGACGGAGCCCAGGACTGGGCGGAGATTCGATTCGACGAGGCACTGGTGGAGCCGATCTGCATGGGCAGCCTGCTGCGCGTGGGGGACTCGCTGCTGTTCGCCAATCCCGACAGCACCGAGCCGAGGTCCCCCGAGAACCCGCTGGGGAGCTGGAAGCGTCAGAATCTCAGCGTCCGACTGAGCGAGGACGACGGAATGACCTGGCCTTACAAGCGCGTGATCCAACCCGGCGTCAGCGGCTACAGCGACTTGGCGGCAGGGCCGGACGGAGCGGTCTACTGCGTCTACGAGGACGGCACCCCGACAGATCGGGGCACCCACGTCCAATATGTCACGGTGGCTCGCTTCGACCTCGATTGGATCCGCCAAGCCGCCCAGCCCTAGAGTTGCGCCTTGCTGCGCCGCCCGCTCGGGCTCTTAGCCCGCACTGCTCGTCGGTGCCGTGACTGGCACCCAAGCCGGATCTACGATCCCGGCCGCCCGGTAGACCTCCCGCAGGAGGCTCCGCACTCCCTTCCGGGGTGGCACCCGCAGCTCGCGGCCAGCTTCCTTACGGACGCGCGCGATCATTTCCGTGACTGCATGAGTCGCAGCGCTCTTCACCGTCAAGCAGACATCAGCGTTCCGAACGGGCTCGGCCAAATCGTCCCTCCAAACCTTGTGATCCAACAAGCGAACCTCGACGCTCGGCTCGAGGGCCTCTAGCTTCCCCTTGACGATGGCCGTCACCTGGCGCTGCAAGCTATAGATCAGAATCGACTTATCGTGCAAGTACGCTGCGAGCCGCTCGTTCCGGGCTTCGATTGCATCTTCGGGCGCGTCCAAACCGGACTGCTCCAGCCGCTCCTTAGCTTTGCTCACGATCCTTTTCTGCTCCGCGCACAGGCGCACTCCGCCCGAGGTCAAGTAGCGAATCGTGCTCAGGAAATACCCCAGATGCTCCTCGTCCGCGCTCCGATGGGAGAGGAAGAGGTCAGCCAGCTGCAGCGCACATCGCACATTGCGCCCCCGCGGCGAAAGATCCGTCACCTGCTGTGCCGCCTCGACGAGGGCGCGGTAGTCTCCAGTCTCGGGATGCGTCTGCAGGAGCAGGCGAATCATCCGAAACGCGAGCTCGTGGGTAACTTCCTCTTCCAGATCCTCCTGCAACGCCTGCGACAAAATCGTGGAGTAGATCTCCGTCCAATCCTGCCGCGCTTGCCCCGAATCGGAGGCCAGGAACTGCGCCAGGACCCGCAGTGCTTCGCTGGCCTGAGGGATTATGCCCCGGTGGAGCTTGTCCGCGAGCGAACTGGCAAAAACAGACGGCTCGGGAAACGGGTTGCTCAACCGTGACACCGCATCCAGGGTTGGATCCCATGCTGGGACCGCGGCCAAGTTGGTGGGGTCGCCAACCTGAGCCAGCCAGCGGTCCCAATCGCTAGCGTCTGGGACCTCTTCCGGGCTAGGCACCTCGGCTGCGGCTGGAGCCGGAGGAGGTTCCGGGTCAGGCAGCGCAGTTCGCGCCCCCGGGGGCACCGAGTCAGCGCCTGCGCCATCCGCTGCTGCGGAAGCCAGCCGTGCGTCGGCCCCAGCCTCTTCTTGCTCATCGACCTGAGCCAGGTCTTGGCAGTAGTTGCGGGCGAGGTCGAATTGATGCCCGGCGGGGCCCAGAACCGCGAGCACATCGCGCTTGCGCTGGTTTGCCCGTCCGATCGCCTGGGCTATCCGCTGGTGCAACTGTTCCTCGCGGTCGGTGGCGTTCAATTGAGCCGCCAGGCCTGCCCCCCTGTTCTGGAGCAACTCCGCAAGTTCGGCCCCGCGGCGCATCCTGACATCCTCGGCTTTGCGCCAGATCTGGGTCGCCCTCTTGACCGCGGCGACAAGCCGCTCCGCATCGGCCCCGAGCGTGTCGGCTTCGGACGGATAAGCCAGCTGCCATAAGGCACCCACCTGAGTTCGGATCTCCGCCAGCCAGGGTGCGCAAAACTCCTGCGCACAGTAGTCCAATGCGTCGGTGACGCCGCGGATTCGTTGGGCCCTCCTGCGAGCGGACAATGCCGCAACGAGCCGCCCCCGCAGAGACTCCAGGCTCGCAACGTGCCGCAGGAGGTCGTCGAGGCGCTCCGGCGGCGGGGGGTCAGCCTGGAGTTCCGTGGCCACCTCAATGCTGCGGGCGGCGGCCTGATTCCACTCGCGCAAGACTGCTGTGTAGGGGTCTGGGTCCGATTCGTCGCCGTCGGCTCCGGGATGCCGTTTCGCCGACTCCGCTTCGCTCAGCCCGTCCAGGAAGGATGCGAACTCCTGCGCCAACGACTGGGCTTTGGTCACGGCCCAGTCGAGGAACCGCGCGTCGTCCAAGACAGTGGCTACGGCGAAAGTCGCTATTTCGACTGCTTGCCGCTGCTCGGCAGAGAGGGAGCCCCAGCGGAGCAAATCCCGCCTCAGAGCGATCCAGACGCCGAGCGCAGGGCGCTGGGGCGCAGGGTACGCTCCGAAGCAGGTCTTTTCGGCGATGCCCGCCAAAGCCTCCGCTAATTCTTCGTCCTCCGATTCGCGATCGAAGAAGTCCGGGGCGTATGCCGCGAAAGCTTGATACTCGAGAGATGGAATATGCAACTGTCCGTCGGCCCCGCCCGAGTCGTAATGCTGTTTCCAGACCCGGCGGCGCTCGTCAGGCATGCCGTAGTACGCAGTGATGAAACGGGTTCGGCACTGCGACGAAGGCAAGCCACGCAGCTTGGGCTTCAAACGCTCCCAGGTGGCCTTGACGGAGTCGCGACGCCGGATTGATTCCCACTCCTTGCGATTGGCGATGCCGAGGACACGTCGCAGCTGCTTGAACCCCGTCTTGGGGTCTTCAAATCGTCTGGGCAGGCCCTCGGCCAGGCTGCGCCTCTTGCTCTGCATCAGTGCGAACTCCTCCCAGTCCGATTGCTACAACATCCAACTTCCCTACGGGGAATCGGTCTCGTCCGGCTAGCTCCGCATCGCAAGGCGCTCGCTGCGGCAGCGCCCGCACCGTTTGGGCGACGATTCCGCCCGCAGGGGCCGCCGAGCCTAAGTGCAGCCGGCAAGCAGGCTTGGGGCCACGATGCATACACCCTGGCCTTCCGCATCGCGGTTTGGTGCGACAGCCGTCTCGCCGCCGCACCCGCCGGCGAGGCGCAATCATTATAGTTGGGCCGGGAGGCCGCTACCCCGAACCGTGCAAACGACCCACGCCTGCCTGCAATGGCGTTCCAGATTCTGCGGCCAAGGTCCTTCCGGCCAATTCGGCATCTCTGCTGCGCAGGGCGCTTGCGGAACGCGGCGCACGGCCTGTCCGAACGGGCGACTCTGTCTCAGACCGCCTTGCGCTACCGATCAGCCCGGCTGGACCAGCCGCTGCACACGGACCGGAACACTCCACTGCAACCCGTCGCACCGGCGACTGGCGGATTCGAGGCACGGTGGAACTCGCCGTTCAGCGACGGAGCTTCTCCGAACGCACCGCCGAGGCCGCATCCGCCTGACCCTGCTCCGCCTAGCCCGAAGCACCGGGAACGAATCCAACGGGTGCGCAGGGCCCGGATCAGGCCAGTCGGGCAGTTTTTACGGCGATCCGAGTGAGTTCTTTGACGATGCCCGCGTTGCCGGCACCGTCGATAACGTTCAAGGATTCGCCCGGATCGTTACGAAGGTCAAACAGCTCGCTCCGCTCCCAACTCAGGTAGTTCAGCTTCCAGCGGTCCGTACGAACCATCAGGATCGGCGGCTTCCCCACGAAGCGATTGTCCGCGGTGAACACTCTGCGGCAGAAGTAGTATTCCGAATAGGCGAATTCGCGCGCCTGGTAGCGTTGGCCCCGCACCGAGGCAGCGAACGACCTCCCATCGATCCCTCGCGGGGCCTCCAAGCCGCAGAGCTCCGCCACGGTCGGCAGCAGGTCGACCTGCTCGACGATGTGGTTGCAGGCGGTGCCCGCTTGCATCCGGCCCGGCATCCGGATGATCAGGGGAACCCGGACCGACTGCTCGTACATGTTGTGCTTGGTCCACATGCGGTGCGCTCCCGCCATCTCCCCGTGGTCGGAGGTGTAGACAACCACCGTGTTCTTGTCCAGCCCGAGTTCGCGCAAGGTGTCGAGCACGCGCCCGATGTTGGCGTCCATTTGCGACACGTTGCCGTAATACCCGCGGATCGCCTCGCGCAACTGCTCGTCGGTCTGCTGGTACCAGCCCCGCTCCCTGGCTCGGACGAGGTGTCCGTGAAACCCTGTCTGCAGCGCTCGGTTCGATCGCTCCGGCAAACCGAGCCTCACGCCTTCGTAGAGGTCCCAGTACTGCCGATGCGGGACGAGAGGCGTATGCGGCATGAAGAACGAAGCCCATAGGCAGAAGGGCTTGTGGCGGTGGGCGCGCAGGAATCGCACCGCTTCTTCCGCATAGAACGTGTCTCGGAAGAGGCGTTCCGGCATCTTGGACGGCATGCCGGTCGTACCGCCCGCCGCGCCTTGGTCCCGCTGGAACGCCCGGACCTCCTCCCTGGTGAGCCGAGCTAGATGCGTCGCCGCGTTCACGCGGTGCGCAAACCCATGCCGCCGGCTCTCGTCGACGAAATGCATCTTGCCAATCGCCGCCGTTGCGTAGCCATGGTCCGCGAACAAGTGGGCTGCGGTGCGTGCGTCTTGCGGAAGCGGGTCCTGCAGGATCTTGGCACCGTGCCGGCTAGGGTAGTTGCCCGTGACGATCGAGCCCCGAGACGGCACGCAGACCGGCGCTTGGCAGTAGGCTCGTTCGAAGCGCACCCCATCCGCCGCGATCTCGTCAATGTGCGGAGTGCGAATCTCGCCGTGGCCATAGCACCCCGAGGCGGCGGCTTGGTGCTGGTCGGAGCAAAGGAACAGCAGGTTGGCCTGCCGTGTCTTTGCAAACGCGAAAAACGGCCCCACCGAGGCTGCCGCCAAGGTCTGGACCACACTGCGTCTTCGCACGGCCACCAAATATACCAAGGGCTGCCAACTCTCCGGCGATGCGCGCCAGAAGATGCCCGGGCCCGTCCCGCCTAGCGCCGGTCGCCAAGCCCTGCGCCGGACGGTTGCGTTGCGAAACGCACGATCCTATTGCATAGGGATGCAGTGTCTTGATGCAGAAACAGATGGCGCCGATCACCTCGTGCCGAGGAAGCTTTTCGAAACAGCTGAGCCGCTAGATCTGCCTGAGAGTTGCGCAACGCTCAGAATCCTGATCGCAGGCAACCAGCGCCGCGACACGGACGGCCCTCCGTTCGACCTTGCGCTTTGCAGCGCAAAGCGGGCCTTATGCGCCCTGTTTCACGAAGCAGTACACTTCGCCGCTCCGCGAGCCGACGACCAAGCGGTCGTCGGCCACCGCGGGAGACGCCACAACCCGCCCTCCAATCGCGAAGCGCCACAGCAGGGATCCGTCCTTGTGGTTGAGCGCGTATAGGTTTCCGTCCATGGACCCGACCCAGATGACCTCCCCGGCCAATACCGGCGATGAGTCTACTCTCGAGCGCGTCGCGAAATCCCACGCGAGTTCGCCCGTCTGGGCGTCAATGGCATGGACGCGCTTGTCTCGTCCGCCGATCACCACCAGCCCGTCCCGGACCACCGGCGAAGCGAAGAACTCGAAGGATGTCTCCGGATGGCTATAGCGCCAGACTACTCGCCCAGCCTCCCAGTCGATCTTCAGCACCTCGTTGCCGAATGTGCCGACATAAGCGATCCCGCCGACAACTGCGGGCGAGGCCGCCACATAGTCCCTCATGTCGACAAAGGAGTCCTCGGTGCCGGTTGCGATGTCGATCACCCGGAACTTGCCGTCGCAGCCTGTGACGAAGGTCTTGCCGCCCACCACCGCCGGGCTCGAATTGACCCGGTCGTCCGTTTGATACTTCCACTGCAGTTCGCCGGTGGCCGGGTGGAACGAGTACAGATTAGAGTCGTACGCACCGACTATGACTGCACTCTCGCCGCAATGCGGCGAAGAGAGGATCTCCGCAAACGCCTGATAGACCCACTTCCGCTTGCCTGTCTCAATGTCTACAGCGTGGAAATACCCCTCCTCGTCGCCGAAGAATACCGTCCCACGCGTGACGCAGCCGGACGCGGGGACCCCCAGATTCGCTTGGTAGACCCACCTGGGCTCACCGGTCGCCAAGTCCACTGCGTGAAAGCGCCCGTCCATCTCTCCGAAGTAGACGGTGCCGTCTACGACGATCGCCGTGGAGTCGACTCCGCCCGGCGCCTGATAGACCCAAGCCACATCCAGAGGAGGCTCCAGCGCCGTAGGCGCAATGCCGTTGCGGTCGCTGTTGCCTTGGAATAAGGGCCAATCGGCAGCCTGGACAGTCGTTCCCGCCACAACGCACAGCATGAGCGCCACGACTCGCCCGGCGAGGGTCACTCCGCCTTCTGCGCAAAGCCGACATGCACTGCCCGTCGAGTCAGCCATCACCTCGTCCCTTCGGTCTGCATTCGGAATTCTCCAGGTCGAACTAGAATGTCGCGATCGGATTGAAGGGGCTGCCTGTGCCGCCGGTTACAGCCAGCGGAGCCGCTGTGACGAGAAACTCCCAGCGGTTCTGCCTCGCAGCCTCCGCCGCGACGGCCTCCAGGTCCAGATTGTCGAAGATCGGCATGCCCATAGCGATGATGACGAGCTGATGGATCGGCTGTCCGACGCCCCGCACTCGCGAAGGCGCGACATCGCTGGCGGCGTCGCTGCCCAAGATCGCGGCATCGCGCTCCTTAAGCCAGGGGGCGCAGGAAGCATGCAGCCCAGCCGATTTCTCCGACACGTTCCAAGGGCCCTCTTTGTCGCGGCGGGCCCAACGGCCGGTCCGGATCAGCACGACATCGCCGCTGCCGACTCGCACACCGGCCTGCTTCTCCCATGCGTCCAGATCGGCCGGGTAGATCGGGGTGCCGGGCTCCAGCCATCCGACTCCCTTGAGGCGTGGGATGTCCATCAGCACGGCCCGAGCGAAGATGCCCTCCTTGTAGTTCGTAACCGCCAACTTAGGAGCGCCTTCGGCAACGACTTCGGCCTGGGGGAAGCCGTTGTACATCTTGCCGCCAAAGGCCATGTGGCATAGCGAATCCATATGGGAGTGGGCGTAGCCGTGGTAGCTGACTTGATAGTCGTCCGAGACGAACTGGCCGGGATTGTTCAAGCCAACATTGAGCATCTTGTGCCCAAACGGGCGAGGATTGTCGACGGCAGTCTCCTTCTCCACATCGCGGGCCAGCGAGACGGAGATGCCCTGCTGCACGAGCTTGGCCGCAGCCAACCGCGTTTCCGGGGTGATCAGGTTGACGGCACCCACCTGATCGTCTTCGCCCCAACGGCCCCAGTTCGAGAGGGACTCCATCCATTCGTCCACATCGGCCTTGGTAACCGTGGGCTGGCCACATGCGGGTAGGCAGGCGAAGAGAAGGGCGGCCGGCAGAAGATTCTTCAGCATGCGATCAGCTTACCAGCCGCGGGAGACAGCCCGACGCTGGGGCTGTCACTACGGCACACTCGACACCGGGGTGTTGTCTCCCACAAGGTGTCGCTCGCGGAATGGCAGATCGATCCCGGAGCCGCAGCGGAGGGTGTGCCGCCCGGCCCCGTCGTAACGGGGATGCGGCAGTTTCCATGTTGGGAGCCCAGGGGTAAATCAGAAAATAGAGGGATTCTTGCGGGCATGGGAGGGTACCGGCCCGGAAGAATGCGCCTGTAATCGCCCGGCTGGCCCGCGGGAGGGGCGGGAGCCGGCCGGGGTAGCGGCTCCGGTGGCCGGAGGCGATCCTGCCGGAGGAGGATGTGGGCGAGGACGACCAGGCTCAAACCAACCCAGGCCTTACGTCCATGTCCGTCCCGGGAGTTCGGCC
>CBDBZZ010000067.1:0-38215 GCA_965213745.1 Bryobacterales bacterium | reverse complement strand
GCACAGCGGTCCGGAGACCTGCGCAAGTTCATCGAGGCGGGCAAGAAGATCATCATCTCGACCGTCCAGAAGTTCCCGTTCATCCTCGACGAGATTGGCAATGAGCAGCGCAGCCGGCGCTTCGCGATCATCATCGACGAGGCCCATTCCAGCCAGGGCGGCCGCATGTCGGCGTCCATCTCGGCCGCGCTCGGGGAGGCCCCTGAAGAAGGCGAGGACGAGACCTTCGAGGATCGGATCAACCGCGTGATGGAGTCGCGCAAGCTGCTTTCCAACGCCAGCTACTTCGCGTTCACCGCCACTCCGAAGAACAAGACGCTGGAGATCTTCGGCCAGCCGGACCCGCAGCCCGGCGGTGCCGTCCGGCACCGTGCGTTCCACAGCTACACCATGAAGCAGGCGATCCAGGAGGGCTTCATCCTGGATGTGCTGGCCCACTACACGCCGGTGGCCAGCTACTACCGTCTCGCCAAGACGGTGGAGGACGACCCGGAGTTCGACGTCAGGAAGGCGCAGAAGAAGCTGCGGCGCTTCGTCGAGGGCCACGACCACGCGATCCGCCTGAAGGCCGAGATCATGGTCGACCATTTCCACGAGCAGGTCAGTGCCAAGAACAAGATCGGCGGCCAAGCCCGGGCGATGGTCGTCACCAACGGCATTCAGCGTGCGATCCAGTACTTCCACGCCATCCGCGACTACCTGCAGGAGCGCAAGAGCAAGTACCGGGCCGTCGTCGCCTTCTCCGGCGAACCCGAGTTTGGCGGCCAGAAGGTGACCGAGGCATCTCTGAATGGTTTCCCGTCCGGTCAGATCGCCGAGAAGATTCAGGCGGCCCCGTACCGTTTCCTGGTCTGCGCGGACAAGTTCCAGACCGGCTACGACGAGCCTCTGCTGCACACGATGTACGTGGACAAGACGCTGTCCGGCATCAAGGCGGTACAGACGCTGTCGCGCCTCAACCGGGCGCACCCGAAGAAGCACGATGTCTTCGTGCTCGACTTCCTGAACGACGCCGATACCATCCGCGACGCCTTCGCCGACTTCTACCGTGCGACCATCCTGTCCGACGAGACCGACCCGGACAAGCTGCACGACCTGCAGGCGGATCTTGATGCCGCCCAGGTCTACTCGCCCGAGCAGATCGACGACCTCGTCCAGTACTACCTCGAAGGCTCCGAGCGCGACGAGCTCGACCCGATCCTGGACATCTGCGTGGCGGTCTACGTGCGCGAGTTGGACGAGGACGCGCAGGTGGACTTCAAAGGCAAGGCCAAGGCTTTCGTGCGGACCTACGGGTTCCTGTCGTGCGTCCTCCCCTACACGAACGCCGCCTGGGAGAAGCGCTCGATCTTCCTGAACTTCCTGATCCCGAAGCTGCCAGCCCCCAAGGATGAGGACCTCTCGCAGGGCATCCTCGAGGCCATCGACATGGACAGCTACCGGGTCGAGAAGCGGGCGGCGCAGACGATCATGCTGCCCGAAGAGGACGCCGAGATTGATCCCGTGCCCGCCAGCGGTGGCGGCTACTCGCCGGAACCGGAGCTAAACCGCCTATCGAATATCCTCCAGGAGTTCAACGACCTGTTCGGCGACATTGCTTGGGAGGACTGCGACCGCGTGGGGAGAATGATCGCCGACACGATCCCGTCCCAGGTGGCCGCGAACATCGCCTTCCGGAACGCCCGCCAGAACTCCGACGAGGCCAACGCCCGCATTGAGCACGACAAGGTGCTGAAGCGGGTCGTGATCGATATGGTGAAGGACGATGCCGAGTTGTGCAAGCAGTTTTTTGACAACGAGGATTTCCGGCGGTGGATGACCGCCACGGTGTTCGAGCGGTCTTGGGCCAGAACCGAGGTGCCGTGAGCGGGTAACGCGGTTTCGGGAGCGCCCCGGAAGCCCCGGTGGGCGTGTAGCCTCCGTGGCAAGTAAGCATCCGAACCCCCGCCGAGTGCCGGAAAACGGCGATGGCCGGCTGGTTGCGGTAGACGCCTTGGCCATCGCAGTCGAGAGCGGCCATTAGGGTCGTCACCCCTTTCGCCTGACGGGAAAGCCGACGACACGCTGACAACCTCGGCCGAGTTCTCAGTCTCGCACTCCCATATGACCAGCGTATGCCAGCCGAATTGCCGGAACTCGGCGAGATTTCGGCGGTCGCGGGCTACATTCTGCGTGAACTTCTCGCTCCAAAACGATGTTCTGGTTTTCGAGTTGCTCGCCCGTCGACACCTCGGGTGTCGATGCCAGAAACACCCGTGACCGAAGGCCGCCTTCTTGCGGCCGAAAAAGCAGGGGTCCGGCATTCCGGGAAAATCGGTTCTATGCAAGCGGTAGCGGTAGCCCAGCCCATACAGCAATCGGCGGACGACCAGCTCGGGGTGCCTGTGCTCTCGACGGACGTATGTCCTGAGCGCACGCCGCTCCGCGGTCGAGTCTGTCTCAGTCTCCGGCTTCTGCGGCATAATCGTCTATCGCCTGCATGACCTTGGCGAGACGATCCACCTGCCGACGTCGGTCTAGGTAGTCCCTGTAGACCTTCTCCGCGTCTTTGAGCAGCTGAGTGTAAAACACGATTCGCGCGTGGTACTGCCTCAGCGTTCCGAGCGCCGGTTTTTTTCGTGTGTCGTCGTCCCACTCACGGGGTGGAGAGCCGAGAAGCAGTACGATTTCGATCGGACCCTGTAAATCCTGTTGATCGAGTATCTTGCGCATGCCGGTATAGTACTTCTCTATTTGGCGCGGAATGATATCGAGTATGCCTATTCGTCTTTCCGGTCTTTTGAGTTCAATGATCACGTGTTTTCCGGCCGTTTGTCGGTATGCGATATCAAGACGCCCTTTTTTTCGTCTTCGTTCAGTCCTGCGTCGACATCCTCGAAGAGCTTGTCCACTTGCATCTCCATGACTTCGCTTCCCTGCGCCCGCTCCCACGACGGGTCCAGCAGCCAGAGGTGGTCAAACAGATATTGCTGTATCACCTTCTCCCGTGCGTTTTCGTGGATCTTGCTATGCAATGTGTGGATGACCTTGATCCTCTCTTTGACGATTTGTCCGTAGAGATTGGATTCGAGATCGTCCAGCTCGCCGAAGATCTCGAGTGCGGCCTGTACGTTGTTATCGTCGATTTCTTCCAGCTTCTCCAAGTTCTCGTTGATGCGATAGGCCTCGAAAGCGAGCACGGCGTGCTTCATCATCTGGCGTTGCTCTTTGACGTCGTCGACTCGGATGCGGTTCAGCTTGCCCAGCCACCGTTCTGCCTTCTTGCGTGTCGGCGGCTTCAACGCCTCTACCCATGCCTTCACTTCCGGGATTTGTAGCGCCTTGCGACTCCCTTCCTGTCTTCTGAGCACCTGCCAGCGGTTCTGGATGTGCTTCATCTCTCCGGCGATTACCTTGCGAAGCTCCCGGTAGCGCCCGTCGTCTTCCACGATCCGCTGTCGGCTGCTCGTCGCGGCATCGTGGTCGCGCTCGGTTCCCGCCCCATCGTACTTGTCGAGGTCGTCGACTCGCAGCTCTCCGATGAGGTAACTCGCGTAGACTCCGCGCTCGGCGAAATCGGTCAGCATGTCCTCCTGCGCCATCTTTCCCCGCACAAATATCGCTATGCGGTTCAGGTTGTCTCCGTCTTTGTCTTTTAGGTGCCGAACCTCTGTCACCGTTGCCAGCCAGCCCTCGATGGTCAACGAACTCTTCTTTATGGAGTCGTCGCGAGGATCCACATTCTCTTTTTCGAGGCCCTTGCATAGGTCCAGTGTTGCCTCCTGGTCGCCGTACGTCCAGATGTACTGGATCTTGTCGTAGTAGTCCCTGTCGGACGGAACCACTTCTTTGCCGTCTATGAACACGGCGAAGCCGTGCTCCGGCCCGATGATCGAGAACCGTCGTGCGATTCTCTTCCGGAGCGCTTGCGGAGTGCTGATGGTCTGTCTTCGCCGGATGTCCTTGAGCGTAATCCTGGTTCCGTTCGTGAACGAGATTCGGTCTACGGGTAGGATTTCGGGTTTGTAGATGCCGTTGCCATCCTGGCCCTTGACTGCGTTCCGTATCTCCTTCACCTGCATTCGGAAGGCGCTCTTCGAGCTGTCTTTGGCCGTTTCCACGTCCACGGTGTCGGCGATCGAGAATGAAGACAGCTTGCCGATGCCTTTCCGGCCCATGGGTGTTCGCCCCTTGGGGGTCTGTCCGGGTTGGTCATCGCGACGGCAGTAGCCCACGTTCAGGAAGCGATCGTTGATGTCGTCGGGCGTCATCCCGCCTCCGTCGTCTTGAATCGTGATCCGGTCCGAGTTCCGATCCCACTTGATTTGAACCTGGTCCGCGTCTGCGTCCCAGGCGTTGGCCACGATCTCCGAAAGCACCGCCGGTGTGTTGCTGTACAGGTTCAGGCCCAAGTGCTCCAGCACATTCAGGCTAATCGTCATCCGCAGTTCGGGCGCTGTCGCCATCACGCGTGCTCCTCGGTGTGGTGCCGCACGGATCGGGCGATCGCCCGGGCGAGAAGAACAGGTACCGCGTTGCCGATCATGCGTCCCAGTTTCTTGAACTCGATCTCGTCGACGGACTCCACGAACGAGTATGCCCGCGGAAAGGACTGCAGCAGCGCCCCTTCGCGCAACGAGAGACCACGGTCCTGTTCGGGGTGTCCGAACCGGCCGTTGCCGAAGCCGAAGAACTGCGTGGTGATCGTCGGTGAAGGCGCTCCCCACTCCATCCGGCCGTACACAGACCTGTAGCCCCGGCCCGTGAGTGCCTTGTGGCAAGTGGCGACCAGTTCCTCGTCCCAATCTTGCCAACTACCTCCGGCCTTGGCGGCTCTGATGCGATCGAGGTTGAGCGACGACAGCCCGCTGCTGCGGTGCAACGGATCCCTCTCGTCGACGCCTCCAGCAGCCAGCATGGGCAGGTCGCCGATGGTGTCCGCGACCGTTCTGTACTCCGAGGGGGCGAATACTGGCTTCTCGAAAGCGATTTCTCCCAGTTGCGACGCCAGCAGCACAAGCCGTGCTCTTCGCTGCGGCACGCCGTAGTCCGGGGCGAAAGCTATCCTCCAGTTGGTCTGATAACCCAAGTGCTGCAGCGCTGCTAGGAAGCGGGTGAACACCTCGCCGCCCCTACGAGCCCGTTGATAAATGGCGCTGTCCGAGTCACCGCCGAGACGCGGCGGAACGCAGCGAAGGCTTCTGCGGACTAGGCTCCGAGCCCGAGCGCAGGCCGCCGGGCGGCCCAAACGCTCGAAAACGCGCTCAGAAGCCGTTCCAGGGCCTTCCCGAGGCCTTCTCCAAGCCAAATTAGCGCCGCAACGGCCAGGGAGCCGCCGCCTGGCAGGCTCCGGGGCGTACCGATCCCCGTCAGCGACCGCATCAGGACGCCCAAGTTGTACCCGCAGGCGTGGATGAGCAGTCGCTGCAGGATGTTGTTGCGGCCCCGCAGGTGGACCCGCCGCAGCCCGCCGGTCCCGTACCTGGGGGCCCTCGACCGTGCGACCTTCTCGCAGCGCTGCCGCCCCAGCTTGCGCCCTCGCTTGCCGGCGACCCGCTCCCGGTTCGCCTCCACCGCCGCGCGCTCGGCTTCCTGCCCCGGCTCCCCTTGGCGCGGCTTCCGCTGCGGCTCCGGAATCACCGGCTCCTGCCCGGACTCCTCCAGCGCCAGCACCGTCGCGCCGCTGTGGTACCCCTTGTCCGCCACCACCGTCTGCGGCTTCCCGCCCTGCGCCTCTTCCACCGCCGCCAGCGTCGGCCCGAGCGTCGCCGTGTCGCCCCGGTCCGCGGTCTGCACGGTCAGCCCCACCAGCGCGCCGCTGTCCAGGTCCACCGCGGGCTCGGCCTTGGGGGCCCTGTCCGGCGCGCCGTCCTGCCTGCGGGCCACCCGGGCGTCCGGATCCACCGGATGCTCCCACTCCTGGTTCGACAGTGACTTGTTCTTGCGCCGGCGGTCGAACTCGATCAACTCTTCCTGCGTCGGCGTCTCAATCCCCGCGGATGCCGCCAGACGCTCGAGGAACTCCCCGTAGCCCTCCTGGGTGCTCCGCCGCTGCAGCGTGCTCAGCGCCGCGTGGGCTTCCAGCGGGGTGGCGTCCACCCCGACCGTCTCGCCCTGGGCCAGCCCGGCGGCCCGCAGCCTCTCCAGCACCCCAGCGAAAACCTGCTTGTGCGTCTCGAGGTCAATGCGCTGGCGTGTGCGGCACAGCGTGGAGTGGTCCGGCGTCGACTCGTTCAGCCCGGAGCCGAGGAACTCGCGGATCGAGAGCGTGTCGCTGGCCTGCAGGGCGCTGGCGCGCTCGGCATGGAGGCCCAGCAGGTAGCCGAGCAGCAGCCTGCGGCAGGAGACGCCCGGCGGCAGCGAGGGACGGCCCAGCACCGCGGCGTAGAAGGGCCGGCAGAGCCGCTCCAGGCACTCGTCGAAGCCGGCCAGCTCGAGCACCTCGTGGAGCTTCTCGCAGAACGGGACGGTCGGGGCCTGGGGGAGTTCGTCCGCAGGGAGGAAGACGCACCCCTGAATCCGTTGGCGAGCGCCCAGCGACATGTGAACAAGGATCCCACGGAATGCTCTCGCGCCGCAAGCCCCCGTGCGCAGCGCCGCTCAGCCGGACTTTATCAACGGGCTCCTAGAGCGCACTAGCCGGGGCACGTTCTCCATAGATACTACGGAAGGCCTTGTCTCGGCGATGATCCGCGCAAAATGCTCCAACAACTGCCATCGCGGATCGCGGTTCTTCTGGTTGTAAACGGAGAATGGCTGGCACGGTGCGCAGCCTGTAAGGACGGACAGCTGGCCTGGAACGAAGAGCTCCTTGACGGCTTCGCCGTCAAGCGACGCAACGTCGCAGCGCAGGAACGGTGCCGCGTTGTTGTGCTCGTAGGCATGTCGACAGCGTTCGTCGATGTCGATGCCCGCGGCGATCTCGAAGCCCTCCAGCCGAAATCCGTGCGACAGGCCTCCGGCTCCGCAGAACAGATCGACGACGCTCGCACGGGGGATGTCGCTTGGAACCGGGTCGTGCCTACGGCGGCGTCTCGCGGGAACATCGTTACCGCGTCTGGCTACGGCCGCGTGGCCGCTACGGGCCGTGGTGGTCACTTGAACCCTGGACAAGCACTACACTGCGGTATGTTCCATGCTGTCGCCCCACCGGTCAGGAGGTAGTCCTGTTGCCGCGGGAAGTAATCTGCGATCGCTTGGACATGGTCCAACAGTGAAACTCCCGGCTGCGGGGCCGGCTGCATTAGGCTCCATCTCGTTGCTGACAATCACTATGGCACACAACATACAACATCTTACCCTGATTCCAGGGTAAGGATCTAGATTCCCGGTTAATTCCCCGAAATGGCGGTTGGGGGGAGGGTGCTCAGGTCGCTCGGCGACGAAATGAGGTGTCCGCGCCGGGCGCGCCGCTCAAGCCATACGGCCCCGCAACACCCATCTCGGGGAATTAACCGGGAATCTAGGTCCGTTGATGCTAGCATGGCATCAAGATACTGTGCTGGCATGCTGTATTTATAGTCGATTATCATGTTAGTATTCCGAATGCGGATGGATGTCCTCGCGATCGTCAACCAGAAAGGTGGTGCCGGCGAAACGACTTTCGCTTGCGCACTGGCTGGGGCCGGTGAGCGTGCCGGTCTGCCTTCCGTGCTGGTTGACATTGATCCCCGCGCCTCCGCTGCGCATTGGGCCGCCCTGCGCGAAGCGGACACGCCCATTGTCACTGCGGCCCCAGCCGCTCGGCTTGCACCGATCCTCAGTGCCGTCGGCAGCGCTGAAGCCGCCTTGGCCGTGATCGACACCGCGCCGCACGCTGCCGAAGCCGCCCTTGATGCTGTGCAAGCCGCCGATCTCGTGCTCATCCCGGGTCGTGCTTCGCCATCGCCGCGGCACCAAGGCCCGCCCGGCGGGACGCGGAGGCCCGCCGGGCCGGAGTGGAGTGCAGGGGCCCGGCCCCTGCCGCAGCCGTTTCTTGCAGAGAAACGTGTGGGGTGCCCCTCCCTCACCCGGTCGGGAGCCGCAGGCGACCGGCCCGGACTCCCTCTGCGTCGCGCCAGGACCCGCGTCGACCAAGCCGAGCGCAAGCACCGCACCTGCCGCCCCATCCTCATGGGCGGCTACCTGGAGCGCCTCGCCGCTCGGACCCGTCTCCGCCGCGGTCTCGCCGGATTCCTCGACCGCGACCGCGAGCTCTTCGGACTCGAGCCCAAGGAAACAGCCGCGGAGGCCGCCGATGCCTGACCAGCCGCCGCCCGCCCCCGACGCCAAGCGGGCCTTCCTGCTGCTGCGCCGGCTGGGCCTCGACGACGAGGAGGCCTATACTCTGCTGCAGGAGATTGAGAACATGGCCGCCGCCAACCTCATCGCCCGCTTCGAGTCCAAGCTGGACACCCAGAACGCCCTGTTCGGGTCCAAGCTGGACACCCAGAACGCCCTATTTGAGTCCAAGCTGGACACCCAGAATGCCAAGCTGGACGCGCTGCGCTGGATGTTCGGAGCGGTGATGGGGCTGCTCGCGGCGTTGCTCGCCCTAGGCCTGCTGGATCGCTTCGCCCCGGCGGCGGCCCCGGCAGCGAACCCGCAGCCCGTGATCGTGGTGCCGGCGCAGCCGGCCCCGCCCGCGGCCCCCGCCGCAGCCGCGGACTAGGGCTTGGTGCTCGCTGCGCCGCGGTGGGCAGGGGCGCTGGGTGAGCGCGTGGCTCGGCTCGAGGGCGCGGGCCTGTTCCGGCCTGCTGCGTCGCCGGAGCCGACGGCAGGGACCTAGCTTCACAGCCGAACGACGGGCGGCCACTCTCGCCGCGGCCTTGGGCCGCGGCTGGCGGCCTGCCCCCTGCGGCCCCCCAGCGGGCGGCTGGGCTGGTGGTGACGGCTGCTGCGGGGCACTCGTCCCCGCCGGGTGGCCTGGAGCCTGTTGTTCGGGCGCAATGAGGGAAATCCCACGCGATGCGGGGCCAGCCGCGAGCCCGAGTCCGCCCCTGGCACCGGACCCCTGATTTCCGGGTAAGGATTGCGGTTGCTAGCCGGAACGTATTTGTATTGCCATGGTTTAGGCGATCCTCCGGGGGGACCGCGTATTGCCCTTCGGGGGTGCTTCTCGATTTTTCTGGAGGCCTTCCTTGCCCCTGTCCCCCGCCAGTGCTCCCACTCTGGCTGGCGGTGTCTGCGACGACCACTGGACGGGCCTGGCCGGGCTCGGCGTGGGGGCGCGGCTGGCCCGGTGCCTCGGGCTGCCTCGGTCCGCCGCCAGCGCGGTGGCAGCGCTGGGCAGAGGCTGCTGGCGCTGATCTACTCGGCCTGCGCCGGCGGGGGGCACCTCAAGGCGGTCGACGCCCTGGGGGCCGATCATGTCGCACGCCGAGCGTGTGGGCTACAGGCCGTGCCCGACAGCCGGCGGCTGGTGCCGCTGGGGGCGCAGGAATGCGTACAGCGGTGGGGGGTCCGTGCCGGTGTTCGTGGACGGCCCGGGGACCGAGGGGGAGGGTCAGTTGTGCGAGAACGCCATGCGCGGCTATCACGGCGAGCAGCAGTCCTGGCTGCACTCGGTGTGCGCGGGGACGGCGCGGGTCAGCGCCCGGCTGCAGGCGGGCGGCACGGATGTGAAGGGGGATTGGCGGGAGCAGCTGGACCAGAATGCGGCTCCCTGGCTGGCAGCGCAGCAGCCGGTGTAGCTGCGGGCCGCTAGCACGTACTCCTGCAAGGCGCTGGTGAGCTATTGCCGGGAGCGGGACTGGGATGATTCCGGGAGCGGGACCGATCCGCGCTAAAAGGCCCCGGTTCTGCGCTTGGCGGCCGCGATGGGGTTGCGGGAGGACGAGAGGGAGCCCCTGGACGCGGCAGGCCAGGAGCGGGCGCTCGCAGGGGCGTATCGGCCGGTCCGGTGGCCGGAGGAGCCGGTGTGCGCGGTGATCCGGCGCGACTGGGACGGGGAGCAGCGGCTGCTGGTGCCGGTGTCCACGGTGATGCTGGTGAGCCACGACCGGCTGCCGCTGGCGGAGTGGGGGCGGCGGCACCGCGGCCAGCAGGGGCAGGAGCCTGCGTTCCAGGGGCCGTTGCCGGACCTGGGGCTGCAGCATCCGCCGTGCCGCTCGCACGCGGCGCATCAGGATTTCCATCTGGGCGCCCGGATCGCGCAGCAGCAGCTGCGGCTGTTGCCGTACCAAGTGCTGCCGTACGAGGCGTGGCAGCCCGGGCTCCGGTCGTTGATCCAGTACTGCGTGGGCAGCGCGGGGCGGCTGACGTGAAGTGCGCGGCGGCTGCTGTGCAGCAGGAGCAACCTGCGGTGGGACTGGCTGCTGCACGCGGCGAGCCGGAGGGAGCCGGACTAGGTCTGGGTCAGAGCGGCCGGGACCGCGCCGAGCCCAGCGGAAAGGGCCCGACGCGGAGCCCGCGGGGGGCCCGGTGTGCCCGGAGCCGGGTGCGCCGGGATCTCCGCTCGAGCAATACGGCCCCGCAACACCCATCTCGGGAAATTAACCGGGGATTTAGGACTGCGTGAGGCGGCTTTGGAGAGTGTTGGCTGGGGAGCCGCCGACCGCTTGATGCCGAATGCAGATAAGCCCCGAACTGGCGCAGGCGGGCAAGAGGCGCACTTCGCTGATGAGCAAAGCACGATTGACCGGACAGCTGCCGGTACCCGTTGAACGGACCCCCAACCCCGTGGGTGGCCGGCTAGGGGCACCTTCTTCGATCTCAAAGGACATGCCCCACCCGTTGCCGGTCTTCGCAGTGACCCTCTCGGCGGGGCATGATCCCTGCTGCCTCCGTCTCTACTGGACAAGGGGATCCTTGGCGCTTCGGATGCTGTCTGGACGTCCGATCAGCTCCAGACTCAGGAAGCTGGCCGGGTGACATTGCGGCCATCGTCTTGAAAATGCCGCCGACGAGTGGCCTCAGGTGGACCATGTGGTTTGACGGCGCTCGGATGATCGGTACGCAGGTCGAGGACGCTCAGGTTCTGCTCGTTCGGGAGACCTTGATCCATGCTCAATAGGGCATCGAAACACTCGCCAGTCTGCCGAAGCAACTCGCCGTTCTTCGTTCCTGACCACCCCGTGGCTTGTATGGTGCTGACGCGGTGCCCCGTCAGCTCCGCGGCGCGAGCGCGTGGCAGGCTCTTGTCAAGCAGAACGCGCACGGGCCAGGATGAAGTCGTGCGCTAAATCCAGCGCAGGGGGGGATTACGCTCGGTTTGCTGACGATACCGACTGTCGATTTCCGCCAAGGCGACTGCAGTGCCCTGACGAACACGGCAGCTCGCGACGGAAAATGTAGGTCTCTCGGGGGCAGCGATCCTCGGGCGGATGAGCTCGCTCGACCGGCTACTTTCGAATGGCGGGAGGCACGAGCGATGCGCTTGTTTCGAGTGATTCAGCCAGTTGACGATATTGAGCTGGCCGTGCGGTTCTACGCCCAGCTGCTGGGGTTTGCCGGCGAGCGAGTGTCGCCGGGGCGCCACTACTTCGATTGCGGAGGAACCATCCTCGCTTGCTACGACCCTGTCCGAGACGGAGATGGTCGCGGCGGAGGATGGCGGCATCACTTCCATCAGTATTGCTACTTCGCCGTGCCGGATCTGGAGGAGGTGTATGCCAGGGCCCGGCGGCTGGATTGCACTGCCCCGGACGCCCGGATTGCCTCAATGCCTTGGGGCGAGCGTCTTTTCTATGCCGAGGATCCGTTCGGCAATCCGATCTGCTTTGTTGACGCGGCTTCGGTCTTCAGGGGCGCTGAGTAACGGCACAGCGCATTCCGCGGATGTTTGGTGCATCAGGATGTCTAGACGCACCAGCGATCGCAGGCACCTCGCCAAAGCAAAGCCGCGGACTTCGCAGCGCCCGGGGTTCGAGGTTCCGGGCACCTACCGACAAGCAGAGGCTTCATAGATGAGGGTTGCAGGCCTAGGAGCCCGTTGAAGTAGTCCGGCTTCGGGTTCGACTTGGACGGCGGGGTAGGTAGGCCTCAGGCCGCACCCAGCGCCGCTGGCCAGGCAACTTGAGGACACCAGCCCCCCGGCGGGCTCTCTAGGCCCCCAGAAGCCAATTCCGGGCCGCCTGGAGGGCTTTGCGGGGCCAATTTGGGACACAAATGGGTGCGGGGCGGCGGTCCTGCAAGCTCTGGGGCTTACCTGTCCCCGTCAGCGACCGTAGCTGCCCTCAGGTTGAACCCGCAGGCATGCCCCGGCAGCCGCAGGCGGATGTTGCCATGCCCCCGCAGGGACTGCCTGCGGCTGCTGGCGTTGGCCCCTCGCCAGGGAACCGAGGCTCGCAGACCTAGACGGATTTTTTCGACGGTCCATAGGCCTGCGCACCTGGACTTGTCCGTTCTTGCCTGCCACAATAGGTGTGGTCCCACAGGGTTTCTACAGGTACTGTGTGGGTAGCTATCCGCCGATTCAGCGGCAGCGTCCGGGGATGGTCGCAGGCCGTCCGAAAGGAGATGTAGGATCGATGACGAGAACCATCGCACTTGGGGTTGCGGCCATGCTTGGTTGCAGTGCCTCTGTCATGCTCGGACAGGTGGAGACCGCTCGGATTACGGGGACGGTGAGCGACCCGACCGGTGCAGTGATCCCGGGCGTCGAGGTCGCCGTGACCCACCTCCAGACGAACCGCCAATTCGTCACGGAGACCAACGAAGCAGGGCGCTACGAAGCTCCAAACCTAGCGCTTGGCGACTACCAGGTTGCCGTTGAGGCAGGCGGCTTCAAGCGGAGCATCCGCAGCGGGATCAACCTGGAGGTCCGCGAGGTGGCCGTGGTTGATGTCGTCCTGGAAGTCGGGCAAGTGACCGAGAGCGTGTCGGTCGTGGCCGACGCGACCCTGCTCAACACGGTGGAGGCAGCTCAGGGCGAGGTCATTAACAACAAGCAGATCGTGGATTTCCCGCTCAACGGCCGCAGCTATATCAAGCTCGCTCTGCTATCCACCGGCGCGATGATGACCGAAACCGGACGCAGGGCATCGTTCAGTTCCTCGGGCATGCGCCCCAGCCAGAACAACGTCATGCTTGACGGCATCGACAACAACAACCTGCAGAGTGCCACGCACGCCAGAAGGTCGGACGCTACGGCGATCTCAATCGATGCCGTGCAAGAGTTCAAGGTGGAGACGAATTCTTTCTCGGCGGAGTACGGGAAATCGGCTGGCGGCGTGGTGAACGTGGTCATGAAGTCCGGCACCAACGAAGTGCATGGAACCGTCTTCGGCTTCTTGCGCAACGAGGTCTTTGACGCCAAGAATTTCTTCGACGATCCGGACATGCCAAGGCCACCGTTCAAGAGGAGCCAGTTCGGATTCTCGGCTGGCGGGCCGATCGTGCGGAACAGGACGTTTGTCTTCGGAGACTACGAAGGGACGCGAGTGCGGGAATCGCGAACGGTCAACAACACAATCCCGACCATTTTGATGCGCCAAGGGGACTTCACGGAGATCGGTGATACCATCTACGACCCCGACTCGCTCCGCGAGGTCGACGGCAACTTCTTCCGCGACCCCTATCCCGGCAACATTATTCCCCTGAGCCGCATGGATCCGGTGGCCATGCAGGCGAAGGACTGGTATCCGGACCCAAAGAATGACGGATTGACGCAGAACTATCTGTTCAACCCTCCCAGTGAGGAAGACCGGAACCGGGGGGATGTCCGCGTCGACCACATCTTTTCGGGCCAGGACAATATCTTCTTCCGCTACAGCCACGATGTGCGCTTCATACCGGCTTCCCCCAGCCTGCCGCCGCCCGCGATCGGCGGTGCCGGAACAACAGGGGGGAGCTTCACCCACAAGGGCCAGAACATGGGGCTGGCTTGGAATCACGTTTTCACGCCAACCACGCTGACGTCCACCCGGGTCGGCTGGAACAACACCGACACCAAGCTGGCTCCGCTGATCGATTACAACGCAAACGCTGAACTGGGCATTAGCGGCGTCGACCAGGGCCAGCCGGGTGCTCCGCTTTTTAATATTTCCGGGGTCACCAACCTGGGCATTGGATCAAACGTTCCCAACGATGCGATTGCACAGACCCGCCAAGTCAAGAATGACACGACATTCATCCGCGGCCGCCACACGATCAAGATCGGCGGCGATCTAATGTGGCTGCAGAACTACCTCAAGAACCCCAAGGAAAGGCTCGGTCTCTTCTTCTTCAACGGGAACTACACCCGGAACCCGGATGGGAACCGAGGCGGCGATCCGTTCGCTCACTTCCTCACGGGAATCCCCCATCAGAGCCGCGTAGCCCGGGGAGTGTATATGGCTCTGCGCGGACAGTTCCACCAGCTCTATGTCCAAGACGAATGGAAAGCCACGGAAAAGCTGACCGTCAACCTGGGGGTTCGATACCAAGTGTTCTTGCCTTGGGTCGAGAAGTCCAGGGACGGGTGGGTCAACTTTGATGTCGAAGCGAACCCCGAGGATCCTCCGCTGGTCCTGGCCGTCCCGGGCGGCAACCGTCTGCAGCGTTCCCATGTCCAGACCGACACCGATAATTTCGGGCCACGAATCGGAATCGCGTATCAGCTCCGTCCCGGCACCGTCATCCGCACCGGATACGGCATCTTCCACGGAACGTGGGATCCACCCGGCGGGGGCAAGCTGATGCAAAGCAATCCACCGTTCGAAGTACGGAACTGGACCAGTACCGACAACATCCATCCGGATATCCGGCTGCGAACCGGGATTCCCAACTCGCCGGTGAGTGACGCTTTTGACCCGCGCGCAGCTTCGAACATGTCGGTCACGAACTACCAAAGAGACCGATCCTGGCCGTACTCGCAGCAATGGAACCTCAACATCCAACAGAGCCTCGGCGGTGACTGGATGCTCGAGGTCGGCTACTTCGCTTCCAAGTCGACGCATGCAATCCGCAAGTACGACATGAACTTCTCGCCGCCGGGCCCGGGCAACCTGAACAGGAAGCGCCGTTGGAAGTCAATCGTATGGCCCGGCTCCGATATCGTCATCTCGCCCCTGGCGCAGGTCTTCCGCCACCAGTTCGACGGAGATGCGAATTTCCACTCCGCTCAGCTGAAGGTCAAGAAGCGCCTGTCCAGCGGGCTCAATGTCCTAGGCTCCTACGCCTTCTCCAAGAACATAGACGACTTCTGTGCCGAGGGCGGGGGCGGCACGACCGGAGGCTGCGGGGAGCCGCAGGACACCAACAACTTTCGCTTGAACAAGGCGCTTAGCAGCCTGCACATCCGAAACCAGTTCGTGGGCAGCGTGATCTATGACCTGCCGTTCGGGCGAGGGAGGCGCTGGGGGCTCCAGTTGGGGCGGCCTCCAAGACCGCATCTTGGGCGGGTGGACCGTGGCCAGCATCCTCGCGCTCGCCAGCGGGCAGCCCTTCAGCGCCACCGTTCGGGGTAATCCCGCGAACACCAACACGACCAACCGGCCCAACGTCCTGGGTGACCCGAATCTGTCCTCCGATCAGCGGACGCTCGATCGCTGGTTCGACACCGACATGCTGGTGCCGAACGGAAGGTACGAGTTCGGAAACGCGGGCCGCAACATCCTGCTCTCGCCGGATCGCAGGAACTGGGACTTCGCGATTTACAAGCGGTTTGAGCTGACCGAAACCAAGGCCATTCAGTTCCGTTTCGAGGCGTTCAACTTCACTAACACGCCTCCGTTCAACAATCCGAACTCGGAGGTCGGCAACCGCAACCTCGGGCGAGTTACGAGCGCGGGCGGCCCGCGCAACATCCAGTTGGGGGTGAAGTTCATCTTCTAACTTCGCTGCCCTAGGCTCTGCCTGCGACGCTTGTCGCGATGTAATCCATTGATTCGCACGGGATCTCGGCAGAGTGGATGGATCTGGCTCCGTCTTCGGGGCCGGGAAGGGGCTCTTGAGTCCGAGAGGCTTGAGCCTGCCGAGGCACCGGTGCCCACGCGCCCTCTGCCGCCGGCCGACGCGAGGAGGTGCCGAAGCAGTCTTGCGCAAGCGCGGACCGACGGGCCTGCCGGAGCCCGGCGAGTTGCAGTCTTCCGCACCGGCGTGCGAAACCGGTTTGCTGCGTGCTCTGTTCGGCGAGCAGTTGCGTGGCCAGCGCCCGACTGAAATGCAGTGTGACGTACCAAGCCGGAGTGCGCCGGCCGGTGGACTAGGGGGCGGTCGCTCAGGCCGAAGGTCTTCTCCAAGCCTGCGGCCCGCTTTCCTGGGGAAAGTACGTTTTTTGACTGGATGGGCGTCGACATTCCTGCTTTGCGCTAACGCGAACTTCCGGGACAGATATTGACGTAAGTCATTGGCTTGTTTGAACTATCGTCCGTTTGCGGAGATGCGGCACTAGGTACGCTCCAGGTGCCGGTCGAGGGCTTGCTGCTGCAGCGGCGCGGGGCAGGTGAGCAGGTCGCAGTTTCCATGGTGGGAGTCAAGGGGTAAATCAGGGAATGGAGGGATTCTTGCGGGCAGGGGGTAATCGTGCGGCTATCCCGCGGGCTGGGGGGCGGGAGCCGTCGGGACGGCGGCTGCGGTTGCCAAAGGCGGTTCTGCCGGAGCAGCGTGTTGGCGAGGATCACCAGCGTGCGCTCGACGGCGACTAAGTCGACCTTGGGGGCCTTGCCGGCCGTGCGCAGGTGCTGGTGGAAGGCCTGCAGGGGCGGGCTGCAGCGCGCGGCGCGGGACTTGGCGGACGCTGCTGTCCTGCGCACAGGGGGTCACGCCCAGCAGCCTCCCGGCTGCGTGGCGGTCGAGCCGGCCCAGTTCGGGCATGGTCGCCAGCAGCGTGGCGATGTGGACGGGGCCCGCCCCCGGGATCGAGGCCAGCACCGCGTTCTGGCGGGCGAGGGCCTCCGAACCCTCCCTGGCGAAGTTCTCGAGGTCGTGCTCCCAGCGCTGCAGCGACTGCTGGAATTGCCCTCGGATGCAGCTCTCCCCCGGCTTCGGCGAGGTGCTTGCGGCCCGCGTCCCGGTGCTCCACCAACAGCCGCTTGGCGTCCGCCAAGTTCTGAAGCAACCAGAGCTTCCCGGATTCCGGGGCCGTGGACTTGAGCTCCTCCAGGGGGCCAGCACGGCGGCGTCCACCCCGGCGGTCTCGGCCAGTTCCCCGAGCGCTTCGGCGCAGCACCGGGCGCTGCGCAGGTTGACCGCGACCGTCTTGATTCCGGCGGCCTGCAGACTCCGGTGCAGGGCGCGGTGGTAGCGCCCGGAGGCCTCGCAGGCGACCCGCGTGACCGGGTGCCGGCGGAGCCCGCATTGTGGATCGCTTGCATCGCGTTCCACTGCCATGAGCAAGTGGTGCCCACTCGATTCAAGCGCTTGATAGGGGCGCGGCAGCCGGGGAGCATCTCGAACGCTCGGGGCCGAGAAGAGGCCGACGGAGGAGTGTCCGGAACCGGACGGAATCCCATGGGCTGTTAGATATCGCTTCTCCCTCCGCACGGCGCTAGGCCGCTCCTGCGCCCCGACAACGCCGAACTCAGCAGAGTGATGGAGCGCAAGTTGATGATCGACCTGCCGCTTGGTCTCAGCGGAAAATCAACTGGCGCGGGCCTCGGCCAGCCGGGGAGATAGGGCAGTTCACGTTTCTCGCGTCCGGCGTCAGCGGAGGGTGCGGCTGGCACCGCTACATCCTCGGCTCCCTCAGGTCATGAGCCAGGACAGTATCGACGGGGTTCCGTTTGCCTTGCTCGAGCCTCCGGGACTGACGGACCGCACGGGCCGCCGTTCGAGTCAGTGCAGGAGTTCAAGGTCAGCACGATTCGCTCAGGGGCGAACCAGTCCCACGACAATGCCTATGGGGTCTTGCGCAAGGACAAGCTGGGTGCCAGCGGCTGCTTCGATCCAAAGCGGTCGGTGGCCCGTCGGAGCGAATACGGCGGCACCGTGGGAGGCCGGAGCCGCGAAAGCAAGTCGTTTTCGCATTTCTCGTGGCGGGGCTTCAAACGGCGAGGATGCACGCTCGGTTTGCTGACGATACCGACTGTCGATTTCCGCCAAGGCGACTGCAGTACCCTGACGAACACGGCAGCTAGCGACGGAGGATGGGGCCTCTTGGGGCAGCGATCCTCAGGCGGATGAGCTTGCTCAGACCGGCTACTTTCGAATGACGGGAGGCACGAGTGATGCGCTTGTTTCGAGTGATTCAGCCAGTTGACGATATTGAGCTGGCCGTGCGGTTCTACGCCCAGCTGCTGGGGTTTGCCGGCGAGCGAGTGTCGCCGGGGCGCCACTACTTCGATTGCGGAGGAACCATCCTCGCTTGCTACGACCCTGTCCGAGACGGAGATGGTCGCGGCGGAGGATGGCGGCATCACTTCCATCAGTATTGCTACTTCGCCGTGCCGGATCTGGAGGAGGTGTATGCCAGGGCCCGGCGGCTGGATTGCACTGCCCCGGACGCCCGGATTGCCTCAATGCCTTGGGGCGAGCGTCTTTTCTATGCCGAGGACCCGTTCGGCAATCCGATCTGCTTTGTTGACGCGGCTTCGGTCTTCAGGGGCGCTGAATAACGGCACAGCGCATTCCGGCGGATGTTTGGTGCATCAGGACGTCTAGACGCACCAGCGATCGCAGGCATCTCGCCAAAGCAGAGCCGCGGACTTCGCAGCGCCCGGAGCTCGAGACTCCGGATGCCTACCGACAAGCAGTGGTTTCATAGATGAGGGTTGCAGGCCTAGAGCTGGACGCGGAACCCGAGGCGGTGTCGTTTCGATGTTCTGCGAACCGAGTCCACTGAGGGGGTTGTTGATTCCGGCGAGAATGGAGCTGGCCGAGCGGGTTCGTCCGCCCCGATCAAGATGTTGCCGCTGTTCGAGCGGTCTGTGCCGCGAACTAGATTCACAAGGTCGGAGATGTTTCCCCGAGCGAGCGGGGGCTCGGTCATTTGTTCGATCTGGACCGTCGAGCCGACGCACCGGGATGTGGTCTGGACCGGAGCTGGACCGCGTTGGCCTCAGCTACCTCAGGGACCGCCCAATCTCGGAGGCTACACTCAAGCGCAGCCCCTGGACTGCAGAGCCCTGGAAACCTCCCGCGATGCGGCAATGCCGCCTTGGCCCGTCGGCACGGTCGGGACCCAGTAGACACCACTAATGCCGATTTTGGTGGTGGTCACGACACGAGTGCCGCTATTTGTGGTCTCGATAGCGTCTCCGGGAATGACGGCACCGCTAGCGTCCGTGGCAGCACGGCCGATGGTGCCCCCGTGACCGGTGCCCAAATTGCTCCAGATGAGTGCCACGAGCAGGGCGATGGGTTGGATCTTGGACTGGTGTGAGCGACTCCGGTGCGTGATCGGTGCTGCTCCGTGGTCGGTGGCCCGCTAGTGGAAAGAATGCGTCCGCTGATGCGAGCTCTCTGCTCGCCGGGAACTCCAGGGCCGCATTCTCCACCATGCCGGAGGCAGACAGTGCATACCGAGTGATCTGTCGCCCGAACCTTCGTGTCGAGGGGCGGGGATCGTACCAGCGTGGGGCGGCTGCTGGCCAAGCCAATCGAACCCAGCGCCATGGATGCAAAGCGGTTCCGTTGCCTCCACGACGATCGAGCGGCGCGGCGGCTTCCTCATCTGCTGCGGGTTGCAGTCTCATGCGGCCCGACAATCCGACGGCGGGTTGGCGAACGAGCGAGCCCCGGACGAGTGGCGGAGAGGGTGCCCGGCGGCTGAGGCGTCCGCTGGTCCAGTCAGTCCAGCACCAGCACGCGGACGTTGCGGAATGATACAGGTGCGCCGTGGTCCTGGAGTACGATCCGGCCCCTGCGCGCCGTCGCGAAGCCGGGGCGGTTCGCAAACTTGCTGGCGGCCACGCGGCGGCGGAAGTCCTCGCTGCCGATTTCGAATTCAAGCACCTTGCGTCCGTTGATCCAGTGCTCGATTCGGGGGCCGCGGGCCAGAACGCGAAGGCTGTTCCATTCTCCGAGCGGCCGGGCAGCGTCTACCGTGGGTGCGTAGAGGCCATAGGCGGCACCGCACCGCCGGTCGGGATGCTCCCTAGAGGCGGGGCGCGCATTGTCGGCTAGTTGGAACTCGATTCCAGTGGAGGCCGGATTGGTGCCTTCGCCGACGCGGTAGAAGACACCGGTGTTGCCTAGCGGGCCGATTTTCCATTCCATCTGGAGGTCGAAGTCTCCGTATCTATGCACAGTGGCCAAACTGCCGGGTTGGCCTTCCGCGGTAACGGTCGGGCCATTGACCAGCCAGCGGCCGGTGCCCCGCTTCCGAGGCAGGACGGTCCATCCCTCCAGGCCCCTGCCATCGAACAGGGGGGTGAAGCCGTTCTCCGCCGTCCCGGACGCCGTCGCCACCAACGCAGCTAGGAAGCAGCCTCGAGTCATGCTTCGCGAACCTCCTCAGTCCGCAAATCAAAATGCATCACCTTGTTTCGCCTGTGCGCCTCCACCCCAAGGCCAACTGCGACCTGGGAACGGTATCCAAGCTCGCCGTCGAGAGGGGCGGGCTTGCGAGTGCGCACTGCTTCTAGGAAGTAGTGCCGGAAGGATTTGGTGGGGGGTGCCTGGATGCGGAGCGAGGCCTTGACCGAGCGCCTCGTCGCGCGTTCTGCAAAGACCTGTTGGAAATAGCGGTCCTGCTCGGGGCCGGCGCTCTTGAGCGCCGGGTTGGCTTGCAGGTCGTTCTCGTAGCGTTCCCGCCAATGCGGCTCCGCTAGCAGCATGGAAATCTGCTGGCGCTTGCGCCGAGGCGACAAGGCTGCAAAGTCCGTCGGCCGCGGCGTCCGCTTCTCCTCGGCCCAAACGCCCAGCCCGTCCAGCCCGGACGCCACGACTCGCTCCTTGAAGCCGTCAACATACGGATCCTCCGGTTCCAGGAGGATGTGGCTGGGCCGCAGGTGCGGCCCTTCGAAGTGGATGTTCGCCTCGTTGCCGCGCACTACGATTCTGGCTTCGACGGAGTTCTTCAGGGACCCCGAGCACACCAAGGTGTGCTTGCTCGGAAAGTCTAGGGCGATTACGAACACATCCGGAACCTCCAGGATGTCTTCCGGCGTGGCGTACCGGCCTCCCGCCGAGACAGCCCGGATCGGAAACTCTCGCCCCAACACGTGGATCAGGGGTGTGACGTGATGGTAGTACAGGTCGGTGGCGATGCCGCCGGAGTAGTCCCAGTATCGGCGCCACCGGAAGAACCTCTCTTTGGAGAAAGGCCGGCGCGGGGCGCTGCCGAGAAACGCTTCCCAGTCCAGGTTCTCCGGACTGGCCGATTCGTCGATCGGGTACTGCCAAGGCGGCTGGCGGGTGTTCCGGCTGCGGCTGGTCTGGCTCCACAGCACCTTGCCCAGCAGCCCCTTCGCGACCAATTGCTGCGCTGGGTCCCAGATTCCGTGCGCCATGTGCTCGCTGTCGACCGCCAAGATCCGCGCGGTCTCTTTGGCGGTGCGGACCATGGCCTGGGCCTCGCCGATAGTAAGGCTCATCGGCTTCTCAACATCCACATCCTTGCCGGCCCGCATGGCGTCGATGGCCATGGGCGCGTGCCAATGGTCCGGAGTGCAGATGATGACCGCATCCACTGCGCTGTCGGCCAGCAGTTCGCGATAGTCCCGATAGCCCCGTGCGCCGGTTCGTGACACGCCTGCGTCCAGCCGAGGGGCATAGATGTCGCAGACCGCGGTAACGCGCGAGTCGGCCCTCTCCGTGAACTCCTCGAGATGTCCGCGAGAAATGTTGCCCAGGCCGATGACGCCGATTCCCACGACATCGTTGGCCCCCCGCACTCTGTCGTACGAGGCGGCTGCGGTCGCCAGTAGCGCCCGTCCGCCGAAGCTCCGCCGAGTTACAGCCTGCATGCCGGGCATTCTACACCAGGTGGGGCGGACCATTGTTTCGCCCGGGGAAGGTATGCTTTGGGAAACGGAGGTCTCGGCATGGCGAGTTCGGAACGGGCGCGCGTGGCACTGGTCACGGGAGCCGGCAGCGGTGTTGGGCGGCACTCGGCCTTGGCGCTGCTCGCGGACGGATACGCCGTGGCACTGGTGGGGCGGCGCAGGGCGGCGCTTGAGGCCACCGCTTCCAAGGCCGCGCCGGGTGCGACCGCTATGGTTGCTCCGGCCGATGTGTCCGACGAGCAGGCGGTGCGCGCTGTGTTCGATCGCGTTCGGGAACGCTTCGGACGCTTGGATGTCCTCTTCAATAACGCCGGAGGCAACGCCCCTCCAGTCCCTCTGGAAGATTTGACCCTTGCGCAGTGGCGCAGCGTCGTCGACGTCAACCTAACCGGGATGTTCCTCTGCACCCGCGAAGCGGTCCGGCTGATGAAGTCGCAACAGCCCCAGGGCGGCCGGATCATCAATAACGGTTCGGTCTCCGCGCAGACCCCCCGTCCCCGGTCCGCACCGTACACCGCTACGAAGCACGCAGTGACTGGGCTTACGAAGTCCGTGGCCCTCGACGGTCGGCCTTTCGACATCGCCTGCGGGCAGATCGACATCGGCAATGCCGAGACTCCGATGACTGCCCGCATGGCCCAAGGCGTCCTGCAGCCGGACCTGCGATTACAGCCGGAGCCGACCATGGATGTTGGGCATGTTGCTCGGGCCGTGCTGTACATGGCCAACCTGCCCCTCGACACGAACGTCCTGACGATGACCGTGATGGCAACGCAAATGCCATTCGTTGGACGCGGCTAGGCCGGTTGCGTGGGGCGTCGTGCAGCTTGGCGGCTCGCTGCGGTGTGGGACAATCGCGGCTTGAAACGAGCCAGTCTCGCCGCTCTCGCGTGCGCCGGGGGCCTGCTGGGGGCGGAAAGGTTCGTAGATCCGAAGCCGCCCACGGTTCTGAAGGCCGCTGAGCAGCCGCCGGCCGAACCGCAGACGCACCCGCAGGTCGTATTCCACGCTCCTCCCCGCGAACTCGCGGACGACGCCGTGCGCGAGGACTGGCCGTCGTTCCTCGGGGCCCGGCGCGAGCCTGTGTCCCGGGAGACCCGCATCCTCGAGCGCTTTCCCGCGGGTGGGCCGAGGCTGGTCTGGGAATTGGCCAAGGGCACAGGGTACAGTTCCCCGGCAGTGCAGGGCGGCTACCTCGTTTATCTGCATCGGGTAGGTGGCGAGGAGATCGTGGAGTGCCTGCGCCCCGAGACGGGCGAACGCTACTGGCGCTTCGCCTACCCTACGGACTTTGAGGATCGGTTCGGCTACAACAACGGCCCTCGCTCAAGCCCTGTCATCGATGGCGATCACGTCTTCACTCTCGGGGCCCAAGGCAAACTGCATTGTCTAAGACTGCGGACCGGTCAGCTGGTTTGGCGCAGGGACCTCGCGGCTGAGTTCGATGTGCCGCAGGACTTTTTCGGGGTCTCGTCGACTCCTCTGGTGGAGGGGGACCTACTAGTCGTCAATGTGGGGGCCCCGGACGGCCCGGAGGTCGCCGCCTTCGACAAGCGCACCGGCCGCATGGCTTGGGGCTCGGGAGACCAGTGGGGCCCTAGCTACGCTTCTCCGGTGGTGGCGGATGTCCACGGCAAGCGCCGCCTGTTCGTGCTGGCCGGTGGAGAGAGCACCCCCCCGACCGGCGGCTTGCTGGTGCTGGATCCGCGAACCGGCAGGCTGGACTTTCGGTTCGCGTGGCGCAGCCGCAGCTACGAATCCGTCAACGCGTCCTGCCCCGTGGTGGCCAAAAACGGCGTTCTCGTCTCTGCGACATACCGCACCGGTGCCGCGTTTGTTGGGTTGCAAGCGGACGGCGGCTACCGCCAGCTATGGACGAATCCGGACTTCGACTTGCACTGGACGACCGCTGTCTACAGCGACGGCTACTTCTACGGGTTCTCCGGTCGCAACGAGCCGGACGCGGCGCTGACCTGCGTTCGCGCCTCGGATGGCAGAACCGTCTGGAGCGAGGAACTGGAATGGCGCGAGACGGTTGCGCTGCACGGCGAGGAGCGCACGATCTACGGAAGTCCCTACCGGGGCAATCTTCTCCAGGTCGAGGGCAAGTTTCTAGCGCTGGGGGAGCACGGGCACCTATTGTGGCTCGATCTCTCCCCGGAGGGCCCGAAGGTGCTGAGTCGGGCCCGCTTGTTCCTAGCGCGCGAGACCTGGAGCCCGCCGGTGCTGAGCGCAGGGCTGCTGTATGTGAATCAGAACTCCCGCTCCGTCGCCCCGCAGAAGGGGCCTAGGTTGCTCTGCTACGACTTGCGGGGCAGATAGCACGACTTGCGAAGGCGTGGGGATGCCGGTTTCGACCGATTCGAGGGTGAGCTCCCAGGCTCGCCCGCGCTCCGGCGACTCGACGCCGCACTGGCTCGCCGGACTGCCGTCTGCGCAATCCCTGTGGGATTGGGCAGTCCGCCCCGTGGGAGGCGCTTGCTGCGCCGTCCGGACAGCCGGAATGGCTGCAGAACCGCTGGCAAGTCTGCGCGAGGTCCTGCCCGGCCCGAGCTGGGCCGACATCCCTGCTGCCGGTTAGGTGCTGATCGCGATGGGGCGTCCAGCTTCCAGGTATGCACATTCGGCTCGAGCATGAAGGCGGAGGGCCAGTCTGGGCTTGCAATTGTCTGGTTGAATTGAGAGACTATAGCCGCGAAAGGAGGCATGGCATATGCCGCAAATCCATATGAACTCCCGGGCTTCGGTGGGGTGCTTGGCCCTGGCGGGGCTCGTCGCTTGCAGTGGGCCGTCCGGGCCCCCGCAAGGGTCGCCCGAGTGGTACTACCAGGCCGCAGTCGACAATTTCGCCACTCCGGACTACGTCAAAACAGGGGAGCAGCTTGGCGAGGCGGCCAAGGGCGAAGGGGAACTGGGCGCCAGGGCGACGCTGTGGAAAGCCGTGCTCAATGCTGGTCTCGCTCGCGGCTACCACGAATTGGCGCAGACCTTCAGCAAGGGGGTCGAGGCTAACGAGGATCGCGAGGCCGAGTTCCGCAACTATATCGACGGGTACCGGCGGCGTACCAAGGTGAATGCAGTCGATTTCGCCGAAAGCGCGGGCGCGATTCAGAAGTTGATCGGTGCCGGCACCTCGGTGGCGTTCGACTTTCCACTGCCCCCGGGCAATGGGAGTGTTTCGCCGCTGCTGGCCAGCGTCGAGGGCGGCAATCCCGCGACCCAAGTGCCTGCCATGGAGGATCAGACGCTGACCCGAGGCATCTTCTCGGTCATTGCCGAACTGACCGGGGGCGGGACGGAGTACTCCAAGCTGATTGACGAAGATGAGGCGGGAGGCATCGAGGCCACGCCGGACGAAGTGAGCTTCGGAGTCGCCCAGCTCCTGCTTGAAGTCGGGATGATGTTCGACCGTGCGGGCCTCAATGATCCGAAGATCCGCGGCTTCGTCGTGGACCTGGCGGAAAAATGGGCCGAGCCGCACTACGACAACGAGGCCTTTGCGGAGCGGGTCGAGGGCTTCAAGTTCGACCTTGAAAACGAACGCCGCGATATGGAGGGCAAGCGCAAGATCAAGAAAACGGACGACTGATGGGGCGCTGCCCTGTTGGGCCGGCCGGTCTCGGCGCGGCAGGCGTCGGCGGCGACATCGTGCGTCTGCTCTAGCGCGTCGCGTCGGTCGCCCGCATTCCTTGCGTACTAGGTGACCAACCTCAGCTTGCGGGCGTTGACCTCGCTGCCGTGCTTGCATGTCTGCGGCGTGAGCTTGTTGACGCTGCGGTCGAGCCTCCTGATCTGGGCCCCGAAGGCGTTGGCGATGCCCCAGAGCAGGCTTCCGCGCTCGCCAGCGAGCTGAAGCCGTCGGGGCCATGCCCTCGGCGATGGTAGCGAAGGCGGTTTCGACCGTCTTGATGGCGTCGCCGCGGCGACAGATTGAGGTGAGGGTCGCTTGATAACTCTGTGTCCCCCGCGTCAGCCCGGCTGGGGGTCCGGGGCCCGGGGCGGCGCAGCTGCCCCACCCCCCGCGGGAGCTCCGCGAGGCTGCCAGCCCCGGTCCGCCGGGCGCAGGTGCGCCCCCAGCAGGTGCGCGACGCAGACAATGGACAGCGGTCCAAAGCCGTAGCCACCGGAGGAGCCGGGCCAGAACCGTCCCTCCTGCCGGCCGGGCAGCGGGTCGTCGGGCGCGGCGAGGTCCCGCTAGAGCTCCCCCAGCAGCTCGTCGCACGCCGCGCTGCGCTGGCAGCGGCCGCGGGCTGGCCCAAGCTTGCCTGCGGGCGCGCACCCGCTGCGCGCCCGGCGGATCGCTCCGGCCCCCAGTAGCGGCCGCCCTGTCGGGGAGGTCTGCGGAGCCCCGTGCGAAGGACTCCCCGCTCGCCGGGTGGCGGTGGTCAACGAAGCCTAGGGCGCTCCGGGCGGTCAGCCCGAGGCGCTGGTCGACCTCGCGCAGCAGCAGGCCCCCCGCGGCGGAACGGATCCGGCCGCCAGCACACCGGCCCGTGAGCGCACGCCGTCCCAGAACTTCGAACTCCAACTGCTCGCCGGGGGAGCACCACCGCGAAGACCATCAGCGACACGATGCTCACGAGCTTCTTGATGGATATATACTGATTGCGTCATAAAGTCGTGTCATTGGAATCCCCTCGTCGATTGATCTTCTGGGTGGATTTGTTGCATACGATGAGTATGACAAAAGAAAGATTCTTCTTCTTCCTACACCTTACTGCAGAGCAGAAGTTCGAGGTTCGAAAAACGTGGTCCTGCAGTTCCTCGGGGGTAAGTCAGTGGCCCAGATAAAGTCCTGCGTCCCTTGCTCCATACGCACAATCTAGCTTTGGGTCTCACGCTTCTTGCTGGGAGGCATGGAGAGCCTGCGGGATCGCCAAAGAACGGAACGACCGCGCCCAGGGACAGACCGGCACGCCGCTTGGATTCGCATCATCGTCGTAGACCAAGACCCCGCTCAATGCGAATTCGAGTGCGTTTGGTGGAAAAGTTCGGCAGCGTCCTGAGCGCCTCCCCGGGGCGCCGGAGCCTGCGGCGGCTCCAACTCACGCCGCAGCGCCCCCAGCGGCGCGCTACCCAATACAAGCCCGCTGACGTGCAGCGGTGGAAAGACCAAGAGTTCCCCGAGATCCTTCGCCGGGCTCGGGAGTGGGGAGCCCTGCTCGCCTGCCCCGACGAGTCCGGCTTGGCTGCGCTGAGCGTGTACGGGTGTCCTGGGGACCTCTGCGGGTAGACCCCCGTCGGGCTGGCGGCCAGCAGCCCGGAGGGCCAACTCTATTGCATGGTGCGGGAAGGCCCTGTCACGGCGGAGGTCTTCCGGGGGTTTCTGGAGCAGATCGCGGAGGAGACAGACCGGAAGATTCTGCTGGTGGTGGACAATTGCAGGATTCACCGCGCCCGGGTAATCCAGGAGTGGCTGGCGGCGAACCAAGCCGCGGTAGAGCTGTATTTTCAGCCGACCTACTCGCCGCAAGTCAATCCGGTGGAACTGCTAGGGGCGTTGGTACAGCGGCGGGTCAGTCGCGAGCTGAGCAAGACCGAAGCACAGCTTCGCGACAACCTGGAAGCTGCTTGCCAGGCTTTGCGAAAAGCTCCGGAACAGGTGCGAGCCTTCTTGCGAGAGGCAGACTGCAAGTCTATTCTTGCCTGAATTCTGAGGACACGACTTTTGACGCGATCAGTAGCCTCGATATGCAGATGCCGTGCGAGTCTATTGCATTCCACGGTTCCATAACCGGTGCCAGCCAGTCGCGCCCGCGATCCGGTGTCCCGGCGGTCACTTCCCGTTTCGTTCCAGTGCCGCGAAAGCACGGTTCCCGGACGAACCCGGTCGATCCTCAACGGGGCAATACCGCTCGGACAGAATATTGGCGTGGGTGCCGTCCGTCGCCGCCCGATACCGGGTGCCCGTTCTAGGAGGACCGGGGGTTGCGACGGCGACAGGCACGCCACGGGTTGCCAGAATGGAGGCGGTGCGCTTCTTCAACACCGAGGGTCCAGTCCGGGCGGAAGACCACTACTGCATCCCGCCGCTTGAGCGGATCGACCTCGGCGAGGTTCTGGACCTGGTGCGGAACAAGAAGTACTTCGTACTGCATGCCCCGCGGCAGACGGGCAAGACATCGGCGCTGCTGGCGCTGCGTGACCTGCTGAACGGCGGCACCACTGGCAACTATCGCTGCGTATACATGAACTTCGAGGTCGGGCAGGCAGCGCGCGAGGATACGGCGCGGGCGATGCGTGCCATGCTCGGCGAACTGGCGCGCCGGGCACGTGTGACGTTGGGTGACCGGACACCGGACGGCTTCCGCGGTGCCGCCCTGGAGACCGAGGGCCCGGACGGTGCGCTGGTCGATGTCCTCTCCCGTTGGGCAGAGGCCGATCCGCGGCCGCTGGTACTGTTGATCGACGAGATCGACGCGCTGGTGGGCGATACGCTGCTGTCGGTGCTGCGGCAGCTTCGCGCCGGCTACGACGAGCGCCCCGAACGCTTTCCGCACAGCGTCGTCCTGTGCGGCGTGCGGGATGTTCGCGACTACCGCATTTACTCCACGGCACGGAACGCGCTGGTGCTCGGCACCAGCGCGTTCAACATCAAGTCCGAGTCGCTGCGGCTGGGCGATTTCACCGCGGCGGAGACGCGTGCGCTCCTTGCCCAGCACACGGCGGAGACCGGGCAGCCGTTCACGCCGACGGCGCTGGAGTCGATCTGGATGCGCACTGCGGGGCAGCCGTGGTTGGTGAACGCTCTGTGCCAGGCGGCCTGCTTCAAGAGCGGGGCCGGCCGGGACCGCTCCCGCCCGATCACGGAAGGCGATGTCCTGGATGCCCAGGAGCGGTTGATCCTGGCCCGCGTGACGCACTTGGACAATCTCGCCGACAAGCTGCGCGAAGATCGGGTGCGGCGGGTGGTGGTGCCGATGCTGACCGGTGCCGCGGACCGGCAGAGCTACGCCGACCGGCACCGGGACGTGGAGTACGCGCGCGACCTCGGCCTGCTGGCCCAGCACGACGCGAAGCGTATCGCTAACCCGATCTATGCGGAAGTGATTCCGCGCGAGTTGACGTGGGTAGCGCAGGACGACGTCGAGATGGAGACCGCCTGGTGCGTGAACGCCGGCGGCAGTTCGGATGTGGACAAGCTGTTGGAGGCGTTCCAGCGGTTCTTTCGCGAGCACTCGGAGCATTGGACGCAGCGCTTCGGCCGGTATCAGGAGGCCGGACCGCAACTGCTGCTGCAGGCTTATCTGCAGAAAGTGGTGAACGGTGGCGGCCGCATCGAGCGGGAGTACGCCCTGGGCCGGGGGCGCGTGGACCTGCTGATTCTGTGGCCGCAAGGGGGTCGCACCCGCCGGTTCGTCGTGGAATGCAAGGTGCGCCGCGACGGGTTGGAGGGGACTATTCGCGAGGGGGTCGACCAGACGCGGGGCTACATGGACCGTTGCGGGGCGGATTCCGGCCACCTCATCGTCTTCGACCGCTCGGAGTCCAAGACGTGGGACGAGAAGATCTTTCGCCGCGCAGCCCCGGCCGATGGTGGCGCAGCGCCGATCACCGTTTGGGGTATGTAGCGGTTTTGCACTTCCAGCGCACTGGTGACTTGGCTGGGGACGGGGCGGATAGAGTGCGATGCAATCCCGGAAGCCACGCTCGGCCTACTGCCTGATGTACTTGCAAAGCCTCTGGGGACCGATGTCGGCCGCGTAGACGTTGCCCTCCCGATTCGCGGTAATGCCCGACGCCCCGGAAATGCGCCGCTCGTCCTGGTGCTCGAGATCGGGATCGGGAATGTAGGCATGCATCGTCCCGTCGAGGGCGCTGCCAATGTAGATGCCGCGGTTGAAGCCCGGTTTGTTGCTGGAGTTCGAGGGCAAGTCGGTGACATACTGATCGCGTTAAAAGTCGTGTCCCTGGAATCCCTTCGTCGATTGATCTGCTGGGTGGATTTGTTGACCACGATGAGTATGACAAAAGAAAGATTCTTCTTCTTCCCACGCCTTACTGCGGACCAGAAGTTCGAGGTTCGAAAAACGCGGTCTTGCAGTTCCTCGGGGGGCAAGTCGGTGGACCAGATAAAGGCCTGCGTCCCTTGCTCCATACGCACGATCTAGCGTTGGATCTCACGCTTCTGCCTGGGAGGCATGGAGAGCCTGCGGGATCGCCAAAGAACGGGACGACCGCGCCCAGGGACAGACCGGCACACCGCTTGGATGCGCATCGTTGTCGGAGACCAAGACCCCGCTCAAGGCCTAGGCGAGTGCGCCAGGCCTTGGGGGAGAAGTTCGGCAGCGTCCCGAGCGTCTCCCCGGTGCGCCGGCTCTTGCGGCGGCTTGGACTCCCACCGCAGCGGCCCCAGCGGCGCGCCACCCGGTACGATCCCGCTGCTGGGCAGCGGTGGCAAGACGAAGAGTTCCCCCAGATCCTTCGTCGTGCCCAGGAGTTGGGAGCCCTGATCGCCTGCGCCGACGAGTCCGGCCTAGCTGCGCAGAGCGTGTCCGGGCACCCGTGCGGTCAGACCCCCGTCGGGCGGGTGGCCAGCGGGGCGTTTCCGTCTCAATCTGCTGGCGGCCAGCAGCCCGGAGGGCCAGCTCTATTACACCGTGCGGGAAGGCCCTGTCACGGCGGAGGTCTTCCGGGAGTTCCTCAAGCGGATCGCGGAGGAAGCGGATCGGAAGATTCTGTGGGTAGTGGACAATTGCAGGATTCACCGTGCCCGGACAATCCGGGAGTGGCTGGAAGCGAACCAAGCCGCGATAGAGCTGTACTTGCCGCCGACCTACTCGCCGCAAGTCAATCCTGTGGAACTGCTAGGGGCCTTGGTCCAGCGGCGGGTCCGTCGCGAGCTGAGCAAGACCCAAGCACAGCTGCGCGACAACTTGGAAGCTGCTTGCCAGTCTTGGCAAAAAGCTCCGGAACAGGTGGAGCCTTCTTTCGGGAGGCAGGCTGCAAGTATTTTCTTGCCTGAATTCTGATGACACGATTTTTGACGCGAAGTAGTGTCGCAGGGTATGGGCGTATCTCCGTCGTCTGCTCCCTCGGGCAGCGTACGTTCGCAGGGAACCGAGCGGCGGACTTGGGAGACAACGCGACCCGCATGACGGATCTCGGGCGTCGACCGTATCCGGCCCAACACATTGTCGAGTAACGGAAACCATCCGGTGAAGGGAAGCCGGTCGGGCCTTGCTCAGGGCATCCCTGATGCGTGGGGTGTGAGCCGGGGTTGCGGGGTGGAGGCCGGGCTGGTCCCGGGTGGGCCGGAGGCAGCGTCTACCGCGACTCTGGCACAATGGGGTGCGGATGATTGCCAAGGTGTGGAAGCTGGCCCTGCGCTGCATTTGGCTCGGCCTGCTGGTGGCGGCCGGCGCGACAGCTAGGCCCCCCAATGTGGTCGTGATCCTGGCCGACGATCTCGGCTACGGGGATGTGGCCTACCTGAGTCCTCAGTCGCGCATTCCGACACCGAACCTTGATGCTTTGGCCCGCGAGGGAATGGCCTTTCTTGACGCCCATACCCCGTCGAGTGTCTGCACACCCACGCGCTATGGCCTGCTGACCGGTCGCTACGCTTGGCGAACCCGCCTGAAGAGCGGCGTTCTCGACGGCTACGGGGAGCCTCTGCTCGCTCCTGACAGGGCCACGCTCGGCACATTCCTCGGGGCTCAAGGCTACCGCACCGGGATCGTTGGTAAATGGCACCTAGGGCTGGGTTTCGCGAAGAGCGCCGCAGGCGAGTTCGACTTTATGCAGCCGACTGGCGACGGTCCCCACACGCACGGGTTCGACGAGTCGTACATCATCCCGGCGTCGCTGGACTTCCCGCCTTATGTCTACATCCGCAACGGGGACATCACGGGTCGGCCGCTGCGCGACCAGCGGGCCCTGCGGTTTCCCCGCTTCATGCGGGCGGGCGAGATCGCCTCCGACCTCGACCCCGCCGATGTGCTCGACGAGTTGGTGCGGCGATCCGCGGAGTTCATCAAGCGCGAGGCGCGCAATGGGGCGCAACCCTTCCTGTTGTATGTCCCGTTGACCGCGCCGCACAAGCCTGTGTGGCCGACTAAGCGCTATCAAGGCAAGACCAAGCTCGGCCCCTACGGCGACTTTATCGTCCATGTCGACGCCGCTGTGGGTGGGGTCCTTGAGGCGATCGACCGAGCCGATGTTCGCGACGAAACGCTCGTGATCTTCACGTCCGACAACGGGTCCTTCATGTACCGCCTAGACCAGTCCGGCGAACGGGACCACACAGACGACGAGACAATCCAAGCGTACCGGTCGCTGAACCATACTGCGAACTACGTGTTTCGCGGGACCAAGGCGGACATTTGGGAGGCCGGTCACCGCGTGCCGTTCTTCGTCCGGTGGCCGGGGGCGGTCGCGCCCAGCAGCACGGAGCAGCGGACCATCTGCCTGACCGATGTCTTCGCGACCCTGGCGGAGATTGTCGGGGCGGAGCTGCCGGAAGACGCCGCCGAAGACAGTTTCAGCTTGCTGCCGCTGCTTCAGGGCGGAACTTGGTCCAAGCCGCGCGCCCCGGTGATCCACCATTCTTCCCGAGGTATGTTCGCCATTCGCGATGGGCGCTGGAAGCTGGTTGCGGGCAACGGTTCCGGGGGGCGGGAGAAACCCGCAGGTGAGCCGTTCGGGCGGCCCTACCAGCTATTCGACCTCGAGGTCGATCCCTCCGAGCGCCGCAACGTCTATGGTGAGCAGCCTGTTGTGGCGCAGCGGCTGGAGCAGGCCTTGGAGCGGATCCGATCACGCGGCCGGAGCCGCTGACCGGCGTCGACCTCCAAGTCCGGTTTTTGCGTCGCCGCTGGCCGCGGCCTGCGCGGCAACGCCCCGGGGCATGAGCAGCTCTGCCGCGGCGGAACACCTCGGACGCCACTATCTCTCAAAGACCGTGCCGAACAGCGACCGCGCTGGCTATCGAGTGCTAGCCCAGCTCGCCGGGATGCGCTCCCTGTGGTGTCCCGGCCTACCCGGTCGGCCGGAAAGAGGCCTGAGCCCTTTCGCGTGTAGGCGGCGACACACAGCACGGCCCGGCGAGACCTGCGTCGGGGCATGCGGGGCCGCTTGGCGCTAGTTGCCCGACCGGGTGCCTTTCTCGCATAGCCCCGGCGAGATTCTTCGACCAACCGACAGCGGCAGGGAGCGGCTACGCAACAACCTTGCCGGGGTTTAGGATCCCTCTGGGGTCTAGCGCTTTCTTCAGAGCGCGCATGACATCCACCCCTTCACCGTGTTGCGCACGCAGCACGCCGAGCTTCCCGAGGCCGATGCCGTGCTCGCCGGTGCAAGTGCCGCCGCAGGCCAGAGCGCGCTCGATCATGCGCGCATTGGCACGCTGGGCGCGCTCCATCTCGTCGCGATCCTCACGGTCCACGAGGAAGATGGCGTGGAAGTTGCCGTCCCCGACATGCCCGAGGATCGGGGCCGTTAGGTTTGCTGCTGCGATGTCTTGGCGGGTGGCGAGGACACTTTCGGCGAGGTTTGAGATCGGGACGCAGGCATCGCTCACCCAGCCGTAGGAGCCGGGCCGCAGAGCTTTGATCGCGTAGTAGGCGTGGTGCCGCGCCCACCACAGTTCTTCGCGCTTCTCGCGTTCCACCGTCCAGCGGAATTCCCCGCCGCCATGGTCGGCGGCGATCTCGCCCGCGAGTTGGGCTTGCTCGGCGACGCTGGCGGGCGTCCCGTGGAACTCGAAGAAAACCGTCGGCGTCGCCGGATAGTTTAGCTTGGAGTAGGCGTTGACCGCGCTCATGGAGGCCTCGTCTAGCAGTTCGCAGCGTGCGACGGGAATGCCGGCCTGGAGAATCTCAATGACCGAATCGACGAGCTGCCCGATGTCCGAGAACCCGCAGGCAGCAGCCGCTACCGCTTCGGGCAGAGGCTGAAGCTTGAGCTGGACCTCGGCGATGACGCCGAGCGTGCCCTCCGATCCGAGCATAAGTTTGGTCAGGTCGTAGCCTGCGGAGGACTTGCGCGCCCGCCCGCCCGTCCGGACGATCCGGCCGTCGGCTAGCACTACGGTGAGTCCGAGCACGTTCTCCCGGATCGTGCCGTAGCGCACGGTGGTTGTACCGGAGGCTCCAGTTGCGACCATCCCTCCGAGGGAGGCGTCGGCGCCAGGGTCGACTGGCAGCCAGAGGCCGTCCCGCTCAAGCCGCTCGTTCAGAGCGACGCGGCGCAGGCCGGCCTGTACTCTGCAGTCCAGGTCATCCGCCTGCAAGTCGAGGATCTGGTCCATGCGGCTGAGGTCGAGCGAGATGCCCCCGTGGGTTGCCTGGACATGGCCCTCAACTGCCGTACCCGCCCCGAAAGGAACCACCGCGATTCCATGCTCATTGCAGATGCGGACAACCATCGCGATGTCTTCGTTCGATTCCGGGAAGACCACCGCGTCCGGCGGAGCCGGCGGATGAAAGGATTCGTCGTGGGAGTGGCTCTCGATGTCGTACGGCGAGGTCGAGAATCGGCTGCCGAGAAAATCGCGGATCTTCTGCAGCCCAATGGGTGCGGCGGCTTGGGCAAGTGCCATCATGAGCCATCGTAGCGACTGGGGTCTCGGTAGGGAGCGCATCGCGGCTGGTTCGCCCGCCGAAGTCGGCTGCCTCAGCGCCGCGGTGCGCCCGCAATGAGTCCAGGCCTGGCCTGCTACGATGGCGCCCAGGAATGGACTACACGAGCATGTTCTCGCTCGAGGGCCGCACCGCCCTGGTGGCCGGGGCCAGCCGGGGGATTGGCCTCGCCATCGCCCGGGCCGCCGCGGCCAGTGGTGCGCGCACCGTGCTGGCTGCTCGTTCCCTGGAGGCGCTTGAACGGGAGGTCGACCAGCTTCGCGCCGCAGGGCGCCACGCCGAAGCGCTGCGGTTGGACATTGCCGACAACGCGTCGATTGACGCCGTCGGGGCTCGGTGCGGGGAAGTCGACATCTTGGTCAACGTAGCGGGTACCAATGTGCGTCGGCGCTTCGAGGACTACTCGACCGCGGAGTACGAGCGGATCATGCAGACCAACTTGCACGGGATCGTGCGCTTGACGAAGCTTGTGGGCAAGCGGATGGTGAGCCGTGGCCGGGGCGGCAAAATCGTAAATATCGGGAGCTTGATGTCTGTGCTCGGTCTGCCCCACCTGTCTGTCTACGCGATGACCAAGAGTGCGCTGGCTGGCCTGACGCGAGTCCTGGCCGCGGAGTGGGCGTCGGCCGACATCCAGGTCAACTGTATCGCTCCTGGGTTCATCCTCACGGATTTGAATCGAGAGATGTGGCAGCCTGAGCGAATGAAGCAGTGGCTCGGTGTGGTCCAAGCGAATCCACGCCTGGGAACGCCGGACGACATCGCGGGGCTAGCCGTGTTTCTGGCGAGCCGAGCGGCGGACTACATTACGGGGCAAGTCGTAGCCGCGGACGGCGGCTACACGACTACGGCCAATTGGCCTTTTGATCCACAGCCATTGGAGCATGGATCGTGACTCTCAAGGACCAAGCAACTTATCGAGCGGGGAGAACGGCGGATTCGCCCGCATGCGGGGGCCGTCGGCTCAAGGATCAAGTGGATTCGCCCCGAATCAGGTCTTCGGGAGTCTCGCGTCGGCGCACGATCCGGAAACGCTTCTGGTCGACCAAGACCTCCGCCGCCCTCGGGCGTGCGTTGTAGTTGGAAGCCTGCACGAAGCCGTACGCTCCGGCCGTCGCCACGGCTAGCAAGTCTCCGCGCTTGCACGACGGCAGGGCCCGGCCGTAGGCGAGGAAGTCGCCGCTCTCGCAAATGGGCCCGACGACATCGGTTGGCGTGCCGGGCCCGTTGGACTCTTTGACGGGAAGGACTTCGTGGTGGGCTTGGTAGAGCGCCGGTCTGATCAGGTCGTTCATCGCCCCGTCCACCACCAGGAAAGTCTTGCTGACCCCCTGCTTGCGGTAGAGCGCACGGGTCAGGAGCACCCCTGCCTGGCCGACGATGGAGCGGCCCGGCTCGAGGCCGAGCCGGAAGCCAGTACCCCGCAGCAATGCGCTGAGCATGGCTCCGAAGGCCTCTATGGAGGCGCTGGCCTGTCCGGCTTCATATCCGACCGCTAGGCCTCCCCGACATCAATGGCCTCGATTCCGAGCCCTCCCGCCCTGAGCCGGTTGGCCAGCTCGAGCAACTGCCGGATGGCATCGCTGAAAACGGAGGTCTCGAAGATCTGCGAGCCGATGTGGCAACTCACCCCGTAGAAGCGCACGGGAGCCCAGGCCGTGGCCTGGCGGTAGAGTGCCTCGGCTTCGTCGGTGCGGATCCCGAACTTGTGTTCGCTCAAACCGGTCGCAATGTAGGGATGCGTCTTGGCGTCGATGTCCGGGTTCACCCGCAGTGCCACCCTGGGGGCCGCACCGGCGTCGTCGGCCAAGTCGCGCAGCACCTCGAGCTCCTCGCGGGACTCGCAGTGAAAGGCCCCGATGCCGGCCTCGAGGGCGTACCGCATCTCCGCCTCGGTCTTGCCGACCCCCGAATAGACGACCCGTGCCGGGTCTCCCCCGGCCCGCAGAACCCGGTACAACTCCCCGCCCGATACGATGTCGAAACCCGCGCCCTCCGCTGCCAGCAGCGCCAATACGGCCAGGGATGAGTTCGCCTTCACCGCGTAGTGGATTTCGTGCGGAATACCGGCCAGGGATCGTCCGTAGCGGTGGAAGTTCCCGCGGATTGCGGCCGAGGAGTACACGTAGGCCGGGGTCCCGACTGCCTCGGCGATGGCTTCCAGGGCGGCACCTTCGCAGTGCAGCCGCCCGTCAAGGTAGCGGAAGTCCTGCACCGGCACGGGGTTTTTTCCTTGCTTGGCTCGCGTCAGCCTGTGACGCGAAGCACGACGGCCGTGCGGTCGTCGGCTTGGGGGCACCGCTTGCAGAACCTTCCAACATCGTCGAAGAGGCGCTCCAGGATCGTCTGTGCCGAGGTGTTCCGAGCCTCTCGGAGCACCTCCATGAGACGCGTCTCCCCGTACGCTCTGCCCGCGCTGTTCAGTGTGTCGTTGAAGCCGTCCGAGACCGTGACCGCCCAGTCCCCGGGCTCCAGTTGGAAGGAGCGCTCTTCGTAGGCAATGCTGCGGAACAGGCCTAGGGGGATACCCTCCAGCCGTACTCGCTGCAGCTTGCCCCAGCGAAACAAATAGGGGGAGGGTAGGCCTGCCCCGGAGATGGTTAGAGTCCTGCTCGGCTCGTTCCAGACCGCGAACACGGCAGCCAGGAAGCGTGCTTCGACTTGCCGGTCCAGAAGGGCTTCGTTGACGGCGCTGAGCGTGGCCCCCGGCGCGAGGCCTTGAGCCGTAGCCGTGCGCAGCAGGCCGCTGGCCAGTGCGGCGTAAAGGGCAGCCGCGGCCCCCTTGCCGCTAACGTCCCCGTTCAGCAGCCCGAACGAGTCGCCGCCTTCGTAGAAGTCGTAGAAATCTCCGGAGACTACCGAGGCGGGCTCGTTCCTCGCCGCGACCTCGATGCTCGGGCCCCGCTTCAGGCCCTCAGGCAGCATGCTGCTCTGGAGGGCGCGGGCCGCTACCAGGTCCTGCTCCAGGCGCGCTTTGCTGAGGGCCTTTTCCTCGTACAGGCGGGCGTTCTCGATGGCCGCCGCGATCTGCGGCGCGAGCAGCAAAAGCGTGCTCTTGTCTTCTTCGCTGAAGCAGCCGAGGCGCTGGCTCTCGAGATCGAGCACGCCGATGACCTCGTTCTTGAGCATCAAGGGGATCGCGATCTCCGAACGGATGCCGGCGATCGTCTCGATGTAGTCGGGGTCCCGGCGGGTATCTCTCACCAGCACCGGTTCCCGCCGCTGGGCAGCCCGACCGACTAGGCCGTGGCCGACCTCGAGGTCGCGCCACTGCACTTGCTGCTGGCCCTGCACGCCGTAGTCGTGGGTGAGCAGCTGCTGGCCCGGTTCCTTGAGATAGATCGCGGCCATGTCGTACGGGATCAGCGTATGCACAAGAGCGGCGATCTTCTGGAGCAACTCCTTGAGCTGCAGGATCTGCGAGAACTCCTGCGCGATCTTGCGCAAGGTCTGCAGCGTCGAGTTCTGCTTGGTTTGCCGCTCAAACAGGCGCGCCACCTCGATGGCGAGCGAGAAACGTGAGGTGACCAATTCCAGAAGGGCCGAAACACGTGCGTCGAATGCGTGCGGGTCGGCGGATTGCAGGTCCAGGACGGCGACCAGGTTTCCGTGCGCCACAAGTGGCACGGCGACCTCACTGCGCACCGAGTCGACTGCGCGCAGATAGCCCGGGTCGAGGTCCACATCGTCAACCCGGACCGTAGCCAGCGAGTGCGCCGCCCGTCCCGTCAGCCCTTCGCCAATCGCTACGCGCAGCGAGCGCACCAGCTCCTCGTTATGGCCGATCGAATAGCTGATGCAAAGGTCTCCCTCGCCGGTCGGCAGCAGGAGCGAGTACATTTCAAAATCGACGATCTTGCGGACGAG
>CBDBZZ010000066.1:0-51609 GCA_965213745.1 Bryobacterales bacterium | reverse complement strand
CCGAACGTAGCATGGCCCGCCCCCGGCGGGGAAGCAAATAATTTCTATTGCCCGCATAACGCCTTCCGGGCGGCCGGTGCGCTCCGTATACTGAAAATCGAAACCGGACCCACGCTCCCCGCCGAGCGGAACGGATCGCCCCCCGCGGACCTCGTGGTCGGCGCGGCCGGCCGCCGGTGCAAGCCCGGAGTCCGGCCCTTGCGGGCCGGGCCCCATTCCCAGGAGGTGCCGCCTGTGGCGGGGACGAGAGGAACGGTGGTAGTCGTTGGCAACGGCCCCGTGGGCCACCGCTTTTGCGAAAGGCTGGTGGCGCACGACCGGGACCGGCGGTTCCGGATAGTGACGTTCTGCGAGGAACCGCGCCCGGCCTACGACCGGGTGCGGCTGACCTCTTATTTCGAACACCGCGACGCCAGCAAGCTCGGGGTGGCGCGGCTGGCGTGGTACCGCGACCAGGGCATCGAGATCCATGTCGGCGACCGGGTCGAGGCGATCGACCGGGAGCGGCGGATGGTTGTGTCCCGGGAAGGCCGCGAAGTGCCCTACGACCGGGTGGTGCTGGCGACAGGCTCCAGCCCCTTCGTACCGCCGATCGAGGGGATCGGCAAGCGCGGCGTCTTCGTCTACCGCACGATCGAGGACTTGGACGCAATCATCGCGTACGCCAGGTCCGTGCGGTCCTGCGCCGTCATCGGCGGCGGGCTCCTGGGCCTTGAAGCGGCCAAGGCGGCCTACGACTTGGGCCTCGCCACCCATGTGGTCGAGTTCGCGCCCCGGTTGATGCCGCGGCAGATCGACGAGCGGGGTTCGCGGCTGCTAGTGGAGAAGATTGAGGCTCTGGGCGTCGCGGTGCATCTCGGCAAGGCGACGCGGCAAGTGACCGGAAACGGCAGCGTTCGGGGCATGGCGTTCACGGACGGGGGCGGGCTTGATGTCGACATGATCATCGTTTCCACCGGTATCCGGCCGCGGGACGAGCTCGCCCGGGACTGTGGACTCGCAGTTGGTGTCCGCGGGGGTGTGACGGTGACCGACGCGCTCGAGACTTCCGATCCAGCCATCTACGCCATTGGCGAGGTGGCGCTGCACCGCGGCCGGACCTACGGCCTGATCGCCCCCGGGTGGGAGATGGCCGATGTGGCGGCGCGCAGGCTCGCCGGGCAGGATGCGCGCTTTCTTGGCGCGGACCTCTCGACGAAGCTCAAGCTCATGGGGGTCGATGTCGCCAGCTTCGGCGACTATGACGCTTCCGCCGAGCGAGCCGTGCCGTTGGTGGTTGAGGATCCATTCGCTGGGGTCTATAAGAAGCTCCTGTTCAGTCCGGACGGAGAGAGGCTGCTCGGGGGTGTGCTCGTGGGCGATGCCTCCGACTACGCCCGCTTAGCGGCGCTGGCCAGGGGCGGTGAGGAGTTGCGCCAGCCTCCGGCGCAGGTGGCCGGCCTCGGCGAGAGCGGGCCGACGGTTCCGGGCGGCCTGGGGAGCGCCCTGCAGGTGTGCTCCTGCAACAACGTCTCGCAGGAAGCCCTGCTGGCCTCCGTGAGAGAGGGCAACCTCACTACCCCCGCCGAAGTGACAGCCGCTACTGCAGCGGGCTCCGGCTGCGGCGGCTGCCTGCCTCTGGTCACCATGCTGCTCAATGCCGAGCTCAAGGCCGCGGGCCGTGCGGTGGGCGACCGCTTGTGCGAGCATTTCCCCCACTCGCGCCAGGACCTGTTCGAGATCGTCAAGATCAAGGGCCTTCGGACCTTCGCCGAACTGATCCGCGACCACGGCTTGGGGGACGGCTGCGAGATCTGCAAACCGGTGGCGGCGTCGATCTTCGCCTCGCTGTGGAACGAGAGCCTTACCGATCGCGCTCGCCTCACCCTGCAGGACACGAACGACCGCTTCCTGGCCAACATGCAGCGGGGCGGCCTGTACAGCGTCGTGCCGCGGGTGCCCGGCGGCGAGATTACTCCGGACAAGCTCGTCGCGCTCGGCACAGTCGCCAAGAAGTACGGACTCTACACAAAGATCACCGGGGGCCAGCGGGTCGACCTCTTCGGGGCCCAGCTCCACCAGCTGCCCAGCATTTGGGAGGAGCTGATCGACGCCGGGTTCGAAAGCGGCCACGCCTACGGCAAGGCGCTCAGGACGATCAAGAGCTGCGTCGGGACCACATGGTGCCGGTACGGAGTCCAGGACTCGGTCGGCTTCGCCGTCCGGGTCGAGCAGCGCTACCGCGGCATCCGGGCCCCGCACAAGGTGAAGGGTGCCGTCTCGGGCTGCGTGCGCGAGTGCGCGGAGGCGCAGTCGAAGGACTTCGGGCTGATCGCGACGGAGGCAGGCTACAACCTCTATGTCGGCGGCAACGGCGGCGCGAAGCCGCGACATGCCGACCTGCTGGCGGCGGACCTGGACGAGGAGACGGCGCTCCGGTACATCGACCGCTTCTTCATGTACTACATTGCTACCGCCGACAAGCTCACCCGCACATCGGTCTGGCTCGAGCAGCTGGAGGGCGGCATCGAGCGCCTGCGCGATGTCGTGGTCCACGACAAGCTGGGCATCTGCGACGAGCTCGAACGGCGCATGCAGTTCCTGGTCCACAGCTACCGCTGCGAGTGGAGGGAGGTCGTCGAGGACCCGGAACGGAGGCGGCTGTTCCGGCAGTTCGTGAACTCGGACGAGAACGAAGCGGGCATTGAGATCATCGAGGAGCGCGGCCAGCAGCGCCCCGCGGACTGGCCGCGGGACTGCGTTCCGGTGAGCCGGATCAAGCTGGCGAACGGCCAAGTCCTCGGCGAGGCGGCCGCCCGCAGCGGCGGCGGGCCGAGCACCCGAAAGCTGAGCTGGGTGCGCGTGGGGCGCGTCGCGGATTTTCCGCCCGGTGGCGGTGCCACCGTCAAGTACGGGCAATCGCAGATCGCCGTCTTCAACCTCGCCGCGCGCGGGGAATGGCGCGCCTGCCAGAACATGTGCCCTCACCGGAGCGCCTTCGTGCTGGCGCGGGGCATCACCGGCAGCGCGGGGGCGGTCCCAAAAGTGACCTGCCCGCTGCACAAGAAGCCGTTCTCATTGGAGACCGGCGAATGCCTCAGCGGCGAGCCGTACGCGCTCAAGGTCTTTCCCGTCCGGATCGCGGGCGACGGAGTGTATCTTCTTCTGCCCCCGGAGCGGCAGCTCGACGCCCTGCTGGCGACCCGGCTGCACCGCGTCCAGGCTGGCGACGCCGGGGCAGCGCGGGACTGCGCGGCTTGCAGGTGAGGGGAACGGCCGGGAGGCGCTACGCCTCGCGGCGAGATCGGAGATCGAAGTGAGTGTTTCAGCAAGCGAGGAATTCGTTGCCATGCGGGCTGCGTCGGCGAGCGCCGGCGGGAGGGCAGATGGGCCGGCTGCGTCGGGCCGCGACGCCCACCTCGAATTCCTGCACCGCATCAGCGGTCGGCTTGCCCAGGCCGACCCGCTGCACGAGGTGCTGGACCAGATCGTCGCATTCCTCAACGACCTCGTCGGGGCCGACTCGTGCCTGGTCTACCTACTGGACGGCAAGGACTTGGTCCTGCGGGCCTCGAAGCTGCCGCACCCGGAGTCGGTGGATCAATTGCGCATTCCGCTGGGCGAGGGGATCACCGGCTGGGTTGCCTCCCACCGGGAGCCTGTGGCGCTCGCCCGCGGCGCTGTCCGGGACCATCGCTTCCGCAGGTTCAGCCAGCTGCCCGAAGACGAGTTTGAAGCGTTCCTCTCGGTGCCCATCCTGGCCGGCGGTCGGCTGATCGGGGTCGTGAACCTGCAGCACCGCCTCCCCCATGAGCACTCGCGCCAGGCCGTCAAGCTGGTGGCGACGATCGGCCATCTCGTCGGCGCGGAAGTCGAGCGCGCTCGGCTGGACTCGGAAGTCTCGAAGCTGGCCGACCAGTTGGAGACGCGCAAGCTCATCGAGCGAGCCAAGGGCATTCTGCAAAGGGACCTCGGTTTGACCGAGGAGCAGGCTTACCTGAAGCTGCAGCAGGAGAGCCGGCGCCGGCGCATCCCGATGAAGCGGGTTGCGCAAGCTGTAGTGCTGTCTGACGACCTGCGGCGGGAGCGGGCGAACCCCTAGCAGCCCCCCAGCCGAGCGGCGGACGGCTGGTCGGACGAGCATGGTCCGGTCGGCCCGGAGATGCTGCGAGGCGGAGTGCGAGAATGGAGCTTTGCGCCGGCGACGGCGCGGGGACGCTACGTTCTTCCGCTTGTGGGGCATGCTCTTGCTGATTGCCGCCGTTCCGCAGGAGTTCTCGGGACTCCGCGGCGTAGCCCGGGAGACCTCGCGGCACGTTCGCTGGCAGGCGCGAGTGAAGGTGCTGGGCGGAGAGGCGCTGCTGGTCGCGAACGGCTTGGGCCGCGCGGCTGCTGCCGCTGGGGCCCGGAGCGTGCTGGCGCGGTATCCGGTCCGAGCAATTGTTTCCACGGGGTTCGCCGGAGGCTTGGTGCCGGGCCTGCGGGCCGGAGATATCTTCGTGGCTGATGCCGTGCGAGGTGCCGCCGGAGAATTCGCAGCCCGGTGGCCGGACGGCTGCCCGCCGACAGCCCGGCGGGGCATACTGCTCACAGTGGACCAGGTCGTGCAGTCTGCCCAGGCGAAGATGCGGCTGGCGGCGCAAGGGGCTCAGGCGGTCGACATGGAGGCGGCGGGCGTCGCTGCCGTAGCCGCTGAGAAGGGCTTGCCGTTTTTCTGCGTCCGGGCGATCAGCGACGGCGTGGGCCGGGACCTGCCGGTGGATTTCAACCGCGCCATCCGGCCCAACGGCACGATCTCGGTTCCGAGGGTCTTGGCTGCGGGCGCGAGGAGTCCTGGCCGCTGGCTGCAGCTCGCCGGACTGGCCCGCGATGCGCGAATGGCCGCGAAAGCCCTAGCCGCGTGCCTGACCCGCTGCCACTTGCGCCGCTAGCATGCCCGGACGCTCCGCCACGCAGACGATGCATGCCGCTGTATATCGCGGTCGCGGCAGCGTCGCTGTGGAGCGCGTCGCCGTCCCCAGCGTCGGCCCCGGCGAACTGCTGGTCCGGGTAGCCTGCTGCGGCATCTGCCATACGGACCTCAAGAAGATTGAGTACGACCTGCTGCCCCCGCCGCGCATCTACGGTCACGAGACTGCTGGCACGGTCGCCGCGGTCGGGCCCGGGGTCGGGGAGTTTCGCGTCGGGGACCGGGTCTGCCTGTTCCACCACATCCCCTGCTTCGACTGCTACTACTGCCGGTTCCGCGACTACGCCCAGTGCGCGACGTACAAGAAGGTCGGGATCACCGCTGGCTTCGAGCCAGCGGGGGGAGGCTTCGCCCAGTACGTGCGGGTGATGGACTGGATCGTGCGGCGCGGCGTCGAGAGGATCCCCGACGGCGTGAGCTTCGAGCGGGCGACTTTCGTCGAGCCGACCAACACCTGCCTCAAGGGCCTTGGCAAGTGCGCCGTCAAGCCCACGGAGAGCGTCCTGGTGCTGGGGCAGGGGCCGATTGGGCTGCTGTTCACGGCGCTGCTGCGGAGGCGGGGCGCGGCTAGGCTGTTCGTGACGGATCGGCTGCCGGAGCGGCTCGAGTTGGCCCGGCGGCTGGGTGCGCAAGAGGCCTGGGCGGCCGACCAGCAAGTCTCCCGCCGCTTGGGGGCTGCCACCGACGGACGCGGGGCCGACATCGTCATCGTGGCGGCCTCCGCTCCGGGAATCGTCGAGGAGGCCGTATCCTTGGCTAGGCGGGGTGGCCGCGTCATGCTCTTCGCGCAGACTTCGGCGCAAGAACAGTTTCAACTCGATGGGAGAACCGTTTGCGCCGAGGATCGGGCCATTTTCGGCTCCTACAGCGCCTGCGCCGATTTGCAGCCCGAGGCGGCCGCCACGGTGTGGGATCCGGACTTTCCGGTCGAGGCTCTGGTGTCGCACAGTGTGCCGCTGGCCGAGATCAATCGCGGCATGGGGCTCGCGCGACGGCCTCAGGACGGTGCCTTGAAGGTGGTTGTGCGGATGGGGGAGTAGCGGTTGGCCTTGTCACGCCGAATGCTGGCGGGAGTCCTCCACGGCAAGGAGGACCTGCGCGTTGAGCAGGTGCCCGTACCTGCCGTCGGGCCCTCCGACATGCTGATCCGCGTGCAAGCCGCTCTCACCTGCGGTACCGACCTGAAGGTCTACCGCCGGGGACACCACGCTCGGATGATCACGCTTCCGGGAGTGCTCGGCCACGAGTTCGCCGGCGATGTTGTCGCGGTAGGGTCGGCCGTGCGGGGCTTTCAACTGGGCGACCGCGTGGTCGCGGCCAACTCCGCGCCGTGCCACAAGTGCTTTTACTGCCGCCGCGACGCCAAGAACCTCTGCGAGAATCTGCTCTTCAACAACGGAGCTTTCGCCGAGTTTGCCAAAATCCCCGGCCCGATCGTGGACTGCAACACGTACGAGGTACCGGCCCACGCCGACTATCGCGAGGCCGCCCTCGCCGAGCCGCTTGCCTGTGTGCTCAAGGCCCTCGACGACACGGGGCTGCGCCAAGGGGACACCGTCACGGTCATTGGGCTGGGCCCGATCGGCCTGATGTTCGTGCGTGTGGCGAAGATCGCTGGCTGCCGGGTGATTGCGGTCGGGCGGCGGCAGCTGCAGCTCGATCGAGCCGAGCATCTCGGGGCCGAGGTGCTCATCGAAGCCCGCCGCGGCTTAGATCCTACAGACGAAGTGGTGCGGCACACCGAAGGGGCGCGGGGGGCCGACATCGTCATTGAGGCAGTTGGCTCGCCGCACGCTTGGCGGCAGGCCGTGGCCATGGTCCGCTCGGGCGGGACCGTGAACTTCTTCGGGGGGTGTCCCAAGGAGACTCAGGTGTGCTTCGACGCCGGGCGCTTGCACTACTCGTCGCTGACGCTGCGCGCTACGTTCCACCACACTCCCACACATATCCGCGAGGCGTTGGACACGGTTTGCCGAGGCGACCTGCATGCCTCCGACTTCATCCTCGACGAAGCCCCTCTCAGCGACCTGGAACGGGTGTTCCGCCGCCTGACGAACCACACGGACCATCTGAAGACCGTGATCCTTCCGCAAGAGGGCTAGCGGCGATTAGGCGGCGCAACCCGAGGGCAGCGCGCCAAGGAACGCGACGAGCAGGCCCACGGCTGTTCGACTGCAGCGCTGCGGGCAAACAAACCGAGCTGTAGAATGCTCAAGCTGCGGTACGGCAAAGACTCCGGACATCGCGCCGGGGCCGAGTCAAATCGCGATGGAAATCAGAATGGAACGCTCCGATAGCATGCTCGTCGTCGTCGCCGGGCCCGTATTCACGGAGCCAACGCGACCGGTTCTGCACGGGATCTCCGTTCCGCATCCTGCGAGGAGGGCAAGGCGGTGCTGCTCGACCTGGCAAGCATGTCGGTGATGTCTCAGCTTCACTGTTGCCCGGCGGACAGACGCCGCTGTCTGCGGACATGACGACTCCCCCAGCATAGCCTGATCACTGGGTGTCCGCGCGCGATCCCCCAAGCCCGGCTCACCGTGGGCTGCGAGTCAGGGGAAGCAAGCAGCATCGAGAATGGGTCACGGATCGTATCGATCTGAACAGCTTATCTGCGGCGATTAACGAGCTGGACTGCATTGGCGGGGCTCAAGGTAGCGGAGAGGAATTAGAGGCGTCGCTAGAGGCCGAGACTGCGGCGGAGCGGCAGCCCGTGTTTGTATGGGCGGTCTTCGGGTGCTTCATCCCGTTGATCACACTTCTATTTGTGTGTCTCAGGAGCCCGCAGGTTCCCCCGATGCTTTTTGCCCAGTGCGACAGTGACATGCGCATTTTTGAGGCGCAGTTCGTCAAGATGTTGAAGGCGCGGCAGGTCGCACATGGGTGGATAGGTGCAGCGATCGGAGTTGGCGTCAATCTGATCATGGGGATGATCCTCATGTGGGTGTGGGCGGGCCGCGTAGCGAATATCGCAACGGTGTAGGCCCGTGGCCGACCGTGATAAAACCCCGTACCGAGGAGGTGAACGATGCCATACGGACCCAAGGGCGAATGGCGGACGGCCGATCCAGTAGCCGCTGCCGTGCATATCGGCAAGCTGATGGTTGGGGAAGTGAGGGAGGTCTACGGGCGTCCAGAGGCACGCCCAAGCACCGTGGGGGGCAAGGCTATTCTCGGGAAGCTGACGCCTGATCAGCGCACAGAGCCGGCTAGGGCGGTGGCCAAGGCGCGTCGGGCCAATCGCGAAGAATAGCCGCCGTGGACAACAGGACGCGGATCGAGGTCGATCTGATCGAGGAAAGAATCGAGGCGACTAAGCGCGGAATAGATAATAGCGAACAGACCGCGGTGAGGCTCCGTAAGGAGCTGGCCGCCTACGAACGCATACTCGACAAGCTAGTGTGGTGTCCTTTGCAAAACAGTGATTACTGATTTTGCCAAAAGTAATTGCAAGCAACCCGCCAATAGAATCAATAGCTTGCAGAGTCTTTTCGTGCAATTACTTATGCGAACATCAGTAAGTTGCTCTAGGCAATGCTGCCCGCCCCCGCCGGACGCGGTCGAAAATCTCCCCCGCACTCTGCGTCCAGACCAGAGGGAGCGGGTTCGCGTGGGAGCGCTGCCCATTACTCCTCCAGGCACGGCTCTGGAGGAGCCAAGGGGCGAACGCCCTGCCGAACCTGCTGCTGCGGGAGCAGGCGCAGCAGCGCTCCACCCAGTTGGCCCTGGCAGCGCTGGGCGGCGTGCAGTGCAGTGCAATGCAATGCGCCGCTTGTTTGCGATCCAGGCGAGAGCCTTTCGGTGCTTGGGCGTCGCGTAGTTGTTCAAGACAATGCGGGTCTCCTGCTCTGGGGCGGTGTCTTCTCGACCTCGCGCGGAAATCGCAGCACCCCCCGATGCCGGTGCTTGCGATAGGTTTCGCCGCGCACTTCCCCGGTGGTCACGTTCCATGCCGCGCACAAGGTGGTGGTGCCGTGACGCTTGTAATCATGCGTCATCGTCGCGCAGAGCCCTTTTTTCGGAGGGACTATACGTGGAGGCAACACCGCTACGGCGTTCCTCGCCGCCGCCGTCCGCCACTCCCGGCGGCGCGGTTCGCCGGGTGCTCGCCGACAACGGCGGCTGCTACCGCTTGAGGGCCTGCCGCCCGCGCTGCACCGAGCCCTGTACGCCCAGAACCAACGGCCAAGCCGCACGCTGCCTCCAGACCGCGCTGCGGGCAGGGGCCTAGGCCCACGCCTCCAGCACCTCGGCGCAAAGCGCCGAGCACCTCGCCCCCGGGCTCCCCCGCTACCCTGGGCAGCGGCCGCACGCCAGTCTCCAGGCCTAACCGCTCAGCAGTCGCGTCGGTTTGCCAGAGGACAACCTGTTGAGGCACCACACCTAGCGCAGGCAGGCTTCCTCGAATTTCTCCGGCCCCCGGCCGATTGCTGCGGTTCCCGACCGCAATTGCGCCGATCGTCTGGCCGCCCAGGAACCCGCGCAACATCCCTGCGCTCAGTCCCGCCCCGCTCGCTGGCCAGCCCGTTGTCCGCGAGCAGCAGCCTGTACGTCAGCCATTTGCCGCGCATCTCGGCGGCAACGGGTCCGAGCTGCGCCCAAGCGTCCCGGCCGCGCCCGCCGTGGCGGGCCGCGAAGTCCGCGACTAGCGGTGCAGGTGCTGGGGGCTGATCTCACGGTGGATGCCTTGGCGTGCCCGCTGCAGCAGCGCCCGGAAGCTCTCGATGGCGTGGGCATGCGCCTTGCCCCGGACCTGCTCGGCGACGGAATGCTGGACCGTCTCGTGCCGCCCGCCGCCCGACGGGTCGCCGAGACCTGCGCAGGCGGCCGCCTCGGCGGTGCGGACCGGTGCATCGGAGGCCGCGCTTGCCCGGACGAAGCCCTGGGGGGCTGTCGGCATTCTCGGCGGCCTTCGCCCGTCCGCGGTTGCTCGTGCGGTCCTGAGTGCCGCCGATGGCCGCCTTGCCGACCGTGCCCCGGCCCGCCAGCGCTTCGCCTGAGGCATGTTGCGGCATTTTCCCGCTACTGATGTGTTCATAAGGAATTGCACGAAAAGGCTCCGCAAGCCATGGATTCTATTGGTGGGTTGCTTGCAATGACTTTTGGCAAAATTAGTAAGCGAGTTTCCCGGCGAACGGCGGTTCGGCGCTCTCCATGTGCTCGAGGGCCTGGTCCTCGGCCAACGCCGCCCGCGTCGCTCCGCAGGCTTGGGCCTCCTGCGCGCCCGCGCCCGCCGCACCCCCCAAGAGCTGGATGTCCATCCCGTTTCGGACAACTGCGCCACCCGCAAGCAGCGCCATGTCCGAAGCTGGTTCGCACGCCATCCGCGCTTCCAGGCTCACTGCAGATCCCCTCTACGTCCTGGCTCCATCTCGTCGAGCGGTTCTTCCGCGGCGGAAAACCCTGGCTGACCGATGCAACCCGGGTTGTTCAGGAGGAAATCAGCCCGCCATGCCCAATCTGTGACGCATGCGGGCTAGTCGAACCGGGGCAACAGAGCGAGGAGTCACCGCCAGGGATGCATTCAGCAGAAAAACGGGGGAGCGGAATCCGCTCCCCCGTGGACTGTTGCGGCCGCAGTGCCGCAGCAACTCATATTTGCCTAGGGCGCAGCAGCTCCGAATGCGCCGTGCAGCTCGTAATCAGTGCCCCCCATAGTCTCTGTAAACCCAAACCTCCCGAGCACGCCCAAGGGGCCGTCGCCCGAATCCCCGACGAACCGCATTTCGTAATGTTGGTTCGAAAAGGAATACGAGGTTTGCGCGAGAGTTGCGGCATCGGTAAACGCTACTGTGGTGGTCGCAGCATTAGAAGCCACGCCGCTGGTGGCATCCACGAGGATCTGTCCGCTGATCAGGATTCCGCTGATCTCCCCGGTGTAGTTTGGAATCCATCCCGGCTGGTTGAGGAAGTCTCCGTTGCCGACATCGGCAATGTCCGAGATCGCCAGCGCGAAGGTGCCGCCGGCGCTTTGGTCCGCTCCCCACGTCACGACGACTTCGGCGGCCGCTTCGTAGAGGTTTGCCGCCGTGGCGCTGCCCGTGTCCCTGTACTCGGCCAGCCACGCTCCGCCCGCGTAGACCGCTTTCAGATTCGCAACATCGTCGTAATCGATGCGCGCGCTTGTCAGCGAGCTGTAGGCGAACGCGCCGACCGGAAACGAGCTAGCATCAGGATGCGTGTCCTCCGTATACGCGTTGGACGCGCTCTTCCGGTGCCATGCGCCGAAGTGGGTGTAGCTCACGGCACTGTACCGGGTCACGATCTCCGCCGGCGGGTTGGTCCAGACATCGCCGCCGGCCAAGCCGGTCTCCTTGTCCCCGTTATCGTCGTGGTAGGGGCTGCCGAACGCGCCTTCGCCGTTCGGGTCGACCGCTTCCACGAAGCTGTCCTTGTCCTGCAGCGCCTCGATCGCGCCCTCGATCGTCCTGATCGCGTCGGCGTCGCGAGCCGGGTAGTCATCCTCGAAGATCGCCGTCACCTCGGCGGCGGGGAAGAGTTTCTCAGCCTCGTCCGTGATGGTATCCCAGATACCCGTCTTTGTCGCCGAGAGATCAGTCCCGGCCTCTTCGGCGGCGAGGACGGCATTCAGCACGTCGAGCTGTTTCTCGAGCACCTTCCGGAAGGCTATCCCGAACCCTTCCTGCTTGAACGTCTGCGCGCCGTTCGCGAAGAGGCCCGCCGCCGTCCCCGAGTAATTGGACACCTCCGGTTCCATGCCGCTGGTTAGCCTGACGAGATCCCCGAAAACCGTCTCGGCTTCGGAGCTGCTCAGATCGCCCAGCGTTACGCTCGCCAACCCTGTTTCCACTTCCTCCGGGTCCGATTCGGGAACCTGCTCCTCGGCGATCTCTATCCGCTCCGCGCCGAACGCGCCGCGAATCAGGAAGTCGTCCTCGAAAGCGGTGGAGCCATCGGCTACCGCGCTCTCGCTCAGCGACCACGAGCCGATCGCCGCCGCCCCCGCGTCGCCGCCTCGCCCCAGCAGCTCCCCCTGCCAGTACGCGGCGACCTCGGAGGGCCGCCCCCGTGACCCGGGATTGCTGTAGGTTACGCTCGCATCCTGCGCACCGGTGCCGCTAGTCCACTTCGGCGCACTGGCGCTGGTGCGGTTGCTGCCGAAAGTCTCCGTCGGCAGGTAGATCCGCTCCACATCGCTCCCGTTGTGGACCCAAGGGCTCCCGTCGTCGCCGACCAAGCCCGAGACCGTGCCCGAGATCCTGAAGGACGCGATGCGCAGCTGCAGTTCGATGTCCCCCTCGTAGAACTCGGCCTCATCGTCCACCGCCACGGTCCGCCCTTCGTACCTGGCCACGCCGGTCTGCGGCAGGTCCCGCACGCGCAAGGTCTGCTTGAGCGCGCTGTAGGCGAAGACGTTGTGCGCGGTGGCGTTCAGCTCGCTCGGATCGGCCGCGTCCGACTCCTCCAGCGTGCGCGCGCCGAAGCGCGTGCTCTCGGTGAACCCGAACCGCACCGTCTCCCGCTTCTCGATCGCGTTGAACAGCGCCCGCGCCGCATCCTCGTCCCAGCCGGCCTGGCTGTTCTCGTAGTCGCCGTCGCTGTCCGTCCCCGCCGCGAACCCGTCCTCGCTCGCCAGGAACTCCAGGATCGCGTCGATCTCCCCCAGCATCCTGGAGTTGCGCGGCTTGGCCCCGATCGACACGTTGCCCGCGCCGAACAGCCCGTCGATCGCCGCCTCGACCGCGTCCCAGGCGGCTTGGTACAAGCTGTCCCCGATGGCGCTGTCGTCGGCCTCTTCCGCAGCTTGCAGCGCGACCACCACCGCGCGCTGATTCTCGATCGCTTCCTCCGCCGTGGCCACCAAGCCCTTGCCGTCTTCCGAGGCGATCCCCCCGGCGAGCAAGTCGCCCAGCGCCAGGGAGAGACCGCCGCCGACGGTCAGCTCCGACCCCGCCTCGTTCTGCGGCGTGTCCTCGTTGTCCCCGCCGAGCTCCGGCTTCGCCAGGCCGACCCGGCTCTTGTCCGTCCCGGAGGCGTTGTTGGTGGACCTCCCGATCGCCAGGTCGTACCGCAGCCCCTGCAGGCTCCCCTCGGCGTCCTGCCACACCCGGTAGAGCGCTCCGTCCGCGTCCAGGCTCCCCGAGCCGTCCATGGCGAGCTCGCCGACCTCGCCCACGGTGTACCCGCTGCCGTCCTCCTTGGCCATCGCCGTGAAGTCCGTGTTCGCGATCGCCAGCGTCCGCGGACTGTACGTCGACTGCCAGACGTTGCCCGCGAGCAGCTCCAGGATGTACGCGTTGCCGTTCTCGGCCGTGTACGTGGCGCCGCTCGCGACCGGCGTCCCCGCGATGCTCCACGAGCCGTCCTCGGCCCGCTCCAGCGTCACGCTCCCGCTGAGGCCCAGCTCCACCGTCTGCGAGTCGCCGTTGAAGCTCGCCGACCACTCGCCGGCCGCGTCCAGCGTCAGCGTGTACGCGTTCTCATGGGTGCCCACCGCCACGATCTTCTGGTAGCCCGACGCCACCGCCGCGTCGCCGTCCCACCACGAGCCGTCCTCGGCCCGCGTCAGCTCCAGCGGGTCGGCCAGGCCGAGGTCCACCGAGACCATGTGCGGCTGGTACGCCGCCGTCCAGGCGCCGTCCGCCCCCAGCGTCAGCGCGTACGCGTTCGTGCGGTCGCCCACCGCCACGCTCTTCCGGTAGCCCGACGCCACCGCCATATCGCCGTCCCACCACGAGCCGTCCTCGGCCCGCGTCAGCTCCAGCATCCCGGCCAGGCCGAGGTCCACCGAGACCATGTGCGGCTGGTACGCCGCCGTCCAGGCGCCGTCCGCCCCCAGCGTCAGCGCGTACGCGTTCGTGCGGTCGCCCACCGCCACGCTCTTCCGGTAGCCCGACGCCACCGCCATATCGCCGTCCCACCACGAGCCGTCCTCGGCCCGCGTCAGCTCCAGCATCCCGGCCAGGCCGAGGTCCACCGAGACCATGTGCGGCTGGTACGCCGCCGTCCAGGCGCCGTCCGCCCCCAGCGTCAGCACGTAGGTGTTCCCGCCGACCGTGCGCAGGCCGCCGTCGGCGATGCCTTCCCCGTCCGCGGCCCACGAGCCGTCCTCGGCCCGGACCAGCGTCACGCTCCCGCTCGCGCCCAGCTCCACCGTCCGCTCGACCGGCTGGTACGCCGCCGCGACCTCTCCGTCGGCGATCGTCAGCACGTACACGTTGCCGTTCTCGGCCGTGGCCTCCAAACCGCTCTCGACCGCCTCGCCGGCCAGCGTGAAGCCGCCGGCCTCGGTCGTCATCAGCGTGAGGCTGCTGCCGCTCGCGCCCAGCGCCACCGTCCGCTCGACCGGCTGGTACGCCGCCGTGACCGCCCCGTCGGCGATCGTCAGCACGTACACGTTGCCGTTCTCGGCCGGGTACTCCTCACCGCTCTCGACCGGCTGGCCGGCCAGCGTGAAGCCGCCGGCCTCGGTCGTCATCAGCGTGAGGCTGGCGCCGCTCTCGCCCAGCGCCACCTCCACCGCCTGCGGCTGGAACGGCGGCGGGGCCGGCGGCGGGGCCGGCGGGGCCGCCACCGGCGCCGGCTCGTCCCCGCCGCAGCCCGCCAAGCCGACCAGCAGCACCAGGGCGGCCGCCAGCAGCGACCACCCCCTCCTCCATTGTGTGGATTGCATGACTCGCATTCTCCTCTCTCTCCTTCTGTCGGTTGAACCGCCGGCGAAGCTCCCAGCCCGCGTCAATGAGCGCGGCAGCTTCGCCAGCCCCTGCTGCGCGACCAGCCCCCTGGCGTCAGTGCATGCGGCAGCCTCCCTTGCCTCATGGCACCATCGTACCATGAACAGTTTACCATGAACCGCTCCAGGCAACGCCTTGTAATTTTGCCAAGAGCAATTGCAGGTCTGGCCGTCCTTTTCAGCAGCCCCCCCCCCCCCCCCCCATCAACACACACATAAACTGGTATATAGATGTTTGTTGTCTGAGACATTGTCGCATGGAATCTGCCTGTGATTCCTGCTACTGATCGCGGCAAAAATCGTGTCCTCGGAATGCAGGCAAGCATAGGCTTGCAGTCTGCCTCGCGCAAGAAGGCTCGCAACTGTTCCGGAGCTTTTTGCGAAGACTGGCAAGCAGCTTCCAAGTTGTCGCGAAGCTGTGCTGCGGTCTTGCTCAGCTCGCGACCGACCCGCCGCTGGACCAAGGCCCCTAGCAGTTCCGCAGGATTGACTTGCGGCGAGTAGGCCGGCTGCAAGTACAGCTCTACCGCGGCTTGGTTCGCTTGCAGCCACTCCCGGATTGTCCGGGCGCGGGGCATCCTGCAATGGTCCACCAACAACAAAATCTTCCGACCTGCTTCCTCCGCGATCCGTTTCAAAAACTCCCGGAAGACCTCCGCCGCGGCAGGACCTTCCCGCACTGTGCCCTAGAGCTGGCCCTCCGGGCTGCTGGCCGCCAGCAGGTGGAGGCGGAAACGCCCGCCGGCCACCCGCCCGACGGGGGTCTGGCCGCGGCTGCCCCCAGGTGCGCCCGGACACGCTCTGCGCAGCCAAGCCGGACTCGTCGGCGAAGGCGATCATGGCTCCCCACTCCAGGGCACGACGAAGGACCTTGGAAAACTCTTGGCTTTCCACCGCTGCACGTCAGCGGGCTCGTATGCGGTGGCGCACCTGTGGGGCCGCTGCGGCGTGAGCGGGAGCCGCCGCACCGGGGAGGCGCTCAGGACGCTGCCCCCCCAAGCTTGGCGCACTCGCTGCGCGCTCCACCAAGCGCACTCGCATGGGCCTTGAGCGGGGTTTTGGAATTGTCCGGCAATGGACCCTCGACCGGTTCCCAGTCAAACTGTCCCTGGTGCCGGTGCGCAGGATCCTGCGACGCCTCGGCAGCAACCCCGCAGCGCCCTAAGTTCCGGGCCTGCCAGCCAAACGCCGCCGCGGTGCGGACTGGGATCGAAGAAACCCACCCCGCCCTCGCCCGGCATGCGCAGGAGCACGGAGCGCTGCTGCCCTTGGCCGACGAGGCCGGCAGGACCTCGCACGACCACCGGGGCACTCCAGGGGGCTGCCGGGGCCGGACGCCCGGCGTCCAGCCCACGGGGGCGCGGTTCCGGCTGCACAGGCTGTCCGCGAGCAGTCCCTCGGGAGCCAGGCATTCCATGCTGCAGGCCGGAACCGCCACCGCAGCCACGTGGGAACAGTTCCCGCAGCGGATTCCGGGCCGGACGGATGCTAGACCGATTCACGTGCTAGTGGACCGCCGCAGCATCCGCACATCCCAGCACATAGAAGCCTGGCAGAAGCGGACCGAGGCACCGGTGGAGATGCATCCATTGCCGGCGTACTCTCCGGCATGGAACCCTGCGGAGCCAGTCCGGTCGGTAGTCCAGCGCCGGATGGGGAAGATGCTGGCCCGGACGGGCCACCAGCTCAGGGAGCGCTGGGAGCAGGCTCTGCAAGCCCTGGAGGCCGACCCCACCAAGATGCCAGGGTTCTTTCGCGAGGCCGCCTGCACCTAGACTGTTTCTAGCCGTATTTTGCAATGACTTATGGCAAAGTCAGTACGCTGATGGTACCCTGATTCCCGGGTGAAAATTCCGGTTTCCAGCTAGAAAGTGTTTATATTCAATGATTCAGACGATCCTCTGGGATGGCTGCGTATGGTGCCCCGGGGGTGCCTCTCGATTTTTCTGGAGGCCCCTTGGCCCTGCCCCCGCCAGCGCTCCCCCCTGGCTTACGGCGTTTGCGACGCCCACTGGCCGGGCTCGGCGGGGTGGCGCGGCTGGCCCGGTTCCTCGGTCTGTCCGAGCTGCTGGCTGCCTCGGTCCGCCGCCAGCGCCGCCGGCGTGGTGGCAGCGACGGGCAGCTGCTGCTGGCGCTGATCTACGCGGCCTGCGCCGGCGGGGGGCACCTCCACGCGGGCGACACCCTGGGGGCCGATGGCGGGGGGCGGCCGGACATGCAGCGCACGGCGGCTGCGGCTGCTGTGCAGCAGGAGCAACCTGCGGCGGGGGGGGGCTGCTGCCCGCGGCGAGCCGGAGAGAGCCGGGCTAGGGCTGGGGCGGTGCGGGCGCAGGGCGCTTGCGGGGGTGCCCAGGTCGCTCGGCGCCGGGCTGCGGGGCCCGCGTCGGGCTCTCCGCTCAAGCCATACGACCCCGCAACCCCCATCTCGGGAAATTATCCGGGAATCTAGAATCATGCACAGCAAGACATGGATGCGCCCGCGCTCGGGGCGGTGGCGGGAGCTGGGCCGGACCTGGAGATTGATGGACTGGAAGCTGCGGCAGGCGCTCACCGTGTCCGTGGCACTGAGGTCGCAGTGCTGGGGCATCTTGTGCTGGCGATGACTTGGCCCACGCGCAGGCCGATCCGGTTCCGGCCGGCTGGGCTGCCTCGCCGATGCGGGCGCTGGAGAACCTGCCGCGATAGCCGACCAGCACCACCCGGGCGAGCCCGCCGCGGGTGCGTAGCTTGGCGACCCGGGCGCTCCAGGCGGCGGTGCTGCCCTCGCACACCTCGACCGCCACCGGGCAGCCCTGGGCGTTGCGCGGCAGGCCGCACACGATCCGCGCCTAGCTGCGCTGGCCGTCGCGGTGCGCCGGCGGGCGGCAGCGGCCCTCGAACCAAGTCGAGGTGGCATGGGGCCGCACTCAGGGCCACCGCCAGCTCGCGCCGGTGCGGGGGCTGGGCGGCGAGCAGCCGGGCGAGTTCGAACTGGTGCCAAGTCCCCAGCCCGGCCGCGGCTTGGCCGTGGGGCCGGGAGCACACGCTGCGGCAGTTGTCCTCGGGAGCGACAAGGGTTGCGCTCTGGAGGGCGCGGCGCAGGGTCTGGAGCTTGGCGGGGGCCCGTGGGTGAGGTTGGCGAGGGTCCGCTGGCGGACGCGCCCGCCCTCGCGGAGGAGGATGGCAGGTCGCGCATTGCGGTTCGGGACGACATCAAAATACATGGTAACGATTATAGTTGCTTAGAATTATTCATGTAAGTTTTACCATCTACATTGCAGGGGAACGATTTTATAGTCTTAGATGGTGTCTAACCCATGCAAAAAACGATCTAAGGGCAAAATCGCCCGCAAATCAACCGGAAGTTCGGTCAAGCGCGGCCCTGCAAGTTAGTTCTGGAGCAGCGCGGTCAGCCCCACCAAGATCGCGACAATCCACCCGAGGCACCGCACCCAGATCCATGTGCGCTCCGATCGTTGCCAAAGAGGTCGCGTCTGGCCTAGATCACCTTGATCGTCCGCCGGATGCAGCCATGGAACACAGTTCGCGCGTCGTCGTCTAAAGCTGTGGCGAGCGCGAACACGCCAATGGCGGTCAAGAGGGCCTCGACGTCCATGACTAATGCGACATCGTTCTCTGGCGTTTCGGCTGCATCGCCCGAACTCAAGTGGAATGGCCACGACTGAGCGTTCATCATCTCATCGTCCCTGCCGACTGCCTCATGAGTTGCGGGGCGTCCGGGACGGTTTGGATTTGGTGCTGGAGGAGGGGGTCGAACCCTCATGCCCAGTGAAGGGCGCTGGATTTTGAGTCCAGTGCGTCTGCCAATTCCGCCACTCCAGCCTTGCCCGGCCCCCTGCGCCGGGCTATGAGTCGGCAAGGCCCCGAGCCCGTCGCCGGAAAGCCGCCCTTTTACATTGTACCGCCGAGCGCATTGGGCCCGCCTGCCGGGCCCGTGGGTCCGCCCGGGTGGCGAACGGGCTGCGGTGCCGCTGGGTCCGGTTTGGATCACTAGGTCTGGCAGCACGATTCTGGCCCGCAGTGCGGTCGTTGCACAACTTCGGTCCCGCGACGGCCCGCACTGGTTGGGCCTGCAGCCGGTTCTCGGCCTGCCCTGCGGCTCGGCGATGCGGCGAGGTCGGCGACCGTGTGCGCAAAATCGCTCCAGCATCGGAGGGCTCGGCGGCAGGCATCACGTGAGCCGGGCCAGTGCCCAGACTCCGCTGCTTTGCAAGGGCGCGACTTGCGCATCGCGCTCGGTGCATGGCTTGGCTGTCCGACAGACCTCCGTGCTTTCGTCGCAGGCGGGGCGGGCCATGCAAAATGCTTCGGCATCGACACTTGCGATTCCGGCATAGCCTGCCCCGGGGTTGCTGCGGGCAATCCACCATCGCGAGCCCATCTTCGCCTCCAAGCACCGATGCAGGGTAGGCTGGGCCCAAGTGCCAAGTACCCGAAGCCCGGCTCAACCCGGCCGGCGCCCCCGATTCGGCTCGGGACGGCTATTTGCACGCAAGCCGCGGGCCCGGCTTGGCGCGGCCCGTACCGCTTCCACCCCACGGCATCTGCCTCGTTGCCGCTGCGGAGCCCGGCGATGATCCCCTGCGGATGCCGCGCAATGGGCGATTCTCCCGACCCTGCTCTGGGGTCTCGCCCGAGCGTGCGATGATGTTGAAACTCGACCGCGGAAGGGACAGCCTGGAGCGCATGGAACGCATTGGAGTCGTCGGACTTGGAAACATGGGGCTCGGCCTCGCCAAGAACTTGGCGCTGGCCGGCTTCTCTACCCATGGCTACGATGTGCGGCCCGAGAGGCTTGCCCTGCTTGAGGAGGCCGGCGGCCACGCCCATCGGACGAGCGCGGAAGTCGGTTCGCACTGCGAAGCGGTGTTCGTCATGGTCCTGAACGGCGACCAGATGAGGACCGCTGTCCTCGGCCCCAACGGGCTCTGCGACGGTCTGGAGTCCGGCGGCACAGTCATCGTGACCGCCACGGTTCCGCCCTCCGACATCCGGGACTTAGCTGCCCCGCTGCGCGGACGGGGCCTCGACCTCATTGACTCCCCGGTCAGCGGTGGCAAAGCCGGCGCTGAAGCCGGCACGCTGACCTTGATGGTGGCGGCGGAAAGCTCGATTCTGGATCGCTGCCGCACGCCGCTCGAGGCTGTCTCGCACGCTATCTTCCATATCGGAGAGCGGCCCGGCCAGGGCCAGACCGTCAAGGCCGCCCTCCAGGCGCTGATCGGCTGCACTTTCGCCGCGACATTCGAAGCGCTGGTGCTCGGCTGCAAGGCCGGCATCAAGGGCGAGACTCTCTTTGAGGTCTTCCGGTCCAGCGCGGTCGGCAGCCCCCTCCTCGAGACCTGCGCACGCCATGTGCTGGAGCGGGAGTTTCGGGACACCGGCAGCCATATTGAAACGATGTTCAAGGACTTGGGTATCTCGATGAGGGTGGCTCGGGAGGCGGGCACGGCCATGTTTACCACCAGCGCCGCCTACGAGTTGTTCCAGGCTGGCATCGCCCGCTTTCCAGACGAGGACAACTGGGCGGTGGCCAAGCTGCTGGAAGAGATCGCCGGCGCGCCGGCGGCTTGGTAGGAGGACTGCGGTGGCCAAGCTCGGCATCATTACCGATGGCATTAGCCGGGATTTCGAGCATGCGCTCGGCGTGATGGCGGAGCACGGCGTGCGCTACGCCGAACTGCAGTATCTCTGGGACAAGGAAGTCGGGGACCTCGACGATGGGCAGTTGGAGCGGGCTCGGGATCTGGTGCGTCAGCACGGCATGCAGGTTTGCTGCATCTCGCGCCATGTCTTCGCGGGCTTGCCGGTAGGATCGACCGAGGTCGGCGACGAGCGCCACGCCGGCCAGATGGCCGCCCTCCGCCGCTGCATCGCCACTGCCCGAGCGTTCGACTGCGGCTTGGTGCGGACCATGAGCTTCCGCAAGGAAATGATCCTATTCGGCTCGGGCGGCGCAGAGGCTTGGAACGTCTCCACGGGAGCTTGGGATCGGCTCAAGCGGCTGCTGGACCCAGCCGTGCAGGCAGCGGAGGACGAGGGCGTGACCCTGGTGGTCGAAACGGGCAACAACGCGATGGTGACCTCGGGCTACTTGGCCCGCAAGCTGGTCGAGGAGATGGGGTCCGGCCGGCTCCGCGTCCTATGGGACCCGGGCAACAGCCTGTACTGCGCCGAGCCCGCCTTCCCCGACGGCTACGAGACCCTCAAAGGCCTGCTGGCCCACCTCCATATCAAGGATGTGCGCGTCGACATTCCGAAGGCCGAAGTCGAGCAGCGCCGCTACGGAACCGGCCAGATGGCCGCCCACTTCGGCCCTCTGGCTGAAGCTCTCCAGCGAGACGGATACGCCGGAGTCGTGTCGTTCGAGAGTGTCCATCGGCCTCAAGGCGGCACGTTTGAAGACGGTTTCCGGGCTTCGTTCCCGGCTTTCCAGGCCCAGTTCGGCCAAACTGCGGTCTAGCCTGGCCAGCGACTAGCGCAGCCAACAGGGCGTCGGCCCGCCAGAGTGCCGTGGGAGGAGCGGCCGCAGCCGCCCTCCGCCTCACTGAGGCTGGAGCCCCGAGCCGGCCGCGGCCGACGCGTCCACCGCCGGCACGGCTAGGCCCAACGCCTCGCGCACTGCGCGGTCGAGTTGCGAGCGGAGGTCCGGGTTCTGGCGCAGGAATTTCTTGGCGTTCTCACGGCCCTGGCCGATCCGCTGGTCGGCGTACGAGAACCACGACCCGCTCTTCTGGACCAGCTTGTGCTTGACGCCCAACTCGAGCAAGTCGCCTTCGTACGAGACGCCCTCTCCGTACATGATGTCGAACTCTGCCTGCTTGAACGGCGGGGCGAGCTTGTTCTTGACGACCTTGACCCTCGTCCTGTTCCCGACCACCTCGTCGCCGTCCTTGATGGCGCTGATGCGCCGGATATCGATGCGGACCGAGGCATAGAACTTGAGTGCGCGGCCCCCCGTTGTCGTCTCCGGGTTGCCGAACATCACGCCGATCTTCTCCCGGATCTGGTTAATGAAGATGATGCAGCAGTTCGAGCGCGCCAGCTGGCCCGTCAGCTTCCGCAGGGCCTGTGACATCAGGCGGGCCTGGAGGCCGACATGGCTGTCGCCCATCTCTCCCTTGAGCTCGGCCTGCGGCACGAGAGCGGCGACCGAGTCCACCACGACGATGTCGATGGCTCCAGACTTCACGAGGACATCCACGATCTGCAGCGCCTGCTCCCCGAAGTCCGGCTGCGACACGAGCAGGTTGTCGACATCGACGCCGAGCTTGGCGGCGTAGACGGGGTCCATGGCGTGCTCGGCGTCGATGAATGCAGCCATGCCGCCCTGTTGCTGCGCCTCGGCTACCGCCTGCAGGGCAAGCGTCGTCTTGCCCGAGGACTCCGGTCCGTAGACCTCAATGATCCGCCCCTTAGGGAACCCGCCGATCCCCAAGGCCGCGTCGACCGAGACGGCCCCGGTCGAGATCACGTCCGCCCCGACCCCGGCGTCGCGCTCTCCCATGCGCAGGATGGAGCCCTTGCCGTGTTCCTTCTCGATTTGCCGGATGGCGTCCTCTAGGTTACGCTGCCTAGCTTGTCCCATGGTTGCGCTGAACTCCTTGCTTGCGTGGACTGAAGCGCCTCAGTGTAGCATATCGGCGAATAAAGGGAGAAGGGCAAGCTGCGGGGCGGAGTCCCCGACCGCCGTGCCGGCGGACCAGGCTGCCAGGTTAGTTCGCCTCGCCTGGCGGAGGCGCGTAGTACCCGCTGCGAACGCGTACTACTGCCCCGCGGTGCCGGGTTCTGACTTCCACTGTATGGAATCTGCCGTCGTTGACGAACTCCGCCGGCGAGTACAGGATGAAGTACTGGTGCCGGAGTTCGTTCGCGATGTTCGCGAACGACTGCTGCAGGTCGCGCGCCTGAAAGGGGTGGAAGGCGACTCCGCCCGTCTCCCGGGCGAAGCGTCGCAGCGTTCGGTCGCCGTCGGCAGCGGCCCCCGTCCGGTTGGTCGAGATGGTGTAGACCACGGACTCGGCCTTGTGGGCCATCTCGAGGGCGTCCTCGCGAGTCACGCTGCTGCGGTTGTCCTCGCCGTCGCCAATGACGACCAGGGCCCGGCGAAACTGCTCCTTCGGTTGGTCCTCCGGGAGCTTGTCGCGGCAGGCGTAGTAGATCGCGTCGTACAAGGCGGTCCCTCCGCCGGCGCGCAGCCGGCGCACGCCGTCCGCTAGCTCCTCGATGTCGTTCGTGTAGTCGACGATTAGCTCGGCCCGTGTGTCGAAGCTGACGAGAAACGCCCGGTCGTGCTCCTCGGCCAGCACGCCCTGGAGGAACTCGATCGCGGCTTCCTGCTCGAACTTGAAACGGGGGCGCACCGAGTTGCTGGTGTCCAGGATCACGCCGATGCGCAAGGGGAGGTCGCTCTCCCGGTCGAACTCCTTGATCTCCTGCAGGTAGCCGTCGTCGTAGACCTGGAAGTCCTCGCGGCCTAGGTCGGTGACGAAGCGGTTCTTGCGGTCGGTGACCGTGAAGAGCAGGGGCACGCGGGCGACATCGACTCGGATGATATCCGACTCGTCGTCGGCATAGACCGGCCGATACCCCTCCTCCCCCGCCTCTTGAGCCCAAGCCCACCCGCCCGCCAGGGCGGCCGCCAGCACTGCGGCGCAGGCCATCCGCATGGGCTCATTATAAGCCGAGGGCGGAAAGCCGACGGGCGAAGTCGGCGGGCAGCGGCGCCTCGAAACGCAGCGCCGCCCCGGAGTCCGGATGCTTGAATTCCAATCGGCGGGCGTGCAGCAGAAACCGCTCAAGCCCGGGAGCCTCCGGCGGTCGACGGCGTGCGCCGTACAGCGCGTCGCCAACCACCGGATGGCCGACGCTGGCGAGATGGACCCGCACCTGATGCGTGCGACCGGTGTGGATGCGCACGGCGGCGAGCGAGTACCCTTTGCCGGCTCGCAGGCCGCGCAGGTCGCTGACGGCCTCCCGGCCGTTGCGGGCGATAGCCATCTTGACGCGATTGCGCTTGTCGCGGCGAATCGGCATTGCGAGGCGTAGCCACCAGAGGCCATCCCGCTTGACCGGCCGGCCGTGGCGCAGGAGCGCTGCGTCGGTGTGGGGATCTGTCGGCAGAGCGCCCTCCACCGCCGCCCAATAGAGCTTCCCGACCGTGCGCCGCTGGAACTGATCCTGGAGGATCCTGTGGGCCCGGTCATGCTTGGCGACCACCAGGAGGCCGCTAGTCCCGCGGTCGATTCGATGCACGATCCCGGGACGCAGCTCTCCGGACACTCCGGAGAGGCTCTGGAGGCCGTGCAGGAGGGCATTGACCAGCGTGCCGGAAGCACCTCCGGCACCCGCATGGACATTCATGCCCGCTGGCTTGTCGACGACAGCAAGGTGGTCGTCCTCGTAGAGGAGCGCTAGCGGGATCGCCTCCGGCTCAGCCCTCAGCGGGCGGCGGGGAACTGGCTCGACCTCGACGACCTCCCCGCTCCGCAGCCGACGGGATCTCCTGCGCTCCTCGGCACCGTCGATTCGTACGAGTCCGTCTCGGATCCACGCTTGGGCCAGCGAACGGCTCGCCTCGGTGAGCTTCTCCCCGAGGAATTGATCTAGGCGCAGGCCAGCGCTGGCATCGTCGGCTTCGAGCCGCATCGCCTCCAGCGTGCCATAGATCGCGGGCCCGCCCGGGCGTTATGCCGCGGCCGACTCACGAGCCCCCCCTCTCGCGTGCGATGAGCGCTGCTGAGGAGCTGGAGGTTCGCAGGGCTCCGTCTTGTCCGAAGTTGCGGCGGGGCTGGTGCGCCGTGGCACCCCAAGGAGTGGCGGTATCCTGCCTGCCCCGGGATTCGCGCTGAGGGCGCAGCTCATCCGCTAGGCGCCGAGCCTTTTTGCAGTCCGCTGCTATCCGTTTGCCACGGCCGGGCGAGTGCCGTTGCCGCATGTTGACAGAGCCGCCAGGAATGTGCAATTATGCGGATATATGGATATTCATGCAGCATCGCTTGGGGTTTACCGGCACATGAAGACGGAGCACTTCCTCCGCGACAGCGACCTGTCCGCGCAGGAGCTGCTCAGTGTGCTCGACTTGGCGCTGCAGGTGAAGATCGAGCCAGAGCTCTACCGCGAGTCCCTCAAGCACCGATCCGTCGTGCTCCTCTTCGAGAAGCCGTCGCTGCGCACGCGCATGACCTTCGAACTGGCCGCGCTGCAGCTTGGCGGTTTCGCGGTGTTCCAGGACCACCGCGAGGGGCGCATCGGCGAGCGGGAGCCCGCCCGGGACATCGCCCGGAACCTGGACCGCTGGTTCGACGCGATCATCGCCCGCACATACTCCCACAAGACTCTGGAACTGCTCGCCAAATGGTCCAAGGTGCCGGTGCTCAACGCGCTCAGCGAGGCGTACCATCCCTGCCAGGCCCTAGCCGACTACTTGACGATCCTCGACCATTTCGGCTCGTTCGAGGGCCTCAAGGTCGCGTATGTCGGCGACGGCAACAACGTCGCGCACTCGCTCCTGCATTGCGCAGCCCAGCTGGGAATCTCGATCGCCATGTGCAGCCCTCCGGGCTACGGCCCGAGACCGCCGGACCTAGCCGTCGCGAGCCTAGCTGCGGAGAGCAACGGGGCCAGGGTGGAGGTCCTCTCCGACCCTCGGGAAGCGGTCCGGGATGCGGCGGTCGTGTACACCGATGTGTGGACCAGCATGGGCTGGGAGCAGGAGACGCAGCAGCGCCGGCTAGCCTTTGCGGATTACCAAGTCACCGAGGCGGTCATGGCGGCGGCGCGGCCAGACGCGGTGTTCATGCACTGCCTGCCCGCCCTCCGCGGCGAAGAGGTCAGCGACGCAGTGATCGAGTCCGAGCGCTCGTTGGTGTTCGAGCAGGCGGAGAACCGCCTGCACGCTCACAAGGCGCTCCTGCTAATGATGGTAGGGGGCAGGTAGAGGGACGATGGGGGCAGCGAAACCGAAGAAGGTAGCCCTGGCCTACTCGGGCGGGCTCGACACCTCGATCATCATTCCCTGGCTGCGGGAGACCTATGGAGTGGAGGTGGTCGCCGTCTGCGGAGACATCGGGCAGGGCGCCGAAGAGCTGGAAGGTCTCCGGGAGAAGGCGCTGGCCAGCGGGGCCGCCGAAGTCTGCATCGAGGACTTGCGCGACGAATTTGTCCGGGAGTACGTCTGGCCGATGGTGCGCGCCGGGGCGGTGTACGAGCACAAGTACCTGCTCGGCACGTCGATCGCCAGGCCGCTTCTGGCGAAGGCGCAGGTGGAGGCGGCTCGCAGGACGGGCTGCGACGCGCTGGCCCACGGGGCGACCGGTAAAGGCAACGACCAGGTGCGGTTCGAGCTGGCCTATAAGGCCCTCGCGCCGCACCTAGCGGTCATCGCGCCGTGGCGGGAATGGGACATCGTCTCCCGGGAGGACGCCATCGACTACGCCGCGAGTCGCGGCATTCCGATCCAGCAGAGCAAGGCCAAGATCTACAGCCGCGACGCGAACCTGTGGCACATCTCGCACGAGGGGGCCGAACTCGAGGATCCGGCCAACGCGCCGTCCACGAATGTCTGGACGCTCACCGAGGCTCCCACCCGTGCTCCCGTCGACGGCGCGGCGGTGGCGCTGGACTTTGACGCCGGGACCCTGACGGCCGTGGACGGTGAGCGCCTCGGTCCGGCTGAGCTGGTTGAGCGCCTCAACTCTCTGGGCCGCGCACACGGCATCGGACGCACCGATCTCGTCGAGAACCGGTTCGTCGGCATGAAGTCGCGCGGGTGCTACGAGACGCCGGGAGGCACGATCTTGATGGCCGCGCACCGGGAACTGGAGGCGCTCACGCTGGACCGCGCCACACAGCACTACAAGCAGAAGCTGGCCCTGGACTACGCCGAGCTGGTCTACGACGGAAAGTGGTTCACTCCGCTGCGCGAGGCGCTCGACGCCTTCGTGGCCCGCAGCCAGCGCCATGTGACAGGGAAGGTCCGGCTGAAGCTGGCCCAAGGGCGGATCGATGTGCTCAGCCGCGCTTCCCCGCATTCCCTGTACGCCCCTGCGATCGCTAGCTTCACGATGGGCGAGGAGTACGACCAGCGGGATGCCGAGGGTTTCATCAACCTCACGGGCTTGCCCATCCGTGTCCATGCCTCCGTGCAGGGCGCAGCGGGCCGCGGGAAGGGACGAGACGCATGAAGCTTTGGGGAGGGCGCTTCGAATCCGGACCTGCCGCAGCCTTTGAGCGCTTCTCGGGCTCGCTGCGTTTCGACCAGCGGTTATTCGAAGCGGACGTGCTGGGGTCGCAAGCCTACGCAAAGGCCCTGCGGCGGGTCGGCATCCTGACTGAAGATGAGTGCGAGGAGATCCGTGCGGCGCTCGACGCGATGCTCGCGGACTCGCGGTTCCCGGGGTATTTCAACGCCGACGACGAGGACATCCACACCTTCGTGATCCGGAGGCTGGGCGACAAGGTCGGGGCCCTGGCGGAGAAGATCCACACGGGTCGGAGCCGCAACGAGCAGGTGGCCGCCGACTTCCGGTTCTGGATGAAGCGCACGATCCGAGACTCCCAGCGGCAGCTCGAGCGCCTCATGGGTGCGCTGCTGGCGTTGGCGGGGCGCAGTTCGGGGATACTGCTGCCGGGATACACGCATCTGCGGCGGGCCCAGGCCATCCTGTTCGAGCATTACGCCCTGGCGTACTTTGAGATGTTCCAGCGGGACTGGCAGCGGTTCCAGCAGGCCTACGAGCGCACGGATGTCTCCCCTTTGGGGAGCGGGGCGCTGGCGGGCAGCGGCTTCCCGTTCGATCGCTCGGCGATGGCTCGGGAAGTGGGCTTCGCGGAGGTGTCCGCCAACAGCCTCGACGCCGTATCCGACCGCGACTTCGCCTTGGATTTTCTGTATGCGGCGTCCGTGGCAATGCTGCATGCGAGCAGGCTGGCGGAGGACTGGATCCTCTACAGTAGCGAGGAGTTCGCGTTCCTCGAACTGGGCGACGAGGTGACTACGGGCTCGAGTTTGATGCCGCAGAAGCGCAACCCGGATGCGCTGGAGCTCCTGAGGGGCAAGGCCGGGCGGGTGTGCGGGAGCCTGCAGGCGCTGATGATGACCCTGAAAGGCTTGCCGCTGGCGTACAACCGCGACCTGCAGGAGGACAAGGAAGGCGTCTTCGACACGGCGGAGCAACTGCTGGGGGCGCTGGGAGTCTTGACGCTCTGCGTGGAGACAACCCGGGCCAAGCCGGACGCGATGGCGCGGGCGGCCGAGGAGGGTTGGGTGTCGGCGACGGCGTTGGCCGAGATCCTGGCCCGCCAGGGGGTGCCGTTCCACCGGGCGCACCAAATCGTGGGAGGGATCGTGCTGGCGAGCGTGCAGCAGGGGAAGCGGCCTGGGGACTGGACCCTGGCGGAGCTGCGGGAATTCGCGCCGGAGCTCACCGCGGAGGCGTGCGAAGCGCTGGCTCCGAGCAGAGCCGTGGACAACCACGCCGTTCCGGGCGGGACGGCCCGGGCGTCCGTGCAGCGAGCCTTGGCCGACGCGGGAGACCGGCTCGAGAAGCTGAGGGAGCGCTCCGCGCAGCCGGAGACGCCCGGATCGTGAAGCGCCGGCGCCAGCGCAAGATCCTGAGTCTGGTGGCGTCCCGGCGCTTTCGAACCCAGGACGAGCTCTCGGCGGCATTGGCGGAAGCGGGCGTAGAGGTCAGTCAGGGCACCCTCTCCCGCGATCTGCGGGAGCTGGGCGTCGTGAAGACGGCCGACGGGTACGCTCCGGCGGACCGGGGGGGAGCGGGCGGGCGGGCGGAGGACAAGCTGACGCAGGTGATGCCGCAATTCGTCCGGGGCGTGCGGACAGCGCAAAACTTGGTGGTTCTGCGGACAGTGCCCGGCGGAGCGAATGCGCTGGCGCAGCTGCTGGATGCGGCCGACTGGCCAGACGTTATCGGCACCCTCGCGGGGGACGACACGATCTTCGTGGCAACGGCGGATGCGCCAACGGCAAGGCGGGTGGGCCAGCGGCTGGATCGCCTGTGAGCCGCTCTGCGGAAGCGGGGCATCCCCCGGACCCGGCAGCTGCGTCGATTTGGAGGGGGCTCATGTCGCAAGCCTCCTGCAGCTTCCGGGTTGATTGTCAAGGCGGCGAGGGCGACCTCGGGCAGCTTGCCGCGGTCGCGGAGGCGCTCGTAGAAATCCTGGCAGTCCGCGTTCCAGCGAACGGCGGAGACGGCGGAGAGCAGCGGTTCCATGGACTATGCAGGACCAAGCCGCCGCTGGCGCAGGCCGACGAGCGTCGCCGCTCGTTGGCCGAGGCGGGACCGGCCAAAGGCAGGTCCCGCGACGGAACGCACGCCGGGCCTGCGCGGTTAGGGCTCGGCGCGCTCGACGACCTCGAACCGCCTGTAGATCACGGGCTTGTCCGTTCCCTCGGCGGGCAGCAACGCGGCCAGCGCATAGCTTCCCGTGGGTAGTTCATCGGTGTCCAGGGCCGCCAGATAGCGAACGCGGCCCGCCTCGGGCTCTGCCACGGTCTGATGCCCCCGGACGGGCAGCGTGTCGACAGGTTCGCCCGCCTGGTACAAGGCGAGGGCCGCGCTCGGCGGAGTCGCCAAGGCCTCCGCACCGGGGTTGTAGATGTCGTAGAGCAGGAAGATCGGCTCGCCTCGCAGAAACACTCGAGTGGCCGTTGCGTAGAAGCGCGAGCCGGCGACCTCCAGGACATCCTCGGGGAGCTTCCGCTTCTTCTTGGGCGGCGGGGCCCCCGCGACATCGTCGATCCGGCTCGTCAGCAGCAGGGTGCTGGCCCCTACTCCGGGCTTCAGCTCCGGAATGCCGATCTCGGTTTGGTAGCTGCCCAGCAGACCCGAATGCTCGTCCCGGACGATCACTTTCCATGTGTACCGCCCCGGTGCCAGCGGCATCTGCGAGGCGTAATGGAGCCATGAGTTCGGATCGCTTCCGAGGCGCTCGTACTCGTCCAGCGGGACGGTCATTTCGAGCCCTCCGGGATCGAAGATCGGCTGCCGGGGCCGCCCGCTGCCGGACTCTTGCGGAAACGCTCGGGCGACCACCGCCAACTTGATCTCCCGGCCCTTGCCCGAGGCGGCAGCGGGCATGTCCCCGGCGTGCAGCCCCACGCTGTAGACCAGGACGGGCTTGCCTTCCGAGTTGCGGAAAAAATTGTGGTCGACCCGTAGCGGCAGGTCTGCGAACGGAGTGTCGAATTCCAACGCCTGGCGCAGGTGCAAGCCGCGCTCGGACTTCGACATCAGCGCGAACGGCCGCTCTTCGTAATACCCCCGCTGGTGGCTCACTCTGAGTCCCTGCCGCTTGACCCGCACGCGGATGCGGCGCAGGCGTCCGCGCTGCTCCGTGTCCTCCGGGTAGTAGCCGAGAAGGTAGTAGTTGCGGCTCTCGCGGTTCACGACCTCGAACACTTCGCCGAAGTCGTTGCTGTTGAGCACCGCCCGGCCCCCCGTGCGCCGGGCCAACTCGTACAGTCCGTCCTGATCGTCCTGGCGGCTCTCCGTGGCGCTCACGAAGCTGCTGCTCAGCCTGTCGCCGAACAGCGAGGCCAAATTGCCCCTGCCTTCCGCGTCGCCTCCCGGAGGAGTCGCGGCGAGCCGAGCGGTGTCCGATACGTAGAAGCGAACCCGCGCTCGGGTCGCTTCGTCCTCGAGAACCTTCATCACGTCGAGGTTGTCTTCATCGACCGGCAGGCCCGTCGCGAACAGGACGACCATCTTCTTGCCTGGAAAGGCAGCGAGAGCGCGGATCAAGTCGATGTACTCGTACATGCGCACGCGCCGGTAGAATTCTTGGCGGTTCTGCCGAGAGTCGAGCATCTCCTGGAAGTCTTGGTTCGCCTCGTCGAGCTGGCCCTCGAACAACTGGTCCAGCCGGTCGTCGAAGGCGATGTCGCGGGCCATGTCCTCCGCAACCCGGTCAACCAAGCCGGCCCCGCGCTCGCGCCCCTCCAGCTGCGCCTCGAGTTCCGCCTGCAGTTCGGCCCTGCTGTCGGTGAAGGGGGAGCCTTGAATGGAGACGAAGACGTCCGGGGCTAGGTTCTCGTCCAAAAACTCCCGGATCGCGTTGTAGATCCTGAGGCGGTCTTCGCGCCGGCCGCGGGCCGCTATATAGATGAAGGTGCTCCGGCGCATGGCGCTGACCGCCTCTGTCGGCTCAGCCTCCGCACGGTCGGTGTTCCGCTCGGCCGCGGGACCGCTGGGAGCTTCGTCGAGCGGACCCGCGACATACTCGAAAGTCGCAACGCGCTGGGCTTGGCCGTTCTCCAGCAGCTCAAAGTCTTCCCGGGTCAGATCCGGGATCGGGCGGCCCCGCCCGTCGGTCACGCGAACCTCGACCTCCATCAATGCCGTCTCGGCCTGGAAAACGGGTGTCTGCTGGGCTCCCGCGCTCCTGCCTGTGCCCAACAGCGTCGCCACAAGCAAGGTCGACCCAGCCAGAAGCTTTGGTAAATGCATGGTCAAAGCTGATTGTAGGCCCTGCTTGATCCGGCGGGCCCGAGGCCGCGTTGGGGCGCTCCCGCTCGAGCGTTTCCGAGAGAATCCTCCGCCGGCCTGCAACTTTCCCCGCCCTGCCGGGTTCTCCCTACGATGAGGCACCGTCCGTCCGAGGCGCATGACCGACGCCAATGCGTTTGAGGCGTTTGTCCGCCGGCATCAGGACCTGGTGTTCGGTCTCGCCGTGCGTTTGCTCTGCGACTCGAGCGAGGCGGAGGATGTGTCCCAGACCGTGTTTCTGAAGGCCTACGAACGCTTCGATACCCTCGTCGCCAACCCGGCGGCGAAGGCGTGGCTGCGCACTGTGACGACCAACCATTGCCTCAACCACTTGACCCGCTTCCGGGCCCGCTGGCACCTGTTCAGCGAGCGGCGCGGGGACCGTGTCGACCATGAACCGCCCTACGCGGAACGGCTTGTCTCGCCCGCCTCGCAAGCCGACGATCTGGAGCGTGCCGAGGAGCACGCTCGCCTTGAGCGCGGGCTGCGCCGCCTACCGGACCACCAGCGGGTGCCGCTGGTGCTGTTCCACTTCGAAAGGCGTAGCTACCGCGACATCGCCGCCCTGCGGGGGGTCTCGGTGGCGAAGGTCAAGACCGACATGCACCGGGGTCGCAAGGCCCTGCGGCTGCTCCTGGTGGCGAACGATGCATCTCGCTGATCTCGAATCCGATCTGGACCGCCGCTTGGCGCGGCTGCCGCATCCCCAGGCACCCGCAACCCTGCTCCCGCGGGTCTTGGCGGCGGTTCGGAAGGCCGAATTGGGTCCCTGGCACCGGCAGCCCTGGACTCGTTGGCCGCGAGCCTGCCAAGCGGTTTCGCTGGCAGTGCTGCTCGCCGTCGCCGGCTTGCTCGCGATCGCTTTCGAGGGGCTGGGGGCCGGGCCGATTCGGTTGCCGGAAGCCGGTGCCGACGGCCGGATCGCTGTAATCGCGCAGCTCGCGCGGTTGCTTTGGCGAGCGGTGCTCGAGCCGGCCCTCGTGTATTTGGCCACGCTGACTGGTGCCATGTGCCTTGTGGTGGCCTTGTTCTGCGCGGCGCTGACGCGCCTGCTTCAGGAAGGGAGTATTCGACGATGAGGACGAATCACTCGGCAATGTTTGCATTGACCGCCGTCTCGACGCTAGCACTTGCCGCGCCCGAAACTGCGGTCTCGAAGCCCTCTTCGCTCGCCGCTCCGGAGGACGTTGCGGCGCGGATCGGCGCTGCTTCTGTAGTGCCTGCCGGCGAGCAGGTGGCAGAGGTGGTGGTCGTGCTCGGCTCGGCCCGCATCGAAGGTGCCGTCGACGGCCATGTGATTGTCGTGCTGGGCAGCGTCGACATCGGTGGCGCGGCAACCGTCGGCGGGGACTTGGTGGTCGTAGCGGGCGCAGCCGAGGTCGAGGCCGGAGCCGCCCTGCTGGGAGATGTGGTAGTCGTCGCTAGCGGGCTCGACGCGCCTCCGGGCACCTCGGCTGCGACGGCGCTAGGGATGCGGGCCGACGGGTCTCGCGGCAAGGTGTCCTCCTCGTCGGCGGGCTTCTGGGGCGCGGTCATTGGCCTAGCCATGGCGGCTGCGCTGGCTGGCATGCACTGGTGCCGCCGCAAGGGAGCGCCATGTTCGAGTCTCCGCCGCGTCCCGGACAGCGTGCTCGCTGCAGCCCGCTTGCGGCTGCTGTCGGCCGGCCGCTGCCTGGGCGTTGTCGCTCTCGCCTGGAGCTCGGCCGTCGGTCTCGCGTCCGCTCAGACCGATGCGGAGCCGCCTCCCGAGGTGGAGGCCGGAACCGAATCTGAGGAATCCGCTGCGAACCGGACGCGGAGCTCGGACGGGGTGGTAAGAATCGGCTCCGCGTATACCGTTCGCGCTGGAGAGCGAGTCCGCGAGGTCGTGGTGGTGCTGGGGAGGCTCACGGTCGAGGGCGCGGTCGACAGTGACGTAGTTGTCGTGGCCGGGAGCCTCAAAATCGCAAGCACGGGCAGCATCGGCGGCGAAACCGTGGTTGTGGGAGGGTCGGCGGAAATCGAGGCCGGTGCTGATCTGGATCAGGAACTGGTGGTGGTAGGGGGTGCCTTGAACGCTCCGGACGGCTTCCGCGCGCGGGGCGGGCAGGTCGCCATAGGCCCCGGCTGGGACGGAGAGCGCTTTGCGGCGGTGGCGGCTTGGCTCACCCGGGGCTTGCTCTGGGGTCGCCCGATCGTGCCGGAACTGCCCGGGGTGTGGTACGCGGTCGCGCTGCTGGCGCTGATGTACCTGCTGGCCAACGCCGTATTCGAGCGCCCGGTGCGCGCCTGCGTCCGGGTGATTGCCGACAAGCCTCTCAGCACCGGGCTGGCGGGCGTGCTAGTGCTGCTCCTGATCGGCCCCCTGGCGGTGATCCTGGCAGTGTCGGTCATCGGCATAGCGGTGCTGCCGGTGCTGTTCTGCGGCCTGTTCGTCGCCGGCCTGCTGGGCCGCATCGGCGTGATGCGCTGGATCGGCTCCCGGGTCCTGCCCGAATCGGAGGCGGGCGGCCGCCTAGAGTCAACACGGTCGCTCGGCATCGGCTTGGCGGTAGTCTGCTTGGCCTATATGGTGCCGATTCTGGGCTTCGCCGCCTGGGCGCTCCTCGGCGTGTTCGGTCTGGGAGCGGCCGCCATGGCCTTCGCGGCGGGCCTGGGTCGCGAGCGTCCGTCTCCCTCCGCGCCTCCGTCGGCGCAGCCGGCGGCCGCAGCTTCGTCGCTTGTCGGGGGCGAATCCAGGCCGGCGGTGGGCGCTGCCGACCCCCAGCCCCCGGCTGCGGCCGACGCCCCGGCCTCAGCTGCGGCGGCTGACCTGTCGTTGTTCCCCAAGGCCGGGTTCCTCAACCGCCTCGGGGCCGTCTTGCTGGACATTGTGCTGGTGGCCTTGGCCTGCAGCATCCTGGATCTGAGCGGCAGCGCGAAGTTCGCGCTGTTCCTGGCCTACCACGTGGTGTTCTGGGGCTGGAAGGGCACGACCGTGGGCGGCATCGTGTGCCAGCTGCGGGTCGTCCGCACGGACGGCGCATCGCTGCGGTTCAGCGACGCGTTGATCCGCGGCTTGTCCGCGATCTTCTCCGTGATGGTCGTCGGGCTCGGCTGGCTCTGGTTCGTTTGGGACATCCATCGGCAGGCGTGGCACGACAAGATCGCCGGAACCTATGTCGTGCGCGTGCCGAGCGACTGGCCGCTCCCGTAGGTTGCGTGCGGGAGGACGCGAATCATGGCGGGCTTCCGGGCTCTGCCGAGGCCGCCTGCGCTCCTCCGCCGCTCGTGCGACCCTCGGTGGCCGGCGGTCCAGGGGCCTGGGGGCGGCGCGGCGGAGCCAGGGTCAGCAGCCCCCGGACGATGGACAGAAAGTACGACGGCAGCCGCATCGTGGGTTCGATGCCAGCGGCGAAGCGATCCGCGCTGCGGGCGAGGCGGGCGGCGACTTCCGGGTAGAGGGCGGCGACATCCCGGGCTTCCGCCGGATCCTCGTCGAGCCGGTAGAGCTGGGGCGGGTCGACTTTGCGAGGCTTCCGGGGGCGGCCCTTGGGGCCGAGGGCCCGCTCGTAGACATGCAGCTTCCACGGGCCCGACCGGACTGCGTTCACGTAGCGGCGATTGCTGAAGTATAGGTTGCGGGCGGGCCCGGGGTCTTCGCCCCGCAGAAGCGGCAGGATATCCCGGCCGTCGTATGCCCGGTTCGGCGGCAGGGGCTCCCCGGCTGCCCCGGCGATGGTCGGGAACAGGTCCAGCAGCGTGGCGGTGCCGTCACGCACCGCTCCCGAGGGCAGCCGCCCGGGAGCGCGGGCAATGAAAGGGATCCGCAGACCCCCTTCCCAGGTCGTGCCTTTGAAACCGCGCAGTCCTCCCGTCGAGCCCCCGCGGACCGCCTCGTCGCCGAGCCACGGCCCGTTGTCGCTCGTGAAGAACACGAATGTGTCCCGGTCTAGGCCGAGCCGGGCCAACTCGCGCAGCAACTGGCCCACATGGTGGTCCAGCTCCTCCACTGCGTCGCCGTACGGGCCGAGAGGCGAGCGGCCTGCGAAGGGCGGAGCCGCGGCGACCGGCACGTGCGGCATGGTGTAGGCCAGATACAGCAAGAACGGTCTGTCCCGCTGCTCCCTGAGGAAGCGCAGCGCCCGCTCCGTGTAGCGGCGCGTCAGCAGGGCCGTTTGCGCTGGGGACTCGATCGCCTTGTATCCGTCAATCAGCTCGAAGCGCGGCCACTGCACGCTCTTCAGCCAGACCATGTTGTTGCTGAATAGGACGCCGTAGAAGCTGTCGAAGCCGTGGCGCTGGGGCCGGTAGGGACGGCGGCCCCCCAAATGCCATTTGCCGATGCAGGCGGTTGCGTAACCGGCTGCGCCCAGATGCTCGGCGAGCGTGACCTCGGCGTGCGGCAGACCCCATTTCTCTTTCGGGATCAGCACGCGGGTCAGGCCCGTCCGCAGCGGGTGCCGCCCCGTGAGCAGTGCCGCGCGGGCAGGCGAGCAGGTCGGAGCGGGCGTGTAGAACTCGGTGAGCCGCACGCCTTCGGCGGCCATGCGGTCGATGCTGGGCGTCCGGATGTCGGCGCTCTCGTAGCATCCTAGGTCGCCGTAGCCGAGATCGTCGGCCACGACCAGGACGAAATTCGGCGCGACGGCCGCGGAGGCCAAAGCGCCGCGGGCCAGCGCGAGCAGGCAGCCCGAGATCGTGGCGGCGAGGTGCCGCGAAGCCGGCCGTGGCTCCCCGTCCGCGGCCATGCGGCTATCGCCGGAAGTCCCGGAATCGTTTGGCCTTGGCTTCCCACCGGGGCAGGCTTCCGACCGGCACGCTCCGCACGCCGATGCGGATGCCGAAAGCCCGCCGGATCTCGGCGCCGATCGTCCCGCAGACCGCTTCCGAGGCCTCGACTTCGATTTCGGCTTCGTCCATCGCCCCCTCGCGGGTCAGCGTCACCCGGAACTCGGTCGCTCCCGCCTCTTGCCGCACCACACTCTCGATCGCCGAAGGATGCAGGTTCACCCCGCGGATCAGCATCATCTGGTCGAGGCGGCCCAAAATGCCCCCCTCCAGCAGCAGGCCCTGCTCGTCGCGCCGCGGCCGGACCAGATCGCCCGTGCGGTAGCGGACCGCCGGCCAGCCCCAGCGCCCCAGGTTGGTCAGCACCAGTTCCCCCGCTTCGCCCTCGGCGACCGGTTCGCCGTCGGGGCCGATCACTTCGGCCACGAACTCGCGTTCATTGACGTATACGCCTCGGCCCGCGGCGCAAGGCACCCCAAAGGCTCCCGTTTCGCTGGATCCGGCGTGGTCGTACACCGCCGCGCCCCAGGCCGCCGCGATGTGGGCTCTCACGGCCGGCTGGCTCGCTCCCGGCTCGCCGGCCAGGATCGCGCAGCGGATGTCCGAGCCGGCGAGGTTGAGCCCCTCGCGCGCGGCGACCTCCGCCAGGTGGAGCGCATAGGTGGGCGTGCTGAACAGGACGGTGCAGCCGGTGCCGAGCAGCATGCGCAGCCTGCGCGAGCTGCTCGCCCCGCCTCCGGGGATCGCCAGCAGGCCGCGCCGGGCCACGGCGTCGTAGGCAGACCAAAAGCCGATGAAAGGCGCGAACGAGAACGCGAAAAACGCCCGGTCGTCGCGCCGGACGCCGCTGACGTCCAGTACCGTATCCCAGCAGGAGCACCACCAGTCCCAGCTCGCGGCGGTGTCGAGCACCAGCAGCGGGCGTCCGCAGGTGCCCGAGGTCTGGTGGTACTTGATGTAGTCTGCCAGCGGGTAGGTGAGGTTCGCTCCGAACGGCGGGTGGCGCTCCAGGTCGGCCGACAGGTCCTGGTTGGAGGTGAGCGGCAGGCGCCGGAATTCCTCCGCGTCGCGCGGCAGGCGCGCCCCGCCCAGCCGGGCCCGCCAAAACGGGTTCCGAGGGAGAACCTCCGCCAGCATCGCCTGCAGGCGCGGCAGTTGCTCGTGGCGGTCGAGGTCGGCCGCGCCGACCGCTCCCAAGGCCAGGGCGCTGGGCGTCAAAGCAGGATCCGGCCCGCTTGCGCCGCGACGAAGCAGGCCGCGAACGCGATCGCTAACGGCATCAGCGCCCCCAGGGTCGTCCACCTGGGACTCCGGGTCTCCTTCCAGATCGTGAGGATCGTCGTTGCACAAGGGTTGTGCAGCAGCGAGAAAAGCATCAGGTTGACTGCGGTCAAAAGGGTCCAGCCGTGCTGGTCCACGAGCACGGTCCGGATCTGGTCGTAAGCCGCTATATCCATCATCATACTGCCGCCGAGGTAGCACATCAGCATGGTGGGCACCACGATCTCGTTGGCCGGAATCGCGATGACATAGGCCAGCAGGATCACGCCGTCTAGGCCAATTGCCTGGCCCAGGGGGTCCAACCAGCCGATGGCGTGGTCCGCGAGGCTGCGGCCGGCGGCATGGAAGTTCGCCAGGAGCCAAATGACCGCGCCGGCCGGAGCGGCCGTCAGCATGGCGCGTCCCAGCACGAAGACGGTCCGGTCGATCAGCGAGGTGTAGAGGATGCGCAGAATGCTGGGTCGGCGGTACGGCGGTAGCTCCAGCGTGAAGGCCGAGGCTTGGCCGGCTAGGACGCTGCGCGAGAGAGCCCACGACACCGCGAGCGTGAAGCCGATGCCTAGCAGCACCACGGCGACGACTGCGCCCGCCGCCGCGAGCGAGGCGAAGGCCGGCGGGAAGGCCGCTGCGACAAAGATCGCCGCCAGCATGATCAGCGTCGGGAAGCGCCCGTTGCAGGGCACGAAGTTGTTGGTTAGGATCGCGATCAGGCGCTCGCGCGGCGAGTCGATGATCCGGGTCGACGTGACCCCCGCCGCGTTGCAGCCGAAGCCCATCGCCATGGTGAGGGCCTGCTTGCCGTGCGCGCCGGCCCGGCGGAACAGCCAGTCCAGGTTGAAGGCGACGCGCGGCAGGTAGCCGAGGTCCTCGAGGATCGTGAAGACCGGGAAGAAGATTGCCATGGGCGGCAGCATGACGCTGACCACCCAGGCCAGGCCGCGGAAAACTCCGTGCCATACGAGCCCCGTCAGCCACCACGGGGCCCCCAGGGCCTCAAACCAGCCGGCCGCCGCCGCTTCGACGGAGAAGAACGCGTTCGCGAGGAGCTGCGAGGGCACGTTGGCGCCCTGAATCGTGATCCAGAAGACCCCCGTCAGGAGCGCCAGCATGAGCGGCAGCCCCAGCCAGCGCGAAGTGACCAGGCGGTCGATGCGCTGGTCGGCATCCCATGTCGCAGCCCCGCTCGCCCGCACGGAGCGAGACGCTAGGCGTTGCGCGCTCTCGTATAGGGAGCCGACCATCCGGTCGCGGAAGCGGCCACCCAGGTGCCGGCGCAGCTCGTCGCTCCGCTCAAGTACGGCCTGCGCTGTGGTGGGCATGGCTCTACTGAGCTCCGTCGATCGCGGTGACGAGGCTGGTCCGAGCGGGGGCCGCTCGCTCTTGGCTGGCGGCGATCCGGGCGAGTTCGCCCGAGCGCAGCGCCTCGCGCACCCGGTGGTCGCCGTCGAGCAGCCGCAGCGCTACCCAGCGGGCGTTCGGCAGTCCGGGCACCAAGTCCATGATGAGCGGCACGAGGCCGTCGATGGCTTCGCGGACCTCGTCGGGGGGGTCGACCCGCAGCGGCTGGGTCCGGGTTTCCCCGGCGATCACCGCGGCGACCGTAGCCACAAGCTCGGCCATGCCTTCCTTGGAGCGGGCCACCGTGGGCACGGCCGGCACACCCAGGTCGCGGGCCAGGCTGCGCACATCCACCGCCAGGCCTTTGCGTCTCGCTTCGTCCATGAGATTGACGCAGACGACGACCCTGTCGGTGATCTCGAGCACCTGCAGGACGAGGTTGAGGTTGCGCTCCAGAGCCGTGGCGTCGGTGACGACCACCGTGCAGTCCGGCTGGCCGAAGAGCAGGAAGTCGCGGCTGATCTCTTCGTCCTGGGAGGCCGAGAGCAGAGAGTATGTCCCCGGCAAATCCACGAGCTTGTAGCGCTTGCCCCCGTAGGCGAATGCCCCCTCGGCGCGGGTGACCGTCTTGCCGGTCCAGTTGCCGACATGCTGGCGCAGGCCGGTCAGGGCGTTGAACACCGACGACTTGCCCGTGTTGGGGTTGCCGGCGAGAGCCACGACGTGGTCGTTCCGAGCGATATCGATCCCCATCTGGGCCAGCTGGGTGTGCGCCGGGCAGGATTCGCAGTCGACGCCAGCGCTCATGGCTTGTCCTCCGTGGCTAGGGGCGGTGCCGTACCCAGACTTGGTCCGCCTGCTGGCGCCTCACGGCGACGGTCGTGCCCCGGATGCGATAGGCGCGCGGGTCTCCGAAGGTGTTGTCGAGAGCCGCTTCGACGCGGGTTCCGGGCGTTACGCCCAGGTCGAGCAGCCGGCGGCGCGTGAAGCCCTGGCATTCCGAGCCGATGTCGACGACCTCTGCCACTTGGCCCCGCGCGAGTTCCGCAAGTCTGATGGCCCCGGGCGGACGCAGGTCCTCCTCGCGGGCGGCGTCCACCTGGATGTTGTTCGCCACGACGCGGTCGATGCGATGCCGCGCTCCTTCTGTGTCGATGAGGATGCTGCGGGCGTCGCTCTCCACCACGCGGACTACCTGCGCGAGCTTCAGGCCGACCGCGAGAATCTGGCGGAAGATGGCGTGTGGTTCGTCCTCGATATGGACCACACGGGCCGGTGCATCCGCAGGCCAGTCGCTGAGGCCCACTGCGTTGAGGGGCGCGAGACGGCCGTCGGCGCTGGGGATGGGGTCGCCGTGCGGATCGTGCTGCGGGTGCCCGAGGTGGGCGTCCAGCATGGCCACTTGCTTCGGGGCCAGCGCATGCTCGGCGCGTTCGGCGGCTTGGTGCAGCCGGCCCATGGGCATGTTGGCGTCGTCGGACAAGTGGCGCTCCCAGATCCGGTGTGCCCGGACGACCTGCAGCGCCCGGCGCTCCCCTTGCGGCGTCAGCACCAAGCCTCCCGGGGCCGTCTCGATCCATCCCTCAGCCTCCATCCGCGTGGCGAGCTGGAGCACCGCGGGAGCCGACAGACCGAGGGCGCCCGCCAAGGATTCCGGCGTCGCCGCCTGCGACCGGTGCTGCCAGGCGAGGATGTGCTTGAGGGCGTCCTCGGTGCGCATACGGGCCCGTCTGGACCGCGCCCTGCGCCAGAGCCGCCTGAGCATGGAGCGTCGGCCGGGCAGCGTGGCTGCGACCAGCAAGGCAAGCAGGCAGATGGCGAGCTCGGTCACAGCGGCTCGCCTTCCGGGCTGTGGACGCGGATAGCAGCGGAGAGGCGCGGGCCGAAGGCGTGCGCCGTGGCCCCTTCCGCGATCCGGACCATCAGCAGACCGTCGAAGGCTCTCCGTTCTAGGAGTTCGATGCGGGCCCCCGGCTGCACCCCGATCCCGGAGAGGTGCTGCGCCATTTCGGGGTCGTGGTCGGGCACTCGGGAAACGACCGCTTGGTCTCCCACGCGCAGCTGGATCAGGCTACTATCGCAGCGCCCTGGCAGCGAGCCGTCCTTCCGTGGGATCGGATGGCCGTGGGGGTCGAATTCCGGGTCGCCCAGCGCGGCTGCGATGCGGTCTTCGAAGGTTTCCGAGATTGCGTGCTCCAGCTTCTCGGCTTCGAGGTGAACCTCGTCCCAGCTGTACCCGAGGGTGGTGTGCAGGAAGAGCTCGATGAGGCGATGGTGGCGAAGCACCTCTAGGGCCCGGCTGCGCCCGAGGGCGGTGAGGCGCGCCCCGTGGTGCTTGCGGTAGTCGACCCAAGGCGGCTTGGCCCCGGAAAGCCTCTTCAGCATGCCGGTCACGGACGCGGGCGAGACGGAGAGCTCCTTGGCGAGCGCGGCCGTCGAGGCCCGCTCGCGGTCCCCGGCTATCTGGAAGATAGCCTTCAGATAGTCGTCCACCGCTTCGCTGCCCATATTTAGACGAACCTAAATTCAAATTAGGAGATCCGTGAAACCTTGTCAACCTTGTCGGACGGCGGCATGCCGAGCGGCTCCGGGGGCATCTTGGGGGTAGAGTCCGGGAGTGCCAGTCCCGGTGCCGAGGTTTTGCGTCGGCAGGGCGGTCTTCGCGTTTGGCCGCTCCTGCTGATGCTTTCCTAAGCAATTGCACGAAAAGGCTCCGCAAGCCATTGATTCTATTGGTGGTTTGCTTGCAATTTCGTTTGGCAAAATTAGTAGCACCGCGGATCCTGCGGCATCCGGTCCGGAAGCTAGGGTGGTTCCAGCGCTGACGCTGGTCGCATCGCTCCGGCCGACTCGATTAGCGAGTGTCAGGAGGAGCGGCAGCGTTGGATGTGCAGTGTGCGAGACGCAGTCGCCCGAACTGTCCTGCTGGAAGGAGCGGAGACGCAATCGGCGACCGGGGATCTCCACCTGCAGAACTCACGCTACCCCCCTCGGACGCGGAGATGCCGCTCAGTGGCGCTTACCTGTCGGGCCACTCGCCGCAGCCTGGGCACGGCCAATGCCGCAAGCCCCCGCGCTCCCGGGCAACCGGAGCTTGAGGTGCTCCGGCGACGGGTCTTGCGGCGGACGCGGACGCTTTCGCTAGCACTGCATTTTCGAATCCTTACGAATTTGTCACTCCCCAAATAACAAGCCTAGCGTAAACCCAAACATAAAACATGCTGCGCAAGCAACCAACCATGCAAGCGTCATGACTCACCTCCTGCCTCTAACTTACGGATTTCGCCCCAAAACAAGCAAACACCGCCCGCCGCTCTCGATTTTTTGTGATCCGAGATATCGCTGGGTGCTGGCGCCAGCTGAAAGCTTCCCAGCTGAAGCACGGCCGCGACGACCGCAGATACGATGTGCTGAGCCCGGTCGCCTGCCAGGAGTTGGAGGCTTGCTGTCTTGGCGAGCTGGAAGCGGTTCCGCGAGCCCGTGACAAACCAGCCCTCTGGATCAAATGATTCGTGAATTCGGCAAAATCGCCCGTGCTCGCAAGATAGTGCCTTGCCTAGCTCGTGGCCGCCAAAAACCCCGTTTCTGGCGGAGATCTGCGCAGCAGGCCTGGTTTCTGGGTGTGATTGCGGCGCGATCTGGCGGCAACTGGCGCGTCCGGCGGGCTGGGGGCGAAGGAGCAGCGAGCAATCCGCCGGGATGTCCTGGTGCCGGGGACAGGAGCCCCTGGCCGTCTGGCGACGGCTCGCCATCCGGAGGCTGACGAGGGCCGGCGGCGCTCCCGCTGCTGTCAAGAGCAACCCGAGGCGAGGCAGTCCGGGCATCTCTCTGCGGGCCTCCATCTAGGGAAGCTCCTCTCGCCAGGGGCCGATGCCCAGGGAAGCCTGGACCGGAATCCAACAGCGGCACGATCCTCGCCCCTGGAAATCCGCAATAACACTTTGTAGAATCTAGCACTTGTGGGTTTTCTGGCGGACCCTAGCTCACGAGCGCAAGCAGTCTCCGGGCCGTAGGGCTCCGCTGGATGGCATCGAGGTCTGCGCGGCTACCAGGGGCTACTAGCTTCGAAGCAGCGCTCCGTGATGGCGATGCCAGTCTATGGCGGGGCCGACTGCGCAGACTAGCGGCTACAGGCTGGCCTCGGGTCCGGCGACACAGCCGGACGGAGGGGCTGTTCGATCAGATCCGCCAGCGGGTGCTCCGGGCGACCACGCTGGGCAAGCTATGCGCCGCTCATCAGGATCTTGCGCGCAGCGGTGGCGAACGACGAGAAGGCCAGATCGTCGAACAGGACGAACGTGACCTTTTCTAGCGTTGTTGCGTCAGCCGCGAGGAACTCTGCAACAGCCCTCACGGCGATTTCCGCGGCCTCGTCCAGAGGGTAGCCGTAGACTCCCGTGCTGATTGCGGGCAGCGTCATGCTACGAGCACCGAGCTCGGTGGCGAGTTTGAGGCAGCGGCCATAGCACGCCGCCAAGGTCCTCGGTTCACCCTTGGTGCCGCCCCGGTAGACCGGTCCGACCGCGTGCAGGATGTAGCGGGCTGGAAGATTGCCCGCTCCGGTCACCACAACGTGTCCAGGTGGGCAGCGGCCAACGCGGGTGCGGACATCGTCCAATTCCTGCATGATCGAGGGCCCGCCCGCCCGGTGGATCGCTCCGTCGACGCCCCCTCCGCCGGCGAGTCGGGGGTTGGCGGCGTTGCCGATTGCGTCGGCGGGGATCTGCGTGATGTCCCCGGCCACCAGAGCCAACCGACGCCCGCCGCAATCGAATTCCTGAGCGCTGGGCGGCATGAGCAGAGACCTTCCGGGCAGACTGCCCGGCGGAAAGTCTTACAATAGCTGAGATCATGCCAGAGCGGCTCGTCCAATGCGTCAAGCTCCACAAGAAGCTTCCCGGTCTGGAGGAAGTTCCGTTCGATAACGCCCTCGGGCGGAGGATCTACGAGAGCGTCTCCCAGGTTGCTTGGGCGCAATGGACGGAGCATCTCAAGATGATCATCAACGAGTACCGCCTGAATCCCGCCACGCTCCAGGCCCAGGAGCTCATCATGAGCCAGATGGAGGCGTACTTCTTCGGGGAGGGCGCGGCTCCGCCGCCGGAGTATGTAGCGCCAAGCCAATGAACCGCCCGGCGCTGCTGCTAGTGTTCCTGCTTGGCGCGTGGGCCGGCGGGACGATCTTCATGTGGCAGACTGCGATCCAGAACTTCGCGGTGGCCGAACAGGTTGCCTTGTCGCAAGACGAGGGGTTCCGGGCGACGGTCGAGGGGCTGTCGGGCTCGGCGCTTCGGATTGCTTCGCGCCATCAGGCCTCGGAGGTCAACCGCCTGTTCTTCGCAGGCTGGGGCTGGGTGCAGATTCCACTGGCCGCTGCGGCTCTTGGCCTAGCTTGTTGGGCATCCGCCGGACGCGGATTGAAGGCTGTCCTGGGGTTGATGGCCGTCATCGTATTGGGCCTGGCGCTGTACGTGGTTCCCGAGACGGTCCGCCTGGGACGGATGCTGGACTTCGCGCCGGCAGCGGCCCTGCAAGAGGTTCGCAAGATGTTCTGGACGCTGCACCACACCTACACTGCCCTGGACCTGCTGAAGCTGGTTCTCGCCCTGGGAGCCTTGGGCTTGGCCTGCCGTCCCGCGAGAGCAAGTCGGGCGAACTGCTGAACCGGCCGGTGCCGCGGCTCGACGGCGGGGCTCAGCCGGGTGCTCAATACCCCCTATGCACGAACCGCTCTGGAGGCCGTCGCCCGAGAGGATTCGCACATCCAACCTTTGCCGATTCATGGCCCGGGTCGGTGTGCCCGACTACGAGAAGCTCTACCGCTGGTCGATCAGCGAGCCTGCGCGCTTCTGGGCCGCTTTTTGGGAGTTCGCGGACATACGCGCTAGCCGCCAGCCGGACCCGACAGTCGAGAATCCTGGCCGCATGCCGGGAGCGCGGTGGTTCCCGGGAGCCGAACTCAACTTCGCCGAGAATCTGCTGCGCTTCGGCGACGACCAGGAAGCCTTGATCTTCTGGGACGAGACCGGACGGCGCAAGGCATTGAATTACAGGGAGCTACGACTGGAGGTGGCTGCGCTTGCCGCCTCCCTGGCGGATCTGGGCGTAACCGTTGGCGACCGCGTCGCTGGCTATATCGCGAACCTCCCGGAGGCGGTTGCGGCGATGCTGGCAACCACCAGTCTTGGAGCGATTTGGTCGTCCTGCTCGCCCGACTTTGGCGTTGAGGGGGCCGAGGACCGCTTTCGTCAGATTGCGCCCAAGGTGCTGTTCGCTGTCGATGGTTACACCTACGCGGGTAAGCGGTTTGACTGCCTCGCTCGATTGGGCGAGCTTGCGGCCAGGATCGAGTCGGTGAAGCGTACGGTGGTGGTGCCGCACTTGCGCCCCGACCCCGACCTGAGCGCCATTCCCCGGGCGGTCGTCTACGAGCGATTTCTTGGGACGCCCCGCGAGCCGGAGTTCCAGGCCCTTGCCTTCGACCACCCAGCGTTCATTTTGTACTCCTCAGGGACCACAGGCGCTCCGAAGTGCATCGTCCACAGTGCCGGAGGGACGCTGATCCAGCATTTGAAGGAACTGGTTCTGCATACGGACCTCAAGCGGGACGACCGGATCTTCTTTGCCACGACCTGCGGGTGGATGATGTGGAACTGGCTGGTCAGCGGGCTGGCAGTCGGCGCGACGGTGGTGCTATTCGACGGCGCGCCGCTGCGCCCCGCTGCGGCGCACCTCGTGGATATGATCGACGCCGAGCGGGTGACCGTTTTTGGTGCGGGGGCGAAGTACTTCGCCGCCCTCGAGAAAGAGGGCCTCGTGCCGGTGCGCAGCCACCGGCTGGATTCGCTGCGGACAATTCTCTCGCCGGGTTCGCCGCTGGCGCCAGAGAGCTTCGACTACATCTATGCGAGCGTTAAGCGTGATGTGTGTCTAGCCTCGATCTCGGGTGGCACGGACATCGTCTCATGCTTCGCCCTCGGCAATCCGATAGGAGCGGTCTACCGCGGGGAATTGCAGACAGCCGGTCTCGGAATGCGAGTTGAGGTGTTCGACGAGGGCGGGAAGCCGCGCGGCCCTGGCCAAAAGGGTGAACTCGTTTGCACGCAGGCATTTCCGTCGATGCCCATCGGGTTCTGGAACGATCCGGGCGGCAGCCGGTACCGGGCTGCCTATTTTGCAAGATATCCAGGCAGGTGGCACCACGGCGACTATTGCGAGCGGACCGAGCACGGTGGGTTCGTGATCTGGGGCCGCTCCGACACCGTGCTGAACCCGGGCGGAGTGCGGATCGGAACGGCCGAGATCTACAGCGCCGTCGAATCGCTGCCGGAAGTGCTGGAAGCGGTAGCCGTCGGATACGACGGCCCCGAGGGCGAAGAGGTGGCCCTGTTCGTGAGGCTTCCGCAAGGGCGAATGCTCAATGCGGGTCTGGAAATGGCAGTTAGGCGGAGAATCCGAGCGCGGGCGTCGCCCCGCCACGTTCCCGCTCGCATTATGCAGGTGAACGACATCCCCCGTACCCGTAGCGGTAAGGTCGCCGAACTCGCCGTCAAGGAGGCCTTGCATGGCCGGCCGATCCGGAATGTCGAGGCTCTGGCGAACCCGGAGGCTCTCGACTGGTTTCGAGGGCGTGTGGAGAAGGATTCCAGATTCGTCCCTTGATGTTCCGTACGGGGTCCTTCGGCCGGCATGTTCCAGGAGGAGCGCCTGTAGGGGTTGGCGAGGATTGGATGGGCCTGGATGATCCTGCGAGGGCGCTACGCCAGGCTCCTGCGGGGGCAGTGCCGCGAGGAGGATGATTGCTGGGACGAAACGCTCGGAGGGGACCCAAGGGCTTGACTGCGACTCATTAGGCTTCGCGTTCTGCGCACGGCTCCGTCGTCCGAAACAGGCGGTAGCTCCAGGCTCCGCTGGCTCGAATCTCGCCGGGCGTGGGGGCCTACAGTTCGACCCAGGCCCCGGCGGCGTGCGCCGACTCGGCGGCGGCATGCACTGCGGCCAGCGTGTGCAACCCGTCCTCTCCGGTCGGATAGCCGATGGCCTGCGCCGGGAGGGGGCTCCCGGCGTTCCGGGCCCGAATCGCCTCCGCTAGGTCCGCGTAGATGTTGGCGAATGCCTCCAGCATGCCCTCGGCGTGGCCGACGGTAATGTGCGAGCCGCGCTTTGCCGCCGGGGCGAGCGAAGAGTCGCCGCGCTCCAGCGTCCGGGTCGGCTCGTTCAGCGGTGTCCAATGAAGCTGGTTGGGCTGCTCCTGGGCCCAGCGCAGACCGCCCCGCTCCCCGAACACCCGGAGCGTCAGTCCGTGCTGCTGGCCGACGGCCACCGCGCTGGCCCACAGGCGTCCGACGGAGCCGTTCGTGAAGCGGAGGGCCACCAGCGCGTCGTCCTCGAGCTCCCGGCCCGGTACGCAAGCGGCGAAGTCCGCCGCCACCCGCGCCACGCCGCTCCCCAGCACGTAGCAGGCCATGTGGAGCGCATGCAGGCCTGTGTCCGCCAGCACGGAGCTCACCCCGGCCTCCGCGGGGTCGTAGCGCCACCGGACCCGCGGGTTGTCCGCATCCGCCGCGTCGGCATGGGAGCCGTGCGCGAACTCCGCCACCACGACGCGGACCCGCCCCAGTTCCCCGGCTGCCACCATGGCCCGCGCTTGCCGCACCATGGGGTAGCCCGAGTAGCCGTAGTTCACGGCCAGGATCCGGCCCTGCGCCCGCGCTGCCGTTACGAGGTCGGCGCCGTCCGTGAGGCTGTTTGTCAGCGGCTTCTCGCACAGCACGTCGTAGCCCGCTGCCAGGAACGCCTTGGCGATGGAGTGATGCGTCGCGTTGGGCGTCGCCACGGTGACCAGGTCCAGCCGTTCGCCAGGGGGGAGGCGACTCTCGCGCCCCAGCATTTCCCGCCAGTCCCCGTACGCCCGGTCGTGCCGCAGGCCCCGGCGAATGCCGTACTCGCGGCCCTTGGCAGGGTCGATGTCGACGGCTCCGGCAACCCAGTCGAATGCGCCGTCGAGGCCGGAAGCGATGCGGTGCGCAGCGCCGATCTGGCTGCTCTCGCCGCCTCCGATCAGCCCCCACTTGAGTCTCCTAGCCATCGCCAACGCTCCTTCGCGCGATGCTCAAGCCTTCACGATCGCGTCCATGACTAGCACTCCGAGCAGGGTGTAGATCACGTCGAAGCCGAGCAGCAGCCGTAGCCAGGGGCCGGTCTCGCCAACTGCTACGGGATCGAAGATACCCCACGTCAGGCTCATGCACGCCACCAGGGCCGGCAGGCAGACCGGGAACAGCAGCAGCGGCAGCATGAGCTCCCGCATGCGGTGGTTGGCAGTGACCGCGCCGAACGAGGTGCCCACCGCAGCGAAGGCCCAAGTACCCAAGGCGAGCACCGGCAGTAGGCGCCCGGCCTGCGGCAGCCAAGGGATGTCGAAGAAAACCCCAAAAACCGGAAGCGACACCAGCTCGACCGCCAGGATCAACGTCCAGCTGGCCAGCGCCTTGCCCAGGAACAGGGCCTCGCCCGAGACCGGGGACGCCACGAGCGCGGCAAGGCAGTCGTGGGATGTCTCGCGGGCGAAGCTGCGGTTGAGCACCAGGACTCCCGCGAACAGGTAAACCACCCACAGCAGCCCGCCGGAGAGGCTGCGCACCTCGGTGTTCGTGTTGGGATCGAACGTGAAGCTGAACATCAGCAGCACGACCAGCGCGAACGAGATCGCCGCGTTGAGGACTTGCCGGTCGCGGCACTCGCACCGCAGGTCCTTGCCCGCGACAATCCAGGCCTGGGCCGCGAGGCGCTTCATGGAATCCGGGCGTACAGCGACTCGGGCCTTTGCCGCAAACTCTCCTCGTTCGGACCGCGGTGAGCGATGCGGCCGCGGTCCAGCAGAGCCACCTCGTCGGCCACATCCAGCGCCTCGCGCAGCTGGTGGGAGCAGATCACGATCGTCCGGCCGAGGCCCCGCGCCTCGCGGATCAGGCTGGAGAGCAGCTCCATGGCGCGGTCGTCGAGGGCTGTCCAGGGCTCGTCCAGCAAGAGAATGCTCGGCTCGTGCAGAAAGGCTCGGGCCAGGGTCAGCCGCTGGCGCATTCCGCGCGAGTACTGGTCCGCCCGCGTGCGACCGAACCGGGCGAGCCCGACCCGTTCCAGCCAGGCCGCGGCAGTGCGCCTCGGGTTCGGCAGGCCGTAGAGGGCGCCGAAGAAACGCAGGTTCTCCTCGCCCGTGAGCTCGTCGTAGATCCACGCTCCGTGGCCGACGACCCCGGTGCCGCTGGGGCTGGAGCGGCCCTCCGCCACCAGGGCCGGAAACGAGACCTCGCCCGCCGACGGTACGCTGAGCCCCGCCAGGATGCGTAGCAGCGTGGTCTTGCCGGCTCCGTTGCGGCCGACCAGGGCGAGGGCGCGCCCCTGGTCCAGTTCCAGGTCCACCCCGCGCAGGGCAGCGAAGTCGCCGAAGTACTTCGTGACGCCCCGCACGCGAATGGAGGGTGCGGTCATCGGGCTGGTCGGGCCCCGCCGCCGGGAGCGCGAGCCTGACTGCCGCCGGGGCGCTGGCGCTGCGAAGTCCACAGGTGGAAGAAGCCGAGGCCTAGGATCAGGACAGTGAGGCCGACGATCCACAGGGTCTCGCTCGCGACTTGGGCGGGGGCGATGGAGATTTGCGTTTCGGGGTTCGGGGCCGCCGGGGCGCTGCGCGGCAGCGCTCCCTCCCCTTCGACCGTCACGGCCACGGGCTCCCCGCCCACGACCGAGTAAATCGAGGTCTTGGTGCCGGGATGCTCCCCAAACGGCTCCAACTTCGTGCCGCGGAGCGTCACGCCCTCCGGGGCGGCGAGACGGGTCAGGACCCCGGCATAGGGAGATCGCACCGCGAACTGCGTGGTGCCTTCGTAGGGCAGGACGTAAGTGAGGCTGATGCTGCTCTCGCCGGGCTTGAGCGGGAAGTCCACCTTGAAAAGCCCCGCCTCGTCCGCGGGCAGCGCAGTGCTCCGCAACGGCATGCCCTGCGGGCCCTCCCCAGACACCTGCACGACGCCTTCGGCCTCGGGCGGCAGATAGAACCGCAGAGTGCCCAGCTCGCTGCTGTAGGTCACCGGGGGCTCCGAGCTGTTGAGGAACTGGTAGCTCTCGCGGACCAGCATTTCCCCGCCGCCGGGCTCGAGGATGACCACGCGTCCGTCCGGGTCGGGCAGGCTGCTCGGACTGGCGGAGTAGACGGTGACCCGGATGCCGTCCAAGGCCGCGTTGGCCTGCAAGAGCTCGGTGTAGCCGACCCCGTCGAGCTCGGCTCGGATTGCGCCGCGGAACGGTTGGCCGGCTCCGACCGGCGGCAGGTCTTTCGCGAAGGCGAAGCTCCCGTTGGCTTGCGATTGGGTCTCCTCGACTGGCGTCATGCCGCCTAGGAAGCTCGACAGCGTCAGCGTGACGCCCTCGGCCGGGGTGCCGGAGGTGCCGTTGACGACCGTGCCGCGCACCGCAGCTGCTAGGGGACATGCTAGGCTGGCCGCGCTGAGGGCGGCCGCCCAGCGCAGCCAGCGCGGTCGGCTCCGGCCGCTACGCCTCCGCATGCCCAGCGGCCTCCTCGATCTCTGCCAGCACTCCCGCTAGCTCCCGCTGGAGCTCGTTCTTGCTGGCCGTGTAGTCGGCTTCGGACATTTTCCCCATCTGGAACTCTGCGAGCAGGTCGCGCAGATTCTCGTAGATCGCCGCCTTGCGGTCCTCTAGATGCAGTGTTGGCGAGGCCGCCTCCTCGGGCGGCAGGTGCTCGTCGCGCACCACCAAAGGTAGGGCAAAGGCCAGCAGGATCATCGCGATGGCGGCCAGGATGAGCATGGTTTCCGCCCAAGCGGGCGACGCAGCCGCCGCTGCGGGGCGGCGGCTGCGCAACCTACGAGTCTAGTTCAAGTTCGCCGAGGTCGCCCTCGATCTGGGGGCGGTAGCGGTCGACCACTTCCGCGGGGACATCGGCCCCGCGCGACTTGGCCAGGGTGGTGCGGCGCCAGCGGCGGACGATCCAGGCCACGCCCACCAGCCCGCCTAGGAGCGAGGCGAAGGGTGCGATCCAGCCGACCCTCCCGAAGCCCTCGTTGCGAGGCTCCACCCGGGTTTCGCTGCCGTACTTGGCGTAAACCGCCTCCAGGACCTCCTCCTCGCCCTGGCCTTCTTCGAGGCCGAGGCGGATGTCTTCCAGGACCGGGTCCCGGAAGTGGCAGTTGAGCATGTTGCAGCTGCCCACCGCGTAGGAGCAGCCGCACTGGCACCGCACGCGGTCGCCAACTTGGCGCAGTTGCGAATACGGCACCGCAGCGGCCGCTGCGACCGCCGACAGCAGTAGGCTAAGCGCTAGGGGCCGCAAGGGGCTGCTCCTTCAGGCGCGCCGCCTCCGGCGCGGGAGGGCGGCGGCGGGGAGACTTGCTCGGCAGCAAGGCCACCAGCGTGCCGAACACGAGCGCCAACGCACCGATCCAGATCCAGTTCACGAGCGGGTTGATGTACACCTGGATGATCGGGTTGGCGCCGTCGTTCGACTGGCCGGCGTAGACGACGTAGACATCCTCCCGCAGGCGGTTGCGCATGTCCACGCGACTGGTCGGCTGGCTCGACGCGTGGTAGAAGCGGCGCTCCGGCTCGAGGGTCTCCAGAAAGCTCCCATCCTTGGAGACGTCGATCGCGGCCACGGCCCGGAAGTAGTTCGGGTTGTCCATCTCGGACACGTTCTGCAGCTTGAACTCGTAAGGGCCCACCGCCATCGTATCCCCCACGGCCATCTCCTCTTGATGCACTTGGTTGAAGGCCGCACCCGCGAAGCCGACGAACATCAGCACGATGGCTAGGTGGACTAGGTAGCCGCCGTAGCGGCGGGTGTTGCGGCGGGTCAGCTCCACCAAGGCCGCCGGCAGGCGCAGGGACTGCTTGCGCTGGATGACGCGCCCGCCGCGGTAGAACTCCATCAGGATCGTGACCGCCACGAAGGCGCAGAGGCCGAAGCACACCAGGGCGTAGAAGTGCCGCATGCCGGCCGCGAGCAGCGCCGCCGCGCAGGCCAGCCCGGCCAGGGCCGGCCACTGGAAGTTGCGGCGCAGGGACTCGAGGGAGGT
>CBDBZZ010000065.1:0-15917 GCA_965213745.1 Bryobacterales bacterium | reverse complement strand
CGGCGCACCTCCCTTGCAGAGCCCGCAGTGGGCAGCCTTGACAGCGTGGGTATGCGTCGGCAACGCTACGAGGCGTGAACCGTCGCGAATTGTTGCGGGCTGCCGCTGCCTTTACGGCTCTCCTTGCCTGCGGGGCTGCGGACGGCCAGAAGATCGAGAGAGCCCTGATCGACACCATGCTCCCCGACGATCTGCCCCTCGTCGACCGCTACAAGCTGGCCGTCGCAGTAGGCTTTCGGTCGATGGAGGTGCGCACCGTCACCAGCCAGGCCGAGGCCGAGCGTATCAACGACGCCGCCCAGCGAGCCGGGCTGCGGATCCATTCCGTCCTGAACCAGTCGCACCGCGGCAATCCGTTGTCCAGTCCGAACCCAGCTGAGGTCGAGGCCTGCGTCGCGGGCGTCGGCCAAGCCTTGCGGCAGGCCGAGCTCTACGGAACCGACGCCCTCCTGTTCGTCCCGGCCCGCGCGCGCGCCGACACCACCTACGAGCAGGCCTGGAAACGCTCGCAGGCCTAGGTCCGCAGACTCATCCCTCTAGCCGAGCAACACGGGGTCACCATCGCCATCGAAGAAGTCTGGAACAAGTTCCTCCTCACCGCCCGGGACTTTCGCCAGTACATCGACGAGTTCGACCACCCGCTCGTCCGCGCCTACTTCGATGTGGGCAACGTGGTGCATTACGGCGTGCCGCAGCACTGGATCCGGGAGCTCGCCGACCGCATCGTGAGGGTTCACCTCAAGGATTACTCCCGCCAGAAGGGTTTTGTGAACCTCGGCGAGGGGGATGTCGATTGGCAGGCAGTCCGGGAGGCCTTCGCCGCCGTGGGGTTCGCAGGCGAAGCTACAGTGGAGCTGCCCGGGGGCGACCGAGGGTATTTGCAGGACATTGGCCGCCGGGCGGACCGGCTCTTGGACTTGTAGCGCTCCCTAGACTCGCCGCGGCAGCTCCCCACCGCTAAGGGAATGCAGCCCAGCCGGATCCGCTCCATTCGTGGCTTGGGGGACTCGGAGGCGGCTCAGCCTCGGCCAACGGCTGCTCGGGCACCTCAACAACGATGGCCCGGGCCTCGCTTCGCCGACGCGGCAGCAGCCTCGAGCGGGAATCGCTCCCTGACAAACGCCATCGCCTGGCCCCGATCCGCCAACCGACCCTCAAGCTGCTCCTCTTCGACAAGGGAGAGCATGGTGCCGAACTGCGGCCCGGGCCGGTAGCCGGCCTGGATCAGGTCGGTCCCGGTCAGCAGCCGCGGCATCGGCTTCTCCGTGAGAGCCCGCTGGAACCGCTCCTCCGCGAAGGCGTGATTGTCCAGCTGGCCGTGGCTGGCTAGGCAGTCCGCTTGGTGCAACGCCAAATGCTCGTGGAAGCGAGGCTGCTCGACAAAGCGCTTCAGCTTTCCGGGGCGCATCCGGCGGACATCCATGAACTTCATATGGTTGCCCACCAAAGCCAGCACCTGGGCCCGGTCGGCGTTCGAAAGCCGCAGTCGCTCGCAGATCTGCCGCGCGATTTCTACTCCCCGCTCGACATGGCCGTCGAACCGAATGCGGTCCGCCCGCCGGAATGTGTCGGGCTTGCCGACATCGTGCAGCAGAGCGCCCCACGCCAGGGGCCGCGAGGGCTGCTCAAGCGCCTCCAGCACCAGCAGCGTGTGCTCCCAAACATCCCCCTCCGGATGGAACTCCGGGGGCTGCTCCACCCCGCGCATTGCCGCGACCTCCGGCAACGAGACTTCAAGCAGGCCCGTTGCAGCCAGCAACTCAAACCCGCGACGGGCTCCTCCCTCGGTCAGGATGCGCACCAGCTCGTCCCGGATCCGCTCGGAAGCCACGCTGCCCAGCGCTGGGGCCGCCGCCCGGATGGCCGCAACCGTCGACTCTTCGATGGCGAAGCCGAGCGCGGCCGCGATGCGGACTGCACGCAGCATCCGCAGCCTGTCCTCGGCGAATCGCCGCACCGGGTTGCCGATAGCCCGCACCAACCCCCGCTCCAGGTCCTTTCGGCCATCGACAAAATCGAAAACCTCGTCCGTCTCGGGATCCTGGAGGAGACCGTTGATGGTGAAATCGCGCCGCCTGACATCAACGGCAGCATCGTTCGCATAGGAAATGGCGGTCGGCCTGCGTCCGTCGACGTATTCGTGGTCGCGGCGGTATGTCGCCACCTCAACCCAGGCGGGACCGTCCCGGACCAGGGTCACGCCGAGGTGGGCCCCCACCAACCGGGCCCCCGGGAACAGCGCCGCGACCTGTTCGGGGCGCGCATTGGTCGCCACATCTCTGTCCTTGACCGGGCGCCCCAGCAACGCGTCCCTGACGCACCCGCCGACCCAGAAGGCGTCGTACCCGTGGTGCCGGAGCGCCTTGACCACTTGCCGAGACATCCGAGTGCCGGCGCTCCCACCGTACCGGAGGGCCCGCCTGAGCCTTAGTTTAGCCACCGGCTCTCACCGCCTGAAGCCGCGCACCCCGCTGAGGGCGCGATGGCGGAAACAGCCGCTCGGTGCTCCCTGTCCGGGGCCTGCCTGATGGAGGTGGCATGGAGCTCTTTGGCAGCCCCCCGAGTTGCTCACTGCCATAGAACGGGACGCGATTGAAGAAACGTGTTTGTGCTAAAATGATTTAAAAGGTCCTCCGGGGTGTCCGTGTATTGCACCTCGGGGGTGCCTCTCGATTTTCTTGGAGGCCCCGAGCCCATTTCCCCCGACAGCGCTCCCACCCTGGCTTACGGCGTCTGCGACGACGGCTTGACGGGCCTAGCCGGGCTCGGCGTGGTGGCCCGGCTGGCCCGGCTCCTCGGGCTGCCCGAGAAGCTGGCCGTATCGGTCCGCCTCCAGCGCCGCCGGCGCGGTGGCAGCGCTGGGCTGCTGCTGGCGCTGCTCTACGCGGCCTGCGCCGGCGGGGGCACAGGCGTGCGGGCAGCGGTGGGGGTACCGGCCGGTGTGCGTGGACGGCACGGGGATTGAGGGGGAGGGCCAGTTGTGCGAGCACGCCGAGCGCGGCTACCACGGCGAGCAGCAGTCCTGGCTGCCCTCGGTGTGCGTGGGGGCGGCGTGGGTCAGCGCCCGGCTGCAGGCGGGTGGCACGGATGTGCAGGGGGATGGGCGGGAGCAACTGGACCGGGATGCGGCACCCCGGCTGACAGGGCAGTAGCCGGTGGGGCTGCGGGTCGCCAGCGCGTACTCCTGCAAGGATCTGGTGAGCTACTGCCGGCGGAAGGGTTGGGGTTATTCCGTGAGCGTGACCGATCCGCGCAAAAAGGCCCCGATCCTGCGCCGGGCGGTCGCGATGGGGTTGCGGGATGACGAGACGAGGGGGAGCCTCTGGACGCGGCGGGCCAGGAGCGGGCGCTCGCGGGGGTGTACCGGCCGGCCCGGGGGCCGGAGGAGCCGGTGTGCGGGGTGATCGGGCGCGACGGGGACGGGGAGCAGCGGCTGCCGGAGCCGGTGTACACGGTGATTCCGGTGAGCCGCGACCGGCTGCCGCTGGCGGAGCTGGGGCGGCGGCACCACGGCCAGCAGGGGCAGGGGCCTGCGTTCCAGGGACCGTTGCCGGACCTGGGCTTGCATCATCCGCCGTGCCGCTCGCACGCGGCGCAGCAGGGTTTCTCCCTAGGCGGGCAGATCGCGCAGCTGCGGCTGCTGCCGTACCAGGTGCTGCCGTCCGAAGCGCGGCAGCACGGGCTGCGGCCGCTGATCCGGTACTGCGTGGGCAGCGTGGGGCGGCTGACGCGCAGTGCGCGGCGGCTGCGGCTGCTGTTCAGCAAGAGCAACCTGCGGCTGGACTGGCTGCTGCCCACCGCTCAAGCCATACGGCCCCGCAATCCCCATCTCTGGAAATTATCTGGGAATCTAGACAGCAGGGGCTGCGAGGCACTGTGCCCACAACCGCAGCGTCCGTCGCAGGTTGCGCCAGGGGCTCCGTCGGCACCAAGTTACGCGGATCGCCTGCGGGACCCCGGGCGCTTTCACCACGCCTGCACCCGAGCTGGACACAGCTGAATGCGAAACAGTCGCGATCCATCCTTGCAGCGCCCGGCGTTGCGCGGCAGCGCTCGGGGAGTGGGCCAAAACCGACCGCGGGACGCCTCCATGCTGGCCCGCCTAGTCCGCCTGGATGAGTTCAATAGCGCTGTGTCGACAGTGATGCAACACTGGGCTCAAAAAAACTTGGCAGCCGCCGAACGGCTGCTGGGGGAGCCCCGGGACGCTGTCCGGAAGCACATCGCCGAGTCCGGGGAAAGCTTCCTCCGAGGGAAAATTCGAGCAGTCGCTACTGATCGCGTCAAAAGTCGTGTCAGGGGTCTTTCCCCGTAAGCTGTTGAAAATGCTAGAAATCTAGCGTGATTTGTGTGACAAGACTTATGCACCGATCTGTACAGCGCTGGGAGCGCGACCTCCAGGACTGCGCCAGGGATCGCGCGGGGTCCTCGTCGCGGAAGCGGCATGCGCCCGCCAGGCCGAGGTGCTGGCCTTGAGGCCCGGGGTGGGACCCGTCCATGTCGCCACGCTGCTGGCGACCATGCCCGAACTGGGCCGGCTGAACCGCCGTCCGGCGGCCCAGCTGCTGGGTACCCTGCGCTCGGGACATTGGCGGCCGCGCCCTGGCGCGCAGCCCGGGCCGGGGACACACCCCCACAAGCCCGCAAACATCCCAAGATTCCCTGATCTATTTCTGGACACCCAACACGCAAATTGCCGCCTCCTAACTTTGGATGAGGTTTGTGGGTAATCAGGACCACTTAAAAACGCATCGGTAAGGATCGCGAAACGAACCGGAGTCTCCGCATGCGTAATTCAGTCGACCGATGCGGCAACATTGCGAAAATCCGTCTAGAATCATGTGGAGCTGAGGGCACCGTCTACACCGATGATGCGACGGTTTATGAGGCTTTTCCGTTTGCCCGTGATACAGTGAAGCACTCGCTGCAGGAATACGTCAGGGATGACGTGCATACCAACGATATCGAGAGCCTCTGACCCTTGCTCAAGCGGGCACATGCCTGCACGTTTCACAAGCTGATCCCGAAGCGCTTGGGGCACTATGTGCAGGAATTTTCTGGATTCCATAACCCCACAAAGCAGGAATCATCTATTTTTCCTGCCAGCCAAGAGCACCTGAGTTATGCAGAAAAATTATGGCCAGATAATATGTTCAGCTATGCGACCGAAACGCAGCACAGTCAATCCTAATTTTCGATATGAAAACCGAGACACATTGCTGATTTCAATACTGTTTCGGCACTATAATATATATTTTCACAACAAAACTTTACGATCACTACTTGGCAAGCTTCCCCAGCTAAACTGCCGTCGTCACTCCCCGACATCGGGAGCTACCGAGCAGGTTCCAGCTGTGATGATCGGGCCGGGGATTAAACGATGGACACGCCCTCGTGGTTCCTCTGTGATGTAAACGTTGCAGGCGTCATCCACAGCGATTCCGGTAAGAAGGTCGAGCAAAATACCATCTTCCATGCCTGCGATGGTTGCAATAATTCCTAATGTATCCACCTTACGTACAGTACCATAACCTACAATGTAGACATTGCCACCCGCATCTACGGCAACTCCAAAAGGCAAACCCAAACTTGCTTTGACTGCGGGCCCACCATCTCCGCTGAGGCCCAGTTCCCCGTTTCCAGCTAGGGTTGTGATGATCCCCGTGTCGACATCTACTTTGCGAACGCGATCGTTAAGAGTATCCGCAATGAAGATGTTGCCAACCGAGTCGATAGTTACCCCGAAAGGCATATTCAGTTGGGCCGCCGCGGCTGGGCCGTCGTCCCCGCTGTAGTCTCCTTCACCCGTGCCCGCGACTGTCGTGATGGTGCCCGCTGCGGCATCGACTCTGCGCACTGCGTGGTTGCTGGTATCCGCAATGTAGATGTTGCCCTCTGCGTCAACCGCTACCCCTCTGGGCACTGCCAACCGCGCCGCCGCGGCTGGACCGCCGTCCCCGCTGTAGCCCCGCTCGCCCGTGCCCGCGACTGTTGATATGGCCCCAGTCGCATCGATTCTGCGAATGCGCTGATACAGGCTATCCACCAGATAGAGGTTTCCCTCCGAGTCGACCTCCACGTCATGAGGTGAAGCGATCTTGCTCTGGAGGGCTGCTGAAGCGTCTGGGTCTCCGCCCCCGGCGATAGGCGCGGACACACCTGAAGCACTGTCAATCTTCACGATTACGCCAGACGATGTCGGACTCTCGAGATACAGGTCGCCGTTTCTGTCGATCCCAATGGAACGTCCTCCAGTATTGTTATCAGAAATCGTCCGGATAATTCCAGCCGGGTTGACTTGTCGCACGTGCCGGTAAGTGTTGATATAGAGGTTACCGTCCGCATCCACGGCAACAGCCGTGGGCCCACTCAGTTGCGCCTTGGCGGCCGGGCCGCCATCTCCACTGCTACCCCGCGCACCCGTGCCCGCAACGGTCGTAATGATCCCTGCTGGATCGACCTTGCGGACGCGGTTGTTCGCCTCATCCGCGATGTAGACGTTCCCTCGAGCGTCCAACGCGACGCCCCTAGGGAAACTCAACTGCGCGTTGGGTGCTGGGCCGCCGTCCCCGGCATATCCTCTCTCGCCCGTGCCCGCAAAGGTATCGATGACTCCGCTGGTCGCATCGACCCTATGCACACGGTGGTCGAACCGGTCCACAACGAATAGGTTTCCTTCGGAGTCTACAGCGATGTCCACGAGCCAGCGCAGCTGCGCGTTGACGGCGGACTCACCGTCCCCGCCAGACTCGTACTCGTCCGGGCCCACGACGGTGGTGATGATGCCCGTGGAGACATCAATCTTTCGAATGCGCCTGTTACCTGTATCGGCCACGAAGACATTTCCGACGCTATCCACGCGTACCGCACTGGGGCGATTAATCTGTGCTTCGGTGGCCGGGCCACCGTCCCCGCTGAAGCCCGCCTCACCGGTGCCCACAACCGTCTCGATTACACCGGTGGCCGCGTCTACCTTGCGGACACGGTTGTCACGCCCGTCGGCAATGAAGAGATTGCCAAGCGAGTCGAACGCCAGGGACTCCGGCTCAACCAGCCACGATTCGGTGGCGGGATGCCCGTCCCTAGACTCGTTCGTGCCCGCCACGGTGTCGATCGTATAGGCGGGTGCGGCGGCACCCGCCTCGACCGTTACGGGATCCGTGAGTACCGCGACTCTCCCGTCGGAGGCGTAGGCGGCCGTGAACAACTTAGCAAAATACGCCGACCTGTTCGGCATTGTATCTTTAATGTGGTCGCGGTGTGCATCGGTCAATCGAGCTTCCGTTCCCAATAAAATGTGCGCAGCGCAGGACTCGGCGAAATCCTCGACGTTGCCCCCCGACCTAGCGTGCTCACTAACATAATCGTTGTCCGCATCCGCTACTTTCCGCCAATCTTCGTGGTTGCTGAATCGCCCGCTGCCTCGAAGTTCGCCCTGCTTGTCAATGACGTGGCACATTTCGTGCGTCAGAAGCTCCTCGAATGCCCAGTTGAGCGTGCTTGCGTACTCATGAACGTATTCGGCGGGATATTCAACGATGTGCCTTGCTTCGGGAGTATCCGTGAAATCCCGGTATATCGGTCCTGCACTGTCGATACCTATGAGGAACGGCATCACTGAGCGCCTCAGCGCTCTCGGCTGCCCGGCCCAAGCCTTCGCAAGCTGCTTCGCCACCCAATCGGGATCGTCGAAGTGACGATATATGCGAAGCCGAACCGCGCTCGGCCCCGACGTGACCATGTAGTCCCGGTATTGGTCGCGTTCGAGCACGAACGTCAGATCGAAGCCGTCCCAATCCGTCGGTTGGATGGCTTCGTGCATGGAGCACGAAATCGCACTCCAGGTCGGTTCGTCCGGGCAGGTGTAGCTCTGTGCGTGCAGCGCTACCGCATAGAGTGTCAATGAAGATGCAAGGATGCGTTTGCGCATGGTTTTTCCTTTCGTTGCGAATCCCAGCGAATGGTGCCGGATCGTTGACGAACGCCGCGAAACAGCGATTCCCACCTATTCGCCAAGGTGGGGCAGTCCCCCCGGACATTACGGCCCTTATGCTCGGCAGGTGGGCCTGCGAGGACGCGGGCCGCTCCGCTGATGAGTTCGTCACACATGGATGCTGCATAAAATGGATCTGTCTCGTAAAGTGTCTGGAATGAAAAATAATTTTCTGTTCCGCAGCAATCCCATCCGCAGTGTTGCAGAACTTTGCCATGAGTCATTGCAGCATGGGAACAGAAACGATATAGGCACAGTCGGCCCCGCGAAAGAACCTTGGCACCTTCGTTGGAGCTGTCTGGACGAGAAAACGGCCTAGTCAAAGCGGATCAGGTCGCTCCAAGCCGTGAACAACTTAGCGAAATACGCCGACCTGTTCGGCATCGTATCCTCGATGTGGTCGCGGTGTGCGTCGGTCAATCGAGTTCCCATTCCCAATAGAATGTGCGCGGCGCAGGATTCGGCGAAATCCTCGACGTTGCCCCCCGACCTGGCGTACTCGCTGACATAATCGTTGTCCGCACCCACTGCTCTCCGCCAACCCTCTCGGTTGCTGAATCGCCCGCTGCCTTGAAGTTCGCCCTGCTTGTCTATGACGTGGCACATCTCGTGCGTTAGAATTTCCTCGAATGCCCAATCAAGCGTGCTTGCGTACTCGTGGACGTATTCAGCGGGATATTCAACAATGTGCCTTGCCTCGGGAGTGTCCGTGTAATCCCAATACACTGGTCCTGCATAGTCAATCCCTATGAGGAACGGCATCGCTGAGCGCCTCAGCACTCTCGGCTGCCCGGCCCAAGCCTTCGCAAGCTGCTTCGCCACCCAATCGGGATCGTCGAAGTGATGATATATGCGAAGCCGAACCGCGCTCGGCCCCGAGGTGACCATGTAGTCCCGGTATTGGGCGCGTTCGAGCACAAATGTCAGATCGAAGCCGTCCCAATCCGTCGGTTGGATGGCTTCGTGCATGGAGCACGAAATCGCACTCCAGGTCGGTTCGTCCGGGCAGGTGTAGCTCTGTGCGTGCAGCACCGCCGCACAGAGTGTCAATGAAGATGCAAGGATGCGTTTGCGCATGGTTTTTCCTTTCGTGCGAGTCCCGGCGAATGGTGCCGGGTCGTTGACAAACGCCCGCGAAACAGCGGTTCCCACCTATTCGCCAAGGTGAGGCCCCCCGGACATTACGACCCTTGTGCTCGGCAGGTGGGCCCGCCGAGGACATGGGCGCTCCGCTGATGCGCTCGTCACTCAGGGATGCTACATCAAATAAATCTGTCTTGTCAAGTGTCTGGAACAGATAGTTGCCTGGTTCCGCAGCAGGCCATCTGTCCGGTTTCATGGGGCACCCCAAAGAGGTGCTGACACTAGTGCTAACTACTGCGGGGAGCTGATGAGCTCCTGCCGGCAGCGGAGCGGGGATGATTCCGGGAGCGTGACCGATCCGCGCCAAAAGGCCCCGATTCTGCGCCTGGCGGACGCGATGGAGTTGCGGGAGGACGCGGGGGAGCCCCTGGACGCGGCGGGCCAGAAGCGGGTGCTCGCGGGGGCGTACCGGCCGGCCCGGTGGCCGGAGGAGCAGGTGTGCGGGGTGCTCCGGCGCGACGGGGACGGGGAGCAGCGGCTGCTGGAGCCGGTGTACACGGTGATGCTGGTGAGCCGCGACCGGCTGACGCTGGCGGAGCTGGTGCGGCGGCACCGCGACAGCAGGGGCAGGAGCATGCCTTCCAGGGACCGTTGCCGGACCTAGGCCTGCATCATCCGCCGTGCCGCTCGCACGCGGCGCATCAGGGTTTCTACCTGGGCGGGCAGATCGCGCAGTTGCTGCTGCGGCTGCTGCAATACTAGGTGCTGCCGTCCGAGGTGCGGCAGCCCGGGCTGCGGCCGCTGATCCGGTACGGCGTGGGCAGCGTGGGGCGGCTGCAGCGGCTGTGCAACAGGAGCAACCTGGGGCTGGACTGGCTGCTGCACGCGGCGAGCCGAATGGAGCCGGACTCGGGCTGGATGGGCGCGGCCGGGGCCGCGTCGGGCACAGCGGCAGGGGGCCGACGCGGAGCCCGTGGGGGGATTGGTGCGCCCGGAGCCGGGGGCCCGCGCCGGGTACGCCGGGCTCTCCGCTCAAGCCATACGGCCCCGCAACCGCCATTTCGGGAAATTAACCGGGAATCTAGGTTGGAATTCGTCCGAGGCATACGCCCCGCGGCTAAAACTCGGAACGGACGCTCGCGGCTACCACGCGTTGTGGTGGATGCAACACGCCTATCTCCAGCTGGGCCGCATCGCCAAAGGTCGCGAGAATCTTGCAGTAATCGAGCAGGACGCGCTGCTGTCCAAGCCCTAGCTCGCCAAGCCTACCTGCATGCACTTTTTGATCGACACGGAGCAATCGGCCGCGGACTTGCGGCCGGTCGACGATAGCGACTTGGATGCCAGAGCGTGGGGAGCGAGCGCTTTGGTGGAGGACATCCGCGCCATCAAGCTGAGTGATACGGACTTTGCCAAGAAATGGTCGTCGAAACTGTGAGCCAAGGCCGGCACCGGCTTCCGGGAAGCGCATTCGCTGCCGATCGCCGCCACGGCTTTTGAGGGTTTGCTGCTGTTCGCGGGCAGCGAGACAGACGCGGCGCGTGCGAAACTTCGAGAGGCCATGAAGCTTGAGGACGCGACGCCATTTGGCTAAGGGCCGCCTCTTCCACCGAAACCGTCGCTCGAAATTCTGGGCGAGACGCTCTTCGAACTCGGGCGATTCCAGGAAGCTGCGGAAACGTTCCGAGCGCCGCTAGACAGGACGCCACGGTGCGCGCGCTCCAAGGTCTCGCCAAGGCAGCGCAAGCCGCAGGCGCGACTGACGCTCTGGTCGGTGTCCAGCGTTCGTTCGCCCGGCGAGAGGAATCGCCGTCCTAGCGACCGCGCTGGCTCACCCTAGTTGGAGGCAGGGCGAAAGACCAGAATCCGAGCCCCGAACCGATCGCGACGAACTGGCGTCCGCCGACCATGTAGGTCATCGGCGAAGCCTTCCATTCCTGATTGGCTTGGAAGTGCCAAACAGGCTCCCCGGTCGTCGCGTTGAGGGCCGCGAACGCTCCGCTGTCCTCTCCGAAGAAGACCAGTCCGCCGGCGGTGGATAGCACCCCCGAGTATGTTGTCGAGTCGCCGGTCTGCGGATAGTTCCAAACGGTTTCGCCGGTACGAATATCCAGCGCCCGGATATGCCGCTGGTTCGGAGAATCGTCCGTGAGCCAGAACGTCCCGCCGAGCCACGACTTGCCTCGCTGCCACGGTCGGTCGTCCTTGGCGTAGACCATGCAGGATTCGTGGACCATCAAGTAGAAGAGCTTCGTCTCGGCGCTATAGGCCGAAGCCCACCAGTTCGTCGCCCCGCGAATCGCCGGGCACACGGCACTGCCCTCTGGAGTGGGGTCGCTGCCTGGCCGCACGATGGGCCGCCCTTCTGGCGAAAGCTCCACGGCCCAGGTTTGGTCGATGAACGGTTCTCCCAGCAGGAACTCGCCTGTCTGCCGGTCAAGCACGTAGAAGAAGCCGTTACGGTTCCCTTGCAGTAGCAGCTTGCGCCGCTGCCCGTGAAACTCCTCGTCCACCAGGATCAGCGGTTCTTGAGCGTCCCAATCATGCGTGTCGTGCGGAGTGAACTGGAAGTGCCATGCCAACTTCCCGGTACTCGGTCGCAGCGCCAAAACCGAGTTCGTATAAAGGTTGTCGCCCGGACGCCGATCTCCGTTAAGGTCTGGACACGGGTTTCCCGTCGGCCAGTAGAGAAGATCGAGCTCAGGATCGTAGCTGCCCGTCAACCACGTTGCGCCGCAGCCTCTCGCGAGCACCTCCGGATCACCCCAGGTTTCCGAGCCTGGCTCCCCGGGGGCCGGAATCGTCCAGAAGCGCCAAGCGCGTTCTCCCGTTTCGATCTGGTAGGCGTCGAGGAACCCGCGCAGCCCGGTATCTCCGCCCGAGACCCCGAAGAACACCAATTCGTCCACCACCAGCGGAGCGGCGATCGCGCCGTAGTGGTCCCGATAATCGGCCAACTCAACATCCCAGACTAAGTCACCCGTCCGGCGATTCAGAGCGAACGCGTGCGCGTGGTCGGTGACCGCGAACAGCAAGTCCCCGCTTATCGCCACTCCTCGATTCAGGCCAATCGCCGCGTCGCCCACCAAGCCTTTTGTACGCGGGCGACCGTACCGCCAGATTTCGCGCCCGGCCACGGCGTCCAGAGCGAACACTTGGTTCACGCCGGTCACGTACATGATCCCGTCGATCACGACGGGCGTGCCCTCGATCATGTGGTGGTCAGGCACTGGAAAGAACCATGCCGGCGACAGCTGCTCGACGGTCTCAAGGTTGATCTGGTCCAAGAGGCTGTGACGGTTGCCCGCGAAGTTCCCGTGATACGTGGGCCAGTCCGCGCTGGGCTCCGCCACTGCCTCGCTGTAAGAGTCTCGCTCGCGCCGCAGCATCCGTATCCGTCCGAGTTCGTCCCGCAGCTGGAGGTCGAAGCCGCTCTCGTTCAGGACTTCTCCCTTCACGCGTGAGCCGTCCGCCAGCGACACCTCGCGCACGGAGCTGGCCGTCTCGCTTTCGGGCTGACCGGCTAGAGTCCTCAAGAAACGCACGAGGCTTTGCATTTCGTCCGTCGGCAGGTCAAATGCGGGCATGCCTTTGGCCTGAACGCCGGTGCGGACGAATGCCGCGATCTCGTCCGGTGAGCGCGAGCGGACATAGGCGAGAATGCCAGGCGCCCGATTCGTGCCGGCGCCGTCACCTGCGTGGCATAGCACGCAATGGCTCGCGAACGACGCCCTGCCGTCCGGCACAGGCACTTGGCCTGCAGACGGGAGGCCCGACGCTAGGACCGAGATCGCGATCCACCGATAGTGCCGGAATCGAGCGGACGCTTCACATACTGCGCTTACGCCCGAGAACCCGCTGACGGGCGGAACGCGGTGCGCGTTCTCTCGCCCCGGTACGCTCAATTGCTCTTCGGGGGCTGCGATGGCACGGGGCGGGGCGGCGATCTGCTGGGATTCTCGCATTAGCTGGCCATCCGACCTTGGAGCGTCACGCTCCGACCGATAGGCGGCGGTTTTCCTGATGGCATTCGGACAGCGTGCCACTTTCGGGCTCACTGCTCGGGGCGCCCGGGGTGCGCTGGCCCGCGTGCTCGGACGACCGGCGGGCGACGCAAGCGCATTGTCGCTCCGCCCCTCGCGTAACTCGAGCGCCGCACTCCAGCGAAACTGCCCGGCACTATGGTGGCCCACCCATGCAGTTTGTCTCGACTTAATCTTCGTCGCGTCGCGGGCACGGGCTCCATCCGCGGGCTAGTGTAACGTGCGACCGGTCATTGGGGGAACGGGCGGAGATTCGGGGGATCGCCGCTCACTCAATGCTAGCTCGGGTGATTCCTGAAGCCCCGACAGGGCTCTGTGTCCTGGTTTCACTTGCCGATCGCGACTCGCTACGGGGCCTACCCGTGATCTCTCCGTAGGTTTGTGCGGGGCCGGATGGAGGAACCTGCAAGTGGATGGCCAGCAGTTGTTTGAAGGGAGGCCCGAGTGAAGATCCATAAGAATGCCAAGTTGACCCCGTAGGGCCGGACCGACAGGGTCCCCTGATTCCCGGGTAAAAATTCCGGTTACCAGCCGGAATGTGTTTGTTTTACAATGATTTAGACGGTCCTCTGGGGTGTTCGCAGATTGCACCTCGGGGGTGCATCTCGATTTTTTTGGAGGCCCCCTGGCCCCTGTCCCCCGACAGCGCTCCCACCCTGGCTTACGGCGTCTGCGACGACGACTGGACGGGCCTGGCCGGGCTCGGCGTGGGGGCCCGGCTGGCCCGGTTCCTCGGACTGCCCGAGAAACTGGCCGCCTCGGTCCGCCTCCAGCGCCGCCGGCGCGGTGGCAGCGCTGGGCAGATGCTGCTGGCGCTGCTCTACGCGGCCTGCGCCGGCGGGGGGCACCTCCACGCGGTCGACGCTCTGGGGGTCGATGACGTCGCCCGCCGAGCGTGCGGGCTGCGGGCCGTGCCCGCCAGCCGGCGGCTCGGCGAATACCTGCAGCGGATGAACCAGGCAGCCCTGGAGGGCTTGCGGGAGTGCGTGCGGCTGGTCAGCCGGCGCCTAGTGCCGCTGGTGGCGCAGGCGCGCGTGCAGCGGTGGGGCTACGTCCCGGTGTTCGTGGACGGCACGGGGATTGAAGTAGAGGGCAAGTTGTTCGAGCACGCCGGGCGCGGCTGCCACGGCGAGAAGCAGTCCTAGCTGCACTCGGTGTTCGTGGGGGTGGCGCGGGTCAGCGCCCGGCTGCACGCGGGCGGCACGGATGTGCGGGGGGATTGGCGGGAGCAATTGGACCAGGATGCGGCGCCTTTGCTGACAGGGCGGCAGCCGGTGGGGCTGCGGGCCGCCAGCGCGGACCCCTGCCAGGATCTGGTGAGCTCCTGCCGGCGGAAGGGCTGGGATGATTCCGTGAGCGTGACCGATCCGCGCAAGAAAGCTCCGATTCTGCGCTTGGCGGCCGCGATGGGGTTGCGGGAGGACGAGTGGGAGCCCCTGGACGCGGCGGGCAAGGAGCGGGCGATCGTGGTGGCGTACCGGCCGGCCCGGGGGCCGGAGGAGCCGGTGTACGGGGTGATCCGGCGCGACGGGGACGGGGAGCAGCGGCTGCTGGAGCCGGTGTACACAGTGATTCCGGTGAGCCACAACCGGCTGCCGCTGGCGGAGCTGGTGCGGCGGCACCGCGGCCAGCAGGGGCAGGAAAATGCGTTCAAGGGGGCCGTTGACGGACTTGGGGCTGCATCATCCGCCGTGCCGCTCGCACACGGCGCATCAGGGCTTCTACCTAGGCGGGCAGATCGCGCAGCGGCTGCTGCGGCTGCTGTTCAGCAGGAGCAATCTGCAATTGGACTGGCTGCTGCACGCAGCGAGCCGGATGGAGCCGGGCTGGGGCGGCGCGGCCGGAGCCGCGCCGGGCCCAGCGGCAGGGGACCGACGCGGAGCCCGCGTGGGGATCGGTGCGCCCGAAGCCGGGGGCGCAGCAGCTGCGAGGCAGGCGCAGGGCACCTGCGCGGGGGCCCAGGTCGCTCGGCGACAGGATGAGGGGCCCGCGCCGGGTACGCCGGGCTCCCCGCTCAAGCCATACGGCCCCGCAACCGCCATTTCGGGAAATTAACCGGGAATCTAGCCCATGTTTAACAAGATCGGCGGTCATTTTGCCGATTTGGGCGGTATTTCGAGGGGCTCATCTCTGTAGGTTATTGATTCCCAAGGATCGGGGTTGGGCTGAGCTCAATGTAGTGCCATAATTGATTGATAAGGGTTGCGCTGTGGCGGGTCCACCCGCTAGCGTGGCCGTCTGTTCGTGCGGCGCACCCAAACCCGGCGGATCGCGGCCGGACAGCCCTCCTTCTCCCATCGCCTTGTCCACTCCGAGCGTAGCGGAAACACCGTCCGGCAGCGCACGCTGCTCAGCCTCGGCAGACACTTTGATCTCCCCCGGGCGCAGTGGCCGCTGTTGGGCCTCCGCATCGACGGCATCTTGCCCGGCCAAGTGCCGCTGGTGGCCGATTGCCCGCCCGCCGTCGCACCCGAGGCGCAGCGGATCGCCGCGCAGTTGGTCGCCCGCGGCGCACCGGGGGACAAGCCGGCCGCCGGACCGCCAGACGGGCAACGGATTGCTGGCGACTCGCTGCGCCTGGTCCGTCCCCGTAGCGTCGGGGTGGAGCAGGTCGGCCTAGGAGCCCGTTGATAAATGACGCTGTCCGAGTCACCGCCGAGACGCGGCGGAACGCAGCGAAGGCTTCTGCGGACTAGGCTCCGAGCGCGGGCCGCCGGGCGGCCCAAACACTCGAAAACGCGCACAGAAGCCGTTCTACTGATCGCGTCAAAAGTCGTGTCTCGGAAATCCCTTCGTCG
>CBDBZZ010000064.1:0-42763 GCA_965213745.1 Bryobacterales bacterium | reverse complement strand
CTCGACAAGCGCACCGGGGAGACCGTTTGGCTGGCCACCCCGGGCAAAGCCCCCTACGACACCACGTACACCGTCCCTGTCGTGCGGGACATCGGCGGCCAGCGGCTGCTGATTACGGGGAATGGGGACGGCGGCATCTACGCCCTGCAAGCCAGCACGGGCAAGAGGGTTTGGGAGTTCCCGCTCTCCAAGCGCGGCATCAACTCGTCCGTGGTGGTGGACGGCACCATGGTCTACGCCTCGCACAGCGAGGAGAACGTCGACGGCAGCACGGCCATGGGCCGGCTCGTCGCGCTCGACGCAGCCCAAGTCGGCGGGCGGGCGCCCGCGGCAAGTCTGGGCGGCGGACGGATTCGCGGCGGGGTACGCCTCTCCCGCGATGCTCGACGGAATCCTCTACCACGTCGACAACTCCGCCAACTTGGTGGCGTTCGACGGCGCGGACGGGCGCCAGCTCTGGAGGCGCAACCTGGGCATCGCCCAGCGTGCCTCGCCGGTGGTTGGCGACGGCAAGCTCTATGTCTCGGATGTGGACGGCAAGTTCCACATCCTGCGGCTCGCTGGGCGCTCCGAGCCCGAGGCGGCCGACCTGGACGAATTCCATAACCCGGACGGCAGCCTGACCCAGATCAACGGCTCTCCGGCGATTGCGGGCGGGCGGGTGTACTTCGCCACGAACAACGATCTGTACTGCATCGCCGGACCGGAGGCGCGCCCCGGAGACGCTAGGGCCCCCGCTCGGGCCTCCTCCCGTCGCTGCGCCCGGTGCCGAGCCGGCCCAACTGCTGGTGGTTCCGGGGGAGATCAACCTGCGGCCAGGCGGCCGGGTGCGCTTCGTGGCGCGCCTGTTCGACGCCGATGGGCGCGAGATCGGCGAGAGGGATGCCGCATGGTCGCTCGAGGGAGACCTGCAGGGCACCTTGGACTCCGGCGGAGAGTTCACCGCCGGGGAGGTCTTCCCGCAAGGAGGCCACGTAGTCGCGACTGTCGGCGATCTCAAGGGAGTGGCCCGCGTGGCGCTCAAACCAGCGGGCGGGTTCCGCGAGGACTTCGAGCGCTACGAGATCGGTGCCGTGCCCGGCGGGTGGTCGGTCCGCGCGCGGGCGGTTCCAGGTCGCCGAGGCCGAGGCCGGGAAGCTGCTGCTCAAGCCCTCGGGCAACCCGCGCACATGGCGGACGACGGTGTATGTGGGCAACCCTCGGCAGCGGGGCTACGAAGTCGAAGGTGGGAGCTGATGTCCAAGGAGCAACGCCGGCGCATGGCGGACATGGGGCTCGTGTCGCACCGCTACACGCTGGCTTTGATGGGCAACGCGCAGTCGCTCATGATCCGCACCTGGCTTTCGGAACTCGAGCGTTTCTCCAAGGAAGTGCCGTTTGCATGGGACCCCGACCAGTGGTACCGCGCCAAGCTGCGGGTCGAGCCGCACGAGGACGGCAGCAACGATGGGTGCGGGGCAAGGTCTGGCCCGCGGGACGCTGACGAGCCGGCGGGGTGGACCATCGAGGCGACCGACCCGCTCGGCCATTCCCACGGTAGCCCGGGCATCTACGGCTATTCGTCCGCCGACATCTACTACGACAATCTCGTGGTCAGGCCCTTCGGGGACTGACTGCGCCGACCTGGAGACCACCTATGCGCTTTCCCCCGATCCGGGGCCTCTGGCCCGCAGCCGCCTTCGCCCTGATGGCAGGGTCGACCGCTTCCGCGGCCGACTGGGCCGATGTGGGGCGGCGGACCGTCCCGCAACATGGTCTCCGCCGAGACGGGGGTTCCGCGGACCTGGGACCTTCGGACCAAGGAGCGGGTGAAGTGGGTCGCCGAAATCGGCCTCCCAATCCTACGGCAATCCGGTCGTGGCCGGCGGCAAGGTTTTTCCTGGGCACGAACAACGAGCTTCTGCGGGACCCCCGACCAAGGCAACGACCGGGGGGTCCTGATGGCCTTTCGGGAGGCCGACGGGGAGTTCCTGTGGGCAGATGACGCACACGAAAGCTCGAGGCCGGGCGGGTCAACGATTGGCCGGAGCAGGGGGTTTGCCTCGTCCCCGGCCGGTCGTTGACGGACTCGTCTACTACGTGTCCAACCGGGCCGAGGTGCTGGCCCTCGACGCCGAAGGGTTCCGCGACGGCGAGAACGACGGGCCGATCCAGGACGAGCAGCACACGTCGGAAGCCGACGGCGATGTGATTTGGCGCCTGGACATGTACAACGACCTCGGCGTGTTCCCCCACAACATGGCGGCGACTTCGCCACTGGTCGTGGGCGACATCCTGTTCGTCAACACTTCCGAACGGGGTGGACGAGAGCCACATCAACGTCCCCTCGCCGCGAAGCCCCAGCTTCCTGGGCGCTGAATCGGCGCACCGGCGAAGTTCTCTGGGAGGACCGCTCGCCGGGACGCAACATCCTGCACGGGCAATGGTCGTCGCCGGCCTACGGGGAGGCCGGGGGCAAGGCGCAGGTGGTCTTTGCGGGCGGCGACGGCTGGCTGTACAGCTTCGAGCCGGAAACCGGCGAGCAGATCTGGAAGTTCGACGCCAATCCCAAGGAATCGGAGTGGAAGCAGGGCCGCGGCGACCGCAACAACATCATCGCGACGCCGGTGCTGCACGAAGGGATCGTGTACATCGCTGTAGGCCAGGACCCCGAGCACGGCGAAGGCGTGGGGCACCTGTGGGCCATTCGGGCGGACGGCAGCGGAGACGTGACAGAGACCCACGTGGAATGGCACCACCCGTTCCGGCGGACGATCTCGACGGTGGCGATCCACGACGGCATCCTGTACGCCCCGAATTTCTCCGGCTTCTTCCACGCGCTGGACCTCGCCACGGGCGAGCTGCTTTGGGAGCACGACATGCTCGCCGCCGTGTGGGGCTCCCCGTACGTGGTGGACGGCAAGGTGATGCTAGGCGACGAGGATGGCGACCTGAGCGTGCTGAAGGCGGGTCGCGAAATGGAGGTGCTGTCCGAGATCAACTTCGGGAACGTGATCTACTCCACGCCGATTGCGGCCAACGGCACGCTGTACATCATGACCCGGTCGCATCTCTACGCGATCGCCGCGCAGGGATCGTAGGGCGCTCGCGGTGCAGGCGCTCGAGCAGCAAGCCGCCGCCGCCCGGCAGGCCTTGGACGCCCAGGTCCGGGACATCGTCGCATGGCACTTCGACCCGGCCACGGGCTGCCCGTTCTGGCTGGAGTTCGCCCGCGACCGGCTGGGGTGGGATCCGCGGGACCGCATCGGCGGCTTCGACGACCTCAGGCAGTTGCCTCCCTTCGAGGACGAGTGGCTGCGCGGCGGCCCCGTGCGGCGCTGGGTGCCGCAGGGCTTGGCGGGCAAGCCGGTCTATGTGTTCGAGACGGGCGGCACGACCGGCGTGCCCAAGTCGCGGATCAACGTGGACGATTTCCGCACCGACTATGCCGAGTTCTCCAATACGCTGCCGGACGAGTTCTTTCCGCCGGGGGCGGACTGGCTGCACCTGGGGCCGAGCGGGCCTCGGCGGCTGCGCTTGGCCGTCGAATACCTGGCCCAGGTTCGCGGAGGCATTTGCTTCTCGGTGGACCTCGACCCGCGCTGGGTGGTCAAGCTGCTCAAGCGCGGGCACTTTGAGGAGGCGGAGCGCTACAAGCAGCATTGCCTTGACCAGGCGCTGACGATTCTCAAGGCCCACCCCAACATCCGCTGCCTGTTCGCGACGCCCAAGCTGCTGGAGGGGCTCTGCGAGCGCACATCGCTGCGCAGGCGAGGCATCACGGGCGTGTTCTGCGGAGGCACGGAGATGACGCCGGAGTTCCACCGCTTCGCGCGCGAGGAACTGCTGGAGGGCGCGTACTTCGCCGCGACGTACGGCAACACCTTGATGGGGCTGGCCTGCCATAAACCCTTCGACCCGGCGGACGAGTACGCGATCATCTATTACCCGCCGCAGCCACGGGCGGTGCTGGAGGTCTGCCGCCCGGACCGGCTGGACGAAACCGTGGACTACGGAGAAACCGGTCGTGCGGTGCTCACGACCCTGACCCGGGAGTTCTTCATGCCGCGGTTCCCTGAGCGCGACAGCTGCGAGCGCGAGCCTCCCATCGACCTGTACCCTTGGGACGGAGTGCGCAATGTGCGACCGTTCCAGGACCCTGGCGCGGGCAAGGTCACGGTGGGAGTGTACTGAGGCGAGGAGCATGCCTCCGAAGCGCTCCCTGCGGCTAGCTGCCGCCTTGGTTGCGGCCTTGGCCTCAGGAGGCCCGCTTGTCCGGGCCGAGCCCGACGCGCAGCCGGTTCGGGACCTCCTCGGCCGCTACGCCGCCGCTCGAGAGGCGCGGGACGAAGCGGCGTTGCGCACTGTGCTGGCGGACGAAGCCGACCAGCTGGTGTCCTCGGGGGCTTGGCGCCGAGGGCGCGAGGCGTTGGTGGAGGGCATGCGCGGCAGCACGCAGCGCAGGCCCGGCTCCAGGACTTTGGCGGTGGCAACCGTCCGGTTCGTCACCTCGGACATAGCGGTGGCCGATGCGCGCTACATCATCGCAGCGAGTCGGGGCAGCGCCGAGCGTAGGATGTGGAGCACATTTGTGTGCGTGCGCACCGAGCGGGGTTGGAAGATCGCCGCGATCCGCAACATGCTGCCGGCCCCCTAGCATGCGCCGTCGTCGGGGGCGTCCCGGCGCAGAGGATGGAGAAAACAGCGAGGGCATGCTGATGGGTAGCGTCCAGAAGCGGCATCAGTGCGATGGAGTTTAGGGACGAGACGGGGGTGTCGAGGCTGGCCCGGAACGCGAGCGCCAGCTTCAACAACAGCGCCAGCACGACAAGCGCCAGGGCCAGCTCCGCTAGGGCGTTCTTCAGGGGCAGTTTGATGTGGCTCTCGATCAGATGCGCAGTATGCCGCCAAGTTGCGAATTCGATTCCTTCCCAAAAGCGTTCGGCCTGTGCGCTCACAGTATTCTCTGCCCGCTGCCCGCCGGACTAGCCGTGGAGCGCGGGCCGCTCTGCTCCGGGGTCTGCCGACCCGTTGCAAGGGTGCGTCGCAACCTTTCGATTCGCCTACGATTGGCTCCGAAATCGTAGGCCCCGATCCTCGACTTGGACCGGATGTGGATCACTCGATTGGCCGGGCAGAGCCTGCACTCAAGATCGTCCACGAACCCGATCCTGGTCCGGCAGGCCGCGTGGACATAATCATCTGTCTCGGAAACGATGACCGCCCTAGGTTCGGAGGCTAAGATGCGCTTCAAGCGGCCGAAGGCCGCATAAGGGTCCCCTGTGACGGCGAGCGGCTCGATGCGGTGGCGCGCTGCAGCATCGCTCCGGCTGCTGACGCAAGCCCACCAGAACGTGCAAGGTGCTAGTTGGCCGTGCATTCTTTTGTCCGGTAGATTCGTGGACGAGCGGCCTCGGAGTTCTGGACGGTGCCTCGAAGCTTATCCGGTGCAGCGGAAATGATGGTTGACTGTTCCATCGGTGATGCATGCCAGATCCAGGGAGATCACCGAGCTCTGGCCGCGGCTGGAGTTCAATCGATCTTCGCTGAGCAGGTCGCCCCGGATGTTTCCGACGGCGCAGCCGGCTCGCCCCGGAACCATATTTGCACAGTCGCCCGAAGGATGCCCCACGCTGCCGCCGCGCTCCACACCGGGTTCGGCTAGTAGAGGTTCTTCCGTGGCGGGGCCCGAGTCGAGCTCTCTGCTGGGAATGCCGACAGCCTCGACTCCGGCGCTCCGGCATTGGTCAACTCGATTCTGCGTCTTATCCCATGTTGGGCCGTGAGGCAAGAAGCATGGAGTGACCATCCGCCGGCCTCTCCCAAGTCCATGGAAATCGGTGCGGAAGTCTGGACCGGATCCTCGGTGCCAGCCGAGCCGAGTCACGGCACCACTACGAGTCGAACACTTCGACCTGCGTTTGGATCGCGTCCCGAGGCAGTAGGGAGGCGTGAAACGCCACCAGCTCCCGGACTCTCGGGCGACCGTCCCCGAATCCGGTGGCCGTGGGTGGGCCGTTCAATACCAAGGGGATCATTTCGCGCGTGAATCGCTCGACGGGAGCCCGGCCCGCCGCGCGGACACCGATCCGGAGCTGCACTTCCGGGGGGTCTGGGTTCGCGGGGGCCGCCGGGCCGTGGCAGGCGTCTACCCCCAGGAACTCCGTCCGGATCTCCTCGAATCGCAAGCCGAGGCTGTCGAGCCGGCCCCGGACCATCCGATCCGCCGCCCGCGCCTTCTCCAAAGCCTGCGGCCAGCTGTAGACCAAGGTGCCAACCGCCTGGTAGCCGGCTGCGTAGGTGAGGGAGGTCTTGAGCGTGGGAGGCCGGGGCCCGCCCCGCACGCCTTCCACCGCGACTCGGTCCGCACCGATCTGCCGCAATCTCACGCTGGTGAAGTCTGCGCGGCAGTCTGGGGTCAGGTACTGCGCGGGGTCCCCCAACTCGTACAGCAGCTGCTCCTTCACTGTGGCCACGCTGACCCGCCCACCAGTGCCGGGCTGCTTGGTCACAACGAAGTTGCCGTTCTCCTCGGCCTCGACAACCGGAAACCCGATATTCGCCATGTCGGGTATGGATTTCCAAGCGAGCGAGCAATTGCCGCCCGTGCATTGCGCGCCGCACTCTATGATGTGACCTGCGACGGTGCCGGCCGCCAAGCGGTCCCAGTCGTCCTCGGCCCAGCCAAACTCGTGGATCATTGGGGCGAGGGTCAGCGCGGTGTCGGTGGACCGCCCGGCGACTACGATCTGGGCCCCCGTCGCTAGGGCTTCGGCGAGGGGGAAGCCCCCGATGTACACATGCGCGCTGAGCAGGCGGTCGCGGATCTCTGCAAAAGGGAGTCTGCCGCCGATGTCGTCAAAGCGCTGGCCGTCGGCGGCCATGCTGTCGATCCGGTCGCCGATGTCGTCGCCCAGGACAACCGCGACCCTGGCCCCCTGGATACCGGCTTCGCGGGCCCTGCTGGCAATCTCTCGTGCATAGGCGCGGGGATTGACGCCACCGGCGTTGGTCACGATGCGGATGCCGTCGCCAAGTAGCCGGGGCAAGAGTTCTACAGAAAGATCGACAGCATCGGTCGCGTAGCCCAAGCCCGGGTTGCGCTGCTTCTGCTTCTGCAGGATCGCCATCGTGACCTCGGCGAGGTAGTCCAGCACGAGATAATCGATCGAACCGCCTGCAACCAGCTGACTCGGCGCCTCCAGCCAGTCGCCCCAGAATCCCTGCCCGTTCGCGATGCGGATCAAGCTGCCCTCCCGGCAGCTCTCAGCATAGTGGGAGTCAGGGGCGGCTGGGTCGCGGCTGGGACCGCAGATTTCCATTGGTCTGGACCAGGCGCTTGCGGTCGCGCTTGCGCAGCACTCCCAGGAGGTAGCCGGTGAGGCGCTCAACCCGCTCGACCTCGCCTCGCATCTCGAGCAGGGCCTGCTTGATGTCTGGATCGACCGGCAGGTCGCCGGCGATGCGGAAGCTCAGCCAAGGATGGTTGGGGTCCCAATTTGCGCCGCTTTTCCCCGTAAGGCGCTCGACCTGCTTGGCGGCCTGGAGGAGTGCCCGCACTTTTCCGGCATCCGGCTGGGCGGGCTGGTCGTCCTCAAAGAACTCGACGACGGCCCTGACGCACTCTTCCGAACGGTCGAATGAACGGGCTAGGAACCTTCTCGTGCCGCCGACTACGACATGGAAGCGGCCGTCTTCGAAACGTCTGGTCACCTGCCGTACTTTGGCGGCGCAGCCTGCCCGCTCCAAGGTGCTCTGGCGTTGCCGAACAATGCCAAATTCTGTGCCTGTCGTCTCGGCTCTGGACAGCAGCGTCCGGTAGCGGGGCTCAAAGATATGTAGGGGCAGAAGCTCACCCGGCACCAGAACCAAGTCCAATGGAAACAAAGACAGGAGTTCCTGAACGGGCATGATAGAGTATGGCCTTTCCGGGGCGGTCCGCACTCGGAGTCTAGGCTAGCCTGTATCTCCGCGGAAGGTAAGTTGCGATTGCTGGGCCGGGCCTGCTCTATGCGATTCGGCCCTGCCACGCCGCACCCGCTGGCAATGGCCCGTAGGTGTGCGTCCCTGGAAACGTCAGGTGCCAGCGTAGGCATGGCGATGGTGCTCGCTTGGCTGGTCTACCGACTGGCGGCGGCATTGCAGCGCTGGGCCCCGACGCTTCCGCAGGCCCGGCGAGCTAGGCGCACGCTCTGGGGAGTGGGCGGGAGGGCTCATTGACTCGGACTGCTGGCGCAGTCCCGCGCAGCATGTCTGACTGCGCCCGTGGCAGCGTGTTCCTGGCCGGGTTCATGGGCTGCGGCAAGTCCACCGTCGGGTCGGCTCTAGGGCACAGCCTGAACTGGCCGTTCGTCGACCTGGACGCCGAAATCGAACGCAGGGAAGGCTGCTCCATAGCGGCGATCTTCGCTGCGGACGGAGAGGACGGGTTCCGAGAGTGCGAGCATGAGGCGCTGCGCGAGCAAGCCGGACTGAGCTTGAAGGGTGCGCCGAGGGTGGTCGCGCTGGGCGGTGGAACGTTCGCCTTTGCAAGAAACAGGAGGTTGATCCGCAGGGTGGGGATTGCGATCTGGCTGGACGGCGAGGCGGCGTTGCTGTGGGAGCGGGTGCGCACGGAGGCCCACCGGCCGCTGGCCAGGGACCGCGAGCGATTCCGGGCGCTGCATGCCGCGCGCCGCCAGTCCTACGCCCAAGCCGATTTCCGGGTCGCAGCGGACGGGACACCCTCCGAAGTTTTGGAACGAGTCCTCCAGCTAGCATGGATGCAGAGGCTGCTCGCCGATGTCTGATCCCTTGATCCGCGCCGAAGACCTCGGAATGACCTTTCGCAGCGGCGAGCAGGCCCTCGTCGTATTCTCCGGGCTGACATTCGAGATCGCCGCCGGAGAAAGCGTCGCGCTCGTCGGCAAGTCCGGGACCGGCAAGTCCACCTTGCTGCATATCCTAGGGGCTTTGGAGGCACCGACCGCGGGGAAGGTGACCTTTCGGCAAACGGCTCTCGGCTCTCTGAGCGAAGCAGACCTCGCCCGCTACCGAAATCGCGAGATCGGCTACGTCTGGCAGCATTGCCACTTGCTCCCCGAATTCACGGCTCTCGAGAATGTCGCTCTGCCGCTGCGCATTGCGGGTGCGTCGGAGGGTAGGAGCTTCGAGACCGCCCGGGGCTGGCTCAAGCGCGTCGGGCTGGCGAATCGGGCCGACCACCAGTCCGGGGAACTGTCAGGAGGCGAACAACAGCGCGTAGCGATCGCTCGCGCCCTCGTACAGGGGCCGAAGCTGTTGCTGGCCGACGAGCCGACCGGGAATCTCGACGAGCGCACCGGCGAGGCAGTCATGCGCCTGCTGCTCAAGCTGGTGCGCCAGCAAGGGCTAGCCATCTTGATCGCGACCCACAACCCGGCCTTTGCCGACCTGTGCCAGCGGGTGCTGCGGTTTGAGCGCGGCAAGCTCAAGCCGGTTCTCAGATAGTCCGCCCTGTCACTACGGCACACTTGACACCGGGTGTTGGCTCCCAGAAGGTGTCGCTGGCGGCATGGCAGATTGATTTCGGAGCTGCCGCGGAGGGTGCGCCGCCCGGCCCCGCCGTGCCGGGGGAGGGGGGCGGCGGCAAGGGCGGGGCGCGTGAGCGCAGGGTTTCGGTGCCGCGGACCAGCGGCTGGAGGATCCGCCAGCCCAGCCCCAGGCTCTCGTTGCCGGGCAGGGGCTGCCGCTGAGAGGGGCGGCCCCCGGCCAGACGGGCGCTGCATCCGACGGCCGCGCTGCGGGCAGGGTCCGCTCGGGTTCCAGGACGCGACGTATGGCGCTGATCCGGACGTGACGGACGGCGGGGCTTCAGGGCGCTGCACTACGCCCTACCCGGGCCAGCCCGGATGCGACTGCCCCCGATCCGGGGCCTACTGCGTTGTCCGCCGCGCCGCGCCGCACGCTGCAGCGCATCTGCACCAGCGCCAAGTTGTTCAGCGCCGCGTTGCCGGACGGACCGTGGCCCGTGCGGCTGCGGCGAGCATCTTCGCCCAGCGTCACGTCGTGCGGGAAGTGGTTGCGGTGCTCGACCATCCAGTGCCCGCGGTGTAGCCGAAGCAGGCCCAGCGCCGAGGCCCGCTCCTGTTCCAAACTCGGGAACCCGTCCAGCGTCTCCGTCGTAGTCGGCCCCAGCCGGGTCTTCCTCGTCTGGTGCTGGACGCGGAACAACTGCCGCACGCCGGGCAGCGGCAGCCAGTCCGCGGGCGGCACCGCGACCGCCGTCAGCTCGCGGCGGTTCCAACGCCCGGGCCCCGCCTGCCCGCGATGGCTGGCACGGCGCGCCTCGGACCCGGACCAGTGCGCATCCCGCACCGGAGTGGCGCTGGATCGTCGCCAGCGGGTCGGTGCCGGGCTGTTCCTGCAGCGCCCGCGGTGCCGCCGGCCGTCCCCGGCCAGGGCCTCCGGCCGCGGGCGGCGCACCGCCGTCCAACACTGCCCCCCGCGCTCCAGCCCGGCTGGATCGACCCACGCCAAAACCCGCTGGAAGGTCGTGTCCGAGGATGCCGCGGAAGCTGGCGCATGCCAGCCCCCTAGGCAGCCCAGCGCCTTCAAGTCATATTGCAGCAAGGCCTTAGCGAACTTTTCCGCCTTCCGCCCGCCGGGCCAGCCGCAAGTTTCCGCCAGCGTCGGCAGGCTCGAGACCGCGCCCAGCGGATGCCGCAGCGACTGCAGGTCCGCCCCTCCCCAGCGCGGCTGTAGCTGCTCCGCCGTCCCCTCCTTCCGCTCCCGCTCTGGCCGCAGCCTCGGCTGCGTCCCACCTCCAGACCGTGCGCCGCCTAGTACACCGTGCCTCGGCAGCGGCTCGGAGCCCCGAACGCCTCGGCCCGCTCCAGGGCGGGCCTCACTCCGCCTGCCAGTCCGCGCCCGCCTTCAGCACCAGCAACCGGGTGTTGTGCGCCACTAGGTGGAGCCGCCGGAACGGCAGTTCCCGGGACCAGCCCAGCCCCCAGGGCTAGCTATCTTCCGCGCCACGCGGTCACCTAGCGCAGGCCGCGTCCTACGAACTGCTGGAAGCCGAGATCGTGCCGCTCGTCCAGCAGGCGGCCTCCCCGGCCGCTCGGGCGGCCGCACCAAGCGCACCTAGGGGACCGCCGCCACGAGCGGGCAGGGCTGCCCTGCGGGTGCCCTCCCTTCTGCTTACCAGCAATCGAGGAGAAAGCCAGCCCCTGCACCTTACTCCTAAGCTCAGAAACTCCTAGGCTCAAAAGAATCAGTCGTGGCCTGCTTCCCGGTTGCGGGCCTGCTGAGGGGCGGCGGTGTGCTTCAATAGCGGTCGCGACCGTCCCGTGCCCCAGACACGAACACCCATGCACTTCGCGGCCGCCGCAACCCTCGCGGCTTTGGGCTGCGGCGGTGAGCCTGCGCCGATTGCCCAGCCCGTAGCCCAGACCCTGACTCGCGCGCAGGCCGCCGACGGGCAGTACATTTCCTGGCGCGAGCACGTCATCGACGATCCCGCGACCGGCGGCGTCCCGATCGCGGGCAGCGACGGCCTCGCGATGGCCGACTTCGATCTCGACGGACACGAAGACATCGTGTCGGTCCACGAATCCGACACGGAGTACGATGGCGTCCCCGACGGCCACATCCGGCTCGCCTTCGGCACAGGCGACCCGCAAGCTTGGCGCCTGGCGACCCTCGCCGCCGGCGAGGAGGCCGGAGCGGCGGAGGATGTGGCGGTCGCCGACGTCAACGGCGACGGCTACCCCGACATCGTCGCGGCCTGCGAGTTCGCGCACCTCATCTACTTCCAGAACCCCGGCCGCGACGCCCGCAGCGCCCGCTGGGAGCGCCTCGTGCCGACCGCCGCGAGCGGCCGCGGCTCGTTCATCCGGGTGTTCCTGGCCGATTTCAACGGCGACGGCAGGCCCGAGGTCGTGGCTCCGAACAAGGGCACGCAGGAGGGCAACGCCGCCGAGCAGGACCTGCGCCCGATCCTGTTGTACGAGATCCGCGGGGACCCTCTCGCCGACGAGTCGTGGCGGGCGCGCACGCTGGCCGAGGTCCGGGTGCCGATCAATTCCCGGCCCGTCGACCTGGATGCGGACGGAGACCTCGATATCCTCGCCGGGTCCCGGGGCGAAGCCCGGGTTTTCTGGATCGAGAACCTCGGCGAGCGGCGGCTTGCGTTCCGGGAGCACCCGATCCCGGTGGCCCTGCCGGCCGGCGAGGGCCCTGCCCGCCTCACCGGGTTCATGCTGGCGTTCTTCGACTTCAATGCGGACTCCGCGGTGGATGTGCTGCTGGCGGAGGGCCAGCCCAACTCCGGCACCGTGGCGTGGCTGGAGCAGCCGGCGGAAGCGGGGGCTCGCTGGCCCCTGCACCGTATCGGCACGGTGGCTCCCGACAGCGCCACCGGGCTCGCGCTCGCGGATATCGACTCCGACGGCCACCCCGACATCTTCGTCGGCGGCTACAGCCGAGGCCCGCGGGACCGGGACGGGGAGGCAGTGACCCGCGCCATGCCCCTCGGGCGGCTGGCTTGGTTCCGCAATCCGGGCGGCGCCTCCGGCGCTCGCTGGGAGCGGCACGACATCTCGCGGCGCAAGCGGGGCATGTTCGACATGCTCGCGGCCCGCGACCTGGACTCCGACGGCGACCTCGATTTCGTCGGAACGCGCGGCAACAGCGTTCCGTACGACGGCGTGTACTGGCTTGAGCAAGTCCGTTCGCCGCAGCCGCAGCCTTCCTTCACGCGGGCGCGAGAAACGGACAGCGAGGAGATGCCCCTGCCCTGAGATCGCAGCGGAGCCGGGTTTGCGGGCTGTCACTACGGATCGGTTGGCCGGCGCTTTGAACCGAGAACCGACGCTGACTGCCAGGAGCTGAGGGTCGGGCAGTGGGCGAAAATCTCGCTGGCGGTCCAAGGCTTGCTTGCCGTCCGGGCGCAGCCTAGTCACCGTCGCCCCAGTGCGCTGGACCGTCATGCAGCCAAGGCCGCCACTCGCTCCCGCAGCTTCGAGCAACGGCCATTCTCGGCGGTCGTGCGCACCGCCTGCTCAATCGCTCGGCGCTGCCCGACCAGCACTACGAGTCGCTTTCCTCGGGTAATTGCGGTGTAGAGCAGGTTTCTCTGGAGCATCACGAAGTGCCTGGAAAGCAACAGGATTACGACCGCCGGGTATTCGGAGCCCTGGCTCTTGTGGATCGTCGTGGCGTACGCCGGAACTAGGGCATCCAACTCTCCGAATCCGTATCCCACCTTTTTCCCGTCGAACTCGACTTCGAGTTCCCCCAGAGCTGCGTCGAGCGCGATAATATAGCCGATATCGCCGTTGTAGACCTCTTTGTCGTAGTCGTTCTCCACTTGCATGACTTTGTCGCCTGTTGCGAACGTTCGGCCCAGCCGCTCTGCCCTCGCTGGAGGGGAGGGGTTCATGGCCGCCTGCAGATCCTGGTTCAGGGCCTTTGCGCCGACTTGCCCTAGGTTCATCGGGCAGAGGACCTGGACATCGCGGGTCCCGTCCAGGCCAAACCGCTGGGGAATCCGAGCCGCTACAAGCTCGACGATGTGCTTCACCGCTGTTGCTGGTTCCTCCGCCTTGACGTAGTAGAAATCGCTCGGGCCATCGGGACGGCCCAAATCGGGCACCAAGCCCCGGTTGACGCGGTGCGCGTTGACCACGATGCGGCTGTGCGCAGCTTGGCGGAAGACTTCGGTCAATTGCACCACGGGGATCGAGCGGCTCCCGATCAAGTCGGCCAGCACTTGGCCCGGCCCCACCGAAGGCAGCTGGTCCGCATCGCCCACCGCCAGTAGCGCGGCCTTCCTCGGGAGCGCCTTCAGCAGCGCGTGCATGAGCGGCACGTCGACCATGGAAGTCTCGTCGACCACCAGTAGATCGCATTCCAAAGGATTGGCGGCATCGCGCCGGAACCCACCGCGCACCGGATCGAACTCGAGGAGTCGGTGGATCGTCTTGGCCTCCCGGCCGGACGTCTCGCTGAGGCGCTTTGCTGCCCGCCCGGTGGGTGCGCACAAGCTGAGCTTCGCTCCCTTGGCCCCCAGGATGCGCAGAATCGCATTGACGATGGTGGTCTTGCCGACGCCCGGCCCGCCCGTGATCACCAGGACCTTGCGAGCCAGTGCTTCCCGAATCGCGGCGCATTGGCTCGGAGCCAACTTCAGGTCCAGCCGCCGCTCAACCCAAGCGAGGGCTTTGTCCGCGTTAATCCGAGGCCAGGGTGGCCTCCCGCGCAGGAGGCCGGCGAGAATCTTGGCAATCCCTTCCTCGGCGCGGTACAGGTGCGTCAGGAAAATGCAATCCTGGCCGTCCACGGTGTCGGCGACCACGCTCCCGTCTTCGAGTTCGCGGGCCAGAGCCTCTTCGGCTAGCTTGGCCGGGACCTCCAGCAGGCTTTGCGCGAGCTTGCATAGGTCGTCCTGGGGCAGGCCGCAATGCCCTTCGCGCCTCGCCTGGTCGAGCGCAAATGCGACGCCGGCCCGCACCCGGGCCGGGGCCGTGGGCTCGATCCCCAGTTTCCTGGCGATGGCGTCGGCGACCTTGAAGCTGATACTTCGGATGTCGCGGACCAGCCGGTACGGGTTCTCCGACATGATCTGGATCGCGTCGGTGCCGTAGGTCTTGTAGATGCGGGTGGAACGAGCGGTGCCGACGCCGTGGCGGTGCAGGAAGACCATGATTTCGCGCACGGACTTCTGTTCGCCCCAAGCGGCGGTGATCTGCTGCGCCCTCACCGGGCCGATCCCGGGCACATTCCGGAGGCGCTCGGGCTGGTGCTCGATGACCTCGAACACATCGGCCCCGAACGCCTGGACCAGCTTCGTGGCGTAGACCGGGCCGATGCCGCGGATCAGGCCCGAGCCGAGGTACTTCTCGATCCCCTCCTGCGATTCGGGCTCCGAGATCCTGAGGTGCTTCGCTTCGAACTGAGGGCCGTGTGTGCGGTCGTTGATCCACTGGCCGGTCGCTTGGATCCATTCCCCGGGGGAAACGGAGGGGACATGGCCGACGACCGTCTGCGGCTCGCGCTGGCCGCGAGCCTTGACGCGCAGGACGCAAAAGCCGTTCTCGGGGTTGTGGAACGTGACCCGTTCTACCGCTCCCGATAGGACTTCGCGTTCGGGTGGCTTCGGCTTCGTTGGCGACATCGACTGGGCGGGCGGGTCGCTTGGGTTCAGGCAGCCCCGGCGGGAGATGCTGCCAGATCCGATCTGGCAGCGGCAAGTCCACTCTATTCAGTTTGCTACGATTCGAGTTTCTGGCATGGCTGCTCGCATCCTGGACGGCATCGAGATTCGGGACCGAATCCTGGCCGAGCTGCGAACTGCCGTCGGGCGAGCGGTGCGCTACGGAGTTCGTCCGGGCTTGGCCGCTGTACTGGTGGGCGACGATCCCGCGTCGCAGGTCTATGTCCGCAACAAGATCCGAGCCTGCGACCGGATCGGAATCTTCTCGGAGACGCTCCGCCTACCGGCCGACACGACCGGCCAGGCTCTTCTGGCGTCGGTCCGGCAGCTCAACGAACGCGACGATATCGACGGCATCCTAGTGCAATTGCCGCTGCCCGCGCATTTGGACCCCCAGGTGGTGCTGCAAGCGGTTTCCCCGGAAAAGGATGTCGACGGCTTCCATCCGGTCAACGCCGGCCTGCTAGCCACCGGACGGCCGGGCCTGACCCCCTGCACGCCGAAGGGCCTCATCGAAGTCCTCCGGCGCAGTGGCATCCCGCTCGAGGGACGGCATGCCGTAGTGGTGGGGCGCAGCAACATCGTCGGCAAGCCGACCGCGCTGCTGCTGCTAGCGCAGCACGCCACGGTGACGCTGTGCCATTCCCGCACGCGGGATCTGCCTGCGGTTTGCCAGCAGGGCGACATTCTGGTGGCAGCTGCCGGGCGGCCCGCTATGCTTACGCGCGAACATATCCGGAAGGGTGCCGTAGTCCTCGATGTGGGCATCAACCGCATCCGCGACGCGGCCTTGGCCGAGCGCCTGCTCGCCCACAGCCCCAAGCGCATTGAGCGGTTCCAGCGAGCGGGCAGCGCCTTGGTTGGCGATGTCCATCCCGGCGATGTCCGCGAGATCGCGGCAGCCTACACGCCCGTGCCGGGCGGCGTCGGGCCGCTCACCGTAGCCATGCTGATGGCCAACACGCTGGAAGCCTCGCGCCGCCGCTGGCCCTCGGGGCTCCGGGGCTCCGCCGGACGCTGAGCAATGCGCGCGTCTCCTCCGGGGCGGCGGCTGCGAATCAGAACTGGCGACGGAGGGGCTGGAATCCGTCGCGGACCAGCCGGATCCGGGCTGCCTCGGCTAAGTTAGGATCCGCAAACGGGCCCACGAGCACGCGGTGCAGTCCATTGCTGGTCTGCGGCTGAATGCGAGCCGGAAAGCCTTCGCTGCGCAGCCAATCGGCCAGGGCCTTGGCGTTCTTCTTGACTCCGAGGGCCGCAATCTGAAAATGCAGCTTGCTGCCTCCCCGGCTTGCCTGCGCCCGCACGGGCGGGACTGCAGCCGGTTCAGCCTTCGTCTCCGAGCCAGCCTCCGGTGGCTTGGCTGCGGCAGGAGGGCCGGGTGCTGCGGCGGCGGTGGGCTCCCGCGCTGCGGGCACCGTTAGCTCGACGCTTGGACTGGGCTTGACCCGGGTCGGCGCAGCCGTGACCGGGACGCTCCCCGGGGCCTTCGGGGATCCGCCCGGGGGGGGGCCTTCGGCCTGCCAGGCCGTGTCCACCGGCTGCATCAGCACCTCCGGGATCTCCACCGGTCCCCGGGGGACTTCCGCGCTGCCCTCCAGCATGCCTAGGTAGCTGGCCTCGCCTCGCATGGCCCGCCTGTGGCCGGTCTCCACGCCCCAGAGAAATGCTCCAGACAGGAGGATCGCGGAGATCAGCAGAACGCCGAATATCTGCTTGAAGCCGAAGAAGACCTCAATCTGGTCTTTTTTTGAGGCTTTGCCCCTCTGGGCCATGGCCCGTTGTCTCCGCGCGGGCACCGAAGCTCCGCACCTAGTCTAGCAGGAATATGATCGCTAGCGGTCCCTACCCGATCCTGAGTCGGCTTGGGTCTCCGCCCAGCTAGCGAGACCGTGGAACAAGTCAACCGGCAGCGGGAGCACTACGGTGGTGTTCTTCTCCGTGCCGATCTCGGTCAGGGTCTGCAAGTAGCGGAGCGTGATCGAAGCCGGTTGGTCGCTGAGCGTATGCGCCGCTTCGGTCAGTTTCGCCGCAGCCTGCAGTTCGCCATCGGCATGGATGATCTTGGCGCGCCGCTCGCGCTCGGCCTCGGCTTGGCGGGCGATGGCGCGGATCATCTGCTCAGGCAAGTCGACATGCTTGACTTCCACTGCCTGTACTTTGATACCCCACATGCCGGTTTGCTCATCCAGGGTGGCCTGGAGGCGGGAGTTCAGTTTCTCCCGCTCGCTCAGGAGCTCGTCGAGGTCCGCTTCGCCGAGCACCGAGCGGAGGCGCGTCTGCGCCAGCTGCGATGTCGCGTGGATATAGTGCTTGACTTCGACAACCGCCCGGACAGGGTCCAGCACGCGGAAGAAGACAACGGCACTGACCTTGACCGTCACGTTGTCGCGCGTGACGACATCCTGGGATGGCACTTCGAGCGTCTCCACGCGCAGGGAGATCCGCACGATGCGGTCGATGGGCCGAAAGACTAGGATCAAGCCTGGACCCTTGGGCTGAGGCAGCAGCCGGCCTAGCCGAAAGATGACTCCCCGCTCGTACTCGGCGAGAATCTTGACGCTGTTGATCAGGTACAGCCCGATCACAACCAGCAAGGCCAAGGTGAACTCGAATCCCATGGGACGCTCCTTCCGCAGTCCGGCTCCCGCCCCAGCACGGTGTGCCGGCGGATCAACCTTGCTCAGCATACCGAGCGGCTGGCCGGATGGCAAGAGCCGTGCCGCCGCGCCAGGCCGCAGCCTAGTGGGGCCGGGACCTTGCAGGCAATTTCGAGGAGTGTCCGGGCTGAGGCAAGCCGGGCTGCCCATGCTGGAGCAGGCTGCTGCACTCCCGGCGGGCGCCAGCGGGCTCTACGCGAATTCTCCGTCAATGGATCACGGTCCCGCCCGCCCGGGGCGAGTCCACTTGTCCGCAGAAGCCGGCGCAGGACGGTTGGGCTGGCGGAAGCCTCGGACGCCAGCCAGCCCCTGGGTCGCGGCTGTTCGCGCCTGGGATGCCCTGCGACAAAGCCAACGGCCCGTTCCGGTGGACGCTCCGGGCTCGGCCCCTGCCCGGAGCCCGCCCTAGTCGCGGCACTGGCTGGACTGCGCCGAACCGGGGCTAGCCTTGCCCTCCTGTGGGATCCGCGCCATCCGGCTCTACTTCGAGCTCCATGCCGTTTACGGCGGCCACCCGCACCCGCTGGCCTTGCTTGATCCCCTGGCCGGCCCGGGCCTGCCACAGCTCTCCGTGGACGAATACCGAGCCTGCGGGGTCGAGGTCGGTCTTCGCGTGTCCGCGCTCGCCGATCATTGCTTCGCTGCCGGTAGAGACCTTGATGTTGAACGAGCGCACCGCCAGCTGCAGCAGGAATACGCTGATGGCGGCGAAAGGTAGCGTGATCGCCACCGCGGGCTGCCAGCCGATCTGCAGGTTCGGTACGTCGGAGTCGACGAGAATGACGATCCCCAACACCATCGCGACTGCGCCGCCAGCCGCCAAGATGCCGTTGACGGGAGTCATGGCTTCGAAAACAAAGAATCCGATGGCGAGCAGGATCAGCGCCGCTCCCGCTAGATTGATGGGCAGCAGCGAAAGAGCCAGCAGGCCCAGGATGGCCAAGATTCCGCCCAGGACGCCGGGGACGATCAGGCCGGGATTCGTGAACTCGATGTAGACCCCGACGAGCCCCAGGACCAGCACCAGCAGAGCCAGGCTGGGATTGATCAGCGGCAGGAGCACCCGCTGGCGCAGACTCGGCGCATAGGCGTAGGGCTGAGCCCCGGCCAGCTCGAGCTGCTGCTCGGACCCGTCGAAGCGCACAATCGTCCGCCCGTCCAGTTCCTCGAGAAGCTTGCTGATGTCCGCCGCAATCAGGTCGATCAGGTTCGCCTCGAGGGCGTCCTGCTCCGTGAACGACTTACTCTCCAGCACCGCCTCCACGGCCAGTTCGCTGTTGCGCCCGCGCTTGTCCGTCACCGCTCGCAGCGAGGCCGCCGTATCGTTCTCGACCTTCTGCTTCATGGCGCCTTGGATCTCGCCGCCCATGGCCAGCACCGGCTGCGCGGCTCCGGTGTTGGTGCCCGGCGCCATGGCGGCGACATCGGCCGCAACGAGGATGATGAAGCCAGCGGAGGCGGCGTGGCCGCCGCTGGGCGCGACGAAGGTGATCACGGGAACCGGCGAGGCGAGGATCGCCTGCACAATTTCATTGGTGGCCTCCAGCAGCCCCCCCGGCGTGTTGAGGCGCAGCACGACGGCCGCGTCGCTGGCCGCAGCGGCTTGGCGCAGGCCCGCGACGACGATTTCGCGGGTCAGGGGATGGACAACCGTATCGAGGTCGAGCACCAGCACCCGCGGCGCCGCACGGGCGGCCGGAATCAGGGCCAGCGCAACTGCTCCGACCAAAGCCAGCCTGGCAGCCCGCCCGTCGGCGCGCGCCCAGTGCCTCATCGCACGCATGCCCCCCTCAGTGTAGTGCAACCCGACGGTGCGGGAGACTAGAGGACGGTCGTAAGCCGGGCATGGCATGGTTGCTGGCAGCCGTTGGCGCAGCCGCGCTGGCGCTCGCGGCTCGGTGGGTCGCGGCCGCGCTGTGGGTTCGCTTCATCAGCGACCGCTGGAGCGAATTCGACGCCGACGACTAGCACGCGGAAGGGTCCGCGCAGGGCCGTGCCGGGGCTACGGGGACAATCGGTTCCCTAGAATGGAAGGCTTGCAGTGGGTGTTCGTGGGCTTAGTCTCGGCAGGCTCGACAAGGTCCTGCTTGCGTTCGGTGCCGCCATTCTCGCGCTGGTTGCGCTAGAACCAGCAGTCCCGGCGCTGGCCGCGACTCGTTGGTACCTCCTAGCCGTGTTGATTCCGCTGGGCCTTCTGGCTCTGGCGCGCCGCCTGCTGAGCCTAGCCCGCTGGATCGCTCGCCAAGCGCTCTGGCGCGTCCGGCACCGTATGCTGGCCGTTTTCTTCTTTGTAGGCGTGGTTCCCGTTTCCCTGGCGGTCCTGGGTGCGCTGGGCGGCGGCCTCCTTCTGTTCGGGCCGGTGACGGCGAACGTGTTCACAACGCAGTTCGCCGGTGTAGCAGAACGCCTGGGGTCGATTGCCCAGCCGTTCCTGTGGGAGCTCAGGTACGCGCCGAAATCCCGCGTGCCGGAATTGCTCGGGAGGTTTCACAGCTCCGCGTCGGAGCTTTTCCCCGATCTCACCGTTCACTTGGAGCTAGACGGCACCGCGTACTCCTTGCCGAGCGACGCGGACGAAGAAAGCCGAGGACCGCTGGCGCCAGCCCAGGGCCCGCTGCGGATCCGCGGCGAGGAAACCCTTTTGGTCGTGGAGGTCCGGGACGAGGTCGCCGCCGGCCGGGCTAGGCTGGCCGTGCCCCTTTCGTTTGAGGCGGTCCGGCAACTGGTTCCGGGATTGGTCCTTTTCCCTTTGTCGCCCACGGAGGAGGACCGGGAGGGCGAGCCGCCGCCTCCTAGCGACATCTGGACGTTGCCGCCGCCCAAGCACCCTTTCGATTGGCCGATCCACTGGGGCATTGTCACTACGGCCCACGACTGGACCACCGGGGACCCTGTAACCGTGGCCTATGGACTGCGGACGCGACCGTCGGCGCTCTGGGGCACGCTGTTAGCGCAGGAATCCGACTCCACGCGGGCTCTCTTCCTGTTCCTCGGTTGCGCCCTCCTGGCCGCCTTCGGACTGGCCCTGCTGGTTTCGGCGGTGATCGCGGTCTCCCTGACGCGCACCCTCACCAAGGCGGTCAACGACCTCTACATCGGCACGCGGCATGTCAACCGCGGGGACTTCAGCCACCGGGTCCCGGTCAAGGGGCACGACCAAATCAGCGACCTCTCGCGCTCCTTCAACGCCATGACCGATTCCATCGAGCGGTCGATCGAGGACTCGAAGCGCCGCCAGCAGCTAGAGTCCGAGCTGGAAATCGCCCGCGAAGTCCAGCAGCGGCTCTTCCCGTCCAACCCTCCGGACATGGACGGCTTGGAAGTGCTCGGGGTCTGCAAGCCGGCGCGCTCGGTGTCCGGCGATTTCTTCGACTACGTCCAGCTGCACGACGGACTGCTGGCGCTCAGCTTTGGGGACGTTTCGGGCAAGGGCATCTCTGCGGCGCTGGTCATGGCCACGCTCCACTCCGCCGTGCGCAGCCAGCTCGCCCAGTTGAGCCGCACCGGGCAGCGATCCCTCCAGGACGCGGCGATCCAGCTCGTCGACCGAACCAACCGCCAGCTGTGCGAGGGCACGACCCCCGAGAAGTTCTCCACGCTGTTCTTCGCCGCTTATGACGACGCCAGCGGCCGGCTCGTCTATTCCAACGCGGGGCATCTGCCGCCGCTGCTGATGCGCAACGGGAGCGTGGAGTGCCTGCAAGTCACCGGCATGATTGTCGGCTCTTTCCCGGAGGCGCCGTTTGAGGCGGAAGCCGTCCTGCTGGAGCGCAACGACCTGCTGGTCGCTTTCACGGACGGGATCACCGAGCCGGAGAACCAGGCCGGGGAGGAGTTCGGCGAGCCACGGCTGCGGGAATCGCTGAGGCGCACCAGGGACCGCCCGCTGCCCGAGATCATCGCCACCGTGATGGACGAAGTGGTCGCTTGGACCGGCGCGACGGCCCTGCAGGACGACATGACCATGCTGGTGCTCCGTAAGCGATGATCCCCGCGACTTCGCGGCCGACGCCGGGCAGCAAGCTCAAGGAGCTCTTCGCCCGGCCCAAGGCGGGTCCGCCCGGCGGACTGTACAGGGATGCGGTCCGCAGGATTTGCATTCTCGCCGCGCTGTCGACGCTCTCGCTGACGGTGGGCACGGTGGGGTTCTTCGTCATCGAGCGGCAACCCCTCTTTGACAGCTTCTACATGGCGCTCATCACCCTGACGACCGTGGGCTACGCCGAGACGATTGAACTCAGCCAAGCAGGCCGCTATTTCAACTCCATCCTGCTGCTCTTCGGCTTCGTCGTCATGTTCGTCTCGCTCGGCATGCTGGGCGATCTGCTCATTGAGCTGCAGCTGCTGAGCTACCTTTCGCAGAGAAGGACCAAGCGCATGATCCAAACATTCTCCGGTCACTATATTGTCTGCGGCCTGGGGCGCGTCGGCCGCGCCGTCATCCGGGAGCTTGTCCGCCGCGGCGCGAGCATCGTGGCCATTGACACGTCCGAGGCGCACAAGCCCTGGGCCGCCGAGCAGGGGGTCCCTCTCCTGATCGGGGACGCCACCCTGGACTCGACCCTGGAAGAGGCCAGTGTGCGGCAAGCCAAGGGGCTGGTAGCGGCGATCAGCAGCGATGCGGACAATGTCTACGTCACGCTGACTGCGTGCGGCCTGAACCCAAATCTGCGGGTCGCCGCCCGGGCCACGGACGAAGACGCTCGCCAGAAGCTGCTCCGGGCAGGGGCGAAATCCGCGTTCGCGCCCTATGGCTTCGTCGGCTTCCGGCTCGCCCAGGCGCTGCTGCGCCCGCAGGTGTCGAACTTCCTGGGGTTCTTCTCGGCGGTCGAGGACGCGGGCCTCGACCTCGAGATCGACCAGTTCCGAGTCCACGAGAACGGCCGGGGAGAGATGAGGACACTCGACGAATTCCGGCTGGACCCGGAGTTGAACGTGATTGTGCTGGGGTTGGTGCGGGCGGATGGCACGGCCCAGTTCAACCCGGCGGGCGACACGCGCACGAACCCTGGCGATGTGCTGATCGTGACCGGGCCACGGCTGGCGCTCGAACGGATGCAGCGCGAGCTCGCCGACTGAGCCATGCAAAGGGTCCTCACTGCGGCCGAGATGCAGGAAGCGGATCGCGCCACGATCCAGGCCCGCGGCGTCCCCGGCTTGATTTTGATGGAGAGCGCCGCTAGCGCCGTGACGCGGGAGGTCCTGCGGCGCTGCAGGGCCCCCGACCGCGAGCGCGTGCTGGTCCTGTGCGGTAAGGGCAACAACGGGGGTGACGGACTGGCCGTCGCGAGGCAGTTGCTGGTCCGGGCCCCGAGGCTCTCGGTGCGCACAGTACTGCTGGCCGAGCCGGGCTCCCTCGGCCCCGACCCGGCTGCCAACTGGACGATGCTCGCCGCTCAGGACTACCGCGCCGATGTGGCCCCGACTCCGCAAGCTTGGAGGGCCCTGCTCCCGGAGCTGCGCCGGTCCACCCTGGTGGTCGACGCCCTCCTCGGTACGGGCCTCAGAGGTCCGGCCCGCGGTCTCGCCGCCGAAGTCATCTCCGATCTGAACCGCGCCGGAGACGACCTGCAGGTCGTCTCCGTGGACCTGCCCTCCGGGCTGGGCAGCGATGCGGGGGCTGTGCTCGGAGAGTGTGTCCGCGCCGACTGCACCGTCACCTTCACTGCGCCCAAAGTCAGCCATGTCTTGCCGCCCGCGTGCGACCGGATCGGCGCACTGACGGTCTCCCGCATCGGCACGGCTGAGGCGGTGCTGGAGGCGCTGCCCGGGCCGCGGCTGCTGCTGAGCGAGGCCGAGGACGCCCGCGAGTTCGTGCAGCCCCGCGACCGTTCCGTCCACAAGGGGTCCTGCGGCCATGTCTTGGCGGTGGGCGGATCCCGCTCCAAGCCGGGGGCGATCCTGATGGCGGGCACCGCGGCCCTGCGGGGCGGCGCAGGCCTCGTGACCATGGCGACCGCGGCCAGCGCGGGAGCCACGCTGCTGGCGGCGCGGCCCGAGTTGATGTTGGAGCCAGCCGGGGAACTTGCGGATGGCTCGTTGGGGCCGGACGCGTTCGATCCCGCGTGGCTCGCGGGCAAGACAGTCTTGGCTCTGGGGCCGGGCTTGGGCAGCTCGGAGGCCAATTGCGCCTTCGTGCGGCGCGCTTGCAGGGCTTGCGAGGTGCCGCTCGTGCTGGATGCTGATGGCCTCGCCGCGCTGCGGCCGGGGGCGGGTCTCGAGCCTCGCAGGGCTCCAACCGTCCTGACGCCCCACCCCGGCGAAATGGCCCGCATGCTCGGCTGCAAGCCCGTCGAGGTCCAGAGCGACCGCCTCCGCATCGCTCGCGACTACGCCTTAGCGAGCGGAGCTTATCTCGTGCTCAAAGGGCAGCGGACGCTGATCGCGGATCCGGGAGGCGAGGTGATCGTCAACCCGACCGGCACGCCGGGCCTGGCCACGGCCGGCTCGGGAGATATCCTAACCGGTCTGATTGCCGCTTTCCTGGCGCAGTTCCCCGCCCGGGAAGTGCTGCGGACCGTAGCCGCGGCGGTCTACCTGCACGGGCTGGCGGGGGAGTTGGCCTGCGACGAATTGGGCGAGCAGGGCATGGTTGCCACCGACATCCTGCGGCACCTGCCCGGCGCGTCCCGGGCCCTGCGGGGATGACGTTCCGGACGCACTCGGCTGCCGAAACGACGGCTCTCGGCGCCCGCATTGCCGCGTCGCTCGAGCCTCCGGCCCTGGTGCTGCTCGTCGGCGACCTAGGGGTCGGCAAGACGACGCTGGCCAAGGGCCTCATCGAGGCGCTAGGAGCCGCGCCCCCGCAGGATGTGCTCAGCCCCACCTTCTCCCTCGTGCATGAGTACGAGGGGGACCCCAAGGTCTACCATCTGGATCTGTATCGCCTGAGCAGCCTGCCGGAGCTTGAGACCCTGGGCCTGGAAGATCTTTGGGACCAGCGGGCGGTCGTGCTCGTCGAATGGGGGGAGAAGTTCGACCAGCACCTGCCCGGCAACCGCGTGGAGGTGCGCCTGGAGCACGCCGGCGGGGATGCCCGGATCGTGCGCGTCGAGCGCGGCGCGGCGGCCCAGCACGAGCCCGCCAGGCAATCGCTATAATCCCGGTCGGGCCATGATTGCGCTGCTGCGGGGGAAGGTGGTCGGCAAGCACGCCGGCAAGGTGGTCCTCGACGTGGCTGGCGTGGGCTATGAAGTCGCGGTCCCGGTGGAGGCGTACAGCCGCCTGGGCGATCCCGGGCAGGAAGCCACGCTGCACGTGCATACGCACATGCGGGAAAACGCTTTGGCTCTGTTCGGCTTCCAGAGCCGCAGCGACAAGGACCTGTTCGAGAAGTTTCTGGATGTCAGCGGCGTCGGGCCGCGGCTGGCCTTGACCCTCCTCTCGGGGCTGCCGACCGCCGATCTGCTCGCCGCGATCCGCGACGGAGACGCGAAGCGGCTGGTCCGCATTCCCGGCGTGGGCAAGAAGACCGGCGAGCGGATTGTCCTAGAATTGAAGGACAAGCTGGGGGCTTTCGAAGGCGTCTCAGGGCCCGCGGACGAAGGCTTCGGGCCTGTCGAGGAGGATGTGGTCTCGGTCCTCGTCAACTTGGGCCTTAGCGCCGACGCTGCGCGCCGGAGCGTCCGCGCTGCCCGGCGCAAGGGGGCCCCGGCGGAGTTCGAGAGCCTGTTCCGCCTCGCGCTGGAGACATCGAAGCGCTAGCCGCCGCCCTATGGCCCAGCAGCGTATCGTGGCGTCCGAGCGGCTGGACGAGGACCGCCAGACGGACCAAGCGCTGAGGCCCCGGAAGCTGGACGAGTTCATCGGCCAGACGGCGCTGAAGGAAAACCTGGGGATCGCCATCGAAGCCGCCGGGAGGCGCGGCGAAGCTCTTGACCACATCCTCCTGTACGGCCCGCCGGGCTTGGGCAAGACCACCCTGGCGACGATCGTCGCCAACGAGCTGGGCGTGCGCGTGGACTACACCTCCGGTCCCGTCCTGCAGAAAAAGCTGGACCTCACCGGCATGCTGACGACCATGCAGGTGCGCCAGGTCTTCTTCGTCGACGAAGTCCATCGCCTGCTGCCGGACATCGAGGAGATGCTGTATCCGGCGCTGGAGGACTTCCGCGTCGACCTGATCGTGGGCACGGGCCCCGGGGCCAGGATGCATTCCATCCCGGTGGCCGCTTTCACGATGATCGGGGCGACGACCCGCCAAGGCCTGATCAGCGCCCCGCTGCGCGCTCGCTTCGGCATCACCCTGCGCCTCAACCCGTACGATCCCGTCGACCTGCAGCGGATCGTGTTCCGGTCGGCCGGCTTGCTGCGCGTGGAACTCGCCGAGGATGCCGCCGAGGAGATCGCGCGCAGGGCCCGCGGCACGCCGCGGATCGCCAACCGCCTCCTGCGGCGCGTCCGCGACTACGCGGAGGTGCGCGCCGAAGGCCGGGTGGACCTGGAGGTGGCTTGCACGGCCCTCGACATGTTGGATGTAGACCCCCTCGGGCTCGATGAGGTCGACCGCAAGATCATGGAAACAATCCTCGCCAAGTACAACGGCGGGCCGGTCGGCCTGAACACGCTGTCGGCGTCGGTGAGCGAGGACCCAAGCACCATCGAGGAGGTCTACGAGCCCTATCTGATGCAGTGCGGCTTCCTGGACCGCACCCACCGCGGCCGGGTGGCGACGCTGACTGCGTTCGAGTACTTCCAAGTTGCAGCGCCGGCGAACCGGCAGGCGGTCCTGGGCCTCTAGGAGGGCGTGGATGCGGAAGGCCCCGCACTACATCGCGGTCGAGGGTCCGCTGCGCACGGGCAAGACCAAGCTTGCGGAGGCGCTCGCCGCCCTCCTGCGCGGCCGCGCCATTCTGGACTCCAGCGACAATCCGCATCTGCGCGATTTCCATCGGGGGCGGCCCGGCGCGGCGTTCCGCACCCAGCTGCACTTCCTCATCGGACGCTACCGCCAGCTGGCGGAGGCGGGCATCGCGGGGTCGCACCTGCCGGTCGTTGCGGACTATTTGCTGGAGAAGGACAAGCTCTTCGCCTACCTCCATCTCGACGACAGCGAGGTCGCCATCTACGACGCCTACTACCGTCATTTCCGGCGGCGGCTTCCGGACCCCGACCTGACGGTCTACCTCAAGGCGACGCCCGCGGCATTGCGCTCCCGCCTGGACGAAGGCGGCTGCGACGCCGAAGCCCGTATCTCCGATGCGTACTTGGAAGGCGCGGTGCGGGCGTACGACCATTTCTTCAGCCGCTACAAGGCGGCGGATGTTTTGGTGGTCGACGCGGGGCGCGTGGATGTCGTCAATCGGCCCCGAGACCTCGAGCAGGTCCTGAACGAGCTGAGCAAGCCTGTCACGGGCACGCAGTTCTTCCTGCCGCTGGAATCGTAGCTCCCGCGAAGCCGCCGTCGGCGCAGTCACCGAAAGCTCCTGCCATGCCGTTCGATTGGACATCGTTATTCGCTGCGTTCGGAGGCGGGCTGTTCGCGGCCGCCATCGGAACGCTGCCTTCGTTCATCTTCACCGGCCTGCTCGTGCTGGTGGGCGTGGCGGTCGCGGCCGCGGGCGGCGGAGCGGAGGTTCTGAGCGAGGTCGCTTTCGGCTCCGTATTCGGGCCCCACATCGCTTTCGCCGGCGGCGCGGCCGCGACGGCGTACGCCCACCGGCGCGGCTTCGCCGCCAGCGGCCGCGACATCTCCGTGCCCTTGATGGGCTTGGATCGTGCGGATGTGCTCGTGGTCGGCGGCGCGTTCGGGCTGTTCGGCTACCTGCTGAACCAGTTGTGGGCCCTGCTCGGGCTCTCGCCGTGGACGGACACCATAGCGCTGACCGTGGTGGTCTCGGCGATGGTCGCCCGCATCGCCTTCGGCCGGACCGGGCTTGCGAGCCGACGGTTCGCCCCTTCCGCTGACTGCCACTGGGTGCGCCACCAGGAGCGCCCGGCCCAGTGCCTCTGGATCGGCTTCGGAGTGGGGCTGCTCTCCGCCTTCCTCGCCCAAAGCTTCGGGGCGGACCGCGGCGGCGGCGTCTTCGGCTTCGGCATCGCCGCGGCTTCGCTGGTGTTCGCGCAAAGCGGCCTGAAGGTGCCGGTGACGCACCACATGGCGCTCCCGGCCGCGGCGGCGGCCCTCGCCTCGGGCAGCCTGGCCGCAGGCGCTGCATTCGGTGTCGCAGGGGCGTTCGCAGGGGAGTGGTTCTCGCGGGTGTTCCACCAGCACGGCGACACGCACATTGATCCGCCCGCCGCAGGCATCGCCATCGCGGTGGCGGCGGTGCGCCTGCTGTGGCCGATCGCCCCGGCTTGAGCGCAGCGGCTGCCGCTCCTGGCTGGCGCGCCCGCGCCCGCAGCGGCGGCATACGTAATATGATGAGAGGCGTCCGATGGGCCCGCGTTTCACATTCAGCATCCTCTGCAGTTCGTTCCTGATCACGATTCTTCTGGTAGTCGGGGCCGTCCTCGGCAAGAGCGAGGAGCAGGAGGGCGCCTATCGCCCGCTTGCCGTCTACACCGAAATCCTCGCCCGCATTAAGAGCGACTACGTGGAGGAGCCCGACATCCCGAAGGTGACCCAGGGTGCTCTGCAGGGGCTGGTGGAGTACCTCGACCCGCTGTCGAGCTACCTCTCCGCCGACCAGTTTGCCGAGTACCAAGCCGCCCTCGAGTCCGCGGACCAGGGCAGCGGACTGGCGACAGGCATGATCGTCCGCAAGCAGGGCAACTACACGAGCGTGCTAGCCGTGCTGCCGGGCTCGCCTGCGGCCGAGGCCGGCATCCGCACGGATGATCTCCTCGACGCAATCGAGAACGTCAGCACCAGGGTCATGCCCCCGGCCTATTTGCAGGCGAGCCTAAGCGGCGACCCTGGCAGCACGGTCACGGTCATGATCCGGCCCTCGTCGGACTACGATGCACCGGTTGAGCACGAGCTGGTGCGGTCCGAACCGGTGCTGCCGGATGTGGAGTCGCGGATCCTGGACGAGGGCATCGGATACGTCAAGGTCTCGCTCCTGGATGCTGAGCGGGTGCGGCAAGTCGGCACCGCTGTGCGCGAGCTCGAGTCGGGCGGGGCGGCGAAGTTGATCCTCGACCTCCGCGGGAACTCCTGGGGCAGCCCCTCGGACGGCATGGCGCTCGCCAACCTCTTCCTCGCCGAAGGCTCGCTTGCGACGCTGAAAGGCCAGAGCTTTCCCGAGGAGCGGTTCGCGGCGGACGCCGACTCCCGGGTGACCGAACTCCCGCTGGCCGTGATTGTGGACCGCCCGACAGCGGGCGCGGCCGAGATCGCCGCAGCGGCGATCCAGCAGAACGATCGCGGCGAAGTCGCCGGCGAGAAGAGTTCCGGGCTAGCCGCCGAGCAGGAGACGATTCCGCTCGAGGACGGCGCGGCGCTGATCCTTTCAGTTGCCAAGTACCACGGCCCCGACGGCGAGCCGATCCATGGGGAAGGCGTGCAACCGGACCGCGCCGTCTCCCAGAACGATCTGCGCAATTACCGGGACATCCGGCGGCGGGTCTTCGACACGCCGGAAGCCCGGGAGCGGGCCACAGAGGAGGTCGGCGATCCATTCCTCGAGAAGGCTCTCGAGGCCTTGGCCCCCTCTGCGTAGCGGCTGCCAGCTACTGCACCAGGCCGCTGCGGTTGTCCGGGTCGGCTTTGCCGGCCTCGATCTGGATTTCGCCGAAGGCGGATTCGTACTGGGCGATGTTCTGCGAGAGCACGATCTGCAGGGCCTTAGCCTGCTGGGGGCTCAGGAAGACGCCCATGTGCGACACGAAGGTGACCTCGTTCGGCTGGCCCACCTTGAGGCGGCCGAACTGCAAGAAGAAGTCCCAGACGCTGACGTTGACCTGGACGCTGTTGGCGTACTCCTCACGGTAATTCTCCTGGCGCACGACGCGAACCTTGTCGGCTGGGGCTCCGGCAGGGACCTGAGCGGGCAGTTTCTTGTCCATGCCTAGTATTATGCATGGCCGCTTCGCGGGTCCGACGGGGCCGGGGAGTTCGGTGTACCAGGGCCACCAGCGGCGAGTCGTCCTGCTGTTCGCCGTTGCGGACGCCCTGCTCGGCGTCGTGGCGTTCGAGCTCGCCTACCGCGCCAGGGACGCCCTGCCTCTACGGGAGCTTGCGCTCGAGCCTCCGGTCAAGGCGGTGACCCTTGTCGCTGCCCTCGTTGCGGTCTTGGGCGCGGGGCGCTGGCTGGGGGTGTATACCCGGCTCTACGCGGCGGACCGCCGGCGGGCTGTCGCCGATACCGTGCGCCAGATGGCGCTGGCCTCGGGAGCCCTGCTGGCTATCTTGTACCTGCTGCACTTCGAGGTGCCGGTCAGCCGCTTGTTCCTGGCGCTCTTCGTGGGCGTTCTGACCCTGCTTCAGCTGCTGCTGCGCGCCAGCTCCGAAAGGCTGCGCGGTCTGCTGCTCCGAGCCTTCGGGGCCATCACGGCTTGCGTGGTCGTAGGTGACGGCCCGCGGGCCCTTGCCCTGGCCGCGGAAATCGAAGCTTCCGCACGGCACGGCCTGCGCCTGCTGGCGGTGGTGGACTGCGCCAACGAGCTCGGCAACGAAGCTCAGCTGGCCCGCTGCTATCGCGTGCAGCCCCTGGATGCTCTGCCGGAGCTGCTGCGCCGGCAGGCGGTGGACGAAGTCGTGTTCGTTGTTTCCGCCGCGCAATTGCCCCGCCTGGAGAGCGTCTTCCTGCTCTGCGACGAGCTCGGGGTGAGGACGCGGGTCGCGGCGGACTTCTTCCCCCATGTGCATAGCCGGGTCGACTTCGACCGCTTTGGGGGGCGGCCTCTGCTCACGTTCTCCGCGGCGCCGGCCGACGAGCTGCAGCTGCTGGCGAAGCGGGCCTGCGACATCGTGTTGGCCGCGTTGGGCCTAGCCGCGGCGGCCTTGCCGATGCTGGCGATAGGGTTGCTGGTGCGGGCGACCTCTCCCGGCCCCGCGATCTTCCGCCAGCAGCGCTGCGGCCTGAACGGGCGCCGCTTCACGTGCTACAAGTTTCGCTCGATGGTCGCGGACGCTGAAGCGCTGCGTTCCCAGTTGGAGCACCTCAACGAAAGGGATGGGCCGGTCTTCAAGATGCGCGCCGACCCGCGCGTCACGCCTGTCGGGCGGATCCTGCGGCGGTACTCGGTCGACGAATGGCCGCAGCTGTGGAACGTGCTGCGCGGCGAAATGTCCTTTGTCGGGCCCCGCCCGGCGTTGCCGGAGGAGGTGGACCGCTACGAGGCTTGGCAGAGGCGGAGGCTGCGCATGCGCCCCGGGCTGACCTGCCTGTGGGCGATCCGGGGGCGCGACGCAGTGGGCTTCGACGCCTGGATCCGAATGGACCTCGAGTACATCGACACGTGGTCTCTGCTGCTCGACCTGAAGATCCTCGCCCTCACCGTGCCGGTCGTCGCAGCCGGGCGGAGCGCCAGCTGAAGATCGCGGCCGGCGGGGTCGCCGCCGGGCCCGCAAGCAGCGCCGGGGCTGTGGCTTAGGGCCGTCGCCGTGGTATCCTCGGGGCGCTTCCGGATAACCGATGCGCCGTACCGATCTGCGATTTTTCGTCCTCCCGCTGCTGGCCGCTCCCCTGCTGTGGGGCCAGTCGTCCACGCAGACCACCTTGCGCAACCCCCCGCCGGGCGCAAGCCATGCGTTGCTGGTGACCTTCGGTCTCGGCGATCGCAGCGAGACGCGCTGGGACGGTTCGCTCGAGGTGGCGAACGGCGAACTCGTGGAGTTGATTGGGTACGAGATGGGGCTTGGCGATGTAATCCACCCGCCCCGGCGCTGGGAGCTCGCGACGCGCCCTGCGTTCGCCTTCAGCCGCCGGAACCACGACGAGGACATCCTCGAGGACCTGCCGGCCGACACCTACCTCACCCCCCGCTTCTATGTCTACCTCCGCGGCACGTCAGCCACCGAAGTCTTTTTTGCCACCGCGCAGGGAGATTTCGCTGTGCGCTTGGCGGACCTGCCGGAAGTCGGCAGCGCGGAATTCCTGGGCGGCCGCGCCACGGTGGCGCGAGCCCAGTTGGCCATGCTGCTGGGCCGCGGCGGCCCGGGCCGGAGCGACGAGCGCCTGACGGACAATGACTTTCCGTCGCTGGCGGTTGGCTCGGACGACAGCATCTGGGTGGCCTACAGCGGTTTCGACGGGGCCACGGATCGCGTGTACGCAGATCGCATCCTGCCGGGGGCTGCGGCGGGGAGGCCGGGCCGACCCTATGCGGTCAGTGCGGAGGGGGGCGATGTGTACCGCACCGCCGTGGCGGAGGACGCCGAAGGCAAGATTTGGGTCCTGTGGTCCGAGCAGGTCGAGGGGAACTGGGACCTCTACGCCCGAGCCTTCGACGGCGAAGGATGGCGCGAGATCAAGCGGCTTTCCCGGGCGGCGCAGCCCGATATCCACCACCGGACTGCCAGGGACGCGTCCGGCAAGATTCACTTGGTGTGGCAAGGGGCGCGGGGAGACCGCTTCGCCATCTTCCACCGGAGCTACGACGTGAGCACCGGGTGGAGCGAGCCGACGCGCATCAGCGCCGGCTCCGCCGGGAATTGCTGGGAGCCCTCCGTGGTGGTCGACCGGAATGGCACGGTGTACGTTGCTTGGGACCAGTACAGCGAGGCCACGGGCTACGATGTCCAGTTGGCGCGCCGGGCTGGCGGGGCCTGGGACCCTCCCGTGGCGGTCGCCGCCACCGGGCGCTTCGAGGCTTACGCAACCCTAGCCGCAGACCAGCAGGACCGGATCTGGCTGGCTTGGCACGAATCGGGAGTGAACTGGGGCAAGGACTGGGGCTACCCTTTCGATATCCAGGCCAATGGCACGGGCCTGTACAACTCGCGCAACATCCGCGTCGCCGTGTACGAACGCGGCCAGTTGCGGGCTCCGGTCCAGCAGCTCGAGGCCGCGCTGCCCCCGCCGGGGCCGGGCAACAACTTCTACGAATACCCTCAGCTGGCTGTAGACGGAGCCAACCGGATCTGGGCGTTCTTCCGCCACCGGCGGCCCATGCAGCACAACGTCTACTGGAGGACGCCATCCCACCACGCCCTGTGGGAGATCCAGGCGGCCTACTACGAAGGCGACCGCTGGTCGAAGCCGCTGCTCTTGCCGTACTCGACCGGCCGCACCGATATGCGCGTCCAGGCCGCGGCCGATGCTTCCGGGCGCCTCGTGGCGGCGTACCCCACGGATCGGAGGAGCTTCCGTGACTTTGTCAACATGCTGCCGGACGTGTTCGCGACGCGGCTTCCGTCCAGCGCTGAGGCGGCCCGCGCCCACCGCCTCATCCCGTTGCGGCTGCCTCCCGTCGAGCCGGCGCGACAGCCCCCGAACCGCCCTGCCCGACAGATGGCCGCAGACGAGCCCGTGCATCCCAACGACGAGCAGGATGTCGCCCGCATTCGGGACTACGTTTACGATCTCGGGGATGCGCGCTACAAGATTTACCGTGGCGACATGCACCGCCACACGGAGATCTCGTGGGACGGCTACAACGATGGCTCCACGGAAGACACCTACCGCTACGCCATCGACCCGGGGGCGCTCGACTTCCTCGCCATTACGGAACACAACTTCGGGGTCGCCGACGAGTACGACTGGTTCCGCAGCCAGAAGTACGCCGACATCTTCCGGGTCGGATCCGCCTTTGTGCCCCTATTCGCGTACGAGCGGTCCATCAAGTACCCCAACGGCCACCGCAATGTCGTCTTCCCGTACCGCGGGGCTCCGATCCTGGACTACCAGCACTACGAATGGGCCGAGAACCCGAGCTACGCCCGCCAGGGGCCCGAGCGGTTCTTCGCCTATTTGCGCAAGTACAAAGGCATCGCGATGGCCCACACCTCCGGCACCGACATGGGTACGGACTGGGCGGACTATGATCCCGAAGTCGAGCCGATCGTGGAAATTTACCAGAGCGACCGCAACAGCTACGAGTGCGAGGGCTGCTGGCGGGCGGCTCCGCCCGACGAGCCCAAGAAGCAATTCGGCGGGTACCGGCCCGACGGCATGGTCTCCGTCGCTTGGGAGAAGGGCTACCGCCTCGGCGTCCAGGCCAGCTCGGACCACCTCGGGGTGCATACCGCGTATTCGATGCTGCTGGCTGACGAGAACTCGCGCCAAGGTCTGGTTGACGCGATTCGTGCGCGCCGCACGTACGGGGCCACGGACAACATCATCGTGGACTTTCGACTAGTCGACGGGAACCGGGAGCAGCTCATGGGGGCTGACGCCGAGATCGACGGTGCGCCGACCTTCCGGGTGCATATCGAGGGAACCGACAGACTGGCCGAAGTCGAAGTCGTCAAGAACAACGGACGCGTTTACCGTCAGACGCCCGGCACGCGGACGGTGGACTTTGCGTACCGCGACAGCGAGGAGCCGGGCGAGGAGGCGGACTTTTACTATGTGCGGGTGCGGCAGGCCGACCGAGACCAGCAGGTGGCGTGGAGCTCTCCTATCTGGGTCACAGGGAGATGACGGCCGCTTCGGAGGCGAGGCCGGCAAGTCCGGGGAACCGCTGTTATCGCGAGAGTAGGGCAAGGTAGCGATCGTGCGCCCCAAGCCCGTGCATAAGCCGTGTCAGCGGAATCGGGCTACGACTTGAACGCACGATCCCCTAGGGTCGATTCCATGCGCTTGGGTAGCGGAAGTCCCACTGCGTTCCTCCGCAGGACTTCCGCGCAGAAGTTCGAACTCCGGAGGCAAATGGTCTAGCGAGTCCGAGCCGGGAGGCCGGCGCTTCCGCAGCGAGCGATCCCCGCTTCACAGCCCGGCCAGTCCATCGTTGGATCCTGCGCTTTCCCGCGAAGGATGCGCGGGCCTCAAGTGTCGCAGGGGGGTTGGCAGGCGGAAGCCCTGGATGGGCGAGCAGGCTCGGTGGATCCACGATGCTGCTGCGGGCAAGACTCCCGCTCAATGCGAATCTGAGTTCTCCTTTCGGACCCTGCCGCTGCTGCGCCTATGTCTTGCACCAAGCGTGCGGCGCGCGCCTCGGCGCCTCCGCGGTGCGCCGGATCTTGCGCCTGCCGGGGCTCAGGCCCGGCCGTGCGCTGCGTGCGAGGGTGGACCTAGGGAGTGCGAGGCCGGATGCCGACGGTCCAGGCGGCGAACTCTAGGTTGCGGCTCAATCTGCTGGTGGCGATCAGCCCGGCGGGCGAGCTGGGCCACATGGTTTGCGAGGGGCGGGGAACGCTGCCAGGATTTCTGGAGTTGATAGAGAGGATAGGCCGGCAATTCGGCGGTGAAATCGCTGGCCGCGGACAACGCCGACACCCGCACCGCGCAAGCTGCTTGGGAGCGGATGGACGGTCACCCAGCGGAGTTCGAGATCGCCGCCAGCCGGCATGCGCCCCGGAGTGGGCCCGGTGGAGCAGTTCCGGACGCTGGTGGAGCGCCATGCTAGGCGTCGACTGGGCCGGGCTAAGGCTTGGCTGCGGGGCTACCTGCCCAGCCTGGCGCAACACCGATTACCTAGCGCACCTTGGCCGGATCGGATTTCGAAGCGTCTGGAAGGTACGGTTCACACGCAACTAGCCCGAGGCTCGCGCCCCCGCATTGGCGGTGACGATCTACTCGGCGAACTGTCAGGACCAGGACCTAGGCTAGGGCGAAACCGTGCTGCTTCCGATGATGCGATCCGTCGAAGTTCTGCGTCGACTTGAACAGTTCGTGCCTGCCGTCGCCGGCTTCGTCAGCCACTTTGGCCAGCAAGACCGCCTTCTCTTCGCCGCTCATCGGCTTGAAGTCGCGGGCGATGGCAATCTCCGCCTGGAGCTCCTCCATCGAGACGATCCCGACGACCATGGTCGAGACGGGCAGGCTGAGCGAGTACCGGCGGCACTCCTCGTAGGTCGCGGCAGTCTGCGACGGAATGCGACCGCGGGGGGAACCGCCGCCGAGGCCCTTCATGCCGACTACGCCGACATCGCGAGCCAAGCAGTTCGGCACGACTTCCTTCTGGAAACTACGGTAGTGCGCGTCCAGCACGTTGATGGGCATCTGCGCGGAGGCCCAGTCGTACGGCTTGTTGAGCATCTTGTTGTGGATGCTCGGATCCTTGTGGCCGGTGAAGCCGATATAGCGCACCTTGCCCGCCTGCTGCGCTTCAAGCGCCGCTTTGAGGCCGCCTTTCTCGAAAACCCAGTCCGGGTCGGAGTCGTAGCACATCTCGTGGAACTGCCATAGGTCAAGGCGGTCGGTCTTCATCCGCCGGAGGCTGTCTTCGAGGTTGCTGAGCGACCCCCTGTAGTCCCGTTCGCAGTTCTTCGTCATCAGGAAGACCTGGTCCCGCTTGCCCGGTGCGGACAGAGCCCGGCCCATGAGCTCCTCGGAGCCGCCGTCGTGGTAGTCCCAAGCGTTGTCGAAGAAGGTCAGGCCTTCGTCGATCGCGGCATGCATGATGCGAACCGCTTCGTTCTTGTCCTCGACCGCACCGATATGCCAGCCCCCGAGGCACAGGATCGAAACCTGCTCGCCGGTGCGGCCTAGTCTGCGCGTCGGCAGGCCGTTGGGACTGTCCTGCTGGGCGAGAGCCTGTTGGGCCGCGGCTGCGACCGCGACGCTGCCGAACATTCCCTGGAAGAATGACCGGCGGGTTGCTTCGTGCGGCATGCTGATACCTCCTTGCCGATTCCGGGCATCCCCATCGTAGCCGATCCGATCGGGAATGGCATGGTGCTGACCCCTGTTTCGCGCTTCAGCGGAACGGAAGCCTCCTCTGGTTCGGCGCAACGAATTCAAAAAGGTTCTGGACCTACTGGGGCTCCCGAGCCCGCTCCCGTATGGAGCGGATACAGGTGTTCCTATTCGATATGGATAATGGAGCTAATAGATATATGGCGAATACTGTAATTGCTCCCGTGTGTTTCGAGACCGTCCCGAACCGCGATGCACGACGCAAGGCCGCCGTCCAGTGCGCCCCGGAGGGAGCGCCGCTGCACAGCTTCCGCACGCTCCTCGCCGACGGGGCGACCATCGCCCAGCACCGGGTGCAGCCCGGCTGGGCCAAGCCAAGCCCTGCGACCTGCGCCTGCAGCGCACCCAGTACCGCATGTCCGCAAACGGACGCTGGTTCAAATGAAACAAGGACTTACGTCAGTACCTGACCTGGAAGTTCGGTCTAGTGAGACGCCAGGGGATCCTGAAATCGAGCCGTAGCGTGCTGCCCGCGACACGCCTGGGCACTGCCTTGCGCATCGGACAGGAGCAACATTCCGAAGGGTCTCCCGCTAGGCCGGTGAAGGTCTGCGCTCAGCGGTTCGTAATCGACACTCGGAAGTACGGTTTGCTCTTTTCGGCGGGATCCATGGCGTAGGCTTGGTGCGTCAGCATGGGGTCGTAGTCCCTCCAGAGCCAAGTCATCGCCTGGGGCAGCTCCGCGTCGCCGTACATGGTGTTGTGCTGGGCATTGCCGAAGCTGAAGTAGAAGTCGTATTCCTTCATCTTCAGCGAGTTGGCCAGCTGGATGTTCTGTAGCGGCCAGCTGCCGTGCGCGTTTTCGAGGTCGTAGCTGCCGTCTTCCAGCCAGATCCGGATGTCCTTCCGGTCGCGCTTGCGGATCAGGAACGGCCAGATATTGCCTCCGTCCCGCGTCTCGGACGGATCGCGGTCTCCAAATCGGCCCAAGGGGTACCCGTTGAACGGGTTCGCTTGCCCGTAGCGCCATTGGATGCTAGCGTAGCTGCCGATCCTCGACAACACCCGGCTAAAGGCATGGGGCCGGAACCACGCGGAGTTCAGCGAGCAGATCCCTCCCGAAGACTGCCCGCCGATCGCCCGGCTGTAGCCATCCTGCCGAAGGCGGTACATGCCGTCCACCTTGGGGAAAATTTCGTCGACCACCATCTTGTTGTAGTCGTCGCTGAACGTGTCGTAGAGCAAGCTGCGCATGTGCCCGATCTCGCGAGGCGCGTAAGCGGTCTCGTTGTCGAAGCCTCCGATGTAGCCCGGGGCAATCAGCACAAGCACCATCGGCGGCAGCTTCTTCTTGCGGACGAGGTTCTCCACGACTGTCATGATGCGAGACCGCTTCTCTCGCTCGAGGAACCGGTGGCCGTCCTGCCAAACCATGGCGGGGGCCGGAATGCTCGAGTCGACGCCCGGAGAGGCGTAGACCCAGTACGAGACCTTCCAGCCTCCGTAGATGGCGCTCTCGTGGATGAGCTCCTCCGAGAGCTTTCCCTGAGGTGTATCGGCCTGCGGATACGAGTCCGGGCCGTATGCCGCCGTGTCGTGCCGCTTGCTGCCCAGGATTTCGCCGGAGACTCGGTAATGGTGAGCGTGCGATGTGCCAGTTCGGAGGCGGCGCGTGAACACCCACAGCTCCCCCGGCAGCTGGCGCATCGGCGGGGCCGGTTCGTCGTCGATATACAGATGCGGCCTCGCCCGGGACTCGAGCGCCCACGCGAAGTCGCCGCCGTACGTAGCCACAGCCGAGCCGTCGCCTAGCTTCGCCGCCGGAAAATGCTTGCGCAGCGCCTGCGCCTGCTGGTCCCCGGTAGCTTCCGAGGTCAGGAACTCGTAGAGCCGTTGATTGTCGCGGTCTGCCATCGTTGGCCCGCCTCCTTGCGGACTCCGGTTCGTGCAGCATATCAATTTCGGACGCTCCTCGTCGGCCACCTCGATCCAACGGCAACGGAGATCGAGGGGCGAGTGGACTCCCGCGAGAGCCGCTCGCCGGCAACCGGGGGTAGTGGGTTCGCGGCCACTGATTGAGCTGGATGCCGTCCTTATCCGAGCGGCTCCGCATCGCGGTCGGGAGGACCAGCTTCATGGTCCAGCACCGCGTCTCCGTGGAAACCAGCCACGCTAGGGCGCAGCTGCGCGGGGCGCGGGTGGTCGTGGAGCCGCCGGTGCCGGCCGGGATCGTGTCGAAGTCGGTAGCCGGGTAGTGCATCGCGGACATTGTCCGGCACCCGCGGTCTACCCGCAGCACGGTGGACCCCGGGCCTAGGGAGCCCGCTCGGATCCGCAAGACACCCCCTCCCCGCCCCTCCGGGCACGAGTTTCGGGGAACACTCGCGATTCCGCGAAACTTCCGGCACTAGGCGCTGGACGTGACGTTACCGGACAAGGAAGGCAAAGAACGGTGACCGCTGCTGCCGGGAGGGCCCGGGAAGCCTTCGCGAGCGCCTTTGCCCCGGAGGTGCGCCGCGCCTACCTGGGCCACTGGAACGCCTTCCGCGCCTGGACCGCGGCCCACCGCTACGAGCCGGCCCCCGCGGACCCCCATGTCCTCGCCGCCCACTTGGTCGATCTCGCCCGAACCGTCTCGGCCTCCACCCTCCGCGTCCGGCGCACCGCCGTCGGCGCGATCCACCGCGCCGCGGGCCTGCCCGACACCTCGGAGCATCCCCGCGTCAAGCTCGCCCTCGCCGGCCTCGTTCGCGAGAACGGTCGAGCTCCCGCCCAGGCCGCGTCCCGCACCGCCGCTGCCCAAGCCGCCATCCGGGCCACCGCTTGCCTGCGGCGCTCCCAGGGCCACACCCGCCCCCGCCGCGAAAGCGCGGCGACCGCCCGCCGCCGCGGGCTGGTTGACATCGCCCTCTGCTCGGTCATGCGCGACGCCCTCCTCCGCCGCGAGGGAGCCGCCGCCCTGACCTGGGCCGACATCGCCGCCGAGGCCGACGGCAGCGGCCGACTCACCGTCCGCCGCTCCAAGACCGACCCCGAAGCCCAGGGTGCCGTCCTGTACCTCGGCCCCCAGGCCCTGCGGGACATCGCCGCCATCCGGCCGCTCCGGGCGGAGTCCGCCCGGAGCGTGTTCGGACTGGGCGGTGCCCGGATCAGCCGGCGCATCGCAGCGGCGGCGCGAGCGGCCGGTCTCGGGAGTGGCTTCAGCGGCCATAGCCCCCGCGTCGGCATGGCCCAGGACCTCTCCGCCGCCGGGATCGATCTGCCCGCCCTCATGCAGGCTGGCCGCTGGAAGTAACTGGCTGCGGCTGCTATGTAAAACAAACCGGGCAAGGCGAGGCTCGGAGGCTGCGGATTGCGGCCGCTGCTCGATTCGCTGCGCTCGCCGTCCCCGGGACAGGTCGCAGGGGTTGAGTGGCTGGGCGGCCCACAACATCGCCGAGCTGCCGGCTGCCAACTTACAGGTGCTCGAGGGGCGGTTCAACATCCTGCGCCAGGAGATCGCCACCTTGCGCTGGGTGCTCGGCTTGGCTGGGCGTCTCCCCTGCGTGCTGAGCGCCCCCGCTCCAGGATCGTGCGGCAGGAACCGCGTCCTCGTGCGCAACTCCGGACGCCCCGCCCGCTGTTTCCGCCGCGGGCGCGAACTGGGGCTTCCTCCCGCCCCGGCGGCGAACCAAGCGTGCCCGTGGGTCCGGGGTAGCCCAAGTCGGTCGGGGTGCCCGCGGAGGCCGTGGCGGGCATCCTGAGGACCTGTTTTTCTGGACGCGGTGCCCGCCAGGGCCGGATTTCGCGCTCTGAGCCGTCTTTCGGCCTGGACGGGGGGCCCGTCTGGAGTGCCGCGGGGCGCTCCTGGGGTCTCTCTGGCGCGGGAAGGGACATCTTCGCCGGCGCTGGGCGCAGACGTCGGCGGCTGCCTCGGGGGGCTAGCCCCAGAGGCGGACGAGGACGCCGAGGACGGCGACGGCGGCGCCGATCATCCACATGAGCATTTTCAGCTTGGTGTTCTGGGCGTCGAGCTTGGACGCGAACAGGGCCTTCTGGGAGTCCAAGCGGGCGTTCTGGGCCGCGATGATGGCGTTCTGGGCGTCGAGCTTGGACTCGAAGCGGGCGATGAGGTTGGCGGCGGCCATGTTGCGGAGGCTCTGCAGAGCAGTATAGGCCAGCTCGGGCGCGACCCCGGCGGCCAGCAGCGCCTCGAAGACAGGCCGGTCGTCGGGATCGATGGGCGGCGGTGCGTCCGGCACCGTACGATCCTAGCGCTCGCCGCTGCCTCCGTCAGCCAGGGCGCGTCCGCGGATCCGGGGGTGCCCTAGGTCGGTCGCAGGGCTGCGGAGGCCGTGGCCGGATTCCGCGCTCAGGGCGCGTTTTGCTCCGGGCGGGGGAAGCCATGACAACAGCCTGGAGAGCACCCTTCGCAAGGGCTTGGAGCAAACCGCCTGGTGCATGGATTGGTGCTCGGCCCAAGAAGGCCCTCTAGTGATCTTTGACCGCGGCAAGCGGCGAGGGCAGCACAAAGTGTTTCGCAGGAGCGAGTCAGCAAGCGGCCTGCCCATCGAAGTTTGGGGCCTTTGACCGCCCCGAATCGATCCTTTTGTGGTCTTGTCCCCGCGTCTCGCACCAAGCGCTATTGGTACACTGGCTACGCCGACGGCGATGGCCAATCGTTTCGATCGCCCTGGAGCCCCATGCGAACTGGTCAGTATCTGCGACGCTCCGGCGCAGCTTGACGCTGGTGCCCACGATGTGGAGTTGCCGCTCAACTGCGACGCTCCGGCGGCAGTCTGCGAGCGAGTGCCCCTCTTCAACGCGCTTTGGCGGATGAAGTTGAACAAACCCACAAGGTCTGGGCCGTGATCGATCGTCGCGTATTGCTGGCCGGAGGAATCACGGCGCTGGGAGCGCCCGCAGCCTCGAGGGGGGCCGGTCCCGGCCTCAATGTCCTATTCCTGATCGTCGACGACCTGCGACCCGAGCTAGGGTGCTACGGCAATCCACTGATCCGCACCCCATATATCGACCGCCTAGCGGCTGGCGGTGTGGTCTTTGAACGCGCCTATTGCCAATCGGCAGTCTGTGGGCCCTCGCGCGCTTCCCTGCTGACTGGTTGCCGGCCCGACACCACCAGGATCTGGGGCAACCGCACCCACCTGCGTGCGATGGTGCCTGACTTGGTCACGCTGCCGCAGCGATTCAAGGAGGCCGGTTTACCACACGCAAGCCTTCGGCAAGGTCTTGCACGGCACCCAGACGGACCCTCCGTCCTGGAGCGTTCCTGCATGGCCGCCCGATGGTCGGCAAGCCGGTATGCAGTATGTGGACGAGGCTCGCATGGCCGCAATGCGCGAAGTGGAGCCCGAACGGCGCTGGGACGGCGCGGAGATCCCAACGCTGGAATGGAAGAAGCGCAATTCGTGGCAGGCGCCGGAGGTGCCGGACAACGCTCTTCAGGACGGGCAGACGGCCGACCGTGCTGTCGATGCCCTTGGCCGGTTGCGGCATCGCAGGTTCTTCCTAGCCGTCGGATTCCAGAAGCCGCACTTGCCGTTTACGGCCCCGAAGCCATACTTCGACCTGTATGATCCTGCGACGCTCCCGCTTGCGGAGGATGCGCATCGCCCCGTCGGAGCTCCCAGCCTAGCATTCACCAATTCCCAGGAAATGCGAGGCTACGAGGACATACCGGCGGAGGGCAGGCTGTCGGCCAGAAAGGCCCGCGAGTTGGTCCATGGCTACTATGCGGCCACCAGTTTCATGGACTTCCAAGTGGGCCGTGTGCTGGCCGAGCTGGGCCCCCTCGGCTTGGCCGAGAACACCATTGTGGTTTTGTTCGGCGACCACGGCTGGCACCTCGGCGAGCACCAGCTGTGGGCTAAGACCAACAACTTCGACCTGGACACACGCGTTCCTCTAGTGATGCGCCTCCCTGGATTGAAGGCCGTCGGCCGTCGGTGCGAAGGGCTCGTGGAGTTGGTTGACGTCTACCCGACGCTCTGCGAGGCTTGCGGCATCGATCCGCCGGGCAACCTCGAGGGGACCAGCATGGTGCCGTTGCTGGAGCAGCCGACGCGACGCTGGAAGCGGGCTGCTTTTAGCCAGATCCCCAGGCCGTATCTGAGCGACCAGAACTGGCGCGCAATGGGTTGCACGATGCGCACCGAGCGCTATCGATATACCGAATGGCTCAACCGAGACGGAGAGATTGTTGCTCGGGAACTCTACGACTACTCCATCGATACGATCGAAACCGTCAACCTGGCCGCTCGTCCAGAGCACTCAGCCCTCGTTGCGACCTTGGCCCGCCAACTGCGCGGGGGTTGGCGTGCTGC
>CBDBZZ010000063.1:0-38832 GCA_965213745.1 Bryobacterales bacterium | reverse complement strand
GCGGGTTCGCCGAAAGTCCCGATGACCCTGCGGTCGCGCACGGCGAGGGCGACGCCGCGTTCGCACGGGATGCGCCGGAAGAGCTCGCGCGAAACCGCAGCGGCGATCGAGGCGCGGCACCCCTCGGCGCCCGAGACCAGGAGCCGGGTCGCGAGGCGCAGCGCCTCCCGGTCGACCGCTGTCTCGCTGGCGGCCCCGGGAATCCGCGCCGGCATCGTCCGCCGGCGAGAAGAACACGGTGCGCAGGATGCGTCCTGCGGCGGGCGCAGGTTTCGTCGCAGGCCCTTGGGCCCCGCCGATGTTGGCTCCAGGCGTTCGGCGGTTCGGCGGGTGTCGTCCCGAGCCGCTCCCGCGGCGCTCAGCCTCTGGTGAAGATCTCCTCGACGCGCTCGGCGTGGACGAGGTTATCGAGCCACCGGTCGAGATCGGCGATGGTTCCGGATTCGATCCGCCTCGCGGCGTCGGCGGGCACGGTTCCGAACCGCCCTCGCGCCAGGCGCAGCAGCGCTCTCGCCTGCCCCTGCACCTGCCCGCGAGCCTCCCCGCGAGCCTCCCCAAGGACCTCGCCGCGGGCCTGCCCCAAGGCCTCCCCGCGAGCCTGTCCGCGAGCCTCCCCGCGGGCCTCGTACTGTTCGGCGATTGTCGGCATCAGTCTCCTCCTCGCGCTCTCGCCCGCCGGCAGCATCGCCTCGAGCTGCTCCGCCGGGTTGTCGAACCTCTCCGCAAAATACCGCAGCGCCGCGGGGAACAGCAAGTCGCTGTCGGCGAGGGCATGCACCGCCCGGAGGACACGGCGCCCCTCGTCCGGCGACAGCCGGCGCTGCCATGTCCGCCGGAACAGAATGAAGGCCGCCTCGAGGCCCGGATCGCCCGTCGGCCACCGCTCCGGCGGAACCTCCCCCAAGTTGTACACCGTGTAGGGCAGCGTGGCGACCGTCCGCCGCTGGCGGGCGGTGAGCCCCGCCGGCAGGTCCCGCTCGACGGTCCAGCGGCGCTCCCCGTGGTAGAACACCACCGGCATGACCGCGGCGTACGGGCTCCCGCCCCGCTGCTCCCGCAGCAGCCACTCCCAGATCGCGGCGATGTAGGTCAGCAGCTGCGGCGGCGGGTCGGCCGCCGGCGCGCTCTTGTGCTCGGCGAGGACATAGATCAGCACCCCCGCCCCGTCCTCGAACTCCGCCTCGAGCAGCAGGTCCGGCTCGACGGCGCGCAGCTTGCGGGTGATGAAGCTCCTGTTGAGCAGCCGCATGGGCCGGCGCGACAGCAGCGCCGCGGACTCCGCGGGCAGGATCGCCCGGACCAGCCGCTCGGCGCGCGCGCTCCGGGAGGCGAGCGCCTGGAAAAGCGTGTCGTGCGGCTGGTGGATCGGCTGCTGCATGGGTCGTCTCTGCGATTGCCCCGCGACGGCGGTCGCGGCTCCCTGATCATCGCATGCCTCCTGGCAGCGCTTCCCCCAGGCCGCAGGCTTGGCTAGGGTGCCGGCCGCCTGCGCTGCGTCCAGCTCGGCCCACGGCGCTCTGTTCGTCAGCGGCTGCCGCCGGCCAGGGATGTTCCTCCCAGAGCCAGGCGAGCCCCGTGCCGCAGGGGTTCGGTTCCTCGCGGCCGAGGTAGCGGAGGCGCTCAGCGCCGGCCGGCACTGGCCGGGCCGGCCTGCGCGCTCCTGATCGCGTCCAAAGTCGTGCCCCTGGAATCCCTGCGTCGCTGGATCTGCTGGGTGGATTTGCTGCCCACGATGCGTATGACCAAAGAAAGATTCTTCTTCTTCCCACGCCTTCCTGCGGACCAGAAGTTCGAGGTCCGCAAAAACGTGGTCCTGCAGTTCCTCGGGGGCAAGGCTGTGGACCAGCCAAAGTCCTGCGTCCCTTGCTCCATCCGCACGATCTATCGTTGGATCTCACGCTTCTTCCTGGGAGGCATGGAGAACCTGCGGGAGCGCCGAAGAACGGGACGACCGCGCCCAGGGACAGGCCGGCACGTTGCTTGGATCCGCATCGTCGTCGCAGACCAAGCCCCCCCTCAGTGCCTATGCGAGTGCGCCTAGTGGACCGCGCAGCGAGTGCGCCAAGCCTAGGGGGGAGTTCGGCATTGTCCTGAGCGTCTCCCCGGTGCGCCGGAGCCTGCGGCGGCTCCCGCTCACGCCGCAGCACCCCCAGCGGCGTGTGACCAAATACAAGCCCGCTGACGTGCAGAGGTGGCAAGACGAAGAGTTCCCAAGCTCCTTCGCCGGGCCCGGGAGCGGGGAGCCATGATCGGCTGCACCGACGAGTCCGGCCTGGCTGCGCTGAGCGTGTATGGGCGCACTGGGGGCCTCTGCGGTCAGACCCCCGTCGTGCGGGTGGCCGGCGGGCGCTTCCGCCTCCACCGGCTAGCGGCCAGCAGCCCGGAGGGCCGGCTCTAGGACAGGGTGCGGGAAGGCCCCGTCACAGTGGAGGTCTTCCGGGAATTTCCGGAGCAGATCGCTGAGGAGACAGACCGAAAGATTCTGCTAGTAAGTCGACAATTGCAGGATGCACCGTGCCCGGATCATCCAGGAGTGGCTGGCGGCGAACCAAGCCGCGGTAGAGCTGTATTTTCAGCCGACCTACTCGCCGCAAGTCAATCCGGTGGAACTGCTATGGGCCTTGGTCCAGCGGCGGGTCCGTCGCGAGCTGAGCAAGACCGAAGCACAGCTTCGCGGCAACCTGGAAGCTGCTTTTCAGTCTTTGCGAGGAGTTCCGGAACAGGTGCGGGCCTTCTTGCGAGAGGCAGACTGCCAGTCTATTCTTGCCTGCATTCTGAGGATCCGACTTTTGACGCGATCAGTGGTGCGCACCGCGCTGCCCGTGGAGACGGCGCGTTGGAAAACCCTCGTCCAGGCACGCCGCCGCCCGGGCTAGACCTCGCGGCAGAGGCGGGCACAACTGTTCCCAGGGTCGACCAACATCCGCTGCGCACTGCTGCCGTCCGGGACGTTCGCGGACCCAGAGCGCTTCGCCTCCGCGGAGCTCCCTGCAGACTGTCGAAAATCTTGCTCACCGGGCGCGATCCGACTTTGGGATTTCGCGATCCGACTTTGGGATTTTGTCTGGGGCGATACGGGTGGCTGCTGCGCAGCTGGCGCACATGCCAGCCAGGCTGCGACCTTGAGCACCGTCGCCACCTGCCGCCCGCTTCGGCGCACAGCCGTCTGCAAAGCCCCTGCACACCTCTGTGGAGGCCTCCCCAGCCTGCCGGTAGGATTGCCTACCAGAGACGATCGACCTTGGCCCTGAACTGGCCGCGGCCCCAGGAAACGCCTGCGGGATCCGTGCGAAACTAAATCAGGAAAAAGCCATGAAGCTGCCACCGTGGTTCCCTGCCCTGTTCCTGGCCCTAGCTGCACCGCTGGCCGCAGACGTGGTCATCCTGGAAGAGATCATCGTCAAGATCAACGGCGACATCATCCTGCGCTCCGAGTACGAGCGAAGCTTGGAGCAGAATCGCCAGGATGTGCTTGCGGACAGTGCGTTGACCGCCGCCGAGCGTGAGGCCCAGCTGAATGCGCGCGAGCTCAATGTGCTCCGGGACATGATCGACCAACGCTTGCTGATCCAGAAGGGCGAGGAGCTCGGCATTAGCGTCGACGCCCAGGTCCTGCGGCAGCGGGACGAGATCATGCGCCGGAACGACATCGGAACCACCGACGAGTTTGAGGCGTGGGTCCTGGAGCGCACGGGAGAGCCGGCCGAGGACCTGATGGATCGCATGCGCGAGAACTTCCTTTCGCAGGCTGTGCTCGGCCAGGAGGTGTCCCGGCGAGTGGTTGTAACCCGCGATGAGATCGAGGAGTACTACGCGCAGCACAAGGACGAGTACGTCCGCTCCGAAGGCGTGCGCCTCAGCCAGATCTTCTTCGGCCTCGAGGATGGCGAAGAGGCGGGACGCAAGCAGGCCGAAGAGATCCACGAACGCGTCACGCGCGGCGAGCCGTTCGCCGAGATGGCACGGCGGTTCTCGCAGGACGAAGCCACCAAGGAGCTCGGGGGCGACATCGGGATCTACCGGCGCGGCATGCTGCGCGAGGACATTGAGAAAGCCGTGTTCGATCAGAACCAAGGCCACATCACCGAGATCCTGGACGCGCCGAACGGGCTGCTCATCCTGCGGGTGGACCAGAACTTCCGCGAGGGGCTGGCCGAGCTCGAGGAAGTGCAGGAGGAGATTCGGGCTACGCTCAGCGCCCCGCGCTTTCCGCGGGAGATCCGTTCGTACCTCAGCGAGCTCCGGGAGGAGTCCTACATCGAGATCCGTCCGGGCTACGCCGACTCCGGAGCCATCGAGGGCATGAACACAGCCTGGAGCGACCCGTCCCGGCTCGCGCCCGTCACGACCACGCGCGAGGAGGTCATTCGCACCCGCCGCCGCAAACGAGTGCTCTGGATGATCCCGCTGCCGCGGCAGAAGGTGGACGGCCTGGACGAAGAGCCTGACCCAGTGCCGTCCCCCGCGGATGCCGGCCAAGTGGCAGGAGCGGCTGCGTCGTGAAGCGGACCTCCATTCGGGAGCTGAAGGGCCTCAAGCCCACGGAACGCTTCGAGAGCGTGTTCCTGGTCCAGTCCAAGGAAGTCCGGCACAAGCGCAGCGGAGACTCATTCCTGGCGCTGCGGCTCGCAGACCGCACGGGAGCCCTGGACGCCAAGATGTGGGACAACGTTGCGGGCGTGGCGGACAGCTTCGGCGTGGACGGGCTGGTCGGCGTTACCGGCAAGGTCCAGGTCTACAACAACCAACCGCAGATCGTGGTCCATAAGCTGTGGCCCGTAGCCGACAAAGACATGCGCCTTGCGGACTTCGTACCGCACACCGACCGCGATGTCAACGCGATGTACGTCGACCTGCTCGCCAAGATCGACAGCTTCGAGAACCGGCATCTGCGCCGGCTCATGCGCACGATCTTCCGCGAACCGGGGCTCGCCCGGGCCTTCAAGCACGCCCCGGGTGCCAAGCGGATGCACCACGCTCGCGTAGGCGGCCTCTTGGAACACGTGTCGAGCCTGCTGGGGCTGGCCGAGGTCGTGGCCGCGCACTACCCCGATCTGGATCGCGACCTGCTCCTCAGCGGTGTCCTGCTGCACGATCTGGGCAAGGTGCATGAACTCAGCGGCCACAGGTCATTCGAGTACACCGACGACGGGCGGCTGCTCGGCCACATCGCTCTGGGCAGCGCGTGGCTCGACCAGCGCTGCGCCCGCGTCGACGGCTTTCCGCTCCGCCTGAAGGCGCTGCTCCAGCACATGATTCTGAGCCACCACGGCAAACTGGAGTTCGGCTCCCCGGTCGCGCCCGTCTTCCCGGAAGCCCTCGCGCTGCACTACATCGATGACCTCGACTCCAAGCTGGAGACGATGCGGGAGGCCCGGGCGGAAATGGCGGACGGGGCGGTGTGGAGTCAATTCCGCGCCCAGCTGGGGGGCTACGTGCTCGACCGCAAAGCGTATCTTGGGAAGGGCTCAAGCGTCGGCCAGCCGACCAAGTCTGCTGGGAACGCCGCCCACTGGCGAAGCCGAGGGGGCGATGGGTCCAGGAGCACCCCCGCCAGCGAGCGTCCGGAGAGGCACCGGCACCGGCGGCGGACTGAGTCCCAGCCGCCTCGCACCGAACCAGTTTCGTCAGCCGCCCCGCAGACAGTCACAGGCCCGGCGATCAAACTCAGTCCGCCGCCGCCCCTGCCGGCGTCCCGGACGTCTGGAGCCCCTAATCCCGAAGCGAGCATGTCGCTGCTTGCCGGCCTAGAGATGGAGCCGACGGAGCCTCAGGAAGCCGCGCAGGCAGAAGCGTCTGGGATGATCTCGCCGGTCTCCAGAGCTTCCGCAGCGGGCCCCGCCGCTGAGCCTGCCGCATCCTCGGTTAACTCAGAATTGGCTGCTGCCCCGCCAGCGGTAGACGCAGTCCAGACCGACAGCGACCCGGAGTCCGGCACGGCCGCCGCCGAATCCAGCGAGTTCGGAGAATCCGCTGCCGCAGACCCAACCGGCCCAGCGAGCGCACCCGCGGAGCCTCTAGACTCTGAGAAGCCCGCCGCCGACTCAGCAACTGGGTAGCAAGCGGAAGCCCCCTCACCGCCCAAATGCAACCAGACGGAATCCGTCAAGGCAACCGCTCCACCGGCTTGGCCGATGCAGGCTACCATCATGTGGCCGCCTCCGCAAATTGACCATGGCAGCACAATTGCAGGGAAAGATCATTGCGGTCACCGGCTCGACGCAGGGCCTCGGCGAAGAGACGGTACGCTTGGCGGCCGACCGGGGCGCGGCGGGCATCGTCGTCACCGGACGGTCGCACGAACGCGGGGAGGCAGTGGCCGCGTCGCTCCGCTCGGCGGCCTGCAGCGCCGTCTTTGTGGAAGCGCAGCTGGAGGATCCGCAAGCCTGTTGCAACATCGTAGCCGCTGCCGACCGCACCTTCGGCAGACTCGACGGCCTTGTGAACGCCGCAGCCTGCACCGACCGCGGCACTCTCGAGAACACCTCGGTTGAGCACTGGGACCGGATGATGGCGGTCAACCTGCGGGCGCCTTTCTTGCTGATGCAGGCTGCCGTGCGGATCATGCAGCGCGAGGGTCGCGGCGGGAGCATCGTCAATATCCTGAGCATGTCGGCCCACGGCGGAGCTTCCAAGCTGACCCCTTACAGCGTGTCGAAGGGAGGGCTGGGCGTGCTGACCAAGAATGCGGCGCACTCCCAACGAGCGCACCGCATCCGGGTGAACGCGCTCAACATCGGCTGGATGGCGTCTAGCGGCGAGCACCAAGTGCAACTGCGCGAGGGACAGCCGGAGGATTGGGTGACACGCGCCGACGCCGCTATGCCGTTCGGGCGGATCCTGCGCCCCAAGGATGTCGCCGCTATGACCGCCTACCTGCTGAGCGACGAAGCTTGCATGATGACAGGCGCACTGATCGACTTCGACCAGCACGTTATGGGGATCTACGACCCCTGAGCGCGCATCCCGAGGACGCTGCGGAAGGCTGTCCGATCCTCAGCCGCAGCCGAGGCTCTGCGTGGGCGAAGACGCCGCCGGAGCGGCTCATCCTAGGCCCAGCGGCTCCGGGCGGCGGCGAGCCTACAGCGGTCGAAACGGCCATGCTATCCTGAACATGTTGCGGGCGGCCAATCGAACCAGGCGGTTCCGCAGTTGGTTTGGGGGCGCGTAGCTCAATTGGTAGAGCAAGTGACTCTTAATCACTAGGTTCGGGGTTCGAGTCCCTGCGCGCTCACCACCTCCATCCAGCGGACACGGCGTTCGATGCGGTCTCCGTCGCAGCACCCAGGACCGCTAGCCGACTAACGGCCGGCGGCCCCGCCCAGAGGGGTTTGGTGTGATCTTGGAGTTACGTGCCAGTCTGGCCCAGCGTTTTCCAGCCTCAGCCTGCCAGTCCGGAGAGCTGCGCGGGTGGGAAGCCCACGTCTCGGTCGCATCGTGGCGACCCGACCCCGCGCATCCGCACTGCTGGGACAGGGATGGCCCCTCCAGAGCTCTCGGCCTCCCGCTCCCGGCAGGGAGTTGTGGGGAAGTCTCGCCCCGGCCGCTGTCTTGGCGTCGAACTGGAACAGGAAGTCTGAAAGCCCGCCGGATCACGCTGTGCGACACCCCTGGCAGCTAGCCTGGCCCTCCCGCACCGGCCGCGCCGTTGCGTGCTGTTTGGCGAGCTTGGCGCTCCCGGCCTCTGCAGAGCCGTGGAGGCTGCGCGAAACCTTTGGGACCTCGGACTGGCTATCCATATCGGGGTCCTACCGTCTCCGGTACGAATCCCTCGACAACGCCTTCCGAGCCAACCCGGCAAGCTCGGACCAGGTCCTCGCCGGGCGTCTGCTTATCGACGCTGTGGCCGACTTCGGCGGCGTCCGGCTCGGCGCAGAACTCCAGGACTCCCGAGCTAACTTCCACGACGCCGGCACACCGCTCGATGAGAGCCTAGTCAACTCGGCGGAGCTTTTGCGCACCTATGTAGGCATCCGCCGCCCGAACGCCTTCCTCACGGGCGACCGCCTCGACATCACTGCCGGCAGAGTGGCCTTCGACCTGGGCAGCCGGAGGCTGGTCGCCCGCAACCGCTACCGCAACACCAGCAATGCTTTCTCGGGGGTCCGCAGCGTCTGGACTGGGCCGGGGCGAACCCGCGTGGAGTCGTTCTTTCTGCTGCCCGTGTACCGGCAGCCGACGGATGCGGTGCGTCTCGCCGCCAACTCCCCCGCATGGGACGACGAGACATGGGGCACCCGCTTCTGGGGCGTCGCGGCAGAGCATCTGGAGCTCGTTGGAAGCCTGACTGCCGAATTCTACCTGCTCGGCTTGAACGAGGCCCAGAACCTCGAGCGCGAGGTTGGCGGGCGCCGGCTGCGGACCGCGGGCACGCGGTGGCACTCCGAGCCTAGTCGGGGCGCGTGGGACTTCGAGGTCGAGGCGGCGCTGCAATTCGGCCGCTCGCGGATCCCAGAGGCTCCCGACTCCGCGGAGCTGGAGCATGGCGCGGGCTTGGTCCATGCCCATGTAGGCCGGACATGGATCGCTCCCGGATCTCCCCGGTTCGTACTGCTGTACGACTTCGCGAGCGGCGACCGCGACCCCTCGGACGACCGCAACGACCGCTTCGACTCGCTCTACGGCGCACGCCGCTTCGAATTCGGCCCGACCAGCATCTACGGCCCCATCTCCCGCGGCAACCTGAATGCACCGGGCGTCCGTTTCGAGGCCCAGCCCAGTCGGCGGCTCGACAGCTTCGCCGGCTACCGGGCGCTGTTCCTCGCCAGCAGCCGGGACGCGCTTCCGGAAGCGGAGTTGCAGGACTCCTCCGGAGCCGCCGGCCGCTTCGTCGGCGGGCAGCTGGAAGCGCGCTTGCGCTTCTCGCTACTGCCCGGCCTCCTACGCCTCGAATTCGGCGGCGCATACCTGGTTCACGGACCCTTCCTCCGCCGCGCTCCCCAAGCCCCCCATCAGGGCGACACCGCCTATCTCTACACGCAGTCGGTGCTAACCTTCTGACGCTCCTCGGCCAGCTGGCCGCTCGGCGACTTCGAAGGTGCCGAACCCGAACAGGCCCGGAATCTGGAACGGCAACTCCCCGAAATCGCGGATGTACTCCTCCTCCAGATCCTGGATTGCGAGATTTTCGACCGTGCGGAAGCCCTGGGCGGCCATCAGTTCGTCCATGTCCGCCAGCGCGTACTCGCTGCGCATCGGCTCGCCGCGCCGCTTGACGAACGCGAGCGTTTCCCTCCGCAGGCCCAGGTCTGCGGGATTGGAGGATTCCTCGTCGAGCAGGTAGTCGAGCACCAGCCGCGACCCCGCCAGAAGCCCGGCGGAGATGGAGCGGGCCGTCTGCGCCAGCGTCTCGGGGGTCAGGTAGTGGGCGACCCCGAGCAGGGAGAGGAAGGTCGGCTGCGTCGCATCGAAGGCTGATCCAGCCAGCGCCTCGACCGGGGTCACTTGGGACAGGTCCGCGGCGACGAAATGCAGCCGGTCGGGAGCTTCCAGCCCCGCCTTCCGCATGCGCCGCTGCTTCTTGGCCTGCGTCACCGGATGGTCCAGTTCAAAGACTTGGAGCCGCTCCAGCAAGTCGGGCCGGCGAAATGCGAAGGAATCCATACCGGCGCCGATGATGGCGTACTGCGTCACGCCGCCGTCCACGGCTACCTCGAGGGCCTGCTCCGAATACCGGGCGCGCATTAGGACGCACATACTGACAGGCATGACCTTGCGCAGCAGCACACGCACGACGAACTCCGCCGTCAGGGAAGAACGCAGGGAGAAGCCCAGCAGCCCCCCGCACAAGGCCTGGGCGTACGGATCGATGATGATGGGCTTCGCGGCCCGCTGGTGCCAGCCGCGGACCGCGGCCACAAGTTCGGCTGTCGAAGTCGATTTGGAAGGAAGCGTGTCGGGCATCGCGACTCCCGGCGGAACGGCCATTATAGACCCGCCGGCACCGCAAGGGGAGGAGGGCAAGCTCCGCCGGGGCGTGGGGGCGGCCCGGCAGCTGCAGGCCGGCAAGAGGCCTCCGGCGCGAGGCAAGTAGCCGCGGACGAAGTGCGGGCGAAGCTGCAGCGCCTCGGAGCCGGAAGGCTGCCGGCATACCGTCGGCCCAGAACGGCCGCCTGCCTCGGGGCAGCCCCCACGCCGGGAGGTTGCGACGGATAGAGCGGCGGTGTATCCTACTTTGGCGCACGGAACGCTTGGGTTTCGCGCTCGCCAGGGGCTTGAGCCCCGATAAAGGAGGAATCATATGGCATCGAATCGAGGAGTCGCCTACATCCGGCCCGGGGTGGTCGAGGTGCAGTCCATCGACTTCCCCAAACTGGCTCTCGGCGACCGCAAGTGCGAGCACGGGGTCATCCTGAAGATCGTATCCACCAACATCTGCGGAAGCGACCAGCATATGGTGCGCGGCAGGACGACCGCGCCCGAGGGGCTGGTCCTCGGCCACGAGATCACCGGCGAGGTCATCGAGGCCGGCCGGGACGTCGAGTTCATCTCGGTAGGCGACCTCGTCTCGGTCCCCTTCAACATCGCCTGCGGTCGGTGCCGCAACTGCAAGGCTCGCCAGACCGGCATCTGCCTCAACGTGAATCCGGCCCGCCCGGGTGCCGCCTACGGCTATGTCGACATGGGGGGGCTGGGTCGGAGGCCAGGCCGAATACGTCATGGTCCCGTACGCCGACTTCAACCTGCTGAGGTTTCCCGACCGGGACCAAGCGATGGAGAAGATCGGCGACCTGACGCTGCTCTCCGACATCTTCCCGACCGGCTACCACGGGGCGGTGACCGCCGGCGTCGGGCCGGGCACGATCGTGTACGTGGCCGGGGCGGGCCCTGTCGGCCTCGCCTGCGCACACGGCTGCCAGCTGCTGGGGGGCGGCCTGCGTGATCGTCGGCGACATGATTCCCGAGCGGCTGGCTCAGGCCGCCAGCTTCGGTTGCGAGACGGTTGACCTACGCCAGGACGCCTCGCTGGCCGAGCAGATCGAGCAGATCGTCGGCGTGCCGGAGGTCGACTGCGGCGTCGACTGCGTGGGCTTCGAGGCCCGCGGACATGGCAAGGACACTGTCGTCGAGCGGCCCGCCACCGTGCTCAACGCGCTGATGGAGGTCACGCGGGCCGGCGGCGGCATCGGCATCCCCGGCCTCTACGTGACGGGCGATCCGGGCGGCGTCGACGAAAACGCCAAGATCGGCAATCTCGGCATCCGCATCGGCCTCGGCTGGGCGAAATCGCACCACTTCATGACCGGCCAGTGCCCTGTGATGACCTACCACCTCCAGCTGATGCAGGCGATCCTGTACGGCAAGGCCAGCCCGGCCAAGGCGTGCAACGTGACCTACATCACCCTGGACGACGCCCCCCAAGGCTACCGCGACTTCGACAAGGGGGCGGCGAGGAAATACGTCATCGACCCGCACGAGCTGCTGGCCGCTTGATCCCGCGCTGCCCGGCCACGCTAGAATAGCGTCGATGCAAGTCCCACCCACGCGGCGCCGACTGCTCCAAGCAACCGGTGCCGCCCTCGCGGGCGCGGCGTGCGCTGCGCCGGATCCGCCGCCTGCCCCGGCGGGCAATCGCATCCGCCTCGGCGTGTCCACGTATTCCTACTGGCACTTCACCGAGGAGAAGTACCCCATCGAGCAGGTCATCGACCACGCTGCAGAGGTGGGCTTCGACGGCGTGGAGATCCTGCACCGTCAGATGCGGGACGAGTCCACCGCCTACATGAACGACCTCAAGCAGCGGGCCTGGGAGTCCGGTCTCGACCTCATCATGCTGTCGATCCACCAAGACTTCGTGGACCCCGAGCCGGCCAAGCGCCAAGCGGCGATCGACCACACGAAGCACTGCATTGATCTCGCCCACCAGATGGGCATCCCGGCCATCCGGCTCAACACCGGACGCTGGGGCACCATCCGTTCGTTCGACGACCTCATGACCGCCGGGGGCGAGGAGCCGCCGCTCGAGGGCCATACGGACGAGGAGGGCATCGCTTGGTGCGTAGAGTCGATCCAAGCGTGCGTGCCCCACGCTGAGCAGGCCGGTGTCGTGATGGGCTTGGAGAATCACTGGGGCCTCTCGACCAAGGTGGATGTGCTGCTGCGGATCTACAAGGAGGTCGGTTCGCCGTGGCTCGGCATCAACATGGACACGGGCAACTACGTCGGCGATCCCTACCCCCAGATCGAGCAGCTGGCCCCCCATGCTTCGATCGTGCAGGCAAAGACCTATCCCGGAGGCGGCGTCTGGTACACGCTTGACCTCGACTACCCGCGCATCGCGAGCATCCTTAGGGACGCCGGCTTCCAAGGGTACGTATCGCTCGAGATGGAAGGCAAAGCCCCGGCCAAGGAGGCCGTGGAGGAAAGCTACCGCGTCCTGCGCAAGGCCTTCGGCTAGCGCCGCCCGCACGACCGGCAACACTCGGCGCGGCGACTGCGCTGCGAGAGAAGGATTTGGGCTTCAGCCAGCGGCGTGGCGCGGACTGGGCGAGCAGCCCGAGCGGCAGTCCGTTCCAACAGGTTTCTACCGCGAGTTGCGCGGCCCCCCCCAGAGCCCGTTGAACAAGTCCGCTAGGCATGGCCAGCTGGTGCCAAGCGGTGTAGGTGTAGAGGCGAGCTCAAAGCACCGAATATTGGCCGCTGGCGCGATCCTGGAGGTCCATTCCGCAACCATTGCGGGCTCGTTTGAGCGCCGCGTACGCAAGCACCACGGAACCCACGCCTTTTGCAACAGGCTCAGCAGGCCGGGAGCCTAGACCGCAGCCTCGGGCATTTGCCCGCCCCGAAGCTTCCGACGGCAAGCTTTTCCGAACCTGTGCAGCCAGTAGCGGCTCTGGAATCCCAGACCGTACGAAAGCCTGCCCGGGTGCTCAGCCGCCCCGATCCATACCCGCCGCTGCGACGCCGGAGGTCCGGAGCATCCCCTGATTTCCGGTTACTGATTTTGCCATAAGTCATTGCAAGGAACAACCAGAAACAGTCTAGGCGCAGTCGGCCTCGCGGAAGAACCCCTGCACCTTGGTGGGGTCGGCCTCGAGGGCTTGCAGGGCCTCCTCCCAGCGCTCCCGGAGCTGGCGAACCGTCCGGACCAGCAGCTTCCCCACCCGGCGCTGGACGACCGACCGGACTTGCTCCGCAGGGTTCCATGCCGGAGAGTACGCCGGCCATCGATGCATCTCCACCGGTGCCTCGGTCCGCTTTTGCCAGGCTTGTATAGGCTTGGATGTGGGGATGCTGGGGCGGTCCACTATCTCGTGAATCGGTCTAGCCTCCGTCTGGTCCAGAATCTGCTGCAGGAACTTTGCAAACATGGCTGCGGTGGCGGTTCCGGCATGGAGCCTGGAGTGGATTGCTCCCGAGGAACTGCTCGCGGACAGCCTGTGCAGCCGGAACCGCTCCCCCGTGGGCTGGACGACGGGCGTCTGGCCCCGGGGACCCCACGGAGTGCCGCGGTAGGAGTGCGAGGCCCTGCTGGCCTCGTCGGTCCAGAGCAGCAGCGCTCCCTGCTCCTGCGCGCACTGGGCGAGGGCGGGGTAGGTGGCTGCGATCCCAGTCCGCACCGCGGCGGCGTTCTGCCGGTAGGCCCGGAACTGAGGGCGCTGCGGAGTGAGGCCGAGGCGTCGCAGGATCCTGCGCACCGTCGTCAGGGACAGTTGGACTGGGAACTGGTCGAGGATCCCTGGCCGGACAATTTGCAGCGACCGGCAGGCGAACTCGAACTGGAGCTGGTCGGGGGATTTGGCCCGCAGAGTTGCGAGGATCATCTGCATTGGGGCGTGGGAGAGGCAGGGAGGGCGTCCCGGTTGGGGTTGCTGTCCGAGAGCCTGGAATCCACAGCAGGCCTAGAGCCGAAGCCAGGTGCGGATTGTGCGGATGCCGATGCCGAATTCCTTGGCTAGGGCTTGGATGGATTTGCCGGGCCGGGCTTGGATCACGACCAACTTCCTAAGGGGAGGTCAGGACCGATGAGGAATGCTTCGAAAGTCGCGAAATGTTGGAATTTTCATGAATTGATAATAGCAGGAATCACGGGCAGGTTCCATGCGATAATGTCTCAGGTAAAAACATCTATAGACCAATTTATGTGTGTGTTGGCGCGGGGAGCTGCTGAGAGGTTGAAAACGGCCAGACCTGCAATTACTTTGGCAAAATCAGTAAAACCTCGCTCTCGAAAATATGTCCGAACACAGGATGCTCGCCCCCGAGCTGACGGCGCACTGCGGGACTCACGCAGCCGATTTTGTATCCGACGACCCTCTCGCCCCGCTCACGGCGCAATTGCGCCATGGCGAGCTGCAATGCGTAGGCCTCCTCCACGGCGAGAGCCGCCGCACTGTCGGCGAAAAGCCGCCCAGGCCTGCGGGCGTCGTAGTCGGCGAGCTGGCGGCGGGCTAGCCGCACCGTCCCGGTGTCTTGGATGCGCATCGAAACTTCCATGGTCGCCGAACACGACCAAACTGGGGCAGGTTCGAAGCGGGACGTGGCGTGCGACGAGCCCGGCGTGTGCCGGTCCGGAGGCCTCGCCCAACGCGATGTGCGTTGGCTGCTACCTGCCGGCGCCCCACCCATAGAATCCCTGCTCGATGGATCTGCGTTGCCAACACCGGAGCAGCTCGGCCAGTGGTTCCGGGCTGAGCCAAGGTCCGCAGCCAGTGGGGCTCGTCAGGCGGTGCTTCCCGGGGGATCGCTCCGCATAGGGAACGCTGTCTAAGGAGTGCTTCGCGCCTCGTCGCGGTTGCAACTGGCGCCTGCCAGGCCCACCGGTGGTTGCGGGCGTGAAGCAAGGTTCCCCGTTGCCTCCGCAGCGACTCCCGGAGTTTGCGGTCCGGGTTTTGCGGGTCCAAGCCGCGATGCGTCGGTTCCCCGACGAGGCGGACCTGCCCTTTGAAGTTCGCCGCCCGGAGTGCAGTGTCGCGGCCATGCCCGGGCGTCTTCTGCCGCACGCTCCTCGCGATTTGGATCTGCCTGTCTGCGTGTGTTCTGCGCTCGGCCCACACGGCGCAGCTCCTGGCCCGGCGGGTCGCAAACTCCGAGAGCTTGGCGATCCGGTGGTTGGACTGCCTGGCTGCCGGAAGAATCGCTGCCAGGCCGCTCATGTCACCGCTTGCTGATGTTTTCCTGAGCAATTGTCCGAAAAGGCTCCGCAAACCATTGATTCCATTGGTCGTTTGCTTGCAAGTACTCTTTCGAAACTGGCCCCCCTGCACTTCCTAGGACTGAACAGCTAGCGGGGCTGTGCTACCTTGAACTGGTGGAGAAAAAGAAAGAAAAAGTGATGCAGCAGATGGTGCCCTCCGGCTTGGGGCCCGTGCGGGGTCCGGCGCTGACCCACCTGCTGACCAAGGCCCACGGGACGGTCGCCGAAGTGCGCGAGGCGCTCGCGGAGATCGAGGGGATGGCGGGCGAGAAGGTCGTCGCCGAGCTAGAGCGCCACGCCGTCGCGCTAGAACGCCACGCCGCCGCGCTGCGGGAGCTGCGGCGGGCCCTGGAGCACCTTGCGGCGCGGACCGACGAGCGCTTCCGGCAGCAGGGCAAGGACATACAGGCGCTCCAGGATTCGGTGGCCAGTCTCGCCGGGCGCGTCGCGGGAGTCGAGACGACTCTCACGGGGCACACCGCGCAGTTGGCGGAACTGAAGGCTAGCGCTGAGGGCCTGCACAGCAGGCTGGATTTGCTCCAGCAGCAGATTCGGGACCAAGCCGCGACCACCAACCAGAGGTTCGAGGCCCTCCAGCAGCAGATCCGAGACCTAGCCGAGAGCACGAGCAGAAGGCTGGATTGGCTTGATCGTAAAATGACCCTGCTGTTGCTGGCGGTGATCGCCGCTTTGCTAACGGCCCTCGGGACCCTAGCTCACGACCTCCTCCAGCGGCCCACCTCGGCTGCGGTTGAGCCGCCCGCCGCGCTGGCGGTGCCGGGACCGATCCCGGACGACGCCCCGGTAAGCCTAGCCGAGCCGCCGGACGGGAACCCTCCCGAGGATTGAGCATCCCCAAGGGAGCTCGCCGTCGAGTCCGGCCCCCGAGGGACCGTAGGCTTGCTGGCCATTTCGGCGGCGCAGTGTCCCCTGGGCCGGGGCGCGAAACCGGGTGCCGACGGGGCGGCCCGCGTGCAGCAGGGCGGTAGGGAGTGGATTTGGGGTCGGGTTTGGGGCTGCACGCCCTGAATCATGAATTACCGCCGGAAATTGTATGAAAATTCCACAGAGCAAGAGATCATGGATTGAGAGAACAAGCAATTGGAGGATTTAATCGATGGGCGATTTAAAAATCTATGAAAATATCAAGACATTAAAGCTTCAAAATATCTTTTATTGTCTTCGAAAATCTTTTAGGGGGCAATTTAAATGAAGTACGTCACTGACGATGCATGGAAAGTGGAAGTCAAATCCGCAGTGGATGAATCATCGCAAAGTGAAAGATGCGAGCTTTCGGAAGGCCAAAACACCATTCACAGTCTTCCGGGACTCAAGGACGGAAAGATGGGCGCTGTAGCGCCTTTCGCGAGACACAGCATTCACAGCACTGTAGGGACTGCCAAAAAGCTTTTAACTTGCGGCAAGGATCATCGAGGCAACGGCGATTGCTGTCTGTGCGATAAAATCGACTGGATTAGATCAATAAATAAGCCTTCCGACACCAGGAAGGCGGATAAGCTGCAGCCGCAGAAGCAGATGAGTTTTCAAATAGCGTGCGAAGACAACGACGGTACATTTCGGGAACCTTTTCTATGGTCTATTTCTTCCGGAGGAGCCAGGTGTTTATCGATTCAAATCCTAGGTCTTCCAATGCACAAGAAGAACAACTTCCTGCATCCGAAAAAGGGGTACGATCTTAACATTGAACGCACTGGAACGTCTTTCAGGAATACGCGCTACAGCAGAATTATTCCCGACAATGAACCTACGGAAGCTCCCGAAGATATCCTCGCCAGGATAAAGCCGCTGGATGAGTTGGTGTTTCCGTACAGCAAAGAAGGTGCCGAAGCAGCATTCAATGGGGAAGAGTACATCAAAAGCTCTTACGGCAATACATCATGGCGAATCGACGCCGTGCGTATGTACACAAAGAGAAATCAGAGAAAGTATTACAAGTTCAAGGAAGGCGAAAATGTCATTCGAATATTACCGGAAATCGATGATGATGAATTAGGAGCTTCACTCCCTATCGAAAGTTTTCTGTTCAGTGCAAACTCGGCCCTAGAAAAGGCATTACAACTTGCGGGCATTACATGAATGAAAAAGGGTTTTGCTGGCTACGCGATCATCCTTCCCATCCGGAAGATGCCGAAGTAATGGAGGCTCATCCCAAGATAGCAATGCAGATAGCGTATTCGCATGAAAACATTTTATTCGCTCCAATCCTGTTGGAACTTTCCACTAAAGGCCCTAACTCGATCGGAATGCGGATTCTGGACTTGATCGAACGCAGGAAAGATGCTTTGCTGGATATCGATCATGGACGCAACATAATTGTCGAGCGCCGAGGAACAACGTTCGAGGATACCAAATATGCAAGGATTGCTGTTTCGGCGAATCCGGAAGAGGTTCCAAACCACATTATCGGCAAAATGAAGTCGTTGGATATGTTGCTGCATCCATGCGACGAGGAGAGAATGAAAAACTGCTTTCGGGAATGTGTTGAAACGTTTTCATTGTTTTCTGGGAATTATCAGGAGGTAATCGCTATGCCGTCAGGTATATAGCAATCTGCAGCACTCTCTGAAGCTAGAGTCTACGATGAAATTCCAAAGTAATGCGAAGACGTCGAGCGCAAATTGAAACTGGCGTTGCGCATATTGGGAAACGCTAAGGATTTCCAATTCATCGCTCAGGAGGCAGGCCTCTCGTTCCGCCATGTCGCGGCCGATCCCGTTCACAAGCAATACATCATTGAGACGACGGGCAGCGGCGTCGAGCTGCTCGACTTCGACCAGGACGGCTTGCTCGATGTTTTCCTGGTCAACGGCGACCGCTGGAACGGCGATCCGTCCCGGGCTTCCGCATCCAACCGACTTTTCCGCAATCTCGGAGGGCTCCGATTCGAGGACGCCACCGAATCCGCGGGCTTGGTTCGCGGGGGTTGGGGCCAGGGAGCCGACGCCGGCGACTTCGACGGCGACGGACGCACAGACCTCGTGAAGACAAACTTCGCCGACGATATCCCTTCGCTCTATCACAATCAGGGCAACGGGTTGTTCGCCGATCGGGCCCCTGATTCCCGGTTAAGGATTCCGGTTGCCAGCTGGAACGTATTTGTGTTGCAATAATTTAGACGGTCCTCCGGGGTGTCCGCGTATTGCACCTCGGGGATGCGTCTTGATTTTTTGGAGGCCCCCTGGCCCCTGTCTCCCGCCAGTGCTCCCACCCTGGCTTACGGCGTCTGCGACGACGGCTTGACGGGTCTGGCCGGGCTCGGCGTGGTGGCCCGGCCGGCCTGGGTCCTCGGGCTGGCCGCGGCGGTCCGCCTCCAGCGCCGCCGGCGCGGTGGCAGCGACGGGCAGATGCTGCTGGCGCTGATCTACTCGGCCTGCGCCGGCGGGGGGCACCTCCACGCGGTCGACGCTCTGAGGACCGATGACGTCGCCCGCCGAGCGTGCGGGCTGCGGGCCGTGCCCGCCAGCCGGCGGCTCAGCGCAGACCTGCAGCGGATGCACCAGGCGGCCCTGGAGAGGTTGCGGCAGTGCATGCGGCTGGTCAGCGACAGCTGGTGCCGGTGGTGACGCAGGAGTGCGGGCAGCGGTGGGACTACGTCCCGGTGTGCGGGGACGGCAAGGGGATCGAGGTGGAGGGCCAGTTGTGCGAGCACGCCGAGCGCGGCTACCACGGCGAGCAGCAGTCCTGGCTGCCCGCGGTGTGCGTGGGGGCGGCGGGGGTCAGCGCCCGGCTGCACGCGGACGGCACGGACATGCCGGGGAATGGGCGGGAGCAGCTGGACCAGGATGCGGTGCCCTAGCTGACAGGGCCGCAGCCGGTGTGGCTACGGGCCGACAGCGCGGACTCCTGCAAGGAGCTGGTGAGCTACTGCCGGCAGCGGGACTGGGATGATTCCGAGAGCGGGGCCGATCCGCCAAGAAAGCCCCGATTCTGCACCGGGCGGCCGCGAGGGGGTTGCGGGAGGACGAGGGGGAGCCCCTGGGCGCGGCGGGGAAAGAGCGGGCAGAGCGGGCGATCGCGGTAGCGTACCGGCCGGCCCGGGGGTCGGAGGAGCCGGGGTACGGGGTGCTCCAGCGCGACTGAGACGGGGAGCAGCGGCTGCTGGGGCCGGTCTGCACGGTGATTCCGGTGAGCCGCGACCGGCTGCCGCTGGCGGAGTGGGCGCGGCGGCACCGCGGGGCCCGCAGGGACAGGAGCATGCGTTCCAGGGGCCGTTGACGGACCTGGGTCTGCAGCATCCGCCGTGCCGCTCGCACGCGGCGCAGCAGGGTTTCTACTTGGGCGGGCAGATCGCGCAGCTGCTGCCGTAATAGGTGCTACCGGACAAAACGCGGCAGCACGGCTGATCCGGTACTGCGTGGACAACGTGGGGCGGCTGACGCGCAGCGTGCGGCGGCTGTGCAGCAGGAGCAACCTGAGGTTGGACTGGCTGCTGCTTGCGGCGAGGCAGGGGACCGACACGAAGCCCGCGGGGGGATCGGTGCGCCCGGAGCCGGGGGCGCAGCGGCTGTGGGGCGCCTGCGGGGGGGCCCAAGTCGCTCGGCGATAGGATGAGAGGCCCGCACCGGGTACGCCCGGCTCTCCGCTCAAGCCACACGGCCCCGCAACCGCCATTTCGGGAAATTACTGATGTTTTCATAAGTCATTGCACGAAAAGGCTCCGCAAGCCATTGATTCTATTGGTGGGTTGTTTGCAATTACTTTTGGCAAATTAGTAACCGGGAATCTAGGCGGAGCATCTGCTAGTCTGTAGGCGTTCTAGCCGTATGACGTTCCTAGCCCGATTCGGCCTGCTGACGGCTTTCGTGGCTGCCGCGGTCGCGGCGCGCACCCATGACACGAACCCGATGAGTTCGCCGGAGGACTTCGCAGAAGGCAAGCGGCTCTACCGGATCCACTGCGGCGTTTGCCACGGCATGCAGGGCACCACCGGACGAGGCGTCCGGCTGGCACGTCGCAGCTATCGCCACGGCAACACCGACGCAGAACTCTTCGACCTGATCGAGGGCGGCATCCCCGGGACGGACATGCCCGGACTCTGGCTTGAAGAGGAGGAGATCTGGAAGATCCTGCTCTTCGTGCGCCAGTTTGCGGAAACCGCCAGCGAGGGCTGCCTGGCGGAAGGGGACCTCTCCCGCGGGCGTGCGGTATTCGCCGCCCAGGGAGGGTGCCTGGGGTGCCATACGGTGGAAGCCGAGGGAGGCCGCCTCGGTCCCGATCTGAGCTTTGCCGGGGAGTTGTTCACCCCTGAGCAGTTGCGTCGGGCCTTGCTCGACCCCGGCGGCGATGTTGCGGAACGGTACCAGGCGGTGCGCGTGTCCACGGCGGCGGGCGAGACGGTCGAAGGTGCCTGGATCAACGAGAACGCGTACCATATCTTCCTCATGGACCGCTCGGAGAACATCCGCAAATTCCGCAAAGCGGACCTGCGCTCACTGGAGCGCCCCACCGAGCCGCTGATGCCGCCCTACGGCGACCTGCTCAGCGAGGCGGACCTGGACCACCTCATCGCCTACCTGTGCTCGCTGCGGGGCAAGGCCCGGAAGGAGGCCGAATGACCCGCGGCGGAACGACCTGGGCGCTGGCGGCAGCGGTCTTCGCGGGGGGCATAGCGGCGGAAGCTCAGGTCACGACCCGCGACCTGCTGGATGACGAAAAGGTCGCTGCCGACTGGCTCAACTACCACGGCGGCTACTCGGGCCACAGGCACAGCCTGCTGAACCAGATCCGGCCCTCCAATGTCGGCTCCTTGCGCCTCGAGTGGGCGTTCCAGGAAAAGATCTCCGAGAAGTTCGAAGTCACGCCGCTCATGCACGAGGGCATCCTGTACATCACCGTGCCGCCGGGCGACGTGTACGCTCTCGACGCGGAGACGGGCGCGCGCCTGTGGCGCTACTCGAGACGCCTGCCGCCCAAGCTGATTGCCTGCTGCGGCCTCGTGAACCGCGGACTGGCGGTGAGCGGGGACCGGTTGTTCATGGCCACACTCGACGCCTACACCATCGCGCTCGACCGCAAGACCGGACGCCTGCTGTGGGAGAGCGAGCTAATCGACTACTCGCTAGGCTACTCCGGCACGCACGCTCCGCTGGTCGTCAAGGACCTGGTCATGGTCGGCACAGCCGGCGGCGAATACGGCATCCGAGGCTTCATTGACGCCTTCGACGTGGCCACGGGCGAGCGTCGTTGGCGCTTCTACACGGTCCCCGGCCCCGGCGAGTTCGGCCACGACACCTGGGCCGGCGACTCCTGGAAGACCGGCGGCGCCTCGATCTGGATTACGCCCAGCTACGACCCTGCGCTGAACCTAGTCTATTGGGGCGTCGGCAACCCGGGCCCGGACTGGAACGGAGATGTGCGGCTCGGCGACAACCTGTTCTCCGACTCGGTCGTCGCGCTCGACGCGGACACCGGCCGGCGCAAGTGGCACTTCCAGTTCACGCCGCACGATGTGCATGACTGGGACGCCACGCAAGTGATGGTGCTGCTGGACGCCGAGCACCGGGGAGCGGTGCGCCGCCTGCTGGTGACCGCGAACCGCAACGGGTTCTTGTACTTGCTCGACCGCGTCACGGGCGAATTCCTCAAGGCCACGCAGTTCGTCAAGCAGACCTGGGCCGTCGGCATTTCGGAGGAGGGCCGCCCGATCCGCCGCCCGGGGATGGAGCCGAGCGCCGAGGGGATCGAGGTCTTCCCCGCCCCTGCCGGCGGCACCAACTGGATGTCGCCCGCCTACAGCCCGGACACCGGCTTGCTCTATGTCTCGTGCCGCGAGGGCAGCAGCATGTACTACAAGGGCGAGACCGAGTACCGGCCCGGCACGCGCTACTGGGGCAGCATGTTCGTCAACGAGCCCACGATGCACAACTGGTACGGGGCCGTGCGCGCCTTCAATCCGCTCAGCGGCGAGCGCGTTTGGGAGCACGGGTTGTTCCAGCCCGCCTGGGCCGGCTTGGTCTCGACCGCCGGGGGCTTGGTGTTCGCCGGGACATCGGATGGCTTCTTCAAGGCCATCGACGCCGAGACCGGCCGCGAACTGTGGCGCATCAACCTCGGCGGCACGGTCCGGGCCAGCCCGATGACCTACGAGACAAACGGGCGGCAGCATGTGGCCGTGGCCGCCGGCGGCGGGCTCTTTGTCTTCGCCCTCCCGCCAGACTCCGGAGCGACGCCCCGCTGAGCGCCCGGCCTCGCCGGGAGAGCCGGGCTCAGCCCTGGATGAGGTCCAGTACGAGATCGCGCGCTTCGGGCTCCGTGGCGGAAATGCGGAAGGCGTCCTCGACCAGCTGCTGGGCCTCCTCGAGATTCTCGTCGGAGTTGTAGTAAAGCGCACACAGCCGGGAGCCCGCCAGCACCCGCTGCCCCACCTTCGACTCCAGCACGACGCCCACCGCGGGGTCGATCTCGTCGCCGGGATTGACCCGCCCAGCGCCCAACAGCACCGCCGCCCGGCCCACATCCTCCGCATTGATTCCCGTCACATAACCGTCCCGCGGCGACTCGACGGCTGCGGCTCCGGACGGATTGGGCAACCGCTCGAAATCGGTCAGGACAGCGGCGTCACCCCCCTGGGCCGCGATGATGTTCCCGAGCGCCTGTAGCGCCGAGCCGTCCGCGATGGTTTGATTCGCCTTTTCGCGCGCATCGTCGATCGAAATCGTGTCGTCGGCCAGAAAGATCATCCGGGCCGCTATCTCGATAGCCAGACCATACACATCCGGCGGTCCCTGGCCCTGGAGGGTCTGCGAGATCTCCATGATCTCGAGCGCGTTGCCGATCGTATACCCCAAGGGCTGCTCCATGTCCGTGAGGAGCACCTGAACCTTGACATCCAACTTGCGGCCAATGCTAATCATTTGCTGCGCTAAGCGACGCGCTTCGGCGCGGCTGGACAGCAGCGTGCCCTTGCTGACCTTAATGTCGACGACCATCCCTTGGAGGTCTTCGGCCAGCTTCTTGGACATCGCGGAGGCGGCGATGAGGGCTTGGCACTCCACGGTGGCGGTCTCATCCCGTAAGTCGTACAACCGCTTGTCGGCAGGTGCCAGCGAATTGCTCTGCTCGGCGAAGGCCAGGCCATAGTCGGTCACCAAGTCCGTGAAATCCGCGACCTCCAGGTGGGTCCGCAGGCCGGGGATCGACTGCAGCTTGTCTAACGCCCCGATCACGTGGCCCACGCCCCGCTCGATGATCATAGGCACGGCCACGCCGGCGGCAGCGGCGATGGGAGCGGCGATGAGCGGGGTCTTGTCGCCCACGCCGCCTGTCGAGTAGCAGTCGACGCGCGTCTTCTCAAGCTCCGAGAGGTCGAGCCGCTCCCCGCAGCGCAGCATAGCCGATGTCAGGGCCGTGGCTTCGGCATCGTTGAACCCCTTGCACACGCCGGCCATCAGGAACGCGCCCATTTGAGCGTCGGGAATATCGTCCAGCGTGTAGCCGTTCACAAGCCGCTCAAAGTCCTCAGGTTCCAGCTCCCGGCCGTGCCGCTTGCTGCGAATCAGGTCTACGATGCTATCCATACCGTTCCACGGCGCTTTCGAACACACTCCAACGACCGACCCCGGGAGGGCGGCTGTCCGGGGGCAACGCACCAACTCCGCAGATAGAATCGATCTTATCAAATCCGGAAGCTGGGCTGCAGGCTTCGGGCACGGCTGAATTCTTTCGAGCCTAGGAGACGGGCAGTCCAGGAGTTAGGCGCAGGGGCTGGCTTTTGGCCTCGAATGCTGGCCAGGAGCAGGGCTGGCCCCGGCAGCGCAGCCCTCCCCGCCCGGGGCGGCGGTTCCCCCTGTGCGCGAGGTGCCGGTGCGCCTGGTACGGCCACCCGAGCGGCCGGAGGGGGACCGCCTGCTGGACGAGCGGCACGATCTCGGCTTCCAGCCGTACGCAGGGCGCAGCCTGCGCTCCGGAGCCGAGGGGCGCGGGAGGTGGGTGGCCCTGGGGGGCTGGCAGACGGGCGTGTTTCCAGTGCCGGCCGCACGAGAGGTGGCTGCGCTGGTCCCGGGAGCTGCCATGCCGGCAGCTGCACCGGGTGGCGCATAACCCCCGGTTGCTGGTGCTGGAGGCGGGCGCGGGATGGGCGCACCGGGGCTCGTCCGGGCTGGGGCCCACCTGCGCCGGCTGAGCGCCGACTGGCAGGCGAAGTGGGGGCGCGTCCTGGAGCGGGCCGGGACGTTCGGGGGTCCGAGCTGCTTCCGAGGTGCCGTGCATAAGGCGGCGAACTGGCTGGAGGCGGGTCGCAGCCGGGGCTGCGGGCGCTCCAACGGGCGCTGCCCGGACTAGGCGGGGCAGGCCCAGACGATGCTGCTGTATCCGCTGCGGCGGGACGCACGAGCGGCTGCGAGCGGAGGAAGACGGCGGAGCGGCCTCCGCTGGGCGCGGTCCTGAGCTTGCTGACGCTGGCGAAAATCTGCGGCTGGCACGGCGGGCGGCAGCCGGAAGCGTTCTCTAAGGCCTTGCAAAAACAGGAATTGAAAGCGTTGGGCTGCACGTAGGACCGGCGTGCGCAAGCTTACGTGGCACCCTCGGACACGCCCTTCCAGCGGGTCCTGGCGCGGGTCGACCCGGCCGAGATGGAGCGCATGGGGCAGCGCTGGACAGCGGTGCGCTGCCCGCGGCCGGAAACGGCCAGCGCCTCCGCGGATCGAACCGGCTGGCACGGCGGGGCGAGCCCTGGGAGACGGTCTCGCTAGTCGACCACATCCCGGGCCTGCCGCAACTGCAGCGCCGAGGGCAGCGAGCCGGCGGCCCTGCGGGCGCTGGGCGAGGAGATCGACCTGCGCGGCGTGACGGTGACGCTGGACGCCAGCAACGTCAGCCGCGAGACGCTGCAGGCACAGCACGGTGCCGACCCGCTGGCGCGGCCTACGCCTGGTCGCGCGGGACGCGAACTTTGCCGTGCCCGGGGTGAGTTGGGAGCCGGAGCGGGCCTCGGCACTGCGCCGGCTCCGGCTGCACCATGGGCACTGGACGGTCGAGAACCGCAATCACTTCCCGCACGACATGAGGCTGCCAGTCGCATCCGTCCGGGCCACGGCCCAGCCGGCAACGCGGCGCTGAACAATCTGGCGCTGCTGCTGCCTAGCGGGCGGGGCGAGACGCTCTCGCTGGCGCAGGCGCGCTGCAGCGTGCGGTGCGCCGCCACACCAGGCTCCTGCCATGGAGAAAATCAATCGTGCCCCGCTGCGGGCCTGCGTCCATGATGTCCCCGTGCGGGTCGCCGAGCCTAGTGAGAATGGGCCCGCTGATGACGCCCTCATGTCCGAGCACCACGACATCCGGGTGCGAGGATCTCGTCGGTCGCGGTCAGCGCGATCTCATCGCACAGAGTGGGCAGCGGGCCGCGCTCTGCGGCTGGCAGACCAGCATCGGCAAGGAGACTTTCGGTGACAGCCGGCCCGGCTGGCACGTTGGCACGCCGTGCGCACGGCAGCACCGGATCGTCAACCATACGTGCTTACGGGCATTGCCAGGGGCGGTAGGCGGCCGCAATCCGGGCTCGTGGATCAGCACCCGCATCCCGCGCTTCGCCGCCGTCTGGAACGCCCGCCGAATTCCTCCAGTCGAACTAGCCAAGACCTGGGTCGACACTGCCCGCCTCGACGGCCCCAAGTCCCAAGCTGCCTATCGGATCGGGCTGAGCCGGAGCCAGTCGCGCTCCACCAGTCAGGCAAGCAACCAGCACGGCCCGCACCAGCCGATGCTGATGGAGCAAAGGCGGGCGGACACTCGAGCGCACGTGAACGCGGCGGCGCAGCCTCCATTACTAATTTTGCCAAAAGTAATTGCAAGCAACCCATCAATAGAATCAATGGCTTGCGGAGCCTGTTCGCGCAATTACTTATGAAAACATCAGTACGCACGGATGGCCGGCCCAGACCCCTGATTCCCGGGTAAGGATTCCGGTTGCTAGTCGGAACGCGTATGTATTGCAATAGTTTAGACGGTCCTCCGGGGTGGCCGCGTATTGCATCCCGGGGGTGCCTCTCGATTTTTCTGGAGGCCCCCCTGGCCCCTGCTCCCCGCCATCGTTCCCACCCTGGCTTGCGGCGTCTGCGACGACCACTGGACGGGCCTGGCCGGACTCGGCGTGGTGGCGCGTCTGGCCCGTTTCCTCGGGCTGCCCGAGCTGCTGACCGCCTCGGTCCGCCTCCAGTGCCGCCGGCGCGGTGGCAGCGACATGCAGATGCTGCCGGCGCTGACCTACTCCGTCTGCGCCGGCGGGGGGCACCTCCACGCGATCGTCGCCCTGGGGGCCGATGACGTCGCCCGCCAAGCGTGCGGGCTGCGGGCCGTGCCCGCCAGCCGGCGGCTCGGCGCAGACCTGCAGCGGATGCACGCGGCGGCCCTGGAGGGGTTGCGGCAGTGCGCGCGGCTGGTCAGCCGGCGGCTGGCACCGCTGGCGGCGCAGGCGTGAGCGCAGCGATGGGGCTACGTGCCGGTGTGCGGGGACGGCCCGGGGAGCGAGGGGGAGGGCCCAGTTGTTCGAGAACGCCGAGCGCGGCTGCCACGGCGAGAGGCAGGCCTGGCTGCCCTCGGTGTTCGTGGGGGCGGCGTGGGTCAGCGCCCGGCTGAATGCGGGCGGCGCGGACGTGAGGGGGGATGGGGCGGGAGCAGCTGGCACCCTGGCTGACAGGGCGCCAGCCGATGCGGCTGCGGGCCGCCAACGCGTACTCCTGCAAGGCGCTGGGGAGCTACTGCCGGCAGCGAGGCGGGGATGATTCCGGGAGCGTGACCGATCTGCGCAAGAAAGCTCCGATTCTGCGCCGGGCGGCCGCGATGGGGTTGCGGGAGGACGAGGGGGAGCCCCTGGACGCGGCGGGCCAGGAGCGGGCGCTCGCGGGGACGTACCGGCCGGCCCGGGGGCCGGAGGAGCCGGTGTGCGGGGTGCTCCGGCGCGACGGGGACGGGGAGCAGCGGCTGCTGGTGCCGGTCTGCACGGTGATGCTGGTGAACCGCGACCGGCTGCCGCTGGCGGAGCTGGGGCGGCGGCACCGCGGCCAGCAGGGGCCGGAGCCTGCGTTCCAGGGGCCGTTGACGGACCTGGGCTTGCATCATCCGCCGTGCCGCTCGCATGCGGCGAGTCAGGGTTTCTACCTGGGCGGGCAGATCGCGCAGCTGCGGCGGCTGCAGGACCAGGTGCTGCCGGACGAGGCGCGGCAGCCCGGGCTCCGGCCGCTGATCCGGTACGGCGTGGGCAGCGTGGGGCGACTGACGCGCAGTGGGCGGCGGCGGCTGTGCAGCAGGAGCAACCTGTGGTTGGACGGGCTGTCAGATGAAAGCCACTGCGCCGTCCTCCCGGAATCCCGTCGTGCGCTTCCACGGTCTGGCGGGGTAATGCTCGAATGCTTCCTCGTTGAGTTCGACTCCCCAGCCCGGCTTGTTGGGAATCTCGACGTACCCGTCGCGGACCATCAACGGCTCGCGGAGCACGTCCCGGTGCGCCCCGCTGACGGGAGCCCTGTATTCCAGCACCAAGAAGTTCGGCGTCGAGGCCGCGAAATGCACATTCACGGCGGTTGCCAGCGGGCTCATCGGGTTGTGGGGAGCGACCGCCATGTACTGCGCCTCGGCCATGGCGGCGATCTTCTTCATCTCCATGATTCCGCCGCAAACGCAAACGTCCGGTTGGACAATGTCGAGTGCCTGCAGATCGATCAAATCTCGAAACTCGAACTTCGTGTAGTTGCACTCGCCGCTCGCCAGCGGGATGCTCACGTGATCGGCCAGCTTCTTCATGGCTTGCGGATTCTCGGGCCGGATCGGCTCCTCAAGCCAGAAGGGCAGGTAGGGCTCGATCTCGCGCGCGACGCGGATAGCCCTCTGCACTTCGCGGTAGCGGGCGTGGATATCCACTGCGATGTCAACATCCGGCCCGACGGCGTCGCGCACTGCGCCGACTCTCTGGCCGGCGATACGCGTCACCTTGTTGTAGGGCATCCGCAGGTCGCCTCGATCATGCGGGGACATCTTGAGGGCCGTGTAACCGTGGTCCGAGACCAGCCTCTGCGCGTTCTCTGCCGCTTCCGCGGGGTTCGTACCGCCGATGGACTGATAGACCCGGACCTTTTCTCGGACTCGACCTCCAAGCAGCGCCCAGACGGGAACACCCACGGCCTTGCCCGCGATATCCCAGAGTGCATGCTCAATACCGCTGATGGCGGCATTGACGACGGATCCCCCGGGAAATCGGGACGTGTTGTACATCAGATCCCACAAATGCTGGATGTTGCGCGGGTCTTCGCCCAGAAGCCACGACTTGAAGTCTTCGACCACTTTGACCGTCGCCTCATCCGGGCCGACCGAATAAGCCTCGCCGATCCCGTCGATGCCCTGATCCGTCCGGACCTTCACATAGACCCAATTGCGGCCCCCGATCGTCCCCGCGATACCGCTTGGATCCGACCTCGGTGTGGTGCCGACCAAGAATGTCTCGATGTCCGTGATCTTGATGGCCGGCTGCTCACCCACAGGCCCGGAAACCAAGGGTGCCGCGGATGCCGCAACTGCGCCTCCCAGCCCTGCTTGACTGAGGAAGGTTCGTCTTTGCATGGCCTGAGTGTCGCGCATCACTGCCCGTGGCGCAATTGGGGATTCGACTCGGAACGCGAAACCGGCCCGAGCCGAGTGGGCCCTCGGAAGCAGCGCTGATAGACCGGAAGCTACCCTTGCACACGGCAACGCTGGTCAGCCCTAGAGCGGGAGCACAACGGGCATCGGAGAGAGTGCCGCCTGCCGATGCCGCCCAAGGGCCGGAAGAGTCAACCGCTGCGTGCTGCCTTCGGGGCCCTGTCGCAAGGAAGCAGGAGTTGCGAGGGCACCGCCATTCCCTCGCCCTCGGGGACACGGAACTCGAATCCGCATGTGCCGCCGGGCCATCCCGGCTCAATCAGGATCGCGACAGGCGCTCGGATGCCGCAGCCTTCCCGATAGTCAGCAGATCGGCTCCACAGTTCCGCATGCGCCTTTGGCGTGCGACTGGTGGAGCGGAGGCATCAGCGGGCCTCTCCGCATGTTGCCAATACCCATGTCCATCCACCTCTCGCCCAGGCACTAGCGTGCCCACGGTTTCCCACACGAGCATCTCCGTGGACGCGTAAGCCCAGGAGCCCGTTGAAAAGTTCGAGGACCCGAGCCGCTTCCGCGGCACGGTGTGCCGGGCGGCGAACTGGCTGGAGGTGGTGCGCAGCCGGGGCTATGGGCGCTCCAACGGGCGCTCCACAGGCCAAGCGGGGCAGGCGAAGACGATGCGGCTGGGTCCGCTGCGGCCAGACGCCCTGCGGCTGGCACGATGGGCGGCAGCCGGAAGCGTTCGCCAAGGCTTTGCAGCAAGAGGACTGGCAGGCCCTCGGTTGCCTGGGAGACCGGCGTGCGCAAGCCTATGTGGCACCCTAGGAGACGACCTTCCAGCGGGCTCTGGCGCGGGGCGATCCGGCCGGACTGGAGTGCTTGGTGCCGCGCTGGCCGGCGGTGCGTTGCCGGAGGCCGGGGACGGCCAGCGCCTCCGCGGGGCGCATCGGCTGGCACCGCAGGGCGCGCCATGGGCGACGGTCTCGCGGGTTGACCACGCCACGGGCCTGCCACAGCTGCCGCGACGAGGGCGGCGAGCCGGCGGCCCTGCGGACGATGGGCGAGGAGGCCGGACTGCGCGGTGTGACGGTGACGCTGGACGCCGGCAACATCAGCCGCGAGAAGCTGCTAGCACAGCCCGGTGCCGACACGCTGGCGATGATCCAGCGCAACGCCGGCGCGGCCTACGACTGGATCGCGCGGGACGCGAACTTTGCCGGGCCCGCAGCGCACCGCGCCAGCCATCGCTGGCAGGCGGGGCATGTGCGTTGGGAGCGGCGCGAACTGAAGGCGGTCGCGGTGCAGCACGCGGACTGGCTGCCGCTGCCCGGCGGGCAACAGGCGTTCCGCGTCCAACACCGAGCGAGGAAGACCCGGCGGGGGCCGACCACGCCGGAGACGTTGCACGGGTTCCCGAGCCTGAAGCCGGAGCGGGCCTCGGGGCTGCGCCGACTCCGGCTGCCCCGCGGGCCCGGGACGGTCGCGAACCGCAACCACTTCCCGCGCGACGTGATGCTGGGCGAGGAGGACATCCGCACGGGCCACGGCCCGTGCGGCCACGCAGCGCTGTACAACCTGGCGCTGCTGCTGCCGAGCGGGCAGGGTGAGACGCTCCCGCTGGCGCACTGCAGCGTGCGGCGCACCGAGGCGCTGCCGGCACCGCAGTAGGGCCCGGGTCGGGGACAAGTCGCATCCGGACTTATCCGGGCAGGGTGCGGTGCGCCCGCTGGGCGGACGCCGGCCACGGAGCCGCACGGAGGCGACCGGAAGGCATCCGGACGCGAGCACGGCCTAGGACCTGAGTCTCAGCGGCCAGCCGACCCGCCCCGCAGCGGTCGACGCGCCGCCACAACAAGCTCCCGACATGGAATGAAGAATCAATCGTGAGGCTTCGGGCGGGGCCTACGCCGGGGCACCGACCGGCACTACCGGCGCACGGAGCTCGCCGCGGCCGATCTCGCCGAACAACTGCAGCAAGTCCCTCGTAACGGAGCCATTCGTGGCCACCAGCGTCGGGTCGCCCGGTCGGTAGCGGCCTCCCTTGAAATCGAGGAACTCGCCGCCTGCCTCGGCCAGAACCACCAAGCCGGCCCCAACGTCCCAAGGCTTGAGGCCGATCTCCCAGAATCCGTCCAGATGGCCGCAGGCTACAGAGCACAGATCGAGCGCCGCCGAGCCGGTCCGGCGGACCCCGTGGGTTAGCATCCCCACTTGGTGGAAGTAGTGAAAGTTCGGGTTGACGGCGCGGTTCGAGCTGGGGAAGCCGGTGGCGTAGAGACCGTTTTCAAAACACTCCTCGGCCGACACCCGGATGCGGGTCCGGTTCAGGTACGCCCCCGAGCCGCTTTCTGCCGCAAACAGGTCGTCGTGGAGCGGATCGTAGACCACCCCGGCCAAGCCTTCGCCACGGCCCCACAAGCCGATGCTGACGCAGAACCGGGGGAGGCCATGGACAAAGTTGGTCGTGCCGTCCAGAGGGTCGACGTACCAAGTGAACTCGCCGTGGGAACTTACGCCGCCTCCCTCCTCAGCGACCACGGCATGGCCGGGGAAGTGGGAGCGAATGCGGTTGACGATCCAGCGCTCCGATGCCCGATCAGCGGCGGTGACCGTGTCGTACCGGCCCTTGTACTCGACCGATACCTTGCGGTAATGGCCCATGAGGATGGAGCCTGCGCCTTGGGCAAGTTCAGTAGTAAAAGAGACGTAGTCGGCGCAGGCGACGGACACCGTCCCAGCGTAGCAAGGCGTGCTGCCGTCCATTCTTGGCCTAGACGAGGCCGTGCGGCGGACATGCTCCAGTTGAGGAAATTCGCGGGTCGACGGTCGACAAATAGGCTGTCCGGCGGAGGGACGGATCCTCGCCTGCGGGGCAGGGACATGCGGCTTGCAACGCACTCGATTCACAGCGCAGGCGGTGGAGGAATGGATGGTCGATCACGCAGCGGAGTTTGAGATGCACTACCAGCCCCCGGAAGTGACTCCCATGGAACAGCTTTGGATGCTGGCGCCAAGCAAGGTTAGGCGTCAGCTGAGCCGGACGAAGTCTGAGCTCCGACGCAATCCGGAGTCGGCTCTACAGTCGCCGAAGACACCGCTGAACTAGTTTAGGAGTTCGTGCAAGCATCCCGCCGGGATTTCGGCAGGCTCGCAACAGGCACCGCCAAGCCGCCGTCGACCCGGAGCGTGCCGGCGAGGCGACGCCGGTCCGGAAGGGAGTCCCGCCCCCGCAGGCCGCAGGAGATCGCCTGGTGGAGGCCCCGTTAGCCCGGCGGCTGGACGATCGGAGGGTGTCCGGGAGCGCCCGGCAGGCGCCTCGGCCTCTGCCCGATAGGCTCCGTGTCTGTTTCCTCTTCGGGCATCTGCCCCCCCTCCGCGCCATCGTCGCCTCGCCGCGGCAACCGGCGAACCTGCACTGGCTGCTCCTGGATCAACTGGCGACGGACCGGGGCGGGCGGAGGCTCATCCGCATAGTACCCGGAGCGGGCCCGCACAGTGGCCCCCTCTCGGGCCACCTGGACCTCCACTTCGCGGAATGCGTCACCGGCGTCCCCCGCGCCTCTCTGCGGGTAGAACCCCAGGAGATACTGCGTCCGGAGGCTCCGCAGGACGTCGTCGAAGACCGCGTCCAAGTTCTCGGTGCCGTACTGCACAAAAGCCTCTCCCCCGCTGCGCTCAGCGAGCAGGAGGAGGGCATGCTCCCCTCCCCGATTGCGGCCTGCGTCGCTGCGGATAGGCAGCACGATCAGGGGGTAGATCGCGGCCTCCGCTGCATGCGCCGCACGCAGGGCATCAGCAAAGCGGACGCTGCTCGTGGTATCGCCGCCGTCGGTGATCAGAACGATGACTCGGCGGCCTTCCCGCCCAGCCAGTTCCTGCGAGGCGAGCAGGACGGCGGCATAGAGCGAGGTGCCGAACTCGGGGCGCACAGCTTCAAGAGCCTTCTTCAGCCGGCGCTCGTCGCGGGTAAACGGTGCTAGTTCCGCCACACCGCTGGAGAATTCGTAGACGGCTGCCCGGTCGCCCGGCTGAGAGCCGGAGCCGAGCAGCCGCACGAGGAACCGAGCTGCGGACTCACGCTCATACCGCAGCTCGATTGCGGTGCTAAGGCTTGCGTCCAGCATGAGGGCGATCGACAAGGGCCGGTTTGTGCGGCGCTCGAACACCGCAATCTCGCGCGGCTCGCCCTGTTCCAGGATACGGAAGTCCTCGGGCCCGAGATCGGCCATAGGCGCCCCGCGAGCGTCCTTGACAGTGATCGGCAGGGTTACTAGTTGCACATCCGCGGTGAACACCACGGGCTCCTCTGCCGGTTGCGCCCCCAGGACTTGAGCCGCAAGCGCAAGGTAGGCAAAGCCTAGGAGACGACGGCGGCCGTCGTGCGCGGCACGGACTCGTCCCACTGCCCTTCCACCCAGACTTCGCCGTCGGCGAAGTGCTCTTTCTTCCAAACCGGCACCTTCCGCTTGACTTCGTCGATCGCTTCCAGACTAGCGGCGTAGGCCGGCCGCCGGTGCGGGGCGGCAACGACGATTGCGACGCTAGGCTCGCGGATGCGCAACCGCCCGACTCGATGCACCAAGGCAATGCGTCCGATCCGGTGGCGCTCGCGCAGCCCGCGCCCGATCTTCTCCAACTGGCACAGGGCCAGCGGAACGTAGCATTCGTAGTCGAGGAAGAGCGTACGCCTCCCACCCGTGTTGTCGCGCACCACTCCCTCAAAGGCAACGACGGCACCATCGCCGTCGGATTGGACGGCGCCGGCCAGCGCCCGGCTGTCGAGCGGCTCCTCGGTCACCGCCGCGAACACGCCTCCTAGCTCGGAGCTAGCCAGCCACCGCCCGCTGCCGCCGCTGACCGGAGGCATCAGGGCCACTTCGTCGCCATCCTGCAGCAATTCCCCCGGCGCGGCGAAGCGGAGATTGCGGGCCATGGCCACACTGGCCGCCAGTTCGGCCAGCTTCGGCTCCAGAGACGCATAGTGCTGGAAAACGGTTTCCAGGCGGGCCCCCTCCCCGAGCTCGAGCTCGTCACTTGAGCACCCGACCAGATCCTTCAGCTGGCCAAAGAAAAGCACCTGGACGCGCATGGCTGCCTTCATTCTCGCAGGAAGCGGTGAGCGTCAGCGCGGCACGATCAGGCCGCCCAGCCGCTCTCGGGGAACCTGCGGCGGCGGGCATCGAGTGCCCCAAGCCTCTAGGTACTTCAGGCCTGTGCCGGTGTTGTAGATGACCAGCTCTTCGTCCCGGTCCAGCCAGCCCTCCCGCAGCAGCCGGGCAGCTGCGGCGACGCAGGCCGCTCCCTCGGGAGCTACAAAAAGACCCTCGGCCTCCGCCAGCAGCTGGCCAGCGTCCAGCAGTTCCTGATCCTCGACCGCGACCGCCGCTCCTCCGCTGGACCGCACACCTTCGAGCACGAGAAAGTCCCCCAAGGCCTTGGGCACCCGGAGGCCGCTAGCGACCGTAAAGGCGTCGTCCCAGTAGCAAGACTCCGCCGCGCCCGCCTCCCAAGCACGGACGATGGGGGCGCAGCCGGCGGCCTGCACCGCAATCATCTTGGGGCGCCTTGGCCCGATCCAGCCCAAGGCTTCCAGTTCGGCGAACGCCTTCCACATGCCGATGAGGCCGACACCGCCGCCCGTGGGATAGAACACCACGTCCGGAAGGCGCCAGCCCAGCTGCTCCGCCAGTTCCAGGCCCATGGTCTTCTTGCCCTCAATGCGATAGGGCTCCTTGAGCGTAGCGACCTCAAACCAGCCCTCGGCCTCGCGACGCTCGGCAACGATCCGCCCGCAGTCGCTGATGAGACCATCCACCAACGTAACGTGGGCTCCCATCAAGGCACATTCGATGGCATTGGACTGCGGAACATCGCGAGGCATGAACAGGTGTGCTTCCAGGCCGGCTCGGGCCGCGTAGGCCGCGAGCGCACTGGCCGCATTGCCGGCGGAAGGCGCGGCGAACTTGGCGGCCCCGAGCTCCTTGGCCATCGACACCGCCAAGGCCATGCCGCGGGCCTTGAAGGTGCCGGTGGGGTTGGCGCTTTCGTCCTTGATGAGCAGCCGGCAGCCGCCGAGCCGCTCGGCGAGTCGCGGGGCCTCGAGCAGGGGGGTCCACCCCTCTCCTAGAGTCACCCTGTGGGCCGGGTCCCTTAGGGGGAGCAGCGGAGCGTAGCGCCAAAGCGACCGGGGTCCGCGCTCAATGTCGGACCGCCGCAGTTCGTCACGGGCGCGCTCCAAGTCGTAGCGCACCAGTAGCGGAGCGCCTGCAGCGGAGAGGTTCTGGAGTTGCCCGGCAGGCAGCCTCTCCGCGGTACGGCTGCACTCCAGATGGGAAACGTACGTCCTATGATGCAAGTAGCAGTATGCAGCAATTCCGCCGCGAGCGTCTACGCACGGGGTTGGCGCTGGCTTGGGCCTCCTCGGTCATACTCCCCTCCCTCGCGTACACGAGCGAGACGGTGGTGCTGCGCAACGGCTACCGGTTGCAGGCTGAGCGCCACGAAGCCGTGGGAAGCCGCATTCGCCTCGTGACGCCCAGTGGCGGACGCATCCTAGTGCGTGCGGAACAGATCCTCCGCATCGTGCCGGATGCCTCCGCCCCAGCGCTGGCCGGCGACGCACCTGGACCTCGGCGCACGCCAACCGGGGAGGATTTGCTAGATCGGCTCGCGACGGAGGCCGGCCTGCCGAGCGCCTTGGTGCGAGCAGTAGTATGGGCCGAGTCGGGCTTTCGCCCGGACGCTGTCTCGCGGCAGGGGGCTGTGGGTCTGATGCAACTGATGCCAGCCACGGCGGCCGAACTCGGCGTCGACCCCCGCGACCCGCAGGAGAACCTGCGCGGCGGCACCCGCTATCTCCGGCAGTTGCTGGAGCGCTACGCGGGGCAGGAAGACCAACTCGTGCGGGCGCTGGCGGCCTACAACGCGGGCCCCGGGGCCGTGGAGCGGCACGGTGGTGTACCGCCTTACGCCGAGACGGCGGCATACATTGGACGGGTGGTGCGACACTACCTGAACCTCAGCTTGCCGCCCGGGGCCGCCGAAGAGGGGTGGGCCGCCCAAGCCAAGTAGGCCCCCCGAGCCGCAACCGAATTTTCCGGCCAGGACCCGCGGCCGACCACGCTCGGCCAAGAGCGCGGAGCGACGGAGCGCAGCTTCGGGCGCACTGGGGGGCCTGCAGGGCCCGGCTCAGGCTCGACCGCCCTGGATTGCAATAGCTGCCAGCGGTTCTCCCCCCTGCGCTGCAGTTCACCGCCCTGAGCCGAGAGTTCCAGCAAGGGAGCAATCTCCTGATAACCAATATACGCAGCAGGCGTGAATGCTACAGTCTGATTCCTAGCCTAGCTTCCTCCTAGCTCGCATTGCAGGATCTCCCGGACATAGCGAACCCAACCAATGCATCCGCATCGCGTTGAACGGGCCCCTCCCACGGGCCGCCGCTGCCCAGGCATTGCGTGGACCGCCACGCTGCTTGTCGCGCTGGCCGGCGCCACTGCCGGTATCCTCCAGGGAAATGCCATCACCCGGCCCACGCTGACCATCAGCACAACGTCAACCGCTCCCGTCGGTTCGTCAGGCTTCACGGCCTTCCTCCAGTTCAGCGAGCCGGTCACGGGCTTCAGCGAGTCCGACATCGTGACGAACGGCACGATGTCGGACTTCCGCCCCGCAACGGGTAGCAACAGGTGGCGGGTGAACATCGTTCCGGCCAGGGACGGGATCGTACGGGTTGCGGTCGCGACCGGCTCCGCCGTAGACGCCGACGGCCACGGGAATGAGTCAGCGCTGTTGACCCTCAGCACTGACGTCACGGCTCCGGTGCTCGAGATGGCCAGCGACGCAGTGCCTCCGGTAGGGTCCGGCTCGTTCAAGGTCTATTTTCAGTTCAGCGAGAGCGTGACCGGCTTCGACGCGAGCGACATCGCCGTGACGAATGGGACAGCGTCCGGCTTCGCGGCGTCCTCGGGCACCAACGAGTGGCAGGTCGATGTGACCCCTTCGGCGGGCGGCCCGGTCGGCGTGGCGGTCGCAGCAGGAGCCGGCCAGGACGGGGCGGGCAATCCTAGCCGCCCAGCGTCATTATCGGTCGCCGCCGACGCAACGCCGCCGACGCTCACCATTTCGAGCCCCGCCGGTCCCCCCGTCGGCAGTGCATCCTTCCTGGTCTTCTTTCAGTTCTCGGAGCCGGTCACGGGCTTCACCTCGTCGGACATCTTGGTGACCAACGGAACCCCCTCCAACTTCGGGGAGGCCTTGGGCACCAACCGCTGGCAAGCCGAAGTCACCGCGACGGCCGGGGGCGACGTGCGGGTTTCCGTTGCGGCGGGAGCTGCCCAGGACGACCTCGGAAACGCCAGCCGAGCCGCTTCCTACTCGATCCTGGCGGACGCGACTGCCCCGGCTGTAGACATCACCCATATTGCCCTGCGACCGCAGGGACAGGACCAGTGCGAGCCCGAGAACTTCCAGGTTTTCTTCCAATTCAGCGAACCGGTCATCGGCTTCGCCCTCAGCGACATCGCATCGACCCGGGCCGGAACGGTGTCGTCGCTGACGCCCCTAGGCTCGAACCGGTTTCGGGTCGACCTAGCTGTGCCGCAGTCCCCGGGCGGCGATCCCCCCGTGGTAACTCTGACGGCGAACGCCGTGACAGACGCCCTCGGCAACGGAAACGCGGTCGCCTCCGCCACCCTGGAGGGAACCTTCTGCGAAGGTGCCGTCGACGCGGTCGGCCCTAGGCTGTCGATCACGAGTCCGGCCGCCGCCCCTGTCAACTCTGCATTCACGGTCTACTTCCAGTTCAACGAGGCAGTCACCGGCTTCAGCTCGAGCGATGTCTCCGTGACCAACGGCACCGCCACGAACTTCGCGTCGGTCGGGACCGACCGCTGGTCGGCCGATGTCACCCCCGCGGCCGGCGGCCCGGTCACGGTCGACGTCGCCGCGGGTGCTGCCCAGGACTCCTCGAACAACCCGAACGGCACCGCCGAATTCACGATCGAGGCGGACTCCGCAGCCCCGACCGTAGCCATTTCCAGCGACGCGACCGAGCCGCTCGGCTCCAGCCAATTCACGGTGTACTTCCAGTTCAGCGAAGCGGTCACCGGCTTCACCATGTCCGACATCACGGTGGCCAACGGCACGCTCCAGGCCTTTACGGGCATTTCCCCCGGGCATTTTCGCTGGTCGATCCAGGTGACGCCCACGGGGGGCAGCCCGGTGACGATCACTGTGCCCGCAGGCGCCGCCCAGGATGGCCTGGGGAACCTCAGCGTAGCCGCAGAACTCTCGCTCGAGGCGGACGCTGAGCCCCCTACGCTGAGCATCACGCGGATGTCCAGCGGGCCGATAGGTCTGTCCGCGTTTACGGTTTTCTTCCAGTTCAGCGAATCCGTCGCCGGCTTCGAGGCAAGTGACATCGTCGTGGCCAACGGCGCGGCCACTCAATTCCAGGCGGTGTCGGCGAGCCGCCAACGATGGAGGGCCCAAGTGACGCCCACGGACGCCGGGGCGGTTACGGTGACCGTTCCGGCGGGAGCGGCCGAGGACTTGCTGGGCAACGGCAACTTGGCGGCCCAATTGTCTGTCGAGGCGGCTGGCGCTCCGCTAGGCGGTGACGGAGACCACGCGGCCCGGTCGCGGCTCGATCAGCTCGCCGTCCACCGTGAGGCCGCAGCCGGCCAGGAGCGCGACGCGGTCCGCGTTGCGGCTCAGGTAGCCGCGGGCCTCGGTGACGCCGCGTCCCGGCCTGCCGCGCAGGATGCCCGGCACCGCGCGGGCGAGCCCGCGGGCGTCGGCCGCGATCGCCGTGAAGCGCACCCCGCCCGGGCCCTCGCCCCAGAAGGGGCGCATGCCGAGGAAGAGGCGCCGCAGCGTGGTGGCCATCACCAGCCGCGACTCGCCGCGCTCCACGGGCACGCCGTCCACCAGCATCTGGATCTTGTCGGGCGCGAGGATGCCGCCGCCTTCGCCGCCCAGCGCGAGCCGGGCGACCAGCCCCGCGGTGACCAGCCCCGCGCCGGTGACACCCTGCGAGCGGCCGCTCGGAAAGCGCCGCTGGACCAGCTCGATGCCGCGGTGGATCACCCCGGCGCCGAGGAACATCCCGT
>CBDBZZ010000062.1:0-33298 GCA_965213745.1 Bryobacterales bacterium | reverse complement strand
TGCAGGCGGTCCATATCAAGGAGCATGGTGGCGTAAAATTCGCGCTGGCGCTCGGGGTCTAGATCGCGGGAGTGCAGCGTCTCGAGGTATAGCCGAAGCGACGCCACGGGGGTCTTCAACTCGTGGGTGACAGCGCTGATGAAAGCGTCGTGCCTTTCGTTGCGGCGGATTTCGCGGACCAGGAATACCGTTTTGAGCACTAAGCCGCCGATCAGCAGTAGACCGGCCATGACGCCGAACATCAGCACCACGCCGCTCCGCCAATTGACGACGAGCCAGCCGATGTTGAGCCCTGCTGCCAGGACCACTAGGCATGCGCCTAGGGATACCCAGAAGATCACGGACCGCTTCCGGTACCCAATGAGCTCCACCGCTCCATGATACGCACCGGACGGACCGCCCCTTTTGCCGCAGAAAAAGCAATCCTGAAGGCAAGGCCCATCCCTTGCCGCCTGCGAGGGCCCGTGCGCTACGCGTCAGGACCTTTCGCGGCAAGCAAGGTCGGCCCGGTCGGGGTGCAGGGACGGCCCGTGCCCGCCGTTCCCCCAGCACGTGGACTCCACCCGAGAGAGCCAAGCATGCCACGGCTCTGCACAAGGGCCAATGCCGCCCGGGACTTCGGCGTTCGCCGGAGCCTTGGCCCTGGAGCCCGGCGAGCTGCCGACGGCGAATCGAGCCCAACGCTCGCAAGTTGCCCGGTCTGGATCTATGCCGCAGGAGCAGGGCTAGCGGCTGATGCCGCACTGGCCATCGGAGCGCGGACCGGCTGTGTTAGACGGCGTGCAGCAGCTCCCGCCTCGCACACCGGCGCGGTGGCACCGCCGCCGGCGCACCTTCCGGCGTGCCCATGAGGCTATAATCTGAAGCGGAATGACCCGGCGTAGCTTTCTCCCTTCGGTCGCCTTGCTGCCTGCGGCGGCTCGGGCGGAAGCGCCTAGGCAGGCGGGCAACTCCGCCCGCCTGAAGACCGCAATCTGCGCCTACTCTTTCCGCAAGGCGCTGGCCGCTGGCTCCTTGACCTATCTGGACTTGGTGGATCTGGCGGTGGACAACGGGGTCGACGGAATTGATGCGACGGTCTACTGGTTCCCCAAGGAAAACCAGAACTCTTTTTTCGCGGCTTTCCGCCGCAAGGCCTATCTCGCCGCCGTAGAGCTGCCTAGCATCGCGATCCGCAGCGACCTCTGCCGCCCCGACCCGGCCGGGCAGGAGCGGGAGACTGCTTGGCTGCAGCACTGGGTGGATGTCTGCCAGCGCCTTGGCTCCAGCCACATTCGCGTGTTTGGAGGGCATGTGCCCGAGGGCAGCACCGAAGCCCAAGCGAGTTCCTGGGTGGCGGAAATCCTCAAGCGGGCGGCGGACTATGCGGCGGACCGCGGCGTAGTGCTGGGCCTCGAGAACCACGGCGGCATCACGTCCCGGGCTGAGCGCATCGTAGAAATCGTGCGCAGCGTCGACCACCCGAATGTCGGCATCAACCTCGATACCGGGAATTTCCGCAGCGGGCCCTACAAGCAGATCGAGCTGTGCCTGCCCTACGCGGTCAACTCCCAGTTCAAGGTTCACATCCGCGACGAGCAGGGCGGCCGCCAGCCTTCGGACTGGGACCGGATCGTGTCCATGTTCGCGAGCGCCGGCTACCGGGGCTACATGGCCCTCGAGTACGAGGACGAAGAAGACGCTTTTCGGGCGGTCCCGCGTTACCTCGCGAAGCTGCGCGAACTAGCCGCCCGCTACGGCGCGGCCTGAACGTCTCCTAGGCCCTTGGTGCCCTATGGCTCGAGCCGCGCCGGCTCTGAGCCCGCTAGGCTTGTTGAAAGCCGAGGCGGCGGTCTGCTTCTGTGCTGGGTTCCCGGAATTGCTTCCGGCGATGCCCTGGCCGCCCCTGCCTCGTCGCGCAGCCGGCGGGTCCCCTCGCCTGGCTGGCGGGAGCTGAGCTGCCCACCGGCTTGAGGTGCTTCGCCGGGGCTCGCCCGGGACAGTCGCCGCCGCCCTCGACGACCTGGCCCGGGCGGGTACAATGCTACAGAATCCTGCATGCGTTTTCCGAGACCGCCCGCTTCCTTGCGCGCCGTGGGCGCGGCAGGTTTGCTGATTGCCATGACCGCTTCCGCCGGGACCCGCCCCTATGTGATGGGTACGCGGGGGGTGGTCGTCTCGGGCCACCACCAAGCCAGTGACGCCGGTTTGGACATGCTCAAGGCCGGTGGCAATGCCATCGATGCCGGCGTCGCGACGGTTTTGGCGCAGGCGGTCGTCGAGTTCGACCGCTTCGGGATCGGCGGCGAGGTCCCGATCCTGATCCATAGCGCCGCCGAGGGTCGTGTCGTCGCCATCAGCGGCCAAGGGCAGGCTCCCCGCCGGGCAACCATTGCCTGGTTCCGCAGCCGGGGCATTGAGGCCATTCCCGGGGACTGCTTCTTGCCGGCGCCGGTCCCCGCCGTGGTGGGTTCCCTGATTCTCGCCTTGGAAAAGTACGGCACCCTCACGCTGGGAGAGGTTCTCGCTCCGGCCGTGCGCCTCGCCGAGCACGGCTTCGCTGTCTTCCCGACGTACCTCGAGAACCTGGAAGGTGCTGCGGAGCGCTTTCGATCCCAATGGCCCACCTCGGCCGCAGTTTTCCTGCCCGGCGGGCGCCTGCCCGAAGTCGGGGAACTGCTGGTTCAGAAGGACCTGGCCGCCATGTTCCGCCGCCTAGCGGCCGCCGAAGAGTCCGCCTCTGGCGAGGGCCGCCGCGCGGGGCTGCGGGCGGCTTACGACTTGTTCTATCGCGGCGAGATCGCTGCCGAAATCGTCGCCTTCCAAAAGGGCTTCGAATGCACGGACGCGAACGGCTTCACCTCCAGCGGACTGCTCGAGCTCGCCGACTTCGCCGCCTTCCGCCCTGCGGTCGAACAGCCGGCGATGACCGACTACCGCGGTGTGCAGGTGTACAAGGTCGGCTTCTGGTCTCAGGGACCGGTCCTGCTCCAAGCCCTCAACATTCTGGAGGGCTTTGACCTGCCAGGCTTGGGCCACAATACGGCCCCGTACCTGCACCTGCTCGCCGAGGCGATGAAGCTGGCGTTCGCGGATCGCGAATGGTACTACGCCGACCCCGACTTCGTCGGGGTTCCCGGGCGCGGCCTGCTGTCGAAGGCGTATGCCTCCGAGCGCCGCAAGCTGGTCGACCTCGAGGTGCCGTCCCTGGAGCTGCGCCCCGGCAACCCCTATCCGTTCCACGGCGAGTCCCTTGCGCAGGCCGAGATCCCCGCAACCGTGCCGTTCCGCCCGGACTTTCCAGGCACCACCGGCACCCGCGTCGCCGACCGGGAGGGCAACGTTTTCTCGGCGACGCCGAGCGGCGGGTGGTTCCATACGTCGCCCATCATCGAAGGCCTCGGCTTCGTGCTCGGCACACGGTGCCAGAGCTTCTTCCTGGACGAGGACCGTTCGAATCGGCTGGAGCCCGGCAAGCGCCCGCGCACGACGCTCACGCCCAGCTTAGCCCTCAAGGACGGCCAGCCCTTCCTCGCCTGGGGCACTCCCGGCGGCGACGCGCAGGACCAAGTGAACCTGCAGGTCCTGCTCAACGTAGTCGATTTCGGGCAAGACATCCAGTCCGCCCTCGACGCGCCGCTGATCCAGATCCTCGATTTCCCCCCGTCGTTCTTCCCGCGCAAGATCCGCCCGGGCGCGATGCGCGCCGAGTCGCGGCTGCCGCGCGAGACGATCGAGGGCCTGCAGGCTCTGGGGCATCGCGTGCTGCCTGCCGGAGACTGGGCTATCGGCGATGCCACCGCGCTCCTCGTCGACGCCCGGCGCGGCGTGCTCTACGGGGCGGCCGGGCCCCGCCGCGACAAGTCCTACGCGCTGGCTTGGTGACCCCAGGCCGTCCCGGCCGCGGTGCTACGATGGGCTTCTGGGCTCGCGGCGACCTTCGCCCGGGTTCCGCAAGCCTCGCCGATGCGCTGGAGCCGCCTCCACATCCCCACCCTGCGGGGCGACCCTGGTGCCGCGGAAGTCGCCAGTCACCGGCTGCTGCTGCGGGCGGGCTACATCCGGCAGCTTTCCGCGGGTCTCTACTGCTACCTCTACCTCGCCAAGCGGGCGCTGAACAAGATCGAGCGCATCATCCGCGAGGAGATGGACGCCATCGGGGCGCAAGAGATCTACACCCCTGAAGTCCATCCCGCCGAAGTCTGGCAGGAGAGCGGCCGCTGGGATGCCATCGGCAGCGACATGTTCCGGCTCCGGGACCGCTGGGGCCGGGACCTCTGCCTCGGCATGACCGAGGAGGAGGTGGTGACCTTCCTCGCCCGCGGCGAATTGCGGAGCTACAAGCAGCTCCCGCAGATCTGGTACCAAATCCAGGCCAAGTTCCGCGACGAGCCCAGGCCCAAGGCGGGCCTGATGCGCGTGAGGCGCTTCACCATGAAGGACTCCTACACGTTCGACATGGACAGCGCCGGCCTCGACCGCGCCTACGCCAAGCACCACGGTGCCTACTGCCGGATCTTCGACCGCTGCGGGCTGGACTACGTGCCGGTCGAAGCCCATTCGGGGGCGATGGGCGGCAGCGAGTCCTGCGAGTTCATGGTGCCCTCGCCGGCGGGCGAGGATTGGCTCGTCGAATGCCTCGCTTCGGGATACCGGGCGAATCTGGAGAAGGCGGTCACGCGGCCCCAGCCTCCGGAGGCGCCGGACCCGCTCGGCGACGCCTCGCCGGAGGAGTTCCCCACCCCCGGCTGCAAGACCATCGAGGAGGTGGCGGCCTTCGACGGCTTGCCGGCCACGTCCCACATCAAGGCGCTGGCCATGGTCGCGGCCGGCTCGCCGCTGATGGTGCTCCTGCGCGGCGACCATCAGCTCAGCGAGACCAAGCTGGCCGCGGAGACGGGGACCGCGGACCTGCGCCCTGCGCATGCGGAAGAGATCGAGCGCTGGCTCGGAACCGAGGCCGGCTTTATCGGCCCCGTCGGCACCGGCAGTGTCGCCTTGCTGGCGGACACAGCCCTGGAAGGCCGGCGGAACCTTGTCGCCGGTGCCAACCGGACCGACACGCACCTCCGCAACGTCACGCCTGGGCGGGACTTCGCGGCCCGGTTCGCGGACTTGCGCGCGGCCCGGGACGGGGACCTCGATGTCGCGTCGGGCGAGCCCGTCCGCCTCCGCAAGGCTATCGAGGTCGGGCATATCTTCAAGCTGGGCTACAAGTACTCGGAATCGATGGGTCTCCGGGTGCTGGACGAGCACGGCAAATCGGTCACGCCCATCATGGGCTCGTACGGCATCGGGGTCGAGCGCATCCTGACCGGCGCGATCGAACAGAACCATGACCCCAAAGGCATGGTGCTGCCGGTGTCGATCGCCCCCTTCGAGGTGGTGGTCACTCCGGTCAACGCGAAGAACGAGGCGCAGCGCGCCGCAGCCGAGTCCCTCTATGCCGAACTGTTGGCGGCCGGTGTCGACGCGCTGCTGGACGACCGGGCCGAGCGCGCCGGAGTCAAGTTCAAGGACGCCGATCTGATCGGTGTTCCCTTCCGCGTCGTCGCGGGCCGCGGCATCGCTGACGGCAGGGCGGAGCTGACAGAGCGGGCGACGGGCGCTTCCCGCAATGCTACGCTTGAAGAGATAGGGAAACTGCTTCGCGCACGAATCCGGGAAACCGTGCCGCACGCGCGGCCGTCAGCAGAGATATAGGCCAGCGTCGGCTGCGAGACGCATCTGCGCGGTGCCGCAAGGCGTTCCCTGAGGAGGCTTGCGATGGAATCGGCATCAAAGAGGCGCGGCAGACGTGTGCGACTCCGCTTGGGGCCGCTCGCTCCCCTGCTGCGCTTCGCCCGGACCCGAGTCGGCAAGGTCCTCATCGCCTGCGGATTGATCGCGGGGGTGGCCGGGGCCGTCGTCTACAACTATTTCCAGTGGGAGTTCCGCAAGATCGTCGACGCCCGCTTGGCGGGCGGGGCGTTTGACCTGACTGCGCGCTTTTTGGCCGTGCCGCGCACGATCTCGGTCGGCGACCCCGCTTCGCTTGACGGCATTTCCCGCAACCTGCGGGCCGCCGGCTACAGCTTGGCTCGGGACAATCCCGTCGGGTGGTACCGAGTGGCCGGGGAGGCCATCCAGATCCATCCTGGGCCCGACTCGCATTTCGCTCCGGAGCCAGCGCAAATCGACATCGCGGACGGGCATGTCGGGCGCATCACCCTGCTGGACACGCTCGAACCGCTCGAGCGCTATCGGCTGGAGCCCGAGCTCATCACGAACCTTTTCGACGCGGAGCGTTCGAAGCGGAGGCTGTTCCGCTTCGAGGACTACCCCCAGCACCTCGTCGACGCGGTGATCGCCATTGAGGACCATCGCTTCTTCTCCCATGGGGGGATCGACCCGGTGCGCGCTACCCGTGCGGCCTGGGACGGCCTAGTCACCTGGACCATCCCCCGCGGCACCTCGACCCTGACGCAGCAGCTGGCGCGGAACTTCTTCCTGACGCGCAAGGTGACCGTGCGGCGCAAGATCGCTGAGGCCATGATCGCGATCCAGCTCGAGGGCCGCTTGACGAAAGGGGAGATCTTCGAGAATTACGCGAACCAGATCTTCATGGGGCGCCGGGGCAGCTTCAACATCCACGGCCTGGGCGAGGCAGCCCGGGCGTTCTTCGACAAGGATGTGCGCGACGTGACCCTGGCGGAGGCCGCCTTGCTCGCCGGCTTGCCCCAGGGGCCCAGCTACCTGAACCCCTTCCGATACTCCGACCGGGCCAAGTCCCGCCGCAATCTCGTCTTGGACGCGATGCTCCGCGAAGGACTCATCAGCCAAGAGGAGCACGCCGCCGCGGCCGGGGAGGGGATCGTGCTGTCGCGAGGGCACATGGAGGTGCGGGACGCGCCGTACTACATCGACTTGGTGAACCGGAGCCTGCGGGAGCACTTCCAGACCGAGCAATTGCTCACCGGCAACTACTGGGTCTACACCACGCTGGACAAGCAGCTGCAGGAGTTCGCCGTGGAGGCCGTGCGGGTGGGCATGCAGCATGTCGACGGGCTGATCGCTCGCCAGCGCCGCTTCCGCGACAAGGAGCCGCCCCGGGCGCAGGCGGCGCTGGTGGCCATGGACCCCCGGACGGGCGAAGTCAAAGCCGTCGTTGGAGGCCGTGACTACGGCGGCAGCCAGCTCAACCGCGCCTTGGCCAAGCGGCAGCCGGGCTCGGTGTTCAAGCCGTTCGTCTACGCCGCGGCGATCGATAGCGCCCTCGACCGGGAGCGGCAAATGACCGTGGAGCGCGGCTACGGCAGCTCGCTCCCCGCGTATGCGCGGGTACCGTACCCTCCGCCGCCCGGGCTCCTGACGGCGAGCTCGCTCGTCGAAGACAGACCGACCGAGTTCGAGTTCAGCGAGCACCAGCCGCCGTACCGACCCTCCAACCACAGGAACAAGTTCTTGGGCCGCATCAGCCTGCGCTACGCCTTGATGCGTTCGCTCAATGTCGCCACAGTCAAGGTTGGCGAGATGGCCGGTTACCAGCGGGTCGCGGACTTGGCCGCGCGGGCAGGCATGGGCCACGACATCATGCCGTACCCCTCCCTGATGCTGGGCTCCTTCGAGGTGACTCCGCTGGACGTAGCGGGGGCGTATGCGGCGTTCGTCAACAAGGGCGTCCGGGTCGAGCCCCGCTTCGTCAGCTATGTCCGGGACAACCAGGGCCGGACGATCTACGAGGCGGAAGTCCAGGAGCGGCCCGTGATGGACACCCGCGTGGCCTACATCGTGACCGACATGCTGGAGGACGTGATCAACCACGGCACGGGTATCCGCGCCCGGCTGACCTACGGCATCACCGACGCCGCCGGCAAGACCGGCACGGACGACGACGGCTGGTTCGCCGGATTCACCAACAACTTGGTCTGCGTGGTGTGGGTGGGCTTCGACGACAACACCGACTTGGCGCTCGAGGGGGCCCATTCGGCGCTGCCGATCTGGGCCGAGTTCATGAAGCGCGCCCACGAGCTGGAGATCTACGCCCGTCCGGGGCCGTTTGAGCAGCCCGAAGGAGTGGTGCGGCTGCCGGTCGACCCGATGCAGCGCATGCTAGCGGAGAACTACTGCGAAAAGTGCTCGGAGGAAGTCTATATTGCGGGCACGCAGCCGTCGACCTCCGACATGGCCAGCTACGCCCGGGCCCGCCGCCGCGAGGCCGAGTCGGCCGAGCGAGCGGCCGTGCGCTCGCGCAAGAGCGTGCTGGGCCGAGTGTTCGGGGCGTTCAGGAAGGATCGCCAGCAGGCCGAGGCGACGTCGGAGCCGTAGCGACCGGCGGCGCCGCCTACCAGTTAGCGGGCCGTTGGTGCCCGGGAGGTGCCTCGACCCCGGGGTCCTTGGTGCGGACCGGAGGCTCATGCGCCGCGTCCCCGTCGGCTCCCGGCCGAGCGATCAGCAGCTTCGGCCGCCGGTCGATCTTGCCGATGGGACGCGCTGTCGCGGGCAGCCGCGCACCCCGGTCGATCGGCCACACTGGGCCGTCGCCGATGGTAGTGCGCGCCTGCTCCAGGAGGGAAGCGAGTCTATCCGCCTTCTGGGGTTCCGCTTCCGCGAGGTCCTGGCGCTCGCCGATATCCGCGGCGAGGTCGTAGAGCGCACCGTCCGTGTGGAGCTTCCAGCGTCCGCTGCGCACGGCCCGCAGCTCGTAGCCCCGGTAGTAATAGAACGCCTCGTACGGGGACGCCAGCGCCGCGTCTTCCAGGAGGATGGCCGAGATGTCGTGGCCATCGAGGCGCTCCGCGGGAGCCTCCGCCGACGCCAGCGCCGCGAACGTGGGCAGGATGTCCATGGTGCTGGCGATATCTTCGTAGGTGCTGCCGGGTGGAATTTTCCCTGGCCACCAAGCGATCGTCGGCACGCGCAGCCCGCCTTCGTAGGTGGTGCCCTTGCGGCCCCTCAAGGGGCCGGCCGAACCTCGGGCCGGGCCGTTGTCCGACGTGAACAGCACGAGGGTGTTCTCAGCGATGCCGAGATCTTCGAGTTTGGAGCGAATCCGTCCGACGCTCCAGTCCAGCTCCGCGATGCAATCGCCCAGGACCCCGTTCTCCGAGGTCTCCTTGAACTCGTCGCCGGCCCAGAGCGGCACATGCACCATCGAATGGGGCAGGTACAAGAAAAATGGTTCGGCGTGATGCCGGTCGATGAACGCCAGCGCTTCGGCTGTGTATGCGCCGGTGAGGAAGGATTGGTCCTCCGGCACCTCGCGGATCACCTCCCCGTTCCGCAGGAGAGGCAGGGGCGGATGGTTGCGCGGGTTGAGCGGCATGAAGGGGCTCATGTCGTTCGAGTACGGCAGCCCGAAGTAGTAGTCGAACCCATGGTTGTTGGGGAGGAACTCGGGCTGGTCACCCAGGTGCCATTTCCCGACGATGCCGGTCGCGTAGCCTCGATTCTTGAGCACTTCGGCCACTGTCACCTCGTCGGGGTGGATCCCTTGGGGGTCCCCAGGCATCAGCACCGGATGCCAGAACCCGGTCTGGAGGCCGTTCCGCACGGGGTAGCAGCCAGTCAGCAGCGCCGCCCGCGACGGCGTGCAGACCGGCTGGGCGTAGAAGCTCGTCAGCCTCATGCCTGCAGCGGCGAGCGCATCGAGGTGGGGCGTGCGATTGACGGTCGAGCCGAACGCGCCGATGTCCCCGTAGCCGAGGTCGTCGATGAACACGACGACGAAGTTCGGACGATCGCGCGGGGCGCGGGCGCTCGGTCCCGGCGAGCAGGACAGCAGTGCCCAGGAAACCGCTAGAACGGTAGGGATCGCAGCGAGACGCAGCATGTTTCCGCATATCTTCCCATCCAATGGCCGGATCCGGCAACCAGGCTCGTAGGCCTGGCCTCGGGGCGGGTCCCTCTCCGGTCGGCGGGTCGGTCCCGCAACGGCGCCCATCGGATCTGCACCGAGGGCCTGCCCTTGCCAGCTGGAGGTTTGGCTCCGGCGACCCGCTCGCGGGGGCTGTGTCTCCCTTGCTGCCCAGTCGCCAGGATCAGCAACGATCGCTCCATGATTCGGATGCTCGATCCGTTCCGCTGGGGTGCCCGGCGGGGAGTGGGGCATTCCAAGCCGAAACGCCGACTGCTGCTCAGCCGATAGTGCGTCCTGGGCACCGGACCTGACGAGGCTGCACGGCTCGCAGATACCCGCCCAACGAAGGCGGAGGCGGCAGTCGCAGGCAGCCCGGAGCACTTCCCGATTCCTCAAGCGCCGCCTCGAATCGAGCGGCTAGCGCGGCGACCGCTTGGGCGCGGCAGCCCTCGCTCTGCGGGCGCTGCTCGCCTCCAGGTCAACCGGCGCGAACGCCGGCGAGGGGCCTTGGCCGAGCCGGTCGGACCGGAGCCGCCCCAGACCGCGGCACCGACCTCGAGGCGTGGAGCCTAGGGCGTCGGTTGTTGGCCCGGGCTAGCCCTGCTCGTCGAGCGCGGCCATCAGGGCCGGCACGACTGCAAAAAGATCCCCGACGATGCCGTAGTCGGCGATCTCGAATATCGGCGCCCCTTCGTCCTTGTTGACGGCCACGATAGTTTTTGCGCCCTTCATTCCGACCACGTGCTGAATCGCCCCCGAGATCCCCAGCGCCAGATATAGATCCGGGGCCACGGTCTGGCCGGAACTCCCGATTTGGCGGTCGAGCGGCAGCCAGCCGCTGTCGCAGATCGGCCTTGATGCAGCGATTTCGCCGCCCAGTTTGCGCGCTAGCGCCTCGGCCTGCGGAATGTTCTCCGGGGCCTGGATGCCTCGTCCGACGGAGACGATGATGGCGGCCGAACTGAGGTCCACCGCGTCTTGCGCCTCCTGATAGGGCGGCTGCGGCTCCGTGCGAACCGTCGCCGGGTCTATGCTCACGTCGATCTTGCGCACTGCGGCGGGGGTTGGTCCCGCTGCCAGCGCATCCGCTCGAAACGCACCGGACTGGAGCGATGCCAGATGAGGTTCGTCGCCTTCGGCGGAGACATCGGCTCGCAGCTTGCCTTGGAACAGCTGGCGGACGAACAGCACAGCGCCGCCCTGGAACTTGAACCCCACGGTGTCGCTGACGAAAGCCTTGCCCAGGGCTGCGGCGAGCTTGGGGGCGAAGTCTCGGACCTGGTAGGTGTGGGGGAACAGCACGAGCCGGGGTTGCAGCACCTCGAACGCCTGAGCCAGGGCTGCGGCGAATGCGTCGGGGGTGTACCGGCCGAGCGCAGGATGGTCCAGGAGCGCCACTTCAGCGGCGTAGCGGTCTACATCCCCGGCTAGATCTGCGACCCCCCGAGCCGACCACCGCCGCTTGCAGGGGGCAGCCTAGGGCCCGCGCTGCTTCCTGGCCAGCCGCGAGGGTCTCGAACGACATCCTGTGCCAGGTGCCGTCCTGTTGTTCCGTAACGACGAGCACGCTCATAGGACCCTGGCCTCGAACCGCAGCTTGCTGACCAATTGCGCTGCGGCTTGCTCCGGCGTTCCGTGGAGGAACTCGGTCTGCTTGGCCTGCGGAGGCTGGTAGAGGCTCCGCACCGCCTGCTGCGGCCGGATGTCCACGCCGAGCTCGCCGAGCGCGTACCGACGCAAGGGCTTCCTGCGCGCCCGCTTGATCCCCATGAGCGTGGCGTACCGGACCTTGTTGATTCCGCTCTGGATCGTCAGCAGGGCCGGCTGGGGCAGAGTCACCGTCTGGAACCAACCCGCCTCAAGCTCCCGCTTGCAGCGCAAGCGACCAGCCGCGGCCTCGATTTCCATGATGATCGTCGCGTGCGGCAGGCCCAGCAGCTCCGCGAGGATCACACCCGTCTGCCCGAAGCCGGCGTCGTCGGACTGCAGGCCGGTGAGGATCAGATCGTGGGGCTCGTTGCGTATCGCCGCCGCGAGCGCCCGTGCCGTGGAGAAGGTGTCGGCTTCCGCAAATCCATCGTCCTCGACATGGATGCCCCGGTCCGCACCCTTGGCCAGCGCTTCGCGGATCGTCGAGGCGGCCCGGGCCGGGCCCGCCGTCACGGCGACGACCTCTCCCCCGTGCTTCTCCTTCAGCCGCAGGGCCTCCTCCAGCGCGAAGGTGTCCGGCTCGTTCATCTCGTAGGCCAGCCCTTCGTCGCGGATCCACGTTCCGGCGGCGTTGAGACGCACTACGGAGTCCCGTGCCACCACTTGCTTGACGCACACGAAAATGTTCATGGCAGAGGGGAAGAGGCTCGCCTCGGCAAAGCGCGCAAACCGACGATCCTAGCAGCCCGGCCGGTAGCGCCGGAACAGGAGGGCTCCGTTGGTGCCGCCGAAGCCGAACGAGTTGCTCAGAGCGCAGTCGATTTCCATCGGGCGCGCCTTGTGCGGCACGTAGTCCAGGTTGCAGCCTTCGCCCGCCCGGTCCAAGTTGATGGTCGGTGGGGCGACTTGGTCCCGCACCGCCAGCGCTGCGATGCCCGCCTCCAGACCTCCCGCTCCTCCGAGCAGGTGGCCGGTCATGGACTTGGTGGAGCTCACCGCGACTTGGTCGGTATGCGCGCCGAACAACTGCTCCACCGCGTGCGATTCGATGCGGTCGCCCACCGGGGTGGATGTTCCGTGCGAATTGATGTAATGCACATCCGCGACAGCCACGCCAGCGTCCTCGATGGCGTGGCGCATCACGCGCACGGCCCCGTCCCCATCTTCGGCCGGCGACGTGATGTGGAAGGCGTCCCCGCTCATCCCGTATCCGACCAGTTCGGCCACGATGGGTGCGTCGCGACGCAAGGCGCAGCCGAGCTCTTCGAGCACCAGGATGCCGGCCCCTTCGCCGATGATGAAGCCGTCCCGGTCAGCGTCCCAGGGGCGGCACGCCTTCTCCGGCTCCTCGTTGCGGGTTGAGAGAGCTTTCATATTGCCGAAGCCCGCCACGCTCAGAGGCGTGATCGCCGCCTCGGCGCCACCGCAGATCATGGCGTCCGCGTAGCCCTGCTGGATCAGGCGGAACGAGTCCCCCACCGCGTGGGCTCCGCTCGTGCAGGCCGTGGCCGTGGCGGAATTCGGCCCTTTGGCGTTCCACCGGATCGACACCTGCCCGGAGGCCAGGTTGATGATCGAGGCGGGAATGAAGAAGGGCGTAACGCGGCGGGGGCCGGACGCGAGCAGCTTCGTGTGCTCGCGCTCGATCACATCGAACCCGCCGATGCCGCTGCCGACATAGACGCCCGTCCGCGCCGCCACCGGGGCCGCTTCCAAGCCCGCCAGGCCCATCGCAAATTCGCTGGCGGCCAGCGCGAAGAAAATGAAACGGCCCATTTTGCGGAGATCCTTGGGCGAGACGAACTCCAACGGGTCGAACCTCGTGATCTCCCCCGCGATGCGGCAGGCGTAGCCGGAAGCGTCGAAGCGGGTAATGGGGCCGATCCCGTTGAGCCCTTGGCGCAGGGCGCTCCAGCACGATTCGGTCCCGACCCCGACTGGGGAGACGAGGCCGACTCCCGTGACAACAACTCTTCTCGGCAACGGTGTTCCTGCTACGAACTTGCCGACTTCGACGCGATGTACTCGACCGCGTCCCCGACCGTGCGGATCTTCTCGGCGTCGTCGTCGGGGATCTCGATGTCGAACCCTTCCTCAAACGCCATGATGAGCTCCACGATATCAAGGGAATCGGCGTTCAGCGACTCCTGGAAGGATGCGTCGAGCGTCACTTGCGACTCCTCGACGCTGAGCTGCTCGCAGATGATCTCCGTGACCTTCTTCTTAGTATCCATGCTGGCTCCTGCCTTCGACCGTGCGGGGCTCGGACGCCCACGGGCGCAAAACGAGTTGCAAGACACCTCCCCCGCACAGGTGCGCGGGCGCGGTACCGCTGCCGCTACAGGCCGAGTACGTAGGCGACGATGTCGGTCTTCTCCTCTTCGGTGATTAACGTCTCGAAGGCGGGCATGCCGTTGCCGCCCTCGTTCAGGTTCTGGAGGAGGTTCTCCCTAGTGGTCTCCTTGCCGCTCGGCAGCGTGCCCTCCTTGATGCCTGCTAGCCCAGGGCCGATCTTCTTGTCGGCGCTGTCCTCGAAGTGGCACACCGAACACTTGGCTTGGAAGAGCTCCTGGCCCTTCTCGGCGTTGCCCTGTTCGTGGTTGTCCGCTTGGGCCGCTGCCGCCAGGCACAGCGCTGCTGCGCCGGCCAGAAAGCGTGTCCGAAACATGTCCTTGCCGTGGCCTCCATTCCCATTCTAGCGTAGTTCCGACCAGTAGCGCTGTTGGCCGGGCTGCCCTGCGGCAGGCCCGAGGCGAGCCCGCGCGAGCTGGCTGCTCCGCGGGGCAGCGATCCCGGCCGGAGGCTCCGGGAGGCTGAGGGCAGGGGCGTCGGCTTCGCGGCTCGGACCGCTGTCCCCTACGGTCCCGCGCCTACAATTGGAGAACCATGAAGGCCCTCCTCGTGCTGCTGCTCTGCGCAGCCCCGTCGTTCGCGGAAGGTGCGCTGGAAATCTACTGGATCGATGTCGAGGGAGGTGCCGCCACCCTGATCGTCACGCCGGATTCCGAGACGATCCTGATGGACGCCGGCTGGCCCGGTTTCGACGACCGCGACCCCCGGCGCATCGTCAAGGTCCTGCGCGATGTGGCCGGCCAGGACAAACTCGACTACTTTATCTCCTCCCACTTTCACCGCGACCACGTCGGGGGCGTTCCCGCGCTGGCCGCCATGGTGCCGATCGGCCAGTTCGTCGACCACGGCGACAGCGTCGAGGTCGGCTGGAACGAGCGGGCCGACGCTCTCTGGCAGAGCTATGTCGAAGCGGCCGGCGACCGGAGGCTGCGGGTCGAGCCGGGTCAGCGCCTGCCGCTGCAGTCCACGGACTTCGTCTTCGTGGCCGCCCGCAGCCGGTTCCTCGACCGGCCCCTCGGCGAGCGCGGCCCCAATCCCGCCTGCCGTGACGCCGTGCAGAAGGCCGTCGATCGCGGCGAGAACGGCAAGAGCGTCGGGTTCCTAGTGCGGGTCGGTTCCTTCGAGTTCCTCGACCTCGGGGACCTGAGCTGGAACTACGAGCTGGAGACGGCCTGCCCGGTGAATCTATTTGGGGAGATCGACCTGTATCAAGTCACGCACCACGGCATGCACATGTCCGGCGCACCGGCGCACATCCGCGGCATCCGGCCCTTGGTCGCCGTCATGAACAACGGCCCGCGCAAGGGGGGCAGCCCTGCCGCGTACGAGGCCTTGACCGGGACGCCGTCTCTGCTCGACCTCTGGCAGGTCCACCGGGCTGTCGAGAGCGGAGCCGAGCACAATCCGAGCTCTGAATTCATCGCCAACCTCGGCGCAACCGAAGGCTGCGCCGGGCACTGGATCAAGGCCAGCGTGCAGCCGAGCGGGCGCTTCTCGGTGACGAACTCCCGCACCGGATTCAGCAAGGAGTACGAGCCGCGCTAGGCTCCGGACGCTGCCGTCGCTTCCGGGGCCGGGGCTGTAGACCGCGTCACGGCTGCGGGCGTGCCGAGCATCAGGTGCGCCGCTTGGTCGAGCAGCGCCCGGGCCCGCAGCACGACCGGATCGTATGCGGCTGCGACCCGCATGCCTTCGTCGTAGCCGAAGTACGAGGTGTGGAGGTTCGTTGCCAACGACTGCATCAGAAACTGCCGGTTCTCCGGCTCGCTCGCCGGCTTGGTGGGGATCCGGAGCAGCTGCAGGTAGAGCAGCAGCGCCTCGAGCATCTCCGGCGCGGGGGCCTCTCCTCGCAGCATCGTGAAGCCCAAGGAGCGGGCGCGGGCAACGAAGCGCTCGACGGCCCGTTCCCGTGCGACCCACTGCTGGAATCGATTCGCCCGGGGCTCTTCAATCCGCACATCCGGCGCGATGCCGCCTAGTTCGTATACCTTGCGCCCCTGAGCGGTCAAACGCACGGCCCCTTGCTTCTGACGGTACTGGGCGCTGCAGGGCTCACGGAAGTAGTCGCCCGCCGAACGGTTGTCATAGGGCCGCTGGATCAGCCTGCCGCTGGGGGAGTAGTAGCGTGCCGTGGTGAGCACCATGCCGGTGGACTCCGGGAGGGAGAACACCGACTGCACCAGGCCCTTGCCGAACGTGTTCGTTCCCGCGATGAGCGCGCGGTCGTGGTCCTGGAGCGCACCGGCGACGATCTCGGAGGCCGAGGCCGAGGTGCAGTTCACCAAGACGACGACGGGGTAGTCTGGCGTTGGGCCGTCCTCCAGGGCGCGGTGGTGTCGCTCCTCGGAGGCCCTGCCGCGGTGCGAGACCACGCGCTCGCCTTTTGGGAGGAATCTGCTCGCAACCCGCACTCCCGCCGACAGCAGGCCCCCTTTGTTGTCGCGCAGGTCCAGTACGAGCCCTTCCAGGCCTTGAGTCTCCAAGCCCTCGATCGCCTTGTCGAGTTCTGCGGGCGTGCGCTCGCCGAAGCTGCTCAGCCGAACGTAGCCGGTGTTGTCCTCGAACAGCAGCTCGATCGGGACTGTGGGCTGCGGAATGATGTTGCGGACCAGGTCCAGCTCGATCAGTTCTTCGGAGCCTTCGCGGGCCAGGCTGAGATGCACGCTAGTGCCGGGCGGACCCTTGACGTGCCCGGCGACCTGCTCCAGATTCAAGCCGGCGACCCGTTGGCCGTCCACCAGCTCGATCGCGTCCCCGGGCAGGACCCCGGCGTTGAACGCGGGTGTCCCGGGGAGCGGATAGTCGACGATGGTCTTTTTCCCGAAGCTGATGATCTGCATGCCGACGCCCGCGTAGCTGCCGCGTTCCTGCTCGCGCATCTTCCGGAAATCGTCGGGTTCCAGGAACGCGGAGTGCGGATCGAGCGTTGCGAGCATAGCCGGAATGCTGCCCCGATAGAGGGCTTGATCCCAGGTGATGCTCTCCATGAAGCGCTGGTCTAGGGCTCGGGTGACTTCCAGCGCTCGCGACACATGGGTGTTGAGCGGGGCCATCCGGATCAGGTTGCCGTTCGTGCCGACCCGGAGCCCGTAGTAGTTGCCGAGGGCGGTCGTCGCGCAGATCACTCCCAAGACGCAGGCGATGGCGCGGAGCGTGCTCATGCTGCCCGACTAGGTGCGCGGCCAGCCGCACACGAGGGGTCCGCCGATGCGCTGCGGCTACGGAACATGCAAACGGTCGATCTTGGCCGCGAGAACGAAGTCGGACTCCGTCAGACCGTCGATCTTGTGAGTCCAGATCTTGACGCCCACCTTGCCCCACGCGAGATAGATGTCTGGATGGTGCCCCTCTGCCTCGGCTAGGGCCCCGACCCGATTCGTGAAATCCAGGGCTGTCTGGAAGTCTGGGAACTGGAGCTCGCGCTCCAGATGGTGCTCATGCACCACGGTCCAGTTCGCGACCTCGGCGCTGAACCGAGCCAGCTCCGCGCCCCGCAGGGGTGCCACACCGCCCCGGCACGGGACGCACGATTTCTCTGCCAAGCCGGACATAGCCACTCTCTTAAGGGTAATGCTAGCACGACGGCCGGGGCTCGCCGACCTGTTCGGCCAGTTGGCCTCGCCCGCGCTCCCCGTCCGGGGCAATCCGCAACGCGGTGGCTGTCGCTCCGCATCGGGTAGACTGGCGGTAGGGGTCCTCGGGATGCCGATGGGAGGCGGGAAGCTTGCGGAGCCGGGCGGGGGCAGCTGCTGCGCTCGCTGGCCTCCGGGCAAGGCCGAGCTGGCGCTGCTAGCCGGCGTGCTCGTGGCGCTGGACCGCGCTTCGAAGGGCGCGGTGGAGGCGGCGTTGTCCCACGGAGAATCCCGCAGCGTCGTGGAGGGCTTCTTCAACCTCGTGCATGTGCGCAACACGGGGATCGCCTTCAGCCTGTTCGCCGACGCTGCCCCGTGGTTCCGGGACGGCGTCTTGCCGGCTTTCTCCGTCGCGGCCATCGCCGTGATCCTGGTGCTGTTCCGCAGGTTCCAGGACATGCCGGGGGCGAGCCGCATCGCGTTGGCCCTGATCCTGAGCGGTGCCGCAGGCAATCTCTACGACCGTTTGCAGCAAGGCTATGTTACGGATTTCCTGGACTTTTTTGTGGGCTCGTACCACTGGCCCGCGTTCAATGTCGCCGACAGCGCCATCACCCTCGGCGCGGCGCTGCTGTTGCTGGAGTCGTTCCGCGGCGCGCGCGCTCGGGGCCCTGGGCTGAACTGAGGACAGGGCAGCCCGGCATGTGGCCAAGACTCTTTGAGTTCGGCTCCTTCTCCGTGCCTACGTACGGAGTGCTCATCGCGCTGGGTTTCCTGGTCGGGGTCGCCGTCGCCGCGCGCTTGGCCCGGCGCACCGGCCTCGAGGCTGACAAGGTCACGAACCTCGGCGTCGTTCTGCTGCTGTCCGCGATCGTCGGCGCCAAGGTGTTCATGGTGCTCGACAACTGGCCCTACTACGCCGAGGACCTTGGCCGACTCTTTTCCCTGTCCGCCCTCCGTTCCGGCGGGGTGTTCACCGGGGGGCTGCTCGCGGCCCTGGGCGTCGCTTACTACTACACGCGACGCCACGGGCTGCCGTGGTTGGCGACAGCCGACGTGCTGGCCCCGGGCCTGGCCTTCGGGCACGCCGTTGGGCGGCTAGGCTGCTTCGCGGCGGGCTGCTGCTGGGGCCGGGAAACGCATGTTGCCTGGGCCGTGACGTTCCGCAGCCAAGCGGCCCACGATTTCACGGGCGTCCCGCTGAGCGTGCCGCTGCATCCCACGCAGCTCTACGAAGCGGCGGGGACCGCCCTCATCGGGCTGCTGCTCATCTGGCTTTACTGCCGTCCGCACAACTCCGGCGCAGTGCTCGGGGCCTACCTAGCCCTGTACCCTGCGTTCCGCATCGGCGTCGAGTATTGGCGCGACGACCGCGCCAGGACGCTGCTGATCGGCGATCTGCTCAGCACCACGCAGGCCGCTTCCGCCGCCTTGGCCGCGGTCGGCCTGTGGCTGGTCTGGTCCGCTGCCCGCCGGCGGTGAGCGGGCGGCCCCAAGGGCTCAGGCGAGCGTGCTCACGGCGTTCGGCGTGGTGCGCTCGTAGGCCTCGATGGCGTCCAGGCGCTGTTGGATGTAGCTCAGCTGGTCGCCCCCGGCGAGCAGGCACTCCTTGGAGAAGTCGTCGACCGGGAAGCGGACCGGGCGGCCGCTGGGCAACGTGAGCGTCTGCTGCGCCAGGTCGACGGTCAGGGTGAGCTCCGGGCCGGCGTCCGCCGCGGCGAGCAGCTCGGCGTGGGTGTCGGGATCGACCGCTACCGGGAGCAGGCCGTTCTTCAGGCTGTTGTTGCGGAAGATGTCGGCGAAGGACGTGCTGATCACGGCGCGGAAACCGTAGCCCAGCAGCGCCCACGGGGCGTGCTCGCGGGAACTGCCGCAGCCGAAGTTGTCGCCCGCCAGCAGGATGCTGCCGTCGGCGGCGCCGGGCTGGTTCAGCACGAACTCCGGGTTCGGGCTGCCGTCCGGCAGGTACCGCCAGTCGTTGAAGAGGTTGTCGGCCAAGCCGAGCTTCTCGATCGTCTTGAGGAACCGGGCCGGGATGATCTGGTCGGTATCGATGTCGTTGATCGGCAAGGGCACGACCTTGCCCCGGAACGCGCTCACCGGTTGCGTCCGGGGCTGCGATTGCGGTTCGTTCGCTGCCGCCAAGTGCGCTTTCCCCCCATCCCGGTGGCCGTCGGGTCCGCCTGTTATCCCGGTGTCCATAGGCTCTCCTGCCCGCACGCCATGATACGCCAGGCGCGGGTCTGGGTGCAAACTGCGCCCTTCCGGGATGGGGCCCCTGGGATGCGCGGCATGGGGCAGCCAGTCGCTCGGGAGCGCAGGGGCCGCGGCCCCCGGCCTGCCGTCCAGCCGTCCTCTAAGTCCGTCCGCCCCGCAGCCGGGAGGGGCCCGAGCGGCGCCTGCCTGGACCGCTGCCGAACTCCGGACGCTCCCTGCGGCAGGCAGCGCGGCCATTCCCGGCGCCGGCTAGAGCGCGGCGTTGCCGGAAGCTACAGCAGGTACCGCCGCGGATCTGCCACGGCGCCCTCCAGCGCGGACGCTGCGGCCGTCAGCGGGCTGGCAAGAAACGTCCTCCCGCCCTTGCCCTGGCGGCCCTCGAAGTTGCGGTTGCTGGTCGACACGCAGTACTGTCCCGGATCCAGCTGATCGCCGTTCATGGCGATGCACATGCTGCAGCCTGCTGCGCGCCAGTCGGCCCCGGCCTGCCGGAAGACCTCCGCCAAGCCCTCGGCCTCGGCCTGGGCCCGGATCTTCGCCGAGCCTGGCACGACCAGCATGCGCACGCGCCGGTCGACCTTGCGGCCCCGGACGATCCCAGCCGCTTGGCGCAAGTCCGAGATCCGGGAATTGGTGCAGCTGCCGACGAACACCGTGTCGACGGGCTGGCCGAGCAAGGGCTTGCCCGGCTCCAGCCGCATGTAGTCGAGCGCCTTGCGGATCCCCGGCTTGCCGTTGGGCTGCGGCACCGGCTGGGTGACCGGAACCCCCATGCCGGGGTTGGTGCCCCAGGTGATCATCGGCTCCAGCGCCGCAGCGTCAACAGTTACGGTGCGGTCGTACGTTGCTCCCTCATCGGAAGGCAGCTGCCGCCAACGCGCGACGGCCTGGTCCCACGCCTCGCCTCGCGGCGCAGCCGGGCGCCCGGCGAGAAATTCGTAGGCCTTGTCGTCCGGCGCGACCATGCCGGCCCGTGCGCCCCCCTCGATCGACATGTTGCACACGGTCATGCGCCCTTCCATGGAGAGGGCCCGGATTGCTGCGCCCGTGTACTCGAACACGTAACCGGTCCCGCCGCCCACGCCGATGTCGGCGATCAGCGCCAGAATCAAGTCCTTGGCCACCACGCCCCGCTTCGGCATCCCCTCAAACCGCACTTCGCAGGTGCCGGGCCGGTTCTGTAGCAGGCACTGCGTTGCCAGCACGTGCTCCACCTCCGTCGTCCCGATGCCGAACGCCAGGGCTCCGAACGCCCCGTGCGTCGAGGTGTGGCTGTCGCCGCACACCACGGTGATGCCGGGGCGGGACAGGCCGAGTTCCGGCCCGATGACATGCACGATGCCCTGCGCGTCGTCGCCGATGTCGGATAGCGGCACCCCGAACTCGCGGCAGTTGATGCGCATCTGCTGCACCTGCTTGGCCGCGATCGGGTCCACGATGGGCAAGGTCTGGTTGCGGGTCGGGATGCTGTGGTCCATGGTGGCCATGGTGCGGTCGGGCCGGCGGACGCGGATCCCGCGGGCCCGCAGGCCCTGGAACGCCTGCGGCGAGGTCACCTCGTGGACCAGGTGCAGGTCGATGTACAGAATCGCCGGCGCGCCCTCCTCGTGGGCCACGACATGCTGGTCCCAGATCTTGGCGAACAGGGTGCGCGGCTGTTTCACTCCTTGAGTTTATCGCAGGGCTTCGGGGAGCCGGCGGATGCGTCTCCGCCGGCCGGCCCTAGATGTGTCTCTCGCGCCCCTGCCAGGCGCGGTTGCGCAGGACGAACTTCTGGATCTTGCCGGTGGCGGTCTTCGGCAGGCCGCCGAATTCGATGTGCTGGGGGCATTTGAAGTGCGCTAAGCGCTCTCTAGTGAAGGCGATGATGTCCTCCGCTGTGACGGCGGCTCCCGGCCGCGGGGCCACGAACGCCTTGGGCACCTCGCCCCACTTGGCGTCCGGCACGCCCACCACGCAGACCTCCAGCACCCCCGGATGCTCCATGACGACCTTCTCCACCTCCTGGCTCGAAATGTTCTCGCCGCCCGAGATGATCATGTCCTTCGCCCTGTCGCGGAGTTCGATGTAGCCGTCGGGGTGCCAGACCGCCAGGTCGCCCGAGTGGAACCAGCCGCCGCGGAAGGCCTCGGCGGTGGCCTCGGGGTCCTCGAAGTAGCCGGTCATCACCATGTTGCCGCGCATGACAACCTCGCCCATGGTCTTGCCGTCGCGCGGCACATCCCGGAGCTCCTCGTCGACTACCCGCAGGCCGACGCCGGCGACTCCGTACGGCACTCCTTGGCGGGCCTTCAGCAGGGCCCGCCGCGCAGGCTCGAGGCCGTCCCATGCCGGCTGGTCGGCGCAGACGGTATAGGGCCCGTAGGTCTCCGTCAAGCCGTACAGGTGCTGGATGTGTGCCCCCATCCGCTCCATCGAGCGGATGACCTGGGGCGCTGGCGGGGCGCCCGCGGTGGCGACCGTGACGCCGCGCAAGTCTTGCGCGGCCGCCTCCGGGCTGGAATAGAGCGAGGTCAGCACGGTGGGGGCGCAGCACAGGTGCGTGACGTTGTGGGCGCTGATCAAGCGGTAGATCTCCGGCGGCGCGACCTTTCTGAGGCATACGCTGGCCGCGCCGACCGCCGCGAGGGCCCAGGGGAAGCACCACCCGTTGCAGTGGAACAGCGGGAGCGTCCACAGATAGACCGAACGCCAGCTGAGACCGGTTTCCAGCGCCTCGCCGACCGCGTTGATCCACGCGCCTCGGGCGTGGAAGACGACCCCCTTGGGAAAGCCCGTCGTGCCGGAGGTGTAGTTGATGCAAATCGCGTCGCATTCGTCGACCGAGGCAGCGGCGCACGGTTCCGCAGGCGCGTCCGCCAGGAACTCGCCGTACTCCGGGCCCGGGAGGTCCTCGGCGAGCGGAGCCGCGTCGGCGATTTGGACGTACGTTTCGACCCCCGGAACCTGGCCTTGGATTCCGCGCACCGTGCTGGCGAACTCGGTGTCGAACAGCAGCACCTTGGCTCCGGAGTGGTTCAGGATGTACGCGATCTCGCGCGGGGCCAAGCGGATGTTGAGAGGCACCAGCACGGCCCCGATGCGCATCGGCCCGAATTTCGCCTCGAGCATCGGCGGGATATTCGGGGCCAGGATCGCGACCCGGTCGCCCCGGGCTACGCCGCACCCCCGCAAGGCTGCGCCGAGGCGGTCGACCCGCTCTCCGAACTGCGCGTACGTCAGGGTGAGGTCCCGATGGAAGACGGCCGGCTTGTCTGGATACACCAGGACGCTGCGGTCGAGGAATGCCAGCGGTGAGAGCGCAGAATAGTTCACGGAGTCGTGCATGGGACGGCGGGGGCTATCCTAGCGCGCTGCGGAGCGCGGGCAGGCGGCGAGGCCGTTGGGCGCGCGCCGGGAGGGCGGGCGCCGCTGACTCGCAGGCCCGGCGGCATTGACACACTGGCGCGGGCTGCCTAGAATATTCCGCAGCCGGGCCGGAGGCGGAGGCTGCGGCAAGCGTGGGAGTGACCGGCGATGGATAAGAGGCGCCTTGCCAGTTTCCGCAAGCGGCTGGAGAAGCAGCGCGCTGAATTGAGCGTGTTGCTGGCGAAGACCGATTCGGCCAGCCGGGGCATGGGCGGCAAGAGCCGCGGGGACGAAGGCGAGCAGGCGGCGCTCTCCTACGATCGGGATCTCCTCCATTCTCAGCGCCACAGCGGCCAGTCCGTGCTGCGGTTCGTCGCCGAAGCCCTGGACCGCCTGGCTGACGGAGAGTATGGTATATGTGAGGAATGCGGGCGGCCGATCAGCCTCAAGCGGCTTGACGCAGTGCCGTGGACACCCAATTGCCGCGACTGTCAGGAACAAGTCGAGAGCGAGGCCGGCACGCTTAGTTCCGCGAGGTGAGCTTTCCCAGGTCCGAGGGTCAACAGGCCGGATCCTCCAGTCCGGTCCGGGCGCGAGTCGCCCCGGACCGGCAGGCCTTGCGTCGCTAGGATCCGCCAAGGCGGGGCTCAGCGGGGCTCGGATGGTCTGCCGGGAGTAGCCCCCGCCAGCGTCCGGCCGGCGTAGGGGGCAGGCCGATGGTGCCGCCGACCGCGCAGCCTAGCCCCCTCGGCAGGCCGGTGCTCGTGTTGAACGCTAGCTACGAGCCGATCCATGTCTGCGCGGTTCGGCGGGCGCTCGTGCTGGTGTTCAAGGGCGTTGCCGCTACCGAGGAGGCAGGTGACGGACGGCTGCACTCCCCCTCCCAGAGCTTGGCCATTCCGTCTGTGATCCGGCTGCTGGAATACCGGCGCATTCCGCGTCAGATGCGGGCGATTTCCCGCAAGAACATCCTCATTCGGGACCAATACACTTGCCAGTACTGCGCGGAGCACTTCGGCCCCGGAGAGCTGACGCTCGACCATGTGGTTCCGCGGTCGCGGGGCGGGACCAACACCTGGGAGAACCTCGTCGCGTGCTGCCTGCGCTGCAACAACCGCAAGGGCGATCGCCTGCCGCAGGAGGCGTTGATGGCCCTCCGCCGCCAGCCCAAGCCGTTCAACCTGCACACCAGCCGCAATCTGATGCGGCAGATGGGCGATCAGCAGGAGAAGTGGCGGAAGTATCTGTTCTTCTAGTGCGTGCGCGGCCCCTTGGGCTGCGGCGGGAGAGCCTAGTCCGAGCGCGCCCTCTCCCCTACCCAGAATGGGCTGGACCACGCCATGGCGCCGTCAACCTGCCGCACCCGCAGGTAGTAGTAGTCCCCCGGCTGCGGGTCGTCCCGGTCAACGTAGGTGAAGTCCTGGTCGAGAGGGCCGTCTGCCCGCACCAACTGCGCGGAGATTGCGTCGGTATGCTCCAGCACGCGGTATTCCCGGCGAGCGACCGCGCCTCCCAGCTCCCCTAGCCGGAACGCGACTTGGTTGGCTGGCAGCCGCTGCGGCGTCCGCTCGTAGCCTCCCGACCCTCGCCGTTCCGTGGTTTCTGCCATGTCCACCAGCACCTGTGTGGCCGCCGTTGCTCCGCGCAGCTTCAGCACGAGCGCCGTCGGCCGGCCCCGGGTATGGAGAGCGAAACGGAGCCGGTCACCGGCTCGCCTGGTCTCGAACGTGGCCGGGTTCTGAAACCAAGGGTCGGTGTGGCCGGCCAGCCGCGCGCCCTCCACGCGGATGGTTCCGCGCCAGGGCCGGTCCCCCCGCGGGACTTGGCGGCGGCCATGCACTTCGGTGGAGGACTCGAAGCTCACCTGCACCAACGCCTCCGTCAGCTGCTCTGGATGCAGGTAGCGCTTGGTGTACACCACGGCGCCGTTCTTCACCACTTCGATGGCGTCGATCGGCGCCGTGCCGCTGACGCGGCAGTCGATCTTCCCGCAAGTCCGCATTGGCTTGGCCCCGGCCCATGCGGGCGCCGTTCAGCGTGGCGTCGAGGATGATCCGCTCGCCTGTCGTGGCGTAGGTCGCCCGGTCCCTCAGGGCGTTGAAGATGGCCGGTGCGGTGTTCTCCGGAGCCAGCGCCGCCGCCAGCCCGCCCAGCTGGCGGTTGGTCGCCCCGCTGTAGCCGGGATGCCCCAGGTGGTTGTCCGAGGCCCCGACGAATCCGACGCGATAGCCGTTCGCGAGATACCGGTTGCCGAACCAGTCGAAGGTGCCGTGGCCGGACTGGATCTCGACGAGCCTCTCCAGGTCTCCGTCGCTGTTCGTCCAGTCCCCCGGCTGGTGGGCGTGGGGAACCACCAGGACATCGTTGCTGCGGTTGCTCCGGCGGAGCCCGGCGTAGAGCTCGTCGAGCAGCGGGGCCTGCTGGTTGGGGACGCGCAGCCGCTTTGGAACGTCGCGGAAGAACACGTTGCGGTGGCCTCCGTACGCCAGCCGCGAGGTCCACTCGAAGCCCAGGATGGCCGTGAAGCGGCCCGGAGCCTGGTATGCCTCGACCAGCTCCCCCAGCGTCCGCCACTCGAAGTCGTCCATCCAGATGTCGTGCTCGGAAAGGCTGAGGAAGTCCAGGCGCGCCACATCGCGGCCGAACTTGTAGTAGCCGTTGGGCGAGCCCTGGCCTTCGGCGAAGCCTGTATGGCCGTGGGTCTCGCCCCAGTAGATGCGATGCGGCGGGTCGGGTTCCACGCGCACCGGATTGCTGGTGCCCCGCAGGGAGCCGTCAGCCGTGCGGACCTCGAAGCGGTAGACCCCCGGCCGCTCGAAGTGGAGGCCCGCGATCTCCTGCACGGCTGCGCCTCCGGCCTCCAGCGTCTGGAGCGGCTGGCCGTGGACCAGCACCTCGAGGGCGGGGGCGGCGCCGGACGCGGGATTCCTGAAGCGGTCCTCGGCGCGCACGGCCAGCCCGAAGCGCTCTCCGGGCTCGACCACCGACGGAGCCACCGCGTTGAGCGCCGCCACCTGCTCCTCGCCGACCACTTCCAGCGCAGGCCAGACCGGCGTCAACAGCCAGCCGCGGCCTTCCAGGTCGACCCAGGTGGGGAATGTGACCCGGTCGTTGGACCAGGTCTGCAGCTTGAAGCCGGGGCCGCCTCCCGCGGTGTCGCCGAGGGTCACGGTAACCGTGTCGCCCTCGCGGAGGCTCGCGCCCTGGAGCCGGAACGCCGCGACGCGGCGGGTGAGGAAATTGCTCCAATCGCCCCAAGGCTCCGACAAGGTGAAGACCGCCTCGGGGTTCGAGCTCGAGACGCTCACGTATCCCGCTCCGGCCGGGTTGCGGGCCTGCAGTGCGCCGAAGCGACCTAAGCCGAGGACAAGGCCGCCCCCCTCGACCATCGGCATCTCGCCGACCGTGTAGGTCTCGCGCAGCGTGACGAGTTCGCCGGCGCGGAACGGACCGCCCGGAGCCAGGGCCAGCTGCCCCAGAGCGCCCGGGCGCTCGTCCTTGATCCGGAACTCGTGCGCGTACCGCGCCACGAACTCGGAGATCCGCGCCACGGGGGTCTGGGGACCGCCAGGGGCCAGGCGGCGCAGGCCGCGGTTGGCGTTGGCCGTGAGCTGGGGGAATTCGCCGGGGACCGGGCCTCCGGTCAGCGAGTAGGCGTTGGCCCACTCCCAGAGGGTGGCGAGGCGCTCCGTCAGGACGCCGATGTCTCGGGTGCTCTCGGGCGCTTCCCTCTTGAGCCGCTCGACCCGCGCCCGGAGGTCCGCGGACAGGTAGTCGGCGACATCCGTCGGACGGACCTGGGCGTCCGCCATCGGGACGAGGCAGGCGAGCGCCAAGGTTCTGGCGATTGCGTTCGGTTGCATGCATCCCCCTCTCAGCCCCAGGGGCATGGGCAGGAAGATTGACTATAGGCGATCCCGGAGGGCATGGCGAGTTCCAGCCCGGGCCGTGTTGGATACTGGTCCGATGGGCTTGGTGCCGTGGCTGCTGGTCGATGCCGACGACACGCTGTGGGAAAGCAACATCTTCTTCGAAGAGGCGGTGCGGGAGTTCATCTCCTACGTGGACCATCCCGAATTCGCCTCTGAGCGCGTGCGGGCCGAGCTCGACCGGGTCGAGGCGCGCAACGTCAAGCTGCACGGGTACGGGACCGGCAACTTCGGCCGCAATCTGCTCGAGTGCTTCGAGGGATTTCGCGGGAGGCCGGCGACTCCCGAGGAGCAGCAGCGCCTGCGGGACATGACCCGGCCGATCTGGAACCATCCGATCATCCTGCTGGAGGGGGTCCGGGAGACGCTCGCGGACCTTGAGAGCCGGTATCCGCTGGCTCTGGTCACCAAGGGAGCCTTCAAGGAGCAGCAGTCCAAGGTGGACCGCTCCGGTCTCGCCGGCCATTTCCGGCACGTGGCGAACGTTCCGGAGAAGGATGTCGCGTGCTACCGCTCCGTGGTGCGCGAGCTGGGCTGCGATAGCGAGCGGACTTGGATGATTGGCAACAGTCCGAAATCCGATATCAACCCGGCTCTCAAGGCCGGGCTCGGAGCCGTGCTGGTGCCCCACCGGAACACCTGGAGCCTCGAGCAGGAGGCCGTGCCTGCCTCGCACGCTCGCCTGCGCGTCGTGCGGCGGTTCAGCGACCTGGGCGCGTTGTTCTGAGGGGCTGCCGGGCCCGGTCGCCCAGCGATTCGTACACCGCGACCGTTTCGGAAGCCATGCGGTCGGCGTGGAACTCCGCCCGCACGACCTTCTGCGCCTGGAGGCCGAGCCGTTCGGCCCGGTCGGAATCGACCAGCAACTCCGCCAGCTTGGCGGCGAGGTCCGCGCTGTCGTCCGGCTCGCAGGTCAGCCCCCCGCCGGTCGCCTCGATCCACTCCGGGAACACCCCGATCCGCGGCTGCACCACGGGCACACCGGCGGCCAGAGCCTCCAGCACGTACAGTCCCTTGGCCGCGCGGTAAACCGTGGGCACGGAGAACGCATCCAGCCCCGCGAGGAAGTCGAACTTGCCCGGCCGCGGCAGGTAGCCCAGGTCCTCGAACTCGTACCGCTTCCGCAGGGCGTCCAGGTGAGCCCTTCCGCGGGCACCGCGCCAACCCGCGACACGGAGCTCGATCCGCCGGTCCGAGTGCTCGCGACGCAGCCGGTCCACCGCCTCGGCCAGCAGCTGCAGGCCCTTCTCCTCGACGATCCGCGCCAGGAAGCCCACGGCGAACGTCGCACTCCGCTCGCGGCGAGGGCCGGGCGCACCATCCAGGGTGATGCCCGGGCGAACCGTCTCGATGCGCCGAGCACGCCCCCCGAGCGGCTCGGCCATCGCCTCGACCTGGTCTGTGCAGCACGCCACGAAGGCTTCGATCTGCGCCGCGTGGCTCCGCAGCAGGGCGATGCAGTCTTCCCGGTAGGGGGGCGGCAGCCCGGCCAGGAACTCCCCCTCGCCCTGCAGCGAGCACACGACGGGCACGCCGAGGTCGCGGCGGACGGGCCCTGCCATGCAGGCGAGCAGCGAGTTGGTCAAATGCACCACCTGCGGGTCGAAGTCCCGCAGGACTGCGACGAGCTTGGCCATCTCCCGGCGATGCGGGCCGGCTTCGCCTCGAGACATGTTCAGCGTCATGGCCCCGAGGTAGGCGGGGTCGGTGTCGATGGAGAAGCTGGAGGTCCAGCGCAGGAGTGCCGGATGGTCGAGCAGGCGGTCGAGCGCCCGGTTCTTGCGGAAGAAGGCGTACTTGCCTTGGAGGTGCAGGTTGACGCCCCCGAAAACGACTCGCGCTTCGCTCACGTCCTGCTCGTCCGTGAGCAGCGGCGTGTAGGCGGGCAGCAGCAGGACTTCGTGGCCCTGCCGCTGCAGAGCTGCGGCCAGGGCGTTGTCCTTCAGGCAGTTGGCGCAGACGGTGCCCGCGGCCCCGGCTGTGATGTAGGCAATCCGCACTGGGCGCTCTCTCCCAGCCTTGGGCGCGCAGCTCCCAACGCCCTCCCCATCGTAGGGCAGCGCCGCGCCGCCCGGCTAGACCGGGAAGAACTTTCGCAGGGTCTTCGCTGGAGGCGGCTTGGTCGCCAGGGACACGGCCACTAGCGCGAGCGTTGAGCCCGCCAGCATCGTGGCGACCGGCAGCATCCCCAGGAAGAGGTACGCAGCGTCGTTGCCGTAGCCGCTGGCGCGGAAGAGCGCTCCTCCGAGGACTGCGGTGGCCGCAACCGCGGCCAGGGCGCCCGGGGCGGTGGACCGCTTCCAGTACAGCGCAGCCCCGACAATCGGGAACAACGCCGCATAGCCGCTGAAGCACCACACCCCCAGAGCGAAGACGCTACGCGGTTCCAGGAGGGAGCACAGGTACGCCGCGAGCGCAACCGCCGCGACGAAGCCGCGTCCCCAGCGCACGGCTTCGGCTTCGCCGAGCCGCTTGTTCCCCAGCAGGGGCGCGACGATGTCGTGGGTGAACATGGAGCCGATGGCGAGGAACTGCGAGTCGAGCGACGACATGATCGCGGCGAGGATGCCGGCGCCGAGGACGCCCCCCAGCAGCGGAGTGGCTAGGCGTTGGACCATCAGGGCCAGTTCGCTGTTCACCGGCGAGCCCGGAGGGACGGCCAGCGAACCGTCGGGCAGCGTGGCGGAGGTCGCCCAGACCCCGATCAGGACGCAGGGTAGCCACACCAGCAGCATGCAGACCGGATGCCAGACCAGCAGCGGCTTGAATGAGGCCGCGGATTTCGCGGTGAGCCAGTGCTGGTACACGTGCGGGAACGTTCCGATCGACAGCGGGATGAAGCAATAGCTGAAGAAGTGCAGCTGGCTGAAGGTCTCGCCCCGGACGAGCCGCTCGGGGTGGAGGGTCTGCACAGCTCGCGTCGCCGCCTGCAGACCGCCGAGCTCCGTGGTGACGAACCAGAAAGTGGCGATGCCGGTGAGCAGAAAGACACCCGCCTGCAGCGCGTTGGCCCAGGCGGCCGCGCGCAGGCCGCCTGCGAAAACATACATCAGCACCACGGCCGAGACCCCGAGTCCGGTCAGCCAGGGCGGCACCCCGCCGCCGGTGGAGGCGAACGTTTGCGGGAACGCACCCTGGGTGAGGGCGAGCACCACGCTCCCGGCGCCGAGCAGGCCGACCAGCACGTACGGGATGACAAGGCCGACCAGGACGGGAAAAAGGACGAGGCCTAGGGCGCGGCTCTGGTAGCGGACCCGGAGGAATTGGATCTGGGTCGTGTAGCCATGGCGCTTGCCCACCGACCACAGCCGGACGCCCACGAAGAAGAACACCCCCGAATGCACCAGCCCGGACCACGAGGCCATCAGGCCGTACACGCCGATGCCGCGGCGGTACGCCTCGCCGGTGCTGCCGACCAGCGAGAACGCGGTCATGGCTGTGCCGAAGACCGATAGCAGCAGGAGGAGCGGTCCGATGGACCGGCTGGCCAGGAAGAAGTCCTGCGCCGTGCCCCGGAACGCACGGTTGCTCAGGACCCCGAGTCCGACCAGGGCCCCCAGGTACAGGCAGATGACGGCGAACTGCGTCATCGGGGGCAATCCCCGCGGTCCGCGGCGACCGCGGCGGATCGCTCCAGCTCCGCAGGCCAGGCGTAGCGCACGGCCAGCGCCCAGAGGCCGGCGGTGGCGAGCGAGAACACGGCGTGGTAGGCGAGGCCCGCCGGCAGGAAGCCGAACACGAGCCTTCCGTCGTGCCAGAGCCAGGAGTCCTGGTGGAGGAGGGCCAACGCCGCCAGGGCGGCGCACAGCGATTTCGTCCGCATTGAAGGGTCAGCGAGTCAGGGAGTGCCCTGCAGGTCAGGCCAGGGCTCGCCGAACGAGTGCGCCATGCACGTCCGTGAGGCGGAAGTGGCGCCCTTGGTACTTGAAGGTGAGCTTCTCGTGGTCGATGCCGAGCAGGTGCAGGATGGTCGCGTGCAGGTCGTGGACATGCACAGGGTCGGCGGCGATGTTGTAGCTGAAGTCATCGGTCTCGCCGACGGTGACGCCCGGCTGGATGCCGGCCCCGGCGAGCCACATCGTGAAGCAGCGGGGATGGTGGTCGCGACCGTAATTGTCCGCAGTGAGCTTCCCCTGGCTGTAGACGGTGCGGCCGAACTCACCGCCCCAGACGACCAGCGTGTCTTCCAGCAGGCCCCGCTCGGCCAGGTCCCGGACGAGCGCGGCCGAAGCTTGGTCCGTGTCCGCGCACTGCTTGCGGATCTGCTCGGGCAAGTCGGTGTGCTGGTCCCAGCCGCGGTGGAAGAGCTGCACGAAGCGCACGCCGCGCTCGGCCATGCGGCGGGCGAGGATGCAGTTGGAGGCGAAGGATGCCCTTGCTTGCGCGATCGGCCCGTAGAGCTTTTCGAATGTACGTGTTCGGGCTCGTCGTCGAGTGCTCATGAGCTCGGGAACGGAGGCCTGCATGCGGAAGGCCATTTCGTACTGCGAGATGCGCGGCCTGGATCTCGGGGTCGCCGGTCTCCTCGAAGCGCTTGCATTGTTGAGCTTGGCGACGCCGTCGAGCATGTCACGCCGCAGGTCGCGGTCGACCCCGGGCGGGTCGGAGAGGTAGAGAACGGGGTCGTTCCCACTGCGGAACTTGCACGCCCTGGTGCTTGGAGGGAAGGTAGCCGCTGCCCCAGAGGCGGTGAGTAGAGCGCCTGGCCGGGCTTGGCACGCCGACCGAGATCATGATGACATAGGCGGGCAGGTCGTCGCTCAGGCTGCCCAGGCCGTAGGAGAGCCAGGAGCCCATGCTCGGCCGGCCGAACTGCTGGGTCCCGGTGTTGATGTAGGTGATGGCGGGATCGTGGTTGATCGCCTCGGTATGCATCGACTTGACGATGCACAGGCGGTCGGCGAGCTGCGCGGTATGGGGCAGCAGGTCGCTCAACCACGCTCCGGATTCGCCGTGCTGGCGGAAGGGGAAGATCGACGGCGCGATGGGAAAGCTCGCCTGCGTGGCGGTCATCGCCGTCAGGCGCTGGCCTTGGCGCACCGAGTCCGGCAGGTCCTGGCCGCGCAGCTTCTGGAGGCCGGGCTTGTAGTCGAACGTGTCGAGCTGCGAAGGTGCGCCGGATTGGAACAGGTAGACTACGCGCTTCGCTCTGGGCGCGAAATGGGGCAGTCCCGGCAGGCCGGCCGCCGGCAATTCCTCGCCCAGCAGGCTGGCTAGGGCTGCGATGCCTAAGCCGTGGGCGCTCCTGCCGAAGAAATGGCGGCGCGTGCTCGGCACGGACCGGAAGTCGCTCAGTGACATGGCCTAGAGTCCGGAATCATTATAGGCGCGGGGAATCGGTTGCGTCCTGGGGCGGCGGGCTCATTCCTTGGTGATCGTCTCGTCCAGGTTGAGGACGAGGCTCGCCGTCATGACATAGGCCGCCAGTTCCGGCTCGGCGGGCTCGCCATCTGCGGGGGAGGCTCCGCCGCCGAGCAGGGATCGGGCAGCTTCCGGCTGGTTCCGAAAGCGGTCGAGATGGTAGTCGTAGCCGGCTTGCAGGACCTCCCGCTCGGCGGCGCTCGGCCGCCGAGCTGTTGCGAGGCGGAACATATGGCCTAGCCGTTCGGCGGCAACATCGGGCATCTCGCGCACCGCCTTGCGGGCGAGGGCCCGCGAGGCCTCCATGTACGCCGCGTCGTTCATGCGGTTGAGCGCCTGGAGAGGCGTGTTGGTGCGCGCGCTCCGCACCGTGCAAGCCTCGCGCCCCGCCGAATCGAACAGGATCATCGAAGGCGGCGGCACGGCCCGCTTCCAAAACGTGTACAGGCTGCGGCGGTACAGCTCGGTTCCGCTGCCCACCTCGTAGTCCTTGCCGCCGGCCAACTCGGTCCACAGGCCCGCGGGCTGGAAGGGGCGCACGGACGGGCCGCCGACCGCCTCGACGAGCAGTCCGGAGACGGCCAGGGCCAAGTCTCGGACGGACTCCGCCGGGAGCCGCAGGCGAGAGCCCCGGGCCAGGAGGCGGTTCTCCGGGTCGCGTTCCAGCGCATCCGCCTGCACGTGCGCGGCCTGCCGGTAGGTGGCGCTCATCGCAATCGTCTTGACCAGCGCCTTGACGTTCCAGCCTGAGTCCATGAACTCCACAGCCAGCCAATCGAGCAGTTCGGGGTGGGTCGGCCATTCGCCCTGGGAGCCGAAGTCCTCGACGGTCTTCACCAGCCCCGCGCCCCAAAGCATCTGCCAGATGCGGTTGACGGTGACTCGGGCCGTGAGGGGATTCTCGCGGGACACCAGCCAGCGCGCGAAGCCTAGCCTGTCCCGAGGCTCGTCGTCGGAAAGCGCCGCCGGGAGACCGGGATGCACCTCTTCGGCGGGAGCGTCGTAGGCCCCGCGGTCCAACCGGTAGGTCCTGCGGCGCGGCTCCATTTCCT
>CBDBZZ010000061.1:0-100830 GCA_965213745.1 Bryobacterales bacterium | reverse complement strand
CGGCGGCGAAGGCCCGGTCGCGGTAGTGCGAGACGGCGATGCCCGGCAGGCCGTGCAGAGCGGCTTCCCGCACCGCCGCCACGGTTCCCGAGTAGTACACATCGGCCCCGAGGTTCGCACCGTTGTTGATCCCGGCCAGCACCCAGTCGAACTGCCCGCTGTACTGATGGACCGCGACGCGAACGCAGTCGGCGGGCAGGGAGTCCACCGCGAATCTGCGGTCGGCCACCCGCGTCACCCGGATAGGCCTCGCAGTCGTGACTTGGTGGCTGCAAGCCGAGCACTCTGCGGCCGGGGCCGCGACAACCACTTCCACGCCTCCGGGAAGGGCCTGCTCCAGAGCGACTAGGCCCGGGGAGCCGATCCCGTCGTCATTGGTCAGCAGGATCCGTAAGCCGTTCCGGTGCGGCATCGAACCTCCATTCTGGCAAAGCAGGCAGCACCGCCGGCACCTTGCCAGCCACGCCTGCTTCCGTGCGCCCGGACGGGGCGCAGTGGCTGGCGGTCGGCTGCGCGGCGAGGCCCTGGGATGCGGCGCGGCCGATGCACGTTGCCCCGGGCCAACGGGAGGGGCCGTCGACAAAACTGTCCAGCCATAGCGCCCCAGCCAAAGCCATGGCGTCCCTCGTGCGCCGGCGGCAGCCGCCAGGAGGGGCTTGCCTCGCTGCCCGCCAGACCAGCCGGGCCCGGCGCACGGCCCGCTGCACCAGCTTGGCCAAAACCGGGCGGTCCGGTCGTGCCCTCCGGCGGGGCAGCCTTCCGCAGCAACGGGCCGATCCAAGGATCCCGCATGCAGTCTCGCTGAGGCAAACCGCCCCGAGCGGCAGCGCCGGTCGCCTTGGCCGACCGCTTCGGCGCATTGTTCCAAGCAACGGAAGTTTGCAACCTGGCGGCCGATCCGACACCATAGAGGCACCGATGCAGCGTCGCAACGCACTGCAATTCCTCGCCGGCGGCGGCCTGGCCGCCCTGGCCCCCTCAGCGGCAGCTCAGGCGCAACGGGCGACCCGCGGTCTCCCCGCCCTGCAGATCACGGACGTGAAGGCGCTTCTGACCGCGCCGCCGGGCTTGCCGCGCACGGTGATCGTCAAGGTTGAGACGAGCGAACCGGGCCTCTACGGCTACGGCTGCGCCACCTTCACCCAGCGCGCCAAGGCGGTGGTCACGGCGGTGGACGAGTTTCTCCGCCCCTTCCTGCAGGGCAAGAACCCGGACCACATCGAAGACATCTGGCAGACGATGTACGTCAGCTCGTACTGGCGCAACGGCCCCGTCCTCTACAACGCGATGAGCGGTGTCGACCAAGCCCTGTGGGACATCAAGGGCAAGCGCGCCAACATGCCGGTCTACCAGTTGCTAGGCGGGAAGGCGCGCAACGGCGCGGACGTGTACCGCCACGCTTCCGGCGGCAGCATGCAGGAAGTGGAGGACAGGGCGCGAGGCTACATCGAGGAGGGGGGTCCGCCACATCCGCATCCAGGTGGGGGTGCCGGGCAACGCGAACTACGGAGCCGCGCGCAGCGGCGCCAACCCCTCGGGTTTCCTCGGGGCCCCTTCGGGCGGCCCGCACAACGAGAGGATGTACGAGCCGACGCCGTACCTGCTCAGCGTTCCCAGGCTCTTCGAGCACATGCGCCGGAATCTCGGGGAAGAGATCGAGCTGCTGCACGATGTCCACGAGCGCATCAGCAACTCCCAGGCCATGTGGCTGCTGCAGCGCCTCGAGGAATACCGCCCGTTCTTCATCGAGGACCCCGTCTCCCCCGAGCAGATCGGATACTTCCGGCACATGCGTTCGCAAACGACGACCGCCATCGCCATGGGCGAGCTGTTCAACTCGCCCCACGAGTTCACCGGGCTGATCGCCGAGCGCCTGATCGACTTCATCCGGGTCCATATCTCCCAGATCGGGGGCCTCACTCCGGCGCGCAAGCTCGCGGCGCTCTGCGAATGGTTCGGCGTGCGGACGGCTTGGCACGGACCCGGCGACACCTCTCCGGTCGGCCACCTCGCCAACATCGCCCTGGACATCAGTTGCTACAACTTCGGCATCCAGGAGGGCCGGACCTGGCCCGACTCCGTGCATGAAGTCTTCCAGGGCTGTCCGCGCCTCGAGAACGGTTTCTTCTTCCCGAACGAGGCGCCCGGATGGGGCCTGGAGATCGACGAGGCCCTGGCGGCGAAGTACAGCGTCGAATCGCGCTACGCCACCCCCTTCGACTACCACTGGGGGACAACCCGCCGCAGGGACGGCTCGATCATCCGGCCCTAGCAGCTCTCCGCTCGGGAGGGCCCGGCTAGGCCAGCTGTTGCAACGGGTGGCCCGAGGCACCGCCAAGCACAGCTTGACCAATTAGCTGCGCCCGGATATAATCTAAACGGAGCGTCCCGGTCGAGGGCGTTGCGCAGGACGGGCAGATGAGCAGGGGCACCGAAGAGGAAGAGAAGTTCGCAGCAATCTTTGAATTGCCCCCCGTGGCCAGAGACCTGATCACCGGCTTCGTCCAGGAGCCGTGGGTTAAGGAAATGGATTGGAGCACTTTGGAACGGGTGCGCATCAGCCGGGTGGACGCCGCCTTGAGCGAGGACAAGTTCGCCACGCTCTGGCGCGTCCAGCACCGCGACACGCGCGCGTTCACGTACGTGATCGTGGTGATTCAATCGACGGTGGACCCCTTCATGTCCCAATGGCTGTCCGAGCGCAGCGGCATCATCCGCGAGGAGCTCTTGGCCACCGGGGAGTTGCCCCAGGCGGACGATGGAGAGCCGCTCCTGCCCCCGATCCTGCCGGTCGTGGTCCACCGGGGCCGCGAGAGATGGACCACGCCGATCGAAATCGAGGAGCCGCCCGACCTGCGGGGCAGGCGGCAGCAGCGCACTGCGGCGGAGCGCCGCCATGCGCGGCGGAGGCGGCGCGAGCACTAGGCTCTTCACGGCCGGCTGCGGCGTTGCGCGGGGGGCGATGTGCAGGACGGTGCGGATGGCCCCGAGCGGCCCTGCGGCCCAACGGTCTCCAGCGCGGCCGGAGAGCCTCCGAGGGCGGCGACGATCGCGTCCACATCGTAGACGCAGCCGCGCCAAGTCCCCCCGCTCCGGGCCTGCATTGCGGCCCAGAGCCGCGTGTCGTCAGGCAGGTCCGGATGCGGCGCCAGGTCGGGCCGCGGCCGCCGTCGGGCCAGTAGCCGCTCCGCTTCGCGGGCGTCAAAGCGGTCCTGGCCGTGGCCGATCAAGTCGAGGCGGCCGTGCAGGTTGCGGCAGTCTATCTCGATCCGGACGACGTCCCCTTCGATCAGCTTGCCGATCGGGCCGCCGGCTAGGGCCTCCGGCCCGATGTGTCCGACGCAGGCCCCGGTGGAGACGCCGGAGAAACGGGCGTCGGTGAGGACTGCGACCTGCTTGCCGTAGGAAACGTGCTTCAGTGTCGAGGTGATCTGGTAGATCTCCTCCATGCCGGAGCCGAGAGGACCGCAGCAAACCAGCACCAAGATGTCCCCCAGGCCGTACCGCGCCGCTCTTGATCGCCTCGATCGCCTGGGCCTCCCGGGTATAGATCTTGGCAGGCCCCTGCTTGCGGTAGACCCCGTCCGGATCGATCAACCATGCGGATCGATGGCCGTGCTTTTGACCACCGAGCCCTCGGGGGCCAAGTTCCCGCGGCAGAATGTGATCGTGCTGGTCAGCCCGCGCCGCAGGGCTGCCTCGGGCGCGTGGATCACCTCGTCCGGATCGATCCCGTCGAGCTCCCGGAGGCGGCGGCGGAAGACCCGCGCGCCTTTCGCTGGACTCCCACTCCCGCAAGACCTCGCCGAGGGGGGCGCCGGTCGCCGAGCGGGCGCCGTCAGATCCAGGAGGCCCAGACCGCGCAGATGGAGCATGACCTCCGGAACTCCGCCAGCCAGGAACACCCGGACCGTCGGATGCCCCGCCGGCCCGTTGGGCAGGACATCGACCAGCCGCACGACCTCGCAGTTCACCTGGGCCCCAGTCCTCGACCGAGGGCCGCTTCAGGCCGGCGCAGAACGCTACGGCCGGCAGGTGCAGCAGCAGATTGGTCGAGCCGCCGAAGGCGGCGTGAACGACCATGGCGTTGCGAACCGACCCCTCCGAGAGCACATCCCGGACGGCGAGGCCGGCCGCCTTCTGCGCGATGACCGCGGCGGCGGCGCGGCACGCCGCCTGTTTCCAGACGGCTTGGCCAGAGGGAGCGAGGGCGGAGTGGGGCAGCGCCAGACCAAGCGCCTCGGCCACGACCTGGGCGGTCGCCGCCGTCCCCCAAAAACTGGCACCCTCCGCCAGGGCTGCCGCAGGCCCGGCAGCCGTGCTCCTGGGCGCTCCGCAAGGAGAGCTCGCCATGCGCGAAGCGTGCCCCGATCGTCTGGACCTTGCCCGCGTCTTCGGCGCCCAAGGCGGGCAGCGTCACCCCGCCGGGCACCAGCACGCAGGGCAGATGGCTCATCGAAGCCAGGGCCATCATCATCGCCGGGAGCCCCTTGTCGCAGGTCGCCACGCCGATCACGCCGGCACCCGTGGGCAGCGAGCGGATCAGCCGCCGCAGCACTTGGGCAGCGTCGTTCCGGTACGGCAGCGAGTCCATCATGCCCGGCGTGCCCTGGGTGCGGCCGTCGCACGGGTCGCTGCAGAATCCGGCGAAGGGTATGGCGCCGCGGGCGCGGAGCTCCAACGCTGCCTCGCGCATGAGGAGGCCGACTTCGAAGTGGCCCGTGTGGTACCCGAGGGCGATCGGCGAACCGTCCTCGTCGCGGATGCCGCCCTGCGTGCTGAGAATGAGGTACTCGTCGCGTCCCAAGTGCTCCGGGTTCCAACCCATTCCGGCGTCTTGCGTCCAGCCGAAGATGTCGCCGCTGGGACGCGACCGCAGCATGGCCGGCGTCAAGGGCAATCGCCCGGCAGGCCCCTCCGCAGCGGTTCGGATGTCATAGATCGAAGCGTCGTCCGCGCCAAAGCAGGTGTCCATCGACTCCCAGTGTGGCGCATGCCGTCGCATTGCCGACCGCAGCCGCCGCAACGAACAGCTGATCCGGCCCCCAGCAGCTGGCGCCAGGGAGCCCGCGAGACGCCGGCCCGGGTCGGGCGCGGTTGGTTCGCCCGGCCCACTCCGGTGCGACATACTAAGCCCATGATGCGCACTGGGCTACGGCTGCTGCTCTACCTCGCGACGGCGACCGCTGGGGCCGCACCGCCGAACCTCGTCCTGATCATGGTGGACGACCTGGGCCCGGAGTGGATCTCGAGCTACGGCGGGGAGGGCATCGAGACTCCCAACATCGACAAGCTCGCCCAAGGCGGCCTCCTGTTCCGCAACGCGTACTCCATGCCGCAATGCACGCCAACCCGCGTCACGCTGCTCACCGGCCAGTATCCGTTCCGCCACGGTTGGGACCAACCACTGGGACGTGCCCCGCTGGGGCGCCGGATGCCACTTCGATCCCCAGCGCAACGTCCTCATTCGCCCGCCAGCTCCGCGAGGCGGGATATGCGACAGCCATTGCGGGCAAATGGCAGATCAACGATTTCCGCGTGCAGCCCCAAGCCCTCTTCGAGCACGGCTTCGACGAGTGGACGGTCTGGACCGGAGGCGAAGGCGGCAACCCGATCAGCGACGAGCGCTATTGGGACCCCTACGTCTATGCGACATCGGAGCCGAGCCGCATCTACGAGGGACGCCTTCGGGCCCGATCTATACAACGCTTTCCTGGTCGATTTCGTGCAGCGCCATCGGGACCGCCCCATGCTGCTCTACTACCCCATGGCCCTGACCCACGGCCCGTTGGTCCGCACGCCCGCACGAGCCCTTGGCGGAGACCCCGCTGGAGAAGCACAAGGCGATGGTCCGCTACACGGACTATCTGGTCGGCCAGCTGGTGCAGGCCCTTGACGACGCCGGCGTCAGGCGGAATACGATCATCGTCTTCACCGCGGACAACGGCACCTCGGGCCGGATCCGCGGGAGCTTGAACGGCCGCCTGGTCCGCGGCGGCAAGGCCCGCCTGACCGAGAACGGGCCGCGCCAAGCGTTCATCGTGAACGGCCCGGGCTTGGTCCCCGCCGGCCAAGAGACCGACGCGCTGACCGACTTCTCGGACCTGCTGCCAACCTTCTGCGAACTGGCCGGCGCTCCCCTGCCCGCAGGCGTCACCCTCGACGGGCAATCGCTGGCCAACGTATTCCTCGGCCGGGAGCGCAGCGGGCCGAGGGAATGGATCCTGGCGATGGGCTTCGGCGCGGGCATGCTGGACGAGCGCGGCGTGCGCGGCGTCGAAGACTACGCGCCGCGGGTCATCCGAGACCAGCGGTACAAGATCCATGTCCGCGACCGGACCGTTCGCGAGCTGCACGACCTGCTCGTCGACCCGGGCGAGACAGAGAATCTGATCGCGAGCCAGGAGCCCGAGCACAAGGCGGCGCTCGCCAAGCTCAGCGCCGTGGCCCAGACGATGCCGGCTCGCGATGCCCGGCCCCGTTACGACCCGCTTCCGGCCCAGCCGTGGGATGTCACCATCGAACAGATGCGGCCGCGGCAGTCCGCTCCGGCCCGGACGCGTTGAAGGACATTGCGGTGGAAGAAGCGCCGGGCGGCCCGCCGAGCCTGCGAGCGATGGCTTTGGACTGGGGCACGCGCCGGATCGGAATCGCCGTCAGCGACGAACTGGGCGTCGCGGCGCACGGCCTCCCCACCCCTCGCGCGACGTAACATACGCCGCGACCTAGACGCGTTAGCGGCCGTCATCCGCGAGCGGGAGATCAAGACCCTGGTTGTGGGCCGTCCGCTGCATATCGACGGCCGCGCAGGCGGCTCGGCGCATCAAGCGGCCCGTTTCGGCAGGCGCTTGGCCAAGCTCGCGGGCATCCGGCTGGAGTTCTGGGACGAGCGGCTCACCAGCTGGGAAGCCAGGGAACTGCTGGGCGGGTCGCGGCGAGAACCGGGCGCGACCGACCGCTTGGCAGCAGTGCTGCTCTTGGAGAGCTATCTTGCCGCGCATCGTCCCTAGCGGGGTCGGCGCGCTCTGGCTGGCGGCTCTGGGCGCCTGCGGAGATGCGACCGGCCCTCGGGAGGACTTCCTCGAGCCTGTCGTGCTGGAGATCGCACGCGGCACCACATCGGTGGAAATCGCCGAGACGCTCGAGGCCCGAGGCGTGATCGCCTCCAAGTGGGCGTTCCTATGGCACCGGACCTGGAACCGCGACGCCGTCCTCATGGCCGGCGAATACCTTTTCGAACGGCCAGTGCCCGCCGAAGAGGCGTTCGAGATGCTGGCGTCCGGGAGGGTGCGGTTCTATCCGCTCACGGTTCCCGAAGGCCTCCACCGGTTCGACATCGCAAACCTGGTCGCCGAAGCCGGCTGGGCGAGCCGGGAGGAGTTCCTCCGCCTGACCGCCGACCCGTCCCGCGTGCGGGATCGGCTGCCCCTCGCCCAAAACCTCGAAGGGTGCCTGTTCCCCGAGACCTACAAGCTGGCGAAGTCATCGTCTGCGGAGGATCTGCTCGACGCCATGGTGTCCCGCTTCAAGCTCGAGCTGGAAGCGGCGCGGGCCGCGAGCACCACGCAGCTGAGCGACTGGGAGGCTCTCGTGCTGGCCTCCATGATCGAGAAGGAGACCGAAGGCGACGGCGAGCGGGGCCTCGTCTCGTCGGTGTTCCATAACCGCCTGCGGATCGGCATGCGGATGCAGTGCGATCCGACGGTCATCTACGGCCTCGTCCTGGAAGGCCGCTACACCGGCCGCATCCTCCGCTCCGACCTCGAAGCCCCCCACGCCTACAACACCTACGTCCACGCCGGCCTGCCGCCGGGCCCGATCACCAATCCGGGACGCAAAGCCCTGCGGGCGGCGTTCGCGCCCGAGCAGAGCGACTACCTCTACTTCGTGGCGCGGCCCGGCGGACAGGCTGGGCACGCGTTCTCCAAATCGCTGCGGAGCCACAACCGGGCGGTCCAGCTGCTGCGCCGCTACGAGCGCTCGCGCCGGGGGGTGGGGGGAGTGCCTCCCGCTAGCCGCCCGACCGTGCGGAGCGCGGTCTTGGAATACCTCGCGGAGCACCGCCCGCAATGCGTTGACGCGCACGGGCTCCGAGCGATCCGCCAGCACGTGGGGCGGCGGGTCGAACGCGACAGCCCGCCTCGGCGCAGCTACCTCGTGGACATTCTGCTGAGCACCTCGGTCGAGGTGGACCGCCGGATCGGAGGGATTCCGCCGGACCTGCGGGGCCGCCTGCGGAGCGCCTCTCTAGCCCAAGCGAAGGAGTCGCTCCTAGACCTAACGAAGGCCTACGCCCAAGCGCGGGACGCGGACCGTGCCGGCGATGTCCGGAGGACCGTGCTGCGAACCAAGGAACACGTGCAGCTGGCTCTCGCACGGCCCATGAGCCCGGAAAAGCGGGCCGTGAAGCAAGAGCTTCACACGTGGCTGCTGGTCTGGCTGGAGAATCCGGGGATCTTCCCCAGCTGGCTCGCGCTCCGGGAACGGAAGGCGCGGGGCAACTGACGCGGGGGGCTGGCACTCGAAGGCACGCAGGCAGCTGGCCAGCGGCCGGCCGTGCCCCCCAGCGGCACGCAGTCCGAGACACTCCAACCTTGCGGGGTCCGGAATGGCCCTCAAAGCGCAAGTCGGCGGCCCTAGGCGAAGTTGACGGGATCCACATCGATGACCAAGGCTGTGGCCGGCCACTCCCGAGAGCTCGCGAAACACCGCGCCTTGCCCAGCGTCTCGGCGATCAGCCCCCGCCGGCTCGCCTTGAGCAGGAACTGGTAGCGGTATTCCGTGCGCAAACGGACCAGGGGCGCCGCCGCGGGGCCGATCAAGCGCAGGCCCGGGGGGGGCGGCAGCAGGTGCCGCCCTAGGGCAGCGCTCCACTCCAGCGCTTCCGACAGGGTGGGGCTGCGGACCACTATGCTGGCCATCGCCGTGACCGGCGGGTACCACAGGGACTTGCGGAAGCGCAGTTCGCGAGTGTAGAAGGCTTCGTAGTCCTGCTGCGCGGCCAACTCGATCGCGTAGTGGCCGGGGTTCATCGTCTGGAGCAGCACCTGGCCCGGCTTGTCGCCCCGGCCTGCCCGGCCAGCAACCTGGGTGAGCAGTTGGAATGTGCGTTCGGCGGCTCGAAAGTCGGCCCGCCCCAGCCCCACATCGGCATCCACGACACACACCAGCGTGACGTTCGGGATGTTGTGCCCCTTGGCGATCATCTGCGTGCCGACGAGCAGGTTGCAAGCACCCTCCCGGAAGGATCGCAGAATCGTTTCGTAGCTTTCCCGGCCTTGCACCGTGTCGCGGTCGAGGCGGGCGATCCGCGCCTCCGGAAAGGCCGCCCCGAGCTCCTCCTGCACTTTTTCGGAACCGCTGCCGTGCAGGTGCAGGTACTCTCCGCCACAGGCCGCGCATCGCTGCGGCACCGGCTCAGCGTGGTCGCAGTAGTGGCAGAGCAAGCGCTCCTCGCGCTTGTGGTAGGTCAGCGTGACCGAGCAGTTCGGGCACTCGGCCCGAGCGCCGCACGAGCGGCAGAGCAAGTACACTGCGAATCCCCGGCGGTTCAGTAGGACCATGGCCTGCTCGCCTTTGGCCAGGGTCTCGGCGACGGCCTCGGTCAGCTGCCGCGAGAACAGCCGGCTCCAGCCGGTCTCGGCGAACTCCCGCCGCATATCGATCTTCTTCACGGTCGGCAGCGGGCGGGCCAAGATCCGCTGCGGCAATCTCAGCAACCTGTACTTGCCGTTCTCGGCGTTCCAGCGGGACTCGAGGGCCGGGCGTGGCCGACCCCAGGACGACGGTTGCCCCAACCGCTTGCGCACCGGACGATCGCCACATCGCGCCCGTGGTACCGCGGCGAACCGTCCTGCTTGTAGCTGGCATCGTGCTCCTCGTCCACGATCGCCACGCCTAGGTCGCGCACGGGCGCGAAGACACCACTACGCGTGCCGAGTACGACGCGGGCGCTCCCGGACCGGATCCGGCGCCACTGGTCGCTGCGCTGCGCGGCACTGAAGGCGCTATGCAGAACCGCAACCCAATCCCCGAAACGCTCGAAGAACCTGGGACGCCAGAGCCGGCGTGAGCCCGATTTCCGGCACCAGTAGGAGCGCGGACCGGCCTCTCTCCAGCGCGGCCTCCACGGTCCTCAGATAGACCTCGGTCTTCCCGGACCCCCGTCACGCCTTGCAGCAAGAAGGTCTCGAAGCGCCCCTCCTGGACTGAGTCCGCCAGCGCTGCAACAGCTGCCTGCTGATCCTCGTTCAGGCGCAGGCGGGCACCCCGGCCGCTCCGCGGTTCTGGGGGGCGGCTGCACGGTGAGGCTCACCGCTCCCCCGCGAGCGAGCCTGCGGGCGATCGAAACAGCGTCGCGGCGCTCCACCGCAAGCGCTCGGACATCGTGCGGGCCGGGATCCCGCCGCAGATACTCGAGCAGCCAGCGTTCGCCAGGACCGGGCTTGGCCGGGGCCTTGGCGACGGTTCCCGCAGCGACCATCAGGCGGGCGTCGCGGGCGCGGGTCGGGTCGCCGTTGCTCCACCGATTCCTCCACCGCCACGAGACCGCGCTGGCGCAGGCGACGGACGGCCTCGCCCGCCCCGCGGTGCTTGGAAGCCAAATAGGGGAGCGTCAGGCGGCGGCGCCTGAGCGCCAGCAGCACGGCGGCCTCGGTGGTCGCCGCTCCGGCCAGGAGCCCGTCCGCCGCCGCCGCGCCCTCCGCCGTGAGGGACACGACTCGCTTGGTCCGCATCTCGCCATCCAGAGGCAGCATCGCCTTCAGGACCTCGCCCAGAGGGGCGCAGTAGTAGCTCGCAATCCAGCGGCCCAGCGCGATCAGATCCGGCCCCAGCGCGGGCTCATCGTCCAGAAGCTTCAGCACGGGGCGGACATCGAGTCCCGGCTCGTCGCTTGGTGCGTCAACCACGACCCCCGCGAGGGTGCGGGCGCCAAATGCGACCAGAACGCGGCACCCAGGCCGCACCCGCCCTCGGAGGCCGCTCGGCACGGCATACGTGAAGGTCCTGTCGAGCGGCACGGGCAGGGCGGCCTCGCAGTACTCGAGGCGGCCCCTAGCCGCTGGATCGGAGCCCATCAATCCAGGTGCGGGGCGAGGCGCTCCGCCCAGATCGCATGGCCGGCCGCACTGCAGCGCAAGCCGTCCGCGACGAATAGCTCCGCCCAGGGATGTCCAACGGCTCCGAGCAGCGGGCCTGCGATGGCGCCAGGGGCAAATTGCTCGTTCCCGGCTGCTACCGCCCGCCAGCCGGCATGGGCAGCGCGGACGGCTTCGATCTGGGCCCAGCGACGGATGCTCGGCTTCAGGCTCGCCGCAACGATCTTGGTCGGCGGCAGGACGGCCCGCATGCGCTCGGCGAGCGCTTGAAACTCGCTGCCCGCATCCGCAGGGCTCTTGCCGGCGGCGCGGCCGTTGCCTCCGGCGTGGAGCACGCTCAGCCGGGACCTTACTGATGTTTTCATAAGCAATTGCACGAAAAGGCACCGCAAGCCATTGATTCTATTGGTGGGCTGCTTGCAATTACTTTTGGCAAAATTCATAGCGGCAGAACGATCCGGTCCAAGCAGCGCCGGGAGTCCCCGGGATGCAGGCCACCGAGGTCGCGACTGACGAATCCTCCGCTAGGGAACGCCCCCTCCCAGTCCCAGCGCCGCATGCTGGAGCTGCCCGCAAACAGGACGCGTCCTGCGGCATGCCCGTCAGCCCTGTCGTGCTCTTCCAAGGCCCGGACCGCGGGCTCCCACCGCTGCGGATCCGCCTGGGCCCCGACGGCCGCAGCGCAGGCAGCCGCCAAGCTGGCTAGCGCGACCGATCGGCAAGGTGGCCTCCGAGGCATGCAACACATTCAGAATAGTCGCCGAACCCGCTTTGCATCACGCGGCGTCGCAAGCGGCGATTCCTCCGCTCAAGGACGGCCGCCGCCAACGCTCCCGCGCCGCTCAATCGAGGTGCCGCTCAAGCAGCTCGGCCCAGATCTCGTAACCCGCCGCCGTGAGGTGCAGGCCGTCCTCCACGAACAGCTCCGGCCGAGGACGGCCGTCTTCGCCCAGCATCGGGGCCTCGACATCCACGTAGGCGAGCCGGGCGTCGCGCTCGGTGAAAGCCCGCACCCGGGCGTTCGCCTCGCGGACGGCGTCGATCAGATGCCAGCGCCGGGGGCTGGGCTTGACGCCTACGAAGACGATCCTGGCCTGGGGCAGAGCGGCGTGGACCCGCCGTGCGAGCGCACGGAACTCGGCGTCCACCGTCGCCGGGGTCTTGCCGTTCGCCAAGTCGTTGTCGCCTTCGTAGACCACGACGGTCCGCGGCCGCAGGGGCAGCACGATCCGGTCCAGGTACCGTAGGGCGTCGGCCATCTGGGACCCGCCGAAGCCCCGGTTGATCAAGCCTCGGCCCGGAAACGACTTTGCCAAATCCCAGCGGCGGAAACTGGAACTGCCGAGAAACACGACGCCCTCCGCGGGCACCGGGTTTGCGCGGTCCTGCGCTTCGAAGGCTCGGATGGCTGGCTCCCACCGATCCGGGTTCGGCTGGGGTGCCCCCCGGGGAGCCGCAGCGAGCACGGCGGCGAGCGTCGCCGCGTAGGCAACAATACGAACGCGGAAATGGAACAACATCGCTGAGCCCCCGCATCATAGCGCCCGCGGCCGCAGTTGTCCGGCAAGGCGCGGGCGGCTCTGGCCGCCGAGGCGGGGCGCTATCCTACAGGGACAAGCTACGATGCCGACTTTCCCGTCCCACCGACTCTGGCTCGTTGCGGGCGCCTCGCTGGCGGTTTCCGGCGCCATCGTGATCGCCGTCTCGTTGCCGACAGGCGGCACGGAACTGTGGGTCGGCGTCGGTTTGGTGGCAGCTGGCTCGTTGGCCCTGCGCCGCGGCTTCGCAGACGCGCAGCGGGCAACGGAGATCGTCGGGGAGCCTCAAGCGGCGATAGCGGTCGGGCAGGACATTGAGAAGGCGCTGCGACACCCGCCCCCGCGCCCCGTAGCGCTGACCCGGCGAGGCAAGCTCATCCTCGCCGTGTGGGTCTTGACCCTGGCCCTTTTCGCGGCGCTCGCGCAAAAGCACCTCGGGCTCCTCCGTGCGCCCGCGTCCCAGGCGCGGCTCGACCAGAACGGCTCCGTCGCAACGGCGACGGTGCATAGCCGGGAAGCCCGGCCGCTTCCGGATGGGCGCACGCTGTACTTCGTTGGCTACAGCTTCGCGACCAGTACGGGAGAGACGATGCGCGTCAACCGGAGCGTTCCAGGCCCGGTCTACGGGCGCCTCGCCGAGGGGTTCAGGACGAAAGTCGTGTACGCCCCGCAGAACCCCCAGAGCCACTACCTGCCCGACCTCACGTCCCCGGTGTCGACGCGCATGGTCTTTTTCGCCGGCGGCCTGCTGCTCGTGGCGGCGGGTTTCACGGAAGCGCAGCGGCGCCAGCACCGGCGCCTCGTGGCCCGAGGTTCCCCGGCCCGGGGGTTCGTCGCGAATGTCCGCCGCCGGGGCGGCGTACGCTCGTTCCTGGTGAATTACGACGGCGGCGGCCAGCGGCGGACACTGAAGGCCTCGGAGCGCAACCCGGAGTTGTGCAACGGCCAGACCGCAACCGTTCTGTACGACCCCCAGGCTCCCGGCCGCGCGGTGCTGTACCGCCTGGCGCTCTATCGCGCCAGAGCCTAGCCGGATCGCCGTCGCACGTCCAGCGAGCGCCGGCCCGGCAAAGCTCCGGCCGCATGGCAGCCGGCCTCCCGTGCGGGCTCCGGTCGGCGCGGAGGACGCCCCGGAAGCTTGCGGCGCGAATATCCCGACGTCTACAGCGGAAAGCGCAGCTCCTCGGACGGCGGAGGCTCCTCGAGGTCGGCCAGGCCGGAGAACCGCAGCGTTACGTCGATCCGACCGCTCGCTTCGTCGATGCCGATGCTCCAGGATGTGCGCTTCAGGTTCTCGAACATCGCGTCGGACTTGATCCGGCTCAGGAAGTACGCCGGGTACCGCACATCGAACGGATCGCCGGGCTGCATGCCCCAGCGCTTGCGCACTGCCGGCTCCGAAAGGATATCGAGGCCCTCGATGATCAGCCGGGAGAACGCGTACCGGATGCCGGGGGCGATCTGGACCTCCAAATGCACGCGCCGCTGCTCGTGGTCGACGCGCTCATCGAACGTAGCCTGGGCCTTCAGGTAGCCCTGCCGCTTCAGGCCTTCGCTGATTGCCGCCATGGTGTCGTAGGCCGCCTTCATGTTGGCCACCTGGCCCGCGTGAATCCCGTTGACCTTGCGCAGGCTCTCCGGGTCTAGGGGAAGGGGCGCGGGCCACTCCACATCGCCGAACAAGTACACCTCGCCCTGCTCGACATGGACCTCCACGAGCAGGCCCTCGGAGTCCGGGTCCGGAGTGGCCTCGCAGGGGCAGAACGCGACATTCAGGTAGCCGTGCTCGGTGTACAGCGGCCTGGCGTTGTGATGCAGTAGCTCCTTGAGCCTAGCCTCGGTGTACGGCTCCCCGACGGCCGACTGGTTGAAGGTGCGCTGGAGTTGCTGGGGCACCACATCGCCGGTGTTCCGGAAGGTGACGAACGCGATGTTGTGCGTCTCCCGCTCGGGGTGGAAGAGCAACTCGAACTCGCCGCCCGCGCCGGGCACCACGCCGCCCGTCACCCGCCCGTCGCGGCCAAGCCCGGCCCACCAGCCCTGCAGGGCGTTGAGCATCATGCGGACCATGGGGCCGCCCGCGGGCGCAATGTCGGCGTAAAGCGGCAGGCTGCCGCGCAGCATGTCCCGGATCGCGTCCGTCGGCTCGCCGAAGCCCTCGAAGCGCACGGGGAACAGTTCCGCCACCTCCTCGACATAGATCGTCAGCGCATAGCCGTCGCCCGCCGGCTCGAAGCGGTACCGCAAGCGCTCGAACACGCCGGCCTCGTTGAGCCGGCGCAGCGCCGCGTCGAAGTCTCTCTTGGCGACAGCCAGGCCCAGCTCAAGGCCAGCGGCTGCAGCGAGATCGTCTGCGGCGAAACGCTGGTTGCCCTCGAACTTCAGCGCTCGCAGCGGATAAGCCTGCTGGGCTAGCGCCGCAACCGCGCCTGCGGCGAGCAGAGCTAGATACCGCGGCGCGAGACCGCGCCCCCGCCTCCCCCATTGCATCCTGGCCCTCTCCCGGTCAGACCAGCCGGCCGCTCCAGGCGTTACGTGTAGAGGCCCGCGATCTGGCTAGCGTACTTCTCGTTCACCTTGCCTCGGCGCACCTTCATCGTCGGCGTGAGCTCGCCGCCGTCGATCGAGAACTCGGCGTCGAGGAGCGCAATCTTCTTGATCTGCTCGTACTTGGGCATGGCCCGGCACAGCCTGCTGACCTCGCCCATGACGAGGTCTTGCACCCGGTCGTCGGCGCAGAGCTCCGCGTTGGCGGAGTTCTGGACCCCGGAGGCCTCCGCCCGGGCTCGCAGCGCGGCGAAGTCGGGCACAATCAGAGCGCTAGGGAAGTTCCGCCCCTCCGCGATCACCACCGCAGTCTCAATCAACGGGCTGCTCTTGAGTCGGGCCTCAATGGGGGTTGGCACGATGTACTTGCCCCCGGAGGTCTTGAACATATCCTTCTTGCGGTCGGTGATCGACAGGAAGCCCTCCTCGTCGAGCTTGCCGATGTCCCCCGTGCGGAGCCACTCGCCGTCCATGACGTCGGCCGTCTCCGCCTCCATCTTGTAGTAGCCCTGCATGATGTTCGGGCCCCGCACGAGAATTTCCCCGTCCTCAGCGAGGCGCACCTCGACGTTCGGAATGATGCGGCCCACGGTGCCGAGCTTGACCTGCTCGCGGGTGTTGATCGAAACGATCGGCGACGTCTCGGTCAGGCCGTACCCTTCGTAGATTGGCAGCCCCAGCGCGTGGAAGAATTCCGCGAGGTGGCGCGCCAGAGGCGCGGCGCCGGAAACGAACATGCGGATGCGCCCGCCGAGGCGCCCGCGGAGCTTCTCAAAGACGAGCTTTTCGGCGAGTCGGTGCTGGAAGCCCAGCAGGCCGGGGAGCGGCTTGCCCGCCAAGCGGTAGGGGAGCGCGGCCTGGCCGACCCCGACCGCCCACTCGAAGATCTTGCGCCGCAACGCGGGCGCCGCGGCCATCGCTGCCATGACGCGCCCGTGAACCTTCTCGAAGAACCGAGGAACGCCCACGGCTACGGTCGGCTTAACCTCGTTCATGTTGAGGGGCACAGCCTCGATCGATTCGGCGTAGGCCACGGTCGCTCCAGCCTTGAAGTACACATAGTCCGCTAGACGCTCAGCGACATGACAGAGCGGCAAGAACGACAGCGCGACATCCCCCGCGCCGACGGCCAGCGTCGCGTCCCGGACGTTCGTCGCCATGTTCGAGTGCGAGAGCATGACGCCTTTGGGCACACCGGTCGTACCGGAGGTGTAGATGATGCTGGCAAGGTGGTCCGGAGCAACGGCGGCAGCGGCCGCCTCGAAGCTGGCGAGCTGGGCCTGATCCAGAGCTTGGTCGCTGACAAGCGCGTCCAAGCGCGTCACTCCCTCAGCGTCAATGGGGTCGAAGACGATCACAAGCTCCAGGGCCGGCAGCTGATCGCGGACCTCCTGGAGCTTGTCGAGCTGGTCCTGGGTGGAGCAGAAAACCGCACGAGACTCGGAGTGCTCCAGCAGGTAGCGGACCTGCTCGGCTGGAAGGGTCGGGTACAGCGGGACGCTGACGATTCCGCCGGTCATCATGGCGAAATCGGCCACCGCCCATTCCCAGCGGTTCTCCGAGATCAGGCCACACTTGGCACCCGCCCCGAGCCCTGCTTCGCGGAGGGCCAGGTGGAGGCGGGCCACTCGCCGCTGCAATTGCTCCGAGGAGATCGGCTGGTAGGCGCCGTCCTGCTTCGTAAGCATGGCGGCATCTTTCCCGTGCGCCACGGTTTGATGGAACAAAGCTGCGAGTGTGTCTGCCATGAAACTTTTCGGATTGGTATGATCCTAGCACGGGCCGGGGCGCTGCCGGCACAGGCCGCTGGCTCGCTGCGTCCGCAGGCTGCAGGCACAGGTCTGCGGGGCTCCAGCGAGGCGCAGGCCAAGTGCGGGCCGCACCTGCCCAGCGTGGCGCCGCCGGCGCACCGCGCCGTGCCGCTCGGCCTCGGAACGGTCCTCAGGCCCCTGCGGCGCTATCCGGTGCGGAAGCCGCTCAGGTGGGCAACGTCGATCACGACCGGGCGGATGTCCAGCGGCTGGAACTGGTCGCGTAGCGCCCGCGGCAGGGTTCCCTCGGCCTGCAACTCCTCCCCAGAAGGCTTCGGGCGGGAGCGGGACGAGCGCTGGACTGCCTGGCGCTGCAGTTGGCTCAGCTGGGGTGCGCACCGGAGGCAATCTTATCAAATCCGAGGCGATTCGCAAGGCTTCCCCGCTTGCCACATGTACCGGGCGAGGACGGTGCAGGGCTCCCCGCTGCGCCAACGGCGATCGTAGCGGGCAGGGGCAACGATCTCCTCGGCTCCGTCCGGGCTGTCCTCACTGTCCCTGGAGGACAGCAGCGAACCCAGGGGACCGCATACGGCTGGGGTACCGCTCGCGAAGGAGAGCAGCCCATACTGCGACACCTCGCCGACTCCTCGGACGGGAGCAGCGGGCCCAGTCCAAGCGCACCTCGGAGACCGCACGCCGCGGCGGCAGCGGACTAGGCCGAGCGGGAGTTCGGCGGCCCACCACCGGGGGATGCTCGCTCGAGCAAGGACTGATCCAGAGCGCAAGGAGGCCAGCAGAGCGGAGCGCACTGGGCATCCAGGACGGCTCGGGCCAAGGGCAGCCTGCCCGAGGCGCATCGCGCAATGCAAACCGCGCCGCTCGGTCGCGACGCACTAATCTATGCTGAGAGGCTGCACACCATGTCTGATCCCAGCCCCACCGAGGCGGAGGCTCCGAACTGGAAGGCCGTCGCCAAGGCCTACGGCATGGAGATTCCCGCAGCCGAACTGGAGCGGCTCGCACCAACGCTGGACGCCCTTGTGGCCGCCTGCCGAGCTACCACCGGGGCAGACCTCGGCCTTGTGGAGCCGGCCGGGAGCTTCCGTCCCGAGGAACCGCGGAGAACCCCCTAAGCAACCGAGCCCAGCCACGCTACTGGCGGCCGGCCGCACCGCCTTACGAATCGTCCGCTGCAAGCCGCAACGACACTTCCTCTCGCGCCGTCCGCTGCGACTCGGAGCGGCAGGATCCGCGCTGTCCGGCAATGGCGACACGCCGCCCCGGCTGCCTCGCCAACCGCCAGCGAGGCCTCCGCAACCCCACCGGGGAATGCGGCCCGCACGGCAGAGCCCGCACGGCGCAGCGTGGGCTCCGATCCGGGGGGCGGCAACCGAACCCGGTCGGCAGAGCGGCCCGGGCCCGTGCGGCCACCGCGCCGGACCGCACCCCGCGCACCTCCAGCGCCTACGGGAGGCTGCCCGTTCGAATGAGTTCGCCCAGCCCCCCGGCAGGCCACGTGGATACTTTGTTGGCCCTGAGGTCGAGAACCCGCACCGCGTGATTGTTGGTGTCGGCGACATACAGCTTGCCAGCCGCATGGCTCAGGCCGGCCGGTTCGTCGAACCGGGCTTGGCCGGCGGGGCCGTCGCGCATCCCGGCTGCCCCGGAACCCGCTATGGTTGCAGCAGTTAGGGTTGCCAGATCGATCGCCTTGATCTTGTTGTTGTACGTGTCAGCGACGAACAACTGGCCGGCGGCATACGCCACGCCCATGGGATGCTGCAAGCGGACCTGCCGGCCCTCGCCGTCGATGTCGCCGAAGTCGAACAGCCCCTGGCCGACGACCGTCTTCACGTGGCCCCCCCGAGGGTCCAGGTCCACAGCGCGGATCGAGCTGATCTCGCTGTCGGCCACGAACAGGCTCTCTCCGTCGCTGGCCAGCCCGCTGGGCTGGGCGAGCGCCGCAGCCAGAAGCGGCCCGTCCACATGATCCTCCCGGCCCGTGCCCGCGTGGCCTGCGATGCAGCCCCCCTCCAGGTCGATGCCGAATATCTGGTGGTTGCCGGCCATGGCGACGAACAGCACTCCGTGGGTGTATTCGAGATCCCAAGGCGAGTTCAGCCGCCTGCCCGCCAAGGGCCCCGGCGCGCTGCTCCACTCGGTGTCCTGCTGCCCATCCCCGACAACGGTTCCGACCTGCTTGGCAACGAGATCCACGCGGCGAACCGCGTGGTTGCCCGTGTCGGCGACGAAGAGGCACTCCCCCACCAAAGCCATGCCTTGGGGCCGCGAGAACTGCGCCTCGCTCACAGGACCGTCGCGAAGCCCGGCCGCACCGCTTCCCAGCACGGCGAGGACCGTGCCGTCCGCCAGGGAGGCGACCACGATCCGGTCGTGGTTGGTGTCGGCGACGAAGAGCCGCCCCCCCGGGCCGTCGGCGAGCACCTTGCCCGGAAAGGCCAGCGCCGAGGCCTCCGCCGGAGCGGGCTCCGGACGGCTCCGCCACGGACTGCGGCTCAGTTCGCCCGCAGCTTCATAGTGCTCCACCAACTGCGCGATGACTCGGTCGAAGAGGTCGAAGACACGCTCGCCGGAATGCGCGCCGAAGACCTTGCCCCGGGGGTCGACCAGCATGAAGCTCGGCCAGGCCCGCACGGCGTACTCCCGCCAGATCCGCATGTCGCGATCATTCACGATGGGGTGCTTGATGCCGAGCCGGAGGACAGCTTGACGGATGTTTTCGGTGTCCTTCTCGGCCTCGAACTTGGCCGAATGCACCCCGATCACAACCAATTCCTCGGCATACTTTCGTTCCAGCCGCTGCAGATCCTCCAAGGCGTGCAGGCAGTTGATGCAGCAGTAGGTCCAGAAATCGAGCAGCACGATCTTGCCCCGCAGGGCCCGCATCGTCAGGGGGCCCTCCGTGTTCAGCCAGCTCAGGCCGCGGGGGAATTCGGGCGCCTGCACCGTCCCGGGCTCGACAATGCTGCGGCCGGTAGGTCCGCGCTCCTCAGCCATGCATCCATCATGGCAGTGCGACCGGATGAGCAGTCGCTGGGGCGCATCCAGGTTCGGCGGCGGACGCACGCCGCCCGTCTCTGGAGTCCAGACTGCCCCCATCGCGAGCGGAGGGGATGCGATAGTGGAGCGATGTGCCGGGGGGCTTGCCCACTGCGGCAGGTATGCGGTTCCCGTTCCAGGACGCTCCAGCAACGCCACTGCTCCGCCGACCGACGCTCGGGCTTGACTGGACCTGTCGCAGGACGCGGATGCCCGGCTTGGAATAAATCGGGGCGTACGGGCGAACCGCGGCGGCCCATCGGTCGCTAGCTGCATCCTGGAGGGCAGCCGAATGCCAGCAACGCAGCCGCTGCGGATCTGCCTGTGGTCGGGTCCGCGCAACGTCTCAACCGCCCTGCTGTATTCGTTCGCGCAGCGAAGCGACACCGAGCCCGTGGACGAGCCCCTGTACGCGCATTTCCTCCGCGTCTCGGGGGCTGCCCACCCCTGGCGCGAACCATCCCTCGCGGCTCAGGATGACGACGGGGAGCGAGTGGTCCGCAAAGTGATCTTGGGGCCCTCGCGCTCGCCGGTCCTATTCTTCAAGCAGATGGCCCACCACTTGGTCGAGCTCGACCTGGGATTCATGCGGCAGACGGAGAATCTGTTCCTGACACGAGACCCGGAGCAGATGCTGCCGTCCTTGGAGCTGAGGATCGGCCCGCCCACCCTGCGGGACACCGGCCTCGCCAGGCAATGGGAGCTGTTCGAGATGCTGCGGGGCTGGGGCCAGCAGCCTCCGGTGCTCGACTCCCGGGAGCTGCTGCTCAACCCGCCGCTGGTCCTCCGGAAACTCTGCGCAGCCCTGGGGCTGCCGTTCGAGACAGCCATGCTCAGCTGGCCGCCGGGCCCGAAGCCCTTCGATGGGGCCTGGGCGCCGCATTGGTACTCAAATGTCCACCGATCGACAGGTTTCCAGCCGTTCCGGCCCAAGACAGGCCCGTTCCCCGAACACCTGCGGCCGCTTCTCGAGGAATGCCGGCCGTACTACGAGCGCCTGCACAGCCATGCCATCCGCGTCTAGCCTCAGCATCGTCATCCCTGCCTACAACGAAGCTCGGCGCCTTCCGGCGACGCTGCGCCGCATCGCCGAGTACCTAGACGCAGCTGCTTTCGACCCGACCGAAGTGCTCGTCATCGACGACGGCTCGCCGGACCGCACTGGGGAGGCGGCGCGCAGCGCGGAGGCGGCGCTCCGGGCAGCCGGTGCGAGCCTACGGGTGTTCCGGAACGCCGGGAACCGGGGCAAGGGGTACAGTGTCCGGCGCGGCCTGCTCGAGGCTCGGCACACCTGGGTGCTGTTCTCAGATGCCGACCTTTCGGCCCCAATCGAAGAAGCCGACAAGCTCTTTCGGGCGACTGCGGACGCGGGCTACGCCGTCGCTATCGGGTCGCGGGCGCTGGACCGCTCGTTGATCGCCGCTCGCCAGCCGCTGTACCGCGAGGTCTCGGGCCGTTGCTTCAATCTGTGGGTCCGGCTGCTGACCGGTCTGGAGTTCGCCGATACGCAATGCGGCATCAAGCTCCTGCGGCGCCCGGCAGCGCACTCCATTGCGGCCAAGCAGCGTCTGGAGCGGTTCGGGTTCGACGTGGAGCTGCTGCATCTCGCCCGCAGGCTCGGCTTCGCTGTCGCCGAAGTGCCCGTCCGGTGGAGCAACGCGGCGGACTCCTCGGTCGGCTGGCTGGCTGGCCTGGCCGCGTTCCGGGAGGTCTGGCAAGTGAAGTGGAACGACTGGAGGGGGCGATACGACTAGGCGGAGCCTGCGGGACGCCCCGTGCGGCGTCAGGCCAAGCGGCCTGCGGGATCGATGCGCTCCGCTCCGAGGTAGGGACGCAGGGCCTCCGGCACGGCGACGCCGCCGTCGGACTGCTGGTAGTTCTCGATGATGGCCAGCCAAGTGCGCCCAATGGCCAGGCCGCTGCCGTTCAGGGTATGCACAAAGGCCGCCTTGCCCCTGCGCCCCGCGGACGGCCTGCAGCGGATCCGGGCGCGGCGGGCCTGGAAGGCCTCGAAGTTGCTGCACGAGGAGATCTCCTTGAACTCGCCCAAGCCCGGGAGCCACACTTCGAGGTCATACGTCTTCGCGGCGCTGAAACCCATGTCCCCGCTCGATAGCAGCATCTTGCGATACGGCAAGCCAAGCCGGCGCAGGATGTCCTCCGCGTCGGCGGTCAGCTGCTCGAGCTCCCGATAGCTCTCCTCGGGGCGCACAAACTTGACAAGCTCCACCTTCTGGAACTGGTGCTGGCGGATCACCCCGCGCACGTCCCGCCCGTAGGAGCCGGCTTCGCTGCGGAAGCAGGGGGTGAAGGCGGTAAGCGACAGGGGCAGCTCCTCCGCGGTCAGGACTTCGCCAGCGTACAAGTTGGTCAGGGGGACCTCGGCCGTAGGCACCAGCCAGTAGTCCGTCTCCTCCAGCTTGAACAGGTCGCCGGCGAACTTCGGCAGCTGGCCCGTGCCGTAGAGGCTCCTCGAGTTCGCGATGAACGGCGGCAGGACCTCCCGGTAGCCGTGCTCGCGCGTATGCACATCCAACATGAAGTTCATCAATGCGCGCTCGAGCTGGGCGCCCGCCCCGAAGTAGACGGCGAAGCGCGAGCCGGCCAGCTTGACGGCGCGCTCGAAGTCGACGATGCCCAGGGCGACTCCGAGATCCCAATGGGGCTGCGGGTCGAAGGAGAAGCGAGGCAGCTCGCCCCAGCGGCCCACTTCCGCGTTCGCCGTGTCGTCAGGACCCACCGGCACGGACTCGTGCGGCAAGTTCGGGATCCGGCTCAGCACTGCCGTCAGGGCTTCGTCGAGCCTTTGGACGGTCCTCTCACGCTCGCTGATCTCGGTCCCCACCTGCCGCGATTCCTTCACGGTATCGAGGGCATCCTGGCCGGCCCGGCGCGCCCGGGCGACATGCGCCGAGAGTTCGTTCCGCCGCTCCTGCAAGGCCTGGACCCGCGTAACCCCGTCGCGCCACTCGGTGTCCAGCTCGATGAATTCGTCGAGCACCTGCGGGGCGGCGCGGTAGTCGAGCCGCTGCTTCACGGCATAGAAGTTCTGGCGCAAATAGCCTCGGTCCAGCATGGGGCGCGGGAAGACTGCGATCAGCCCGGGCTAGCGCGGTGCGATCAGCGCCGCCGGAGAAACAGGACGCGGCCAGCCGGCTGCTGAGCCGTCCCGGACATTTCAGTATGGCACGCCTTCCCCAGCCGCCCGGACCGCCCCTGCGGGCCAGATACGGTCCGCCAAACCGCACGCCAAGACGAGGGAGAGCATCCGATACGATGGAGAAATGCGGGCCCAGTTTCCTCGCTTCAAACGCGCAGCCCCGCCAGCCCGGGGGAGGCTCCTCGCGGGCGTTGCCCTCGCGTTGCTATGGGTCCCTGCGCTCCCTGCGGATTGGGGCGGCTCGGAGAAAGTCGACCAAGCGATCAACGCTGCAGTTGCCGCAGGACTGACCCCGGGAGCCGTTGTCTGGATTGAATCGGACGGCGCAAAGCTGCATTCCGCCGCCTACGGCAGACGCAGCGTCGAGCCAACGAGCGAAGCCATGGCGCCCGACACGATCTTCGATTGCGCTTCGCTCACCAAAGTCCTGGCGACCGCACCGGCCATCATGATCTTGGTCGAGAAGGGCAAGGTCCGGCTTAACGACCGCATCCAGACCTACCTGCCGGATTTCCGCGATGCAACGCGAATCACCGTCGCCCAGTTGCTGACCCACCATTCGGGGCTGCGACCGGTCCTTTCGCTAGAGCCTCCTTGGAGCGGCTACGCCACCGGAGTCGAGTTGGCCCTCCAGCAAGCGCCTGCCCACCCGCCTGGAACAAAGTTCGTCTACAGCGACATCAATTACATCTTGCTGGCGGAGATTGTGCGGCGGGTCAGCGGGTCGCCGCTCGATGAATTCGCCCGCCAACGGATCTTCGAGCCGCTCGCAATGCACGACACAGCCTTCCGTCCCGCGGAGCATCTGCGCGGACGAATCGCGCCCACGGAGAAGCTGGCCGACGGAACGGTCCTGCGCGGAGTGGTGCACGACCCCACCACGAGGATGATGGGCGGCGTCTCGGGACAGGCGGGGCTTTTTTCCACGGCAGCCGATGTGGCCCGGTTCGCTCGCATGATGCTCAACGGAGGTTCGCTGGAGGGGAGGCGCGTTCTCAGCCCTCTCAGCATTGTCCGGATGACCACTCCCCAGGATCCCGGAAGCGCTGCCAAGCGGGGCCTCGGGTGGGATATCGATACGCCGTACTCCTCTCCTCGCGGCGACCTTTTTACGACGGCGTCGTACGGGCATACGGGCTTCACGGGGCCGTCTCTCTGGATCGACCCTCTCAGCCGTACCTTCGTGGCATTGATGGCGAACCAGGTTCACCCGAAAGTCGGCAAGTCGGTGGTCCAGTTGCGGAGCCTCGTCGCATCCATCGCCGCCGCGCACTTGGAGAACGTTGACGCCGTAGAGGCACGGCGAGCCCGCCTGGAGCTCGAGCGAGCCGACATGCCATTCGTGGCGGATGTGCGGACCGGGCTCGATGTGCTGGCCAGCGAAGGCTTTGAGCGGCTCCGGGGCAAGAAGGTCGGCTTGCTGACCAACCATACCGGCATCGACCGCCAAGGGAATCGCAACATCGATCTCATGGTCCAGGCGGGGCATCTGAACCTGGATGTGATTCTGACTCCCGAGCACGGCCTGGGGGGTGACCTCGACCAGCCGGACATCGGCGACAGCGTCGACGCCAAGACTGGAATCGCAGTTCGCAGCCTGTATCGCCGAGACCGGCGCCGGCCGCCGCCGGACCTGCTCCGGAATCTAGACGCCTTGGTGTTCGACATGCAGGATGTGGGCGCTCGGCAGTACACCTACATCACGACACTGGGCTACGCGCTCGAGGCGGCCGCCGAAGCCGGAACCGAGGTCATCGTCCTGGACAGGCCGAACCCGATTACCGGCGCAAGGGTGGAGGGCCCTGTGCTCGAGGCCGAGGTGGAATCGTTCGTCGGCTACCACCCCTTGCCGGTGCGCCACGGAATGACCGTAGGCGAATTGGCCCGCATGTTCAATGCGGAGCGCCGCCTGGGAGCCCGGCTCAGCGTCGTGCGCATGGACGGCTGGCACCGCAGCCTCTGGTTCGACGAGACCGGCCTGCCTTGGGTGAACCCGTCGCCGAACATCCGCAACCTGGACCAAGCTGTGCTATACCCGGGAATTGTGCTGCTGGAGTGGCTGGCGGGATTCTCCGTGGGCCGCGGCACCGACACGCCGTTTCAATTCGTCGGGGCCGACTGGATCGTGGGCAACGATCTAGCTAACGAACTCCGTCAGGCAGCCGTTCCGGGAATACGCATTTACGCGAAGCGCGCCACGCCGCGCACAGCCGTGTTCAGCGGAACAACTATCGATGGGGTCCAGTTCTCCGTAGTGGACAGAAACGCATTCCGTCCCACGGAGTTCGGACTAGCTCTGGCTGCAGCACTGCGGAACCTCTACCCCGGCAAAGCGAACTTCAGCCAATCCCTGAAACTGATCGGGGACCGCACCGTCGTCCGCAGCCTAGACCTGGGCCATGGCTCCGCAGCGCTGACCGAGCACCTCGCTCAGCGCCTGAACGAGTTCCGTGCGAGGAGGCACCGGTTCCTGCTCTACTAGGGCCTAGCGGCTGTCCCGGGCCGCCTGGACTTCGCTGATCCAGGCCGGCCGCCTTCCCCGCCGCTTCCCGCGAGCACGCGCCAGGTTCTCCAAGGCGAGGACCGCGTCTTCAATGCTCTGGCGCTCCCGCTGGAGGGTCTCAAAGAACTTCCTGGTGTCGCGGCCATGGTCGGCATGGTTCTCTAGCGCGGCGATCGCGTTCGAAACCTTCTCGCGGTCTTGGCGCAATTCCTCCAGGATGCTGGTAATGTCCATTTCGATTGTTCCTTTCAACTTCTGATTCGACAACAACCCCCGCCGCCTTCCCACTGCAATCGAGTTGGACTTTGCGACAGGAACACTGCAGCATTATACACACAACGGCTTCGCAAGCGCAACGCAAGCCTCCCAGAGAGACCTGTGCGCTTCATCCAGCAGCATGCGAATCCGGCTTGCCTCTGCTCAAAAACTCCCAGACAACTCCAGAAAACTCCCAGACAACCCAGCGCATTCCTCGCCAGGTCCGGAATCGCTGCAGAGCATCGCCCGGCCCGGCAGCCGAGTTGGTCGTTCCGGACGGGCAGAGCTGGGCCAACCTGCCCTAGGGAAAAAGCTGTCCCGATGCGGAGATTTCGGGATGGCTTCTGCCCGAGCGAGCGACGGCCGCTTGCCGACGGCCAAGGGTTGATTCCGGTGCCACCGAGACACTTGGGAAGGCATTCGCGAGAGCGAGACTTGCAGGAGCGCGGGGCCGTAAAGCAGATACAGAAATAGTGCGGCTATCCGTCTGGTCCAGCCTTGGGAGACAACTTCAGGGCGTCGCGCTGGCTGTCGGGAGTGAAAGTCCTGGGACGCGCCCAAAGCATCCGACGACAATATCCGAAGCTGCGATTTCGCGGTTGTCCTCAGGCAAACGCACGATATTGCTATTGCTGAAGCTTGCCCCCGGATCGAACGCCACACAGCCCTCGCGCCCGGATACTGGCACTCAACGAACGGGTACGGCTGACGCACTGCCGCTAGTCCCCAAGAACAGCATCGCCGCACCATACCCCTGAGGGATCGCCCCCCGGCGGCATCTGCTTGTCCAAGGCACCGTGGGTCGCACTCGCGGCGAACGGCACTGGCCTAGACGCTGTCTAGTTGTGCGAGTTTCGAAGCTTCCGGGACGCTCGGACGCAGCTACATGCCGTTCCGGTCGGGCGCGATCAGACCCAGTTCCTCGCGAGGAATGCCTAGCCGTGCAGCGATGTGCGTTGGGCACGCAGCTGGTCTCGTCCGCGGGCGGCAGAGCAGTCGCTCCCCTCCCAGTTGGGGGGCCGGGCTGTTGCCCCTAGGTTGCCGGAACCGTAGCGCAGCTTGGTCGGCCCGCCGCAGCGTTCCTGCGCGGCCTGCACGGAAGCGCGGGTTCCCAGACCAGAATCGCGCAAGGACGGGAACTCAGGAATGCCCGCCCCCACGAGAACCGCCGGCCCCGCCATCGGCAAGCGGCACCCCGTCCCGCACTCAAGCCCGTCGTCCGCAAGGCCGCCGGGCGCTCCCGCTGCCCCGTGCGGCTGCTGCTCCACGAAGGCGGCTGCGAGACCGTCCAGGTCAGCTCGCGGCGCCTCGCCGAGGCACTCGGGCCCTCGGCCAGCTCGGCTCCGAACTCGCCGGGGGCACCACCGCGGCCGTCGCAGCTCGGACTGGGGGGGGGGGGGGGGGGGGGTGCCGGGACCTCGATGGCCGGCTCGCGACCGAGTTCGCCGCGGACCCCGTGCTGCGGCACCGCGTCGAGATCATCCGCTCAGTGCCGGGCTTCGGCCCGGCCAATACCGCCAGCCTGTGCGCCGCTTGCCCCCAACTCGGCCCGATCGGCCGCCGCTCTGGCTGGCACGGTGCCCTACGACCGCGATAGCGACCAGCACCCGGGCGTCCGCCGCATCCCGTAGAGCCAGTGCTGAGCCAACTGCCGAACCCGCCGGAATCTTCGCGCTGGGGCCGCGAGCTCCGCCGGTGGAAGTGGTGCCGGCACTAACAGCCACTTCCCAGAGGGTCCCGGTATGGTGCAATCCGAGTCGGCACTCCCGGCGAGCGTGCTATCCTCATATGTATTGGGTAGGCGCACTCTCGCCGAGTATTTGGGCTTCGCCGCCTTCGGCTGGCCCCAGCCCCGACTGGCGGGCTAGGTTGGCGGGAATCTTCTTTTTGCATCCTCGCACCGGCGCGGTGATTCCTCAGCCCAAGCCATTGCGAACGGACTCCACGACCATCGGACGAGCCAATCGATGAACCCCCGGAACACCTTGCGGAGACTGTCGAGCCTCGCTCTCCTCCTCCTGGCCACAGCGGTCGGCTCCAGTCTCGACGCTCAGAGCATATCGGACATACTCCCCGGGCCCCTGAGGGATGTCCTGCAGGAACGAGCGCAGGCCAATGCGCCGGTGCGTCTGGAGGACAGTCCGCAGGGAACTGCCCCCGTGCAGGTGTGGCCTAGACAGATCCCACCTCGGCCTGCGGAGCTTGAGCGAGATGCCGCCCCCCCCGGAAGGTTCCAGCCGGGCGACGAGATGGTACTTTTGATGTACCCGGACGATTCGGCAAAATTTCAAGCTCCGCAGGGAGATTTGGCAACAGTGCCAGCGGGGCAATGGGAAACGGTGGTGCAACCTGCCGCAATGGTGCAAACTGCCGTATCCGAACCTTTGCGTGGCGCGGACTACGTGGAATCCTTGACAGCACAGGAGCGTTCCCAGAGGAAAGATTTCCGGGAAAAGTTGAACAGGAAAAACCCCTATGAGATCGAGATGTCCGGAAATATCAATCTGCCCGTGCTAGGGCCCGTATTCATATTCGGCCTGAGCGTGGAGGAGGTGGTGATCAGGCTTCAGGCAATCCACGACCTTTCCAGCTTCAATTTTACCGTGACGAGGCTTCCGAAGCGGACCCTCGAGTCAGCCCAGGCCATGCCGTTCGGATACGATGTCTTCGGAGAGTATCCACGTGCATCCGGAGATGATCTATTGAATTTTGCCCCCAACACTCAAATCCCCATCCCTCTGCATTACACCATTGGGCCTGGTGACGAGGTCCATCTTCAGCTATTCGGAAACACAGACGGCAGGTTTATCTTGCCGGTTAGTCGCGACGGCACCATCAACCTCCCGGAAATAGGCCCGATTTCCGTGGTTGGATTCAATTTCGAACAGCTCAGAGAGGAAGTCCAACTTCGAATCAAGGCACACATGATCGGCGTGGATGTCTCAATCACCTTGGGCAAGCTACGGTCGACCCAAGTGTTCGTCCTAGGGGATGTCGTTCGTCCCGGATCTTACACAGTCAGCGCATTTTACAACATGACTAGCGCGATTCTGGAGAGTGGGGGGATCAAGACTATTGGGTCGCTCAGGAGGGTCCAACTACGGCGCGCGGGCGAGACGGTCTCCACTCTCGACTTGTACGACCTGTTGCTTCGCGGCGATACTCATGCGGACTCCAGACTTGAGCCCGGGGACGTGATCTTTGTCCCGCCGGTGGGGGACAGGGTGTCCGTGACGGGGCAGGTGAAGCGACCTGGACTGTACGAAATGCTGGGCCCAACGACGCTGTCTGAAGCTATCGACATGGCGGGCGGACTCCAGCCGAGAGCGGACACGGCGAACATCAGTCTGAGACGTGTTGAGGCGCGTTTGGGCACAGTGACTCTTGACATCGACCTAGCCAATGAAGGCCAGGATCTGGTCAGCGATGGCGACGAAATCACCGTCCCGCACGATCTCGGGCAATTGTGGCAGCATGTAAGACTTGAGGGGCACGTTTTTGAGCCTAAAACTTGGGAATGGCACCCCGGAATGCGGTTGACCGATCTAATCCCATCTCCCGAGGTCTTGCGGCCACAATCTGACATTAACTATTTGGTGATCCGGCGTGAAGTCGAGGCGAACATCCGCATCAAGCTGGTTTCAGCAGATCTCGAAGCAGCTTGGGCCGCGCCGGGCTCGGAAGCCGATATTGCGCTTGAGCCACGCGACACCGTCCATGTGCTCAGTTTCGATGTGAATCGGGGCGAGATTCTGCGCGAGTTGTTCATTGAGCTCGAGACGCAGGGAGAGTTCCAGGGCAAGCTGAACCAACCGTTCCCGGTTGCAACCATCACTGGGGCGGTCCGGGTTGCCGGCGACTATCCGGTCGAACCCGCCATGCGCATCACCGACCTCATCCGTGCGGCCGGGGGACTCACCGATTTGGCCGACACCCAGCTCGCCATGCTCTCGCGCCAAATGCCGGTCGCAGACACAGCTGGAAGAGCCCGCGAATCCGTCCCGCTCAACGTGCATCTCGGCGAAGCATTGGCCGGAGACGCTGCCGCCAACATCCTGCTCCAGCCCTACGACCAAGTTGAGATTCGCCAGGTTTCCGACGTGCATGTGCGCGAGTTCGTTCAAGTGTCCGGAGAAGTGCTTTATCCGGGCACCTACGCCCTCTCTCGCGGTGAGCGCCTCTCGAGCCTGCTGCGCCGGGCGGGCGGGCTGACCCCGGAAGCGTTCCCGGAGGGCAGCATTTTCTTGCGGGAGGAACTCCGGCGGCGCGAGCAGCAGCAGCTCAACAACTTCGCGAGCCGGATCGAGCGTCGGCTGACCAACACCAGCGCTACCGCCACGGACACCCAGGCTTTCATCAGGTTCAGTGAATCGGTCCTGGCGCAGATCCGCTCCACGGAGCCGACCGGTCGGCTGGTCATCGATCTAAAGGCGGCGATGGGCGGCGAGCCCGTTCTGGACGTCATTCTCCAGGATCAGGACCGGCTCATCGTGCCCTTTCGGTCGCAGGAAGTGAGCGTCCTCGGCGAGGTCCAGTTTCCGACCGCGCACCTCTTCGATCCCGAACTTTCGCGAGACGACTACATCGCCAGGAGCGGCGGGTTGACGAGGCAAGCCGACCGGTGGCGCATCTACACGGTACGCGCCAACGGAGAAGTGATCGTCCATAAGCCCAAGCGAACGCTGCATTTCTTCCGCAAGGACCTCGGCGGCCAGGAACTCATGCGCACCGGAGACGTCATCGTTGTGCCATTCCGGGTCCGGTTGGTGCAGCCGCTTGCCTTCTGGTCGAACATTACGCAGATTCTTTCCAACATGAGTATCGTCGCGACTGTCGTGACTCGATTCCAATAGAGCTGCGCAAAGCACCCCGAAACTGGCGGTCCAGCAACACCCAGCGGCCGGCCCTGCGGCGATTGCGAGGCTGGGCGTCGCCCGGGGAGACGCCTTGTTCGGCTAGGGGAAGCTGGCTTTTCGGCACAAGCCACTCCGCTGCACCGGGAGCAAAGTCCGCGGCGGCCCCCCGCCCGCAACCGTCCCGCTGCCCTAGCCGACCGCCCTCCAGCCACGGGCTGCGGCCTCAGCACCGCCCAGCCGATCCGATTCCGTGCGATTCCCGTCCTCGCGGCTCAGCAGCCCAGCTGCCCGGAAGCTCCGCGCTCAAGCCGGGCAGCCGATCAAGTGCAGCGAGCGCCGACGGCAAAGCTGCAGCGCCGGACAGAAGGCTGGGGATGCCCTTTGCCCGCGTAGCGAACATCCCCGCGGCCAGCCTGGCAGGCTGCGGTCCGTCGTTGGGCCAACAGCCCCCGCACGCCGACCGCAGCCGCACACAGGGCACCGCCTTGCTTGCTATGCTAGTTGGCAAGGCAGCAGCGAACCGCTCGGACCTCAGCAGCGGGATGCCCTCCGCATGACGGATCCGCGAACGCGGGGAGAACTGGCCCAGCCCGCTGGAAGTGAACTGGCTCGGTTGCTACCCGGCCTTTGCACGTTAGCCAACAGCCGTGCAAGAACGGTATCGCGAGCAGGTCGTCGCAGCGGTGCTGTTGCGTCGGCTGTCGCGTCGGTTTATACTCACCGGATACGTTGCGGCTCCGGCGCGGGCCACAGCTTGCCGAGGCGGACGCTGCTATCATTCTTAATCGAAACGACCAAGGACGGAACCGGGGTTTCACGATGATTCTGAGACACGCAACGCAACTCGCCGCTCACCACGTGCCTGCTCCTGATGCTGGCGGCGGTCGGGATTCCCAACCCGCAGAACAAGCAGTACAAGGACCGGGCGGAGTACGACATCATCAGCAAGGTCTACGCCGAGGCGGACCCGTCTGGGAAGCTGGCACTCCTCGACGAGTGGAAGCAGAAATACCCCGAGACCGACTACGCCCTCGAGCGGGCGCAGTTCTACCTGGACAGCTACCAGAAGACAAAGAAGACGGCTGAAGCCGTCGGCGCGGCCAAGGAACTGCTGGCCTTGGCCCCGGGCAACTTCCAAGCGAACTATGCGATCACGCTTTTCAGCCCGTACCTGGGCAAGGCGGACTCCGAGACCATCCGCGACGGGGCGAACGCAGCTAAGGCGATTCTTGCAGGTCTGGGCACGCAATTCGGCACGAAGCCCGACAGCGTTTCCCAGGAGCAGTGGGACGCGGCCCGCACCCAGGCGGAGGCTTCGGCGCACATTACGATCGGCTGGGGACTGATGCAGGACAAGGACAACCAGGGCGCCGAGGAGGCCTTCCTCAAGGTGCTAGAGTTGGACCCCTCGCGCGGGCAGGTCTCGTATTGGCTGGGCCAGGTTGTATTGGCCCAGAACGACGCTTCCAAATACGACCTCGCGTTCTTCTCGTTCGCCCGCGCCGCCATCTATGACGGGCCCAACGCCATGCCTCCCGAGGGCAGGGCCCAGGTGCTGGAATACGTCCAGGAGGGTCTGCTCAAGAAGAACTACGGCGAGCAGAGCTTCAACCTGTACTGGCCGAAATTCGAGGAGATGGCCAGGGCGTCCGCCCTGCCGTCCGAGAGGATCGAGCTCAAGTCGACCGCAGAACTAGAGTTCGAGGCTGAGCAGCAGGCGCGCAAGGACAATCCGCTCCTCTGGATCTACAAGGACTTGAAGACTAAGCTCATGGGCAACGAAGGGGAAGCGACCTGGAGCGACCTTCGCGGCAAGCTGACCCCGAAGATGCGGCTCTATGTCGTCTCCGCCAGCCCGCCCGAGCGCCCGGCCACCATCAATCTAACCAGCCAGCCGGACGGAGGAGTCGAGGTGGTGCTGAATCTGGAGAACCGGCGCCGTACCGGCGTCCGCCGCGGCACCATGCTGACGATCGACGGCGTGGCTACTTCGCTGACTAAGGCTCCGTTCCGCCTGACGCTCAACGACGGGCATACCTTCTAGGCAGGATCCGAGCGCTGCCCCGGCAGCGAGCCGGGCAGCGCTTCCGGAGGGCCCCCAGAGGGTCGGAGCTCCCGCTAGCGATTGACGCCGCAAGGGCGGCGCATCACGGTGCAGCCTGTTCCAGCGACCTGCAACGGCCCGCATTGCGAGTAGAGAATCCGGCAGTCGGCCCCCGCTCCGACCGGTGCAGCCTGGGCCGCATCGCGCTGCGGCTCCGGACAGCCGAGTCCTCCAGAGGCGTTCGCCCGATCGGTAGACTGAGTTCGGAATCGATGCTTTATGAAGCTCGCCTTGGCGCAAGTCAATCCCACGGTCGGGGGCTTGGCCGCGAACACCGAGCGGATCTTGCGTTGCGTCGAGCGCGCTGACGCGGCCAACGCCGATCTCGTGGTCTTTCCCGAGCTGGCCATCAGCGGCTATCCACCGCTGGACCTCGTCGGGACTGCCGGGTATGTCGCAGCCAACGAAGTTCAACTGCGGCGGCTAGCTGCGGCGGCGGCCCGCTTCCGTCCGGCGGTTGCGGTGGGCTATTGCGGCGCGTCGAACGGCCGCGCAGGCACCGCCAATTGCGTGGCGGGCATCGTGCGGGGGAAGATCGCGTTCCGGCAGCGGAAACTGCTCCTGCCGACCTACGATGTCTTCGACGAGGCCCGCTACTTCGATCCGGGCTCGCAGCCCAGCGTGTGGCCCGTCGGCGGCCTCCGGGTCGGCGTGACGATCTGCGAGGACGCCTGGAACGACAAGCAGTTCTGGGAGCGGTCCCGCTACGCCCGGGACCCCGTGGAGGAACTCGCGGCCCAAGGCATCGACCTGCTCGTCAACATCTCGGCCTCCCCCTACCACATCGGCAAGCGCCAATTCCGGCTGGACATGTTCCAAGCGGCGGCTCGTCGTCACCGTGTTCCAGCAGTCCTGGTGAACCAGGTCGGAGGCAACGACCAGCTTGTGTTCGACGGATCGAGCTTCGCCTTGGATGCGGACGGCGAGGTCGAGGCGCGCGCCGCCTCGTTCGAAGAGGATCTGGTTTTCTGGGACACAGCCGGGGCCGGGGACCTGCACGGCACCGCTTGGCGCGGCCTCGATGCTCCCGACGAAACCGAGGCGGTCTACGAGGCGCTGGTGCTGGGCACCCGCGACTACGTCGCGAAATGCGGTTTCCGCACAGCACTCGTCGGGCTCAGCGGTGGCATCGATTCGTCCCTCACAGCCGTCCTGGCAGCCGAAGCGCTTGGGCCCCAGAACGTCATGGGCGTCGCGATGCCCGGACCGTACTCCTCGGCGGGCAGCCAGAGCGATGCGCGCCACACGGCCGGAGCCTTGGGCATCCGCTTCGAGACCGTCGGCATCGGCCCTGCCTTCCAGGCTTTCGGAGAGATGCTGGCGCCTCTGTTCGCCGGCACGGACCCGAACGTCGCCGAGGAGAATCTTCAGGCGAGGCTCCGGGGCAACACCCTCATGGCGCTGTCGAACAAGTTCGGAGGCTTGGTGCTCACCACTGGCAACAAGAGCGAGCTGGCGGTGGGATACTGCACGATCTACGGCGACATGTGCGGTGGGCTCGCGGTCATCAGCGATGTGCCCAAGACATTGGCCTACAAGCTCGCAGCGGTCGCCAACCGGCGCCACCCCGAAGCGATCCCCGAATCCGTGCTCACCAAGCCTCCCTCAGCCGAGCTGCGGCCGGACCAGAAGGACTCGGACTCCCTGCCGCCCTACGCAGTGCTGGACCCCATCCTGCAGGCCTACGTGGAGGAGGGCCTGTCCGTCGCCGCGATCACCGCCCGCCTAGGGCAGCCGGAGGAACTCGTCCGCGACATTGCGCGGAAGGTCGACCGCAACGAATACAAGCGCCAACAAGCGGCACCGGGGCTCCGGGTGACCTCGAAAGCGTTCGGCATGGGCCGCAGGTTTCCGATCGCCCAGCGGTACGTTCGCTAGGCTAGGTACAGATTCCGGCTCCACCGGACCCAGGAGGCGAACCCCTATGGCCTTGCCGCAGCGCACAATCCGCACTGCCCTCTACGTTGCAGCGGCATGCGCCGCGGCGCTCGGCGCCGGGGCACTCTACCTGGCTTGGAGCGGGGCCACCGTGGGCCTCGCCGGCTCGGGCCGGTGGATCGTCATCGAGCATGTCGACTCGGAGAGCCGCCTGCAGGCCCTCGAGGCTGCCCGGCTGCGCCAAGCCCAAGCTGCGGCGCACCCGTCGCGGGACGACCTCGAGTGGGCGGCAACACCAGCGACGGCAGCCAAGCCCGCGCCCCCTGCGGCTCGGGAGCCGGAGCGCAATTACTGGACGGAGTACCGCGGGCCACGCCGCGACGGCATCTACGACCAGGGCCCGGTCAACCTGGACTGGCCGCCCGGAGGGCCGCCGGAGCTGTGGCGCCAACAGATCGGAGGCGGGTACGCCTCGATGGTCGTGGCCGACGGGCTAGTCTTCACGATCGAGCAGCGGCGCAGGCGAGAGGTGGTGGCGGCCTACCGCCTGGAGGACGGCCAGCCGGTCTGGGAGCACGCCTGGACCGCCCGCTTCAGCGAATCCATGGGGGGCGACGGCCCCCGGGCGACCCCGACCTGGGACGCAGGCCGCCTGTACGCCTTGGGAGCCAACGGGGACCTCGTGTGCCTCGGAGCCGCCGACGGCGAACTTTTCTGGAACCGCAACATCCTGCAGGACGCACGCGCTTCCAACCTCACTTGGGGCATGTCCGCCGCTCCCCTCGTGGTCGACGACATGGTGATCGCCCTACCCGGCGGACGCGGCGGACGGTCGGTCTTCGCTTACGACAAGCAGACGGGCGAGGTGCTTTGGTCGGCGCTCAACGACAAGCAGGCCTATACCTCGCCGCAAGTCGCGACGCTTGCCGGCCGACGGCAACTGCTGATTGTCAGTGGCGAGCACGTGCTGGGCGCTTCCCCGGACGACGGCGCGCTGCTCTGGAGGCACGCTTGGCCGACGAGCCACGACGCGAACTGCGCCCAGCCCCTCGTCGTGGACGACAACCATGTGTTCGTCTCTTCCGGCTACAACCACGGCGCGACGCTGCTGCGCATCGCGCCGCAGGGGGACGGTTTCGGGGTTGAGGAGGTCTGGTTCAACCGCAACATGAAGAACAAGTTCAACTCCTCGGTCCTGGTCGACGGCGTGGTCTACGGCCTCGACAACGGCATCTTGGCCGCGGTGGATGTCTGGACCGGGGAGAGGCTGTGGAAGGGCGGCCGCTACCGCTTCGGCCAATTGATCTACGCCGACGGGCATCTGATTGTGGTGAGCGAGGACGGCGACTTGGCGCTGGTCGAGGCGACGCACGAGGAGCATCGCGAGCTGGTCCGGTTCGAGTCCGTCCCCGGCAAGACCTGGAATGTCCCCGCGCTGGCAGACGGTCGCCTGCTAGTCCGCAACCAGACCGAGATGGTGGCCTACGATCTGCGCTAGCGGCCCAACCGCGCACCCCGGTTCGGTCGTTCCAGCAACTTCCATGACGCCCATTCCCGTAGCCGTTGTCGGAGTCGGCAACTTCGGCCGGCAGCACGCCAGGGTGTACGCGGAACTGCCGCAGGCGGAGCTGGTCGCGGTCGTCGACCGCGACCGGGCGCGCGCCGAGGAGGTCGCTTCCGCCTACGGCACGCAAGCGGTTGAGAGCCTGGACAGCCTGGCGGGGCGCATCCAAGCCGCCAGCGTCGCCGTCCCGACGCAGCACCATCGAAGCGTGGGAGTTGCGCTGCTCGAGGCGGGCGCAGACATCCTCGTGGAGAAGCCCATCGCGCCGGACATCGCATCCGCCAAGGCCCTTGTCCGCGCCGCCGAAGCGACCGGCCGCGTGCAGCAGATCGGCCACCTCGAGCGCTTCAACCCCGCCGTGGAGGCTGCTGCGTCCGCGGCGACGCTCCCCCTGTTCTTTGAGGTGCATCGCCTGAGCCCGTTCACCCCGCGCAGCCTGGACATCGACGTCGTGCTGGACCTGATGATCCACGACCTGGACATCGTCTTGGCCCTCGTCGAGTCGGAGGTCAGCCAAGTCGACGCCAGCGGCCTGTCGGTGATCTCTGCCCAGACCGACATCGCCAACGCTCGCATACAGTTCCAAAACGGCTGCATCGCGAATCTGACCGCGAGCCGGATCTCGACCGAGCGCATCCGCAAGCTGCGTTTCTTCCAGCCTCGCGAATACGTCTCGGTCGACTACATCCGCCAAGGAGGCTTCCGCATCGGCTTGGGACCCGAGAACCGGTTGCGGACTCAGCCGCTGGAGGCCGGAACCGGCGAACCGCTCCGGCGCCAGCTCGACGCGTTCCTACAGTGCGTCCGCCATCGCACAGCACCCCGCGTAGACGGCCGGGACGGCCTCCGGGCCCTGTGCCTGGCACTTAGAATAAGGCAGGCCATAGCCGACCACTCCCGGGTGGTCGCGCAGAGCATAGGGCTAGGCACGTAATTGGACGGGCGAAACGATTTCGACTTCCCGATCCTCCTGGAGGACTACGGGACGAGCGTAGCGCGTCGGGCCCAGGCAGCTGCCGCTACGCAGCTGCCCCGCTCCGACCGGCCCCTCTGGCTGCGGGTCGAAGACTTCGGCAGGCGCGTCCGCTGGCAGTTCCGTCAACCCGGGAGCGTCCCGGGCCCCTCCGCCACGCCTCCGCCGGCCCTGCTCGCCGAGCGCTTCGATCCATTCCGGCGCTACAGGGAAACGCCAGGCACGGGAATCTACCCGGTCGACGAGGCGACCCGCCTCGAACTGGAGACGCGGTGGAGCGAGGAATCCTTTCGGCAGCGCGCCCAGTCCGCGCTAGTGCCCTCGTTGGCGTTGCACGCGGTGCTGGCGGCCTACTTGCTGACCCCTGGGACCCTGGAGCTCGATCTGACCGAGCCCGCCGACTGGAGCACGCTACGGATCACCCTGATGGCACCCCCGCTGGACGACCTGCCGCCTCTCAAGGGCCAGCCGATCGTGCCGGGCGAGGGCGACGACGGCTTCCGCGGCTTGCCGGAACCCGTCTCAATCCCGCCGCCCGTCGCTCCTCAGGCCGAGGTCGCGCCGCCGGTTCCAGAGCCAGAGGCTGAGGCCCCGGTCGCGCAGCCGCTGGAAGACGCCGAGCCGGACCCGCCGGACGAGCCCCCGGCCCTGGAGGAAGCTCCCGCCGAAAGCCCGGAGGAGCCGCCCGCCGAGGAAGCGCCCGAGGCCCGGAGCCCGGAGCCCGGGGAGTTTCGGGCGGGGCGCGAGCTAGCGGAGAGGCGCGACCCGCGGCTGCTGCCGATGCCGTCCGCGCCGGCGCGCAAGAGGCCTGTGCTCGAGCTGGAGAATCCCAAGGCCAGGATGCCCAGTCGCCAGGGGGACGCACAGCTCGGCAGCCTCGAGTTCGATGCACGGCCGGACCAAGTCATCCAGGGCGCCATCCAGCAGATGATCCGCGGCGGCGGCGCTAGGCAAGCGGTCGGAGACGGAATCGGAGCCCTCCCCTCGGCCGGTGCCCTGCCCCCGGGGCCCTCGAACTCGGGCAGCCTAGTCGAGCTGCTCAGCGATCCCCGGGGCGTGGATTTCCGGCCCTACCTTACGCAGGTCCTGGCGGCCGTGCGCAGGAACTGGTTCGCCGTGATTCCGGAGAGCGCCCGCCTCGGAATGAGCCGCGGGCGCACGCAGATCCAGTTCTCGGTGGCGCGCAGCGGCAGCGTCCCCAAACTCGTCATCGCCACACCGTCCGGAACGCCTCCGCTCGACCGTGCGGCTGTGGCCGGCATCAGCGCATCGAACCCTTTCCCACCCCTGCCCGGCGAGTTCACGGGCGACAGCATCCGGCTGCAATTCACGTTCCTGTACAATATCCGGAACCCTTAAACCCCGGTCGTACCCTAGGGGCTGGTCGGAGGGCCCGCTACCCGGGCTCCATCTTTGCCCTGCCCTCGCGCCCGGACCAGGAGGCCCACATGCTGGCTACTCGCCGCGAACTCCTCGCTTGCGGCACCGCGACGGGCTTAGCCGCGAGCCTCGGGGCGTGCGGCGGCGCGGACCTGCGGCCCTGGAACATCGTCTGGATCGTCGCCGACGACCTGTCCCCCGACCTGGCCTGCTACGGCAGCACGCAGGTCGCCACGCCCCACATCGACCGGCTGGCCGCCGAGGGCGCACGGTTCACCAACGCCTACGTGACTTGCCCTGTCTGCTCGCCGTCCCGATCCGCGCTGATCACAGGCATGTACCAGACGAGCATCGGCGCACACCGGCACCGCAGCCATCGCGACGACGGCTTCGAACTGGCCCCACCCGTGCGGCTGATCACGGACTACTTGCGCGAGGCGGGCTACTACACGGTCAACGACCACCAGAGCGGACTCGGCGGCCGGAACAAGACCGACTACAATTTCCAGCACGGACCGCCGTTCGACGGCACGGACTGGCGGCACCGGGAACCAGGCCAGCCGTTCTACGCCCAGGTCAACATCTTCGAACCGCATCGCGGGCGACCGCCCGCGGTTTGGTCCTTCACCGAGAGCTTGGCGGAGCGCACGGACCCGGCGGCCGCCGCGCCGCCGCGCTACTACCCCGACGACGAGGTCTCGCGGCGCGATTGGGCCGGGTACCTGGATGCCGTGCGCTTGCTGGACGAGAAGGTGGGCCGGGTCCTCGCCCGTCTCGCCGAGGACGGCCTGGAAGACCGCACAGTCGTCGTCTTCTTCGGAGACCACGGTCGCCCGATGCCCCGGGACAAGCAGTTCCTGTACGACGGCGGGATCCGCATCCCGCTGATCGTGCGCTGGCCGGGCCGGCTGGAGCCGGGCAGCGTCCGCGACGAACTCGTCAGCGCGATCGACATCTCCGCCACCTCGCTGGCGATCGCGGGCATCCCCATCCCCGAGCACCTGGAGGGGCGGGTCTTCCTCGGCGAGTCGAAGACGGCGGACCGCGAGTACGTTTTCGCCGCGCGGGACCGCTGTGACGAGACGGTCGACCGCATCCGGGCGGTGCGGGACAAGCGGTACAAGTACATCCGCAACTACTATCCCGACCGGCCCTACATGCAGCTCAACCGCTACAAGGAGGTCTCGTACCCGATCTGGAGGCAGATGCTCCGGCTGGAGAGGGCGGGGCGGATCTCCGCCGAGGACTATCCCTTCCTGGCCCGCACGCGGCCCGAGGAGGAGTTCTACGACACCCAGGAGGATCCAGACGAGCTGCACAACCTCGCCCAGTCCCCGGAGCACGCGGAAATCCTGACGCGTATGGCCTCGGTGCTCGACCTCTGGATCCAGCACACCGGGGACCAGGGCGAGACGCCGGAGGATCCGGCAGTCATCGCCGGATGGGAGGAGCGCATGGCCGGCACCTACACGGAAGCCTACGCAACCCTCGCGGAGACTGAGACGCCGTGGAAGTAGGCGGCTCGCGGCTGGCCGCAGCGGTCGCCGCGGTCAGCGCGGCGGCTCTGATCGGGGGGCTGGCAGGCCAGGCAGCCTGGGTGGGGGGTGCGGCCGCAGTGCTCACCGTGCTGCTGGCCGGGCTTGGCTTGCGCGCCCCGCAGCGCGTCTCTCGCGCCACCGCGGCGGCCCTGGGCGCATTCGGCGGACTCTGCTGCGCCCTCATCGCACTGGCCTATTTGCTGCATGCGCCGGAAGAGCCGCTGGCAACCATCGGCGGACTGCCCGCGGGGACGGCTCCTCTGATCTACGGCCTACCGCCGCTAGGCTTAGGACTCGGCCTGCTGTACGGACTCGCCTTCGACCGGGAGATCCTGCCCTTCGACAGGCAACGCGACTTCCTGGAGCGGTTCGCCCGGAAATAACGGTTCCCCGCCCCGATGCCCGTTGCGGATTCCCCGCTGATCATCCTGTGCGTCGCCGCCTACCTCGTGGCCTGCGCAGGCGTGGGGCTGTGGGCCCTGCGGCGCACGACGTCGTCCGCGGACTTCTTTCTGGCCGGCAAGTCGCTGGGCCCGGTGGTGGTTGTCCTGGCGACAATTTCGAGCGTCATGAGCGGCTTCGGATTCGTCGGCGGGCCGGGCGTGGTCTACGAATCGGGTTCGAGCTCGCTGTGGATGGTCTTCGTGTCGGCCTTCAGCCTCCCGTTGGCCTTCATGCTGACGGGCAAGCGCCTGCGGCTGTTGGCCGAGGTCCGGGACGTGCTCACGCTGCCTGACGCAGTGGCGGCGCGCTACGGAGGACGCGGACCGGCTTTGGCGATGGGCGTGGCGATCACGCTCGGGGTGCTCGGATATCTCGGCACGCAGGTGCTGGCCATCGGCACCGTCCTGCAAGCGACGCTGGGCATCGACCTGCTCGGGGCGCTCGCGATCGGGCTCGGCGTGCTGGCCTTCTACTCCATCGCCGGAGGAATCATCGCCGGGGTCTACACGGACCTGTTCCAAGGCTTGCTGATGCTCGGCGCTTCGGTGGCGGTGCTGCTGCAGTGCCTCAAGGTCGGGGGCGGCATGACCGCAATCAGCGAAACGCTGTGGGCGATGGACCCGGAGTACATCGGCCCCTGGGGCACCCGGGGCGACCTCGCTGCCCTGAGCTGGATGCTGCTGTTCGGGCTCGGCGCGTCCGGCCAGCCCCACGCCATCACGAAGCTCATGATGCTCAAGGACATCCGCCAGCTCAAGTGGGGAGCTCTGGCGAGCGGGTCGAGCTACATCGTGCTGGCCATGCTGTGGATGAGCGTAGGGCTGGCGATGCGGACGGTGGTCACCCGAGGCGAGCACGCCGCCCTCGACAACCCGGATTTGGCCGCCCCGGTGTTCCTGCTGCAGTACACGCCGGAGCTGCTCGCGGGAATCGTGTTCGCCGGCCTGCTGGCCGCGATCATGTCGACGGCAGACTCGTTCCTGAACCTGGGAGCGGCGGCGATCGTCCGCGACATCCCGACCGCGCTGCGCGGCAAGCCGTTGGCGCAAGAACTGCTCTGGTCCCGGGTCGCTACCGGAGCGCTGCTGGTGCTCGCCACGGTCTTCGCGCTCTACATGGAGAACCTGATCGCCCTGCTCGGCACCTTCGGCTGGGGCACGTTCGCCGCCGCGATTGTGCCGAGCGTCTGCATCGGCATGAACTGGAAGCGCGCGACCGGGGCGGCCTGCGTGGCTTCGATCGCCACGAGCGTCGCCTTGAATTTCACGCTCGAGGTCTCCGCGCGCCACGGGCACCCCCTGCTGCCGGACGGACTCGCCGTCGGCGCGGTGGCCCTGCTGGGCTCGACAATCGTGTTCGTGGTGGTTTCGCTCGCAACGCCGCAGCAGAAGCTGCCGGACGATATGGACGCCCTGCTCGAGGTCTAGAGGCTTCTGCGTTCGAGGCAGCTCGGCGGCGGCCGGCCTTGCCCCCCGCCCCAGGCTCAGAAATGGGAGAAGCCTCCAGGTTCAAGCGGGCGACGTCCTGCGGCGTCCGCCAGCCACACCCCGGCCCCCTGCCCGATCCAGCCGATCGCAACGAGGCCGTGCCCTGCGGGCGGGCGGGTTCCAGCGGCGAGCGTGCAGAGCAATTCGTACTCCTCGCCGGAGTGCAGGGCGTCAGCGAGCGACGCTCCAGGGAAGCGCGGGACCGCCTGAGCGTCAATCGTCAGGGACACGCCGCTCGCTTCGGCCAGCTTGGCAGCATCGGCGGCGAGGCCGTCGCTCAGGTCGATCGCAGCCGTGGCTCGTCGGCGGAGCGCCCGTCCCAACTGCAACCGCGGCTGAGGCCAGCAGTGCCGACGGACGGCCGCGCGCTCCTGCCTGCCGACGCCTTCCTGCAGCATGCGCAGACCGATCGCAGACCCGCCCAGCTCGCCCGAGACCAACACGCGGTCGCCGGGACGGGCACGGTCGCGTCGCACGGCGGTGCCGCGCTCCACGCAGCCCACTACGGTCACGGTCGCCACAAACCGCTCCCCGTGCGCGGTGTCGCCTCCGATCAGGGCGAGCTCGTCCAGAGCAAGGTCTCCGGCCGCCTCCCGCATGCCCTGCAGGAAGGCTTCGACCCACACCCCAAGGGTCCAGCGAGGCAGGCAGAGCGTCTGCAGGAAATACAGCGGTCTGCCGCCCATGGCGGCGATGTCGCTCAAAGAGCGCACAAGGGCTTTGCGGCCCAACGCTCCGGGTGGGTGCTTCCCGGGCACGAAGTGCTGGTTCTCGATGATTTGGTCGACGGTCAGCAGCAGCTCGTCGCCTGCGGCGGGCGGGCTGGCGATGGCGCAGTCGTCTCCACCGGCCAGCGCCACGCCGGGGCTGCCTCGCCCCCGCCACAGTTCCTCGATACGGGAGATTAGCTGCCCTTCCGTGACGGGCCCGCCCGCTTGGAGCGTCAAGGCGCAGGCACCCCTGGCCGGGGAGCCCCGTTCAGGAACGCGCTGGGCCGAGACTGCCGAGCTCGCTGCGGCAACGGAGCGCTGTGCGCAACTACCCGCGAGACGGAGATTTCCGATTCGCCCACGGCTCCATGGTAGGCCACGGCAGCGGCCGACGCCGGGCGACCGCCGGCCGGGACGCGGCTAGCGCTTGGGCCGCATCCCCCGACGGCAGACCCGTGAGGCACCGGCGGACTACGCCAAGAACCGTGAGTCGACCCGTAGGCCTCGGATGGAGGAACGCACCCACGCCGAACCCCTCCCGCCCGGCGGCGGTTCTTCGGCTTCGTTCGACTCGCGCCGTGACCGTCCAGGGGCCTCCCTGATTCCCGGGTAGAAATTCCGGCACCAGCCGGAACGTTTTGTGCTGTAATGGTTTAGACGGTCCTCGGGGTGTTCGCGGATTGCACCTCGGGGGTGCCTCTCGATTTTTTTGGAGGCCCCCTGGCCCCTGTCCCCCGCCAGCGCTCCCACCCTGGCTTACGACGTCTGCGACGACGACTTGACGGGCCTGGCCGGACTCGGCGTGGTGGCGCGGCTGGCCCGGTTCCTCGGGCTGCCTGAGAAGCTGGCCGCCTCGGTCCGCCTCCAGCACCGCCGGCGCGGTTGCAGCGATGTGCAGATGCTGCTGGCGCTGATCTACTCGGCCTGCGCCGGCGGGAGGCACCTCCACGCGGTCGACGCCCTAGGAGCCTGTTGATAAAGTCCTTGGGGTACGATTTCCGTCGCGCAATCGCGTGCGAACCACCGGTTTGCGCCTGTTGCAGGGCCTGCAGGAGTCGTTCTATGGTCCTTACAGGGCCCTGCGAGGAGTTGCTGGACAGGCTTCACGGCCGCTGAGGACTTTTTCAACAGGCTCCTAGGGGCCGATGCCGTCGCACGTCAAACCTGCGGGCTGCGGACCGTGCTCGACAGCCGGCGGCTCGGCGCAGACCTGCAGCGGATGCACGCGGCGGCCCTGGAGGGCTTGCGGGAGTGCGCGCGGCTGGTCAGCCGGCGGCTGGTGCCGCTGGGGGCGCAGGCGTGCGGGCAGCGGTGGAGGTCCGTGCCGGTGTTCGTGGACGGCCCGGGGATCAAGGTGGAGGACAAGCTGTTCGAGCACGCCGAGCGCGGCTACAACGGCGAGAAGCAGTCCTGGCTGCACTCGGTGTTCGTGGGGGCGGCGTGGGTCAGCGCGCGGCTGAATGCGGGCGGCACGGACGTGAAGGGGGATTGGCGGAAGCAGCTGGACCGGGATGTGGCACCCTGTCTGACAGGGCGGCAGCCGGTGAGGCTGCGGGCCGCCAGCGCGTACTCCTGCAAGGATCTGGTGAACTCCTGCCGGCGGCGGGGCTGGGATGATTCCGGGAGCGGGACCGATCCGCGCCAAAAAGCCCCGATTCTGCGCCTGGCGGCCGCGAGGGGGTTGCGGGAGGACGAGGGGGAGCCCCTGGACGCGACGGGGAAGGAGCGGGCGCTCGCGATGGCGTACCGGCCGGTCCGGGGGCCGGAGGAGCAGGTGTGCGGGGTGCTCCGGCGCAACGGGGACGGGGAGCAGCGGCTGCCGGTATGCACGGTGATTTTGGTGAGCCGTGACCGGCTGCCGCTAGTGGAGTTGGCGCGGCGGCACCGCGGCCAGCAGGGGCAGGAGAATGCGTTCCAGGGGCCGTTGCCGGACCTGGGTTTGCATCATCCGCCGTGCCGCGCGCCCGCGGCGCAGCAGGGTTTCTCCCTGGGCACCCGGATCGCGCAGCTGCTGCTGCAGGACCAGGTGCTGCCGTCCGAGGCGCGGCAGCACGGGCTACGGCCGCTGATCCAGTACTGCGTGGGCAGCGTGGGGCGGCTGACGCGCAGCGGACGGCGGCTGCGGTGCGGGCCAGGTCGCTCGGCACCGGGATGAAAAGCCCGCGCCAGGCCCGCAGGGCTCTCCGCTCAAGCCATACGGCCCCGCAACCTCCATCTCGGGAAATTAGCCGGGAATCTAAGGCATTCCGACCGACCCGAGGCGTGAACTTGTCATTGTCAAGTTAGGAGTGTAGGCCTCGCCCAATCCTTCCCGGCCACCACGTAGAACAGCGGCGTTCGGCAGTGGTTGTCACGGGCATTGGGGTCGCTCCCGGCCCGCAGCAGCGCCCGGACCGTTTCGCAATGGGCGTAGTAGCAGGCGATGTGCAGGGGACTCCGGCCATCCGCGTCCCTCGCGTTGGAATTCGCCCCCCCGGCGATCAGCTTCGCCACCCCTGCGGCAGCCAGGTCATGGTCGGGAGCCCCGGAGGCGCGGTGCAGGTCCGTGAAGAACCTGTCGGCTGCCCCCGGTTCCGCGCTGATCTTCTCGTTGGACCCGTCGTCCCTTGCGTTCACGTCGATGTCCTGCTCCAGCATCAACTTCAGTGTTGCCATCCTTGCGGCCGACTCCGGCATGCTGCCTCCTCTCTTCGTTCCCGCTCAATTCTCGGCGCGGCGGCATTCTCATGCGCCGCCAGGGCTTGACCAGCCCACAATCGCAGTATGTTGGATTCCCGGATAAGGCTTCCGGTTGCTAGCCGAAACGTTTTTGCCGTACAATGGTTTAAAGGGTCCTCCAGGGTGTCCGTGGATGGCACCTCGGGGGTGCCTATCGATTTTGATGGAGGCCTCCCTGGCCCCTGTCCCCCGCCAGCGCTGCGACCTTGGCTTGCGGCGTCTGCGACGATCCCTGGACAGGCCGGGCCGGGCTCGGCGGGGTGGCGCAGCTGCAGCGAGGCGCAGAGGCTGCTGGCGCTGATCTCCTCAGCCTGCGCTGGCGGGGGGTACCTCCACGCCGTGGACGCGCTGCGGGCCGCTGCCGTCGCGCACCGAGTAGACCGAGCGCGGGGACCACGGCCAGAAGCAGTCCTGGCTGCCCGTGGTGTGCGGGGGCGCGGCGGGGGAGCAGCGCCCAGCTGCCCGCGGGCGGCCCGGACGGGCCGGGGCATGGGCAGGAGCAGCGTCGCCGTAGCGGGCAGCGCTGCAGCGGCGGGCTGCCAGCGGGGCTGGGCTGATGCGGTGCGCGGGGCCGATCCGCGGCACCAAGCTCCGCTCCTGCGGCAGGCGGCCGCGCTGGAGTGGCGGGAGGACACGGGGGAGCCCCAGCCGGCCCGGCGGCGGAGGAGCAGCGGCTGCCGGGCCGCTCGCCCGCGGCGCAGCAGGGTTTCTCTGGGGGGGGCCGGAATGAGAGGCCCGCGCAGGGCTCTCCGTTCTACCAGAGTGGCCCCGCAACACCCATTTCGGGGCACTAACCGGGAATCTAGAAGGGGCCTCGGCAGGCCGGAAGTTGCGGTACACTAGGCGAATTGCGCGGTTCCGCAGCATTTGAGCCGGATTGCATGGATGTGGTCTGCGCACCGAGCAGTGGCGCAAGCAGGCTGTCGCAGCCGAGGCTGAGCGGCCGGAGGCTGCCTCCGTCGCGAGCGAGAAAACCCATCTTGACAGCAGCCGGTCCCCTCGTCTACTCTGGACTCATTGGCCGAGTCGCGGTTGGCACGAGGTATGCTGCGCTCGCGATCCCTGCTGTAGACTAGCGCCCGCGACCCAGCCTGCATGCGATTCAACCGATTCGTCGTTATCGTCGCGCATCCGCTGCATGGGCGCTTGGGGCGGTTGCGGATCCCTAGCCCCGTTCTACACCTAGCTGTTTGCGGAACCCTCGCAGCCGGAGTGGCAGTCTGGGGCTTCGCGGCGAGCTACATGCGCCAGGCCGCGGACTACAGGAAGCTGGCGGCCGCGAACGCAGCGCTGCAGACGGAGTACGACAGCCTGCTCAGCGCTTCCGAGGAAAGGGAGCAGCAACTGGCTTCGCTCAGCGACATAGCCAGCCAAATCTTGATCGCCTACGGTCTCCAGCGCCCCCGCGAGAACGCCCAGACGCCGGCAGAAGAGGAATGGGTCCCGGCCTACTACAGCGCCGTCGGACGCTACGGCCGCCTGCAGGATGTCCTCCTGGCGTCCAGGAGCGGACACCCGATGTCCGACGGGCTGGCGAACTCCACTCCTTCCATCTGGCCCGTCCTGGGCCATATCACAAGCAGCTACGGAACCCGGCAGGACCCCTTCACCGGGCATGGCTCATTCCACCGAGGGGTCGATCTCAGCGCACCCTACGGTAGTCCGGTGGTGGCCACGGCAGACGGGTATGTCGTTTCAGCTCAGTGGGAAGGTGCCTTGGGCCACTGCGTGACGATCGCGCATGGAAGCAGCGGTTACACAACAGTCTACGGTCACCTCAAGGAATATTTCGTCTGGAGGAACCTGTCCGTGCGCCGAGGCGAGATCATCGGATTAGTCGGCAGTTCGGGGCGCACCACCGGCAAGCATGTCCATTACGAAGTCCACCATCGCGGCCTAATCGTCAACCCTTACCGCTATTTGCAGCCCCGCCCCACCGATTACGACACGATCCTAAGCGACTGATGGAGGCCTCCCGCCCTCCTCGTTCGCGACGAGGGACACCGCGGCACCGGTTCGGACGGCCAGCACCTCAGCGGCCGACGCCCGGTAGAGCGAAATCTCCAGGTAGCCGGAGCTGCCGGCAATCAGAAAGAGCTCTCCCGGCGGAGCCTCCGCGTAGGCTGCCGCGGTCGCACGGACGACCCGCCCGCCAAGGGCCAACCCGCAGCCCGGCCCCACATCCGCTACCCGAAAGCTGGTCACGACATTGCCGAAGCCGTCGACATGCAGCACCCGCCCGGCGGCGGCAGCGGCGGGTAGCGGCCACCGCCCGCTGCGCAGCACGGGACCCATCTCGGCGAACGGGAGCCCCGCGGCGAGCCGGGCCCCGGCCGGAGCGAAGAGGTCGCGTCCGTGGAACGTGCGGCTGAGCGCACCGAGCCCATGGCGCAGATCGATGCGCCGGAGTTCGTAGGGTTTGCCTGCCAGCGCCTGCGCGAGGACACCGTTGTCGGGAGCGACGAAGAAGTGGCCGGAAGAAGCGGCCGCGACCGGCCGACGCTTGGTGCCGACACCTGGGTCGACCACCACGACATGCACCGTACCTTCGGGGAAGAACCAGCAAGCCTGCGCGAGGGCGAACGCACCTTCGTCAATCTCGCACCTCGGTATGGCGTGGGTGATGTCGATCACGCGCACACCCGGGGCCACCGTGGCGGCTACGCCCTTCATGGCTCCCACGTAGTGGTCGTCCGTCCCGAAGTCGGTGGTCAGGGTCAGCAAGCCCGCCCCGGAGCCGGCCGGGTTTCTCATTCGGAAGCCTCCAAGCTGGGGCCCGCCACCGGCCCGTCCGCCGACCGCGGCGCGGGAGCGCGCCGGGGCTGCACTAGGTGTCCTACCCCCAGGAGGGCTCCGGGCAGAAGGATCGAGGCCCCGAAGGCGAGGAGGAACGCCCGGGCTTGGAAGGCATAGGCCCCCACTCCGGCGTAGACGAGCGCAACGGCGGCGTTCGAGGCCGCCGTCAGCCACCCGAAGCGCGGGAGCGGCATGCGCACCAAGCCCGCCAGCACAACCGAGCTCTCGGCCAGGACAGGCACAGCCCGCGAAGCGATCAACGAGACTCCACCCCAGGCGCGGTGGCAGCTAGCGGCACGCTCAAGCTCCGTGTCGCCCAGGAGCCTCCGCGCGCCGGCTCGGCCCGCAGAACGGCCCACGGCATAGCCGAGGAGCGCCCCGGCTTGCATCCCGAGCCAGTTGACGAGAGCGCCGTCGGCGAAGCCGAGCAAGAGACCGGAGGCCGACGCCAGCAAGCTGGAAGGCACCGGCAGGAACACATCCGCGCAGAGCAAGAGGCCCAAGCCGAGCGCGGTCGTCAAACGGCTGCGGCCAGATGCCACGAATTCCTCGACTGCGGCGGTGACCGGCTCCTCCCAAATGGCGAACGGAACCAGCACCAACGCCAGCAGCGCCAAGCCGAGGAGCAACCACCGGAGCGAGGCCCCGTGCATGCTACGAGTGTACGCGGTGGTCCCCGGGGCCCGGTTCCAGGCCCTCCGCCGGGCGTTGCCGGGAGCGCTCAGCCTAGCTCCAAGCAAGCGGGACAAGCCAGGTCGCCCGTGCGGCATCGTCCGCATCGGATTCAGACGGGTGCCGCAGGCTGCCGCTCCAAGTCGCCTCCCGGAAGCGCTGCGTCGGCCCCGGACCGTGCAGGGACCGCCGTAGACTCCGCGTCATCGGGACTCGAACACCACGGGATTGCTGCAGCGATCGGCCACAGCGATCGTCAGCGTGTGCGAGCCGGCCCTCAGGTCGTCGGGGAGTTTCACCCGCACCACATATACGCCGGCTTCCGCAGGGGACAGACCGCTGAAGGACACCTCGGCCGGCACCGCGTCAACCCAAGCCTCCGTCTTCGCGGACACCTGCTGAAGCGGGGTCCCGAATCCCGGGAGCCCGGTGCGTCCGGGCGGGCTCACAGCCCCCAGCCCCGTGCAATCCGCCTCGATCCATTCCCCCGCCGCTGGGTGGACTTGGGAATCCACGCTGGCTCCGTCGGCCGCGGCTCTGCGAACCCGTCCGGGAAAGATTCCGGGGGACGCCGCCACGACTTCCACGATCGTCGGCGAGCTCTTGCCAAAGCTCGTGGACACCACCAGCCTCAGCGGCCCGAGCTGCGCCTCAAACGGAACCTGGAGCGTGATTGCCGCAGGCGAAACGGACTGCAAGGGAGCCGCGACGCCGTTGGCGTAGACGGCTGTGCCGCCGATGCTCAAGGGCAGGCCGCGGGGGACGGTGGCTTCCTCCTGCTCCTCGGCCGAAGCCTCGCCAGCTAGGTTCGATCCCAGAATCGTCAACAGGCTCCCCGGCGCGAAGCCGCCGTCCGGCGGGGCAGCTTGTTGGCTGGCGGCGTTGACGACGCCTGCCGTGCCGAGCAACGGGCGGGCCAGAGCTACCGTGGCTTCGGCTTCGGCGGCAATCTCAGGGGCCGCCGTCAGCCTGGCCACCAAGCGTTGGGAACCGGCCGAGGTGCCCAACGGCCAGCGGACGGCCATCCTCCCGTCCTGGTCCGTGACAGTGCCAGCAAAGTGCGGGGTCCCCGCCGCGTCGCCCGAAACCGACACGCGCACTCCGCTGTAGGGCACGAGGTTCTCGTCGCGGAGGCGAAACTGAACCGGGACGGCCAAGGTCTCTCCCGCGATCCCGTAGAGCTCTTGCCAGTTGGTGGACTCCAAGACCAAGCCTGCGTAGCCATCCCGGACGGCTAGCCGGGTCACGGCGCGATCGTACCCGGGCTCGCCCGCCTCCGCGACCAGCGTCGTAGTGCCCGCCGCCAGCCCGCCCAGATCGAAGTCCGCATGGAGCTCGCCGGCTGGCACAGTCACGGCGGCGGGCACGGAAACGATACCATCGGAAGCAGTAAGGCGGACGGTGAAATCGGTGTCGCTGCGGTCGGCGACTGTCACCCTAGCCCGGGCGGCACCGCCCACGATCACGCCCCCGGCCGGCCAAGTCGACAGATGCAGCTGTTTCGCCAAGCTCGCGGCAGCTGTGGCCCGGGAGCCGACATGGGTCTCAAAGAACGTGAGCCATGCGCGCCGCAGGGCCTCGAGGCGTGCGAGAGACTCCGTGCTCGGCGGCTGCCCGGCTTCCGTCAGGAGCACGAACGCATACCGAAAGTGCCGCTGCGACACCGTCGCGTCCGGCCTGCGGACGCCTTCGGCGGCCACGATGTCCGCGACGCGGATGTCCTTGCGCATGCCATTGAAGCGCACTCCGACCTGGGGTGCGCGGCCTGCGGCCCCGAGCCGAGCGGCCCCCGTCGGATTCTCGACCAAAAACATCGCCGGCACCTCCTCCGGATCCAGGAAGCCCATCAGGTACTGATCGAGAGCGCTGTACAACTGCGTGGCCCCCACCGTCTCGAACCGCGGGCTCACGCCCGCGCCGTAGTCCCGGATCGAATTGCCCTCGAGCACCGATGCGCCGGAGTTGAAGAAGAAGCTCCAATGGGCCCACTGCCGCCCGAGCAAGCCGGTCGAGAGCTCCCCCGTCGCGGGGTCCAGAAAGTGGGGATACGCCAGGAATCTGTGTCCGATCTCGTGCGCCAGAACGGTCAGCAGCGAGCCGTGGGGCAGGCCCGGCAGTGGCGCATACGGGTTGGCCGGATAGGACGAGAGCGATCCCATGTTGATGAAAGCGGAGAGCCTCCGCGGCGAACCGAGAGCGCGCCCGTAGTCGTAGGTCGGTTCCCCGATGCCCCGGACCGCGTTGCGCAGGGTGTACGCATGCGCCAGCGAATACGCGCTCGCGTCGAGGTCCACCTCGTTGAATACGATCAGGCTGTCATAGGCGTCGTCGTGTTGCCGGTAAAAGGCTTGGACTAGGCCGAACTCGTCGAACGAGTGCTCCGCGGAAAAGATCTCCGCGTAAGCGCCGGCCCCCTCGAGGTGCGCTCCGCTGCCGGCGCTCCAGTCGACCGCCGTCGACCCGCCATAGGCGTAGCCGGCGAAGACCCCCACGACAGCGTCGGACTCCGTGATGTCGCCGTACAGGAACTCGACTGCACCGCCCGCATGGAGGACGGCCTGGAACGTCTGCCGTTCTCCGATCCCGTGCTCGCGAAACACAGGCACGCGCTGCCAAGTGATGGCGACCCGGTCCCAGAGCAGATGGAGAGTCACCTGCCCTCCGCGGCTCGGGTCGAGGTCCTTGAACAGCGGCGCGATGCGCGGCGGACCGCCGAACGCGCGCGAGAAATTGCGCTCCGTGGAGCTCGATTCCGGGTACTGGAATGTCAAGTTGCCGTCGGAATGCACATAGGCCTTGGTGTAGTGCGCACCGTAGTACGGGAAGGCGAAGGGCAGTTCGACCACCGCGAAGTCGTCGTCCTCCAGGGGCATCGGCAAGCCCCGTTCCAGGGCCGCGGGCTCGGGCCCCGGCCTGCCGCCCTGCACGGCTGCACCGTCTCCAGCCGGGGCGATCCGCACGCCGGTGCCGGCCAAGTCGAACGGATTCGGAGGCGCTAGGACTTCCGGCGTCGCCTCCACGAGCGCGATCTCGCCGACGCTCGCGGGCAACGGGGCCGATTGCGGGCTGGCGACCTCGGCCAGGGGCTCATGCAGCAGCCGCTGCTGGCGTACGAACAGCGTCTCGGCCACGCTATGCGGAGCTCCGCACACCAGCCGTCCGGTCGGCGCGGCCGGAGCCGGGACTCTGCCGGCAGCCGCCAGAAAGGCGAGGCCCAAGCCGGCAGCCAGCGCACCGCTCGCTCTCATGCTGGATTGCATCTTGACACCCATGTAGCTGTCCGCGCCCAATGCCCGAGCTGCGCTAACCCCCCACCGGAGCCCTGCGGCTACGCCCGCATCGTCGAGCAATGGCGGCGTACCCGACGCCGTGCGCAGCCTCCAGGCAGGCCGCCAGTACTGGACGGGTGCGGTCAGGGCGAATCAACGCGTCCACATGCCCACGAGCCGCGCACCAATGACTGTCCACGGTGCGCTCGTACTCGGCCCGGGTGCGGTCGATGGCCTCCTGCAGCTCGGGCGCAACGCTTTCTCCGGAATCCTGCGAACGCTGCAGCTCGGCGGCGAACAACGCCTGGACTGCCGAGTCCTTTTCCATCACGCCGACGCGGGCCGACGGCCAGCCGAAGATGAAGTCCGGATCGAACCCCTGGCCCGCCATTGCATAGTAGCCCGCCCCGCTGGCGTGCCGGAGGGTGACGACAATCTTCGGCACTTGCGCCGTAGCCATCCGCTCCACCATTTCGGCTCCCGCACGAATGATCCCACTCCGCTCCGCCTCGGGCCCGACCATAAAGCCCGAAACATCCTGGAGATACACCAGCGAGCGGCCCTGGCGGTCGCAGGTCTCGACGAACTGCGCGGCTTTCCGAGCGCTCTCGGTGTACAGGATAGCTCCCACGCGGGCTCGGCCCTCGACCTGGAACAAACCGCGGCGATTCGCAAGCAGCCCCACCGGCCAGCCCGCAATCCGGACATTCGTGCAGAGCAGCTCGGGCGCGTAGTCCGCCATGAACTCGACGCCGCTCCCCCCATCGGCAATGCGCCGCACGATGGCCTCCATGTCGTAGGGCAGGCGGCGGTCGCCGGGCAGGATCTCGTCCCAGCCCCCCGTTGCGGCAGGCTCGGCAGCGCCCGGAGCGGGCTCGGACCCGTACGGCAGGCCCCGCAGCAGCTCGCGGAGCGTCCGCAGGCACTCGGCGTCGTTCGCGGCGCGATAGTGGGCCACGCCGCTGCGGCCGGCATGCATCACCGCCCCGCCGAGGTCTTCGGCGTCTACGTGCGCACCGATGGCACCCTTCACTAGGTTCGGCCCGCCAAGCCCCATGAAGCCGGTACCCTCCACCATCAGGATCACATCGCTGAGAGCCGGCAGATAGGCGCCCCCGGCTATGCATGGCCCCATCACAGCCGCGAACTGCGGAATGCGCAGAACCCGGCGCATGTGGGAGCAGTTGGCGAAGATCCGGCCGCCGCCGTATTTGCCGGGAAACGTGCCGTGCTGCAGGGGCAGGAAGATGCCGGCCGAATCCACCAAGTAGACGATCGGGATGCCGCAGCGCATCGCCGCTTCCTGGATGCGGAGGATCTTGGTTACGGTCTCAGGGAACCAGCTGCCGGCCTTGACCGTAGCGTCGTTGGCCATGACCGCCACAGGGCGCCCGCCGACCCGCCCGATGCCCGTGACAACCCCCGCCGCCGGCGCCGCGCCGTCATACAGGTCGTGCGCGACAAGCAAACCTAGTTCCAGGAGTTCCTCGCCCTCGTCTAGAAGCGCGGCGATCCGCTCGCGGGCCAGCAGCTTCCCCGCAGCTCGCTGCTTCTCGCTGCGGCGAGGCCCGCCGCCTCGGCGCAGGGCACCCTCCAGCGCCTGCAGCTTGTCGACGAGGGCCTGCATGTAGCGCTTCCGCGCTGCCCTCTCGGACGGCCCGGGCTCAGCCACCGCGGGCCCCCAAGCTACCGCCGCGTCTGCTCCGAGTTGTGGAAACTCGGTGGCCCCGGAACCGGCCAGCAGCGATGGGCGCTGCCCCTGCTGCGAACAGCTCGGCACGACCTATGAACATCATGGGGAATCAACGGTTTCCGCCGTCCTTTGCCCAGTATACAGGGCAACTCAAGGGCCCGTCCGATGGACGGTCCGGGCTGCAGCCGCTGCGCTTCGGGAGCGCTGCGGACGGTCCCGTGAAGTGCTCGCTAGCTCGCGGAGACCGCAGTAGGGAACGCCGGTTGCCCGGCTCCCGCCTCGGATTCTCTGCAGGCACAACATCCCGCAAAGCTGTCGCCCAGCCACTTGCGCTCGACGGGCGGGCGGGGCCGCAGCCGGTGGGGGAGGGCCTCCAGGCGCTTCCCCAAAAACCTGCGCTCTGCGACCGCCGCCAGAGCCGCTGCGGGTGGCGGCGGAAGCACTGCGGATGCACGCAAGCCGGTCGGCCCCACGCAGTACTGCAGCTAGCCCGCGACACTTTGCGAAGCCGTCGCCCGATCCCCGCCGTGTGGGCGTGCAGCCGCTTGCACGAGTTCAGCTTCGCGGCGGCCCGAGATAACTCGCGGAGGAATGCGCAGGGGAGGCGTTCCGCTCGCTGCCCCCCTGACACTCAACATGGAAGCTGCAACCCCCACCCGCCCCAGGTACGCTCGCGGCTATGCCGCATCTCTCGCGGCTCCTCCGAACCGCAGCATACGCGGTCGCGGGCTCGACGCCGGCCTCCAGCAAGGCCTCGCAGACCGGCTGCTCGCCGGGGGTGATCACGGGCTCCTTTCCTTCCCGGGGACCTGCGCCCTTTGGCGCTCAGCGGTCGGCCGGGCTGTTCCCTCCAGCACCCTCTGCAGTGCCCCTAGGCAGGGGCCGCCACGCCTCCCACACCTCCAGGAACTGCAGATGGCGCACCAAGCCCTCGCGGCGGAGCCAATCCAGAACCTCCCGCCCGCCCAAGCGCGCCCCGAAGGGCTCCTCCAGGTTGGCCAGCCCGAGCGTCGCAGCGGCGGCCGCCACTGCGGATTCCCGCACAGCGGCAATCTGCACCTCGTCCAGGGTGTCCGCTTCCGAGTGGTAGATCCGGTAAAAATCGTCGGTGTCCTGGACGCCGAACAGCGTGGGCACCCCCTGGAGGATAAATGTGAAGTTGTCGCTCAGGAAGAAGGCCTCGCGCGTATGCCGCAGCGAGTCGAGGCCAGCAGCGTCCAGAACGGACTCCAAGGCCGGAAGCAGTTCCTCGCGACCCCCGAAGGAATATCCCTGCAGCGGCCCGGCACCCATGTCATGAACGATCGCCGCCACGTGCCGGTCGAGTTCGGCGCGATGCCTCGCCACATACGCAATCGAGCCGAACAGACCGAGTTCCTCGCCTCCGAACAGGACGAAGCGGAGGGTTCGTCGAGGCTGCACGCCCGCCGCCCGGATGGCCCGGGCCGCATGAACGACGAGCGCGACATTGACCGCATTGTCCTGGCAGGCGGTGCCGAGGTCCCAAGAGTCGAGATGCGCCCCCAGCAGGACGATCTCGTCGGGCAGGTCGGCCCCCGAGATTTCGGCGACTACGTTCGCCGTCGCATAGGCCTCCCCGATTCGATTGGGTATGTGCAGGCGCAGGCGCACCGGGGTGCCTGCGTCCAGGAGGCGCAGCAGCCGCAGTCCTTCTGCGCGCGAGACTACCGCCGAGGGGATGGGATCGATGCGCCCGGCAACATTGTTCACGTGCCGGTACAGCAGCATCCGCGGACGGGTCGAGATCAACAGCACCGCCAGTGCGCCGGCCCTTGCCGCCTCGCGCACCGCGACCATCGCGTCGCGCTGCGCGACGGCCAAGCGGTCGAAGGACTCGGCTTCGTCGAGAGCCACGAGCAGGATCCTGCCCCGGTAGCGCTCAGCGTTGCGGACGATGGATCCAGGGGCTCCCGGGCCGGCGGCGACGAGCTCCGCCTCGACGGCGGGTGTCAGGGGTGGCGACAGAGCCGAGGAGGCGCTCCGGACGCGAATCCGCGTCGGCTCCAAAGCCTCGACCAAGGTTGCGCCTTCCTCCCAGCGCACCGGCAGGGGCACGGGCTCAAGCCGCACCGCAGCGAGGCCGGCCCCGGCGAACGCCTGCCTGCCCCAGGCCAGGGCCCTCCGCATGCCGGCCGTGCCGGCCATGCGCGGCCCAATCTCGTCGCACAGGGTCTGCAGGTCGGACTCAAGGGCCGGAGACTGGCGGACGGCCTGCCCGACGCGGACGAGGACTGGGTCGAGCTGCGCTCCCAGCGAAACAGCTCCCAGAAGCAGGGAGCAGATGCCTGTCTTCGCCAAACGCAAGCAACCGAACGTAGCACAACTGCCCCCCGCACTTGCCGGGATAGTATCCTGAATTCCATGGCAAGCATCCCTCGCAGGCGCGTCATCCAAAGTGCGGCAGCGGTTGCGGCGACGCAGGCATTCCCCGTCCTGGGCGCCAACGAATCCGTTAATCTAGCCGTCATCGGGACCGGGGGCCGGGGCCGCCAGCATCTGCGCTTCTTCGCCGGCATCGCAGGTGCGCGCGTCGTCGCCGTCTGCGACGTGAACCAGGAGGCGCGGGAGCGGGCGGCCGCCATCGTGCGCCAGGAGCAGGGCCACGCGCCGCGCGAATACGCGGACATGCGGAAGCTCTTCGAGGACCAGGAGGTGCAGGCGGTTTCGGTCGCCACCCCCAACCACTGGCACGCGCTGACGACCATCTGGGCCTGTCAGGCCGGCAAAGACGTTTACGTGGAGAAGCCGGCCAGCCACAACCCTTTCGAGGGCCGGCAGATGCTCAAAGCCGCCCGCAAGTACGAGCGCATGGTCCAGGTAGGCTCGCAAAGCCGGTCGATCAGGCACAAGCGCGAGGCGATGGCTAAGCTGCGCGAGAGCGTCATCGGCAAGGTGTACATGGCGCGCGGCCTGTGCTTCCGTCGGCGCCATTCGATCGGGACGACGCCTGCGGAACCCGTGCCTCCCGGGCTAGATTGGGGCAACTTCCTCGGCCCGGCCCCGATGCGCCCCTACACCAAAAACCGCTTCGACTATAACTGGCACTGGTTCTGGGACACGGGCAACGGCGACATCGGCAACCAGGGCGTCCACGAGATGGACATCTGCCGTTGGGGCCTAGGCGAGTACGGTTGGCCGCGATCGGTCACCTGCAGCGGCGGGAAATTCGTCTGGCGCGACGACCAGGAGACGCCCAACACGCAGCAAGCGCACTTCCAGTTCGACGAGGCGGAGATTGTTTTTGATGTCCGCAACCTGCCCAGCCCGGACGAGGGCGGACCAACCGCTCCGGGGAGAAACTACGTCGGCAACATTTTCTTCGGCGACCAGGGGTACATGGTGGTCGACCCGCGGGGATACAGGGTCTACCTCGGCGACGAGCGCCAGCTAGCGCACGAGGAGAAGGCTCCTGAAGACCAGATCTGGGACCCGAAGCCCCACATGGAGAACTTTCTGAACGCAGTGCGCTCGCGCAACCACTACGCGCTGAATGCGGACATTCAGATCGGCGCGGCGGCGGCCGACCTCTGCCACCTGGGCAACATCGCCTACCGCTGCCAACAGCAACTGCACCTCGATGTCCAGAAAGGCGTCTTCGTCGGCAACGGCATGGCCAACGGGCTGCTCACCCGGCACTACCGGCCGCCGTACATCGTGCCGGAGAGGGTCTGAGGCGAGGTCCACCCGCATCGGCCGGGCAGCGCCCGGGATCAGCCCCAATAGCCCGTGGCGAGGCCGGCTACCAGCGCCGAGACGCCTCCCACCACTGGGAACGCCAAGAAGACCGCCACGCCGCGGACAGCCCCCAACCGGCCCGGCCACAGCGCCAGCACGGCCTGGGAGCCGACGATGACCCACAGCGACGCATAGCCCCACGTACCGTCATGAAGACACCAGGGGCAGTGCGGCGGGGCTGGCGCATGGATGTTGCAGGTAGCGGAGGCCCCCGCCCACAAGGCTTGGCAGCCGCAGGCGAAGAGCAGATGGCAGTACTGGATGAAGAAGAGGTGCGTGGTCGCGGCTGCGGCCGCGAAACAGCCGAGCTTGAGCAGGAGGTTGATCTTCACGGGCGTGCTCGCGGGGCGTCCAAGCAATCATACGGCACCAGCATCGCAGATATGGGCAGCTCTCGGTTCCAGGCTCCGGAGAGGCGGACGAGGGCGATTGGACGCACCGATTCAGCGACTGGTCTAGGCTTCAATACTGGCCGAGCGCCGTGCGCAGCAAGCCGGGCCGGTCGGCAATACCCCACGACCCTCGCGAGGCTCCGGGCTGCCGAGCAGACTGCGGGTTTCTCCTGCGAGCGCGCCTCCGAAGGCCGGCATGCGGTCGGGGTGAACGCCTAAGCTAAGGGCAGCGGGGCATTGGACATTGCCGTACTGCGTGCAATGCGGAGCGGATGTAGGCGAGTCGCGGTATTGCCGCCAATGCGGCACGCCCGTGCCAGGCCCAGAGACCCGCAGTGTTCGCGATGCCGATCGAAGCCGGGGCGGTAGCCCAGAATCTCCGGCGGCCACTTTCGGAGACAACCAGCTAGGAATGCTGGCCTACATCACCTGCATCCCGGCCCTCGCGTTTCTCCTGATCGAGCCGTACAGCCAGAACCGGTTCCTCCGGTTCCACAGCTACCAGTCCGTCTTCCTCACTGTGGTCTTTCTGGGCTGGCTGATGCTGTCCGGGCTCGTGTCAGCCGCCTCGCTTGCCGGGGGCATCCTGCTCGTGTTGTTCGAGCTCGCCCTGGTCGCGATGTGGGCCTTCGCGGCGTATAAGGCGTCGCTCGGAGAAGAGTTTCAACTGCCGGTAATCGGACCGCTCGCCGCACAACACGCCAGCCGCCAACCATAGCCGCCGCATGCGGCTGGGTTGCTGCAGCAACGCGGCCTACCCTGCAACCGCGGGGCTCATTTCGCGAATCCGGAGATTGCGGAAGCGCACCTCGAGAGGCGGCCCGGAATGCACCTGGAGGGCGATCAGACCGGTACGCTCGATCCCCGCATCATCTTCCGCATAGTCGACCGTCTCGACGCCGTTGAGCTTGAGCACGATGCGCTTGCCGACCGCCCGCACCTCGTAGCCGTTCCAGCCGGTGGGTTTCAGGGCGCGGCGGATGGTCGCCTCGGTGGGTGCCGCCAACGTCACTTTGCGCCGCGACTCGTCGTACAGGCTACCCCACCAAGTCGGGCCGATGTCGGCTTGGTAGCCGATCATCTCCATCGATCCGGGAACCCGGCGGCTACGGAACTGGACGCCGCTGTTGCCCACATTGTCCAGCAGTTGGATCTCGAAGCGCAGGATGAAGTCGCTGTATTCCCTCGCGGTCGTCAGAAAGTCGTTGTACGCGATGCCCGGGGACCGTCCGATCAGCATACCGTCCTCGACCCTCCAGAGGAACGGATCCCCGTCCCACCCCGTCAAGTCCTTGCCGTTGAATAACGGCACGAAGTTTTCTTCAGCGCCCCCGGATGCGGGCAGCGCCGCAGCCGCGGCCGCCGCAGCGAGTAGCCTCCGCCGACTGATGGTCTGAGCCGTGCGCATATGCTCGGCCATAGTACAACACGGGCAGCGAGACACGCTCGCGCAACGATTCCACCCTGATTCCCGGTCAAGGATTCCGGTTGCCAGATGGAACGTGTTTGTATTACAATGATTCAGACGGCCCTCGGGGGTGTCCGCGGATTGCACCTAGGGGGTGCATCTTGATTTTTTGCAGGCCCCCTTGCCCCTGTCCCCCGCCAGTGCTCCCACCCTGGCTTACGGCGTCTGCGACGACCACTTGACAAGTCTGGTCGGACTCGGCGTGGTGGCGCGACTGGCCCGGTTCCTCGGACTGCCCGAGATGCTGGCCGCCTCGGTCCGCCTCCAGCGCGGTGGCAGCGACGGGCAGATGCTGCTGACGCTGATCTACGCGGCCTGCGCCGGCGGGGGCACCTCCACGCGGGCGACGCTCTGGGGGCGGATGACGTCGCGCGCCAAGCGTGCGGGCTGCGGCAGTGCGCGCGGCTGGTGCCGCTGGGGGCACAGGCGTGCGGGCAGCGGTGGGGGTCCGTCCCGGTGTGCGGGGACGGCCCGGGGCTCGCGGGGGAGGGCCAGTTGTGCGAGCACGCCGAGCGCGGCTGCCACGGCGAGAAGCAGGCCTGGCTGCACTCGGTGTTCGTGGGGGCGGCGGGGGTCAGCGCCCGGCTGCATGCGGGCGACGGATGTGCAGGGGGATGGGCGGGAGCAGCTGGACCGGGATGCGGTGCCCTGGCTGGCAGCGCGGCAGCCGGTGGGGCTGCGGGCCGCCAGCGCGGACTCCTGCGGGGCACTGGTGAACTCCTGCCGGCAGCGGGGCGGGGATGATTCCGGGAGCGTGACCGATCCACACCGAAAGCTCCGCTTCTGCGGCGGGTGGCCGCGAGGGGGTTGCGGGAGTCCGCGGGGGAGCCCCTGGACGCGGCGGACCAGGATCGGGCGCTCGCGGGGGCGTACCGGCCGGCCCGGTGGCCGGGGGAGCCGGTGCGCGGGGTAATCCGGCGCGACGGGGACGGGGAGCAGCGGCTGCTGGAGCCGGTATGCACGGTGATTCCGGTGAGCCGCGACCGGCTGCCGCTGGCGGAGCTGGTGCGGCGGCACCGCGACAAGCAGGGACAGGAAAATGCGTTCAAGGGGCCGTTGACGGACCTGGATCTGCAGCATCCGCCGTGCCGCTCGCACGCGGCGCAGCAGGGTTTCTCCCTGGGCGGGCAGATTGCGCAACTGTTGCTGTGGCTGCTGCCGGACGCGGCGCGGCAGCCCGGGCTCCGGCCGCTGATCCGGTACTGCGGGGGCAGCGTGGGGTGGCTGCGGCTGCTGTGCAACAGGAGCAACCTGCGGTGGGACTGGCTGCTGCCTGCGGCGAGCCGGAGGGAGCCGGGCTAGGGCCGGACTCTCCGGGCTCTCTGCTCAAGCCATACGGCCCCGCAACCCTCATCTCGGGAAATTATCCGGGAATCTAGAGATCGGTCGGCTGGCGACGAAGAAGGAAACATCCATTACTCGCCCCTTGCCGCAGCGCCACTTCCCGCTCGCCGCCGCAGGGAGCGGGCCGCACCGTTGAGGCAGGTCGGCGGCTGGTTGTACGCTATCGGGTGACGGGGGCCGGACTTCGGCTCGCGAATCCGGATTCGTCCGGCGGGAAGTCACGAGCATGGCGAGACGACGGTTGGGGAAGCGGGCAGGCGACGCGGGGGCGCTCCCGAACGGCGGGGCCACCATCGGCCACGAGGCCGAGTTGTGGGCGATGGCCGACGCCCTGCGCGGCTCGATGGATGCCGCCGAATACAAGCATGTCGTCCTTGGGCTGATTTTCCTCAAGTACATTTCCGATGCCTTCGAGGAGCGCAGCGCGGCGGTGCTGGCCGAGTTCGGAGAGGACGCCGCCGAGGACCGCGACGAGTACGTCGCCGAGCATGTCTTCCGGGTGCCGGACGAGGCCCGCTGGACGCATCTGCGGGCGCAGGCGAGGCAGGCGACGGTCGGGCTGGCCGTCGATCAGGCCATGGCGGCGATCGAGCGCGACAACCCCGCGCTCAAGGATGTGCTGCCGCGCGACTACGCCCGGCCCGCGCTCGACAAGCGCAGGCTCGGCCAGTTGATCGACCTCGTCAGCAACATCCAGGTGGGAGACGAGGACGCCCGCTCCCGCGATGTGCTGGGCCGGGTCTACGAGTACTTCCTCGCGCAGTTCGCGAGCGCGGAGGGCAAGAAGGGCGGCGAGTTCTACACGCCGCGCTGCATCGTCAAGGTGCTGGTCGAGATGCTGCAGCCGTACCGGGGCCGGGTCTACGACCCGTGCTGCGGCTCGTCGGGCATGTTCGTGCAGTCGGTCGCGTTCATCCGCGCCCACGCCAGCGGCAACGGGAACGGCGGCAAGGCCAAGGCCGCCATCGGCATCTACGGCCAGGAGTCGAACTACACGACCTGGCGGCTCGCGAAGATGAACCTCGCCATCCGGGGCATCGCGGGCCGGATCGCCCACGGCGACAGCTTCCACAACGACCGCCACCCGGACCTGCAGGCCGACTTCATCCTCGCCAACCCGCCGTTCAACGTCTCGGACTGGGGCGGCGAGCGGCTGGCCGACGACAAGCGCTGGCGCTACGGCGTGCCGCCGAAGGGCAACGCCAACTTCGCCTGGGTGCAGCACATGGTCCACCACCTCGCGCCCGGAGGGGCGGCGGGCTTCGTGCTCGCCAACGGGTCGATGTCGTCGAGCCAGTCGGGCGAGGGGACGATCCGGAAGAACCTGCTCGAGGCGGATCTGGTGGACTGCCTGGTCGCGCTGCCGGGGCAGCTCTTCTACTCGACGCAGATCCCGGCCTGCCTGTGGTTCCTGGCCCGCAGCCGCCCGCGGCGCGGCGCGGTGCTGTTCATCGACGCCCGCAAGCTCGGTCGGATGGTGGACCGCACGCACCGCGAGCTGACCGACGAGGACATCGCCCGCGTCGCGGGCACCTACCGCGCTTGGCGCGACGGCGCGGACGCCTACGAGGACCTTCCGGGCTTCTGCAGGAGCGCTCCGCTCGACGAGGTGCGTCGGCACGGCCATGTCCTGACTCCCGGCCGCTACGTAGGCACTGAGCCGCAGCCGGACGACGGCGAGCCGTTCGACGCGAAGATGAAGCGGCTGGTCGCGGAGCTGCAAGCGCAGCAGGCCGAAGGCGCGCGACTCGACGCTGCCATCGCTGAGAACCTGAAGTCGTTGGGGTTCGACCCGTCGGAAGTCCAGAAGGCATGTGGTGGAGAACGCTCGTGACCGCTAGCGAGATGATCGACCCGTCGGACGCGGGACAGGCGATCAGGATCCGTCGGCTGGCACCCCACTCGAACGAGCATGTCGAGCGACGACGATGATCGAGTACGACAAGTTCCGGCTCTCCCTGAAGCGTCTGGAGGAGCAGAACGAGAACTACCGCCACGGGAACCCGGCTCTTTCCGCCCTCGACCGCGAGGGGATCGCGGAGTCCGTCATTCAACGTTTCGAGATCTGCTACGACTGCCTGTGGAAGGTGTTGAGGAGGTATCTGATCGACGAGTTAGGTGTCGCCTACCCGCGCAACAGCCCGAAGCCCGTCTTCAGGCTCGGGTACGAGAACGGCCTGTTCTCCGCGCCCCTGGAACAGTGGCTGCGATACGCCGCCGCTCGGACCGACACATCCCATGACTACGACGGTGAAAAGGCGCAAGCCTGTCTCGCGCTGGTACCGGACTTCATAGACGACGCCATCGGCCTCTACCAGACCATGACCGGTACGACATGGGACTAAACGAGACCATCGACATCACCGGTGAACAGCGGAGGACAGTTCTTGCGCTGCTCGAACGCCACCTACCGGACACGGAGGCTTGGGTCTACGGTTCGCGCGGCAGGTGGACTTCCCGGCCGCAGTCCGACCTCGACTTGGTGGTCTTCGCGACACAGGAACAGCGGGGGCAGATCGATGTTCTGCGAGAGGCGTTCGAGGAGAGTGATTTGCCGTTCCGCGTGGATCTGTTCGTTTGGGATGAAGTGCCGGTGTCCTTTCGCAAGCAAATCGAGGCGGAGCACGTGGTGTTGGCAGGAGGTACGGAAGGGCCAAGCGATGCTGTTTGGCCGACGGTCGAACTTGGCGAGATCGCCCAAGTTGTGGGCGGCGGCACCCCATCGACGAAGGATAAGAACAACTTCGACGGCGATGTACCTTGGCTGACACCAAAGGACTTATCTGGATCGCACTACCGGGTCGTTACAAGGGGAAGCCGGAATCTGTCTCAATCTGGCTTGGCAGCCTCATCAGCCCGTCTCGTTCCCGCAGGCGCCGTACTCGTCAGCACCAGAGCCCCGATCGGATACGTCGCGATTGCAGGCAATCCGATTGCGACCAATCAGGGTTTCCGAAGCCTGATACTGGACGGCAACGCCGAATCCAACTACATCTACTACTGGCTACGGCAGAACACGGCCGAGCTTGAACGACGCGCATCCGGTTTGACCTTTAGGGAGATTTCCGGATCCAATCTTCAGCGAATTCGCATTCCACTGCCACCGCGTGATGAGCAACAGACCATCGCGCACATCCTCGGCACGCTGGACGACAAGATCGAGCTGAACCGCCGGATGAACGCGACGCTGGAGGCGATGGCGCGGGCACTGTTCCGGTCCTGGTTCGTCGATTTCGACCCGGTCCGGGCTAAGATGGCGGGCCGCGACACGGGGCTGCCGCAGGAGATCGCCGACCTGTTCCCCGACCGCCTGGTGGACTCCGAGCTGGGGAAGGTCCCGGAGGGATGGGATGTGTCGGAGATCGGCGCGGAGGTCGATGCTGTGGGCGGCGGGACTCCCAGCACGAAGGAGCCTGCCTACTGGAACGGAGGCCAGCACTGCTGGGCTACGCCCAAGGATCTCTCGAAACTGTTGTCGCCGGCGTTGCTGGACACGGATCGAAAGATCACCGATGCGGGCGTGCGGAAGGTCAGTTCGGGGCTCCTCCCGCTTGGGACGGTGCTCTTGTCGTCACGAGCGCCAATCGGCTACTTGGCCATCACCGAGGTGCCGACCGCCGTGAACCAAGAGTTTATCGCCATGATCTGCCGGAAGCGGCTGCCTGCTCTGTATGTGCTGTCGTGGTGCCACGAGAACCTTGAGTACATCAAGGACATCTCGGGTGGTTCCACCTTTGCCGAGATCAGGAAGAAGGCGTTCCGCCCTCTTCCTGTCGTAGTTCCGCCGAAGAGGGTCATTGGGGTGTACGACGAAGCAAGTTGCTCGCTGCACGATCGCGTCGTCTCGACCACGAGGGAGTCCGCGCTGTTGGCTTCTTTGCGCGATGCACTTCTCCCGAAGCTCGTCTCCGGCGAAGTGCGGATGACCGGGCTGGCGCCGGCGAGTGGGCAACATGATTGAGCGGCATCGATCGGAGCGCATCAAGCCTGACGGAGCAGCGACCGTGACCGATGCATCCCTGTCGGAATCGACCGTCGAAGCCGTCGCCCTCGCCTGGCTGGAATCGCTCGGCTGGACTGTCCGGCACGGCCCGGACATCGCGCCGGACCCGCCGGCGGCGGAGCGGACCGGCTACGGCGAGGTTGTCCTGCCCGAGCGCTTGCGGTCCGCGCTCGCCCGCCTCAATCCCGACCTGCCGACGACGCCCTCGACGACGCGCTGCGCCGGCTGACCCGCCCGCCCGGGGCGACGCTGGAGGCCCGCAACCGCAACTTCCATCGGATGCTCGTCGCCGGCGTCACCGTGGAGTACGCTGATGCCGCCGGCCGGATCCGCGGCGACCAGGTCCGCGTGCTCGACTACGACGAGAAACTGGCCCTCGACGAGGGCAAGAAACTGACGATCGATGCCGGCTTCGAGGAAGTGACCGAAGGCGAGGAGACCGACCGCCGCGAGAAGCTGAAGACGAAGTGGGCGCAGCTGGAAGCGGTCGTCGGCGCCGAGAAGCGCGTCGCGCTCATCGCCCGCGACATCGCGGAGCACTTCGAGCGGCGCACGGACGCGATGGACGGCAAGGCACCGGTGGTCTGCATGAGCCGTCGGACCTGCATCGACCTCTACCGCGAGCTGGTGCGCCTGCGCCCGGCATGGCGCGCTGACGACGACGCTCGCGGGGCGCTCAAGGTCGTGATGACGGGGCAGGCATCCGACCCGCCCGACCGGCAGCGGCACATCGGCAGCAAGGCCCGCCGCGAAGCGGTTCCGCGATCCGGCCGACCCGCTCCGCATGGTGCTGGTGCGCGACATGTGGCTGACCGGCTTCGACGCGCCGAGCCTGCACACGATGTACGTGGACAAGCCGATGCGGGGCCACGGGCTAATGCAGGCTATTGCGCGGGTCAACCGGGTGTTCCGGGACAAGCCGGGCGGACTGGTCGTCGACTACCTGGGACTGGCCCACGAACTGCAGCGGGCGTTAGCGACGTATACCGAGAGCGGCGGCACGGGACAGACCGCGCTGGACCAGGAGCAGGCGGTCCGGGCGATGCTGGAGAAGCACGAGGTCTGCTGCGGCCTGTTCCACGGCTTCGACCGATCCGCCTGGACCGCGGGCTCGCCGGCCGACCGGCTCCACCTCCTGCCGGCGGCGCTGGAGCATGTTCTGGCGCAGGAGGACGGCAAGGCGCGGTGTCTGCAGGCCGTGCGCGAGCTGTCGCAGGCGTTCGCGCTGGCGGTGCCGCATCCCGCAACGGTCCGCATGCGCGACGACGTGACGCTGTTCCAGCATGTGCGGGCGGCGCTGGCGAAGCGGACCGGCCCCGAGTCGAAATCCGCCGAGGAGCTGGACCGCGCGGTGCGGCAGATCGTCTCGCGGGCCGTGGCCCCGGACGGCGGGGTGGACATCTTCGCTGCGGCCGGCCTGCAGAAGCCGGACGTGGCGGTCCTGTCGGGAGGACTTCCTGCGGGAAGTGCGCGGCATGCGCCGGAGGAGCCTCACGGTCGAACTGCTGGAGAAACTGTTGCGGGGCGAGTTGGCGACCCGGCGGCGGAAGAACGTGGGGCAGGCGCGCTCGTTCGCCGAGCTGCGGGAGCAGACGATCCGCCGCTACCAGCAACCGCGCGATCGAGGCGGCGCAGGTGCTCGAGGAGCTGATCGGCCTGGCCCGGGAGATGCGCGAGGCGAACGCCCGCGGCGCGGCGCTGGGACTCTCGGACGGCGAGCTGGCGCTCTACGACGCGCTCGGCGTCAACGACAGCGCGGTGCAGGTGCTCGGTGACGCGACGCTGCGCGGCATCGCCCGCGAGCTGGTCTGGACCGTACGGAACAACCTGGCCATCGACTGGACGCAGCGGGAGAGCATCCGCGCCAATCTCCGCCGCCTCGTGAAGCGCGTCCTGCGCAAGCACGGCTACCCGCCGGACAAGCAGGAGGCGGCGACGCGGACGGTGCTGGAACAGGCGGAGGTTCTGTCGAAAGGCTGGACTACGTAAACCCACATTCTCCGGGAACAATCGGTCAACCCGTCCAACCCCGATTCCCGGACAAAAATTCCGGTTGCCATCCGAAACATGTTTGTTCTGCAATGATTTAGACGGTCTTCCGGGGTGGCCGCGTATCTTACCTCAGGGGTGCATCTCGATTTTCTGGAGGCCCCCTGGCCCCTGTCCCCCGCCAGCGCTCCCACCCTAGCTTGCGGCGTCTGCGACGACCACTTGACGGGCCTGGCCGGGCTCAGCGTGATGGCTCGGCTGGCCCGGTTCCTCGGGCTGCCCGAGCAGCTGGTGCCGCTGAGGGCGCAGGCGTGCGGGCAGCGGTGGGGGTCCGTCCCGGTGTGCGGGGACGGCCCGGGGAGCGAGGTAGAGGGCCAGTTGTGCGAGAACGCCGAGCGCGGCTGCCACGGCGAGCAGCAGTCCCGGCTGCCCTCGGTGTGCGTGGGGGCGGCGGGGGTCAGCGCCCGGCTGCACGCGGGCGGCACGGACGTGCAGGGGGATGGGCGGGAGCAGCTGGACCAGGATGCGGTACCCTGCCTGGCAGGGCGGCAGCCGGTGGGGCTGCGGGCCGCCAGCGCGTACTTCTGCGGGGAGCTGGGGAGCTACTGCCGGCGGAAGGGCTGGGATGATTCCGTGAGCGTGACTGGTCCGCGCAAGAAAGCCCCGATTCTGCGCTTGGCGGCCGCGAGGGGGTTGCGGGAGGACGAGGGGGAGCCCCTGGACGCGGCGGGCCAGGAGCGGGCGCTCGCGGTGGCGCACCGGCCGGCCCGGGGGCCGGAGGAGCCGGTGTGCGGGGTGCTCCGGAGTGACGGGGACGGGGAGCAGCGGCTGCTGGAGCCAGTATGCACGGTGATTCCGGTGAGCCGCGACCGGCTGCCGCTGGCGGAGCTGGTGCGGCGGCACCGCGGCCAGCAGGGGCCGGAGCATGCGCTCAAGGGGCCGCTGACGGACCTAGGCCTGCAGCATCCGCCGTGCCGCTCGCACGCAGCGCATCAGGGTTTCTGCTTGGGCGGGCAGATTGCGCAGCAGCTGCTGCGGCTGCTGCCGTGCCAGGTGCTGCCGTCTGAGGCGCGGCAGCACGGGCTCCAGCCTCTGATCCGGTACTTCGCGAGCAGCGTGGGGCGGCTGCGCAGCAGGAGCAACCTGCGGCTGGACTGGCTGCTGCACGCGGCGAGCCAGATGGAGCCGGGCCAGGGCTGGGGCGGCGCGGCCGGAGCCGCGCCCAGCGGCAGGGGACCGACGCGGAGCCCGCGGGAGGATCGGTGCGCCCGGAGCCCGGTGCGCCGGGCTCTCCGCTCAAGCCATACGGCCCCGCAACCGCCATTTCGGGAAATTAACCGGGAATCTAGGCGATCCCAGAATCCCCGGACAACCCGCCCCGGGCGGATAGCCATGCTTAAGCGGCCCTGGGAGCCAGTCCGTCAACGCTATGAGTAGTCGTCGAGGGCTATACGCACGATGTCCTGACGCACGAGGCGATTCGCGTTCGACATACCGCCGTCCAGTGAGAGCCATTCCTGCTGGATCTCTGTTTCTGGGCTCCTCTCGCTCGCTCGACGAATCGGGCTCCCGACGGCGACCGCAATCGGACGCCTGTCGCCGGGCCGGGCCGGAAGCCATTTCGAAGCCGTGACTGATTTCGCCAAGAGTAATTGCAAGCAAACTACCAATAGAATCAATGGCTTGCAGAGCCTTTTCATGCAATTCCCGGAACAGCAGCCGCCTTTTCGAGGCCCTCGATACAACTGGTCTCGCCGAGATCACAGGCGTCAGTTGCACAAGCAACCGTGAGTGCAACCTGAGCTACGACGGCATCGGACACAAGGCAACGGTCGGTATTGGCTCGTTGCCAACCGACGCCTACCGGCCAACATGCTTCATCCCTCAGGAGGGAGTCCCGAGAAGGTGCGCTGGCGCGGCCGCCTCTCCGCGCTGGCGTACCTGAAGGAGGTGATCGCAAAACCGGACGGATGACTCGGCAGCGAAGTAGGATCGCAAGGATTCCAACTTTTCGACTCGCTCACTTGTATGCGCGAGCCGCTTGGCGCACAATAGTACCCGGTGCAGTCTCGAGTTTTTGGGCTAGCGATTCTGACCGCTTCGCTGTCAACGCCTGCCTCGGGCACGGTCTCGTTCGATGAGGACATCCAGCCGATTCTGCGGCAGCATTGCCTGGCGTGCCACGGTGACGCGTTGCAGCAGAGCGGGCTTCGTCTGGACCTGCGCGTCGAAGCGCTGCGTGGCGGCACGTCGGGCACCGTAATCGTTCCTGGCGACGCCGCCGGTAGCGCCCTAGTGCATCGCCTGGAGGGTCGCGACGGTCTGCAGCGGATGCCACCCGCAGCGCCCCTGGGAGCGGACCAGATTGCGGCCTTGCGAGCCTGGATCGACGCTGGCGCACCTTGGGGAAGTGCCATCGCTGCCGGTGACGACGCCCAAGCCGGCCATTGGGCGTTTCGCCGGCATAGGCGCCCTCCCGTTCCATCGGTGCGTCAGGCGGAGTGGGTCCGCAACCCCATCGACGCCTTCGTGTTGGCCAGCCTTGAGGCGGAGGGTCTGGAAACCTCGCCGGAAGCGGAGCCCCACACCCTGCTGCGTCGCATCCATCTCGACCTAGTCGGCCTTCCGCCCGAGGTCTCCCAGGTCGGGCGATCCGTAGATTACGACGAGGTGGTCGACGGCTTGCTCCAATCCGAGCACTTCGGAGAGCGCTGGGCAGCAGTCTGGCTCGACCAGGTCCGCTACGCCGACTCGGACGGCTACGAGAAAGACACCGTGCGTCCGAACGCGTGGCGCTACCGCCACTGGGTGATCGACGCCCTGAACCGCAACGTGCCGTTCGACCGCTTTACCGTCGAGCAGCTCGCCGGCGACCAGATTCCTGGGGCCGGCCCCGAACAGAAGGTCGGGACCGGCTTCTACCGCAACACCCTGAAGAATCGCGAAGGCGGCGTGAATGTCGAGGAGTTCCGGTTCGAGGAGGTGGTCGACCGCACCAACACTGTCGCCTCGGTCTGGCTTGGGCTGACTCTGGAGTGCGCCCGCTGCCACGACCACAAGTATGACCCGATCACACAGCGCGACTACTACCGCATGTTCGCCTTTTTCAATGAGTTGGATGAGATGGACATCGATGCGCCGCTACCAGGGGAAATGGGCTCGTACCTCCGTTCCAAACCCGCTTTCGATCAGGGTCTGCAGGCCATCTACGCCAGGTACAAGGTCCGCGAGCTGCAGGCTCCCTGGACCGAGAAGCTGCTCTGGGCGGCGGAGAACCCTGGGCTGGAGCCCGCATGGGACGTCACCTGGGACACCCTCGCGACCTATATCGACGACGGCCAGCGCATCCTGCGGACGCCGCCCGCCGAGCGCGATTGGCGGGAGGACTATGTCCTAACCGAATGGTTCCTGCGCAATTACAGCCGTGTTACGACCGACGAGGAGTATGACTCCACGGGCTTCCGCGAGGCGGCGAAGGAGGTCCAGCAGCTCGCCGGCCGATTTGCAGATGTTAGCCGCGCCCGCGCCGTGCAGGCCGACACAGCGCCTCCCAGGACCTACATCCATCCGGCAGGCGCATGGGACGAATTCGGAGAGGAGGTTTCGCCGGGCACGCCGACGGCGCTGCCCCTCCTCGAGCCATCCGGACCCACCGCAACCAGACTCGATCTCGCACGCTGGATCGTATCGCGAGACAACCCCCTAGCGGCCCGCGTCACCGTCAACCGCATCTGGCAGGAGTACTTCGGCACCGGTTTGGTCTCCACATCGGACAATTTCGGCTTGCGCGGCGAGCAGCCCTCGCACCCCGAGCTACTGGACTGGCTCGCCGCCGAGTTCGTGGATTCCGGTTGGAACTTCAAGCACATCCATCGGCTCATCGCAACCTCGGCGACCTATCGCCAATCCTCCCGGCTCAGAGAGGATCTGGTGCAGCGCGACCCTGCCAACCGGTTGTTGGCCCGGCAGGCGCGGCTCCGCCTGCCGGCGGAGACCTTGCGCGATGCCTCGCTGGCCGTTTCGGGCTTGCTTGATCCGAAGGTGGGAGGCCCGAGCGTCCGGCCTTACCAACCAGAGGGCGTGACCGAGCTGGGCTACGCCAACTCCGTGCAGTGGACTGTCAGCCCTGGGGGCGACCGCTACCGCCGAGGCGTCTACATCCACTTCCAACGCACTACGCCGTATCCGTTCCTCGCCAACTTCGACTTGCAGGAGCGCAATGCCGCGCAGTGCCAACGCGGGCGCTCCAACACCCCACTTCAGGCCCTCAACCTGCTGAACGATCCGGTGTTCTTCGAAATGGCGCAGGGGCTGGCGTACCGTGTTTTGACCGAGCTGCCAGGCCAGGCCTTTGCGGAGCGCCTCGGCCACGCCTTCAACATCTGCTTGGGGCGCGAGCCGCGCCGAAGCGAGCTGGAGGCTTTGCTGGACTACTATTTGCGGCAGCGGACTCTGCTCGAAGAGGATCCAGAGGCAGCCGGCGAATGGTTCCCCTTGGCGCTAGAAGGCCCGGGAGAAACGCTTGACCGCACGGAGAGTGCAGCCTGGGTGGGCATCGGCCGAATCCTGCTCAACCTGGACGAATTCATCACTCGGGAGTAGCGACGGATGACCACCGAGCACCGTCTCGCGGTTCAGACCCGCCGGGGATTTTTGGACACTTGCGCCGCTGGTCTCGGCACCGTCGGCCTCGCCCATCTGCTGGCCGCCGAGGGCTTGACCGCGGCTCCAGCCGGCCAACCGCACTTCACGCCGCGGGCGAAGAACCTCATCTTCCTCTTCATGGCCGGTGCGCCAAGCCAGATGGACCTTTTCGATCCGAAGCCGGGCCTGCGCAAATGGCACGGCGAACCGCTGCCACCATCGTTGACGAAGAAGCTCAAGCTCGCCTTCATCAAGCCGAACGCCAAAGTCCTAGCCAGCCCGCGCGAGTTCGCCCGCTGCGGCAAGAGCGGCATCGAGCTGAGCGACTACCTGCCACACCTCCAGCAAGTCGCCGACGAGATCTGCTTGGTTCGGTCGATGCAGACCACCCAAGTCAACCACCATCCGGGCCAGTCCATGCTGATGAGCGGCAGCCCTCTGGTGGGGCGGCCGACGCTCGGGGCGTGGCTGAGCTACGGGCTCGGCAGCGAATCCCAGAACCTCCCGGGCTTCGTGGTGCTGAGTTCCGGCCGGGGGGCGAGCGGCGGGGCTTCGAACTTCTCCGCGGGCTTCCTGCCCGCGACCTGTGCCGGGGTGCCGTTCCGCAAGACCGGCGATCCGATCCTCTACCTGTCTAACCCCCCGGGGGTGTCACGGGAGTCGCAACGACTCAGCCTGGAGACGCTGCGAACCCTGAACGCGGAGAACTCGGCCCTCACCGGCGACCCCCAGATCGCCGCCCGCATGGCGAACTACGAGCTGGCGTTCCGGATGCAGGCCTCCGCTCCCGAGCTCCTCGACTTCTCGGACGAGTCGCAGGCGACGCTTGACAGCTACGGGATCGGCCAGGAGCCAACCTCAGCCTACGGCACCAACTGCCTCATGGCGCGGCGCATGGTCGAACGGGGAGTGCGCGTGGTCATGCTGATCCACGCTTCCTGGGACGACCACACGAACCTGGACGAAGGCCTGAAGAAGAACTGCGACATCACAGACAAGCCGGTCGCCGCTTTGCTCCGCGACCTCAAGCGTAGCGGCCTGCTGGACGAGACGCTGATCGTCTGGGGCGGCGAATTCGGGCGCACCTCTCTCGGGCAGTTCAAGCATGTGGGCGACAAAGTTGGTCGGGACCACCATCCCAACGGATTCTCGCTTTGGCTGGCCGGAGGCGGCGTGCGCAGCGGCCAAGTGATCGGCCAGAACCGACGACTTGGCTTTGGAGGCAGTCGCGGATCCGGTACATGTGCATGACCTCCAAGCGACGATCTTGCACCTGATGGGGCTCGACCACGAGCAGCTGACCTACCGGCACATGGGGCGCGACTTCCGCCTCACCGATGTATCGGGCCGCGTGGTGCAGAAGATGCTGGCCTGACCCGCGTTGGAAGAGCCATCGGTCTGGTGGGAGTTTTCCGCTTGCGCCAATCTCCAACTGCTCCCCGGATCACTGGGTTGGCCAGGCTGTCTCCTCCTCGTCTGGGCTTACTAATTTTGCCAAAAAGTAATTGCAAGCAACCCACCAATAGAATCAATGGCTTGCGGAACCTTTTCGTGCAATTACTTATGAACACATCAGTAACCAACTGATCCCACCTGCATGACGCCACAGCAAACACCCCCGCCCCGCCTTGCTGGCGAGTTTTTCGGATCAGGTCCGATAGGGAGGTAGCCCCAAAAGTCCGATTCCGGGACTGTGGGGCAGACTCGAATCTCCAGAGTTCAGCGCTGCTCAGAGAACCGCACTCAGCGCCGCCGTGCGTTGCGCCCAAATAGCAGCAGGCCGGTGGCACGCCGACTGCGAGGCCACTCGGGCAAAGTGGCTGAGGCGGTGTGCAGCCCCTAGGAGCCTGTTGTTAAAGTCGCTGGGGCACGATCCCCTTCGAGAAATCGCGTCCGAAGCACCGTTTTGCGACTGTTCAGGGCCTTCAGGAGTCGTTTTACGGTCATTGCAGGGCCGCTTCACGGTCGCTGAGGACTTTTTCAACAGGCTCCTAGGCCGGGAAGCGGATGCCGAAACCTTTGCCCACTGCAAGTAGCGCCTCGGTACCGTCCGTCCGGACGTCAACGATCCCCGTTGCTGGGGCCTAGCCGATCGAACCCCAGTAGATTGCGGTAGGGAAGCCGGTTACCCGTGCGCAGATCCCGTGCGTGCCCGCTAAGGCACACGGCTCCTATTTTGAGCACCTCACGGCAAATCGTTGTTCCGGCCACGGGTGCAGGATCCGCGTGCGCAGCCACCATTGCGTGCATCGCACCTCTCGCCGCCCCCAAGTGCAGCTGTCTTTCTGCGGCCTCCGCCGCAGGCTCCGCAGCCACAGCCATTGCAGGTACTGACCGGGCCAAGAGTCGAGACATAAGAATTACCGGCAAGAATATACTTGCAGTCCGCTTCACGGAAGAACGACCGCACCTGTTCCGGCGACTCTTGCAGGAATTGCAAGGCGGCTTCCAAGTTGGCGGGAAGCTGCGCTTTCGTCTTGCTGACCAAGCGACTTACGTTGTGCCCGACTACCGCCCGCAGCAGTTCCACCGGATTCACTTCCGGCGAGTAGGCCGGCTGATCATGCAGCTCGATCTCCGCCTCGTTCTCCGTCACCCACTCCCGAATCGCGACTGCCGTGCGCAGGCTGCAACGATCCACGCCCAGCGGCACCTGCTGGGGAATCCCTCGGACGATCTTCTCCAGCAATTCCCCAAATGTCCCTGCGGTGGCCCGGCCCTAGGACACCGTGTCCTGGCTCCCGCCGTCCGGGCTGCTCGCGGCCGGCATGCTTTAGCAGAACCACGTGCTGGCCCCATGCACGGCGGGCGTCCGGCCCCGAACTCCCCATGTCTGCTCGGCACGCCGGGTGCCTCGAGGCCGGACTCGTCCGCGCAGACGATCGTCGCTCCTCATTTTTTGGCACGCTGGGCGATCCCGGGGAGCTCCCGCTCCTGCCAGCGCCGCACGTTGCCGGGACGGCACCGGCGGGCCCGGCGCTGGGGCCACTGCGGTGTGGGCCCGAGCCGCCGCACCATGCGGAGGCCGAGCGCAAAAGCCGAACCTGTCCGGCCGGGCCTGGCGGACCCGCTGCGCACTCCGCAGCCCGCACTCGAACTTGCATGGCTCGGAGGTCTTGTCGACGACGGTGGCCTAGATCCACTCGGCCTGCTCGGCGGTCCACTGCCGCGGCTTGCCGGTTCGCCTGCGATCCTGGAGAGTCCCGAAGCCTCCAGAGGCATAGCGTGCTGTTCGACCCAGCGCTTCATGATGTATGTTGCGACGGAGAGTCTCACTGCAACTTCGGCAATGGTCCCTCCATCCATGAGACACAGAATCGCATTCTTGCGAACCTTGTCATTCTGATATTCCGAAAATCTTAGGAGGGAAAATTCTTGTAACACCAATCTTGTAACACCAATTCTGGTAATGCATTTTAAGCGGACCGACTATGACAGGTAAGAAGCAGATTCTTTCGACACGATTTTCGGCCCAGCCAGTAACAAATACTCCGTCATGAGTATTGCAAAACGCAGCTTTATTGTGGCGTCGACCGTGGCTGTTGGGGACAGGAGAGGGCGACATCTCTACGACAAGATCCACCGCCTCCTGAACAACGACCGCGATCTGAAAATTTAAGGACTCAGAGTTTGACGTAACCGCCGGCGTGGTACACGAGTGGCCGGCGTCGTGCATACAAAAAGCAACAGTCGAGAATCGTCAAAGTGGCCAAAATCAAGGGTGCCAAGAAGGGTTATCAACCGCATCAAAGTCTGCCGTAATAAGGTGCGGCGAAAGGTTTTAAGGCAAGTGGCCTGGGAAGCAGGGACTCAAACCCCGATAAACAGGTCCAGAGTTTGTCGTGTTACCGTTACACTACCTTCCAGCAGCGCGATCGGCACGCCTGAGGCAAAGGGCTGACTTTCAGTATAACCCGGTACGCACGGGACTGACGCAGGCTACCGGTCCGGAGACCGGCTCGGGAATCCGTCCGGGATACGGAGCCGCATCCCGTACGCGATCGGGCGTATCGAAGTCCGTTTCGGACGATGAATACATGTCCGGATTCTTGAACGATCTGGCCGACGCCCATCTCGCGCACGCCGGACCGCCTGGAGGGCCCAACCGCGAATGGTGATAATTTGGCCGGGCCGCAGGGAATCGCTTCTGAAGTTCCTGCGCCGCATCGAGTCCGACCGCATTGCGTCTCGGCCCGTCCACCGGATCGGTTTTGCCCTGCGCATCCAGCCTAGGGAGGTCGTCGTCGCCGATTTCGTCGATCACGATCAGGATGTGGGGGTTCATGTAATGGAACTCGGCGACACGGTGCCGCGCACGGCAATCGGGCGGCTCGAATCGTATTCTCCGCGGAAGCTATGGTGGGCCGGCGCTAGGGAGGGCATCGCAACGGCCAATGCGGCAAGCATCGCCAAGCCGAGCCGCCGAGCCCGGACGGAGCGCGATCCCTCCGTAACCCCCACAATTTTGCCTGTGACTGCGTCGCATAACCCGCCATGCTCACCTCCAAGACCCAGTGTGGGTATAGGCGCACGGGCATGGGCACAGGTTACGCCGCCTCCCGCCCCCGGCAGTGCCGCGCTGGGGAAAGGGAAGATAGCCGCAGGCGCATCCCATTCTCATGAAAATCGCTTTCGTCGGCCGTGAGGGCCGTGGGCGGGTATTTCGGCGGACGCATGGCCGTGCGCGGCGTCGATGTCGTATTCCTGGCCGCCAAGGCGTACTACTGACTGGGCCAAAGGTCGAGTCCCAAGAATTCAGCCAAGATTACACTGGCAGTCCGCTTCGCGCAAGAACGACCGCACCCGTTCCGGCGACTCTTGCAGGGATTGCAAGGCGGCTTCCAAGTTGGCGGGAAACTGCGCCTTCGTCTTGCCGACCAAGCGATTTGCGTTGTGCTCGACCACCGTCCGCAGCAATTCCCACCGGGATTCACTTCCGGCGAGCAGGCCGGCTGATGCTAGAGTTCGACCTCCGCCTCGCTCTCCGCCGCCCACTCGCGGATTGCGGACTGCCGTGGGCAGGCTTGCAGCGGTCCCCGACCGGCAGCACCTGCGGGGGAATCTCCCGAACGATCTTCTTCAGGAAATGCCCGGCATGGCATGTCCCGGCGGTGGCCCGATCGCCCAGCGGCGAAGGCCTTGTCCGGCGGATTCCGGTGCAGCCCCGCGACGCCGGTCGGTTTCTCGGGGAACGCCAGGTCGGGCGCCAACTTGCAAGTCTCGACGCGGGAGGGGCTGCCGCCCGGGCGCGTCCCGAATGCGCTGCACCGTCGAGCGGCTGACGCCGGCCGCCTCGGCCATCGAGCGGCAACTCCCGGGCGGGGTCCCCGGCGGCGTCTCGTGCAGCGTGGCCTGCGCGAGGGCCTGGACCTGCTGCGCGGTGAGCGGCGGTTTCCGACCGCGGACGGGGCCCCCGCGCCCCCCGCAGGGAGTCCCTCAGCGAGAAACCGCGCACCAACTCCAGACCGTCGGACGGCGGCTACCGAGCGGGGTCGCGAGGCGCGTCTTGGCGCTGCCGTCGCCGGCCAGCAGCCAGGCTTCGGCACCCGGCGATACGGCGCGGTGGCGCGGTGCGCCCACATCGTCAGGGTCTTCCGGTCACCGCGCCTCAACGGCTCCGGGGCGGCGGGGATGGTTCCTACCCCTCGGGATACTACGGGGAACGCTATATATCAATATGTTTTAGGGACATACCACTAGGCTCCCCTAGGCGGAATCCGCAGCACGCCGGGCGGGCTTGGTCAGCGTTGCGGGGCAGTCGCCGCGTCGCACTGAGGTTAGGGGTAGGGCCATCGCGACAGGCGGGAGAATCGGGCTAGCGGCTTCGCATCCACTGGATTCCCTCCTCGCGGGCTGCCGGTCCGGCACCCGGAGCGAAGCTTGCGCCGGACAGAGGTGATGGGCCTCGAGGTGGAGCCGAAGCTCGGTTGATGCGGGCGGCGGAAGCCTGACCGTTCAGCCGAAGGTGGCGAGTTCCCGAACCTCGGCCATCGTTTGGGGGAGGGGCACGCTCGGATGGTATTCAAGTCCGGAGAAGCCGTTGTAGCGCCCGGCCTCCTGCAGGTCGTAGATTGCCCGAACACGTTGCGGTAGTTGATCTCGCCAGTTCCGGGCTGCATCCGGCCCGGGTGGTCGCCGATCTGGAAGTGGCCGATGAGGTCGATGTTGTCCAGGATCTGCGGAATCAGGTCTCCGTCCGTGACCTGGACATGGTAAATATCGAAGAGTAGTTTCACATGCTGCGAATCGACGCGCCGGAGCAAGCGGAAGGCCTCCCGAGCCCCCGCCAGGAAGAAGCCCGGGCGGGTCACGAGCGTATTGATGGGTTCGACGACAATGTTCAGGTCGGCCTCTTCAAGGATGGGCACGGCCGCGCGCAGGCCCGCTACGCAGCTGTCCAGTTGCTCGGAGCGCGGCACCGCTTCGCGTTCAAAGCCCGTCAGCACGACTAGGCGACGGCAGTCGAGGGAGGTCGCAGCCTCCGCTGCCGTCCGGATCTCCTGGAGGAAGCCCTCCCGCTCCGCCGGATCGGTGAGGCCGCATCCGGGGAGCGCGAACTCCCTTGTTCGCCGTGATGCAAACAATCTCGAGTCCGTGCCGACGAGCTGCGGCGGCGTAGGCGGACCGCTCTCCTGGGTTGCGCCAGTCAAACATCTCCGACGCCGCCGTAACCGTGCTCGGCGGCGAGGGCGACGGCTTCGTCCGGCGTGTACTTCCGGCTTGGGTCCGGTCGCGGGTCCACGCCGTCCCGCGTGTCGACCGGCAGACCGCGATCCTCGCCCCGGAACATGTCGCAGGTGACCGACAGCTTCAAGCCCCGACGAGACTTCCCGGACGGATCGCCCGCAGGCCTGCCGCAGCCCAGCGCGACCGGTCCCGTCGCAACCGCAGCCATGAAGTCCCTGCGCCGCATGGTGAGTCCCTCCGCTCCGAGCTCAGACCGCGAACCGGCAACTGTCCCGGGCGGCGGCGCTAGCCGTTCATCATCTCGTCCCAGGTAACTTCGCCCCGCATATCCATCGCCATGCGGCCGAGGATGGCCGTCAAGGTGCTCTCGGCACCCCGGACCCCGGTGTTCTCCGGCTTGCCGTCGGCGATACGGCGCACAAACGCTTCGACCGAGTCCAGCGTATTGCTGCGCCGGGACTTCTCCACGATCGCGTTGCCTCGCCCGCGGTAGTGGCGCCAATGCAGTTCCGAGGTCTCGAGCATCCCGTCCGTGCCGAAAAACTGCTCATGCACCTCGCGGTAGTCGTTGGAGCCCAAGGTCGAGCCGGCGAGGGAGGCTAGCACGCCGTCCGCGTACTCGTAGACCACGTTGTTGTTGTCGCGCATGTCTCCTGGGCGCTCCGCCTTGCGTCCTCCCCGCCCGACGGCGCTCAATGGATGGCCGCCCAGGAACCAGTTCAGGATGTCGATGCAATGCACATTGTTCTCGACGATCAAGTCTCCCGACAGTTCCTTCCAGGCGTGCCAGCGGCGGATGCGCTCGGCTTCCGTGCGCGGGGCCTCCCTGAATTCGGGGGCGCGAGGGCTGCCGCCGGTCTTGAGGAAGTGCGCGTGCGCCATGCGGATCTCGCCGATCGCACCGGCATCGTGCGCTCGCTTCGCGTTCAGGTACGTCGGCGCGTAGCGCCGCTGGAACCCCATGGTGATATTGAGCTTGCGGTCCGCCGCGTCGGCGGCGCGCATAATCCGCTTGCAGCCCTCAATGTCGGGAGCAGCCGGCTTTTCGATGTAGATGTGCTTGCCGGCCTGGACCGCCGCCTCGAAGTGCTCCGCATGCAGGAAAACGGGTGTGGCGATGATCACGGCGTCCACATCGCTGGCCAGCAGCTCGTCGAGGTCGTTGGTCGTGCGCGGAGCACGCACTCCGATCCGCTGCTGGGCAGCTTCGATCTTCTCGTCGTACAAGTCGCACAGGGCGGCTAGCTGGGCATCCGTGGCCTCGACCAGGGCCTTGCCGAGCGACGAGCCGCGGCCGCCGCAGCCGAGGAGGCCCACGGTCGGGGCGGTCTTGGAGGCACTGCCGCGAGCCGTCGCGAAAGGCACGGCCGCGGCGGCGGCTTGCAGCACTCTTCTGCGGGAGGTCTGAGTGGGTTCGCGCATGGCGGCTGTCGGCTTCAGGGACACTCGTCGGTTCAGCCCATTCCTCCCGAAGCCCGCAGCAGCGTCTCATGCACCAGGAGTTCGTGGTCATAGGAGAGCTTGAGCGGCGTCTCGGTCTTGAGAGCTCGCGCCAACTCGGCGAAGTCGGCGATGTAGCGCGGCTGCGGGCCTGAATCGATCGTCTGCCAGCCTTGGCTGTACGGACCTCGCGCCTCCCGCATCGCTACGGTCATCTTGGAATCTCCGCCCAGGGGCTGGATCATGAAGCTTCCATCGCTGCCGATGACCTCGAACGACCGGTGGTCTCCCGAGCCGTACATGCGGGCGGCAGTCGCCACGACCGCCAACGCGCCGTCGTACTCGAACACGGCCAAGGTGTTGTCCGCCAGCTCGTCATCAACGCCGGTGTCGTGCCGCAGCCAGCTGCGGACCTTTGCGGGGCGGCCGAGCAGTTCGACCACTCGGTCGATGACATGACCGCCCAGTTCGAACATGCTCCCGCCGGGATACTTGGCCTCCAAGTCGCGCTGGGGTTGGTCGCGGTCGGAGTTGATCGTCGTTCGGACCATGTAGACATTGCCGAGCCAGCCTTGGTTGGCGGCGTCGATCGCGGCATTGATGCCGGTGTGGCCCCGGAGGACCCAGCCCTTCTGGAGCAGCAGGCGCTTGCGGCGCGCCTCCCCGACCAGATTGCGGAAGGGTTCGTAGGTGTCGCCTGCGGGCTTCTCGAGGTGCAGGTGCTTACCGGCGGCGATGACCTTCTCGCCCCAGGGGACGGCCTGCCAGGGCTTGCACTCGACCACTACGAGATCGATGGAGGCTTCGCTCAGCAGTTCGCTCTCCGAGACCCACTGCAGCCCCCGGTACAGCGGATCGGACGCCTGCTTCTTCTGCACCTCGGGGTCTTGCTCGCAAAGGCAGACGACCTCGTAGTCCGCAGAGTCTCGCATGGCCTGCAGTTTGCCCCGCACATGGCTGTGCTGGGTACCCAAGATGGCCGCACGGATCTTGCGCTCCGAGGCCGCGTGGGCCACGGTGCTGGCTGCCAGAGTGGATGCCAGCAGGAATCCCCTGCGGTCGATTGGCATGGCATCTCCTTCCTTGCTGGCTGCTGCGCCGGGTCACGCGTCCCGGCGGAGCGTCAGCGGGTACAGGTGCTCGTAGCTGCGGCGCACCGCTTCTTCGATCGGCATAATGCTGCCGAACGCTTGGTGGACGGTCAGGTATCCCTCGTAGCTCACGGCGTGTATGGCGTCGAACACCGCGGCGACATCTACGCCGCCATCCTCCCAGACGCCGATGTGGTTCACGAGCACCGGTCCCTTCTTCCAAGTCTGGACATTGGTCTCCCCGTCCGGCGTGAGCAGGTGGTTCTGGATGTAGAAGTTGAACAAATACGGCTGCATCATCCGGAGCGAGGCGAGGCCGTAGTCCTCGCCGGCGATGAACCAGTTGGCCGGTTCGTAGATAAGGCCGAAGTTCGGGCGGCCCACGGCCTCGAGCACCCGCAGCGAGCCTTCCACGGTCTCGAAGAGGCTGGCGCAGTGCGACTGGTGCGCCAAACGGATGTTCCGCTCCGCAGCCTCGTCGGCGGCTTTCTGCGCGAAGGCGATGTCCTCGTCCTGCTTCATACAGACCCGGATGAGACTGGAGTCCAAAGCCTCGGCCAAATCGAGGTAGGGCGTGATGTTGCGCAGCAGCATCGGCCCCTCCTCGTTGTTGCTGGGCACGGCGAAGTCGCCGGTGACCATCGAGATCGCCAGCCCGGCAGCATCGGCTTTCTCGCGCACTTCCGCAACCCGCTCGGCAGGCGAATGCGTGCCGACCTGCGACGCACGCATACAAAGCGCCTGGTAGCCGAGTCCGGACGCCAGGGCGATGAGTTCGTCAATGGTCATGGTGGAGTTGCGCTTGTCCGAGAACGACTCGGCCACGCGCACCGAAAGCGAGAGCTTCATCGGCGCCTCCGCAGGAGCGACTTCCTCGGCGGACTCCCGGGGGTCGCAGCCCACGGCCGCAAGCCCGGCGGTCGCTGCGAGGAATGTTCTTCGAGAAGGCTGCATCACTACTGCCTCACTGCCTGCTTGGGCCTGCACGCACCCATGGTCGACCCGCCCCCGCGCTCACGGCGGAACCTGCAGCGCGGTGCTTCGCGGCATCGGTCGCGACGCTCGGAACGAGCCTCCTCGATCCTCTCTAAAACGACGCGCCGGATGCATCAGAACCCCGTCTGGCGCTGGCCGGGTGGCACAAGTATAGCCGATTATAGGCGAGCATCGGCCCACTTGGTGCCGCAACGTCACGATTGATTTTTTGTCAGGAGCCTGTTGCGGCTAGGCCTTGGCGCACGCTTCCGTCTGTCGCCCGCCGTGCAAGCCGCAGATTTCCGCCAGCGTCAGCAGGCTCAGGACCGCGCCCCGCGGAGGCCGCAACGCCGGCTTCCGACGCGGGTCCGGCACTTCCTCCAGCAGTTCCCGCCACGCCTGCAGGTTCGCCGGCTCCCAGCGCGACTGCGGCTGCTCCCGACGCCCATTTGCCGCCGTTGCGGTTGGGTGGCTCTCCACCTTTCGCCGGGCTCGGCCCAACCCAGCGCGAGCGAGAAACCGAAGCCGTCGGAGCGCACGCCGAGGCTGGTGTATGGTGCATATATCTTGCAGAAACTCGGTCTCCCAACCCGGTTCAAGACCCGCTTGGCACAGATGCCCTTGGTTGTGATCTGCGCCACTATCTGCCTCCCGCCGGCAATGGCGCAGCGAACCAGCGAGCATCCGGGACCGGAGGAGTACACCGTCGTGCTGGACTCGCCGGCGGTGGGCGAGCGTTTGCGATCCTCGCGAACGAAGTCGGAAGCCGCGCCCCTGCGTCGCGTGGACGCGGCCTCCATGGGACTGCTGCGCCGGGAAGTGGCCCGTTCGCAAGAGCCAGTGCGGAGTTCACTGGAAATGGCGGGAGTCAAAGTGATCGGCTCCGTGCGCAACGTGCTGAACGCCGTCTTTGTGCGCGCCACGCCGGATCAAGTGGAGACCATCCGCAGCATCCCGGGCGTGCGTCGGGTCGTCCCCAGCCAGCGTTACGAGCCGCTGCTGCCGGGAGTGTCGGAGATCGTCAACGCCGCCGAGACCGAGGGCCACGTCCCCGGCCGACGGCATTCCGGGGACGGGCTGAAGATCGCAATCATCGATTCCGGAATCGACATCGGGCACCCCGCGTTCCGCGACACGTCGCTCGATCCGCTGCCCGGCTATCCCCTCGCGGCTCCCGAGCACATGCAATACACGAGCAACAAGATTGTCGCCGTGCGCACCTATGTAGGCGGTCCTGATTCGCGCTCTCCCGACGACACCTCGCCCCGCGATTACTTAGGCCATGGAACCCGGGTGGCGATGATCGCCGCCGGCCAACGGGTGCAGACGCCCCTCGGGGAAGTGCAGGGCATCGCCCCGCGAGCTCGCCTCGGCGTGTACAAGGTCTTCGGGACCCCGGGGCTCAACCCGTCGGCGAGTACGAGGGCGCTGTTGCTCGCGATCGACGACGCGGTCGCGGACGGCATGGATATCCTGAACCTCAGCCTCGGCAGTCTCTCGACCTATCCATGGGATGCGACTGGCCAGGCCTGCGGCCAACTCGGACCGACTGAGCCCTGCAACCCGCTGGCGTTCGCGCTTGAAAGCGTCGTTCACGATTTCGGCCGCGTCGCGGTCGCCGCTGCAGGCAACGACGGTACCTCGGGATTTCATCAATACCCGGCCGCCACCTCGCTAGTCTCTTCCGGCACGCCTCCGTCCGTGATCTCGGTAGGCAACGTCTCCAATACCAGGCTGCTGCGGGAGTCCGTACAAGTAGGGGCAGCTGTCTTCGCGTCCCGCAGCGGCACGGGCCCTGGAGCCGACGGTCCGCTGACCGCGCCTGCGGCGCACGCCGACGCGTTCGGCGATCCGCTGGGCTGCGGCCACTACCCCGACGGGGCGCTGCGCGGGCGGGTTCTGGTCGTGGACCGGGGGGAGTGCTTCTTCCAGGTGAAGGTCGAGCACGCCGACGCCGCCGGTGCGGCTGGCGTTCTAGTCGTCAACCGCGTGGGCGAGGACGGCCTGATTTCGATGGCTTTGCTGGAAAACACAGACATCCCGGCGTTTTTCGTGGGCGCTTCCGACGGCGCCGCCGTACGCGAGCTGCTCGCGAAGGACGGGGCGCTGCTCACCCTGGACCCGACGCCCGTCGCAGTCGAAGGCGGTCGGGTGCGTTTAGTTTTTTCGAGTTCAAGGGGTCCGACGCTCAGCCTGCACCCCAAGCCGGATCTCGTGGCACCCGGCGGGAGCGTCTACACGGCCGCGCCGCGCCGCAATCTCCAGGACCTCCTCTTTGATCCCAGCGGCTTCCGGGAAATCGAAGGCGGCACAAGCCTGGCGGCCCCGGTCGTAGCGGGGGCCGCGGCGCGGGTGTGGGCCGCGACCCCGAGCCTGACGCCGCGGGAAGTGGCGTCAAGGCTCACCAACACGGCCAGCGAGACTGTGCTTATGGGCGAAGAGCCCGCTCGGGTCGGGGCGGTCGGGGCCGGATTGCTCGACATCGAGGCGGCGATGCGCTCCCAGGTGGCGGTCGTTCCACACTCCGTGGCGTTCGGCTCCCTGCAGGACGCCGCCCTGCCGGTCCACCGCACCTTGCGCGTGGCGAACCGCGGCCTGCAGCATGAATCCTTCCGAGTGGACATTGACGAGCGCGATGTCGACCCAAACGCTTTTCTCACAGTCGACGGCAAGAGGTCCTTGGCCTTCGAGCTCGCTCCCGGGGACACACGGGAAATCAACATCGCGTTAAACGGCAGCCGCCCGGCTCCGGGGTCTTACGAGGGAAACCTGCGGCTGACCAGCATGGCGGGCCGCGGAAACCTGCATGTCCCGTACCTGTATGTCGTTGGCGACGGCGTTCCCTACAACGCGTTGATCTTAGGGGGCCGCTCCGATGCCGGGCCCGTGGGCGCACCGCAGATCAGATGGGTGCAGGCGCGCATCGTGGATCGGTTCGGGGTCCCCGTGGCGCACCGGCCGGTGCAGTTCCAGATCGAGGGGGGCGGCCGGATCTTGGGCTGGACCCCGGAGACCTCCGCCTACGGCCAGTTCTGGGCTAGGGTCAGGTACACGGGCGTCCCGGGCCCTCAAAACGTCGTCGCGACCGTCGGCGACCTGGAAACGACCTTCACCTACCGGGCCACGGAGCCTCAGGATGTGCCCGAGGTCCTGGCCATCGGCAACGCGGCCAACCCGGCCTCGACCCGCGGCGTCTCCCCGGGGTCCCTGGTGGTGATCAGCGGCATCGGGCTCTCGGACTACGAAGGCGAGCCATTGGCAGGGGTCGGCCCGCGACCGCTGCCGATATCCCGCAAGGGCGTCACGGTGGAGTTCGAGGTACGGGACAGCGGCCTCCGGGCCGTTGGCCGGATCTTCCATGTCCTGCCGACTCGGGTTGTCGCCCAGGTCCCGTGGGAGTTGGCCGGCGCCGAGGCGGCGCTCGTCAAAATCAATTCCGCCGGCTCGAGCGCGCCGTTCCCGTTCCAGGTCGCCGCAACGAACCCGGGCATTTACTCGCAGGCCGCGGTTGCGAAAGGCCCGCCACTTGCGGTTGCACTGCACAGCGACCTAGGCCCGGTCACCGCGGATCGTCCGGCGCGGCGCGGCTTGCCGGTGACGCTGCTGATGACCGGCAACGGTCCGGTCGCAGATCCGCCTCCGACGGGCCACGCCAGCCCAGGGCGCAGCGCCACTCAAACCCTGCCGCGCGTACTCATCGGAGGGGCGCGGGCGCAAGTGACCTTCTCCGGGCTGACCGAGGACTTGGCGGGCGTCTACGCCGTGACGGCGGTGGTGCCGAGAAGAGTCACCCCGGGCAACCAGCCCGTGATGGTGGAGCTCGGCGAAGTTGCCTCAAACTCGGTGCTGCTGCCGGTGCGCTAGGGCTCCACGCACGGCCCGGGCCGCTCAAGATCGCCACCGGGCAGCCGTCCGCAGACCGGGCTAGGATAGTCGGTTGAGCTGCAGCGGGCGAGCAAGCGGTCCCCGCACGGGTCTCCCCACACCATGATTCCTGCTTGGCGTCGGCATGGCGGCCTGCAGAGGAGCAAGCCGCCGAAGGCAACTCCTCCACTTTCTCGAAGCCCTGGCGCAACGAGGCCTCCGCAAGGTGGGTCCGCTCAGCCCAACTCGGCTTCGATTGCTCTGTACGATCCGGTCGCATTCCAGCACCGACAGGGAACCGCCGAGGGCCATGTCGCCCGCAAGGAGCGGCGCAACGCCTTGGTCGTAACCGAGGACGGGCGAGAGTTCCGCGTGCCCTGGCCGATGCTCACTAGGCTGGACGGGCGCCCGCGCCGCCGCGTGAGCACCCGGATCGACGCCATGAAGGTTCTGCTCCGTCCTGGAGACCGGGTCTCCTTTCGGGATGGAGGCGGGCACCTACACGGTAGGCTCGTCCGGATGAACCCCAAGAGCGCCACCGTGGACTGCGGCGCTGCGGGCCGCTTGCGAGTCCCCTATACGCTGCTGCGGAATGAGACACCGGGCAACGGGCGTACCGGAAGGCTCGTTCAAGGCAAGGCCGCCCAGCAGGCCGAGCGGCTGATGGAGGAGCACGGGCTGGCAGGCTGGAGCTTCCAGTTCGATGACACGTCCAAGCGGGCCGGATGCTGTGACTACGGACTCAAGGTGATTTCGCTCGCTCGCCTCTACTGCTTGGTAGCGTCCGACGAGGAAATCCGGGATACGATCCTGCACGAGATCGCGCACGCCCTCGCCGGGCCCGAGCACAACCACGACCAACATTGGAAGTCGGTGGCGCACAGCATAGGCTGCACCGGTGAGCGCTGCCATTCCGCCGATTTCGCCCCGCCGCGCTACATCGTCTCCTGCCGTCGGTGTCGCTGGTTTGAGAAGGCCACGCTCCGCAGGCGCAATGCGAGGTGCAAAACCTGCCGCGGGCCGGTGACGTACCGGTTCTTCAGCTTCCCACTCTGGGAGGAACTGCGGACGAAGCTCTAAACCGCTGTCCGCTACATACCCAGCCGGCGTGCCTGTCCACGACGGTCTCTGCGAACGGGACGCACAACCGGCCCGAGGGCGAATCTGTCGTCGGGGATCGTCCCTGGTGGCGTATCGCGCTGCGCACCAGCCCTAGCCGCTCCCTTTTCGCTCCAGAGCGATGGCAGCGGATTCCTGGGCGCAACGAGCCGTCTCGCCCGCCCGCCCCCGGCGGCAGGGCCGGAGAACGAATGTCGGCAAAAGCCGGGGATGCGACTCGGTCCAGGGCAGGGAGGGAAACGCGCAGGAACGGTCCACGCCGGCTGCTCGGAGGGGCTCCGGGCGGTGCCCCTCAGGATCAAGCAGGGCCCCGGCCGCAACACCCCGCCGGGCACCACCCTGCAACGCCCCGCGAGATGTCTACCGGCCCTCCGCCTCGGAGGGTGGAGTCCGGAGGGGCCGAGTGGAGCGAACAGCCCAAAGGATCTACCTCCTCCTGAGTTCCTTGTCGTAGGGAGCTCCCGTGCCCGAGGAGCCGAGGAAGAACTTGCGCCCGTCCTCGAAGGTCACATCACGCCCGTTGGCCCGATTCGAGCGATCCTTGGCCTGATAGCCGTCGACGATCACAACCTGCCCGATCTTGATGGTATCCCGCTTGAGGCCCCGGCGCAGCAGGCTATTCGGCGTTCCGCCCTCGATCATCCAGATTTCCTTCGAACCGTCGTCCTGGGTAACCTCAATGTGGATCCAGGTGTGCGGATTGACCCACTCCAGACGCACAACCGCCCCTTTGAGCAGCAGGGGCCGGTTGGGGTCGAACTCCGCGCCGAATGCGTGGTGCGCCTGTACCGGCGCAACTCCGGACAGAAACAGAGCCGTCGCAGCGCAGGCTCCCGCCGCGGCGGCGATCCAGCGTGTTCTCGATGTAGTCGACATGGTGTTGGTAATCCTCGGTGGAAACAGGTCGCGGGCTACTCTTCGTCGCTCTCGCCGAGCGCCTCGGCCTCCAGAACACGAGCCCCGCGCAGGATGCCGCCGAACGAATAGTTCGCTTCGTGGCAAGCGTACTCGTAGACCCGGCTGGCGGTGGCCGGCCAGATGTATTCCCCGCTCCACGGAGCGGTCCACACGGTCGGGTCATCCACGGTGAATTGGTAGAGCAGGGTGTCCTCGTCGATCCGGGAGAAGCGCTCCACCACATGCAAGTTCCGGGAAGCGCCGGCCAGCACCGGCCGGTCGTTGAAGTTGGTGGTATCGATCACCAGCGTGTCGCCTTCCCAGTGGCCCACCGAGTCGCCCAGCCAGCCGCGGATGTCGGGCGAAGCGTGCTCGGCGTTGAGGCGGACAATGCGGGCGTCGTGGACCATCTCGACGAGGATCATCACGTGGCTCTCGGTTTGCACGATCCGCTTGAGGTTGTTATACAGCACCGGCAGCATCGGCGGACCTCCGGTCGAGCCGAAGCCCAGCAGGCACCGCTCAGCCAGAGGCCGGAGCTCAGGATCGTCGTAGGGCCCCCGGATCAAGGCCCTCCTCGATCCACCAAGCCACGCCCTGGTTCGGTCGCGAGTACTTGCGGCGCTCGGCAGCCCGTTGCGCCGCCTCAGGGGTCCGGGGGCGGCTGCCTGCCGTTCTTCGGGTCGGTGATGATCGAGGTGCGCCACTTGCCGTCGATCTGGAAGGCACCGGTCCCGCGATCAATCCAGAAGGAGTTGTACCCCCCGACATTGCCCGCCGCTCCGGGCGAACCGTCGCCGCCCTCCGGGGGCGCTTCTCGGTTCGGGTCCGAGGCCGCGTTGCGCCGGGCCATGTATTCCGCTTCCCTACGGGCGATCGCGGCGGCTTCTTCGCCTGTCAGGGCCAGCTTGTCGCCGTAGTGCTGCGGCCGCTGCAGCGGCGTCAGGGTGGCGATGTCGTAGGTTCCCGACAGGTCGGGACGTCCCGAAGGCGTACGGGGTATGTCGGCGGCACCAACGGTCCCCGAGGCGAGAGCCGACGCGCCGATGCCTATCGCGATGCGCAGCAGCATGGGTGGGATTCCTCCTTCCGTCGCAGCCGAGGTCATTCGCCGACCCCCTTGCCGAGCGCCTCGGCTTCCAGGACACGGGCGCCGCGGAGGATGCCGCTGAATGAGTAGTTGGCTTCGTGGCAGGCATATTCGAAGACCCGGCCGTCGGACACCGGCCAGATGTACTCGCCGCTCCAAGGCCGAGTCCAGATAGCCGGGTCTTCGACCGTGAAGCGGTAGAGCAGCGTGTTCTCGTCGATGCGCGAGAAGCGCTCGACGACATGGAGACCGCGCGAGGCTCCGGTCAGCGCCGGCTGGTCGGTGAAGTTGGTTGTGTCGACCACCAGCGTGTCGCCCTCCCACCGGCCCACCGAATCCCCGAGCCAGCTGCGAACGTCCGGCGGGGCGTGCTCGGCGTTCAGGCGAATGATGCGGGCGTCGTGGACCATCTCGGCGAGGATCATCACATGGCTCTCGGTTTGCACAATCCGCTTGAGGTTGTTATACAAGACCGGCAGCATCGGCGGGCCGGCGGTCGATCCGAAGCCCAGCAGGCACCGCTCCGCCAAGGGCCGCAGCTCGGGATCGTCGTACGGACCCGGGTCGAGGCCGGCTTCCAGCCACCACGCTTGGCCGGTATTGGGGCGGTATATCCGGGCCCGCGCCATGGCCCGTCGCTTGCCCTGCTCGGTCAACGGCGGCCGCCGCCCGTTCGGCGGGTCGGTAATGATCGACGTGCGCCACTTCCCGTCGATCTTGAAAGCCCCGCTGCCGCGGTCGATCCAAAACCAGTTGTAGCCGCCCACATTGCCGGCGGCTGCGTCGAGCTCCGGCACCTCGAGGTCGCCCGCAAACCCTGCGCCGCCGATCTCCGGGGCGGAGCGGTTCGGGTCCGAGGCCGCGTCGGCCTGCTCGGCGAGCTCCGTCTCCTTGCGCGCTACGGCCTCGGCTTCCTCGTCCGTCAGCGTCAGCTTGTCACCGTATGCCCGGGGCCGCTCCAGCGGCGTCAAGGTCGCCACATCGTAAACCCCCGAGAGGTCGGGCTGTCCACTAGGCGTGCGGGGGGGCTCGGCGGCGTTCAGGCCGAAGGCAAAGACAGCACCAATCAACCAAGCACTGCGCACGGCAAAACCTCCGGGCTTACCTCTCGAGCGGCCGGCGGCGGTACTCGCCGTAGATGAGCTCCTCGACGAATTCGACGCATTTGAAGTCCATGAGGCGAGCGTCGGGTTCCATGCGCCGATACAGCGGCAGGGAAATCTCCCACGGGCGCGTAAAAACCTCCGGATCCTCGATCTCAGCCTCGTACTGAATGTGATTCGGCGACGAGAGGGTGTAGCGCTCGACGACCCGCAGTTGGTTGCTGTGATGGGTTCCAGAGCGGTCGAACCAAGTCTGGTCGTTGAACCCTGTCACCTCGACCACCAGCGTATCCCCCTCCCAGCGCCCAACCGACTGACCCATCCAGGAATCCGTTTCCGCCGGGCCCACATCCTCCAGATAGATCTCGCGCACCGCTCCCGCAAACTCGTAGGCGATGAACACCGCGTTCGCGTTCTGGAAGATCTGGAACGGAAAGGGCATATAAACCGCACGCGGCACGCCTGGCAGGTAGCAGTTCACCTCGGGGTCGCGCTCGATCCAGTGCTTGCGGTTCTCCGCGCGCTGCTGCTGGGCCTCGGGCTTGTAGGGGATCTTGCCGCCCTCGACGACGCCCATGCCGCCCGGCACCGCTCCGACGGCGCCCAAGCGCAGGACCGGCACGGCCGGGAGGGGGCCGTGGGGGCCCTCCCGCAGCATCATGGCCGGCCTGGCCATGTGGCGCTCGACATCGTAGTGAGCGCTGCCAATCGCTTGCCAAATGCCGTTCAAGTTGGGCCTGCCATCGGCGAGCCTCGGAGGATCGAAGCCCTGCGCTTGGACTAAGGCGGGGGCGAGGCCCCCGAAGAAAAGGGCGGCGGCCAGGGAGCGGGTCACTGCACTAGTACCATACCACTCCCAGGCATTGCGCAGCGAGGTTTCCCCCTACGAAATCCTGCGGCCTGCCCGCCGCCGGGGCAACGCGCCGCCTGACGGCTCGGTGCGGGCCGCTGCCTAGTTTTTGCTACGACTAGACCGTTGTTGCGAGGGCGCCCACCCATTCGGGCGGGGGACGCGGGCGGCTAGACCTCCGCCCCTCGGCCATGCCACAATGGCCGCGGTGCGACCCCAGTCGCGTAGGCTCTTGGACTCCAGCGGTCCCTACTGCCGCTGGCCAGCCCGGAAGGAGGCCTCATGCCCAAGGTCTTGATCACGATCGGCGACGCCGCCGAGGCGATGGATACGCTCTACCCCGTGTACCGCGTGCAGGAAGACGGCTACGAAGCCGTGGTGGCCGGCCCGGAAGCCCGAGTCTACCCTCTGGTCATGCACGAGATACCCCCCGGCTGGGACATCACTCGCGAGCAGCCCAGCTACCACCTCGAAGCCACGGTGGCGTTCCGCGACGTGGACTGCGCGGAGTACGACGGGCTGTTCCTGACCGGCGGGCGGGCCCCGGAGTACATTCGCTACGACCCGAACCTAATGCGCATCACCCGGCACTTTTTCGCGTACCAGAAGCCGGTCGCGGTGGTGTGCCACGGGGCCGAAATCGTCGCCGCCGCAGGAGTCATCGCCGGGAAGCGCATGGCGACGATCCCCAAGTGCCGTTTCGACATCGAGGTCTGCGGGGCGACGTTCGTCGACGAGGGGTGTGTGCGCTCTGGCAACATGGTCAGCGGCCGCGGCTGGTTCGACCAGCACCTGTACATGCCGGAGTTCCTGCGCATGCTGCGAATCTACGCCGCCGGGCGCGAGGCCGAGCTGCTCGCGGCCGCCGGCGAGCCTGCGCGGCAGCCAGGCTGATCGGCGCGCCGCGGGCCTGTCCCGACGAGGTCCGAGCCCATGCAGCCACGCCCTTACTACGGCTGGTACATCGCGGCATCGTGCTGCTTCATCCTGGCCATGACGGTCGGGATGCCGCTCTACTCGATGCCGTTCTTCTACGACCACTACATCGAGGAGTTCGGGTGGAACCGGGCCGAAACCACCTCCGGATTCCTCCTGGGAACGCTGCTGGTCCTGCCGCTCGGCGGCCTGCTGGTGCATCGCTTCAGCCCGCGCAAGCTGATCATTTTCGGTGCCGTGTCCTTCGCCCTGGCACTCAACTGCCTAGGCTCAATGCAGGGCGGCTTGGTCTTCTACTACGTGGCTTGGTGCCTTCTGATGGTCGGTTTCGTGTATGCGGGCCCGGTGCCCAGCCAAGTGCTGCTTGCGAACTGGTTCCGGCGCAACCGCGGCAAGGCCATGGGACTCGCCTACCTCGGCCTGGGGATCGGCGGCGCCGCTTCGCAGAAGTTCGTGGCGGGGCCGTTGATCCAGGCGTTCGGATGGCGGGCGGCGCTGCAGATCATGGGTCTGCTGATCCTGAGTGTGGTTCCCGTGGCGCTCTGGGTCTTGCGCGATAGCCCATCCGACAAGGGGGTGGCTCTGGAGCCGGATTCGGAGGTCTCCCGGGAGGCAGCCCCCCGCGCCCCTAGGTTTCGCCGACCTGCTCGGTCGCCTTCCGTTCCTGCTTCTGGCTGGCGGATCGTTCCTGAGCATCGCGGCCATCGGCTCTGTGAACCAGCATATGAAGCTGCTGTTTCTGGACGCCGGCCTGTCCGCCGAGCTCGTCGCCGATACGACCTTCGTGATCCTGGGATCAAGCCTCGCGGGCCGCGTTATCACCGGCTGGCTGGCGGATCGGTTCCGCAAGAAGCTCGTGATGGTCGCGGCCTACCTGCTGGTAGCGCTGCCCGTGCCGCTCCTCTACGTCATTGAGCAGCCCTCAATGCCGTACCTCTTCGGAGCGATGTTCGGCTTCGGGCTGGGGGCGAACTACATGCTGATCCCGCTGATGGCGGCGGAGTTGTTCGGGACCGGCTCCCTCGCCCGGGTCATGGGGATTGTCTGGCCCTTCGGGCAGGTCGGCCAGGCAACGTTGCCTTTCCTCGTCGGGGCGATGCACGACAGGACAGGGAACTACGATCTTGCGTTGGTTGTCGTTGCGGCGCTCGGCTTAGCCGGAGCCAGTTGCATCGCCCTGCTCCCGGGAAAACGCTCCGCTTGAGCTCCATGGCTGGCGTGCCTGAAGCTTCGGAACGCTGGTAGCGTCCGGCCGATCCATGCTGCGCGGGGCCGGCCTCGGCCAGGCGGCTTCCGCTTACCGGCGGGCGCTCGCCTCAGAGCGAGTCGCTGATGGCGTAGAGCTTGTTCTGTCCGCGCAGGAAGACCTCCTCGTCCACGATCACCGGCGAGCCGATGAAGAACTCGCCTTCGATGGTGTTGGTGGCCAGGACCTCGTACTCGGGCCCCATCTTGACGACGACAACATCCCCCGTTTCGGTCGCGATGTACAGCCGCCCGTTCGCGCCCACCGGCGAGGCTTTGAGCGTGTACGGGTTCGGCAGCCGCTGTCGGTGGTAGTGCGGTGCGCCGGTCTGCGCATCGAACGCGCTCAGCATGCCGCGGTCGGTGACGAAATAGAGTATTCCGTCGTGGATCACCGGGGACGCAGTGTACGAGTTGCCGCGCTGGTTGGTCCAGAGCACATGCTCCGAGTCCGTGAGGTCCCCCTTGCCGCCGAGTTCGATCGCCAGCAGGTTCGGGTCCCGATACCCACTCATCGCGTAGACGATATCTCCCTCGCGGACCACTGCGGGAATGGTGTTCGCACCCAAGCCGGCGCATTCCCAAATCAGGTCGCCGGTGGCGAGGTCGTAGCTGCGGACCTTGGTGGGAGCCGCCACGATAACCTCGGTGCGCCCGCCGTACTCGGTGACCAGCGGCTGGGACCAGTTGCTGCGCTCGTCGCGGTCCTTGCGCCAGCGCTCCTCGCCCGTGCGCTTGTCGAGCACGGAGATGAACGACTGCCCTTGATGGTCGAAGACCAAGACAAGTGCGTCGTCATGGAGGACCGGGGCCATGCCCTCGCCGAAGGCCAGGATCATTTGCATCTGGACACCGTAGTCCTTCTGCCAGTCCAGGTTGCCGTCCAGGTCGTAGGCGTAGACCCCCCGGGAGCCGAAAAAGGCGTACAGGCGCTCCCCGTCCGTGACCGGGGCGTTCGAGGCGAAGCTGCCGTACTGCCGGTGGTAGCCCTCGTGGGGTTTCGCAGTCATCGGGCTGGCCTGCCAAGCGCGTTCGCCCGTGTTCCGGTCGAAGGCCATGACGAGAAACCGGTGCTCGACACCAGCACCCGGACCGGTGCCGCCGCCCGAGCCACCGCGTTGCGGGCCTGGCCCACCCGGCGGAGGCCCTCCGGCCCCGCGCAGTTTCCGCATCACCTCGCGGCGCTCGGCGCGGGAGAGTTCGGCTAGCTCCTTGCCGCCCGTGAGTTCCAGCAGCCGAGCGCGCATTGCAGGCGGCATCTCGCTGCGGGCCCGGCCCCCGCCCGCGGGACCGGCCTGTCGGCCTCCGGGTGCGCTAGCCGCCCCCGCGGGCAGAGACTCCGTAGGCACCGCCGTGGTCAGGAAGATGCGATCGCCCCACACCACCGGGGTCGAGTGCCCGCGGCCGGGCACGTCAGCGGTCCATTTGACGTTCTCGGTGGCGCTCCAGGTCAGCGGCGCGCCGCCTTCCGCCATGCCCGTGTTGTGCGGGCCGCGCCAGCGGGCCCAGTTGCCTGCCTCAAGGGCGAGGCCGCTTCCCAGCAGGATGAGAGCAGCAGCGAGGCTGGATCGGTTCATTGCGTATCTCCGAGCAGTGATCTGCTCTGCGCAGGAGCCCTGAACCCGAGTGCGCCGCCCGGCATACAGGTCGACTTTGCGGGTTTGGCAGAGCCTCTTGAGCCTTCACATGGATAGGCTGTGCGGAACAGCGTTTGGTTACCCCGTCGCCGGGGCCGCGGGTCTGGCGAGGTGGCAGACAGAGCGGCAAGCCCCCGCACCCACAGCATCTCGCTCCGCCGGATTCGCACTTCGGTGTTGGTCCATCCACCTGCCTTGGGCCATCCTGATTGCACACATGCCTCAGCCCAATTTGGGAGCCGATTCGGGGCTCCCAATATGTGGACGAGAGTCCGCGTTCAGCCGCGCTCCGTTTTACATTTCAGTGAACGCAAGATTCTGATTGCCAAAGAAATCAATTTTGAAGTAAAACTCTGTCCAGTTCCAGCAGGCCTTAGCCTCGGCATTTTCCTGGCGCGTTACGGCACGGAGCCCCCGGGCGTCGCGGTGCTGTCCCCGGTGCGCTGGCCCTAGGGCTTTGCCTGCCCCGCCTGTGGCGGCGGCCAGCACGGCCGCCTGAGCATCCGCAAGGTCTACCCGGGCCACGCCTGCCAGCCCCAGGTCTCGCTTACTGCCGGCACCCTCTGCGCCCCCACCCAGCTGCCCCAAACCCCGGGGGGCCTGGCCTTCCACCTCCGCCCCCAAGCCCAGCACGGACGCTCCTCGCTGGAACTAGCCCAGCAGCCGGGCAGGAACTGGGACTCGGCTGGGAAGCTGCTGCCCAAACTGCGCCAAGCCGGCCAGGCAGCCCAGGTCACCTGGATCGCCGTCGAGCGCAAGTTGGCCGTCCTCCGGCAGGACCGCCTTTGGCAACCGCAGGCACCGTTCCCCGGGCCGGTGACACAACCCTAGGCCCGCAAAAAACCCCGAATTCCCTGATTTACCCCTGGACTCCCAACATGGGAATTGCCGCCTCCTACTGACGTTTTCATAAGTAATCGCACGAAAAGGCCCCGCAAGCCATTGATTCTATCGATGGGATGCTTGCAATTACTTTTGGCAAAATTAGTAAATTGGGATGAGGCATATGTGTAATCCGGTGCGCCATTGGACAGGGAGCGGTCGTCTCGCCTCCGCGGACGGCAGGCTTGGCGCAACACGGTTGCCGAAGCCGGACGAGCGGTCCCATGATTGATATCGGCCGGCCGAGCAGATTGACGAGCATGGCGTCGTCCAAGGCCTGTCTGGCGGCAGCGTGAAAGTCGCCCAGTTTCACCGTGGGCGGGCACGCATCCACCAGTAGTCCGTCACGTCTAACGTGGTACCGGACCCCAGCGCGACAGCCTCGTCCGATGCCGATTGCTGCAGCTTCCGGGTTCCAACCATCGCTTCAGCGAGCGCGGCTCGTGCAGCTGGACGTTTTCGCCCTGCCGGGGTGGCCCCCGGATGCAGCAGCCCACCTGTACCCGGTTTCGCCAGCGCAGGGTCGCGCCTCTCACGGCCCTTGGAAGGTCAGTTCCGCTTTTTCTGAGCCGCACGGCAACTTGACCGCTATAGCCTGCTCAATGTTGACGCGGGAGCCTTGACGGCTTCGCCGAGGCGCTTGCGGGCACCCCTTTCGATCCCGCTGGCGGGGTCGACCTCCGTTTCAATTGCGATGGGCTGGCCCCCTCGTTGCTGGACGAGGATGGAGGATGTCTGGCGGGCGGGCGGTCTCCTCAAGCACATCGGCCTGCTCCACAGCGATGCAGTTGCGCTAGCTGAGACTCAGTCGGAGCAGGGCTTGGGCGATCTCATGGCTCACCGTACGCTCAGCATGCCTTGGCAGGCGCGGTCCCTGAACTCCTGCATCCCAATATGAAAAGACGAACCGATCGTCGTTGCGGGCGGTATCCGGCATGGGTCCGAGGGTTCCGTGCGGACTATCGAAGGGGGCGTCCACGCTTTTGCTGGTTTCGGCCAACTTCTGCAATAGCGCGGCTAAAGGCCGCCGAAGGTAGATGCCAAGCCTGCCGCGGGGGCAGCTGTCGAGCCACGGTTCTGGGGGAAGCTTGGGCCTTCGAGCGGGCAGGGCGGGGCGTGCCGTCCGGGGGATGTCCGTGACGGCACCGGCCGCGGCATTCCTCCGTTGAGCAGGACCTACGGGAGCTGCGGCGCGATCGACGAACCGATCCGCAACGCCAGGGTCCGCTCAGTTTCCGGGGAATCGCGGGGACCCGCCCAGGTAGGGCTGCATGTCGAACATATCTCCGCGGCCCTCCATCCGCGGGTCCTCCATCCGCTGGAGTTCTGCGAAAAGAAGCACTCCGAGCCTCTTGCGGAGGTCGGCGTGCTGGGGGTCGCCTGAGAGATCCCGCACCTGGCCGGGGGTCCTCGGACAGATCGTACAGTTCCTCCGCGGGGCGCTTTCCGAACGCGAGCTCGTAGTACTTCCTGGCCTCCGGGTCGTCGCGGTGCTCCCAGAGATACCATTTGGTCGGGCCGTTGTCGCAGTCGGCGAGCCAAGCGTTCGGTGCAAACGCCGCCTTGTAGTCCGGCGTGCCCGCGGGCCAGCGGCCCGGGCGGAAGTTACGGATATAGAGGTATTTGTCTGTGCGAATCGCTCGTGCCGGATAGCCGCCGGAGAGAGGTGCTTCCTGGGCCCGCACATGGCGCTCCCTGCCGAACACGATGTGGTCACGGTCCCTCTCCACACGCCCCGACTTCCCAGAGGCCAAGAGCCCCACAAGCGACCGGCCGGTCATTTCGGGCGGCACAGACAGCCCGGCCGCGTCGAGGAAAGTGGGGGCCAGATCGGTGGTGGATACGAAATCCGTCACGGTGCGTCCGCCGGGAGTTCGATCGCCCCAGCGGATCGCCATGGGCACTCGCGCGCCGGAATCGTAGAGGTTGCCCTTGCCGCGCGGAAAGGGCATGCCATGGTCGCCGGTCATTACGATCAGGGTGTTGTCGAGTTCCCCCAGTTCCGCCAAAAGCTTAACCAGTTCACCGACCTCTCGGTCGAAGCGCTGCACCTCCCAGTAGTAGTCGGCTATGTCGCTCCGGATCACTTCGACATCCGGGTAGTGCTCAAAGAGATGGACCTTGGCAAGTTCGATACCGCTCTCGACCCCAGTGCCCGCGGTGTAGGGTCGGTGCGGGTCGCTGGCCCCAAACCAGAAGCAGAAAGGCATGCCTGCTGGGCGGGCATCGAAAAAGGCCTGGACGGTCTCGTAGATCTTCCCGGCGGGGCTGACTATACGGTCCGGGTAGATGCCCGGACCCCAGTCCTTGCGATAACTCCCGACGAAGTAGCCGTCACCAGCCAGCAGCTTGGGATACTCGGCGAACTTGCTGGGCCACACGCTCCACAGGTTACCGGCCGGGCCAAGCCGCCAGAACTGCTGGCCAGCGATGATCGCGCCGCGGCTCGGCGTGCAGGAGGGGGACGCGATGTAGGCGTTCTCGATCAGCACCCCCTCTCGGGCCAGGCGGTCGAACGTGGGGGTCTTGACTCCTGTGTCTCCGTAGGCTCCTGCGTGCGGCCAGCCCCAGTCGTCCGCGATGGCGAGGACGATGTTGGGGCGGGGGCTGCGGCAAGAGCGGGGCATACAAGCAGCAGCGCGGCGGCAGCGATGGACCTAGCGTTCCACGACATAGAACAAGAAAACACCACGCGAGCAATGAGGAGGTTGGAGAATGGCCGTTTCCATGAGAGATGAGCCTGGAGGGCGACCTGGAGGAGGACGGGGACGACGGTGGATGGTTGTGCAGTTCAAGTGGGGTTTCCGCCAGGCCCTCGCCGATCTCCGGGCATTGCTAGCCGTCGGCGCGGGCGGCACCGCGCAGGCCCTGGAGCGGGAGGCGACCTCCGTGCGCATCGGGCAGACGCTACTGAGCGCGTCAAAAGTCGTGTCCCTGGAATCCATTCGTCGATCGATCTGATTGGTGGATTTGTTGCACACTATGCGCATGACAAGATAAATCTTCTTCTTTTTCCCACGCCTTACTGCAGACCAAAAGTTCGAAGTTCGAAAAAAACATGGTCTTGCAGTTCATGAAGGGAAAGGCGGTGGCCCATAGAAAGTCCTGCGTTCCTTGCCCAACACGCACGATGTATCGTTGGGTCTCACGCTTCTATCCGGGAGGCATGGAGAACCTAAGGGCCCGCAAGAGAACGGGACGACCGCGCCCAGGGGCAGACCAGCACGCCGCCTGGATCCGCACCGCTGCCGTAGGCCAAAGCCCTGAGCAAGGCAAGTTCGAGTTCGCTTGGTGGACCGCGCAGCGCGTGCGCCAAGGACGGACTTGGAGGCGGTGTGGAGGATAAGCGCGGAGCGGGACTGGCTGCTGCGGGAACTGCAGGCGGAGATGCCGCTGGCGGCCCGAGGGCCGATGTGCAGGCCCGTCGCCGGGTTCCGGAACCGCAGCAGTTCCCCCTGCGCCCCCCGCCGCCGTCCCCGCATCGACCCCCGTCGGGTCGAACTGGAAGTACTCCCGCACCCCAATGTCGCGGTACAGTTCCTTCTTCGCCTCCAGGTCCTGCCGCACCGTCGATCCCAGCTACCTCGGCCGTCGCCCACGGAACCGTTCCAGGCATCCCGTCGCGCTCCCCGGTGCCCGCTCAGTGTACCCCTCCGCGTACCGCTGCCTGCTCTCGCCTTCCCCCGGCGGGAGCCGAACGGCGAATCCGCGGTCAGGTGCCCGCCCCCTACGGGATGTCGCCGCATGGACAGACCCGACGAACTGGATCGGCGACGAACTGGTGTAACCGGGGCCCGGAATTGGGCTCTTGTCCAAACCAGCGCAGGACCTCCGTCTCGCTCGCCTACTGCCGTCGCTTGCTGCATCCCAAATAGCCGCCCAACCTGTGGAATGGCCAGATGCCAAGCCGGAACTGGCGGGCAAATAGACTCTACTGCTCACCCAAATCTTGACTCGGAGCCCTTCTCCGATTCCCCCAGCCCAATGCCCCAGGAGCATCGGCCCACATAGTTTTAGCCCCCCTTGATCGTCGAACTGGGGGCGGTAGTGATATTGCATCCGATGAAAGTTTGCGCCATCGCTCGTAAAAGGATCGCCATCCCATCCGGCTTCGTGAGGTCCTTGATGATGTTCCGAGTTACTACGTAGTCCTGATGGGCCTTTTCTGTCATGCCCGAGTATTCCGGCTTGAGCGCCCAGCTTCGGGTGCCGAAGTACATCAAGAGTGCAGCGCATCCAGCGCACCCGCTAGAGATAGCGTCATCGGTCGGAGACCGTGAGTGCTCCCAGTGGGAACTTGATGGCCTCGGCGGATGGAGGGACTTCCAACGGAACTGCGCCCACCCCTCCCCCGCAGAGCCCCCGACCGAAGCATGGCCGAACGAGCAGGCCGTGCTCGGAGCGCTCGCCTCGCCGCCAACAATGCCTACGTCTCACAACTCAGGGTCACGACTTCCTCCAGCATTGACTCCCAGAAGCACACCCCAGCAGTTCCCGCGCATCCCCGCACTCACCGCGAGCCGCATTGCTCGAGATGCGCCGTAGGCGCTGCGAACTGCCGCACGTAGCCGGCTGGGCGCTCAACCCGGACGGCGCTAGCTACGGCACCAAGAGCAGCTTGCCCATCGTCTGCCGTCCGGCCAGCCTCGACTGCGCTTCTCCGGCTTCGCTGAGCGGAAACTCTCCCCCCACATGGATGTGGAGCTCGCCCGCTTGGATCCAATCGAAGACATCCTGCGCCCGCCATTCCAACTCCTCGCGGGATGCGACATAGGCGAACAGCGACGGTCGCGTCAGGAAGTAGGGATCCGCGCTTGGTCAGCTCCAGAGGGCTCGTCGGCGGCACCGGGCCGCTGGCGTTGCCGAAGGTCACCATCAGACCCCCGCGGCTTCAAGCTGTTGAGGCTGCCGATCCAGGTCGATTTGCCGACCGAGTCGTACACCACATCCACCCCCCGGCCGCCCGTAATGCGCTTGCATTCAGCCTCGAAGTCCTGCTCGGTGTACAGGATGACCTCATCTGCGCCCGCTGCCCGCGCCTTGGCCGCCTTGGCCTCGGTCGAGCACGTGCCGAGCACCCGGGCCCCGAATTTCTTGGCGAGCTCCACTAGCAACAGTCCGACGCCGCCGGCGCAAGCGTGGATCAGAGCGGTATGGCCCGCTGCGATCTCGAAAGTGGACCGTGTGAGGTAATGCGCCGTCATGCCCTGCAGCATGGCGGCAGCGGCAGTCTTGGTGTCGACGCCGTCCGGCACTTCGACCAGCCGGTCGGCTTGCACCGCGGCGTATTCGGCGTAGGAGCCGTGGGTCCCGGTGTATGCAACGCGGGGTCGCCGACTGCGACACCGGCCACCGAGGAGCCGACCGCCGCAAACCGTCCCGGCACCTTCCTGGGCCGTTGGTGATCGGCAGCTTGG
>CBDBZZ010000060.1:0-41974 GCA_965213745.1 Bryobacterales bacterium | reverse complement strand
TATTGAGCACGCGAGAGCCGTGGGCCACGACGAAATCGACCTCTTCATCGAAGGGGAGATGGAGGCGAACGGTATCCCGGGGCTGGCGCTGGTGCGGCACGGCACGGTCGCCGACATGCAGAGCTACGGCGTTCGCAACGTGGGATCCAACGAGCCGATGCGCGTCGAGACGGCCGTGGAACTGGACTGGATTAGTCAAGGCTTCACGGCGCTCGCGGTCGTGCGCTTGGAGGAGGATTGGCCTCGTGGACCGCAATGGGGAGGTCTTTGTCTTATCTCCCCGAGCTGGACCGGGAAGCTTGGAGCGGCGTCACGCTCCGCCATCTGCTGCGACACCGCAGCGGGCTGCGCAGCTCCCACGACTACGGCACTCCCTGCTGTGAAACGCCGGGCCAGCTCGCGTCGTTGCGGCCCGTGGAGCGCTTGGCCGAGGTCTACCTTGCCAGTGCGCCTGGCGCGGAATTCGCCTTTGCCAGCAGCAATTACATGCTGCTGGCGTCAGTGGTCGAGCGCGTGGCGGGGCTCCCGTTCTCCGACGACTTGCGGGAGCGGATCTTCCGCCCCTAAGGCTTCGCCGCACGACCGCCTCGGCGGTCGAGGGGCGCTTCTGGCAGCAGGCGGCCCCCCATGAGTGGCAGTGGGGCCGCGCGGCCATCAGCCCGTCGCAATTCCTAGGCTGGCCTGGAGCATCGCGTGTGAAGTCCAATGCCATCGACATCCGGACTGGCCTTCCTCCTCGGCTCCCGAAGCGCGGGCGCGGATGGCTGGTCTCTCCCATCGGAGTGGTGGGAGGCTTTGGGTCCCGGCTTCGATCAGGGGTGGTTCGTGCTACCCGTCTAGATTCCCGGTTAATTTCCCGAAATGGCGGTTGGGGGCCGTAGGGCTTGAGCGGAGAGCCCGGTGTACCCGGCGCGGGCCCCTTAGCCCGTCGCCGAGCGACCTGGGCCTCCGCGCAGGTGCCCTGCGCCGGCCTCGCAGCCGCTGCGCTCCCGGCTCCCTCCGGCTCGTCGCCGCGGGCAGCAGCCAGTCCCATTGCAGATTGCTCCTGCTGCACAGCAGCCGCAGCCGCCGCGCACTGCGCGTCAGCCGCCCCACGCTGCCGACGCAGTACCGGATCAGCGGCCGCAGCCCATGCTGCCGCGCCGCGGACGGCAGCGCCTGGTACTGCAGCAGCAGCTGCGCGATCTGCCCGCCTAGGTAGAAACCCTGATGCGCCGCGTGCGAGCGGCACGGCGGATGCTGCAGCCCCAGGTCCGTCAACGGCCCCTGGGAGTCATTCTCATGCTCTATCCGGTGCGGGGGCGGGCTGAGAGGTTGGCGAGGGCGTCTTTCGTACCCTAGCCGTCCGGCCAGTAGGACTCGCGGAGGAGTTGGCAGGGGGCGAGGCGGGCGTAGGAGGAGTTGATATGCGTTGGATAACTCGGAAAGCACAGCAGGGTCGGCTGCCAACAACTCATGAAAAAACAATGTTATCCGAGGATCGAGCGGCAAGTTGCCGACTCTGTATGCCCAGGAAATCAGGATTTGCGGGCCCCATCAGGGCGCAAACCGGCGGCTTGGTCCGGGGCGATGGAGGCCGGAACTCCCAGAAAACGCTAAGAGCCCGTTGAAAAAGTCCGGCTGGCGTACTCAGCTGGCGTCGGGTGGTACAGCAACGCACTCCAAGCACCGCTACTGGCCGGTTGCGCGATCCTGGGGGTCCGTTCTGCCACCGTTGCGGGCCCGTGGGAGCGCTGCGCACCCAAGTTCCACGGAACCCAAGACTTTTGCAACAGGCTCCTAAGAGCCTGTTGCAAAAGCCCTCAGCGACCGTGAAGCGGCCCTGAAATGACCGTAAAACGACTCCTGAAGGCCCTGAACAGTCGCAAAACGGTGCTTCGGACGCGATTTCGCGAGGGGGATCGTACCCCAGCGACTTTAGCAACAGGCTCCTAAGGGTGCGGGGCGTGGCTCGCGTCGGGTCCCGGGCTACCGGGCCAAGAAGCAGTCGGAGTAAGTTGGGGCTAGAGCTACGCGCAGCCCTAGGCGAGCTTCCACGCACCACGGTAAGGCCGCTCCAGCATGGAGTTCGCGCCGGGATCGTCGACGATCCGCTCGCTGTGGGGATTCCACGCGAACCCCCGGCCCTTGAGGAGCGCGATGTTGCTTAGGTGTGCAACCGTCGCTGAGCGATGCGCCGCCTCGATGGGCGCAACCGTTGGCCTCCTGGAGAAGCAGCTGTCAACGAAATTCGTTACGTGGTCATCGCTGCGGTACAACTGTGTCTCTCTGGTGCCGAGGGGCTCGGCGAGAAGGTCGCGAGCACTGGCCTCGTGCGTCCCCCGGTTGGCCCAGGCCCAGCCGTCCCTGCCTTCGAACAGCACGCCCGGGCGCTCCTTGTCCGAACAGATGAGCCGCACGCCGTTGGCGTAGACGCACTCGAAGTAGAACTCCGTTGCCGTGTTGTAGATCGGGTGCTTCTCAAATTTGCCTTGCGGCGCACGAACGGCCACCGGTCCGGAGTTGTCCATGCCCAGGGCCCACTGGGCGATGTCAATGTGGTGGGCTCCCCAGTCGGTCACTTGGCCTCCCGAATAGTCCGACACCCAGCGGAAGTTAACCCCGACGCGCGCCGGCGCGTATGGCTTGTCGGGGGCTGGTCCGAGCCACATGTCGTAGTTGAACCCGTGGGGGACTGGCTGCGGCTCGGTGAGGTGAGCGGTCTTGCCGTAGTCGGGCCTGCCTGACGGCAGTCCGACTCTAACGGTATGCACTTGGCCCAACCGGTTGTTGCGCACGAGCTCGCAGACGATGCGGAAGTTGCTGTCGGAGCGCTGCTGGCTTCCCGTCTGCCAGACGATTCCCGCTGTTGCGACCGCGTCCGCCATGGCGCGGCCCTCGCGCACCGTGAGCGCCAGAGGCTTCTGGCCGTAGATTTCCTTGCCCGCACGTGCTGCCGCGATGGCGATCATCGCGTGCCAGTGGTCTGGAGTGCCAATGTAGATGGCGTCGATGTCATCGCGCCCGACAACATCTCGGAAGTCCTCGAGAGCAAGGCAAGAATCGTCCCCGTAGTGCTCGTTGACCATCCGCCGGGCGGGCTCTCGGCCTCGAACGGATCCGTCCCAATACCCTCCGCCCTCACGGTTCACGTCACAGACAGCGCGCACCCGGATCCGGTCGTCCCTCAAGAATCGCCGTAGCCAGTTCGTACCGTTGTTGCCGGTGCCGATGAAGGCGATCGAGAGCTTCTTGCTTGGGGCGTCTTGACCTAGAACCGTCGCAGGCACAATGGCAGGGAAGCCTAGCGCCGCCGCTTTGAGAAGCGCTCGACGCTGCGAGTTGACGGTTGGCATGACGGCTACCAATGTACCCTGTCGGACGGTCGGTTGGAACATCTTGCCCATCCTGCAGCCGGTGCCGGCCGACCGGATACACCGTCTTCCCACAGCCTTGGAATCCGATTGTCCATCGGTTGGGCGAAGTCCTGCGCGTCCCAGACTGGCGCCGGGTGGCGAACCACCGACGGCTCCGCTTCCTACCGCTCGTTGCACCGCCTTGGTCGTGAGCCTTATCAGGTGAATCGTGCGCCTAGCGATCTCCCGGAAAACCCCCCGGGCGCCTTACTGTCGGCAGGAAGGTTCCAGGTCCCGGCTCCCGGGCATGCCCCATCAGCACGCGGAAGGACGAGGGGGTCTCGGAGGACAAGCGTCAATGCGAGGATTCGACATCCCGGTGGTCGAGCGTTGCCCGCGACTCCACCAGCCAGATCGACTACCAGCAGGTGCCGGAGCTCGTACTTGCAGAACAGCTGCTGGGCGCTACCGGAAGAGGCGCATCTCGCAGACAGGCTCTGAGGAGTTCCTCCCGGCCCTGACTCGCCAGCGCCGCATTGGCGAGGCGACCCGCGCTTCCAGCAGGGGCGGCCGGGCCTGCCGACCGCCCGGTTAGAAGATGAATTTCAAGCCCAGTTGGAACTGCCGCGCCCGCCTCTGCGTTGCCGTCACGACGCCGAAGTTGCTACGGCTCAGATTCTGCACCGGGATTGCGAAGTCCGCGTGATTGAAGGCGTTGAACGCCTCGGCACGGAACTGCAGCTTCATCCCTTCCCGGCCGGGGAGGGGGAAGTCTCGGAACAGGGACAGGTCGAAGTTCGTCACCCCGTCGGACCGCAAGGCGTGCCTGCCCGAGTTGCCGAACGTGAACGGAGCGGGCGCTTTGAACGCGTCCGTGTTGAACCAGCGCGAGGGAGTCGGATTGCTCAGATGGGGATCCTCCACCTGATCGGCTCGCATGTAGCCGTTGCGGTTGCGGGTGTTGGCAATGTCGCCGCTGACGTTGATATGGTACGGCCGCCCCGAATAGAGATTCGCGATCCCGTTGATCTGCCAGTTCCCAATCACGTAGTCGGCAAACTTGCTGCCGGTCGACTTCAGGCCCGGGCCGATCGGAATCCGGTAGACCCAGTTGAAGTTGAAGATGTGGGTCAAGTCATGGCCTGCAACACCCCTGTCGCGCACGTGGTCGTACGGCGTCTGCGTGGAGCATCCTTCGACGTTGTACCAGCCATCGCAGGCCAGGTTGATCGTCTTGGACCACGTGTAGTTCACCATGTAGGTGAACGCCCGCGAGCGCTTCGTCAATTGGAACTGGAAAGCGTTGTAGTTGGCTCGCCCCACGCTCCGCTGCCAGAAGGTCGGCACGATGAACGGATAGGGGCTGCGCTCGGCTGGGTCCCCAGGCCCGGGGGTCGTTGCCGTGTTGTAGAAATGATCGAGCGGAGCCCGGCGATTAGCCGATCCCACGTAGTTTGCGGAAACCAGGGTGTCGCTCGTCAGCTGGTGCTGGAGACCGAAATTCCACTGCATCGAGTACTGGTTCTTGACGCTCGGATCTGCGTACCACGCCACCCGGTTGAACGGTGTCGGACCGGGCAGCAGGCCGGCCGGGAACGGGTTCTTGGCCGAGACGCCGGGGACTGGGTTGCCGCTCGTCGGTGTGTTGAGGTTGCCCGACTGCTGCTGGCCGACATCCGGCCACGTATGGCCCTGCGCCTGCATCATCTGGTTCATTCCGGCCCAGCTGTCGTAGAAGATGCCGCCCGACATGCGAATCGCAGTTCGGTTGCTCATCCGATACGCGACTCCGACTCGTGGCTGCCAGTTATCCGTCCAATCCTCGATCAGCCTCTGGGTGGGGGACACACGGACTTCGCCAGGCAGGCTCCCGTCCGGGGTCGGTATGCAAGGTGCCGCCTGCAGAGCTGCGCACGAATCCGGCTTCGCCTGGATAACATACAGGCCGCCGTGGATCCGCTCGAAGTCCGGAGTCCCGGCGAAAATGCCCTTGTCGTCGTAGGAGCCAACCCTGGGACTCCATGTGCGGTCGTATCGCAAGCCGATGTTGACCGTCAGCTTCGGCGTAACCTTCCAGTTGTCCTGCACGTAGAAGCCGCCGATCGCGCCCCGATGCAGGCGCTTGAAGAAGTCCCGGCGTCCCGCATTGTTGGGCACGTTGAGCAGCCACGAAGCCAGCGGGCTCCCTCCTGTGTTGGTCTGCGGGTCGGCAGTGTTCGCTGGGACGAACGCCACATTGTGATCGTTCGTCACGCCGAAATGTCGGTTCGTGCTGTACTCGACACCGAACTTCAATTGGTGGTTGCCAAGGATCTTGGTGAAGTTCCCCTTGTACGAATAAATGTCGGAGGTGCGGTTGTTGGCGACGCGCTCGCCGCCACCAAAGAACTGCGCCACGCTGACGGATGGCGTCAGGGCGAGGTCGCTCCTGAAGCTGCAGCAGAATAGCGGCTCGAAGCCGAAGCTCGTGGGGTCCACGTCGCTAGCGAACTCGCTGCCCGTGTCGCGGTTGATGGCCGTCCGCCCGAACTGGAACTGCAGGATGCTCGTCGGGCTGAACGTATGGACCCAGCTGGCACCGATGTTCAACGTCCTCACATTGACAAGGCTACCTAGCCCTTGCCGGCCTGCGGACCCCGTCTGGGCGAGGTCCGACCAGCTAACCCGCCCCCAGATCATGTCCGTTGCGCTGAAGTTGTGGTCTCCCCGGACGTTGAACTCGTCCTGGTCCAACGACGAGTTTGTCGTGTCGAGCTGGTTGCGGTCGGCCACGCCCGTAGCGATCGGCTTGGGTATGGTTGTTTGCGCATAATTTACGAATCCCGGATCGAGCCGACTCTGCGGGATCATGTTGTTCGCGAACGGGTCACGGATGAAGGTGCCAGTCGCGGCGTCCTCGCGCGTCGATTGAGGGTCGTAGATCTGGGCCGGCCAGTCGCTGTGGTCTCCCGCCAGATTCGCGTCCGTCGGAACCCGATAGAGGCTGTTGGCGGGGGTGCGCCTCTTGAATCCCTGCCACGCGAAGAAAAAGAACGTCTTGTTGCGGACGGCCGGGCCGCCGACCGTAGCTCCGTACATGTTCTGGGAGAGAGGCACGACCTCCTTGCGGAAGAAGTTTCGCGAGTCGAGGTTGTCGTTGCGAATGAACTCCCAGAGCGTGCCGTGCAACTGGTTCGTCCCCGATTTTGTGACAACGTTGACAATGCCTCCAGTCCCTTGGCCGAATTCCGCCTGGTCGTTGTGGGTCTGGACCTTGAACTCCTGGATCGCGTCGATGATCGGTGGAGTGGCGTAAGTGCTTACCATCGAGCCCTGATTGATCACTCCGTCGGTGAGGAAGAAGTTGCTTCGATTGCTCTGCCCGTTCATCGCCGGATACGCGAACTCGCCGATTGCTGAACTGCCGAAGCCTCCCCTGTTCTGCGAAGTGCTGATCGGCGACGCACCGGGTGTGAGAGTTAGCAGCTGGGTGAAGTTGCGGCCGTTCAACGGCAGGTCGACTACCTGGTTCTCGGCCATCACGGATCCCAACTCGGCCGTCGAGCTCTGCACCTCGGCGCCGACGGCTTCTACCGTCACCGTCTCTGCCACCGCGCCGATCTCCAGCGCGAAGTCGAAGGTCGCGGTCTGATTGACGGCCAGCGTGAAGGGCTGGAGCGAGCTCGTGCGGAAGCCTTCCCTGCTTGCCGACAGGACGTAGATCCCCGGTGCGATGCTGACAAACGTGTACACGCCGACCGCATTGCTCACGCTTCGGCGTTCTACGCCGGTCTCGACGCTCTGCAGGACTAGGTCAGCCTCGGGCACGACGGCCCCTGTCGCGTCCCGGACCGTTCCGTTGATCGTAGCCGTCGACACTTGAGCCGCCGAGTGGCTAGACAGCAAGAGGAGGCACGTCAGGCCGAGGGCAACGGACGCGACCCGCTTTCGCAGCGCAGCAGATGATGGCATCGTCAGATCCTCCCAATTGCGCATTGCGCGCAGGCGGACACCTTCGGCTGCACTGGAGCTCGAGCGGCCGCCGCCCACCGCCCCAACCCTACTACCGGTTCCTGGTACTGTCGAGCCCCGCCATCAGAAAAAATCGACCAAATCGCACTTTCTCGTCCTCTACTTCCGGTTCCCGGCCTCCGGCACTGTCAAGCCCTGCCATCGACGCTATCGCATCAAAGCCCGTGCGGGACAGGGTCATTCTGGGTCGGCGATGCCCACCCGGATGATCGTGTCGATGGGATCGCGGGCGGACTCCGCGACGCTGATGCGGAGGGTGCCGTTGCCTCGGGTCAGCGAAACGGGGCCTTCGCCCGTGACGAGTGCGGCGTCCCGGATTGCGCGGCCCAAGTCCGGCAGGACGAGCCCGTCGGCTGGCCACGAGATGACGTGAAGGTACGCGGTGCTGCCCGCATGCGTGCTCCCTCCCCATTCGCCGGGCTTCCAAGGTCCGCCGCGAGTTCCGTAGACAGTGTGCCCGTAGCGCTCCAGCCAGTCGCCTACCTCCAAGAGCCTCCGGACCTGCTCGGGATCGAACGCGCCGTCGGAACGGGACCCGGTGCTGATGAGCAAGTTGCCGTCTCCAGACGCCGTTCGAACGAGCAATCGAACGATCTCCCGCTTCGACTTGACCTCTCCCGGAGACCAAGCCCAATGCGGGCCAAGCGAGATGCAGCTCTCCCACGGCCGGTCGTCCTGGAACATTCCGAGCCGTTGTTCCGGCGTGTCGAAGTCCCCGGGCAGGCTGGCTCGGTTGTTGATGAGGATCTGCGGCTGCAATTGCCGGACCTCGCGCTCGATCTCTGCGGACTTCCACATGTCCGCGTGATACATCCCTCCCCACCAGAGCGCGTCCCACCAGAGCACGTCGATCTTGCCGTAGCCCGTCATCAGCTCGCGGACCGTGTCGTGCAGGTAGCGTATGTACGTGTCGTGCCGCGGGCCGGCGCGGCGCGACGCGTCCCCCAGCGCCTTCCAATAGGGCGGCGCGGGGCTGGGTGCCGTGATCGCGGGATCCAGCGGCTGGTAGGCTTGATGGTGCCAGTCCCGTTGCGAGTAGTAGACGCCGAACGGCATGTTCGCCCTCCGGCAGGCGTCTGCAAGCTCCTTGAGATAGTCGCGACCGAACGGCGAGTTGGTGATCTTGAAGTCCGAGTGAGCGGTGTCCCACATGTGGAAGCCGTCGTGGTGCTTGGCGACGGCCACGATGTATTTCATCCCTGCCCGTCTAGCTATCCCGACCCACTCGTCCGCGTCGAAGCGCTCCATGCGGAATCGCCTTGCGAACCCATCGTATTCCTCGTCGGGAATCGTCCCCTCGCCCGGATCAGGGAATGCATGGGATTTCCGGCTCCAACTGAGATCCGCCCCCTTGAAGCTGGAGAGCCCGTAGTGAATGAAGAGGCCGTAGCGCCCTGCTCGGAATCTCTGGATGCTCTCCCTTGGCGCTCCCTGATAGGCGGCCCACTCGGCGGGGCTGAATACCTGGTAGAGATGGGCTGGCTCCCGTTGTCGGCCATCGGTCTCGAGCACCGCCCACTGGGCCGAGGACCCGAGACCCGAGGCCAGCAAGCCGGTGACTGCCAGTGACGTCCGCAAACGGTTAGTCATCGCGGTTACCCCCTCTCGGCCGAACTCGCAACAAGGGCAGGGCGGCCGCCGACCGCGCGGGCCCGCCGGACCATCCGGCGTCAGAATCTATCGCAACAGAAAGGGGGCGGCCTCGGTGGCCGCCCCCAGAGTGCAGCGCGCTGACGGTGCCTACCAGATCACCTTGATCGCGAGTTGGATGATCCGTTCCTTGTTCTGCGTCGCGGACACGGCCCCGAAGTTCGGATTCGAAAAGTTGTTCCCGGGCTGGGCGAACACAGGCGAGTTGAAGGCATTGAACGCCTCTGCTCGAAAATCGATCCGCATGCCCTCCCTGAGCGCATTCAACGAGAACTGACGGAACACCGAAATGTCGAAGTTCGCCGTGCCGTCCCTCCGCAGGATGTTGCGCCCGGTGTTTCCGAAGGTGAACGGTGCGGGAGTATCAAACGAATTGGTGTCGAACCACCGCTCCGGGGTCGGGTCGCTCAGCACCCCGTTGCCTTGCACGAGATTCAGCCGCTCGTAGAATCCGCTGCAGCAGTTGAAATTCCCCGTGTTGGCTATGTCGCCGGCTACACCGACGGTGTACGGTGCCCCGGAGAAGAAAGATCCGATGCCGTTCAATTGCCAGTTGCCGATGATGTGCCGCAACACCTTGCTCTCTGGATTCCAAGCCTTCCCCGGCCCGAACGGGAGCTCGTAGACCCAGTTGACCGTCACGATCTGAGGCACATCGATCGCCGCGACGCTGCGGTCCCCTGACAGGTCGTACGGGTTCGGAGTCGAGCAGCCCTCCACGCCGAACCAGCCATCGCAGGCGGTCGATATCGTCTTGGACCATGTGTAGGAGACCAAGTATGCCAGGCCGCTCGAGAATTTCCGGTCCAAGGAGAACTGGAAAGCGTTGTAGTTCGAGTTTCCGATGCTACGGTCGTAGAACGTGGGGATCGAGAACGGCCACGGCTGTCGCTCCGTGATCGGGCCGGGGCCCGGGGTCAGGGCCGTGTTGAAGTAGCCGCCCACTCCCAGCCGGGTACCGCTCGAGCCGACATAGTTGACCTCCACCATAGTGTCGGGAGTGATCTGGTGCTGGATGCCCAAGTTCCACTGCGCCGAGTATCCGTTCTGGTAGTGGGGGTCCATGAACCACTGCACCTGGTTGAACGGAGTCGGCGAAGGGAACCCGACGCCCTCAATCGGGTCTTTACCGGATGTCGTCGGGGTCGGCTGCGCAGCCGTGGGGTTGTTCAGGTTGTTCGCGAGGATCTCGCCGACGCCTGGCCAAGTTGCCGAGTAGTTCTGAGCAAGCTGGACGACCGCCGACCAGCTGTCGAAGAACATCCCGAACGAGCTCCGCAACGCGGTTTTGTCGCTTAGGCGATACGCGAGCCCGAAGCGGGGCTGCCAGTTGTCGGTGTAGTCGTGGTAGATCTTGCCGCGCGGCTCCATCTTCACGTGCTCGGGCAGTGAACCGTCGGGAGTCGGTATGCAGGGGGCCGCTCCGAGCTGGTCGCATGAGCCGGGAACCTTTTGCACCATGTAGGCGTTTTCGCGCTCGAAATTGAACGATCCCGCGTAGATATTGCCGCCCGGATCATCGTCCCTGCCCAGCGGCGGGACGAACGTCCGGTCGTAGCGCAAGCCAAGGTTGATAGTCAGCTTGGGCGTTGCCTTCCAACTGTCCTGCACGTAGAAGCCGGCGACACCGCCCCACCGGTGGGTCGTCGCGCGGTTGCGGAAGCCGGCTCCGTCGGGCACGTCGAGGAGGAACGATGCCAGCGCATTGCCCGTGCCAGACACCTGCGGATTCCCGGTCTGAAAGGCCCGGTAGGTCGAACTGGCGTTCTGAGGAGCGCCGAGGAAGTTCGGGACGCTGTTCAGCTCGGCGCCGAACTTGAAGGTATGGTTTCCGACAATCTTCGAATAGCTTCCCTTGTACTGCCAGACTTGCGTCAGGTCGTTAAACGACGCTGCCTCGTTGCCGCTGAACCAGCCGTCCACTGTCAGCCCGGGCACGAATACGGTGCCCTTGCCGAGTTCGCGGAAGCTGCAGCAAAAGCGGCTGGCGAAACCCACTTGGCCCGCAAAAGCAGCGTTGTCGCTGACGTACTCCTCGCGGTAGAGCGTCGATGACGGCGAGGTGCCAAAAACCCGGCCGAACTGCAGTTGCAACACGCTCGTCGGACCGAACGTATGCACCCAGCTCGCACCTATGTTCTTCGAGTAGACCTCGGCGAGCCCGGCGAGCGACGGCAGCGCTGCCGCAGAGTCGGAATTCAGCCGCGCCTCGCTCCACCGGAACCAGAACGTGTCCGTTTCGCTCATGTGGTAGTCGCCACGGAGACTGAACTCGTTCTGATCCCTCTTCGTGGGATCGGTGTTGAGGGCGTTGGTCCCTCCGGGGCCGACGACGGACGGCTGCGGCAATAGCGTCTGTGCGTAGACGATGTTCCCTGGGTTGATGCGAGCTCCGGGGATCACGCTGTTGGCGAACGGGTCACGAAGGAATGTGTCTGGATTGCTCGGGTCCACCCGGGTCGACCACGGGTCGTAGATCTCGCTTCCTGTGTCGGACAGGTCGCCGCCGAGATTGGCAGCAGTCGGCACCTTCAAGAAGGACTCGCCCGAGCGCCGGTACTTGAATCCCTGGAACGAGCCGAAGAAGAACACCCTGTTCTTCACGACAGCACCGCCACCTGCGACGCCGTACTGGTTCTGCGTGAACGGCGTGACGTTCGGCTGGAAGAAATTGCGGGCGTCCAAGTTGTCGTTCCGGAGGTACCACCACGCGCTGCCATGCAGGTCATTGGTGCCGGACTTGGTTACGACATTCACAATGCCGCCCGTGCCCTGGCCGAACTCGGCATGGTCGTTGTGCGACTGGACTTTGAACTCCAGGATCGTATCGATAATCGGCTCGATCTGGGGCGTGTTGAGAATAACGCCGGTGTTGTAGATCCCGTCCAACGTGAAGAAGTTGGAGCGGTTTGTCTGGCCGTTGATCGAGGGGTAGGTGAACTCTCCCACTGCTGCCGTTGTGAATCCGCCCCTGCTCTGGGATACGTTGACCGGCGCTACCCCCGCGCTCAGGGAGAGCAGCTGGGTAAAGTTGCGCCCGTTCAGGGGGAGGTCTACGACCTGGCGCTCGGCGACCACGTTCCCGATCTCCGAGGTCTGGCTCTGGATCTGTGCGCCAAGCGCCTCGACAGTGAAGGTCTGGGTCACCGCGCCGACCTCCAAGCTGATATCGAACGTTGCGGTCTGGTTCACCTGCAAGGTGAAGGGTTCGACTGCCGCGGTCTGAAATCCTTGCTTTGTCGCCCCCAGTGTGTACATGCCGGGGAGGATATTGAGGAAGTTGTAGCTCCCCACCGAGTTGGACACCGAGTGGACCATCGTTCCGGTCTCGATGTTGGTCAACTCCATTTCGACATCAGGGACAACCGCGCCCGTGGCGTCGCGGATGGTGCCGGTAATCGCAGCTGTAGAGGTCTGCGCATGGACCGGCAGGGACCCAACGCTTGCGAGCAGGAACCCGGCGGCGGCGATCCGCAGCCAACTGGGAGGCCGAAGTCTCCGGCAGAGCGAATCAATCATCATTCAGCTTTCCTTTCCGAGCGCATTGATTGCGCCCTGTGAGTTGTGAATGGTTGTTTGAACAGCCAGTCGGCACCGTCAACGTGGACTGCGCCGCTCACCTGAACTACCGAGCAAGGGCATCGTACCAGAATGGGGGTCCTCCGCCTTCTGTCCCCTCTCTAGATTCCCGGTTAATTTCCCGCAATGGCGGTTGGGGGGGCCGTAGGGCTTGAGCGGGAGAGCCCGGCGTACCCGGCGCGGGCCCCTCAGCCCGTCGCCGAGCGACTTGGGCCCCCGCGCAGGCGCCCTGCGCCGGCCTCGCAGCCGCTGCGCTCCCGGCTCCAGGCGCACCGATCCCCCCGCGGGCTCCGCGTCGGTCCCCTGCCGCTGTGCCCGGCGCGGCTCCGGCCGCGCCGCCCCAGCCCTAACCCGGCTCCATTCGGCTCGCCGCGTGCAGCAGCCGCAGCAGCTGCTGCGCGATCTGCCCGCCTAGGTGGAACCCCTGATTCGCCGCGTGCGAGCGGCACGGCGGATGATGCAGCCCCAAGTCCGTCAGCGGCCCCTGGAACGCATTTTCCTGCCCCTGCTTGCCGCGGTGCCGCCGCACCAGCTCCGCCACCGGCAGCCGGTCGTGGCTCACCAAGATCACCATGCACACCGGCTCCAGCAGCCGCTGCTCCCCGTCCCCGTCGCGCCGGATCACCACGCACACCGGCTCCTCTAGCCACCGGGCCGGCCGGTACGCCACCGCGATGGCCCGCTCCTTGCCCGCCGCGTCCAGGGGCTCCCACTCGTCCTCCCGCAACCCCCTCGCATCCACTAGGCGCAGAATCGGGGCCTTTTGGCGCGGATCGGTCACGCTCCCGGAATCATCCCAGCCCTTCCGCCGGCAGGAGCTCACCAGGTCCTTGCAGTAGTCCGCGCTATCGGCCCCGCAGCCCCACCGGCTGCCGCCCTGTCAGCCAGGGCGCCACATCCTGGTCCAATTGCTCCCGCCAATCCCCCCTCACGTCCGTGCCGCCCGCATGCGGCCGGGCGCTGACCCACGCCACCCCCACGAACACCGCGTGCAGCCAAGACTGCCTCTCGCCGTGGTAGCCGTGCTCGGCGTTCTCGAACAACTTGCCCTCCCCCTCGATCCCCGGGCCGCCCACGGAACACCGGCCCGGACCCCACCTCTGCCCGCACGCCTGCGGCACCAGCCGCCGGCTGTCAAGAGGCACCCCCGAGGTGCAATCCGCGAACACCCCGAGGACCGTCTAAATCATTACAATGCAAAACGTTCCGGCTGGTGCCGGAATTTTTAACCGGGAATCAGGGTCCCCTCAGCTGGTTCGCGCCGTGCCGCGGAAGAGGGGCCTCGGACTCCCTCAGGGTACGCTGGGCTGGTCCCATCTGGGCGGGCAGGGCCCGCAGTGGTGGCAGGCCGGTTGTGCCGGTACCGTGCGGAGCGACCGGGATGGCTAAGCGCGAGAGTAGGCTCGAGGAAGGCTGGGGCGGAGGATGCAGGAACGAGAGCGGGGAGCGCTGGAGCCCGGCCGGCCAGCCCTCCCGCCCCAGGGTGTCGGCTCATCTGCCGGCTCCCGGAGAACGGATGCCCCGTGTCCAGCCCGTCGAGCCGTCGCATCAGCGTCGGCTCCGCGGCGCTCGGCCTCTGCGGCCGGTAGTCCAGCGTCGACCGGCTCAGCCCCAGCAGACAGCACTGCAGGCTCAGGCTCGCCTACGGGTGCCCCCCTGCACGAGGCTCTTCCGCGTTCCCGAGCGCCTCTCTCGACCAGTTGTAACAGCCCCGAGTTGGCCTCGCACTTCCACTGGCTCACCTGGATCGGATGCACGGGCTGCTCGGCCCGCGATCTGCTGGACCGTCTGGCCCCCCGCAAGGCATTCTTCGCCATGCGCGCCTTGGATCCCGCCGTCAACTAACTTCCGTCTCTTTGCCACGTTACTGACTTTGCCAAAAGTAATTGCAGGTCTGGCCGTTTTCAACCTCTCAGCAGCTCCCCCGCGCCAACACACACATAAACTGGCCTATAGATGCTTTGTATCTGAGACATTCCCGCATGGAATCTGCCTGTGATTCCTGCTCTTTATCAATTCATGAAGTTTCCAACCTTTCCCGACTTCCGACGCATTCCCCGTCGGTCCCGCCCCTCCCCATTAGGAAATTGGTCGTGATCCAAGCCCGCCACGGCAAACCTCTCCGTGCCCTGGCCCAGGAATTCGGCATCGGCATCCGCACAATCCGCACCTGGCTTCGGCTCTATGCCTGCTGTGGATTCCAGGCCCTCGGACATAAACCCAAACCGGGACGCCCTCCCTGCCTCTCCCACGCCCCAATGCAGAGGATCCTCGCAACCCTGCGGGACAAATCCCCCGACCAGCTCCAGTTCGAGTTCGCCTGCCGGTCGCTGCAAATTGTCCGGCCAGGGACCCTCGACCAGTTCCCAGTCCAGTTGTTCCTGGCACCGGTGCGCAGGGTCCTGCGACGCCTCGGCCTCACCCCGGCAGCGCCCTCAGTTCCGGGCCTGCCAGCAGAACGCCGCCGCGGTACGGACTGGGATCGAAGAAACCTACCTCGCCCTCGCCCGGCATGCGCAGGAGCAGGGAGCCCTGCTGCTCTGGGTCGACGAGGCCGGCAGGACCTCGCACGACCACCGGGGCGCTACGTGGGGCTGCCGGGGCCAGACGCCCGTCGTCCAGCCCACGGGGGAGCGGTTCCCGGCTGAACAGGCTGTCCGCGAGCAGCCCCGCGGGAGCAATTTATTCCAGGATCCATTCCGGAACCGCCCGCCGCAGCCACGTTGGAAAAGTTCCTGCAGCAGATTCCGGACCGGACGGAGGCTAGACCGATCTACGTGATAGTGGACCGCCACAGCATCCACACATCCAAGCCTGGCAGAAGCGGACCGAGGCGCCAGTGGAGATGCATCTATGGCCGGCGTACTCTCCGGCATGGAACCCTACGGAGCCAGTCCGGTCTGTAGTCCAGCGCCGGGTGGGGAAGCTGCCGGTCCGGACGGTCCGCCAGCTCCGGGAGCGCTGGGAGCAGGCCCTGCAAGCCCCGGAGGCCGACCCCGCCAAGGTTGCAGGGGTTCTTCCGCGAGGCCGACTGCGCCTAGACTGTTTTCTGGTTGTTCCTTGCAATGACTTATGGCAAAATCAGTAACTCCCTGCGACCCCGGCAATGTCCACCTTAATCCACTGTCCGAATTTCCGGTGTCACTTCAGACAGGTAGCAAGCATCGCCCTAACAGTCGCACCGATCCGTTTGCGCGCTTCGCAAGGCGGCTACGAACAGGATCGCCGACAATCCCTCGGATGAACTTCATCGCCTCGCGGCAGCACTTTCGCTCAGGCGTGGCGAGCGATTCTGCACTCGACGGGGGAAAAGGAATCTTGGGCGTCCCGCGATGACAAGACGCGAAGTGGACGAGCCCGAATCCGCCATACTGATCCCTATGCAAGGTGCCGACCAACGCTGCAGCGCGTTCGGCTCCGCACCGTGTCGGCTTTTGGCATTTGCGACATGCCTCTGGGTTCCGGCCTTGGCCCAACTCCCGTCCGGTTGCGAACCGCCACCACCCGCTCGCCGGGCGATGGCCCAAGGCGATTCCGCCGACCTATATGGCGCTCTGGGTGCTTACTTCGCTCAGCGGTCCGAGACAGCGTGTGCAATCGCAGCTTTCCAGCAGGCATTGAGACTCGCTCCCGCTTCTCAAGAGGCAAAGTTCAACTTGGGCCTCGCGCTAATGCAGCAGGGAGATTTGGTCGCTGCGATCAAGCACCTGCGGGAGTTCACCCGAAGCGCACCCGACTTCTTTCAGGCACGCATGGCATACGGGACCGCATTGGCCGAGTCGGGCGAGCACGAAGCTGCTGTGGAAGAGTTCGCAGCCGCTCAGCGAATCGATCCGGAGTCGGTCGACGCGGCCCAGGCGCTGGCAGATGCTTGGAGAGCGTTCGGAAGGCCTGCAGCTGCCGTCCCCCACCTGCAACGAGTGGCGGAGTTGCGTCCGTACGACCTCGACCTGCAACTGAATCTCGGAGTGGCGTATGCGGAAAGCAACCTGCTCGAGAAAGCCACCGAGGTGCTCGAGCACGCTACGAGAACGCACTCGCGGGCCGCCATCGCCCATTTCAATTTGGGAACCCTCTACGCGCGGCAGGAACGCTACGAAGCCGCGGAGAAATCGCTGCGCAGGGCGTTGGAAATCGAATCCGGCCACGAAAACGCCCGTCTGGCACTAGCGAAAGTGATGGTCCGCCTGCACCAATACAGCAAGGCTTTAGAAGCCGCCGGTCAGTACATTGCGAGTCGCCCGCAACCGTTCTCGGAGTTTGAAGCCAGGCATGTCGAGGGTGTCTCCCTTCGCCAGCTGGGGAGATTGGAGGAAGCCGAGCGCACTCTGAGCCGGGCGAACGAGCTCAACCCGAACCATGCGGACGTGCGCTACAACCTAGGCTTCGTCCTGATGCGGCGTGGGCAGCTGGAACAGGCGAGGCGGCACCTAGAAAGGGCGAAGGAGCTCAACCCGAGCAATGCCGACATTCGCTTCCAACTCGGCAATGTCCTGCGGCGTCTGCAAGAGACGGAGGCGGCGCGGAGGGAGTTTGAGGAATTCGAGCGTCGCAAGAAAGGCGGCCAGCAGGCCAACGAGGCGTCGATGATGGCCAACCGCGGCAACGAGAAGCTGCAGGAGGGCGACACAGAAGCTGCCGCGGCGCTGTATCGTGCCGCGCTAGAGCGAGGCGGTGCCAGCGCCGAGACCTACTACAACCTCTCCATAGCTCTCGGACGGCTCGGAAGGCGCGAGAAGAAGAAGGAGGCGCTGGAGCGGGCGGTCGAGCTCAATTCCGGCATGTATCAAGCGCATAACGATCTCGGGCTGGCCTACCTTGATGACGGGCGCGTCGAAGACGCCAGGGCCGCGTTTGAGAGGGCGCTCTCCCTGAATCCGGATTTTGCCGAGGCTGCGAACAACCTTGGGTTTCTTGTCGCCCAGCAAGGGCAGTTCGACCGGGCGATAGAACTATTCCGCAAGGCGGTCGGGCTCAAGCCGGACTATGCGAGAGCGCATCTGAACCTGGGACTCGTCATGGCCGATCAGGGGCGACTGCGCGACGCCGAGGAGCGGATCCGCAAAGCACTCTCGCTAGCTCCGAACGACACCCAGATTCAAACCTCGCTTGGCATCGCGCTCGCCCGCCAAGGACAATTCGACGAGGCGATCGGGGCATTCCGCAAGATCGTGGAAGCCAATCCAGAATCGGCGGAAGCCCACTTGAACCTTGGCATCGCGCTCGCGGACCAATACGACTTGCAGGCGGCTCTGGCGTCGTTCGCCACGGCGTCGAAGCTGGCTCCGAACTCTGCGGCGGCGCATTACAACAAGGGTCGGGCGCTCTACGATCTTGGCCGCCACGACGACGCGCGCCAAGAACTGGAGCAGGCGAGCGGAGTACCCGAGGCCATGTACCTCCTCGCGATGATCGAAAAGCAGCGGGGCAGCCCGACTCGGTCGCGCGAGTTGCTGGAGCAGGTTGTAGCCTCCACCCCGCGGAATGCGGACGCGCTCTATCAACTAGGCCTCAGCTACTCGCAGGCGGGCGACAAGCATGCGGCCGCGAAGCACTGGAGGCGCGCTGTAGCGGTCGATGCTGGCCACGGGCAGGCGCTTTATAACTTGGCCCGCGCACTGCGAGACTCCGATCCCGACGAGGCGCGGGGTTTTGAACAGCGCTTTCGTCAGCACCAAGAGCAGCACCGGATCACCGATCGCGCGGAGACACTGGGGAACTTCGCGCTGGCATCGGCCAACGCGCGCGACTGGCCGCAGGCGATCAACCAGCTTCTCGAAGCCATCGAAATCTGCGGCGACTGTCCCACCAAGGCTCTCTTGCACAAGAATCTCGGGTTGATCCACGCCCGCTCCGGAGATCTCGACCAAGCACAGGCAGCTCTCCGAGCGGCGTCCGAGATGCTACCGTCCGACCCGGAAATCGAACGGTCACTGCGTCTGATCACAACCTATCAACGCAGGGATTCGACGATCCCATAAGGCCCTGTGTGGCGCGAACTCCGCATCCCGCCGCGTCTTCGCGGCTAAGTGCGATACTGTTGCTTTAGCAACTCTTCTGCCGCATCGAATTCTATTGCTCTAAGACGAGTGGGCATGATTCGCGGTGCCCAATCTTGGGCCTCCCGCGACAGAGGGCCCCGCGCACGGATGCGGAGCTTGCTCATTTTCCGTTTGACGCCCCGCGGCCTGCTCCGGCCGCGACTGGAGATGGCTCGCTCCTCACGCAGTTCGGCCAGCAGCAGGCAGGCGGTCAGGCAGGGGCCGGAGGCCCGCCGGGGGGAGCGCCGGGATGCTGCAACCGGCGGGGAATCACTTGCACGGCATGCCTCAACGAGAATCGATCCGGATCGGCGTGGGTTTCCCGGGCCGCTTCGTAGAGAGCAGGTGGCGGGTGGCGCAGCGCGGCAGCCTCAAGCCCCTCGAATTCCAGACCATTGGATGCGCTCTTCGAGGTTGTCGCATATACGCATATAAATTAACCGGGAATCTAGACCTACCAGATCCACGTCACCGCCGACGAGACCGGCAACCAGGCCGTCGCCGGCACCTGGACCCGACGCCCCCAGGACGGCTCGAGGGTCACCCACGCCGGCGTCTCCTGCCGGCGCAGCAGCGAGACCGCCTGGGACGCAGACACGCTCCGGCGCACCTACCCCACGCTCACCAACGTCGCAGCCGTCTTCCGTGCGCTGCAGTCCGCACTCGGCCTGCGACCCATCTCCCACCGCAAGCCGCGGCGCGCCGACGGCCACCTGGGCCTCACCGTCAGCGCCTAGCAGCTCGTCCAGCTCAGCCGCACCCGCTGGCGCGCCCGCGCCCACGGCAGCCACGCCTCTTGGACCACCCTGCGCCGCCTCGGCACCGGCCAGCAGCGCGTCCCCGCCACCTTCCGCCGGCCCGACGGCCGCACCCCGCCCGGGCGCACCGCCACCTAGGCCGAACCCGCGCCGCGCAGCGCGCCCTCTACGACGCGCTCGGCGGCGACCCGCACCCAAGCGGCCTCCGCAAGACCATCGTCTGACCCACCCCCGCTGCCCGCTGGGCCCACTGTGTGGTGCCACTCGAGCCGTTCCATCAGAGTAAGTCGTTGATTCTAAAATGTATTGGATCTACCGTTGGTAAACATGGGCTAGCATGGGTCGAACCGGCTGGGCGGCGGCTCGTCGACGCCTTCCAAAACCCACTTGACGAGACGCATCGACCACAGCAAAGCTATGAAGTTGTGTGGACCACAAAATGGATGAACGGACCACGATGAAGTCCTTCGCCGACTACTCCACCTCGCCCAAGGCGTCGAAGCGAGCATACGCCACCGAAGTCTTGTGGCCGAAGGCTAGCAAGATGATGCTCGCTTGCAAAGTTCAAAGCCCCAGAATACGAGTCACAGCGATCTACCTATCGCGACCTGCCCTCGGCCAAACGTTCATTCCGGTAACACCGTTGCAGCAGGCTGGGCCCTCGGTCAGCGCTCTCAAGGCTTGGTGTGCATACCTCAACTCTACGGTCGCGGCAGTATCGTTTCTGAACCGTCGCCAAAAGAAGCTGGATTACGCCGACTACTCGCTCGCCCAGCTTCGGTCAATGCCTGTTCCCGATCCGGCCAAAGTGGACCTTATTCCACTCCTGCATGCCTTCCACAGGCTTGGCAGCGCCGAATTGCTGCCGTGGCCGAGGATGAACGAATGCCCAGTGCGGGCGGCGCTCGACGAAGCCGTGGCGAGCGTACTCGATCTTGAACCGGCAGCAGTCGCGGAGTGGCGCAACAAGATCGCTGCCGAGCCAACGGTGTCGAATAAGCCGGCCCGCCCATGAGCCGCACGGATCGGCCTGTCAGATTTCCGAAACGGCTCGAGCCGCGCCGGCCGGAGAACGACTGAGAGGCAGCGGGACCAGTTGTGGCTCCTGGCCGCTACCCTCGTTCCCCACTAGCCAGCGCAACTCCCCGCCGCCGTGTCGAGCGGCCCGCTACTTCATTCGCTCGCGGAAGGATTCAGGCCCCCTGCGCCGCTGGGTGTCGCAAGGGTTTCGCCGCCTCCGAGGAGGAACCCGACACCTCCGCCTGCAGCGCCCGCATGCGGTCCCGCAGCTCGGCGGCCTTCTCAAACTCGAACGCTTGGGCGGCGCTCTTCATGCGCTCCTCGAGCTGGGCGGCCAGCGCTAGCCGCTCTTCGTGGGTGCGCGGCACCTCCTCCTCCACCTCCTCGTCGGCGGGTACATCGACATAGTCGGCATCCACGATCCGGGCCAAGGTCATGTCGATGGGCTTGACGATGGTCTCCGGGGTGATGCCGTGCTCTACGTTGTAGCGCTCTTGGATCCGCCTGCGCCGCGTCGTCTCGTTGATGGCCGCCTTCATGCTGTCTGTGATCCGGTCGGCGTACAGGATGGCCTTGCCTCGCACGTTGCGGGCGGCGCGCCCCATCGTTTGGATCAAGGAGCCCTCCGAGCGCAGAAAGCCCTCCTTGTCCGCGTCCAAGATGGCGACGAGGGAGACTTCTGGCAGGTCGAGCCCCTCGCGCAGCAGGTTGATCCCCACGAGCAGGTCGAACACGCCCCGGCGCAGGTCGCGCAGAGTCTTCACGCGGTCCAGCGTATCGACCTCGGAGTGAAGATAGCGACAGCGGACGCCGGCCTCGGCGTAGTACTCCGCTAGGTCCTCGGCCATGCGCTTCGTGAGAGTGGTCACGAGCACTCGCTCACCCGCCTCGGCCCGGGCGCGGACTTCCCGGAGCAGATCATCAACCTGCCCCTTGACAGGACGCACATCGACCTCGGGATCGAGTAAACCCGTTGGGCGGATCACCTGCTCCGCCACGACGCCCGCGGACTTGGTCAGCTCGTACGGCCCTGGGGTGGCGGACACGTAGAGCAGCTGAAAAGTCCGGCTCTCGAATTCCTCGAAGGTGAGCGGCCGGTTGTCCAGCGCACTCGGCAGGCGGAAGCCGTGCTCGACGAGCTTCAGCTTCCGGGAGCGGTCGCCGTGGTACATGGCGCGCAGTTGAGGGATGGTCTGGTGGCTCTCGTCGACGAGAATGAGGGTGTCGCGGGGGAAGTAGTCGAGCAGAGTGGGGGGCGGCTCGCCGGGCGCACGGCCCGAGAAGTGCCGGGAGTAGTTCTCGATGCCGTGGCAGTAGCCGATCTCGCGCATCATTTCGATGTCGAACTGGGTGCGCTGGCTCAGTCGTTGGGCCTCCAGGAGCTTCCCGTTCGCCCGCAGGTCGCCGCACCATTGGTCGAGCTCTTCGGTGATGCTGCCGATGGCACGGTGCCTGGTCTCGTCTGCCATCACATAGTGGCTGGCAGGAAAGATAGGCAGCCGCTCGTAGGTCTGGCGCACATGGCCGAGCAGCGGGTCGATCTGGGCCAGCGAGTCCACTTCGTCGCCCCAGAGGCTCACCCGGTAGGCGTAGTCGTCGTAGGGCGGGAAGATCTCGATCACGTCCCCGACCATGCGGAACGAGCCGCGGTCGAAGTCGCCGCCATCCTTGCGCTGGTAGAGGATCTTGACCAGCGTGCTCGCGATGACCTTCCGGGATATCCGCTGGCCCTTTTCGAGCATCAGCAGCATGTCGTAATAGGCGTCCGGAGAGCCCAAGCCATAGATGCAGCTGACGCTGGCGACGATTAGGCAGTCGCGGCGCTCGAACAACGACTTCGTGGCTGCCAGCCGCAGCTTGCTCAGATCGTCGTTGATGGTGGCCTCCTTCTCGATGTAGGTGTCGCTCGCGGGCAGGTAGGCCTCGGGTTGGTAGTAGTCGTAGTAGCTAACGAAGTACTCGACAGCGTTGTCGGGGAAAAAAGCCTGGAATTCGTGGTACAACTGGGCGGCAAGCGTCTTGTTGTGCGCCAGCACAAGGGTGGGGCGCTGGACGGTCTCAATGACCTTGGCCGCCGTGAACGTCTTACCCGAACCGGTTACCCCCAGCAGCACTTGGTGGGGATCGCCCTCGGTGACGCCGACAGCCAGCTGTTCAATAGCAGCCGCCTGATCCCCGCGAGGGCTGTACTCCGAAGCCAAGCGGAAGGCCATACGGCTTCCAGTGTACCGGGGGTGCGGCGGCACCTCCGAGCCTCTCCGCTTCGAAGGGACAGGAACGCCCGCTCAGATGGACGATTCGCCCCGGGCGGCCGTTGATGAGCCTTGGCCGACTGTACCGCACGCTCGCTGTGTTAGCTAGCGCTGGCACAAGATATAAGTATCACTAAAATCTCATGATTTGTAGAGAATTTTCGGAATGAAACCAGCATTTTCTGGCAAGAATGCCCCTATTGCGCCACTTGCTCTTGAATCTATTGAAAACGAGGGCCGTCCAATGCCCGCGGATAGCCGAGGTGTGGTCCCCAGAGTCGGCGGAGCCCGCCGGAAGGCCGCCGGCCCCTCCTCGCAGCGGTTCGCGGAACCGAGAGGGTGCATCAAGCCATTCGAAAGCGCCGATCAAGATCCCGTAACCGATACCGCCGCGCCCCTCGATCTTGCCGCACGGCGATCTGCAGCCTTCGGTCCGCTATCCGGGATGTTTGCGATAATTGAGCCGCGTCGCGGCACCGGAGGATCCGCTGCATGCCGAAGCCCAAGAGACTCCACGCCCGGCAGGGCGTTCCCGGCATCTCGCCGTGCGCCATCCGCTCGCTCGGGGGCTTAGCGCTCGCCTGCGCAGTGGCGGCCGGACAATCCGCCCAGGTCAGCTTCCGCGACCAGGTCCACCCTGTGCTGGAGCGGCGCTGCTCCAGTTGCCACCAGGGCCCGAACCCCCAGCAGGGGTTGCGGGTCGGGAGCGTCACCGACTTGCTGCAGGGCGGCAACAGCGGGCCCGCCATCGCTCCGGGCGCACCGGAGGCGAGCCTGCTGCTAGCCAGGATCGGCGGCCCTGAGCCCACCATGCCGCCGGTAGGCGAACCGCTGTCCGCGGCCGAAGTCGAGACGATCCGCGACTGGATCGCCATCGGCGCTCCAGACGACGCTGAGGGCTCCCCGAACGGGCCCCAGGTCGGTTGGTGGTCGCTGCAACCGTTGCGGCAGGCCTCTCCGCCACGTTCCAGCGGGGCTTGGGGCCGAGGCGCGATCGACGCCTTCCTGCTAGCCGCGCAGACGCGCAAGGGACTGGAGCCGTCGCCCGCGGCCGGGCGGCGAACCCTGATCCGCCGCCTGAGCTTCGATCTGCGCGGACTGCCGCCGGCCCCCGAGGAAGTCGAGGCGTTCGCGAACGATCCCGACCCCGAAGCCTACGAAAAGCTGGTGGACAGGCTCCTGGCCGCTCCAGCCTACGGCGAGCGCTGGGGCCGCCACTGGCTCGACGTGGCGCGCTTTGGGGAAAGCAACGGCTACGAGCAGAACCACCTGCGCCACAATGCTTGGCCGTACCGCGACTGGGTGATTCAGGCCCACAACGAAGATAAGCCGTTCGACCGCATGATCCTGGAGCAGTTGGCCGGCGACGCCCTCGCCCCGGACGATCCCAGCGTGCAGGCGGCGACGGGGTTTTTGGTGGCGGGGCCCCACGACACCGTCGGGATCCAGAATCCGGCCGGCGAGGCCCAAAAGCGGGCAAATCACCTCGACGACATGATCATGGGCACCGCTTCGGCGTTCCTAGGCCTGACGGTGCATTGCGCACGCTGCCACGACCACAAGTTCGATCCGATCCTGACCCGGGACTACTACCGCCTGCAAGCGACTTTCGCCGGCGTCTGGCACGGCGAGCGCGACTGGGCTAGCGCTGCGGCGGTGGACAAGTACAACGCGGCCGCGGAACCCCTCGAAGCGGAGGTCCGCCGCAGTGAGCAAGGCCTAGCCGACCTGAAGGCCGTTGCGAGTGAGCGAGTTGCCGCCCGGCGCGCCGACATCCTGGCCCGTTACCGTCCCAGCGTCGATCCGGCGGGTACCGAGGAATCGTTCGAGCCGGTCGAAGCCCGCTTCGTGCGCCTGACCATTCGGGGCCTGACCGCCAGAAGCAACAGTGTGGGCCTGGACGAATTCGAGGTGTGGACCGCTGGCCCGGAGACGCGCAACGCGGCGCTCGGCGGGCAGGCGACAGCCAGCTCGACGCGGGTCGACGAAGCCCGGCCCGACACCTACACCCCAGCCAACCTCGTGGACGGCAAGTTCGACCGTCGCTGGCTCTCGGCGGGCGGCCTCCCGGCCTGGGTCCAAGTCGAATTGCCCGGGCGCGTCCGGATCAACCGCGTGCGGTGGTCCTCGGACCGCTTGGGAGGCTTCGGCGGACGGTTCAGCAGACCGCAGCCCGAAGTCTATGCGGTCGAAGTCTCGGCGGACGGAGACAGCTGGCGGACCGTTGCCACGTCGGACGGACGCTTGGCCTACGGGGAACAAGCGCAGGAGCGTCTTGTGCTCCACGCCGTGTTCGATCCCGCCGAGCGAGAGGCTTGGGACGCGCTGGAGGACCGCAAGCGAAAGGTTCAGCGCAGGCTGGCCGCGTTGCCCAAGCCGAAGCGGGCGTTCCTCGGCCGCTTTGCGCAGCCCGCGGAGGCCACCCGCGTGATGGTGCGCGGCGACCCGATGAACAAGGGCGAGCGCGTGGCGCCCGCGAGCCTCAGCACCCTCGGCGAGCTCCTCCCGGGGTACAGCCTGCCGGAGGATGCGGCCGAGCCCGAGCGGCGCCTGGCACTGGCCCGCTGGATCGCCTCGGACCGCAACGCGCTGACGGCCCGCGTGATTGTCAACCGGATCTGGATGCATCACTTCGGGCAGCCGTTCGTCCGCACGCCGAGCGACTTCGGCGTCAACGGCGGAGAGCCGACGCATCCGGAGCTGCTGGATTGGCTGGCCCGGCGGCTGGTGCAGCAACACAACTGGAGGCTCAAGCCCTTGCAGCGCGAGATCGTGCTGTCGGCGGCCTACCGCCAAGCAGGCCGGTACCGGGAGCAGGCGGCCCGGATCGACCGCGACGGAGCGTACCTTTGGCGGTTTCCACCCCGGCGCTTGAGCGCCGAAGAGGTGCGCGACGCGATCCTGGCGACGAGCGGGAACTTGGATCGGACGATGGGCGGCCCCCGGTTTCCGGCTGTACCGCTACAACGGTCGACAATGTAGCCACGTACTATCCCTTGGCAGAGTTCTCCCCCACGACCTACCGCCGCTCGGTGTACCACCAGCATGCCCGCTCCGTGAAGCCCGAGCTGCTGGGCCAGTTCGACTGCCCCGACAGTTCCCTGCCCGCGCCCAAGCGCATCGCGACGACTTCGCCCCTGCAGGCGCTGAGCCTGCTCAACAACGCGTTCGTCCTGGACCAAGCCGAGGCGTTCGCGGCCCGCCTCGAAGCGTCCGGCGAGGGGCGTCCCAGAGGCAAGTCGACGCGGCGTGGGCTCTGGCGTTCGGGCGGCAGGCCACCCCTGCGGAGCGTAAGGCGGCGGCAGAGTTCCTCTCCGCCCAAGGCCTCGCAGCGTTCTGCCACGCGCTGCTGAACGCCAACGAGTTCCTCTATGTCTTCTGAGCGCATCCCCCGGCCCCCGCCGCCGAACCGCCGCGAGTGGCTGGGCGACTTCGTCGCCGGGCTCCAGGGCGTTGCCCTGGCATCCCTCCTGCCGAGGGACCGCTGCCGCCGAACCGACCCATTTCGAACCCAAGGCCAAGCGGGTCCTGCAGATCTTCTGCCCCGGCGCGGCATCGCATATCGACCTCTGGGACTACAAGCCGGAACTGGCGAAACGTTCCGGCGATGCCGCACCGGCCAGCATGGACGCCGTCACGTTCCAAGGCAAGAACGGCGCGTTGATGGGCTCGCCCTGGGGAATTCAAGCGCCGCGGCGAGAGCGGCAAGCCGATCACGGAACTGCTGCCGCACCCTCGGGGCCCTAGCGGACGAGCTGGCCTTCGTCCACTCGATGCAGTCGAAGACGAACACGCACGGCCCCGCGTGCGTCCTACTCAACACCGTGCTTCGCGCTGGAGGGCTTTTCCGTCGGCAGGGGCATGGGCGGGGCTACGCCGCTCGGCTCGGCCAACGAGAATCTGCCGACCTATGTCGCCCGATCCCGGATATCCGCGGCATCCCTCCCGCCGGGCCAGCGAACTGGGGCGCAGGTTTTTTGCCCGCCGAGCATCAAGGCCATCGTGTTCAACGCGCTGGAGCCGATCCGCAACCTGCGGCGGCCTCCGGGCATTTCGCAAGATCGCGAAGTGGCGACACGGCAGTTCCTCGGATTCCTCAACCGCAGCCACGCTGAGCGGCATCCGGGGGACGAGCAGCTCCGGGCGCGCATCGCTGCGTACGAACTCGCGGCGCGCATGCAGCTCTCCGCGCCGGAGGTTTCGGACCTCACGCAGGAATCGCGGGCCACTCGCGAGCTCTACGGCACCGACGATGCCAACCCCCTGAAGGCGGCGTACGCCCGCAATTGCCTGCTGGCCCGCAGGCTGCTGGAGCGAGGCGTCCGCTACGTCAGCCTGTTCTGCGCCTCGAGGGCGTCCGGCGTGGACGGCCTGTTGAACTGGGACGCGCACAAGACCCTCAAAGCCGACTACGAGCGCCACTGCCCCATCCTCGATCAGCCCACCGCGGGGCTGCTGCGCGACATGCGGGCACGGGGCCTGCTGGACGACACTTTGGTGGTTTGGGCCACAGAGTTCGGCCGCATGCCGACGCACCAGGAAGGCACGGTAGGGCGAGACCATAACCCCAATGCGTTTACCGTCTGGTTCACTGGGGCCGGGATTCGCGGCGGCGTATCGTACGGAGCGACGGACGAGTTTGGGGCCAAGGCAGTTGAAAACGTCGCTACAGTGCATGACTTCCACGCAACTCTGCTGCACCTGCTCGGCCTGGACCACACGAAGCTGACTTGGTACCACAACGGAATCAATCGGCGCCTCACGGATGTGCATGGCCATGTGATCCACGAGATCCTGGCCTAGGAGCCCGTTGCTGAAGTCGCTGGGGGACGATCCCCTTCGCGAAATCGCGTCCGAAGCACCGTTTTGCGACTGTTCAGGGCCTTCAGGAGTCGTTTTACGGTCATTGCAGGGCCGCTTCACGGTCGCTGAGGACTTTTTCAACAGGCTCCTAGAGGTCAACGGCCGGGGACCGAGGCACCTCGCACCCTGTCGCCCCAGCTGCGCCTGCGCCGATGGGATCGGTCGTCCCGGCGAATCCCCCGGTTCGGCCTCGATCCCAGCCCGTTTCCGAGCAGGCGGATCAACCCGGGCGGACGGCGGCATCGGCCCCCCGATCCGCGCCACGGCGTTAGCGGCTGCCGATTGCTGCGGGCCACCCGCCAGAGGCTGCCGAGCGGCGCTATAAAAGTACAAATGCTGGAAGGATTGCGCGTTCTCGACCTCAGCCAGAACATCGCCGGACCACAGGCTACGCAGATCCTCGGCGATCTGGGCGCGGACGTCATCAAGGTCGAGCCCCCGGGGGGCGACCCTGCCCGCAAATGGGGCCCGCCGTTCTGGGGGGACGATGCGCCCCTTTTTCTTGCCTTCAACCGCAACAAGCGGAGCATCGAGCTAGATCTCAAGACCGCCCCCGGACGCGAGGCTCTCGGCAGGCTAGTGGACTCGGCCGATGTCCTTGTGGAGGCCTTCCGCAAAGGGGTCCTGGACAAGCTCGGCTTCGGCTACGAGGATGTGCGGCGCAAGCATCCGCGCCTGATCTACGCTTCGATCCGTGGCTACGGTTCCCAGGGGCCCTACGCCGAGAGTCCCGGCTACGATCCTCTGATGCAGGCCTACAGCGGGATCATGTCGATCACAGGCTACCCCGATGGACCGCCCGCCCGCGTCGGCGGGTCGGTCGTGGACATCGGCACGGGCAACCTCGTCGCGCTCGGGATCCTCGCAGCCTTGCGCAAACTGGACTCGGAGGGGGTAGGCACGCATCTCGAATCATCGCTACTCGATACGGCGCTGGGCTGGATCGGCTACCACATGATGACTTACCTAGCGAGCGGCGAAGTGCCAAGCCGGATGGGCACGGGACTGGCCATGGTTGCTCCTTACGAGGCCTTTCCGACGCAGGACGGCGAGCTGATGATCTGCGGCGGCAACGACGGAATCTTCCGCCGCCTCTGCGAGGCGCTGGGCCTGCCAGAGTGCATTGAAGATCCCAGATTCCGGGACAATCCGGCCCGCGTCGCGCACAGCGCCGAACTCCGCGACATCCTGCGATCCAAGACCCGGCAACTCACCACGGACGAACTCGACCGGCTCCTCAAAGCGCACCGCGTGCCGTGCTCGCCCATCCAGGACCTTGGCCAGGTCGTGGACGACCCCCAGGTCCGGGCCAACCGCATCTTCGAAGCGGAGCCGCACCCGGAGATTGCCGGCTACCGGGACCTCAAGCTGCCTCTGCAGTTCGATGGGCGCAGGCCGCCCGCCCGGCACCTGCCTCCTGCGGTGGGCGAGCACACCGACGACATCCTGCGCGAGGTCGGCTACGACGCCGAAGCCATCCGCGCTTACCGGGCCGCCGCTCCACGAGGGTCAGCCCCTGCAGCCTAAGCCCAGTTTGAAGGGGTCCGCCGCGATTCGACGTGATCCGCTCTCCCGGGGCGTAGCTCAGGAAGCACTGGGAGCAGGCTCTGCAAGCCCTTGAGGCCGACCCTCCCAAGGTGCCAGGGTTCTGCCGCGAGGTCGACTGCGCCTAGACTGTTTCTGGCCGTATTCTGCAATGACTTATGGCAAAGTCAGTAATGCGAAGAACCGGGCGGGATCCTCGTAGATCGGCCGCGTGCCTCGCTGCATCATTACGTCGTGCAGGTCGGCCGCGAAGTCGGCCAGCGACAGTTCGCCGGTGCGCACATCTTCGCGCAGCGTCACTACACGGTGCCAGGGGGTCCAGGGAAATGTCTGCGTCATGGGGTGGCTCTCGTTCAGTTGCCGTGGACGATGGCTTCGAGTCGCCGCGCTAACGTGTCGAAGTCCTCTGGGCACTTCTGGCGAATCACGTTACTGATGTGTCCATAAGTAATTGCACGAAAAAGCCCCGCAAGCCATTGATTCTATTGGTGGGTTGCTTGCAATTACTTTTGGCAAAATTAGTAATGCAGCGGGCAGCTTCTTCACCCAGTTCGCTCCGACCGCCATCAGGGCCACCGTCGATACCGCGTCGCCTCGCCAATTCCATCGAAGTACTCTTCCTTGACCTGAACCTCGGCGCGCACATCCGTCCAGTTCCAATCTCGAGGAAGCTTCAGCCCAGCCAGTACCCACGTCTCAATCTCCTCCCACGCCTCGGCACCGAGAAAGCACTCGCCGAACTCTTGTTCGAGCTGATCGAGTCGTTGACGCCGGCCCCTGTCACCATCGCGGTCGATGCAGGGCAGGATGACCTTCACGCTGCCGCCGTACCGGTCCACAATATCGGCGATCCGTTTTCGACTTCAACGCCTCGCCGACGCCGCCCAGGGGTGGATCCCGACAGACCCTCACCGTGACGCGTGGTTTACCCAGTGACGCAAGAAGCTTCGAGAAAAGAGGCTTCAGCACGAACTGGTCCTTGCGAAAGTCCTCGGGAACGACAAGAACCGTCATGCGCTCGGCTCCTCGACGTTTTCCGTGAACGCGACCATGTCCTCCATCCAGCCGCCCATCAGCAACCGACCCAGGCCTTGGGATGTTCGCAGCTTCCCGGCGCCCGGCAACTCAGCTACGGGGCGGATGATCGCGTCTGTTGCGGCCTCGAGCCGGCAGACGAGAGAGGTGTGCTTGAAGGTGAGATCGTCGACCCGATGTCAGCAATCCGGGCGAATGTGTGGTGGTGACGACCTGGACGGCCCCCGAGGCGGTCTGTTTCTCAAGCAACTCCATTAGCAGCCACTGCCGAGCGGGATGGATGCCGTTATCGACTTTCTCGAAGAAGTAGAACCTTGTTGGGTCATCCGCGAGCAGCACGGCCAGCATCGCCAGAAAACGCAGTGTGCCGTCGGAGACGCTGTAGGCGGAACACGTCCTGCCGTCTTTTTCCAGCACGACGAGTTGAACCAAGCCGGTGACCGGGTCAACCGGAAACTGGAAATCGTCGACATCCATCGGTGTGAGTGCGCGAACCCAGTCGACCAGGGTCTTTCGCCGCTTTGGATCTGTGCAGATCTCTCGTAGCACGGTCGGTAGGTTCTCACCGCTGTCACCGAGAATCGCCTGTCCCGGAAAGGAGGGTTGCCGCATGCGATCCGGGATCAGGTCCAGAAAACGCATGCTTGCCAAGGCATTGATCAGCTCTCGCACGATGTCCTTGTGGGATCCGGCCAGTTGCCTGTGCTCTCGAATCTGAGTCAATGCCGGCTGGCTCGACCGAACTGCGACTGAGTGTCCTTGCTTTTTCTGGGATCCGGCCTTCGCCATGCGAAGCGAGAGGAGCGTCTCGTCGTCCTGGGTAAGCGCACCGACCCCATTCGGGTGGCTCGTGTAAACAGGCTCCGAAAACCCGGTCGAGAGTTCTTCGCGAGCGACGCGAAAACCGCCGGAGCTTCCCGCATCGTGAAAGACCTCGATGTAGTAGCGCACGCTGGTGCCGCCCAATTGCAGTAGAACTTCCAAGGCAAACTGGGCTCTGGGTTCGGCGTGAACCACACGAGCAACTTCATTTGGCGCACCGCGAACCGGCTGCCACTGGACCTGACCACCTGCTCCCCATTTGCCACCGAGAATATCCGCCAGCGTATAGCCGCGCCCGATGCCGTGCAGGAATCGGAAAGCATCACGGATATTGCTCTTGCCGCTGGCATTCGCACCTACAATCACGGTGACCGGGCCGATGCGCAGCTTCTCGTCGGCGAAGTTTTTGAAGTTGACGAGTCGGAGCGAGGTGATCACGGTTCCTTTCCAATTCGTTGCAACTCTAGCTGCTGGCTCGGCGCAACGCCGGCAAGCGTGGCCATGTGGTTGGAAATCGACTCGAGGGTGGTTCGTTCCTCCGAACCGGCCGGAGCCAGTTCAATCACGGCCTGCACCACCCGCGCGAAGAGCGGCCGTGGCGTTTGAGGCCGTGGTTGTCGAGGTAGTCGTTACTAATTTTGCCAAAAGTAATTGCAAGCAGCCCACCAATAGAATCAATGGCTTGCGGAGACTTTTCGTGCAATTACTTATGAACACATCAGTAACCTTGGCCTCGTCCCCGGCGCTCCAGAGGCACATCAACCGGTGCGCTTGATCGCTCAACAGCGGCTGGCGGCCGTCCTGCGTTCGATGGCCGAGCGATTTCGCTGTTCGCCGGCTCCAAGGCTTCAATGCCACCTTGCTGCCAGCGCCGCCGGAGCCATCCGCCGCGCCGGCATCGTCATCGGGAATCGGCTCGTCGCTGTTCGTGCGACTGCTGTGGGACAGAATGTCGTAGCGATCTGTCAGGGTGGCGGTCCGACAGGTTGCCGGAGATCGCATAGAGAATGCAGGCACCGATGGGGGCCTCGTCGAGGCCGGAGTCGTTCCGGTGCAGCAGATAGTAGGTCGTGACATCGTCGAGTCCGCTCGTCGCTTCTGCGTCGCCATCGTGCGTCAGCACGCGGCCGACGACGAACCTCCGCACCTCCCGCAGGGATTCCGAAACCGTCATCTGCGAGCCGGCGGCGTCGGCTTTTTTCACGACCGGATACTTCGAGAACGCCTCCAGCGCGGGTCCTGTCGCCGCCCAGGCTAAGTCAGGGCCGCGTATGCCGGCGTCCCAGAAGTCGTGGAGCTGTTGCGAGATGTTCTCGCGCATCTCGGCGAGCACTCCGGCGCCCCAACCCGCACGCGCTGCCGAGCGTTTCCGGCAGACAATCCAGATGGACGACGCGAGGGCCGCAGACGAGAGGGATCGCTGGCGGGTCTCCATTTCCGTTCTGATCGGCCACGAGCCGTGCGTGACGAAGTCGGCCCGGATCAGTGCCTCCCCTGCGGCCGGTGACTTGTTCGCGAAAACGACGACCAGCCGGCCGTTGTCCCGCACCGCCGCGTGGAAGCGTGAGAACGCCCGCGCCATGCCGTCCTCGTAATTCCGCTTCGACGCCTCCCGGTCGCCGCCGAAACGGCCAGCGTCGTCGATCAACTCTCCGTCGTTCGTTGGGGTATCCCACTTTGGGCCGAGCGGCGTCTTGCACACCGCGTCGAGTTCCGGCGTCAGCCCCCGAATCGCACGCCGCAGCCAGACGTGGAAGAAGTCTATGAGATCGGAGTACGGAATGGCGTCGTAGTAGAGCGGGTCTGTGCAGATGAGATCGAAAAAACCGGGAGTGGCGGCGGCATCCTGCGGCGACGCAGCGGACTTGTTCCGCACGATGGGTGCGGGATCGGGCAAGTCGGCCATCGCCTCGGGAAGACGGCGAATCTCCTGGACGAACGTGCCCAGCGACAAGATCTGGCGGTTCGTGAAGAGGGTCCACCAAGTGTCGAAGCTGTAATGCGGAACTCGCCTCCCGAGGCTCTCCTCGCTCGGCGTCGGCTCCTCTGGCAGGCCGAACGGAATCTCCGCGTAGAGTCGGTCGAGGTCGGCACGCTCCACCCGCGCCGCTTGGCGCTCGCGCTCCGTCGGCAGCCGGTGCTCCTTGCCTTTCGGCCCATCGACCACGACCGCGGTCATGACCTCGCCCAGCCGCCCGGCGCGGCCGGCGAGCCGAAGATCCTCCATGGTCATGATGGCCGGGCATAGATGGCACTGAACACCCGACCTGCTCATCGTGCCCGCGCCGATCCGCTTGTCACGCTCGCGCCGCCGCACGGCGCTGCCTTCGTCCCGAGCCATGTCGGCCTCAATGCCGCACACGACGCCGGTGCGCTCCGCGTTCGGCGTCATCGTCAGCATCACGCGCTTGCCGCTCTTCTGCGCAAGCCAGCGCAGCGGGTCTTGAGCAGCGGGATCGTAGCGCGGCAGCCCTTGCAGCGGACCGTGCAAGCCCACAGATACGCGACGGTTGGTTTCGCTCCCCAGCGCGGCTCGCGCAAATCCTCCAGCCGGGCAGCATCGAACTCCGAATTCAGTGACGCGACATCGGTGCCGCAGTCCTCGTTGGGAGCCAGCAGCGCCAGCGGTCGCGGCTCGAACGGCTCGCCTCCCGGAATCGGCGCCTGAAAAGTCGCGTACGTCGGATAGCGGTCAGCGAGCCGTCGTCGCGTCTCTTTGAGCACCTGCCGACCCCACGCACGCACATGCCAAGCGATGTCCGCCTCCACCGCCGGTCTGGAACCGAGCAGCATCGGCTCCGCGTCGCGCTCTTCGCCGAGACCGAGTTCTACGAGTTCGCGCCCCAGCGCATGGCCCTTGAAGCCCTTCGCCTTCAAGCAAGAGTCCATGAAATCGTAGTCCTCAAGCACGAAGTCTGGTTGCGTCCGGGTCTGGCCCGCGAGCTTCCACGGGTAGTCGAGCGTGCATTTCAGGATGAACCACGCCACGGGATTGATGTCGACCGCCGTGACCTCGCAGCCGAGCCGCATCGCCTCCAGAGGGATGGCACCGCCGCCCGCGAACGGATCGAGCACTCTCGGAGCGCGATCGTCGTACGCGTCACGAATGCCTGCACGGAACCAGTTGAGGGTCGGCTCCTTCGCCCGCTTTCAATGCAAAATCCCGCCTTGGGTCTCACGGTTCCGTCTCGTGACCATCCGCCCAGCAACGCGTTTGTCCTCTACCGTCTCGACGACCCTGCCCGCCATTTGTTCGTAGATCGCTTGCCTCTCCTGAGGGTCTCCCGGGTCGGGCGTCAGCGCTGCGATCAGCGCCGCCCGGCACGCCGCCAGCGGTCGCTGCGCCGGCCAGATGTGCAGTGTCGAGATGTGCCCGTGGCGGATGTTCTTCTCGTGGACGGCGTCGAGGCACACCTGTTCCAGGGGGAATGCGACCTTGATGAGGCGTTTGTCGGTCACGGGGATTCTCCCGGCTACATGCTTGCGCCACAGGTAGCTGGCGAAAGATGCAAATGCTCCGAGCATGAACACAGCCTCGTCCCGGCCCACTTTCGCGTCCGTCTGATCAAGGAGGGCATGACGTATGCCCTGCTCTCGGACGTGTATCCGTAGAGCTTGTCGAATGCCATCCTGAGCGCTGAATGCAGGGCTCTGTGGTCTTCCATCGACTTCAGCGCCGGCCCCGGCGTCTGCGTCGCCTTGGGACCGAGTTGCCGGGCCGCGGACTCCACCGTGTGAATGCTCTCCCGGACGCTCCGCTCCCAGTCACCCTCGCTGATGTGCGCCGACGCATTGCGCAGACGGGTAGCGCTGCTGGCCAAGCCAGCCTGTCGCAGTGTTGGCAGCGACTCGACAACAGCCGCACCTTCGTCGGGAGTGACGGCCGGGACAATGGTCGGCGGCGGTCCGAGGTCCAAGGTGTACGCGAGGCGGCTGTCCGCAAAGACGCCCATCATGCTCTCGACGAATTGGAGTGGACAGTCAGGATGGCGCAGGACAAATTGGATCAGGTCGAAGACCTTGTTAAACTGCTGTGATTCGATACGCCGGCGGAATTCCTCGCAGAAGCCCCGGAAGTCTGGACTCCACTCATCAAGCGGCAAATTGTCCAACTGAGCATGCACAGATCGAAAGACACGTTCCCAGGGGTTAACGATCCGTGGCGCATAGACAATGTGCGTTGCGATGGACTTTGATTGCTTAAGGTGGGCAAAGAACAGATTCCAGATGTGTGTCCGCGCTTCCTTGGGCAGCTCTTCCAACTTGAGCGGCCCTGGAATCTTCTCGTAGCCCTGCGCTTGCGAAAAACTGTACCGTTCGTAACCCATGTTCAGGGCTTTTTCATAGTGCAAGGTGCCTCGGGATCAGAGTCCCCAAACTAGATCGGACATGATCCAGATACATTTCGTGTGTCCATGTCTCGACCAACATTCTGGGCAACCGCGACGGCCTGGTGCTCGACGAGCCGGAATCCTTCAAAACCAAGCAGGTCAGCAAGCTCGGCGCTTTGGAGGTGATTCTCCAGCCCGGCCAGGACCCGGAGTTGTACGGACACTTCGACCACATGGTCCGCATCAACTACTACCCGCCGCGGGGCGACAGCAAGGAAGGCTGGGACAACATCGACCTCGTCGGCTGGCTCGGATACCCCATGCAGCTCAAGGTCAACTTCCTCTGCCGCGACTCGATCCTGGCCGCGCCGCTGGCCTTGGATTTGGCCTTGTTCCTGGACTTGGCTCAGCGAGCCGGCCTAGCCGGCATCCAGGAGTGGCTGTCGTTTTACTTCAAGTCTCCGATGGTGAAGCCGGAGCTCTACCTGGAGCACGACATCTTTGTGCAGCAAACCAAGCTGAAGAACACCCTGCGCTGGATGGCGGGAGAGCAGATGATCACCCACCTGGGGCTGGAGTACTAAGACTGACTCGCGGGGCGTTCAAAGAAGGGGCCGGGGCGCGTTCATCGCACTGGGCGGCGGCCCGAGCCTCGGGCTCGGCTCCGCTGCCTATAGCGTCCGTCTCCTAGGCCTTCGCGAAGAGAATCCTTGAATCGACTGCAAACGCCGCAGTCAGCAACCCCTCGCGCCTTGCTGCGCAGCACGAACACCGCTCCTGATTTACACTGGCCATGGCCATGGCGCGCCAGACTTGGTTTCCGCAGATGCCGCTCCTTTTGGCTTGCGCGGCCATTGGTTGGAGCCAAGCCCCGGGCGCAGGCGACGCGGGGCGGGCCCGGTCGCCCGCTACGCGGACGGTTGACTTCCAAAGCGAGGTCGAGCCCATCCTGCATCGGCAGTGCTACGCATGCCACGGACCTACGGTCCAGATGAACGGCCTCCGCTTCGACATCCGTGGGGCGGCGCTCAAGGGGGGCTACGGGGGACGGGCCATTTTGCCGCACGACAGCGCGGGCAGCCCCTTGGTCCAACGCGTGTCCAGCGGGCAGGAAGGCTTCCGCATGCCGCCGACCGAGCCGCGCCTGACCGGGGACGAGATCGCACTTCTGCGCGCCTGGATCGATCAAGGCGCACCCTGGCCGCAGGGCAAGGATGAAGCAACCGGGGCGGGCTCGGCTTGGCGCGAGCACTGGGCGTTCCAGCCCATCCAGAGACCCACCCTCCCTGCGGTACGCCAAGCCGCGTGGGTACGCAACCCGATCGACCTGTTCGTGCTGGCCAAGCTCGAGTCCGAAGGCGTCAAGCCCTCCCCCGCTGCCGACAAGTCCACTCTGCTGCGGCGCGTGAGCCTCGACCTCACCGGCCTACCGCCCACGCTGAGCGAGATGCGAGCGTTTCTGGAGGACGCCGCTCCGGGAGCTTACGGGCGGCTGGTCGACCGGCTTCTGGAGTCCCGCCACTACGGCGAAAAGTGGGGCGCGCCACTGGCTCGACCTGGCCCGGTACGCCGACACTGACGGGTACGAAAAGGATCTGGCCCGGCCGTTCGCGTGGCGCTGGCGGCACTGGGTGATCGAGGCGCTCAACCAAGACCTGCCCTTCGACGAGTTCACGACCTTGCAGTTGGCCGCCGACTTGCAGAAGAGCCCGACGCCGGATCAGCTGGCGGCCACGGGCTTTCACCGCAACACCTTGCGCAATCGGGAGGGCGGCACCAAACGGGGCCAGACTCGATTCGAGGAGACGCTGGACCGGGCCAACACGGTGGCCTCGGTCTGGCTGGGCCTCACGGTTGAGTGCGCCCAATGCCACGATCACAAGTACGATCCGATCACGCAGGAAGACTTCTACTCTCTCTACGCGTTCTTCGACAACGTTCGGGACCTCAGCATCGACGCGCCGCTGCCCGGCGAATTGGGCCCTTACCTCGGGCAGCGCCAGGAGTACCTCGCGCGGCGGCGCGAGCTGCTGGAGCAGCACCAAGTGCCGGAGCTACAGCCGGCCTGGGAAGAGCAGATAAAGATCGCGGGAGCCCATCCCGGCGAACGCACCGACTGGGACCTCTGCTACGACGTGCTGTTCCAGATGACCGACGGCGGTTGGGAAGTGCTCCCCCAAAGACCCTGCCGAGCGAACGTTCCGGGAACGCGAGCTGCTCACGAACTATTTCGTGGACTGGTACCACACGGTCGTGCCCCCGAAGCGGATCGCAGAGCTGGGCTTCAAGGAGCTCAGGCGCAAGCTGCAGGAACTCAGAGCCGCGTATCCGCAGCTCAGCGAGGCGCGCATCATCCGCGAGCGCGAGGCTCCCGGGCGAACCTTCCTGCGCCTCCGCGGCCAGTGGGACAGCCCGGGCATCGAGGTGGAGCCTCGGCCTCCCGCTTTCCTGCCCAGCCTGCGGGCCCAGGGCCGTGCCACGCGGCTCGACCTCGCCGCGTGGATCCTGGCCGAGGAGAATCCGCTCACTGCCCGCGTGGCCGTCAACCGCATGTGGCAGGAGTTCCTCGGCCGCGGCTTGGTGCGCACATCGGAGGACTTCGGCACCCAGGGAGAGCCGGCTTCGCATCCCCGGCTGCTGGACTGGCTCGCCAGCGAATTCCGCGCTGGGGAATGGAGCGTCAAGCGCATGCACAGGCTGATCGCGATGTCCGCTGCCTACCGGCAATCGTCGGCCGCCCGCCCCCGAACTCGCCCACAGGGACCCCGACAACGCTTGGCTTGCCCGCCAGAACCGCCTGCGTCTGTCCGCCGAGGCTCTGCGGGATTCCGCGCTGCGCGTGAGCGGCCTCCTCTCCCCAACCGTCGGCGGGCCCAGCGTGTACCCGCCGCAGCCCGAGGGCGTGGCCGATCTGACCTACGGCTGGGACACCGACCGGTGGCGCGACAGCGAGGGCCCCCGACCGCTTCCGCCGGGGACTGTACACGTTTTTCCAGCGCACGGCGCCATATCCGCAGCTGATCACCTTCGACGCGCCCGGGGCGAACCGGACGGCGAGCCGCCGGCGTCGCTCGAACACCCCGCTGCAAGCGCTGAACCTGCTCAATGACGAGGTGTTTGTAGAAGCTGCGCAGGCCTTGGCTCTGCGGGTCGTCAACGAGGCCCCGGCGCCCTGGCGCAGCCGCCTGGACCGCATGTTCCGGCTGGCCTTGGCCCGGCGGCCCGCTCCGCGGGAAGCCGCCGCCCTGGAAGAGTCCTTCCGCCGGCAGCTGCGTTTGCTCGCCCAGTCCCCGGATCTTGCGGAGCGGTTGGCACCGGTGAGCCCCGCGGATGGCGAGCGCCTGGAGCTCGCTGCCTGGGTCGGCGTCGGACGGGTCCTGCTCAACACGGACGAGTTCATCACGCGGGAGTAACGAGATGGCGCCGCACCAGTTCCACGCCCTCCTCCGCCGGCGAGACTTCCTCCAGAATGTCGCCGCGGGAATCGGAATCGTCGCCCTCGGAGACCTGCTCGCCCGCGACGGGCTGACGGCCGCCAACCTGCCGAAGGTCAACCCTCTCGCCCCCCGGAAGCCGCATTTCGAGCCGAAGGCGAAGCAGGTCATCTTCATGTTCATGGAAGGGGGCCCGAGCCAGTACGAGCTGTTCGATCCGAAACCCGCCCTGGAGCGCCACCACGGCGCGCCCCTGCCCGAGTCCCTCACGAACGACCTGCAACTCGCCTTCATCAAGCCTTCCGCGAAGGTGATGGCCAGCAAGTTCCGGTTTCCACCAGCGCGGCCGCAGCGGCATGGAGCTCTCCGAGCTGATGCCGCACCTCGGCAGCGTCGCCGACGAGATCTGCCTTGTGCGCTCGATGCGCACCGATGCCTTCAACCACCATCCCGGGCAGCTGCTGCTGTTCACCGGCCATACCCAGTTCGGCCGCCCGACCTTCGGCGCTTGGGCGGTCTACGGCCTCGGCAGCGAGTCCCAGAACCTCCCGGGCTTCGTCGTACTGACCTCAGGCCGCGGCACCAGCGGCGGGTCCAGCAACTTCGCGAGCGGTTTCCTGCCCTCGCCCTACCAGGGGACGGTGTTGCGGAGCAGCGGGGACCCGATCCTGTACCTGTCGAACCCGCCGGGCGTCACCGACAAGCTGCAGCGGGAGGCCCTGCGGGCGGTGCGGGAACTGAACGAGGCCCGCTACGAGGCCACCGGCGACCGGGAGATCGCCGCACGCATCTCGTCCTACGAGCTGGCCTACCGCATGCAAATGGCCGCGCCGGAGCTGCTGGGACTTCTCGGCGGAGGCCCGCACATGTCCTCACGGGCTACGGCGTGGACAGCGCGGACGCCGAGCAGAGGCAGTACGCCACCAATTGCCTTTTGGCCCGGCGCATGGTCGAGCGCGGGGTCCGCTTCGTACTCATGATGGACGCGAGCTGGGACGACCACAGCGAACTGAACCGGAACCTGCCCAAGCGCTGCCGGAAGGTGGACCGGGCCAATGCCTACCTGATCCAGGACTTGAAGCAGCGCGGGCTGCTGGACGAGACGCTGGTGGTCTGGGGCGGCGAGTTCGGGGCGGACGCCCATGGTGGAACTGCGCCGTCCGGACGATGCCAGCAACGCAGGCCGCGACCATCACCCGAACGCCTACAGCATGTGGATGGCGGGGGGTGGGCTGCGTCGGGGAACGGTGGTCGGCAAGACCGACGACTTGGGCCTCAGCGTCGCCGAGGACCCGGTCCATGTGCATGACCTCCAGGCCACTTTGCTGCACCTGCTGGGCTTCGATCACGAGAAGCTGACCTACCGCCACATGGGGCGGGACTTCCGGCTGACCGATGTCCACGGCCAGGTCATGCCGCAGATGCTGGCCTAGCGGAGCGCCGCGAGCTGCGGCTCGCGGCGGGTGGGCCAAAGCTGCCTCGTTAGAATGGCTCCTAGGTTGATCCGTCGACGCGAGCTGTGGCCGCAGGTTGCCACGGCGGCGGGCCTGCTAGGGCTGCTGACCCTCTGCTTTTGGCTGACGTCGCTGAGCTTCGGAGACTTCCGCCCAGAGAACCCCACGGTTACGTTCGTGCTGTGGGTGCTGTCGACGGGCGTCGTGATCGGCACGCTCGCACTCGGCTTCGCGGTCTTCCGCAACCTGCTCAAACTGTATGTCGAGCGGCGGCGGAACAAGCTCGGATCTCGGATCAAGACCAAGCTGGTGCTAGGCGTCCTGGCGGTCAGCGTCGTGCCCGTCGCGCTGCACCTCGCGTTCTCGGTGACCCTGCTGAACCGCAACTTCGACAAGTGGTTCTCCCAGCCGACCGTCGCCCTGCTGCAAAGCGCCGAAACCGTCCACCGCTTGGCGAGCGCGGAGCTGCTCCAACGGCTGGAGCGGGACGCGGAGCGCCTCGCAGCGACCCCCGGAGGCGGTCAGCGCCCTGGCGGCGGGGCAAGCCCCTCCGGCTCTGGCAAACCTCCGGCAGCAATTCGGGGCGCACTACCTAACGCTCGTCCCGGCCCACGCCGAAGACCGACGGATTGAAGTCCAGGGTCCCGACGGGCAGGATGCGGGCGCGCTCGCAGCGTCTATCCCGGTGGGCGGCGAAGCGCCCAGCGCAGGCACCTTCTCGGGGTGGCTCTACGCGACGGCGCCAATCGTTTCGGGGGGCCGGGTGGCAGGCACGGCGGTGCTGGCCCGCAGGGTGTCCGAGGCCATGCTCGCGCAGCAGAAGTTCATGCAGGGGCCGCCTCGAGGAGTGGCGGCAGCTCGTAGCGGCTCGGCCCTTCATCTGGCGCTCCTACGCGTACATGCTGGCCCTGATCACGCTGGCGATGCTGTTCATCACGCTGTGGTTGGCCCTCTTCGCATCGAAGCAGATCACGCGTCCCATCGAGGCTCTGCTCACCGCGACCGGCGAATTTGCCGGAGGCCACTTGGACTACCGGGTCCGGACGCCCGCCATGGACGAACTGGCGGGCCTCGTGGCTGGCTTCAACAGCATGGGGCAAGCCCTGGAAGCCAACACGCGCCAGCTTGAGGCGACCAACGCCGACCTCAACCAAGCGAACGCCGAGTTGGACGAGCGCCGCCGCTTCATCGACGCGATCCTCGAGAGCATCACCGCGGGCGTGGTCTCGATCTCGGCTGCGGGGAAGGTGCTCAAGTTCAATGAAGCTGCCCGCAAGATCGCAGAGCCTCGCTCGCTCGCGGCCACGAGTTCCGTAGCCGAATTGCTGGACGAAGCCGACCGCCCCGCCTTGGAGCACCTGCTGAACCGCGCCCGACGCACGGGGATCGCCAGCCGCGAGTTCGAGGTGGAGCGCCTGGGCCGTGCGACGCACCTCAGCGTCACCGTGTCGTCGCTGGAGACCGGGGCTGCCCCGCACGGCTTCGTCGTCGTCCTGGAGGACACGACCGAGCTTCGGCGCGCTCAGCGCTCGGAAGCGTGGCAGGAGGTCGCCCAGCACCTCGCGCATGAAATCAAGAATCCCCTCACCCCGGTGGCCTTGGCGGCCGGCCGCATCGACCGACTCCTCGATCGCTACGAGCAAGCCGACGCAGGGGCGCGGCGCGTGCTCAGAGAGCGGCTAGGCCAGTCCACGCGCATCATCGTCCGCGAAGTCGAGTCGCTCAAGAGCCTCGTAGACCGCTTCTCCGACCTAGCTCGCTTTCCAGCCGTGCGCCCGGAGCCCTCCGACCTCAACGCGGTTACCCGCGACGCGGTCGGAGGTCTTCGACGGACGCCTCCCCGG
>CBDBZZ010000059.1:0-123546 GCA_965213745.1 Bryobacterales bacterium | reverse complement strand
CGGAATTCCAGGCTCATGCGCCTCACCGCAACGGGGGAACCCGCAGGGGCTCTCCCCGCCGCCCAGCGACGCGGGTCGCAGTCGACGCAACCGCCTAGATGTCGCTCAGCAGATCCAGTTTGCCGGTTCCGTCGCCCAGCTGCTCGGGATGCACGCCGACCCGATCCAGCAAGGCCAAGTAGAGGTTGTTCATCGGCGTTTCCGCCGGGTAGCGGATGTGGCGGCCGGGATGGAGGGTGCCGCCGCCCCCGCCCGCCAGCAGGACAGGCAGGTCGTGGTGCGTGTGGCGATTGCCGTCGCCAATCCCCGAACCGTACACCACCATCGTGTTGTCCAGCAAGCGTCCTTCGCCGTCGGAGACCGACGCCAGCTTGTCGACGAAGTAGGCGAATTGGTCGATGTGGTGCGTGTTGACCTTGGTGATGTCCTCGATCTTGCCGGGGTCGCCGCGGTGATGGGTCATGCCGTGGTGGGCCCGGCCGACACCGATCTCGGGGTAAGTCAGATTGCTGCCCTCCCGGCCCATCATGAACGTGCCGACGCGCGTCATGTTGGTCTGGAAAGCGATCGTCAGCAGGTCGAACATCAGCCGTGCGTGGGCGGAGTAGTTCGCCGGGATCCCTTGCGGTTTGGCCATCCCGGCGGGCAGTTCGACCTGGTCCGCCTCGCTTGCGGCCAGGCGCTTCTCGACGTCTCGCACGCTGGTGAAGTATTCGTCGAGCTTTCTCCGGTCGGTGGGTCCGAGCGTGCTGCGCAGGCTGGACGCGTCTCCGAGGACGAAGTCCAGGACGCTGCGGTCGCGTGCGGCCTGTTTGGCGCGCTCCGCGGGGGGCAGCGGAGCTTCGGTGTCCCCGAACATGCGCTCGAAAACGAGCCTGGGATCGATCTCGGGCGGGTTGGGCGTCCGCTCGCCGCGCCAGGAGATGCTGTTCGAGTAGGCGCAGCTGTAGCCGGAATCGCAGTTGCCGGCCAAGCGGCCCGGCTCAATGCCCAGCTCCATGGAGGCGAACCGGGATTCGCCGCCGATCGCCGAGGCCGCCACCTGATCGACGGAGACGCCGAGTTTGATATCGGCTCCGGCCGTCTTCTTCGGGTGGATGCCGGTTAGGAAGCTGGAGGCCGCCCGCGCGTGATCCCCGGGCCCGTCGCCCAGGGCCCGACCGGTGTTGTGGGTCAGCCCGGAGAGCACGAGCAGGTCGCTGCGGTGCGGCTCGAGCGCCTTGAGAATGCGCGTGAATTCGTAACCGGAACCGTCGGTCGCCGGGGTCCAAGCCTTCTGGATCACGCCATTCGGGACATACACGAACGCCACGCGCCGGGGCGCGGCATCCGCCAGCCGCGCCGGCGAGGCGAACGCCGGGGTCATCGCGTCCAGGAAGGGCAGCGCAATCGCCGCCCCCGAGCCCCGCAGGAAAAGGCGCCGATGCAGGCTTTTGTGAGATATCACCGCAAACCTCCGCTTCCAGGTTACCAGACTGACGGCCGCAGCATGTGCCCCTGCGGGCACTCTCACGCACTTACCGATGTCCTGATTACCCACAAGCCTCATCCAGAGTGCGGGGGGGCAGGGGCGGGGTGGGGCGCAGGCCGGCACCAGACAGGGCCCCAGCGCTGCCCAAGCGTAGCGCCGGTTGCAGCGGCAGGCGCATGTGGCCGGGTAGGCGGCAGGTGCTGCGGGAGGCAGGCGGGGCAGATCCCCGCCAGGGAGTTCTGGATGCGGCCCAGGGCCAGCTGCACGATGCCCTCCCAGAGCGGGCGCTCGTCGCGCTCGCACAGCGCTTGGCGCAGTTCGGGCAGCAGCTTCCCAGCCGGGTTCCGGTTTCCGCCCAGCTGCCGGGCCAGCTCCAGCGAGGAGAGCCCGTGCTGGGCTTGGGTGCAGAGGTGGAAGGCCAGGAACCCCGGGGCCGGGGCAGCTGGGTGGGGCGCAGAGGGTCCCGGCGGTGAGCGAGATTTGGGGCTGGCAGGCGTGGCCCTGGTGGACCTTGCGGCCGTGCTGGCCGCCGCCGCAGTCGGGGCCAATGAAGCCCTCGGGCCAGTGCGCCAGGAACAGCGCCGCGCCGCAGGGGGCTCCGTGCCGTAGTGCGCCAGGAAGGTGCCGAGGCTGAGGCCCTGCTGGAACTTGACAGAGTTGCGCTTTAAAATCTATCTTATTGAAAATCAAAATCTTGCGTTCATTCAGGTATAACATGGAGCGCAGCGGAATGCAGTCCTCTCGTCCACTTATTGGGAGCTCTGAATCGGCTCCTAAATTGGGATGATGCATGTGTGTGATCAGGAAGCTCTATGGTGTGGGAAGGGAGCTGGAGAACCGCATCCAGGAGCCGCAGCTCGATCTGTTCGCCGACCGCACCGGCACCCACCCGATGCGGGCGAATTAGCTGCGCTGTCACTTCTTTTTCTTTTGCCTGTGTGCCGCTGCAGGCCCTGCGGCGGCTGGGTGCCCAGGCCCGGAGCTGGCCCGCGCCCGATGCTTCACGCTGCGGCTGCAGCTGCTGCAGGTCGGCACCCGGGTCCGCAGCACGCCCCGGCGGGTGCGGTTGGCGTTCCCGCAGGCCTGTCCCTACGCCGCACTCTGCGTCCAGGTGCTGGCGAACCTGCGCCAGGAACCGCTGGGGAACTCGTCCGGCTGGATGGACCGTCTCGCTCGGCGGACAGCACCTGCGGAGCGGCGCAAGCCGAGGCTGCCGCCCGCGGGCAGTCCCGCCACGACCCAGCGAACTGCACCGCGGATCAAGCACCAGACGCTCTCCGAGCGTCCCCAGGCCGGCTGATCGTGGTGGGCGGCGCTGAAAGCCCTGGCTGACCGCTGAAAACCCGGGCCATTCAGAGAAAATCAGACCGAAAGGCCCCATTGGTGACGCATACGGGCTAGCTCCTCACGCTGTTGCGTTGTCTCTGAATGCTGTTATGCCCACTGTCGTAGCTGGGCCTCAATTTTCGCCGGGGCGTCCGAATCCGGGCAACACCAAGAGCCGCGGGCTGCGGGAATGCTTTCGGAATACGTCCTGGAAGAGCTGCCGCTTTCGCAACTATTGGAAAACTAACACCCCACCGACGCTTTGCCAAACGAGTTCCGGGCCCGACTCAGGGGAAGCGCCAAGCCTGAGAACGGAGTGGGCTGGCCGGCGGATGCAATCCCCCAGACCCCGCGGCGAGACCTCAAGCTTTGCTAGGGCGGCGCTTCCGTGTGCTACTCTCGGGCGGCTTTAGCCAAGCTCGCTTCTCTGCCTGCACCAGCGTTGGCCATGCTCTCGACGCAAAGGAAACCCACAGCCGTTGGCTTGATTGGCGGCTCCCCGCGCACAGGGTTGCTGGCGGTCGCGCTGATCGCGATCACCGGGTGTTCGGATCGGCCCGGCGAACGCGCCCCGGAACGGGCGCTCGCCAACTTGGAGTTGTACCCGGGCCTTGAAGCGACCCTCTTCGCTTCCGAGCCGATCCTTTCCAATCCCACCAACATTGATGTCGACCATCGCGGCCGTGTCTGGGTGTGCGATGTGGTCAACTACCGGGACCACGGGCGGAATGACAAGCGTCCTCGGGGCGACCGGATCCTGATCCTGGAGGATGCCGATGGCGATGGGGTCGCGGACTCTTCGAAGGTCTTCTACCAGGGTCGGGATATCGACGCAGCCCTCGGGATCGCTGTGCTCGGCAATCAAGTCATCGTGACGGCGGCCCCTGATGTGATCGTCTTCACCGACGAGGATGGTGATGATATCCCGGACTCGAAAAAGCGTCTTTTCGTCAATTCAGGAAAGCCGCAAGACGACCACTCGACACATGCGATGTCCTTCGGTCCGGATGGGAAATTGTACTGGAACATGGGCAACGCCGGTCGCTACATCCACTACCAGGACGGAACGCTGGCGGCTGACCGTTTCGGCAATCCCGTCCTGGATCGCAACTATGCCCAAAGCCTGCGCCAGCTGCCGGACACGGAACGCCCGGATTTCACGCGGGGGCTCGAGGAACTCTCCAGTCCTTATCAAGGAGGGATGGTCTTCCGGTGCAACCCAGACGGCAGCCACTTGGAGGTGCTCGCTCACAACTTTCGCAACAACTACGAAGTTACCGTCGATTCGCTAGGCGGAGCTTGGCAGGCGGACAACGACGACGACGGCAGTTACGCCTGTCGGCTCAACTACATTCTGGAAGGCGGGAACTACGGGTATCGCGACGAGCTGACCGGGGCCCGAAATCAAGCGGAGCGTACCGGCCAGCATCGCGAGGTGCCGCACCGGCATTGGCATCGGAACGATCCTGGAGTGGTTCCGAACGTGCTGGTGACCGGGGCTGGATCTCCAACCGGGGTGGCGTCTTACGAAGGGCGCTTGCTGCCGAGCGAATTCTGGGACCAGGTCCTTGCGACCGACGCCGGGCCCGGCGTGCTGCGAGGGATCCTGACAGAGAAGTCCGGTGCCGGTTACTCGGCGCGGATGGCGAACATTCTCAAGGGCGAGCGCGATAAGTGGGTGCGACCGGTCGACGTGGCGGTCGCTCCCGACGGCTCCCTCTTCGTGAGCGACTGGTACGACCCGGTTATCGGCTGGAACCGACAGGAGGACTCGGAGCGAGGCCGAATCTTCAGGATAGCGCCGGAAGGTCATCGCTACCGTCCGGTTGCGCCCGAGGTCAATTCGGTCGCCGGAAGCGTGGCGGCGCTGAGGAGTCCGAACTCCGCGGTTCGTTACTTGGCTTGGCGGGCGCTCGACGGTGGCGGCGGCGAAGCGGAGCGCGCTCTGTTAGATCTCTTCCGCACGGGAGAAGCGGTGCGACACAGGGCGCGAGCGCTTTGGTTGCTGGCGCGGATCGAGCCCCGCGGGCCGGATTACGTGCGCGAGGCGCTCCGGGATCCCGAGGAAGACATCCGCGTGGTGGGCCTGCGAGCCGCAATGCGGATAGGCATGGACCCGATCCCGCTGGTGGAGTCCCTTGCCGAGGATCAAGCCGCTCATGTCCGGCGCGAATGCGCGATAGCGCTGCGCGGCACAAGGTCTCCCGCAGCGCCCAAGCTATGGGCACGGCTGGCCTCGCAGCACACTGCCGGCGATCGCTGGTCCTTGGAGGCGCTCGGGATCGCTGCGGACGGGCGCTGGGATGCGTATCTCCACGCTTGGCTTAGGGTCGCTGGCCAGGAGTGGAACTCGCCTGCGGGTCGGGACATTATCTGGCGGTCGCGCTCCGCCTCCACGCCGGCCTATCTCGTTCGGATTCTGGGGTCACCAGGAATTGACGACGAGGCCGCCGCCCGGTACATGCGCGCATTTGACTTTCGACAGGCGGGACCTGCCAAGGACCGGGCGTTGCGCCAACTCGCATTCGGGCGATCCCCGGACGGGCGACCGTATTCGTTTTTCGTAGCGTCAGAGGCACTCTTGCGGCTTCCCGCAGTCGAGTTGGCTGCGGGCAATGGAGTGCGCCGAGCGATCGGCAGCCTTCTGGATCGCGGAGAGGGGAGCGAGCAGTTCGCTCGTCTTGTGCAGCGATACAAACTCGCGGGCCATTATCCCTCCCTAATGGAGGCCGCAGTCCAGTACAAGGATAGTCCCGTAGGCATCGCGTCGGCGAGAACGCTGCTGGAGGTCGGTGCCAATGCGGTGATCTTGGACTTCATCACGTCGCATGCGGACTTGGCAGTCGCCGCTGTCGAAGTTGTGGGTAGCACCCGCATGGAGCAAGCCATCCCGCTGTTGCGCGGGCTCGTTCTCGACGCCGCCCTCGCTCCGCCTGTGCGGGATGCGGCCGTTCGGGCTATGGCGCGTTCGAGCGCAGGAGCGGCGGCTTTGGTGGATTTGGCCAAGGTCGGCGACTTTCCGTCTGAATTGGCCGAAGTTGCAGGGGCGGCGATGTCTCGCTCGATGCATGTCCGGCTTCGCGAGGAGGCCAACAAGCTATTCCCGGCACCTCCCCTCAAGGGGGGAGCGCCAGTGCCCCAAATGACAGAACTGCTTGTGTACGAGGGCAATCCCGAAAACGGCGCCAGGGTCTTCGAGATCGCGACCTGCAGCGACTGCCACGTCATCCACGGGCGGGGAAAGCGATTCGGGCCCGAATTGTCCAAGATCGGCGACAAGCTGTCCAAGGCGGGCCTCTACGAGTCGATTCTCGATCCCAGTGCTGGCGTGTCGCCCGACTTCCAGCTTGTGCATCTGACGCTGGCGTCATCGGAGGGAGTATCGGGTTTCGTGATCAATGAGACAGGAGACACCATAACTCTGCGCCTGGAGGGCGGGATTGCGGATGAGTTCGCGGTCGATCAAGTTGTCGCCCGGCGCGAATCTACGGTTTCCGCGATGCCCGACGACCTGCAAGAGCAGATGAGCGTTGACGAGCTTGTGGACCTGGTCGAGTACCTGAGCCGACTGAAATAGATAGTTCCAAGCGGATGAATGCAGTCTGAAGAACAACAAAACGGGTCGCAGGTTGAATTGGCGTAGATAGAGGTGCTTACCAGGTGTCCGGACGTTTTTGGAGGGATTATACTGACCGGTGCAAAAGTCGTGTCATCAAAATTCAGGCAAAAAGCGACGACAGCAACAAGTCACCCTAGGCTTTCATGTCCACTCAACACTTTGAAATAGGAATCCGGCGTGAGAAGTGGTTGCTGAGTTCAGCCTCAAATTCTCATTTAGGAACAGAGAGTTCGTCCCGGTACAGTCGGGTCTGAGCACCCAATTCCTCCGTCAATCGCGACAAGTCCTCAAAATTGAATCCCGCACTCTTCTCGATCGAGTAGGTGCTCTCATCAAGCTTGCGGACCACTACGTGCAACCCCAATGCCCGCGTAATCCCCGTTCTGGCATCATCGGGACTTGTCGCATCTGGACCTCGCCGAACAAGAATCCTCTTGGCTCCGGCCAACCCTCGGAAAGACGCCAGACTCACATTCTCCCCTACCTCCTCTCGTGCATCGAAAACCAAACCCGTAGAACTAGCCAACTCGTCCAGTGCCGCTCTAGCATCAGGAAAGTAAAGGGCAAGGCCAGTCCGCGGATCGAATGTGCGCTGTGCCGTCGATCTCAGCACAGACTCAAGTTCATCAACAGACGCTGACGGAAATCGGGACTTAAGCAACGCAAAAATCCCCGACACATGGGTAGCGGCCATTGATGTTCCGCTCTTTTTCCCGTACTCGTTTCCGGTTGCCGACACGATGTCCGTGCCTGGGGCCAGGAAATCAACGAGCGATGAAGTATTAGAATATTTTAGGTCAAGTTCAACTCTGTCTTTATAGGAGGCACCTACTGTGATGGCCGCTGAAATGCATCCCGGCGAGCTCACAGCATTGTAATAGCCGTCATTGCCACTCGCAATGACTGTAGGAATACCGGACTCCCTAAGTTTCTCAATTTCCTCGCGCAATGGGGATGTCGAGTCGCACGCCGCACTGTGGTACCCGGAACCGAGGCTCATGTTGACAACCGCAATCTGGTGCGACGTGGATAGCAGTAGAACATGCGCCAACGCTTTCAATTGATCCGAGGTAAATGATCTTAAACACGGAACGAACTGCAGTCCGCCACAGACGCGCGGATCGTCGAACTTCGTGAAAACCTGAATGGAGATCAGGCCGGCACCGGGTGCAACGCCTGAAATGCCGTCACCGTTGGTGGTCGCCAGTTGTGCGCCCACGGCGATTCCGGCGATATGGGTTCCATGATCGCAGGCCGGCAGATTGCAGTTCCTCCCGGCTCCCTCGGTGAGGTCAACGTCAAGACCATTATTGCAAAGCGATTCTACGGAATATACTGTCGACTCTGCAGTCGAAAAGCACCCTTCCGCACGCAGATTTTCGCCAATAAAATCGTGATCATAGTTGACTCCAGTGTCCAAAATAACGACAGAATAATTATTTCCCAAAACACCTTCAGAATGCACTTCGGGGATACGCAGAGAATTGATGGATGTGTGCAAAAGAGTGGAATGCAGTTCATCAACGACGACGGATTCGATCTGTGGATTGGCAGCTAACGCTGCAATTCCAACTTGATCTGTCTCAACAACAACCACAGACAGGCCAGCAATCTGCCGAATGTTGTAGCCACTTTTTCCGAGAATTTTTTCAACGAAGCTAGCTGGATCACTGTATGCCAAAGAAGGTGGCTCACCCAGTTTGGGGGGGACCGTGACGACAAGTACACGCACTCGGCCGACTTTGGAGAGAATTGTGTCGATTCGACTGTCCAGTTTCGATTGCCCGAACACCAGCGTCGGAGCTAGCACAGTGCTCACAAATATCCACGCAATGGACGTTCGGAGTCGAGACATGTTGGTCAATCTTTCTCCATCAACTCCAAGTTCACCTGACCGTAGCAGCGGTCATTCCGCTTTCTTCGCCCATGGAGCCTCAGCAGCAGTCGCCGTGATCTCACTACGGCGCTCAAACTCCAGCTCAGCAGCACGGGCCTTGGCAACTCGGCGCACATCCTCGTTTGCCTTCGGCCGCTCTGGCGGCTTGTAGATCTCCGCACTCTCGCCAGCTGCGATCCGGCAGACCAGTGCGGCGCACTCCTTGTCGTCTACCGCTCAGGGGGCCTCTCCCAGCAGTGTATCACCCTTTCGACCTGTCATTACGGCACACCTGACACTCCCACACACTTGCTAATTTCACCAACAGTAACTGCAAGCAAACCACCAATAGAATCAATGGCTTGCAGAACTTGTTCATGCACTTACTTCTGAACACATCAGTAACCCGACGGAGGGGCTAGGTGAGGGCCGGAGAGGAGTGCGAGTGGGGCCGCGGAGCTGAGAGGTTTTGGCGGTGCCTTGGTGGTGGGGGCAGCGCTGCGGGCGGGAGGGCTGGAGGGATGTGCGGGGGCAACTGTGCGCGGGGACTAGGTGCCGGGTCAGCCGCTGCCGGCGAGCTTTCCGAACCGCGCTGCATTGCACTGCGTGGCGGGAAGTCCCGTGCGGCCTGGGTCCGCTGGGGGACCGCGGCACGGGGCTGGGGGTGCCTGCGGGGCAGCCGAGCTGCGCGGCTGGGCGCACCCGGAAAGAGCGGCGTAGCAGGCGGCTGCGGAGGTGGAGAGCCGGCGCTGGACCTAGGGCTTGCAGCGGGCCGCGGAGTTGGGCTGGACCGGCCCGGAAACGCGCGAGCTGGCCGGTGGGTGCCCGCGAGGGCACCTGCTACGCGCTGTGCGAGGAGCAGGCGGAGCTGCTGGTGCGCGCCAGCTGCGGCAGCTGGCGCAAGCTGGCCTGCCCGAAGGGACGCACGACATGGGCTCGGGACTTGGGGCGGCAGCTGGAGCTGCGGGGCTGGGCGGCGCACATGCGCGAGACCAACCCGCCGCCGGATGTGGAGCCCCGGGACTGGATGCTGCTGCGCAGCGACGGCGGCCCGGCGCGCTGCTCCGAGGCGCACTGGAGCAGCGAGAAGCTCTTCCGCCTGCTCCAAAGCTGCACGCGGCTGAAAAACCGCCGGCTGCAGCACGCCCGGAGCCTGCAGCGCCCGCCTGGCCGGGGGCCGCCCCTCCCAGCGGCGGCCCCTGCCCGCCACGAAAGCTTGGGGCAGGGCTGGCGGATCCTCCAGCCGATGGTTCGCGGCGTCGAGGCCCTGCGCGCGCGCACCTCGCCCTTGTCGCTCCCCTGGGATGTTGGGGGTAGGGCCCCGCAGCACCCGGCGACCGCTGGCGCGGTGGGCAACCCGACCAGCCACAAGTGCTCCCCGCCTCACGGCCGGGAGCGGCCGACCCGGGGCTTGCGCAAGCCACGAGCTGGACCGTCCAGCCCCCTCGGTTTTCCAGCCCGGTCGGCCCGTTGCAGCCCTTCCTGCGCGTCCTCTAGGGCAGCTGGGGCCCTGCGCCCGGACCCACCAAGCTAAAAGTTGCAGGCTGACCACTCCCTGCCTAGGAGCCTGTTGAAAAAGTCTTGGGTTCCGAGGAACTTGGGGGCGCAGCGTTCCGACGGGCCCGCAACGGTGGCAGAACAGACTCCCAGGATCGCGCAACCGGCCAGTAGCGGTGCTTGGAGTGCGCTGCTGCACCACCTGACGCCAGCTGAATACGCCGGCCGGACTTTTCCAACGGGCTCTTGGGCACCGGCTTCGAGGTCGGCCAGGACTTGCTGGAGGTGCAGGGCGCTCCGGTGGGAGCCGCGAGGCGCTGCGCCTACGACCGGGGCGGCCGCCGCGGGTTGCACACCGGGCTCCGCCGGCACCGGGTCGCACCCCCGCAGTGCCCGGTGTTGCGCCGCAGCGTTCGGGGAGTGAGTCGAGACTGCCCGTGGGGACTCCTCCGTGTTGGCTCGCTTGGCCCGCCTGGGGGAGTCTCGGGACGCTGTCCGGAAGCACCTCGCCGAAACCGGGGATAGCTTCCTCCGGGGGAAGTTCCAGCAGTCGCCGCAGCGCTGGGAACGCGACCTCCGGGACTGTGCCAGGGAGAGCGCGGAGGCCCTTGCTGCGGACGCGGCACCCAATCGCAGGGCCGAGGTGCTGGCCTCGAGCCCCGGGGCGGGATCCGTCCATGTCGCCGCGCTGCTGGCGATCAGGCCCGAGCGGGGCCAACTGGGCGGGGCCCCCTGCGCTCGGGACAGCGGCGGCCGCGCCCTGGCCCGCGGCATGCTCTATTTGGCCGCCGTCGCCGCCGTCGAGCGCAAGCTGGGCGTCCTCGCCCACACCCTCCGCTGGGAGGACCGCCTCGTGCCACCAGAAACCGCCGCCCCGACCGGCTCCCGCCCCCAGCTCGCGGGACAGCTACTGATCCGTGCAAAAGTCGAGTCAGGGGTCTTTCCCAGTAAGCTATTGAAAATGCTAGAAATCTAGCGTGATTTGTGTGACAGGACTTATGCCCCGGCCTGTACTGACTTTGCCATAAGTCATTGCAGAATGCGACCAGCAACAGTCTAGGCGCAGGCGGCCTCGCGGAAGAACCCTGGCACCTTGGCGGGGTCGGCCTCCAGGGCTTGCAGAGCCTGCTCCCAGCGCTCCCCCAGCTGGCGGACCGTCTGGACCAGCAGCTTCCCACCCGGCGCTGGACTACCGACCGGACTGGCTCCGCAGGGTTCCAGGCCGGAGAGCACGCCGGCCATGGATGAATTTCCACCGGTGCCTCGGTCCGCTTCCGCCAGGCTTCCATGGGCTTGGATGTGCGGATGCTGCGGCGGTCCACGATCACGTAGATCGGTCCAGCATCCGTCTGGCCCGGAACCTGCTGCAGGAGCTGTTCCAACGTGGCTGCGGTGGCGGTTCCGGCATGGACCCTGGAGTGCATTGTTCCCGAGGGGCTGCTCGCGGACAGCCTGTGCAGCCGGAACCGCGCCCCCGTGGGCTGGACGCCGGGCGTCCGGCCCCGGCAGCCCCACGGAGCGCCCCAGTGGGAGTGCGAGGTCCTGCCGGCCTCGTCGGCCTAGAGCAGCAGCGCTCCCTACGCCTGCGCGTGCCGGGCGAGGGCGGGGTAGGTTGCTGCGATCCCAGTCCGCACCGCGGCGGCGTTCTGCTGGCAGGCCCGGAGCTTCGGGCGCGGCGGGGTGAGGCCGAGGCGTCGCAGGACCCTGCGCACCGTCGCCAGGGACAGCTGGACTGGGAACTGGTCGAGGGTCCCTGGCCGGACAATTTGCAGCGACCGGCAGGCGAACTCGAACTGGAGCTGGTCGGGGGATTTGTCCCGCAGAGTTGCTAGGATCATCCGCATTGGGTCGTGGGAGAGGCAGGGAGGGCATCCTGGTTTGGGCTTACTAATTTTGCCAAAAGTAATTGCAAGCAACCCACCAATAGAATCAATGGCTTGCAGAGCTTTTTCGTGCAATTACTTATGAACACATCAGTATGTCCGAGAGCCTGGCATCCGCAGCGGGCCTGGAGCCGAAGCCAGGCGCGGATTGCGCGGATGCCGATGCCGAAGTCCTGGGCCGGGGCATGGAGAGCTTGGCCGGGGCGGGCTTGGATCGCGCCCAGCTTCCTCAGGGGAGAGCGGGACCGATGGGGAATGCGCCGGAAGTCGCGCAAGGTGGGGAAGCTCACGGAAGAGCAGGAATCACAGGCAGGTTCCATGCGACAATGTCTCGGATAAGCGACACGAGGCTGGGGGCGCCTGCGGGGCTGGCCTGCCCGGAGCTCGCGGGCTGGCGGTGGGCGACCGCCGGGGCACCGACTGCGAGCTGTGCGAGACGCAGGCGGGGCGGCCGGTGCGCACCAGCCGCGGCAGCCGGCGCAAGCTGGCCGTCATGCAACGACCAGGTGTTCCTGGAGACACGCAGCAGCTCAGCGCGGACACCCGGGTGCCGGTGCAACGGGAGCTCGTCGTCACACGGCGCTGGCGGCCAGGACGCACGGCAGGAGGCTCCGGGATGAGATTTGAATTCACGACCGGCTCCAAGCGGTCCACTCTTCGCGCCATCTTCGAGGACGGGGACCGCTACAAGGGCCGGCGTCAACAAGGACCGCATAACGTGATCGTGTACTCGGGCGACGCCGTCACTTTCGACTACCCGGTGCGTTCCATCCATCCCGATCTTCTGGGTCTGCTCTGCCTGATCATTTTCTATCCGTTCATCGGCCGACGGGTCGTGTTCCCCCTGCCGGTCTCCCCCCGGCTCGAGCAGGCTTTCCGGAAGCCGCGCTTCGAGCGCCAATTTCACTTCGCCAATGTCGATCCCGGCCTCGAGGTCTACGCCGGGTCGAAATTGGCAATTTCGGGGGGGGGGGGGGTAGACTCGGGCGCCGTGCGCGTCATGTTCCCGGAGGCCTTCGTCGTTCACGAGGCGCACCTGCGAAGAAATGGAACGCTGGTTCCGTCTCGCGTACACAAGATCGTGCAGGGCTACGGCCCCGAGCACGGGCGCGTGGTGACCAGCAACCAGAGATACATCTCCAGCCCGCGAGGCTGGCACGCATGGCCTTGCTGCGCGGTGACGGCCCTCCTGCTGGCGACGGACTACGACTTCGGCCTGATCCTCACCGGGCAAGTTTTGGAAGACAGCCTCCTGGACGCCGGGGGCCGCTACAACCATCGATTCTCGAGAAGACGGAGTGAAGGGACGACCGGGAACTACTGGCAGTCCGCATTCAATGAGATCGGACTACCGATGTTCTCGCCGGTTTGCGGTGCCAGTGGATGCTTGACGATGCAGCTCGCCCTGGATCTCGTCCGCGCCGGCCAGGTGTTCTCGTGCATGGCCAGGGACGGCGGCGCATGCGGGGCCTGCCCCAAGTGCTTCCGCAAAGACGTCATGCGAGCCGCCGTCGATCCGGCTTACCGCCCTCCCTGGGATCACTACGACCGTCCGCAGATCCATCGCTTCCTCAACCGCAGGCCGCTCTATCGAGCGCACAGCTTTGCCTTCGCCGATAGGGCCGGAGGCTTGCCTGCCTTTATCGCCTCGCGCTTGGCGGATCTCCCGGCAATCGCATCGGACTGGCCCCTGAGAGTGCATGCCGGGACATTCGAGTTCTGCGCTGAGCAGTGGCGGGACGCCATCCGTGAACGTGCGCTACAACACATGGACCCTATGGAACCGGAGCACCTTGCCGCATTCGAGAATTGGGGGCCTCCTCCAGCTCCTCGAGCTGGACCATGCGCGAAGCTCGCGGTTCGGCTGCGCAAGGTCGCGATCGATGGTCTCGGCCCGCGATTGTCCCGCTACTGGGGGGACTACTGAACGCGCCTTCCAACCTAGGCCTCGCAGTTCCCAGCGGTGAGCAGCCCTGTCCCCTATGCAGGGGAATCCGATGCAGTCCTGCACCGTCCGAGATGGTCCGTAAACGCCTGAATAATCATTGATTACAACCGATTCCAGGGCTTGACTCGGGCCGTTGCCGTCCGGTGCGATCCACCAGTACCAATCGCGTCAAAAGTCGTGTCCTCAGAATGCAGGCAAGAATAGACTGGCAGTCTGCCTCTCGCAAGAAGGCCCGCACCTGTTCCGGAGCTTTTTACAAAGACTGGCAAGCAGCTTCCAGGTTGTCGCGAAGCTGTGCTTCGGTCTTGCTCAGCTCTTGACTGACCCGCCGCTGGACCAAGGCCCCTAGCAGTTCCACAGGATTGACTTGCGGCGAGTAGGTCGGCTGAAAATACAGCTCTACCGCGGCTTGGTTCGCTTCCAGCCGCTCCTGGATTGTCCGTGCGCGGTGAATCCTGTGATTGTCGACTACCAACAGAATCTTCCGGTCTGCTTCCTCCGCGATCTGCTTGAGGAACTCCCGGAAGACTTCCACCGTGCCAGGGCCTTCCCGCACCCTGTGATAGAGCTGGCCCTCCGGGCTGTTGGCCGCCAGCCGGTGGAGGCGGAAGCGCCCGCTAGCCGCTCGCACGACGGGGTCTGACCGCGCATGCCCCCAAGGCACCCGCACACGCTCTGCGCAGCCAGGCCGGACCCGTTGGCGCAGGCGAGCAAGGCTCCCCACTCCCGGGCCCGGCGCAGGAGCTTGGGAAACTCTGGGTCTTGCCACAGCTGCACGTCAGCGGGCTCGGACTGGGTGGCGCACCGCTAGGGCCGCTGCGGCGTGAGCGGGAGCCGCCGCAGGGTCCGGCGCACCGGGGAGACGCTCAGGACGCTGCCGAACTTTTCCCCCACAGTTTGGCGCATTCGCTGCGCGGTCGGCCAAGCGAACTCGCATGGGTTTTGAGCGGGGTTTTGATCTATGCCGATGGCGCGGATCCAGGCGGCGTGCCGGTCTGTCCCTGGGCGCGGTCGTCCCGTTCTTTGGCGATCCCGCAGGCTCTCCATGTTTCCCAGGAAGAAGCGTGAGATCCAACGATAGATCGTGCGTATGGAGCAAGGGACGCAGGACTTTATCCGGGCCACTGGATTTCCCTAATGAACCGCAAGACCAGGTTTTTTCTGACCTCGAACTTCTGGTCCTCAGTAAGGCGTAGGAAGAAGAAGAATCTTTCTTTTGTCATACTAATAGTGCATAGCAAACCCACCTAGAAGATCACTCGACGAAGGGATTCCAGGGACACGACTTTTGACTCGATCAGTAGGCGATTGCAGATGCAGCTTCCCGGACGGGGACACAACCCCCCATTCCCTGCTTTCCCCTGGACCCCCAACATGGGAACTGCCGCATCCTCCGTCAGGGCGTGGTTTGGCAGCGAACCCTCCGCTGAGGCTCCGGGATCAATCCTAGATTTCCGGATCATTCTCCGAGATGGGTGTTGCGGGGGCGCATGGCTTGAGCGGAAAGCCCTGTGAATCCGGCGCGGGCCCCTCATCCCGCCGCCGAGCGACCTGGGCACCCCCGCAGGCGCACTGCGCCGGACTGCACCCGCACCACAGCCACTGCGCACCCGGCTCCGGGCGGAACGGGACCCCCGCGGGCTCCGCGTCGGTCCCGTTCCGCTGGGCCCGGCGCGGCTCCGGCCGCGCCGACCCAGCCCTAGTCCGGCTCGCCGCGTGCAGCAGCCCATCCCATCGCAGGTTGCCCCTGCTGCATAGCAGCGTCAGCCGCCGCGCACTGCACGTCAGCCGCCCCACGCTGCCCACGCAATACCGGATCAGCGGCCGTAGCCCGTGCCGCCGTGCTTGGTTCTGTAGCCGCCGCCGCAGTGGCGCGATCTGGGTGTCCAGGTAGAAACTCTGCTGCGCCGCGGGCGAGCGGCACGGTGGAGGCTGCAGGCCCAGGTCCGGCGACGGCCCCTGGCACGCATGCTCCTGCCCCGGCTGGCCGCGGTGCCGCCGCACCAGCTCCGTCAGCGGTAGCCGGTCACAGCTCACCGGAATCACCGTGCGTATCGGCCCCAGCCACCGCTGCTCCCCGTCCCCGGCGGGCCGGATCACCACGTACACCTGCTCCTCTGGCCACCGGGCCGGCTGGTACGCCCCCGTGCTCGCCCGCTGCTGGCCCGCCGCGTCCAGGGGCTTCCCCGCGTCCTCCCGCCACTCCCGCGCGGCCACCCGCCGCACCCCTGCACACCGAGGCTCACCAAGACTGCTGCTCGCCGTCGCAGCCGTGCGCGGCGTGCTCGCACAACTGGTCCTCCACCGCGATCCCGGGCCGTCCCCGCACACCGGTACGTGTCCCCACCGCGGCCCGCACGCCTGAGCTCCCAGCGACGTCAGCCGCCGGCTGACCAACCGCGCACCCTGCCGCAACCCCTCCCGCGCTGCTTGGTGCAGCCGCTGCAGGTATGCGCCGAGCCGCCGGCTGTCGGGCACAGCCTGCCGCCAGCACGCTCGGCGTGCGACATGATCGGCCTCTAGGGCGTCGACCGCGTGGAGGTGCCCCCCGCCGGCGCAGGCCGCGTAGAGCAGCGCCAGCAGCATCTGCCCAGCGCTGCCACCGCACTGGCGGCGCTGGAGGTGGACCGCCGCGGCCAGCCTCGCGGGCAGCCCGAGGAACCGGGCCAGCCGCGCCACCACGCCGAGCCCGTCCAGGGCTCGTCGCAGACGCCGCCAGCCAGGGTGGGAGCGTGGCGGGGGGACAGGGGGGCCTCCAGGAAAATCGGGAGGCACCCCCGAGGGGCAAGACCCGGATACCCCGGAGGACCGCCCAAACCATGGCCATACAAGCACGTTATGGCCAGCAATCGGAATCCTTGCTCGGGAATCAGGGCGGGATCAATCTGCAATTCCGCGAGCGACACCTTGTGGGAGACAACACTCCGGTCTCAGGTGCGCCGTAGTGACAGTACTCCCTGCGTCCCCTGATTCCGAGTACTCTGGGGTGGTGTGAATGTCCGCGCAAGCCCCAGCTGTCTCCGCGTCGCCGAGCGGATTCTCCTAGGGTACTTCCTCTATACCAGCGTTCTGGCGCTGCTTTTGCCGGTGGCTTGGACCACTAGCGCGCTTGCCCTCGGCGCTAACGCCGTGGCCCTCGGTGTCCTGGTCGGATTGCCTCGGCTGCCGGGGCGCAGCGCGTCTGTGTTGGTGCGCAACATCGTTCCACTGGCGTGCGTCCTGCTCGCCTACCAGCAGATGGGCTGGTTCGCTCTGCCGAAGGAGACCATTGCCAGGGAAGAGGCTTGGGTGCGCTGGGACCGTTTGCTGCTACGAGACTGGGGCTTGCAGGCGGGGATTGAGGCTGCAGGGCCAATTCTGCCGGGCGTACTGGAACTGCTCTACCTCCTGACCTACGTCTTGGCTCCCGTCTCGCTGCTGGTCCTGCTCGCCAACGGGCGCATCGGCCGTGCGGACCGCGTGCTCGCGGTGTACGCGGCCTCCGCGCTAGCGGCTTACGCGCTGTTCCCCTACTTTCCTTCCGAGCCGCCCCGGACCGTGTTCCCGGGAGAGCTGGCTCCCAGCTTCGACACGGTTTTCCGCCGGCTCAACTGGTGGCTGCTGGGAGGCGCGGGGATTCATACCAGCGTGTTTCCGAGCGGGCATGTGTCCTCGGCCTTTGGGGCGGCCTTCGGCCTGCTGTTCGCGCTGCCGGAGCGGAAGCGCTACGGCTGCTGCATGGTTGCGGCGGCTTGCGGGATTGCTGTCGCGACTGTCTACGGGCGCTACCATTACGCGGTCGATGCCGTGGCGGGCCTAGCCGCCAGCTGCGCCGCAACTTGGGCTTGCCTGCATTGGCAGGGCGGCCGGCCCGGCCCGTCGGAGCCTGCCCCCAGATAGCGCCGGGAACTCGGAGGGGCCTTGGGCGACGGGATCGGGGCACTGCGACCGCCAGGGCCTCGGCGCTACCATGAGGCATGCCAGCGCGGATAAGCGATTTCGGCTGCGATGCGCTCGGCCTAGCCAAGCTGGTTCGAGAGGGCCAGGTGACGCCTCTGGACCTCGTGGACGCCGCTATCGGTGAGGTCGAACGGACCCGCGAGGCCTTGAACGCGGTCACAGTGCCGATGTTTGAGCGGGCCCGCGAGACCGCCAAGACGGTCCGACCGTCAGGGCCGTTCGGTGGCGTGCCGTTTCTTCTCAAGGACATACGGAGCCAATACAAGGGGGTGCCGACATCGGATGGCACCGCTCTGCTCCGGGACCTGCCCGCTCTGCACGACAGCGAGATCGTCCAGCGGCATAAGCGGGCGGGCTTGATCTGCGTGGGCAAGACCAACACGCCCGAGCTCGGGCTGACGGCCACGACCGAGCCCCATGCCTTCGGGCCGACGCGCAACCCTTGGGACCGGACCCGCACGCCGGGCGGCTCGAGCGGAGGGGCGGCGGCGGCGGTTGCCGGCGGGATCGTGCCGATGGCGCACGCTAGCGATGGAGGGGGCTCGATCCGCATCCCAGCCGCGTGCTGCGGACTGGTCGGCCTCAAGCCCACGCGAGGCAGGAATCCCTTGGGACCGGACGCCGGCGACGTGATGGGCGGATTCGTCGTCGAGCACTGCCTGTCGCGGACCGTGCGAGACAGCGCGGCCTTGTTAGACGCGACCGGGGGGCCCGACCTAGGCGACCCGTATTGGGCACCGCCCCAATCGAGGCCGTTCCTGGACGAAATCGGGATCGATCCAGGGCAGCTGCGCATCGCCTTCTCGGCGCAATCCCCGCTGGAGACGCCGGTGCATGCGGACTGCGTGGAGGCAGTGGAGTCCACGGCCGAGTTGCTGCAAGGGCTCGGTCACCGGGTAGAGGAGGGAGCCCCCCAGTACGACGATGCGGCGTTTCGCGAAGCTTTCACCGCAGTTTGGTTCTCGAACCTCGCGGCTAGCGTCCAGGCGCACGGTTCGTTGTTGGGGCGGGTGACGACGGCATCCGATTACGAGCCGTTTACTTGGGCCCTAGCGCGGAGGGGTGCGCAGATCGCGGCCGCCAAGTATGTCGGGGCCGTTGCTGTGCTCCAGTCGATTAGCCGCAAGGTGGCGAGGTTCTTCGAGGGCTTCGATCTCTGGCTGACGCCCGTGCTGGCGGTGCCGCCTCCCCGGCTGGGCTTCCTGCACCCCGCGCCCGGCGAAGCCGATTTGCGTCCGTACGCCCGCAGAGTGAAAGAGTTCGTGCCGTTTACGCAGTTGGCGAATGCCACTGGCCAGCCCGCGATTGCGCTGCCGCTGCATTGGAATGCGGACGGCTTGCCCATTGGAGTGCAGTTCATGGCGCGGTTCGGCGATGAGGCCACGGCCCTCAGGCTGGCTTCGCAGTTGGAGGAAGCGAGGCCTTGGGCGCAACGGCAGGCACCGGAGGCACCCTCGCGTTCGAATCCCGAGCCGCACTAGCAGCGATTGGGGCGTGGGGGATGGCCTTGCGCGCAGCGAGGCGGAGATGATCTCCTGCGAACGGACACCGTAGGCGGTAGCGTCCCGGCCCGGTCAGTGCGCGGTTGGCTGGAGCGATGCGGCGCGGCATACCGCAGGCTCTCCCGAGCCGCCCCAGCGGGGGCCTCGGTTGAGAGCAGGGACATGGGCCGGGAAGCGTAGCGCCTAGGCCGAGAGTCCATTCGCCGCACTGTCCGTTGAGAATGGCTGGAGACGGCGGGCAAGCGCCGGGGGCACCTCGGCGACGACCTCGACTCCGTTCTCGCCGTCGCAACGCTCCAGAACCTGCCCCTGCCTGTACAGCAGCGCTAGGTCCCGGCCGTGGCCGTAGTCGAAGCGATACCGGCAGCGGGCCAACGGCTCGGCCACCAGCAGATCGTCGACCGCCCGGAGCAGCGTGTCCAGCCCCTCGCCGGTTCGGGCCGACACCTGCACCGCCCGCGCAGCCGCGCCCCCCAGGCCCGCGGAGGCCTCGCTCGTGGCCGGCGTTCGCTGCTGGAGCAGGTCGCACTTGTTCAGCACCAGCAGCTGGGGCTTGCTGCTGGCTGCGAGCTCGTGCAGCACCCGGTCGACTGCTTGGCGATGCGTCGCACGGTGCTCGCCCGCAGCATCGACGACATGGAGGATGAGGGCCGCCTCCGTGACCTCCTCGAGCGTTGCGCGAAACGCCTGGATCAGCGTCGGCGGCAGGTTCCGCATGAAGCCCACCGTGTCGGACAGCAGCGCCAGCCTCCGCGAGGGTAGGCGCAGCTTCCGGAGGGTGGGGTCCAGCGTGGCGAACATCTTCGCGTCCGCCAGGACGTTCGCTTGCGTCAACCGATTGAAAAGGGGTCGATTTGCCGGCGTTGGTGTATCCGCAGAGCGCGATGGTCGGCAGCGGTACCGAAGTTCGCTTCACCCTCTGCAGCCGACGTGTGGAGCGGACTTTCTCCAGGTCCGTCTTGAGCTTGTCGATGCGTCGGCGAATCTTGCGCCGGTCGCTTTCCAGCTGCGTCTCGCCTGGCCCTCTGGTGCCGATGCCTCCCCCGAGCCGGGACATTTCCGTCCCGCGGCCCGCAAGCCGGGGCAAAAGGTAGTCCAACTGGGCCAGTTCGACCTGGAGCCTTCCTTCCCGCGACCGGGCGTGCTTGGCGAAAATATCCAGAATCAGCTGCGTCCGGTCGAGCACCGGCCTCTCCAGCTCCCGCTCGAGATTGCGGTGCTGGGAGGGTGTCAGATCCTGGTCGAACAGGACGAAGTCGCAGGCCTCCTCGGCGGCCCAGGCCTGGACCTCGCGGACCTTGCCCGCACCGAGCAGCGTGGCCGGGACGGCCCGGTCGCGGACTTGCAGGGCCCGCCCCACGACTTCCGCCCCCGCGCTTCGAGCAAGTTCCGCCAGCTCGGAGAGCGACTCTTCCGCCGTCAGGCTTGCAACAGGGTCTCTTGCCCCACCGACGGCCCGCCGGACTTCAATCCCGGCCAGGATGCACCGCTCCCGAGCCGGTGCCCGGTGGGTTCCCAGCTTCGCCGGGGCAAGTTCCCGGCTGGCTCCGGTGGCGGCGGAACTCACGGTAAGCGGCTGGCTCTCGGGGAGCTTGCCCCGAAAGACCCCGATGGCGCTGCGAGCTGCCGAACCAGTGCGGCGTGGAGGCATTGCCTTCGCAGCTGCCGTACTCAGCCTAGCAGCCTGTCGCGGTGGTGCGGTGCCCGAGACCGCCGGCGTGAGGTTGCAAGCCGAAATCTAGGCCTATAATGAATCTCCGATGGTCGGATCCCTGCTGCAGGGGCTGCGCACGGCGCTCCGGACGCTGAATCCGGAGGAAGTTCGCGCCTTGGCGACGCAGCCGTTGCGTTTCGGCGTCCTGGCCGCGGCCGATGAGTGCGTTGTCGGAATCCACGAGCGCTTGCGCCGTGCGTCGGACAGCGAGGGGCCGCAGTCGCTGTTGCGGGTTGCCTGCGAGGAGGATTTCTCCAGAGCGACCTTGGGCTTCTCCGAACGCGGCATCCCCCACCCGCAGCACTTCTACAGCTTCGATGCCCGCAGGCCGGAACTAGCTGTGCAGGCGCTGCTTGACGAGAACGAGCGCTACTGGCTGCCCCTCGCTCACGGCTTTCCCGGACTGCGGCCCGAGGTCAGCGACCGCCTGATCTGGAAGGTTGCCAAGGAGAACACCCTGTTCACCGTGACCACGGCGTTGCCGAACATCGTGCCCACCGCGCTGGTCCTGCCGTGGGCCGTGGGCGAGTTCGCCTCCGACACGGCGTTTCTCACCATGAACCAAGTGCGGCTGTCGTTCCTCCTGGCCGCCGTTCACGGCCACGACATCGGTTACAACCAGCAGTGCGTGAAGATCGGCTCCATCATCGGTTCGGCATTCGGCTGGAGAGCGCTGGCTCGGGAACTGGCGTCCAAGGTCCCGGCTGGCGGAGGGCTCGCTTCCAAGGGCCTGATCGCGTTCGCCGGCACGTACGCCGTAGGCCGGGCGTTGGATCATTGGTGCCGCGAGGGACTGCCCTTGGCGCGGGCCGCCCAGCGGCAGATCTACGCCGATGCCTGTCGCCGCGGCAAGGCCGTGGTCGAGGGCTTGGTTCGGCGCGCCCTCGGCTCGGCCGACGCAGCGCCGGAAGCAGCGTAGGCGCATCCGGCGGAGGCGGCTCTGCTCCAACGCACCGGCCTAGGGGCTGCTGGATGCGGGTGATCGCGGGAAGATACCGCCGCCGGCCCCTTCTGTCCTTGGCGGGTACGGCTACGCGGCCCATGCTGGGACGCATGCGCCAGACGATGTTCGATGTCCTCCAAGGAGAGGTGCAGGATCGCGCCTTCGCGGACCTCTACGCCGGGACTGGTGCCGTGGGAATCGAGGCCCTGAGCCGCGGCGCGGCCCGAGCCGTGTTCGTCGAGTCCGATCCCCGGGCTGTGGCGGTCATCCGCGCCAACCTCCGGACCATAGGCGCGGAGGGCCGCGGCGCGGTTTGGCAAGGGCGCGTGCAGGATGTCCTGTCGCGCATAACTGCGGATATTTTTTTCGCGGGCCCACCGTACGAGGCGGTGGCCGAGTATGACCGGACGCTGCGGGAGCTCTCGCGCCTACCTCTGCAGGTGGCCATCGCGCAGCACGCGAGCCGCCTGGAATTGGAGGCTAGCTACGGCTCGCTGGAGCGCGTGCGGGTGGTGAGAGTGGGGCGCAACCGACTGTCGCTGTATCGGCCTGCGGGATAGCCCCTGTCTTGGGGAGGTTGCCGGTTGGACCGGTGGCGGGGCCTCCATTTTCGCCGAATGCACATCCGCCGGCGAGGCGGCGAGCGTGCCGAGTGCTGCGGGGAGGCAGAGACGCGAGAAGCAGCCTCGGCGGCTGACGAGCCGTGAGCGCCGGCCTCGGAAGCAGGGGGCAGTTCGCTCCTGGTTTCCGCTGCGAGCTTGGGTTCGAGAGTCAGCGCCCTCCTGGGCCTGCGTCAGCAATGCTGGCCCTGATTCCCGGGTAAAAATTCCGGTTGCCAGCAGGAACGTGTTTGTACGGCAATGGTTTAGACGGTCCTCTGGGGTGGCCGTGTATTGCACCTCGGGGATGCATCTCGATTCTTTGGGAGGCCCCCTTGCCCATGTCCCCCGACAGTGTTTCCACCCTGGCTTACGGCGTCTGCGACGACGATTTTGACGGGCCTGGCTGGGCTGGCCCGGTTCCTCGGGCTGCCCGAGAAGCTGGCCGCGTCGGTCCGCCTCCAGCGCGGTGGCAGCGACATGCAGATGCTGCGGGCGCTGCTCTATGCGGCCTGCGCCGGCGGGGGGCGCCTCCATGTGGTCGACGCCTTGGGGCCGAGCACATCGCCACCGAGCGTCCGGGCTGCGGGCCGGGCCCGCCAGCCGGCGGCTCGGCGCCGCTGGGGCCGCAGGAGTACGGGCAGCGGTGGGGTTCCGTGCCGGTGTAGTTGTTCGAGAACGCCGAGCGCGGCTACCACGGCGAGAGGCAGTCCTGGCTGCCCTCGGTGTGCGTGGGGGCGGCGTGGGTCAGCGCCCGGCTGAATGCGGGCGGCACGGATGTGCAGGGGGATGGGTGGGAGCAGCTGGACCGGGATGCTGCACCTTGGCTGGCAGGGTAGCAGCCGGTGTGGCTGCGGGCCGCCAGCGCGGACTCCTGCGGGGCGCTGGGGAACTCCTGCCGGCAGCGGGGCGGGGATGGTTCCGGGAGCGGGACCGATTCTGCGTCAAAAGGCCCCGATTCTGCGCCGGGCGGACGAGGGGGAGCCCCTGGACGCGGTGGGGAAGGAGCGGGCGCTCGCGGGGGCGTACCGGCCGGCCCGGGGGCCGGAGGAGCCGGTGTGCGGGGTGCTCCGGCGCGACGGGGATGGGGAGCAGCGGCTGCCGGTGCCGGTATGCACGGTGATTCCGGGGAGCCGCGACCGGCTGCCGCTGGCGGAGCTGGTGCGGGCGGCACCGCGGCCAGCAGGGGCCGGAGCCTGCGTTCCAGGGGCTGCCGAAGGACCTGGGCTGCATCCTCCGCCATGCCGTCCGCACGCGGCGCATCAGGGTTTCTACCTAGGTGCCCGGATCGCGCAGCTGCTGCTGCGGCGGCGGCCGGACCAAGTGCTGCCGGACGAGGCGCGGCAGCCCGGGCTGCGGCCGCTGATCCGGTACTGCGTGGGCAGCGTGGGGCGGCGGATGCGCAGTGCGCGGCGGCTGCGGCTGCTGTGCAGCAGGAGCAACCTGCGGTGGGACTGGCTGCTGCACGCGGCGAGCCGGAGGGAGTCGGGCTAGGTCGGCGCGGCCGGAGCCGCGCCGGGCTCAACGGCAGGGGACCGACGCGGAGTCCGCGGGGAGCTCAGGTCGCTCGGCGACGGGCTGAGGGGCCCGCGCCGGGCGCACATCGCTTTCCGCTCAAGCCATACGGCCCCACAACCCCCATCGCGGGAAATTATCCGGGAATCTAAGCCCTTCCCAGCAAAGCATGTTACCATCTCTCCCTGAGATTGCACAGCTAGCCGGCCTCGAGTTGGGTCTGAAAGAGCAGGCTGGTGAGCCGCTGGCCGCGGAGCTGGATGCGGCCAAGCGGCACATTGGGGAGCTGTAGATGGAGAACGAGCTGTTGCGGTCGCGTGCCCGCGCAGCGGAGCGTCCTTTCCTTTTGGTGCCGCGGAGGTCGCGGAGATGAGCGCGACGATGGGGCGGCGCTATTCTTGAGCGAGAGTGTCGCATGTGGGAGCGGTCGCGCTCGGTGCTCTACGCTAGGCGGGCTCGTTTGCAGCGCCCAGCGCGGGCTGCTGGCCCACGCTGCCGCGGGCCGACGCCCGCGCTGTCGTCTGCGCAGCCGCTGGCGACCATTTGCAGCGACCTGGCCCGCTCCCCGTTCCAGGGCGAGGGCCATCGCAAGGTCCACGCACGGTTGTGGACCCTCGACAACATCCGGGTCCCGCGGACGCGGGTGTTGCGTGCGATGCGCACGGCTGGCCTGCTTTCGTTCCAGCGCGGGCGGTAGGGTGAGCCGAAGAGGCACGACGGCACGATTGTCACCTCGGCACCCGACGCCATGTGGGGTGCCGACGGCGTGCGGATGTTCACTGCCGACGATGGCTGGGTCTGGTCCTTCGCCGCAGTCGACCCCTGGAACGCCGAATGCGTGGGCTGGCATGTGTGCAAGGTGGGAGCCGTTTCGCGGCCCTCGAGCCGGTCGCGCAAGGGCTCCGGCGACGCCACGGTCAAGGCCGACGCGGCCTGCGGGCTGGTGCTCTGGATGGACCACGGCAGCCAGCATCTGTCGGCTCACTTCCTCAACTAAGCCCGCTGCTGGGGTATCCACCCGAGCTCCGGCTTGCTCGACGGGCCGGAAACCAACGGCGTCGTCGAGCGCTGGAATCGCACGCTCAACGAGCAAGTCGTCTGCGTCCGGGTCTTTCGGAATCGCGCCGATGTTCGCGCCGCCGTCGCCGAGTTCGTCGAGCGCTGCAACCGGTGCTGGTGCCTCGAGAAACTGGCCTTCGCACGCCGCTCGAGGCACGCGAGGAGTACGAACTACGCTATGCCGCCTAGCGCAAACGGGTATCCAAGTAACCGGGTGCGGCACACACCGGCTGCTAGAGCGGAGACGGTCGCCCCGCGTCGCGGTGAGGTCGGGATCATTGGAAAGCGTCTAAGACACGGACGGAGCTGGATTGATGACCACGGAAACAGAAAACGCGGTGCGCGAGGAGTACTTTGAGAGCCACGCTACGGGCGTCGAGATTGAAGCCGATGTCCCGCCACCGCCTGACGAACCTGAACCCTGGGACCCGGAGAAGATTCGGATCCATACGAGGCATTACTCACTGCGCCAAGTGGTCGACATGATCGCTGACAAGGACATCGAACTAGCGCCGGACTTTCAACGTCACTACGTCTGGAAGCCTCCGCAGCGTTGGAACCTCATTGAGTCGCTCCTGCTGGGAATCCCGTTGCCCTCGTTCTATTTCAACGAGAAAACCTCGGGTCTGCTCCAGGTGGTCGACGGCGTCCAGCGCCTGACGACGATTTTCGATTACGTGAAAAGTCGCTTCAAGCTAGGCACCTTGACCTACCTCCACGATCTGAAGGGCCAGGGTTTCAACGATCTGGCGGCGATGTTTCGCCGTCGGCTCAACAGTGCGCAGTTTGTGGCCCATGTGATCGATCCGCAGACGCCCTACCGGGTGAAGTTCGAAATTTTCCGTCGGATAAATACAGGCGGGAGTCCTCTCAGTGCCCAGGAAATCCGCCACTGCATGAGCGATGCCAGGTCGCGTAAGTTTCTTAAGGAGTTGGCAACCGACAAGAGCTTCTTGACCGTTACGGGCGGTAACCTCGCCGGCCATCCGCGAATGGCGGATGTGGAGGTGGTGCTACGCTTCGTCGGCTTCCGGCTGTTTGCGCCTGATGAGTACGCCAAATATGGCAGCTTCGACGAGTTCCTCGGAGTTGTGACAAAGCGACTCGACGACGATCGGGACGACCAAAGTCAACTTCGTGCCGACTTCGTCCGGGGCATGAACAACTGCCATACGGTGTTCGGAGAGTACGCTTTCCGCAAGTGGCCACTGGACACAGAACGGCGTAACCCGATCAACAGGGCACTGTTCGAGAGTTGGGGGACAGTGCTGGCTGACTATGACGAAGCCGCGGCCCAGACGGGAGCCGCGAAGTTGGTAAAGCGGGCGCGCGAGATGATGACCAGTGACTCCGAGTTCATCGGATCCATCAGCGGCAGTACTGGTGCCGTCCACAATGTCCGCACTCGGCTTCGCAGCGTTCGCAAAGCAGTGCAGGAGGTGCTTGGGTGATCGCCAATATCCGCCTCGAGAATTTCAAACGGTTTCGAGATTTAAGTCTGAAGACCGCCGACCTCACAGTCCTGACGGGCGCTAATGGTGCCGGCAAGACCTCCGTCCTGCATTCACTCCTACTGGCTCGCCAGATCGCGAGGCAGCCACAGCAGAGCTACGTCGAGTTGAACGGCGTCGACACCCTGGAGTTGGGTGGGGCCGAAGACGTCATCCATCGCGAGGCCAGCGACGAGCTTGCAGCCATCGAAGTCCTGGATACCGAGGGCAAACATTGGCGCTGGTCGTTCCGTGCCCCCAAGGACAAACGGACACTGAGCGCGGTTGTTGACGAAAGGCCGAGCCACTGCACGGGGGCAATCGCCGGACCTCCACCGGCGTTTACCTATTTGTGCGCGGAGCGGCTGGGACCGCGCGATGTGCTCAGCGCCAGCGCCGCCGATGTAGGCGAACTTGGAGTCGGTTCGCGCGGCGAGTTCGTAGCGCAGGTCCTGGCCTGCTTCGGACGGTCGCGCGTAAGAGATGGCCGGCTGGCAGTTGATGGTGGCGCAACGGAGACGATGCTCTCCGGCCTGTTACATCAGACAGAGCGCTGGATGGCCAAGATCGTTCGTCCGACCCAAATCGATGCAGAGTGGTTTCTGGGCACATCGGTTACCCGCTTGCGTTTCAAGACCCCGGGCCTTCGATCCGAGTGGACGCGTGCATCCAACGCTGGCTTCGGCATTTCGTACGTGCTACCGGTCATCGTCGCGGCGCTTCGCGCGGAAGTCGGCGGACTACTTCTCGTGGAGAATCCGGAGGCCCATTTGCACCCGGCCGGCCAATCCGCCATTGGCGGCTTTCTGGCGCAGATTGCCGCCGCCGGCGTGCAGGTCTTTCTCGAGACCCACAGCGACCATGTCCTGAACGGCATCCGGATATCGGTCGCCGAGGGCGCTGCAGGTCTTCGCGAGGGACAGGCTGTGATTCACTTTTTCCGAGACGAGGACGATGGCAGGGCGGCCGTTGAGTCCATGGAGGTACGGCGAACTGGTCAGCTTACAGACTGGCCCGCCGGGTTCTTCGACCAGGCTCAGATCGACTTGGCGGCCCTGGCCATCCAACGGAGACGTAAGTCATGAACGCCCGCTTCGTACTCGACGAGTCCTCGTGGGCCGAGGCGGCCGGGGTGGAGTCGGCCGAGGTGCTGACTAACGCAATCGAGCGTTGGCTCGACCGACTTGACGTGGCCCGCGATCGCGGCCAAGGCGTCGTCAAGCACAAGGACTACTATGAAACCGATCTTGGTGGCGGAGTTAAGCTTTTCTCGCTGCTGTTTGAGTCGAACTGTCCTGTGCGCCTCGATTGGGATCTCGCGTTCCGGGTATCCTTGGCGCTTGACCGGACCGGCGATTTCGACGATTCTGGGCTGACCGAATACGATGCTGCAATCGACGGGAAGGTGCGGTTCGCTCCTGGATTGGCGTGGGCGCACGCTTCGTGCCGAGCGGGACGCCACCTAGCGGTTTTCCCGCTGCCGCTCGGCGGGGTGCGGGTTGGGAAGGTTCCGGTGACCGTCGCCGACGCTACCTTGGAGATCTTTTTCGTAGCTGCAGAATGCCAGCACGTCGACTTCTTTCGATCAGTCATCACGCTGGAGAACGCCGATGAGGCGAAGTTTGCGCGCCTCGCGCAATCCGCCTTTCCGGCGCTCGGCTGGGCGGATGACGTCTGGGGCGGGCTCCGGGACTTGAGCCGTCCGTACAGGGAAGTCCGAGGCGAACTGCTCCGCTGCCTGGGCGGCCTCAGCGATCACGGTGCGGCGTGCTTCGAGGAGTTGCAGGCCGGCGACCCGCGTCAACTGGCGAGCGCCTTGTCGGCCAAGGTCGGGACGGAAACCTCTGATGAGAATGGCGCTACCAAGCGGTATCGCGAGTCAAAACTGGACCGCACCCGGCGGCATCGCGGCATCGACAAAGTGTTCTGGTGGCACGTCAAACTGCGGCCGAATGTGGACCGGATTCATTTTCTCTACGAGCCGCCACCGGCGGGCTTAGCCGGACCCGGCGAAGGCCGCATTGTGGTGGGCCTGTTCAAGGATCACTGCGTTTTGCCGAACTGAGTCGACGGCTGAGCGGCGGCTTGCGGAGAAGAGGAACATGACGAGTCCGCAGGCCGCCGTCACGTCACCGCCAACCGCTGGACGGCGACGCAGGCCATCCTCAATGTCGCGGCGGCGGCATGGCGGCGAGGGCCACAGCCGGGTCGTCTGCTCAGAACGGCCACGAGCCTTCCAGCAGCGGAATGATGGCATCCAAGTGTCGTTGGGTCATGCAACGTTCTTCGTAAACCGCCACCGCCGCTCGGCTCATTTTCTCGTATCGCTCGGGTTCGGCGGCGATTTGCCATATGACGGTCGCCATCCGGTCCGGCCGTGCGTACCCGACCAGCCTGCCGGTCACGCCGTCGGGGGCTAGGAGCCCGTTGAAAAAGCCTTGGGTTCCGTGGAACTTGGGTGCGCAGAGTTCCAACGGGCCCGCAACGGTGGCAGAACAGACCCCCAGGATCGCGCAACCGGCCAGTAGCGGTGCTTGGAGTGCGCTGCTGCACCATCCGACGCCAGTTGAGTACGCCGGCCGGACTTTTTCAACGGGCTCCTAGGTCGGGAATGGCCCGGTAGTGCGTGGCGATCACCACGAGCCCGTGGGTTAGGGCTTCGATGCTCGACACGGGTTGCCCCGCGGTGGGGTAGCGGGCCAGCAAGAGGAACAAGTCGCTGGTTTCGAGCCGGACACCGTTTCGCGCCACCGCCGACCGGTTCGGCCTAGCGCATGGCATTCTCGAGGCCGTGGGCAGCGATGTGCTCGTGGAATCCCGTTCCCTCCTCCTCCCTGGACATCGGCACGGGGTCGGTGGCGGAGGTCGGGAAGCGGCCCGTGAAGACGAACCGGCTTCGTCTCCCGCGGTATCGCCGCCGTCTTCAGCATGCCGGCGCAGCCCTCAGTCTGGATCAGGCTGGGCAGGAACAGGAGTCGAACCGGTCGGTCCGGACGCAGCCGCCGACCGCGCGGCGGGGCGTGGAGGACGAACGGCAGACCGTTCGCTACAACCGCGATACGCACGTCGAGCGTCGGATCGAAGTCGAACATGCTTCGAAGCCGCTCGCTCAGGGCGAGGATGCGGTGGGTGCGCCGCAGCGTCCGGCGGAGCAGGGACCGCCAGCACCGGGGCTGCGCACGGTAAAGGACGCTGTGGTTTCCTCCCTCGGCATGGACGACGAGGCGGCACCGGCATGGCCAAGCGCTCCGATCATCGGCAGGTCTTGCAGGAAGCCGACTATGGATCGGGAGACCGTGATGTACATCAAACCGTAACCTGCGAGCAATCCGCCGGCGAACCGGGCCAGCGGGTGGAGTGTCTCATCCCACGCCGGAGAGTGAATCGGCTGTAAGGAAACGCTGACACTTCTACACACTTTACTAATTTCGCCAAAAGTAATTGCAAACAACCCATCAATAGAATCAATGGCTTGCGGTGCCTTTTCGTGCAATTACTTATGAAAACATCAGTAAGTGTGCCGTAGTGGCAGTCTAGATTCCTGGATAATTTCCCGAGATGTGTGTTGCGGGGCTGTATGGCTTGAGCGGAGAGCAATGCGGGACCGGCGCGGGCCCCTCAGCCCGTCGCCGAGCGATTTGGGCACTCCCGCAGGTGCCCCGCGCCGGCCTGCGCCCGCCCCGCAGCCGCTGCGCCCCCGGCTCCGGGCGCACCGAGCCCCCCGCGGGCTCCGCGTCGGTCCCCTGCCGCTATGCCCGGCGCGGCTCAGGCCGCGCCGCCCTAGCCCGGCTCCCTCCGGCTCGCCGCGTGCAGCAGCCAGTCCAGCCGCAGGTTGCTCCTGCTGCACAGCGGCCGCAGCCGCAGTTGCGCAATCTGCCCGCCTAGGTAGAAACCCTGATTCGCCGCGTGCGAGCGGCACGGCGGATGCTGCAGGCCCAAGTCCGTCAACGGCCCCTGGACCGCAGGCTCCTGCCCCTGCTGGCCGCGGTGCCGCCGCACCAGCTCCGCCACCGGCAGCCGGTCGTGGCTCACCGGAATCACCGTGCACACCGGCTCCAGCAACCGCTGCTCCCCGTCCCAATCGCGCCAGATCACCACGTACACCGGCTCCTCCGGCCCCCGGGCCGGCCGGTATGCCACCGCGAGCGCCCGCTCCTTGCCTGCTGCGTTCAGAGGCTCCCACGCGTCCTCCCGCAACCCCATCGCGGCCGCCAGGCGCAGAATCGGGGCCTTCTTGCGCGGATCGGTCACGCTCCCGGAAGCATCCCAACCCCGCTGCCGGCAGGAGCTCACCAGCGCCTTGCAGGAGTACACGCTGGCGGCCCGCAGCCACACCGGCTGCTGCCCTGTCAGCAAGGGTGCCGCATCCCGGTCCAGCTGCTCCCGCCCCCCCCCCTCACGTCCGGGCCGCCCGCGTTCAGCCGGGCGCTGACCCACGCCGCCCCACGCACACCGACTGCAGTCAGTACTGCTTCTCGCCGTGGTAGCCGCGCTCGGCGTTCTCGAACAGCTTGCCCTCCACCTTGATCTCCGTGCCGTCCACGAACACCGGCACGTAGCCCCACCGCTGCTCGCACGCCTCCGCCCCCAGCGGCACCAGGTGCCGGCTGACCAGCCGTGCGCATTGCCGCAGCCCCTCCAGCGCCGTCTCGTGCATCCGCTGCAGGTCTGCGCCGAGCCACCGGCTGGCGGGCACGGCCCGCAGCCCGCACGCTTGGCGCACGACGTCATCGGCCCCCAAGGCGTCGACCGCGTGGAGGTGCCCCACGCCGGCGTAGGCTGAGTAGATTAGCGCCAGCAGCATCTGCATGTCGCTGCAGCCGCGCCGGCGGCGCGGGAGGCGGACCGACGCGGCCAGCTTCGCGGGCAGCCCGAGGAACCGAGCCAGCCGGGCCACCACACCGAGCCCGGCCAAGCCCGTCCAGTGGTCGTCGCAGACGCCGTAAGCCAGGGTGGGACCACTGTCGGGTGACAGGGGCAAGGGGGCCTCCAGAAAAATCGAGAGGCCCCCTCGAGGTGCAATATGCGGCCACCCCAGATGACCGTCTGAATCATTGCAACACAAACACGTTCCAGCTGGTAACCGGAATCCTTAACCGGGAATCAGGGATGCTGGCGTCAGGAGCCCAGGCCAAGGCCGTCATCAAATCCTGGCCATGGCTGCGGCGCCTCGGCGTCTCCGCGCTGGTGCGTCTCAGCCCCCGATCACGCTCTCCACCACCTGCTCGATCTGGTCGAAAACCCAATCCACCTGGTCGTCGGTGACGACATAGGGGGGCATGAAGTAAACGATGTTGCCGTTCGGGCGGAGCAGCAGATTCCGCTCCAAGAACGCACGGGCCAAGCGAGGCCCGATCCCGGCCAGATAGCCTCCCTGGCCGACTTCCAGCTCGAGGATGCCAACGCCTCCGATCTGGCGCACGTCCCGCACATAGCGGCGGCCGACAAATCGCCGTAGCCGGGCCTGCATCTGGTCCGCGAGCCGCCCGATCCGCTCGAGCACGCCCTCGTCGGCGAAGATGTCCAGCCCGGCTAGGGCGACGGCGCAGCCCAGCGGGTTAGCGGTGAACGAGTGGCCGTGAAAGAACGTCTTGCGCCGGTCGTCGCTCAAGAACGCCTCGTACACCTCGGCGGAGGCCACGGTGACCGCCATGGGCAAGTAGCCCGCCGTCAGGCCCTTCGAAAGGCAGATGAGGTCCGGTGCGACAGGCCCGTGCTCGCAGGCGAACATCCGGCCGGTGCGGCCGAAGCCCGTCATCACCTCGTCGGCGATCAGCAGCAGCCCATGCGCGTCGCACAGCTCCCGCAGGCGGCGCAGGAAGGCTGGCTTCCACACGAACATGCCGCCGGCGGCCTGCAGCATCGGCTCCGCAATGACCGCAGCGAGTTCGCTGCCTCGCCGTTCCAGGAGTTCCTCTATGGCTTGCAGGGGCTCGCTGCCGCAACCGTCCCGGGAGGCGTCCAGCGACGCTAGGTAGTCCGGCGGAACCGCGATCCGCTCCACCCGGAACAGGAGTGGCGCGTAGCTGGAGGTGAAGAGCGATCTGTGGCTGGCGGACATCGCTCCCACGGTGTCGCCGTGGTAGGCGTGCTCCAGGGCCAGGAACGTCCGGCGCTGCGTCTCGCCCCGATTCGTCCAGTACTGGTAGGCCATCTTCAGGGCAACCTCGACGGCGGTCGACCCGTTGTCGGAGAAGAAAACCCGGCTTAGCCGCGCCGGCAGCAGGGCGCAGAGGCGCTCGGCGAGTTCGACTGCGGGCGGGTGGGTGCAGCCGGCGAACATGACGTGCTCGAGGCGCTCCGCTTGCGCCTGGAGGGCGCGGTTGACCCTGGGGTTGGCATGGCCGTGGACATTGACCCACCAGGAGGAAATGCCGTCCAGGATGCGCCTCCCATCCTCTGTGACCAGGAACGGCCCCCTCGCCGCGCACGACCGGCAGCGGCGCTGGGGCCGTCTGCATCTGCGTGAAGGGGTGCCAGATGCAGGTGCGGTCCCTTGCGATGAGCGAGGGCACAGTGCTAGCGTATCGCAGTGGTGCGGAAGGCTATCTGCGGCGCATCCCGGTTCGCTCGGGATGGCTTTGGATCGGGCGCGACTCCCGCGCCCCGGCTGCTTCCCCTGCTTCTCGCGCTCTGCGCCTTCCCCGGCTGGGGGGCGGACCGAGCCATTCTGCGCGAGCGCGTCGAACGATTGCTGCCGCAGGCCCTGGCCGCCCACCGGATCGACCTCTGGCTGGTGTTCACCAGGGAGGAATCCAAGGACCCCTTGGCGGCGGACCTGGGCGGGGGCAGCGCTGTGGCCCGCATGGCCCTGCTGTTCTCCCGCGGGGGCGGGAGCATCCGCAAGCTGGCCATCGCGGCGAGCTACGACGTCACGCCGCTCGAGGAAAGCGGCATCTACGACGAGGTTGTCAGCTACAAGAGCGAGGGCATCGGACCGCATCTCCGGCGCGCCGTGGCGAAACTAGACCCGCGGCGCATCGCGGTCAACACATCGCGCGACATGCCCATCGCCGACGGTCTCACGAGCGGCATGCGCGCGTACTTGGTGGAAACGCTCGGGGAAGAGATCGCCGGGCGATTCGTTTCCCTCGGAGCCGCTCGTGGCCTCGTTCCGCGGCCGAAGGCTGCCCGAGGAGGTGGAGCGCCTGCGCGATGCGGCGCACTACACCGACGCCATGCTCCGGGAAGCCCTGTCCTCGCTCGCCATCGATCCGGGCGCAACCACCGAAAGGGATGTGGGCGACTTCCTCATCGACCGGGCGGTCGCCATCGACGCCACGGTCCCGTTCATCAGCGTTGTCGCCGGGCCATCGCGCGGGCACGCCGAGCCCAGCGACCGGGTCATTCAGCGCGGGGACTTGGTGCGCATCGACTTCGGGATCACGCACCGCGGCTACTCCACCGATCTGCAGCGGACGGCCTACGTGCTCAAGCCGGGAGAGCGCGCCGCGCCAGAGCAGATCCAGCGGATGTGGGGTACTGCTCGGCGGGCCGCCGACCGCCAGATCGCGGCGATGCGGCCCGGGGTGACCGGGACCGAGGTCGACGCGATCGCCCGCAAGATACTCACCGACGCCGGTTTTTGACGGCCCTCCTCACGGGACAGGGCATGCCATCGGCTTCGCCGTGCATGATGTGGGCCCGTTGCTGGGGGCCCGACTGGCCGGAGCGATACGGGACGACCGTCTTCCTCAAGATGGAGGAAGGGCAGACCTTCGCCGTGGAGCCGATCGTGTACGCCCCCCACGGGCCGGATGGGGAGATCCACATCGGGCTTGAGGAGGATGTCGTGATCACCGCGACCGGAGCCGAACTCCTGCATCGCCCCCAGGAGCATCTTTTCCTCATCGACTGAATCCGCGGAACCGGGCGCGCGCCCGGGAAGGCCGCCTTCGCCTCCAGGCCGGCTGCGCGGCCGAGATCGACTCGAGTCCGCGACGCTCGGCCGCTGCCCGGCGCCGCGACGGGCTCCAGCTACAAGTCGCGGATCTCCCGGCTCAGATCCTGCATGGCCTTCTTCGCGTCGGAGAACAGAATCAGAGTGTTGTTGTGGATGAAGAGTTTATTCGGTATGCCGGCGAAGCCCGGGGCGAGGCTACGCTTCACCACCAGCACAACCTGCGACTTGTCCACGTCGAGGATTGGCATGCCGTGGATAGGGCTCCCCGGCTCGTCGCGGGCCGCCGGGTTAACTACGTCGTTGGCTCCGAGGATGATCGCTACGTCCGTTTCGGCGAACAGCGGATTGGCGGTGTCCATGTCGTAGAGCCGGTCGTAAGCGACGTCCGCCTCGGCCAGCAGGACGTTCATGTGCCCCGGCATGCGCCCAGCCACCGGGTGGATGGCGTAGCGCACCTCCGCGCCGCGCGCCTCGAGGAGCGCGGCGAAGTCGCGCACCGCGTGCTGGGCTTGCGCGACCGCCATCCCGTATCCCGGAACAACCGTAACAATCCGCGCCGCCTCGAACAGCAGCGCGGCTTCCTCAGGGCTCGTGCTCTTGGTGCGGCCCGTGTAGATGTCCTGGGCTCCGCCGTCGGCCGCTGCGGCTGCGCCGAGGTCCCCGCGCAGCACGTCCCACAGAGAACGGTTCATCGCCTTGCACATGATCTGCGTGAGGATGAACCCGGAGGCGCCGACCAAAGATCCGGCGATGATCAGCACGTTGTTGCCGAGCACGAATCCGGTCGCCGCCGCCGCGAGGCCCGAGCAGGAGTTCAGCAGAGCGATGACGACCGAGCATATCGGCGCCGCCAACTCCGACTGTCAGGAACACGCCGTACAGCAGTGCCGCCGCGCACAAGCCCCCAAACGCCCACATGGCCTCGGCGTCCACGGCGTAGAGAGCCCCCAGGGCGATGCCTGCCAGGGCGGAGCCGCCGCTCAAGGTTTGGATAGCCCAGCCCTGCGGCTGCGCCCGGAGCACGCCTTGGAGCTTGGCCCAAGCTACGAGACTGCCGCTGAGGGTGGCGGCCCCGATGAAAGCCGAGAGCGTGCTGGACACAAGCATCTGGATCTCCGGCACGCCTGCGGCTGCGCCCGGCATCAGGGCCGTCGCCGCGGCCACGAGAGCGGATGCCCCGCCGCCGAACCCGTTGAAGGCTGCAACCAACTGGGGCATCGCGGTCATCTGGACCCGAACCGCCCAAAACGGCTCCGATCAGCGTGCCCACGCCGACGCCGAGCGCGATGGTCTCGAAGCTCACGATCTGGCGGTCGCCGAGCGTGGCGGCGACCGCCAACAGCATGCCCAGCGCACCCAGGAAATTGCCCCGCACCGCCGTGCGCGGTGACGTCAGGCCCTTGAGGCCCAGGATGAAGAGGATCGCGGCCGCCAAGTAGGCCGCGTTGATGAGATTCGCGCCCATGTCGCCGTCCTACTGCTTCCGCCGGAACATGCCCAGCATGCGGTTGGTGATCAGAAAGCCGCCCACGACATTGACCGTGGCCAGGACGACGGCGCCGAAGCCCAGGTACTGCGCGACCTGGTTCGAGCCCGCCCCAGCTGCCACCAGGGCGCCCACGATGGTGATCCCGGAGATGGCGTTCGAGCCGGACATCAGGGGCGTGTGCAGCGTGGACGGGATCTTGGTGATGATCTCGAACCCGACGAACACGGCGAGCACGAACACGGTGATGGAAATGAGAAATGCTTCCATGGCTCGGGTGCCTCCTAGGCGGCTTGCGGGGCCAGGGCCTCGAGGACGGCGGGGGTGGACGACCGCTCCGCCGTGCGCCACAAGTGCGCCACGCACGATCTCGTCCTCGAGGTCCAAGGTGACCCCCGTCCGCCGGACAGCAGCAGCTTGGCGAGGCTGAGCATGTTCTTGGAGTACATCTGACTCGCGTGAAACGGCACGCTGGCGGGCAGGTTGATCGGGCCGTCAACGATCACTCCGTTGTGGCGGGTCACTTGGCCGGGCACGGTCAGGGCGCAGTTTCCGCCGCGCTCGGCGGCGAGGTCGACGACGACCGTTCCGGGCCGCAGGCGGTCCGTGATGGCGGTGGGCAGCAGCGTGGGGGCCTCGCCGGCCCGGGACGGCTGCGGTCGTAATGATCACGTCCACTCCGGAAAGATGCCGCCCGAGGGCCTCCTGCTGGCGGCGGTAGAATTCCTGGGATTGCTCGGCTGCGTACCCGCCGCTGCCGCTGGCCCCGCTCCATGCCGATGTCGAGTTCGACGAAAGCGGCCCCGAGGCTCTCCACCTGCTCCTTGACCTCCGGGCGGATGTCGTAGCCCTCGACCTGGGCGCCGAGCCGCCGCGCTGTCGCGATCGCCTGCAGGCCGGCCACGCCGGCTCCTATGACAAAGACCCTAGCCGGGGTCAGCGTGCCTGCCGCGGTCATCATCAAAGGAAACAGGCGCGGGGCGTGCAGCGCGGCCAGCAGGACGGCCTTGTAGCCGCCGATCATGGCCATCGAACTGAGCGCATCCATGCTTTGCGCACGGGTTATGCGCGGGACCATTTCCACGGCGAGCAGGGCCACGCCGCGCGGGCGGCCAGCGCGCGGATGCCTGCGGGGGTCGTCCAGCGGGGCCAGAAAGCCGGCGGACGGTGGCTCCGGAGCGGAGCGTGCCGGCGTCGTCGAGGGAAACCCCCCGCACCGTCAAGAGGAGGTCGGCCTCGGCCAGCGCGCGCTCGCGGTCCACCACCGCGGCTCCGGCCTGCGCGTAATTCCGGTCGGCGCAGAAGGCTGCCTCCCCGGCGCCGACCTCCACCAGGACCTCGGCTCCAAGTTTCCTGAGCCCGGGCACATCCTTCGGCACTAGCGCCACCCGGTGCTCGCTTACCTTGGATTCCTTGAGAATTGCGACTTGCATTGCGCTCGCGACCGCCCGCAGCGTTGCGGGGGAGGGACAGCCCTGAACCTTCAAGTTTGCCAGATTCCGCCCCGGCAGGTGCAAGAGCACGCCGGCTGCGCACGGATCCGCGGGGATGGCCTTCGCGAGGCCCCGGTCAGACGGCGTATCGGGCAGCAATCCGCTCCCACTGCCCGCGGGCCCTCAAGATCAGCTCGATCACGTCTCGGACAGCCCCGTGGCCCCCCTCGGGACGGAGTCTGCCAAGTGGATCGCCTCGAGCACCTCGGGGCGTGCGTTCGCGGGTCCGACCGCGAGGCCCGCACGCCTGAGCAGAGGCAGGTCGGTCAGGTCGTCGCCAGCGTACGCGACCCGATCCGCCGGCAGCCCTGCGTCGTCCAGGATCTTCCTCGAAGGAGGCTAGCTTGTCGGTCCGTCCTTCCACGAGATAGCGCATGTCCGCCGACCGCGCCCTCTCTCCTGCACCGCGAGCCCGCCGCGGCCCGTGATGATGCCCGTGTCGAGTCCCGCCCTCCGGATCCACTGCAAGGCGAATGCCGTCCTGGCAGTCGAAGGCTTTGGTTTCCACGACGGTGCCGTCGGGGCCGGGCAGGAAGTACACACCGTGCCGTCCGTAAGGACTCCGTCGCAGTCCATGAGCAGTAGCCGGACGCGAGCGGCCCGTTCCAGGACCGCCTTGGGGTAATCGGGCATACCCTCCTTTTACCGCACGGAGGGCCGCCGAGCCCCGCGGCGGGCGAACTGGCCGTGCAGCGCTGGCGGAGCGGCCCCGCGCCGGACGGCAGGCGGCGAGCCGGGTTGGGTATGATCAAGACAGCAGCCGCGCCCCGGCGGAAACTCCAGGACGATGGTGCCGACCGTAGTGCATAGCGCGCTTGCGCGGCTCCGCTCAGCCCGCAGCGGCCCGGCTTTTCCAACCGGGAGGCCTTCCCGGGGCAGGCGGGCCCAGCGGCGGCCCCCACCCCTTCAACGACAGGAGACCCAAGACACCATGGCGGTGAAACTCGCGATCAACGGCTTCGGCCGCATCGGGCGGAATATATTCCGCGCGCAGATGGACAGGCCCGATATCGACATCGTGGCCATCAACGACATCACGAACACGGCGACGCTCGCGCATCTGCTCAAGCACGACTCGGTGCTGGGCAACCTCGACGCAGAAGTGGTGGCGACCGAGGGTGGCTTGCGTGTCGACGGAGACGAGTTCCGCGTGTTCTCCGAGCGCGACCCCAGGCCAAATCCCCTGGGATTCCGTGGGGGCCGAGATCGTGGTCGAGTCAACCGGATTCTTCACGAAGCGCGAGCTCGCCGCGAAGCATCTGCGCGGCAGCGTCAAGCGGGTCGTCATCTCCGCGCCCGCCAAGGGCGAGGACATCACGGTCGTGCTAGGGGTCAACGACGACACCAGCTCGATGCCCTCGCACACCGTGATTTCGAATGCATCCTGCACCACGAACTGCCTCGCCCCCGTCGCCAAGGTCCTCCACGACCAGTTCGGGATCGCCAAAGCCATCATGACGACCGTGCATAGCTACACGAATGACCAGCGGACTCTGGACCTGCCGCATTCCGACCTGCGCCGCGCGCGCGCGCGGCGGCGCTCAACATGATCCCGACCAAGACCGGAGCGGCGGCGGCCATCGGGTTGGTGATGCCAGCTCTGCGGGGCAAGTGCGACGGTTTGGCGATCCGGGTCCCCACGCCGAACGTCTCGCTCGTAGACCTAGTTGCGGAGCTCGGCACGGACGCCACAGCGCAGGAAGTCAATGCCGCTCTGCGGGACGCGGCGGAGGGAGACCTCGAGGGGATCCTAGGCTACACGGAGGAGCCTCTGGTTTCGAGTGACTTCATGCGGGATCCGCACTCCTCCATCGTCGACGGCTCCATGACCCGGGTGGTCGGGGACAGCCTCGTGAAGGTTCTCGCTTGGTATGACAACGAATGGGGCTATTCGAACCGGGTGGTGGACCTTGCGGCGAGGCTCGCTGCGTAGGCGGTGAGGCTGGCGGTCTGCCAAGCGTCAGGCCCCGACGAACGGCAAGTCCCAAGCGAGTATGCGTTTCCGCACCCTGGACCAACTTGATCTGCGCGGCAGGCGCGTGCTGCTGCGCGTCGACTTCAATGTCCCGCTCGACAAGGAGACCGGCAGGAGGATCACCAGCGATACCCGGATCCGCCGGGCGCTGCCCACTGTGCGGGCCATCCTGGAGCGCGGGGCGGCGGTAGTGCTGGCTTCCCACTTGGGCCGCCCCAAGGGTCGGCCCCATCCCCGGATGAGCTTGGCCCCCGTCGCGGAGCGGCTGAGCGAGTTGCTCGGCCGACCCGTAGCTTGCGCCCCGGAGTGCGTCGGGCCGGAAGCCGAGGCGATGGCCGGGGCGATGGTCCCAGGAGCAGTGCTGCTGCTGGAGAACCTACGTTTTCACGCCGAGGAGGAAGCCAACGACCCGGTGTTCGCCCGCCAACTCGCTAGGCTGGCCGACATCTACGTGAACGACGCATTCGGAGCGGCGCACCGCGCTCACGCTTCCACCGTCGGAGTTGCCGAACTCATGCCGCAGCGGGCTGCCGGGCTGCTCATGGAGAAGGAGCTCGAGTACCTGTCCATGGCCGTCTCGGCGCCGCGGCACCCCTATGTCGCGATCATCGGGGGAGCGAAGATCTCGGGCAAGATCGATGTGCTGCGCCAACTCCTCAAGGCTGCCGATACCGTGCTGGTCGGAGGCGCGATGGCCTACACCTTCCTCAAGGCGCAGGGCCTCGGGGTCGGGAATTCGATGGTCGAAACGGAGAAGTTGGACTTGGCCCGCGAGTTGCTGGCGCAGGCGGGCGAGCGGTTGGCTCTCCCGGTCGACCATGTGGTCGCGGACGCCTTCCGGGAGGACGCCGCACGGCGCGTCGTGTCGCGGGCAGTGCCGGACGGCTGGATGGGGCTCGACATCGGACCGGAGACGGCAGCGCTTTACGAGGCGGCTATCGCCGAGGCGAAGTTGATCGTCTGGAACGGTCCCATGGGTGTTTTCGAGTTCGCGCCGTTCGCGGAGGGCACCGTCGCAGTCGCCCAGGCGGTGGAGCGGGCCTCGGGGGAGGCCGTCAGCATCGTTGGGGGCGGCGACTCCGAGCGAGCCATTCGCGTGGCGGGGGTCGGCGAACGGATCACGCACATCTCGACCGGCGGTGGCGCTTCGCTGGAATTCCTGGGGGGCCGGATCCTGCCCGGGGTAGCTGCGCTAGCCTGACCCCGCCGTCGAGTTCTCGCCTGCGGGTAGGCCCGTCGCAGAACCCGCCGCCAAGAGGCTTGCTGCGCGGCTTCCCGCCGGACCGCTGGGGTGCGCACCGACTCGCCAGCTCCGCGTTGCCGACGAATCGCGGAAGGGGCGGGGGACGGGCTAGTGCTGGTTGGAGCAGAAGCTCGGGAACAGCCGGTCCGGCAGCCTGCCCTGCGAGAAAAGCGCCTCCGGCATCCTCCTCAGGCTGGCGCTCACCGGCGGCCGGAAACCCATCTGGGGCATCAGGTCCGCTTCCAGGTCAACGCCCGGCGCAATCTCCTCGAGCACCAAGCCCTGCGCGCCCAGCCGGAAGACGGCGGCCTCCGTGACATAGAGCACCTCCTGCCCCTGTTGGCGGGCGTAGTTCGCGCTGAACGTGACTTGCTTGACATCGCTGACAAGCTTGGGCCGACCGGGCTCCAGGTAGCGCAGCTTGCCGTTGGCGATCTCGGTTTTCGCGCGGATTGCGAGAGAGCCGCAGAACACCGCTTTGTCCGCCTTCTGCACAATGTCGATGAAGCCTCCTACGCCAATGATGCGCGAGCCCAGTTTGCTCACATTGACGTTTCCGTGGCGGTCGATCTCCAAAAAGCCCAGAAAGGTCTGATCGACGCCGCGGCCGTGATAGAAGTCGAACATATGGCCTGTCTCGACGATCGCTGCGGGGTTGTAGACCGCTCCAAAGTCCAGTCCGCCCGCCGGCACGCCGCCGAACTGGCCGTGCTCGATGGTCGTCACAATGCGGTTCGAAAAGCCTTGCTCCCTAGCGACGGCGACGACCCCGTCGGGGATGCCGAAGCCTACGTTGATCACGGCGTCCGGGGTCAGTTCCAGGGCTGCGCGGCGGGCGATCACCTTGCGCGGACCGAAGGGCAGGGCGGGGAAGTCGCTCGCGGGCATCCGGCGGTCCCCGCAGTACGCCGGTTCGTAGTCGGTTTGGTAGGTTTGGCCTTGCTCCGGGTCGACAACCAGGATGTCCACAAAGCAGCCTGGAACCTGCACCGAGCGTGGATCCAGCGCTCCGGCCGCGACTGTCTTGCGGACGGAGGCGATGGTGAGCCCGCGGGACGCCTTCGCGGCCTGGGCCAGGGCGCAGTTGTGCCAGAAGCCCGCTTCGCGGCGCATGGAGAGGTTTCCGTGCGCGTCGGCTTCCCAGGCTCGGATCAGGGCGACATCGATCGGGAGCGTCTTGTAGAAGAGCCACGGCCGCCCATCCAGTTCGATGAACTCGACTAGTTCCTCCGTCGCCTTGGCGTTCAGCTTGCCCCCTTCCTGCCGAGGATCCACGAAGGTCTCCAGGCCCGCATGCGAGAACCAGCCCGGGCTGCCGGCGGCGGCGCAGTGGAACAGCTGCACGATGACGCCTGCCGGAAGGCAATAGGCCGCGAACCGGTTTTCGGCTGCCAGACGCGCCATCGCGGGGGCCATCGACCAGTGGCCGCCAATAACTCGCCTGTACATTGCGGGATAGGCTGCCTGCTGCAGGCCCTTCGTCTGCTGGTCCCCGACTCCGAACGGATGGATCAAGGTCAGGCCTGTCGGCGAGCCCGTGCGGCCGTGCCGGATGCCTAGCGCCCGCAGGAGTGCGTCCGGGATGGCATGTCCGGCTCCGGAGCCGCCGATGGCTACCGAGGCGCCGTCGGCGATCAGGCCGACTGCTTGCTCGGCCGTCTGGATAGGCTTCTTCGATGCGCTCATCGGGGCGGCCTCAAGGAATGTGGGGAATGCCGGTCAAGAGCAAGACCTCGGCAACGGGAGGCGAAGGCTTGCACCGGCCTAGGGCCAGGCGAGGTCGAGCATGTGCGACAGCCGCACGGCGGCCTTGGCCAACTGGTCGACGAGGATCGTGGAAGCGTTCTGCAGCGCCGGCTCCCCGAACTCCGTCCTGCTTCCGCGGATCATGGGATACACTTGGTCCACAGCTACGCGGTGAGATTCCCAAGTCCAGGTCCGCGGGTTCCCCTTGGTCCAAACCCTGCGGTCGGCTTCGACGATCTTCTCCCGGACGAGGTCGAGAACTTCGTCTTCGCTGCCCAGTGCGCCGAGCAACTCGCTGTCCCAGGCCTCGAATAGCTGCATCTCGCGCCCATCCAGGACGACTAGCCGCACCTCCTTGCCGTGGGCGGGCGGGTATCCGTTCCGCAGCGGTTGGTGCAGGTCGGCAGCGAGGTTGACGAGCAGCTTGAAGGCGTCGATGATTTCGCTCTTCGAGCGCACTGAGAGGCGGATGATTCCGATGCATTCGCGGATTTTGGCGGTGAGGCAGTCCCCGAGGGGGCAGTCGCGCTCGAGGATGACCCGCTTGGCCCCCGGCGGCACATGGATCGAGTGCCAAGCGTCGGTCTCGGGTCGTTCCGCGATGATCTCGTCCGCCCAGTAGGCGATTTCAGCGAGTTGCGCATCCGAGCCAAGCAGGTAGCCGAGGCGCCTCTTCGCGTTCTCGCTCAGAATCTCCTGCGCGGCCTTGGCGACAACGCGATGCCCCACCTCGCTCCAGGCTAGGCCGAGGGGGGGCCGCCATGGTTCCGGCCAGGAGCAGCAAGCCGCTGAGGCGGAGCGGGAAGGCACGCATCTTAGTAGGATAGTGCCTAGGCTCGTCGGCTCGCTTGGGGGTGCGACTGGCCCGTGCCGAAACACGTTTCATGAAGACCAGCGAGATCGCGGCATTGCTGGCTGGGGAGCTACTTGGGGACGGGGATCGGGATCTCATAGGCGGGCAGACCCTGGAGCGTGCGCGCGGGTGCCACCTGGCGTTCTGGGAGCGTCGTCCAGGCCAGCGCGACTTCCCCGCAACGAACGCGGGCTGCGTGGTGGTCGATCAAGATACGGTCTCCGACGGCCGCACTATCATCCGCGTGCCGCATCCTCGAGCCGCCTTTGCCCGGGCCCTGCGGGCGCTCGCGCCCCAAGCCCGTCCGGTTCTGGGCATCCACGCCACGGCCCAGATTGCGGCCCAAGCTCAGGTAGGCCGCGACGTGTCCGTGGGGCCGTTCGCGGTGATAGCGGCGGGGGCCCGGATCGGCGAAGGAGTGTCGGTGGGTCCCCACGCCTACGTGGGTGCCGGCGCCGTGGTCGGAGCCGGTTGCGTCCTCCACGCCGGAGCGCGTGTCCACGGCAATGCGCGGCTCGGCAAGCGCGTAGTCCTGCACAGTGGTGCCGTAGTCGGATCGGACGGCTTCGGCTTGGTCTTCGAGGCCGACCACTACGAGCGGTTCCCCCAGCTGGGCGGGGTGGAGATCGGCGACGATGTGGAGATCGGAGCGAACTCGTGCGTCGACCGGGGAGCCCTGGATGCCACGCGGATCGGACGGGGGACCAAGCTGGACAATTTGGTCCATATCGGGCACAACTGCCAGATAGGCCGGCATGTCGTGATGGCCGCCCAAGTCGGTCTGTCTGGCGGCGTCCGGGTCGGCGACTACGCGGTGTTGGGCGGCCAGGTCGGTATCGGCGACCGCGCCCAGGTGGGGGCCAGGGCCAAACTGGGCGGCCAGGGCGGTCTGCTTCCCGGCAAGGAGCTAGCGCCCGGAGGGGCCTACTGGGGCACGCCAGCCCGCTCGCTGCGCGACCAGCTGGCTCGTCAAGCCCGGGTGAACCGGCTGCCCGAACTGATCACGGAGCTTCGGCGCCTCCGCGCTCGGGTCGCAGCCTTGGAGCGGTCATGAAGACCGTGGCCATTGGCGGCAACAGCCGCAACATCGGGAAGACCTCGCTGGCGGTCGCTTTGATTGAGGCCACGCCCGACCTCGAGTGGACAGCGGTCAAGCTGACGCAATTCGGGCACGGCATCTGCACCCGCAGCGGTGCTCCCTGCGCCTGCGCTGTGGAGGATCCCCTGTGCCCCTACGACATCGTGCGGGAAGCGGGGCTGGACCCGCTCACGGACACAGCCAGAATGCTGCGGGCGGGGGCAGCGGAAGTCCTGTGGGTGCGCGTTGCCGAAGGGCAGCTCCCGATGGCGCTGCCGGCGATCCGGCAGCGCTTGGAGGGCTGTCCCAACGTGCTGTTCGAATCGAACAGCATCGTGGAGCTGTGGCCTCCGGACCTTTTCCTGACCGTGCTGCAATTCGATGTGGACGACTGCAAACCCAGTGCCTGCCGCTTGGCAGACCGCGCCGATGCGGTCGTGCTGCCGCGCTCTGTCCGGAGCCTGCCGGAGTGGAGCGGCTTCGACGCTTCGATCCTGGCGCGCAAGCCTCTGTTCGCCGTCCAGCCCCCTGCGTACAGCTCTCCCGAGATCGTGCGGTTCGCCAGGGAGCGGCTGGCCTGCAAGGTGCGGCCGGAGCCCGGCTGCGGGGGCGCCCCGTGAGGATCTGCCGGCTAGGTCTCTGCTTGCTGTGGGGCTCGGTCGTCCCAGCTGCCGCCGGGCCGAACATCGTCCTGATCATCGCCGACGATCTCGGCTGGAACGATGTCAGCTTCCACGGCGGCGCGATACCGACGCCCAATATAGACCGCATCGCGCACGACGGCGTCGAATTGGACCGCTTCTATGCCTGCCCAGTCTGCTCGCCGACGCGCGCCGGGCTGCTGACGGGGCGTTACCCGATCCGCTTCGGCATGCAGCGGGCAGTGTGCCGCCCCTTCCTGGAAATCGGCCTGCCCGCCGAGGAGGAGACGCTGGCCGAGATGCTCGGGCGCGCCGGATACCGCCATCGGGGCATGGCCGGCAAGTGGCACATCGGCCACTATGCCCGAAGGTTCCATCCGCTGAACCAGGGCTTCACGTCGTTTGTCGGACACTACAACGGCTATGTCGACTACTACTCGCACGTGCGCGAGGGGCAGTTGGACTGGCACAGGGGCTTCGAGCCGAACTACGACAAAGGCTACGCGACGGAGCTCATCGCCGCCGAGGCGGTGCGCTTCGTCAACCGCCACGCCGAGGACGGGCCGTTCTTCCTGTACGTTCCCTTCAATGCGCCGCACAGCCCGTTCCAGGTACCGGACCATTGGCTGGCGCCGTTCTCCGGGGTCGCCGACGAGCGCCGACGGACCTACATGGCGATGGTCGCGGCGATGGATGCGGCGATTGGTGACATCCTGGAGGCCCTGCAGCGCAACGGAATCGACCGCGAGACTTTGGTGTGGTTTGCAAGCGACAACGGCGGGGCGCAGGCGGGCGACAACGCCCCGCTGCGGGCCGGGAAGGGAACTGTGTACGAAGGCGGGACACGGGTCGCCGCGGCGCTCCGCTGGCCGGCGGGCCTAGCCGGCCGGGGGCGCAAGGTGACTTCCCTCGTGAGCTACCTCGACGTCTGGCCGACACTGCGCCGCGTGGCCGGGCTGGGCGCCGCGGGCGGGCCAGGGGAACCGCTGGACGGCAGGGACATGTTCGATGTGATCGCTGGTCGGGCGGCTGATCCCGAACCTAGGCGATTCTTCTCATACTTCGAGCGCTACCAAGCCGAGGAATTGGCCCTGATCGAGGGCGCATGGAAGATCGTGCGGCGCGGGCCGCCGATTCTGGGCTGGGGTCCAGAGGGTCCGCCGCCCGGGTCCCGCAGGGACGGGAACGCGCCCTCGGTGGAACTCTTCAACTTGCGCAGCGACCCCTTGGAACAGGTGGACCTCGCCCATCGCGAGCAGGAAAGGGTGCGCACCATGCTGGGCGAGCTGCGACGGTTCCGCGCTTTGCGCGGGCCGGGGGGCGTTCCGCCCATGACGGCTCCCGCGCCCCAGGGCTGGAGTGCTCCTGCCGAATGGCGCACGGCCGAGTGAGCGCTACCGATCCTGCCGACTAGGCGCGGTTTGCTACGAGGCCACAGCGCCAAGAAGAACTGGCGGTCTCGGCCACGGCTGATTCTTTTGAGCCTAGGAGCCTGCTGAAAAAGTCCTCAGCGACCGTGAAGCGGCACTGAAATGACCGTAAAACGACTCCTGAAGGCCCTGAACAGTCGCAAAACGGTGCTTCGGACGCGATTTCGCAAAGGAGATCGTACCCCAGCGACTTTATCAACAGGCTCCTAGGGGACGGGCAGTGCAGGAGTGAGGCGCAGGGGCAGGCTTTTTGCATCGATTGCTGGTCAGGAGCAGAGAGGGCACCGGCAGGGCGGCCCCGCCCGCCCGGGGCGGCGGTCCCCTAGGAGCCCGTTGCTAAAGTCCGGCTGAGCGGCGCTACGCGGGGGGCTTGCGGTGCGAGAGCATTCCGGGGGATCCTTGTTCAGATGTCGCTGGGCGCTCGCCAACGGATCCAGGGGTTGGTCTGCCTCCCTGCGGACGCACGCCCCCAGGCCCCGACCGTCCCGTGCTGCGAGAAGCTCCACGAGGTGCTCGAGCTGGCCGGCTTCGACGAGTGCCTGGAGCGGCTCTGCCAGCCCTTCTACGCCGCCAAGCTGGGCCGCCCCTCGCTGCCGCCGGGCGTCTACTTCCGCAGGCTCCTGCGCGGCTACCTGCTGGGCCTGGGTTCCGAGTGCGCCATCGCCCTGCAGGCCAGCGACACGCTCTCGATCCGCGAGTTCCTCGGCTACGGACTCCACGAGTCGACGCCGGACCACTCCACGCTCTGCCGCACACGCCAGCGCCTCGACCTCGAGACGCACCAGCAGGTCTGCGCCTGGGTGCTGGAGAGGCTGCGGGCCGCCGGGCTGGCGAAGGGCGAGACGGTGGGGGTGGACGCCACCCCGCTGGAAGCCCACGCAGCGCTGAGCACGCTGTAGCGGCGGAGCACCCAGGAGGGCTCCGGAGAGTTCCTCGAGCGCTTGGCGGAATCCGCGGGCCTCGAGACGCCGACGAAGGAAGAGCTGCTCGAGTGCGACCGCCGGCGCAAGGACAAGTCGCTGGCGAACCAGGAGGGGGAGCACCCGGTGGATCCGGACGCCCGGGTGGCCCGCAGGCAGGACGGCGCGCCGGACAGGGCCCCCAAGGCCGAGCCCGCGGTGGACCTGGACAGCGGTGCGCTGGTGGGGCTGACCGTGCAGGCCGCGGACCTAGGCGACACGGCGACGCTCGGGCCGCCGCTGGCGGCGGTGGAAGAGGCGCAGGGCGGGAAGCCGCAGACGGTGGTGGCGGATCAGGGGTGCCCCAGCGGCGCGACGGTGCTGGCGCTGGAGGAGTCCGGGCAGGAGCCGGTGCTTCCGGAGCCGCAGCGGAAGCCCCGCCAGGGGGAGCCGGGGCAGGAAGCCGAGCGCGCGGCGGGGGAGGCGCACCGGGAGCGGGTCGCCGGCGAGCGGGGGCGCCAGCTGGAGCGGCAGCGCTGCGAGCAGGTCGCACGGTCGATGGCCCCCCCCAGGTACGCGACCGGCGGGCTGCGGCGGGTCCACCTGCGGGGCCACAACAACATCCTGAAGCGACTGCTCATCCACGCCTGCGGGTACAACTTGGGCGTCCTGATGCGGTCGCTGACGGGGATCGGTACGCCCCGGAGCCTGCAAGGCGGCGGCTCCCCGGCCGTTGCGGCGCTAATTTGCCCCGGAGAAGGCCTCGGGAAGGCCCTGGAACGGCTTCTGAGCGGGTTCTCGAGCGTTTGGGCCGCCCGGTGGCCCGCGTTCGCGCTCGGAGCCTAGCCCGCAGAAGCCTTCGCTGCGTTCCGCCGCGTCTCGGCGGTGACTCGGACAGCGGCATTTATCAACGGACTCCTAGGTGCGCGAGGTGCAAGTGCGCTTAGTGCGCTTAGTGCGGCCGGAGGGGGACCGTCTGCTGGACGAGCGGCACGATCGCGGCTTTCGGCAGTTCGCAGAGCGCGGCCTGCGCTACGCGGCAGAGTGGCGCGGGAGATGGCCGGCCTTGGTGGGCTGGCAGACGGGCGGGATCCCGTGCCGGCCGCGCGAAAGGTGGCTGAGCTGACCCCAGGAGCTGCCGTTCCGGCGGCTGTACTTGGTGGCAAACAACACCCGGTTCCTGGTGCTGGAGGCGGGTGCGGGGGGCGCGAAGCTGGGCTCGTCCGGGCTGGGGGCCCACCTGCGCCGGCTGAGCGCGGACTGGTAGGCGGAGTGGGGCCCGCTTGGGAGCTGGCCGAGACATTCGGGGGCCCGAGCCGTTGCCGAGGCACGGTGGAGCAGGTGGCGCACGGGCTGGATATGGGTGCAGCCGGGGCTCCGGGCGCTCCAACGGGTGCTACACGGACTAGGCGGGGCAGGCCAAGACGCTGCTGCTGGACCCGCTGCGGCGGGATGCGCACGAACGGGAGCGGAAAGAGGGGGCGGCGGAACAGCCGCAGCCGCGCTGGGGCCGGCGGACCTGCAGGTGCCGCCATAACAGGCTCCTGACATGAAAAAACCAACCGTGCGGTCTCGGCTCCAGGCTTGACACCTCCCTCGACGTGTGCTATTCTAAAGCTGCGGGGTGGAGCAGTCTGGTAGCTCGTTGGGCTCATAACCCAAAGGTCGAGGGTTCAAATCCCTCCCCCGCAACCAACCTCTCCTGGTCCGGTCCAGATGCCAACCGCAGGTCTACGGGCATCTTGGCAAGCCAAAGCCGGCCCCGGCTGGTGACGCGCTGCTGTTGATCCGCGCTACAGCCGCATAGTGGCCGGAAATCCGCACGCCCTCGGCTGAGGACGGTACGTAGTAGCAGCTCTGTGGTCGAAAGTTCCGGCGAGCGCCGCGAGCGGAGGTTCCCGTCGGGGCCGGAGCGGATGGCTATGATCCCTCGCTTGGTTCTGAAGCTCTTCCGCTTGGCGAACCCCGTCGCTTCCGAGTGCCTCGGCGGTGGCTTCAAGTGCCTGCCGGAGCTGCCGGGCAGGGCGACCCTCAACGCGGACTGGGCAGGAGGCGCAGCGTCTTCCTCCGCTTGGCAGAGCCCCGCACGATATCGAGGAGCGACCTAGGCTGCCCCAGGAACTCCGCCAGCAAGCGGAGCGGCATGCGGTTCGCCCGGCCTCCCGCGGATGCCGCCGTTGCGGAGGCTCGCAGGATAGGCGCACCCTAGACCAGGACCTCCCTCCGGATGCGCTTGGCCGAGGCCGGGGACGCGCCGTGTGTTTCAAGCAACCCGGCCGACCGTCCCCACAGCGAATCCTTTGCTATGCGGAAGTGCTCTCGCCTGCTAGGCGGTCCCAGGCTTGGCGGGCTGTGATCCTCACCGTGTTGTTCTCGTGCTGGAGCTTCGGGAAGATCGCTGCCGCCGCCTCGGCCGTGCCGATGCTGGCCAACCCAATGATCGCGGCGCACTGCAGGTGCTCCTCTTCCCGCTCCAGCATCTCGCGGTAAACTTTGCTGGCCTCCCCGCTGTTGCCCTTCTCGACCTGAGCGTCCGCATAGCGCAGCAGGCTGTCGGTGAACTCGATCTTCTGCCATCCGTCCAGCGAATCGAGCGCAGGAAACTCTACCTCCGGGCCGGCTGCAACGCCGATCCGGGCCCAGGCCTTCATGCCCGCCATCGCGACCACGGAGTCCGGCGAGCCCATCGACTCAACGCAGGCCGCCGCGGCCTCGTCGGCGCGGCGGTGGCCGAGCGCCGCCAAAATGCGGGGCCTGAACTCGTCCGCGGCAAACGGGAGGGCGTTCAGGAGGGCTTCTTCGGAGGTTTTGCCCGGAATGCGCTCCAGGCAAAACACCACCTCCTCCCGAAGTTGGGCGTTGTGGATGAGGGCCGCAATCTGCTCTACGTCGTCGCTCGTGGCGATCAGCGAGAGGTGCCGCAGCGCAGTGACCATTTCGATTTCCGCCCGCTTACCTTCCAGCAGCGCCAGCAGGTGCGTCACGACCTGCTGGCGGCGGTCCATCTGGCCTGGGTTGTCGGGCCGCCCTGCGTTGGCGCTGAGGGAACTTGGATCGATCGTCTTGCCGACCGAATGCACGATCTTCTTCAGAGCTTCCTCGGCAGCCTTGCGTACGTTCGGCTGCTTCGCGGCTAGGAGCTTCGCCAGGGCTGGGATGACGCTCGGGTCCACCTGGTCGGCCATGGACCATGCGGCGTAGTTGGCTTCCTCGTCATCGCTCTGGATACCGGCGAGGAACTGGTCCTCGGCTTCGGCGGCTGCGGCCGTTGCGGCGACCGCGATAGAAGCTGCCAGAGCCGCTGCGCTTCGGTGCGCCGAGCTCTTGGTCGATCCGTGCTCTGGATTCGTCATCGTAGGTTCCCTTCCGCTCATTGCTACCGTGGAGTCTCGATCTGCCGCTAAAGGTGCCAGGGACCCCGACCAGGTCGGCTCAACAGGCGATTCGCCTCCTGGTCGTTGCGAACGATTTCGTTCACGGAGTCCCACTCAAGCTTCCGGTCCAGCTGGTAGGACAGGTTGCCCAGGATGCAGAGGATCGAAACGCGGTGCGCCGACTCGATGTCCATCACCGGCTTTTCTCGCGTCCGGATGCAGTCCTCAAAGTTTTCGCCGTGGCCCGGGCTCTTGAAGGCTTCGACCCCTCCGTACGGGATCTCGTAGTCTTTGGCCTTGTCTTCGGTGTCCGTGGTATTGCGGTCGCCGTAGGTGACGGTGAGCCGGTCGGAGTCGCCCCAGTACACGGCGCCGTAGCGGGCCTCGAGCTCTTCCGACGGAACACCGGGCTGGGCCCAGATCAGGGTCCAATCCGGATCTTTGTACTCGTAGGTCACGGTCATGTGCTGCGGTGAGTCGTAGATGCCACCGTAGTGGGGCGTCCCGGTGGCTTCGACGCTAACGGGTCCAGTTCTGTCAGCGTTCATGATCCACTGGGCCACGCTCATGACGTGGGCCCCGCGATCCCGGATCTGGCCTCCGCCAAAATCCAGCATCCAGCGGAAGCGGCCGTGGGTCCGCGTCTCGTTGTAGGGGATGCGCCGTGCCGGGCCAAGCCACGCATCGTAGTCGAGGCTGTCAGGAGGCTGGCTGTCAGGGGTCCAGTCTCCGCGAGGGTTCTCGTAGTGCCAGCAAGCCACCTTCCGCACGGTGCCGAGCTGACCGTTGTTGATGTACTTTTTGGCGTGGTAGGCGGCTTCCTGGGACCGCCCCTGGGAGCCGACCTGCACCACGCGGCCGTAGCGCTCCGCCGCCGTGACCATGGCGCGGCCCTCCTCGACGGTCTTGGCGGCCGGCTTTTCCACATAGACGTCTTTGCCTGCTTGGCAGGCCATGATCGTCATGAGGGCATGCCAGTGGTCCGGAGAGGCGATGTAGACGGCGTCGATGTCCTTGAGTTCCAGGAGCCGTCGGAAGTCCTTGTACAGTCGGGGTTTGCCTCCGACCATGGTGGCCGACATATCGAGGCGGCCGGAGTCAACATCGCAGAGGGCCGTGGAGAGGGCGGGGCGCATGTAGCGGTCGCCCGCACCTCCGAGGTTCTCCCAGGGCACGACCTTCTGGTCGAGGTGCGCCAGCGGGCGCAGAAAGCGCCGACCTCGCCCGCCTAGGCCGATGTGGCCAAAGTTCAGGCGGTCGCTCGGCGCGGGCGTCGCCAGCACCGAGGCTGGCACGATGGTGAACCCGAGGGAGGCCGATGCGGCGCCCGACAGTAGAGTGCGTCGTGTGAAGTTGTTGTTGCTCTCCATGCTGACCTCATCCTGCTGCCAGCTGCGGCGGCTCGCTGCCACACCGCGTGCGCCGACGGCAGGATTCCAAGCAGTATATCCTAACAACCTTGGGGCTTGGCGTGGGCAGAGTTGGCGCGGTCTTCGGCCCCCGCTGACCTGTCGGTCCTGTCGTACTGATTTTGCCATAAGTCATTGCAAGGAACAACCAGAAACAGTATAGGCGCAGTCGGTCTCGCGAAAGAACCCCTGCACCTTGGTGTGGTCGGCCTCCAGGGCTTGCAGGGCCTCCTCCCGGAGCTGGCGGACCGTCCGGACCAGCAGCTTCCCCGCCCGGCGCTTGACGACCGACCGGACTGGCTCCGTAGGGTTCCATTCCGGAGAGTACGCCGGCAACAGATGAATCTCCACCGGTGCCTCGGTCCGCTCCTCCCAGGCTTGTATAGGCTTGGATGTGTGGATTCTGTGGCGGTCCACTATCACGTGAATCGGCCTAGCCTCCGTCTGGTCTAGAATCTGCTGCAGGAACTTTTCCAATGTGTCTGCGGTGGCGGTTCCGGAATGGATCATGTAGTAAATTTCCCCCGAGGGACTGATCGCGGACAGCCTGTTCAGCCGGAACCGCTCCCCCGTTTGCTGGAGGACAGGCGTCTGGTCCCGGGGACCCCACGGAGTGCCCCGGTGGTAGTCCTCCAATTACTTTTGGCAAAATCAGTAACACCGAAGTCCCGTGCCCTAGCAGCCGGGCGCTCCGGGTTGCGGGTCGAGACGTTCAACTATTCAATAGGTCGCTCAGTACCTCCTCGACGCTGCCTGACGCCTCGGTCGCCGCCTCTGTGACACCATCGGCGGCATCCGCCAGTGCCTCGTTCACCTCAATGACGCTGGCCGCCACACCCTCGTCGTCCGTCATCAGGTCACTGACCACCGCTGCCGCCGTTCCTGCGGCCACCCCGGCAGCGGCACCGCCAGCCAGATGTCCCAACATGTTGCGGCCGGCCCCGCCGCCGGCTCTACCCGCTGTCTGGCGGTCCTGTGCGCCGGCCGCTACCGTGGCATCGCGACGTGCCTGGATCTTACAGATGCGCTCGACATCTGCTTCGGGTAGACCCGTTGCCTCCAGTTCCGCGCGCAATTTTGCTTGCCGATCCGTGCGTTGAATGGCCTGGAGGCGAGCCAGAACTGCCCGGTCGGCTTCTCGTTCGGCAGCAGCAGCTTGCTCGTCCCGCTGCTGTTGTGCTGCTGCGGCAGCAATAGTAGCCTCGGCCTGCCGCCGAGCCGAAGTCCGTGCTTTATGCCCTCGTCGCGCCAAGGTGAACCAGAGGACCGGCGTCCCGAAGAACGAGACAGGGACAACAGCCGACGCCATTGGATCGTTCGGGAACACCGACATTCCCAAGAGCAGAAAAGAGCATGCCGGCCAACCACGCCATGAGGCCGGCTCCGACGATCCGAACGAATGCCCCCCACCTCGTCTCGACCTTCGATTGGACCGTGTCGGCCTTCTTGAACTGGTAGTCGTGCTCTTCGACCTTCGGCTTGAACCTGAGATCCATGGGTTCCTACCTCCAACGCGACCGCCGTTCGCGCGTTCGCCCGATGCACGGGGCGCAAGCGTTACCGTCCAGCCGCCTTGTCGACTGCCCGAAGCAGAACGTACGGCACGACCACCAATGCACAGCCGATCGCCCCGACCGCCGTCTCTTGAGGTGCGCTGTTCGATGCACCTAGACCCACGATCGTCATGGCCCCTACCGCCACGGCCCAGGCAGCCAGCGCACCCCACGCGACGCGCAACAGAACGTTCATCGCCGCTACCCTCCCTTTCGGTGGAACTGCTCGATGCATCTTTGCCGCGAACAGACGCCTACACCGTTGCGCGTACCGGCCGCCCACTCACCGCAAAACGCACACCGGGCCGTGCGCGCGGAGCAGTCGTACTGCCGACGAAGGCGATCGTGTTCCTTACGGGCCTCCCAGCACGCGCCAATGATCCGCGTGCCGAGGTCGACGCCAGCGTCAACGATGCAGCGGGTGTCACGGATGAAGTCGCCGTGCGGATTGTCGTGAGCCCGCCGAGCACAAACCCATGTCCAGAACGATTCGCTCTCAGTCAATCTCAGCACCCTCTGGGTCGATTATATTCGGCGTCGAGGCTGAGGCGGACTCGCGCGAGATCGAGGCGGTTACGGGTCAGCGGATGAGTCGGCCTCGGCCAGAGGGCGGCTGGCAGCGCATGACATGGGACCGGTGGCTTGAGGTCGTCGCGACGGTCGTTCCGACCGTAGCGGTCGTGTTCGCTGGCCTCCGATGGCTGTCCAGTCGACTGCGAGCGTTGAAGCGCGACGACGGGGAGCGACCCGGCGATGTCCTCGGGCTCCGACAACCGGAGGATGACGGGCCCCTGGAGGTGTTCGTGATCAATCCGTTCGGCGATGACGGCTACGACGATGACGACGAGTGCCGCCGCCGCGGTTGTGGGGCGGAACCTGGAGATCCGGCCCCGACGCGCCGACCTCGGCCCACGCCGCCCGAGCGTTGAACGCCCCGATTGCGCCGCGTGTAGTGCCGGGAGCGACCCCCACGAAACCTTCGGTTTCCCGGCTCAATGGGTGTTCCGCAGTCACACCCACCGTGCGGGTCGCTCCCGGCTGGATTCTTCCCTCTTGGAAGGGTGAGAGTCCGCCGTTGGCGGCCTCCTTTCGGATCCGCCGCTCCGCCAACACCTCCCGCATCCACGCGACGTGAACGCGGGGCGCGGCCGTCACAGACGCCATCGTCGGACAACGCATCTTCCGCACATGCTTACCGGCGTCAAGGCTGCGTCGCTGCCGCGCCGCCCCGCCACGGGCGGCTTCGGCCTGGACGCCGGCTCCGCGCACGCTCCGCAACGGGCAATTGTCCGACGATGCCAGACCTCGACACTGCCACACACGAACGCACGGTCTCGGTGTCCGGTGCGCCGCGACAGCGGAGCGGCGCAGTTCGTTCGTGTCGAGAAGGAGGGTCAGCCTTCCGGCTGGCCCGCAAGAGCGAATCCGCACGGTCGGTCGTGGCAGTCACCGAAGGCCGGAGCGGAGGACCTGCGGAGCAGGACGGCCGCGGTCGACCGTGCGCTGCCGGACGCCGGGGACCGCCCGGCGCTCGTCAGTCTGTCGACCGAGCGGCCCGGCGACGGTCGCATCGACGGCGGGTCCGAACCGGCGCGGCGACACGCCGTATCTCCGTGCGGGGGGCGAGGGGGCGGAGCCCCTCGCCAGCCCAATGTCGGACATTGGGTCTGCTGGCTCCTGCCACCTACTGACTTTGCCATAAGTCATTGCAGAATGCGACCAGAAACAGTATAGGCGCAGTCGGCCTCGCGGAAGAACCCTTGCACCTTGGTGGGGTCGGCCTCCAGGGCTTGCAGGGCCTCCTCCAAGCGCTCCCGGAGCTGGCAGACCGTCCGGACCAGCAGCTTCCCCACCCGGCGCTTGACGACCGACCGGACTTGCTCCGTAGGGTTCAATTCCGGAGAGTACGCCGGCAATAGATGAATCTCCACCGGTGCCTCGGTCCGCTCTTTCCAGGCTTGTATATACTTGGATGTGTGGATTCTGCGGCGGTCCACTATCACGTGAATCGGTCTAGCATCCGCCTGGTCCGGAATCTGCTGCAGGAACTGTTCAAACGTGGCTGCGGTGGCGGTTCCGGAATGGATCATGTAGTAAATTTCCCCCGAGGGGCTGATCGCGGACAGCCTGTTCAGCCGGAACCGCTCCCCGTTTGCTGGAGGACAGGCGTCTGGCCCCGGGGACCCTACGGAGTGCCCTGGTGGGAGTGCGAGGTCCTGCCGGCCTCGTCGGCAAAGAGCAGCAGCGCTCCCTGCTCCTGCGCATGCCGGGCGAGGGCGGGGTAGGTTGCTGCGAGCCCAGTCCGCACCGCGGCGGCGTTCTGCTGCTAGGGTCGGAACTTAGGGCGCTGCGGAGTGAGGCCTAGGCGCCGCAGGACCCTGCGCACCGTCGCCAGGGACAGTTTGACTTGGAACTGGTCGAGGATCCATGGCCGGACAATTTTCAGCGACTAGTAGGCGAACTCGAACTGGAGCTGATCGGGAGATTTGTCCCGCAGAGTTGCGAGGATCATCTGCATTTGGTCGTGGGAGAGGCAGGGAGGGCGTCCCGGCTTGGGTTTATGTCCGAGAGCCTGGAATCCACAGCAGGCATAGAGCCGAAGCCAGGTGCGGATTGTGCGGATGTCGATGCCGAATTCCTTGGCCAGAGCACGGAGAGATTTTCCGTGGCAGGCTTGGATCACGACCAACTTTCTAATGGGAGGTCGGGACCGATGGGGAATGCGGAGGAAGTCGGGAAAGGCTGGAAATTTCATGAATTGATGATAGCAGGAATCACAGGCAGGTCCCATGCGGAAATGTCTCAGATAAAAAACATCTGTAGACCAGTTTATGTGTGTGTTGGCGCGGGGGAGCTGCTGAGCGGTTGAGAACGGCCAGACCTGCAATTACTTTTGGCAAAATCAGTAACTTCTGATCCGGTCGTCGATGACGGAGCTGGGGCCCATGACGTGGAACTTGGCGTCGATGCCGGGCAGCCGCACCTTGGCGACAAGTTCCCACAAATAGGCCGGACGGATTTCGTCGATGCCGGAGCGGTCGTCGGGGGTTGAACACTCGCTCCAGCGCATAGCCGACGAACGCTTTTTGCTTTTAGGAAGTCAGGCGGAGTAGCGCGGTGGGGGCCGGATCTGGGCTGCGAAGCGGGTAGGTGCTGGAGTCCGCATTGCCTATAAAAGCACTCCGACCGGTGCTGCGGATGGCCGAGGCGGAATTTCACCGACCGCTTGTGGGTGAAGTGGGCGAGAAATCCATCCGAGGCTCCAAGCGAGGCGGCTGTCCCCGGGAGTTGGCTCAGGGTTGCTGCAGGATTGGGGATTCGCGACCCTATAGTGCAGGGGCGGCTCGCCCGCATGGCATCCGGGCGACCTCATTGGCCGTGTGGTTGGCGTCGGGGCCCTCGTCTTGCAGCTCCGATCGAAGTCCAAGATTGCAGCTCGTGCCTCAAGCGGAAGCCATCACCGTTTGCGGCTAGCTCTGCATGCACGGGAGGCCGGCGTGGCCTGCACGGGATCGTTGCTCTAGCCCGAGCGTCGGAGGCGGAACCGTCTAGGGCGGGTCCGTCTCGCTCAATTCGAGCACCGCCAGAAACTCACCCGCGGCGACCGGCGTGACCGAGAGGCGGCTGCGGCGGACGAGCTGCATTTCGCTCAGCTTGGGGTCGCGCTTGATTTCTGCAAGCGTGACGGGCCGGTGCAGGGGCCGAATCGGCTTGATGTCGACGACGCTCCACCGGATGTCCTCGGTGGTCGGATCCTGGTAGTGCTCTCGGACCACCTCAGCGATGCCGACCACCGCCGGGCCCTTGCCCGAGTGGTAGTACAGCACAATGTCGCCTACGGCCATGGCGCGCATGTTGTTGCGGGACTCGTAGTTGCGGACTCCGTCCCAGTACGTCTGTCCGTCGCGCACCAAGTCGTCCCAGGAATACGCCCCGGGCTCGGACTTCATGAGCCAATGCCTGCGCGTCCGTGCCATCCATGGGACAGGATACCAGGAAGCTTTCAGCCGGGCCGCTTGGTGCCCGGTCAGCGGCGCAGCATCCGGCGGACATTCGATTTGTGCCGCCAGATCAGGAACACCGTCATGAGGACGGCGTACCTCGTGTGGGGCATGCCCAGATGCACATGCGCTGCCGCGGTGAAGAAGACCCACGTCAGCAGCGAGGCCCAGGCACCGCGCTCGTGGACCCGAAAGTGGCTCCCCAGCAGGCGGATGATGACGAAGAATACTAGGCTGACAGCGGCCAGACCCGGATAGAGGGGCACCATGGCCCCTGCGGACGTCGCGATGCCCTTGCCGCCCCGGAAGCGGAGCCAGGGGGAGTAGCAATGCCCGAACACCGCGCAGAGGGCCAGTAGCCAGCCTAGGTTGATGAACTCGCCGGGCTCGTGGAAAAGCCATACCGGGAGGAAGCCCTTGCCGGCATCCCCGAGCAACGCGACGAGCGCTCGGGGTTTGCTGAAGCGCAGGACGTTGTTGAAGCCCGGGTTGCCCGACCCGATGGAGCGGATGTCGGTGCCGGAGCCCCACATCGCCAGCACGGAGAAGGGCACCGATCCGATGAGGAAGCTGGCGACGAATTCGAGGATCGGCTGCAGGGCGAGAGGCATGGTCGGCTCAGAACTCCAGGAGTGGCGTGAACGCGATGAGGCCGGCGATGGCTGCGGTCATGAAGTTCGACAGTGTAGCCGCAACCATGGCGCGGAGCCCGAGGGCGGCCAGCTCGGCGCGCCGGCCGGGCAGGAGGGCTCCCAGGGCCCCGATGAGGATGCCTACCGAGCCGATGTTGGCAAAGCCGCACAGGGCGTAGCTAGCGATGAGATAGGAGTGTGGCCGGAGTGTGTCCTTCAGGCTGGCAAGCTCGGCGTAGCTGATGAATTCGTTGAGGACCATCCGCGTGCCGAGCAGATTGCCTACTGTCGCCGCGTCAACCCACGCTACGCCGAGCAGCCAAGCGACCGGGGCAAAGAGCGGCCCGAGGATGCTCTGCAGGTTGCCGGGGATCCAAGATACCCCCAGGCTGACCTGGATGGCGTGCAGGATGCCGTTGACGATGCCGATGAGGCCCACGAACGTGATCAGCATCGCGCCCACCTGCAAGGCGATGGAGAGGCCCTCGGAGGTGCCGCGGCTCGCAGCGTCGATCACGTTGTGGTCCGCGCCCACCGACTGCTCCGGAATCTGACCGAGCGTCTCCGGCCTGCCGGTCTCGGGCTCGATGATCTTGGCCGTCATCAGACAGGCCGGGGCCGTCATCATCACGGCGGTGAACAGGTGCTCGGGCCGCGCCCCACCGACCTGCACGTAGGCGAGCAGCATTGCTCCTGAGACTGTCGCCATTCCTCCGGTCATTACCGTCATCAATTCGGAGCGGGTAAGCTTGTCGAGGTAAGGCCGGATTGCGAGAGGCGCCTCGGCTTGGCCGATGAACAGGTTGGCCGCGATGGTCAGCGCTTCGGCGCCGCTGGCGCGCATGCCTCGCTGCATCACGAATGCCAGCGCACCCACGATCCGCTGCATGATGCCCACGTGGTAGAAGATCGCCGACAGAGCCGAGAAAAGGATGATTAGGGGCAGGACCTGGAAGGCGATGATCACGCCGTTGGCCGACCGGCCTAGGTTGCCGAAGACGAAACCGCTGCCTTCCTCAGCGAGCCAGACGAACTCGTTAAATCCCTTCCCGAGCGTGGCAACAACTTGGCCGAGGGGGGTCTGGAGGACGAGCAGAGCGAGAAGCGTCTGCAGGCCGAGGCCCCAGACGACAGTGCGGAGCCTGATCTGGGCGCGGGCGGACGAGAGTCCGTAGGCCGTCGCTAGGGCGGCCAAGATGGCGAACGCGCCCATCCGCGCCACCATTGTAATGCGGCGGCTGGGCGCTTCCGAAGCGGCAGCTTGCTTGTACACTGCAACCATGAGGCCCGCCGCCCGCACCGGTCGCCCCTGCGCAGTTGCAGCAGTTGGCTCGGTCGACGATGGCTCGCGCCCCGTTTCCGACGCTGGCGAGCGTGGACCGCGGCCGCCCGCGCGTGCGCCCGGTCTCCCCGGTGGGCATCGAAGGCTTCACCGTCTTCGTCGCTTCCCTGAGGAGCTCGCACAAGACCGTCGAACTACGGGAGAACCCGGCGGTCGAGCTCTGCTTTCTCGCCGAGAACCATGACCAAGTGCGCCTCTCCGGCACTGCGGAGCTCGTCCTGGATCGCGAGGTCCGGCGGCGGTTCTGGGACGGTAACCCGCTGCTCCGCGGGTTCCTGGGCTCGCTGGACAACCCCGAATTCATGCTGTACCGCATCCGGGCGGAGCGCGTCCGGTTCATGCGCGAATGGGCGCTGGAATACCACGAGGTTCCGCTTGCCTGAGCACCGTGCGCGATTCCGCTCCCGGTGCTGGCCATGGAGTAGAATCGGAGCGGCAAAGGGGGAGAGCGATGCAGAGACGCAGATTCCTAAGCACCGCGGGCACGACAGCCGCCGCACTCACCGCAGCGCAGTACCTGCGTGCGCAGGGTGCCAACGACCGCCTGCAGACTGCGGTCATTGGCGTCCGCGGGCGAGGCCGGAGCCACATCCGGGCAGCTGCGGAGAGTTCCGGCATGGATGTGGTGGCGGTCGTCGACATCGATCAGGCCGAGGCCGAGAAAGCGAGCGCATACACGCAGCAGCTTCAGGGGGCTAAGCCGACCGAGTACCGCGACCTGCGCGACATGCTGGCGAACGAGGATATCGATGTCGTCACCGTCGCGACCACGAATCACTGGCATGCTCTCTCCACCGTTTGGGCGGTGCAGGCGGGGAAGGATGTCTACTGCGAGAAGCCGGCGAGCCACAACATCTGGGAAGGGCCGCAAGATGGTCGAAGCCGCCCGCAAGCACAAGCGGATCGTGCAGATCGGCCAGCAGTCCCGGTCCACGCCCTTCAAGATCGAGGCGATCCAGCGCCTGCGCGAAGGAGTGATCGGCGAGGTGTACATGGCCAAGGGCCTCTGCTTCAAGCGCCGGAAGTCGATCGGGTCGGCGACGGTGAGCGCCGTCCCGCCGGGCGTCGATTACGATATCTGGCTCGGGCCGGCTCAGCCGTACGAGTTCAAGCAAAACCGCTTCCACTACAACTGGCACTGGCACTGGGCCTTCGGCAACGGCGACATCGGGAACCAGGGGGTCCACGAAATGGACGTGGCGCGCTGGGGGCTCGGCCTCGACCACCTTCCGGAGCACGCCTACTCGAGCGGCGGACACTATGCCTACGCCGACGACCAGGAAACGCCGAACACGCAGCATGCCGCGTTCGACTATGGGGGCAAGCTGCTGCAGTTCGAGGTGCGCGGGCTCATCACGGGCGGGGAGTGTCGCTTGCTCGAGGACTCCGGCAACGGGGCGCACACGATTGGCGTGGTTTTCTTCGGGAGCGACGGCATCCTCACCGTGTCGAACCGCGGCTACCAGACCTACCTCGGGGAAAAGCGGCTGCCGGGACCGAAGCGCGAGGGGGACGCCGGGGAGGACGCCACGGCGCTCCACTTCGAGAACTTCCGCAAAGCCGTCGTCAGTCGGCGCGTTAGCGACCTCAACTGCGATGTGCTGGAGGGGCACCTATCCGCCGCGCTGTGCCACTTGGCGAATATCTCCTACCGCACCGGCGACAAATTGCTGTTCGATCCGGGCCGGGAACGCTTCGTGGGCAACGCCGGGGCCGACACACTGCTGAAGCGGGACTACCGGGAGCCCTGGATCGTGCCGGAAGAGGTTTAGGCGGCTCCGCGAACCGGCGTTGGCCAAGCGGTGCGGGCGCGCCTAGTCCGCGTCGCCTGAGCCACGCTCAGCGAGTTGCGCCTGCAGGTCCTCCAACTGGCCCTGGAGTTTCCGGGCCTTGTCCGAGAGCAGCGCCAGGTAGCCTACATGCAAGGCCCACGCGATGGTGAAGGCCGCCCAGACCCACTTGAGGTTCTCTTCCATGATGCTGCGAATCCCCTCTCCCTAGGCTTGGGCGTGCAGTTCCCGTCGCAACGCCTTGGTTTTCCTGGACAAGCTCTCGAGGCGCCGTCGCTGACGCACCAAGCACCAGAACAGCAGCGCCAGAGCGACTATGGTGCATGCCAGGACGAATCCCATTCTGGGGTCCAGCGACCCGCCGCCGCCGATGACCGGTGCCGGGTGCTGGGTTCGCCACCAGCGGTTCGCCATGTAGACGATCGGCACGTCCACCATCCCGAAGATCGAGACGACCGCGCACACGACGGCCTGCTGGCCCGGATCCGTGATCGATTGCCTGAGAATGAGATACGCCGCGTAGATGAGCGCCAGGAGGAGCATGGTCGTCAGCCGGGCGTCCCACGCCCAATACACGCCCCAGACAGGCTTCGCCCAAAGGCAGCCTGTGATCAGGTTGACGCACGCGAACAGCAGCCCGACCTCGTTGCACGCCACCGACAGGTCGTCCCACCGGTTATCCCGCCTAGCCAGGAAAGCGATCGCCGCGATGCCGCCCAAGATGAAGCCGAGGAACGCGACGGCCGCCGATGCGACATGCATGTAGAAAATGCGCTGTACGATGCCCATGGACGCTTCGGTGGGGACCCACACGAAGATTAGGTACATCGAAGCCAGCAGCGCCGCGAGGGTCGTTGCGGCCAGCGGCTTGGGGACGGCCGAGCACATTGCCGATCTTCTTCGAGTGTACCCGACTCGATCGCGGCCCGGACGCTTGCCGCAGGATTGACCGGGACGGGGCGCCGCGGGCCGGACAACCACTGGACAATGGCGACGGCGGCTGGCATGGCGTGGGCCGAATGCATCCCGAATTTCTCGGAAGGCCGCGACGCCGCGCTGCAGGATCGCCTGCGCCGCGCCATGGCGGCCCGGGCGGAGCTGCTCGACTGGCACAGCGATGCCGACCACCACCGCTCCGTGGCAACTCTCGTTGGCCCGCTGAGCGATCTAGAGCGGGCCGTCCAGGCCGCGGCCGAGATCGCCGTGGAGCGCATCGACCTCACCCGGCACCGTGGCACCCATCCCCGGATCGGGGCCATCGATGTGGTGCCGCTCGTGCCGTTGGACGGGGCCCCGCAGGAGGCCTGCGTCACCGCGGCGCACTCCATGGCCCACCAGTTGTGGGAGCGCTTGCGAGTGCCGGTGTACCTCTACGGAGCGGCGGCCCGCGCCGCGGCGCGGCAGAGGCTCGAGTTTGTGCGACGACACGGTTTTGAGCGGCTGGCCGCCTTGACCCTGAGCGGGGAACTGCGGCCAGACATCGGCGGCCCGAGGCCCCACCCCACCGCCGGGGCTTGCTGCGTCGGCGTCCGGGACTTCATGGTGGCTTTCAATGTCCTGCTAGCCGACCGCGATGCGCGGAATGCCGTACGGATCGCACGCGCTGTGCGCGAGGCAGCCGGAGGGCTGCCTGGAGTGAAAGCCTTGGGGATGTACCTCCAGACGGCAGGCGTCGCGCAAGTCTCGATGAATCTCACTCAGCTCGACGAAACGCCGCCGGAAGCGGCATACGCCAGGGTGGCGGACGAAGCCGCGCGCCTCGGCGTACGCGTGCTGGGCAGCGAGCTGGTCGGCTTGGCCCCGTCCCGGGCCTTGGACGCTGCATCGGCCATCCGGGCAGGCCTCACGGGCTTCCACCGCGATATGGTCTTGGAGAATCGCTTGCGCGAGATCCGCCGCCATGGAGCCTCGGCTAGCCGGGCGGGGGCGGCCCCCGGGCGCTAGGCCTAGAGGTGCCCCCGGTTGAATGCCGTTAGGAGTCCTCGGAATGCTGCTGCGGGCTTTGGGAACGGCGCCGTCCCCTCTCTCGGCTTGGGCGGTCGCCCGAACGTGAGTCACGCTCCGAGCGATCGCGTCCGGGGCGGTCCCGGCCCGAGCGCTCGCGGTCTCCGTAGGACCGGTCGCGGCCCGAGCGCTCCCTGCGCGGACGCTCGCGGCCCGAGCGCTCCCGACTGGAGCGTTCGCGGCCCCGGGAATACGAAACTCCCCGCCGCTCCATCAGGACGGCCCGGCGGCTGAGCCGGATCTTGTTGCCATCCACCGCGAGGCACTTCACCATGACTTGGTCGCCTTCGTTGAGCTCGTCGCTCACCTCGCGCACGCGCTCCTCCGAGATCTCGCTGATATGCAGCAGGCCTTCGGTGCCGGGAAAGATCTCGATGAAAGCCCCGAAGTCGGCGACTTTGGTGACCGTTCCGAGGTAGTCCTTGCCGACCTCGGCCGTGGCCGTCAACTGCTTGACGCGCTCGAGGGCTTGGCGGCCCTTCTCCCCGTCGGTCGAGGCGATGCTGACCGTGCCGTCGTCCTCGACGTCGATCTTGGCCCCGGTCTCCTCGACAAGGCCCTTGATGGTCTTGCCGCCCGGTCCGATGAGATCGCGGATCTTGGCCTCGGGGATCTTGATGGTGATGATCCGCGGGGCATGCTCGGCGACTTGGTTGCGCGGCGTATCCAGGGTCTGCTGCATCGTGGCGAGGATCTCGAGTCTCGCCTGGTGCGCTTGCGCCAGAGCCTGCTCCAGCACGTCGAGGCTCACCTTCGGCTGCTTGATATCCATCTGCAGGGCGGTGATTCCATCCCGCGTGCCGGCGACCTTGAAGTCCATGTCGCCGTAGTGGTCCTCGGCACCGGCGATGTCGGTCAGCACGACGAACTCGTCCCCCTGCGTCACAAGGCCCATCGCGATGCCTGCGACCGGGGCTTTGATGGGCACGCCGGCGTCCATGAGGGACAGCGTGCCGCCGCAGACCGTGGCCATCGAGCTGGAGCCGTTCGATTCGAGGATGTCGCTGACGATGCGGATCGTGTAGGGAAACTCCTCGCGATCCGGGATCACGGGAGTCAAGGCTCGCTCTGCCAGCAAGCCGTGGCCGATCTCGCGACGCCCGGCCCCTCGCATAAACCCTGTTTCCCCAACGCTGAAGGGCGGGAAATTGTAATGGACCATGAAGAACTTCTCGAAGTTCAGGTCCTCGATGCGCTCCTGGCGCTGGCCATCGATCTTGGTGCCTAGCGTCACTGACGCCAGGGCCTGGGTCTCGCCGCGCGTGAACACGGCCGAGCCGTGCGCCCGGGCCAGCTCGCCTACTTCGCAGGTGATGGCGCGGATCTCGTCCGGCGCACGGTGGTCCGGACGGCGCTTGAGCTCGAAGACTTGCTTGCGGAAGAGTTGCTCCTGCCACGGCTCCATGAAGGACGCCGCTTGGGCCAGCTTCGCGGGTTCGTCGGCGTAGGCCGCCTTGATCTCCTGCTTGATCGCCCGGAACCGGGCGTAGCTTTCCAGCTTCGGGTACCGGCTCGTGTCGAGCGCTTCTTCGGCGCGTTCACCCCACCTTGCCTCGATCTCGTCGCGCAGGGCCTGGTCGACCTCGGGCGGGGCGAATTCGCGCTTCGGCTTGCCGGCCTTGGCGACGAGCTCCTCGATCGCGGCGATCACTCGGTTGCAGGCTTCGTGGCCCCGCCGGATCGCTTCGAGCATCGCCGCTTCACCCGCTTCGTTGGCGTCTGCTTCGACCATTACGATGCCGTCCCTGGCCGCCGCGACCGTGATGTGGATGCTGGCGTCCTCAACCTGCTCGTGGTTCGGGTTCACGATCCAGCGGTCCTCGCCAAGCCGGGCGACGCGCACCGAGCCCGTGGTGTGGACGACTGGGATGTCGGAGATGGCGACGGCGGCGGAGGCACCCAGCATGGCGTAGACGCTTGGATCGTGCGTGGGGTCCGTCGAAACGACGAACGCGATGACCTGCGTCTCGTTGCGGAATCCTGCGGGGAAGAGAGGGCGCAGAGGGCGGTCCATCATCCGGCAGGTGACGACCTCCTTCTCGCTGGGGCGGCCCTCCCGCTTGATGTAGCCGCCGGGAAACCGCCCGGCGGAGTAAGTGTACTCCCGGTAGTCGACGGTCAGAGGGAAGAAGTCGATCCCTTCCCGCGGCTCGGCTGCCGCTGTCGCAGTGACCAAGACCTCGGTGTCGCCGCACCGGACGACGACCGCGCCGCCGGCCTGCTTCGCCAAGCGGCCTGTTTCGAGGGAGATGGTCTTGCCGTCCAATTCGAACTCAACTGTTTGCTTCATGATTCGTCCTATGTTTCTTTGGTGGCACCCGGACGAGTTGCCGGGCGCGATCTCGGCGGCCATGCAGGAGATCGGCTAAGAGTGCAGGCCGCTGCCGGGGGGCGGCGTCCTCGCCGAGGACGCGCAAGCCCCGTGATACGCGCCTCGCCGGCGCACTAGCGTGCAGCGGTATGAGACGGCGGGCAGCCGACACGAGGAGGCGGCCGGACCCAGGGGCGCAGCCCCCTGCGGGGCGGGCATCAGCCCCGCAGGCCTAAGGCTTCCACGACCCGGACATACTCGCCGGGATTGGTTCTGCGCAGGTAGCGGAGCAGTCTCCTGCGCCTGCTGACCATTTTGAGCAGCCCCCGCCGGGACGAGAAGTCCTTCCTGTGCGTCCTCAGGTGTTGCGTGAGTTCGGCGATGCGTTTGGTGAGAGTGGCGATCTGCACTTGAGAAGAGCCGACATCCTGGGGATGGGCTCCGAAGGTCGCTACTAGTTTCTGCTTCGCCTGAGCTGCGAGTGGCATACTCGGTTCAGGTCTCCTTCCAAATCCAACTTTGCTTGGCCTTGTAGTAGTGTAGCAGACTGCGGCGGGAGGCAGGCTCCGACGGCCTACGCAGCGTTCCATCCTTGGGCGCGGATGCGCGGAACGGCTGCCCGGTGGAACAGAAGTCGCAGGGTGCGAAGCACATGCCCAGCTGCGGATTGTCACTCGAGTCACGCGGCCTGCGTAGCGGCGGCAGAGGCGAGGTCCTGCTTGTGGCACCGGCGTGGACATCCAGAGCCGGATTGCTTGATCGCCTCCGCATTCAGTCTCTGGCCATGCGGAGGACGATGACGACGGCAGCCATCGCGGGATAGAAAATCCTGGAGAAGGTCGCGCCCAGCCAAGACCGCTTGCGGAACTTCCCATGCGAACGGGGGTCCATCGAGAGGTCGCCGTAGTCACTTGACGCCCAGTTGTCGTAAAAATCACGGAACTGGCGTTCCTTCCACAGCAAGTAGCCATCGAGCCCCCAGAACACGAAGAACGGCAGCAGCGCGACGGGAGCGATCTCCATGCGGCCCTCCCGGCGTCTCTAGAGCCACCAAAGTGGAAACCGAGATTACCGTCCAGACTTTCAGCTGAAACGAGTTCGCCGCGAGGCGGTTACTGATTTTGCCAAAAGTAATTGCAAGCAAACCACCAATAGAACCAATGGCTTGCGGAGCATTTTTGTGCAATTACTTATGAAAACATCAGTAACGACCTCTTCTCGACCACCAGCGTTCACCTCTCGACCCGGACACTGTAGTTCGCAGAGTACTCCATCCCGCGACGGACCGCCAGCAGCCGGCGAGGCAACGGGTCGTCCCGGTGCAATTGTCAGCCGCTACGGCAGACCAGCCCGCGGGGATTCTCCCGAGGGGCTAGCTGCAGGTCCGTCTCTCGCCTAGCCGCGGGGAGTGTGGGCTCCCGAGAGCGTCCGACGCACCGCCTAGCCGCCGGATCTAGCTGGTGCCGGCCTGCGAGGAGCCGTGTCGGCAAACTCCAAGCCACCCCGCAGCGGCGAGCCTACGAGCGCTGCTCCTACCTCGCCCACCGCGGGTGGCAACCGGAATAGGTTCGCCCGCAACCGGCCCCAGCCAGTGCGCCTTCCGCACATCAAGCACCCCGCGGGCTCGGCCGAGCCCGCGGTTTCTGGAAGATCTCCCTCCCGGGCGGCCAATACGGTTGGGTGCGGCGAGACCTGCCCCTCTTGGCGCTTGCTCGACCGGCGTCCAGCCGGCGACGCGGTGGCTGCTGAATCTGATGCAAGCGGGTGCGGATTGAAACCGGGGATGGACGCCAGAATCCACGCTAGAGCGTCGGAATCGCCGTTGGCGGCGGCTGTGGCGCTGAGAGAGCCTATAAAGCACATCCGTGCGATTCTGACGCTCACAGTGCGATTTTGAGCGTGGTAGGCTGACGGCAAGACGCGAGCATGGGCGGAGCGGTGGACTATGATCGCCGTTGGCGGGGCGCTGCTGGCTACGGTCCTGTACACGCACGCAAGCACGGACGCACGGCTGGACGCTGGAGTCGGCAGCTTGGCCGACCTGCGCGAGCGTGTGGCGCGGATCGAGACACGGCTGGCGGTGCAGTTCCCGATGCCGCCCGCGGCGCCAGCGAAACCCACCGATCCCGCTGCCACCGGCAAGTCCTGATTCGCGGCTCAGCCCACCGCAGGCGGCGGACGCCTAGATGTCCATTCCTGCGCTGAGATTGCCGCCTGTGGGCTTCGGGCGGCTGGCAGCTCCTGTCCCCCGTTCGGGCGGCTCAGACGCTCGCAGCGTTACCTGCCCAAAGGAATTAAAACTGAAACTGTCCTATCCCCTCAAAGTGATCCTCAATCCGAAGGGGGATGCCTATAATGTGATCCCTTGAGCACACGAAGCGCGATGCTCAGTTTGGGCGGGGCCTTCCTTGCTTTGCTAGCTTCGGTTTATTTTGGCAAAAATCTGTAAGATTCTGTCAAATTTTCGGCGGCTATTGATGTGAGTTCAGGGATGTGATATGCTAGATGAAGCGCTACCGGGCACCGAGGTTAGTATCAGCGAAAAATTTCAAAAGAATACCAAAGAATACCTTGGAATTGCCCCCAGGAGGTGCATGACCAGCCCTGAGTGCGCCGCTTGGCGGGATTTGATCCGGTCGAATCTCAGCATTCCAGCCTACCTTGAAGCCGAGGCGATAGAGCACTGTCGGCACAGGCTCTGGGCTCAGCCGTGCATGCGACAGGCGGCTGGATCGGGCTGCGGACTGCTAGGTTGCACTCTCAGGCGCTCTACCGCGCGGCCAGGACTAGGGATTGCTGCGAGAGCCCACAGGCGGCAATCTCAGCGCAGGAATGGGCAGTCTGGCGCTCACTGGCAGCGTAGGGCTCGCGGATCAGGGCTTGCCGGCGGCAGCGGGATCGGCGGGTTTCACTGGCGCTGCGGGCGGCATCGGGAGTTGCACCGCCAGCCACGTCTCAATCCGCGCCACGCGCTCGCGCAGGTCTGCCAAGCTGTCGACTACAGCGTCCAGCCGCACGGCCATGGTGTCCAGCCGAGCGTCCGTGCTCGCGTGCGTGTACAGGATCGTAGCCAGCAGCGCACCGCCCACGGCGATCACCGTCCACCGATCCGCCCATGCCCGCGTCATGCCGTCAGCCTACCACGCTCGAAAATGCGCTGCACGCTCTCAACCCGCCGGACATCCTGTGGCGCGGCCAGCCGCCGGAAGCCCGCCGGCGGCAAATCTGGAGCTCCAGCGGGGATTCTCTGGTTGCGGCGCTCCGATGCGCGTAAAAGCCGCCGGCGGCTGCTCGCTCTATCCGTCAGAACGCACGCAACCTCAACGCCGCGGACTACCATGGCAGATTGACCTCCAACGATACCAGCTGCCGCCGCAAGCCAGAGTTCCCTAGGAGCCTGTTGAAAAAGTCCTCAGCGGCCGTGAAGCCTGTCCAGCAACTCCTTGCAGGGCCCTGAAATGACCATACTAATTTTGCCAAAAGTAATTGCAAGCAACCCACCAATAGAATCAATGGCTTGCGGTGCCTTTTCATGCAATTACTTATGAAAACATCAGTAAAACGACTCCTGCAGGCCCTGAAACAGGCGCAAACCGGTGGTTCGCACGCGATTGCGCGACGGAAATCGTATCCCAGGGACTTTATCAACAGGCTCCTGGGCGTGGATTCCCTACCGCGCCCGCTGCGGGGCTGGGCAACTCGGTCGTGCAACTCCCCTGCCCACTGCGCTCGCACGGGAAGGACGTTGCCTCGGTACCGACCCCCCGCAGGCAGAGTGTGTACCACGTCTACCGCGCCAGAGCCGCCAGCGCCAGGACGATCAGCGCCGCCGCGGATGGGCCGAGCACCGCCTGCGCTATCCGCCATGGCGTCCACGCGCCGGGTTCGTACCCCTGCCGCATGTGTGGATCGCGATTGCCGGTTGGGGCTGCGGCAGCTCGAGTCTCAGCCGTGCGCAGAGCGGTGCGCGTGTGGTCCGGCTGCGCTGCCGGACGGCCGTGCCGCGGCCGCGCGTCCGGTCTCGGCTGGCGGCTGTGGGGAGCTGTGCCGGGATCGGGGAGCCACTGCCGTTGGGCTGCGGGGTTTAGAGTGCGGGGCGCGGCGTCTGCCTGTAGCGCCGGAGGAGGGGCAGACGCCAGCGCCCCAAGGCAAGGCTTCCTGTGCCTTCGGATGCGCACGCAGCGGCGGTGGACTTTCTTTGTTGCTGTATCCGGGCCCGGTTCCGCTCAGCTCAGCCCGTGCTTGGGAGGCGTGAGTTCTCTCCTCAACCTGCTGAGTGTCATCGTCTGGAGCACGACCTTGCCCGGACCGGTCAGCGTGGCGAGGAAGAGGCCCTCGCCGCCGAAGATGGACGTGGCGATCCCGCCCGCCAGCTTGATGCTGTACTGCACCGATTCGTCGAAGCAGACCAGGCAGCCCGTGTCCACGTGCAGTGTTTCTTCCGGTGCCAAATCGAACTCCACGAAGTCGCCGCCCGCATGGATGAAGGCGACCCCGGGACCGCGCAGGCGCTGGAGGATGAAGCCCTCGCCGCCGAAAAATCCCGCCCCCAGTTTGCGCGTTAGCGCGATGCCGAGCTCCACGGAAGCCTCGGCTGCCACGAAGCCGTCGCGCTGGACCAGGACCGATGCGTCGGCAGAGAGGCTGAGAGGTCGCAGCCGGCCGGGAAAATCGCCCGCCAAGCCGACCTCGCCCCGACCGTACGGGCACGAGAAGTGGGTTAGGAACAGCGACTCCCCCGCCAGCTTGCGTTTGATGCCCCCCAGCAGCTTGCCGCCGAGGCTCTTGCCGCGCATCGCCGTAGACCAAGCGACTGGCTCGGTCTTGTAGACCATCTTCCCGGCCTCGGCGACGACTTCGTCGCCCGGCTCAAGCTGAATGCGCACGACCTGCAGGTTGTCGCCTTCGATTACGTAGTGCATGAAGACATCCTCGGCAGCCTCGTTGCTCATGCCATTCTAGCCCCGCGGGCATGTCTGTTTACACTCTGTTTACTGATTTTGCCAAAAGTAATTGCCGGTCTGGCCGTTTTCAACCTCTCAGCAGACCTCCCGTGCCAACACACACATAAACTGGTCTATAGATGTTTTTTATCTGGGACATTTTCGCATAGAATCTCCCTATGATTCATGCTCTTATCAATTCATGAAGTTTCCAAGATTTCCCGACTTCCGCCGCATTCCCCATCGGTCCCGACCCCCCATTAGAAAGCTGGTCGTGATCCAAGCCCGCCACGGCAAATCCCTCCGTGACCTGGCCCAGGAATTCGGCATCGACATCCGCACAATCCGCACCTGGGTTTGGCTCTATGCCTGCTGTGGCTTCCAGGCTCTCGGACATAAACCCAGACCGGGACGCCCTCCCTGCCTCTCCCATGACCAAATGCAGATAACCCTCGAAACTCTGCGGGACAAATCCCCTGACCAGCTCCAGTTCGAGTTCGCCTACTGGTCGCTGAAAATTGTCCGGCAATGGATCCTCGACCAGTTCCAAGTCAAACTGTCCCTGTCGACGGTGCGCAGGGTCCTGCGACGCCTCGGCCTCACCCCGCAGCGCCCTAAGTTCCGGTCCTACCAGCAGAACGCCGACGCGGTGCGGACTTGGATCGAAGAAACCTACCCCACCCTCGCCCAGCGCGCGCAGGAGCGGGGAGCCCTGCTGCTCTTTGCCGACGAGGCCGGGATGACCTCGCACTACCACCGCGGCACTACGTGGGGCCCCCGGGGCCAGACGCCTGTCCTCCAGCAAACGGGGGAGCGATTCCGGCTGAACATGCTGTCCGCGATCAGTCCCTCGGGAGAAATATACTACATGATCCATGCCGGAACCGCCACCGCAGCCACATTTGAAAAGTTCCTGCAGCAGATTCTGGACCGGACGGACTCTAGACCGATTTACGTGATCGTGGACCGCCACAGAATCCACACATCCAAGCATATACAAGCCTGGAAGGAGCGGACCGAGGCACCGGTGGAGATTCATCTATTGCCGGCGTACTCTCCGGAATTGAACCCTACGGAGCAAGTCTGGTCGGTCGTCAAGCGCCGGGTGGGGAAGCTGCTGGTCCGGACGGTCCGCCAGCTCCGGGAGCGCTTGGAGGAGGCCCTGCAAGCCCTGGCGGCCGACCCCACCAAGGTGCAGGGGTTCTTCCGCGAAGCCGACTGCGCCTATACTGTTTCTGGTTGTTCCCTGCAATGACTTATGGCAAAATCAGTAACTGCGGAGCGCGGGTCGGCCGTCGGGAGGCGGGCGGGGCGTAGGCCTCGGGAGCGGGCTAGAATGACGGCATGCGCGCCGCCGGCAGGCTGTTCCTCTTGGTCGGCTGCGCCGCCGTGGTGCTGGCGGGGCAGTCCGGCTTGACGTACACCCAGCTGCGCCAGTTCATCAAGTCCTCCGTCGATCAAAAGTTGCGGGACAAGGATGTGGCGAACTACCTCAAGGGCCAGACGGCCGAGTTCGCCGTGACCGACCGCCTGATCGAGGAGTTCGTCGGATGGGGCATCGGGCCACGGACTCTGAGGGCGCTGGAGGCCCTGCAGAGTTCGAGCGCCGGCTTGGCGGAGCCGGCGCCCGAGCCGGAGAAGCCGGCGGGCCCGCGCCAGCCGGCGCCCCCGCCGCTCGAGGAGCAGCAGAGGATCATTGCGGAGGCCCGGCGGCAAGCCAGTGCCTACACCGGGGATCTGCCCAACTACGTATGCCTTCAGGTCACGCGGCGCTATTTCGATCCGACCGGCCTGGAGATGGACTGGCTGAAGCACGACGAGATCAAAACGCGGGTGAGCTACATCGACGGCAAGGAAGACTATGAAACGCTGACCGTCAACGACACGGCGACCACCAAGGGCTTCTCGGAGCTTGGCGGCACGACCAGCACGGGAGAATTCGGCACCATCCTCGCCAGTCTGTTCGCGCCGGCCACGGACGCGCAGTTCCATTGGGCTCGGCATTCGCTCCTGCGCGGCCATCCGGTGTATGTCTTTACCATCAACGTCCCCCGGAGCCGGTCGAGTTGGTCGCTGCATTCCAGCGACGGGGCCGGCGCCTCCTCGGGCCGGACGATCCGGGCAGGGTACAGCGGTTTGGTGTACATCGATAAGCGGAGCGGGCGGATCCTGCGGATTGTCATGGAAGCCGAGGGGCTCCCTAGGGACTTCCCGATGCAGGAGGCGCGGTCGCGCCTGGATTACGATTTCATCGACATCAGCGGCAGCAAGTTCCTGCTGCCGCTCAAGGCGCAGACCTACGTTCGTGGCGGCCGGCTTCTCATGCGCAACGAGCTTGAGTTCCGGCTCTACCGCAAGTTCACTGCGGAAGCGACGATCACGTTCGAGGAAATCGACGACCTGGAGCCGCTTCCCGAGGACGGCGAGGCCCCGTAGCCGGGGCGTTCCGCCTCTCCCCGGGCTTCGGTGGCAGGCCTCGCCTATACTCGCTGGAGATGTTCGCGAGACTTGGACTCGGACTGGCCCTGGCGGGGCTTGCCTCGGTCGCGGCGGCCCAGCGCCCGCCCAATGTCGTTTTCCTGCTGGCCGACGATGTGGGCTACGAATGTTTCGGAGCCTACGGGAGCCGCCAGTATCGCAGTCCGCGGATAGATCGGCTCGCCGATGGTGGCGTCCGGTTCACGAACTGCTATTCGACGCCGCTCTGCACGCCGAGCCGGGTTGCGCTCATGACCGGCCTGAGCAATGCCCGCAACTACGCCGATTTCGGCTCGCTGCTGCCCGACCAAGCCACGGTGGCGGACTTGTTCCGCGATGCGGGCTACGCCACAGCGGTGGCCGGCAAGTGGCAACTGCAGGGCAGTGCGCACGCGCCGGGGGTAGCGGCCGGCGACGGCTTCGATACGTATTGCCTCTGGAACACGGGCAACACCGAGCGCGACCGGTTCTGGAATCCTTCGATCGAATGCGACGGCGAGATTCTCCGGACGGATGCCGACGACTACGGGCCGGACATCTTCGCCGATTTCCTGCTCCGCTTCATGGAGACCAACCGCACGCGCCCCTTCTTCGTGTACTACCCCATGGTGCTGGTGCATTCGCCGTTCGTGCCCACGCCGCATTCGCAGGATCGCGAGTCGACCGACGAGCAGCGGAACTTCGAAGACATGGTTGCGTACACGGACCATATCGTCGGACGGTTCCAGGACAAGCTTGAGGAACTCGGCTTGGTTCGCGACACCGTTTTCGTTTTCACGTCCGACAACGGCACGCACCATAGACTGTCGTCCAGGCTCGGAGCCGATGAGGTCCGGGGCGACAAGGGTGCGCCGACGGACGCAGGCACCCACGTTCCCCTGGTGGTCTCAGCTCCCGGGCGCGTGGCCGGCGGGAGGGTGTTGGACGACCTCATCGACTTTGCCGACTTTTTGCCGACTCTGGCTGAGGGTGCCGGACTCTCGGTCCGAGAACGGCCCGAGCCCGATGGCCGCAGCTTTTGGGGGCGGCTTGAAGGCAAGCCGGGCAACCCCCGCAAGTGGCTTTACACCTACTACTTTCCGCGTCCCTTCGCCACGGCCTTCGACACCCCGTACACGCACCCCGAGGTGCTCTACGTGCGGGACGAGCGGTACAAGCTTTACGGCAGCGGCGAACTTTTCGATGTGCGTGCGGACCCAGCCGAGCAGCGGCCACTGCCGGTGGATGACAGGGACTCGCGACCAGCGAGGCGCCAACTCGCCGAGGCCCTCGCCCGGATGCCTCGGCGCGGACAACGCATTCCGGCTGCCAGAAGCGAGGCCTCCCGGTCCGCTCCCCGACCTCGGTGGCGGCCGGAATAGCTCAGGTCCGGCGCACGACGCCCGATCGGCGCGCCGCGGAGGTAGCGGGGCCTGCGACCGGTCAGGCGCAGGCATCGTGGTCGGCGGGCGCAAGCGCCTGCCCGAAGGCCCGGGCCGTCCGGCAGGGGGCCCATTGCCCTGATCCGCCGAGAGGCGGCAGCATTCCGCTGATGGACGCGCCCTTCTTGGCGGCCGGCGGCGAAGCCGCTCCAACCTGCGAAACTGGAGAGGCTCGGAGGGAGGAGTTCGATGCCCAAGAAGGTTCGGAACGCCGCAGCCGGGGTTGGTCGGGGAAGTGTTGCGGCAGCGGCGGGCACGGCAGGTTTGCTGCTGGGCTTGGCTGGCTGCGGTGGCCAGCGCGTGGCCGACCCACCGGAGACGGAAGTGAGGATGATCGAAGAGACGCTCCACGGCGTGACCGTCCAAGACCCCTATCGCTGGTTGGAGGATGCCGAGGACCCTGCCGTGCAGGGCTGGATCTCCGCGCAGGCCGGCCACACCCGCGCATATTTGGACAGCCTGCCGACTCGCGCCGCGGTTGCCAAGCGCATGACAGAGCTCCTGTCCGCCGGTTCGGTTTCGCCTCCGGTCGAGGCCGGCGGCCGGTACTTCTACTCCCGTCGCGAGGGTGGCCAGAACCAGCCGGTCGTCTATATGCGGGAGGGCTTGGACGGCGAAGACCGGAAACTGCTCGATCCGAACTCCATGAGCACCGCCGGCACCACGACGATCGACTGGTACGTGCCCTCCGAAGACGGCTCGCTGCTGGCCTATGGCAAATCGACCGAGGGCACCGAAACCAGCACGATGTACATCCGGGATATCGAGGCGGGCACGGACCTCGGCGATGTGTTTCCGAAGGTTCGCTACGCCAATCCGCAGTGGCTACGGGATGGCTCGGGCTTTTACTATTCCCGTCCGCAAGAGGTCGACACAATAGGTCCGGGCGAGGAACTCTACGACCGGCGCGTCTACCTCCACAAGCTCGGCCGCGGCTACGCCGAGGATCCGATCGTATTCGGGGACGGTCTGGAACAAGCGCACATTCCCGACGCCGCGCTCAGCGCTGACGAACGGTATCTACTGCTGGACACGTTTCTCGGCTGGGGCCGGAACCATCTGTATGTCCGCGACCTTGCGACAGACCGCACGAGAACGATCGCCGAGGACGGGGAAGCGAGCTACGTTGGCGAGATCGTCGGGAACACCCTCTACCTGCTGACCAACTCCGGGGCGGCGCGCTACCAGGTCTTCGCGGTGGACCTGCGGCGGCCGGGCCGCGATTCCTGGCGCTCGGTCGTGCCGGAGGGCGAGGGCGTGATCGACTTCGCTCGAGTCGTCGGGCAGCGGCTATTCGTCGGCCGCACGGTGGACGCCCATTCGGAGCTCACGTCGTACGCTTTGGACGGCACGGACGAGCGCCCAGTGCGGCTTCCCGGCCTCGGCACGGTCGAGAGCTTCTCGTCCAAGCCCACGCGCAGCGAGGCCTTCTTCGAGTTCAGCACCTTCGTGCAGTCGCCGACAGTCTTCCGCATTGACGAGGAAGCGGGCGAGCCGACGGTCTGGGAGCGCCCCGACTCCCCAGTCGACGCCGATGCCTTCGAAGTTCGCCAGACGTTCTACGCCAGCAAGGACGGCACTCGCGTGCCGATGTTCTTGATTGCCCAGCGAGGCACGCCTGCTGACGGCTCGGTGCCGGGCCTGCTGTACGGCTACGGAGGCTTCAACATCGCCCTGACCCCCAGCTACTCGACCTGGATCTTTCCCTGGATCGAAGCGGGCCACCTCCTGGCCATCGCCAACCTCCGCGGGGGCAGCGAGTACGGCGAGGAATGGCATCGGGCTGGCATGCTCGGGAATAAGCAGAATGTCTTCGACGACTTCATCGCCGCCGGAGAGTATCTCAGGGACGAGCAGCTGGTGGATCCCAACCGCCTTGTTATCCACGGGCGCAGCAACGGCGGGCTTTTGATGGGGGCGGCGCTCACGCAGCGGCCGGACCTGTGGCGCGCCGTTGTGTGCGGCGTGCCCCTGCTCGACATGCTGCGGTACGACAAGTTCCGCATGGCTAAGCTGTGGGTCTCGGAATACGGCTCGGCAGACAACGCGGAGGACTTCCAGTGGCTGCTGGCGTACTCGCCGTACCACCGGGTCCGGGCCGGCACGCCGTATCCTGCGACCCTGATCTACACCGCCGCCGCGGATTCCCGGGTCGATCCGATGCATGCCCGCAAGATGGCGGCCCGGCTGCAGGCGGCTAGCACCGGCGGAGAGCCGATCCTGCTGCGCTACGAGCAGTCCGCAGGCCATGGCCGCGGCAAGCCGCTCCAGAAAGTGGTGGACGAGTGGGCCGATATCTGGAGCTTCGTTTTCTCGCAGCTCTAGCCGGGCTCTTGCGGGGTGGTACCCTAGCCGATAGCCGGGTGCTTGGCGGCCGATGCGGCCACTCACCCGGCGTTTCTTCACTTGCAGCCGGAATCCGTGCAGGACGGGGAGGCCGCCCACGCTCAGATCGTTCGCAAGGCGGGCGTCGTCAGTCTGGCGGTCCTTTTTAGCCGCGTCACGGGGCTCGCCCGGGAAACCATCTTTGCGGCGGTATTCGGGGCCGGGCTAGCCTACGACGCATTCCTGGCCGCCTTCCGGGTTCCGAACCTGCTCCGCGACCTGCTGGCCGAGGGCGCTCTGTCGGCTGCCTTCGTCACCACCTACTCCCAAACCCTGGTGCGCTCCGGCCCCCAAGCGGCCCGCGATGTTTCGAACCGGCTGACGACGCTATTGGTCCCGCTGGTCGGCGGGATCTGCGTTCTCGGCACCGTCGCAGCCCCGCTGCTCGTCGCGCTGATCTTCCCCGGGTACGCGGCGATCGAGGGCAAGCATGAATTGACCGTCCTGCTGACGCGCGTCATGATGCCCTTCCTTCTGTTCGTCGCCCTCGCGGCAAAGGCAATGGGCGTGTTGAACTCCCACGGCAAATACGGTATCCCGGCGCTCGCGTCGGGCTTCTTCAACATCGCCTCGGTCGGCTCGGGGCTGTTTGCGGGCTTCGTCATCGGGCCGGAGCTGGGCATCCGGCCGATCGTCGGCATGGCAGTCGGCATGCTCATGGGAGGGGCGGTGCAGTACCTGTGCCAGCTGCCGAGCCTGCGTGCCACCGGTCTGCGCTACCGGTTCGAGGTCGTGGTGGCGGATCCGGGCGTCCGGCAGGTTCTCCGCCTGATGGGACCGGCGGCGATCGCCGCCGCTGCGGTGGACGTGAACGTGCTCGTGAACAGCGTGTTCGCCTCGCGGCTGACGGATGCCTCCGGCGCGGTGATCGACGGTCCTGTGTCGTGGCTCGGATACGCCTTTCGATTCATGCAGCTGCCCCTGGCTCTCTTCGGTGTGGCGGTGGCATCGGCCACCCTCCCGTCGATTTCCCGCGCCGCCGGGGCAGGGAAGATAGACGAGTTCCGCGAGACCCTCTCGCGCTCGCTGGGGCTCGTATTCCTCATGACGCTCCCCTCTGCGGTGGGGTTGTTCGTCCTGAGCCGACCGGTGGTGGGCGTTGTCTTCCAGCGGGGGCAATTCACTAGCTACGACACGGAGCAGACCGCATTGGCGCTCTCGTTCTACTGCCTGGGGCTGGTCGGCTATGCCTCGGCCAAGGTGCTCACCCCGGCGTTCTACGCCTTGGACGAAGTCCGCAAGCCAATGCTGGTGTCCCTGCTCTCGATCCTGACGAATCTGGGACTCAACACCTTGTTCATTGACGTGCTCGGCTGGGGGCATTGGGCGCTGGCCTTGTCGACCTCCGTGATCGCTACCCTGAACTTCCTGCTTCTGCTCGGATGGATGTGCCTGACGGTGCGCGGCATCGAAGGCAGACGGCTGCTGGCGGGGCTGCTGAGGATTGCCCTGGCGGCGGCGGCTATGGGTGTCTGCTGTTGGGCCGTCGCGGGGGCGATTGAGTCGGCGCTGGGTCCGGGAACGTTCATAGCTCGATTGGCAGCGCTCGCCGTGTCGGTGCCCTTGAGCGTGGGAGTGCTGTACGGGATCTGTCGGGCGCTGCGGATCCCGGAGCTCGATCTAGCCCAGCGGGCGATCCTGCAGCGACTCCGCTAGGCCTCCGTGGGCGGGCACCCGGCCCGCAGGCTCGGGGCGGCCACTATTCCTCGGACGCAAGGGCCGCCTGAGCTTCCTGGTCGGCTGCTCCCGATTCCTCCACGCCTTCGGGCAGGAGGGCCTCGAATTCCGTCAGAGCCCTGTGCGCTGCTTCGGGAAGCTCCTCGAAGGCAAGCATCAACGCCTCGGTCGTCAGCCGGCCGTCTTGCTCCCGGGCGTTCACGTACATGGTGTCGAGTGCCATGCCGAACGCCGTCTGTCTAGAGAACTCCGGGGGCTCGCCGAACAGCAGCAACCGGAGGCTGTCGGTCAGCCGCTCCGCCCAGACGCGGGCGAGGAGCTTGGCGTCTTCGGTTCCGGCAAGGACCAGATCGTCCGCCTCGACCTGCACGATCTCAAGCGATTCCGCGGCGGTGGACGTCACCTTCTGAACGACCCGAGGCATGTCGGTGCCGGTGCCCGTCTCGATCGTAATCACCCTGCCGGGTGTCTCCTCCAGCTCCAGCACGGCTGCGCTGAGGCCCTCGGCGATTCGGCGCGCCCGGGCCGCGCCCGCCCCTCCCGCCCCGGAATCGCTGATTTTGAAGAGGGCCAGCGGGCCCAGCTGGATAGCGACCGGCACGCCCGGCGTCTGGCCGGTGGGGGGGAGCAAGCTGTAGCGAGCCTCAGGAGTTTGGAGGCGGAACGCGCCCGGGTCCTGCTGCAGCAGCCCGACGACGACCACGACCACGACCGCGAGGACGATGGCGACGATGCTGACCGGCTTGCTCAGCGTTTGGCGCAGCGAACTGCGCTGGGAGCCGGATTCCAGTGCCTCGAGCTCATGGCTGGCGTCTGCGGAGGGCGATCTGGATTTCTGATGGGCTGTGTCGGGCATTCGAGCAGGCCTAACCTTCCATTGTCGCTTAGGCATGACCGGCCCTGAGCCGCTGTCCGGAAACGATTGCTCGAATGTGCAGATCGATTGATTCGGCGAGCGGGACGCAGAGGCCCGCAGCGACTACCTTGACCTCTGGCGCGGAAGTCCGCGCGATTGGTCGGACGGGGCGAGACAACCCCGCACGCTCGCCGGGTAGGACTCAGCTTGGTACAAGTCGGGCCGCGCCCACCGTGGTCCGCAGACCGCGCCAGACAGCCGGCCTCTCTGCGAAGGGGTGGGCCTCGGCTGCCAGGAACATCATGAATACCGCACGATTGAACGGCAGCGGCAGGCTGCGGTAGTGCGCCAAGCCCTGATCGAAAGTGCCCGGTATCGAGTCCGGCGCTACGGAGAAGGTGGGTCCAGCGCGAATCGGCAGGTCCTTGCATGCTCCCGTCCGCAGCTCCTGGCGGCCACCCATCACCGCTGCGTGCCGCTGCTTCAGGAGCAGGGCAAGCGCCCCGGCATGGCTGGGGGTTCCGTTGCAGGACGACCTACGGGCAGCGCGAGCAACTAAAGTCCCGCAAGCCATTTATAAACAGTGATTTACTGTCATTCTGCGAGCCATGGTTTCTCCGTCGATTACCACGCTTGGCGCGGGAATCCAAAAAACCATCCGAGCCGTCCGCGGATCCCGCCGCACCGCGGTCTGCTCGGTGCCCGCCGCCGTTCAGCGCCAGCGACCCGCCCGCAACCTCGTCGCTGAAAGGCGTCAGTACGCGCAAGCCACGGCGATTCCCGGCCGGCTTCCGGCAGAAGTTCGGGAACTTCGATCCCTGGGGCCGCTAGCGTCGCTGGCGCTCACAGGCTCGCCCAGCCTTGTCGCGGTCCATGCGGCGTTGCTCCGAGCAGTGCTCCGCGGAACGCCGTGGGGATGATCACGCCTGAGCGCGGTACGGCCCCGCAACCGCTTCCCCGCGCCGCCGCCGGGCTTCTATTCGCAGACCACGCCGTCACCGTCGCCATCCTGCATGAACGGATACGCCGGGTGCTCGCGCCTCACCGGGGCGATGCCGTGCGCACGGGCCTCCGCGCAACTGATGCGTCCGTTGCGATTGTCGTCCCACTTGTCGAGCACTGCGGAACCGCCGGCAAGCGGAGTCGCTGGAGGGGGCGTCCCGCCACCTCCGAACACCTTCAAATCGGTCGTCGCGCAGCCGGCCAGCACCTGGTCCAGAGCGTCTGCCTCACGCCGATCGATGGTCAGTCCATAGCGTTGCCGGACGGCGATCACTCGCGCCGCGAACCAGCAGCGGTTCTGCGCGGGCAGCCAGTCCGCCGCGTCGCGGTCGCGCTTGTGGAAACGATTGACTCGTGGTCCGGCCAGCGTCAGGTTCAGCGGATCCGTGGCGAACCGCCGGCGAGTCGCCGCATCGGCGGCGCACAGGCCGCTGTCGTGCGCCTCGGAACGGGCCACCATGTGCTCAATGTCGGTTTCGTACTTGCTGGCGAACCAGCGTCCGGTGTACGGGCCGTAGACTCCGCCGAGTTCGCGGATGATCCTATCCTCAACCGACTGCGGATATCTGTAGTCGTCCGAGTCGTACGGCGAGCAACGCCGTTCCGGCGCGATGTCCAGGCCACGCCAGGAAGCCTGTGCCTGCGCCGCAGCGCTTGTGGGAAGCCGTCCGTCCGTGCCGATGCCGAGGAGGACGAGGATCGTGGTGGGGATGATCAGCTGAACTTGGCTGCGCATGATGACCTCTGGTCCAGTTAGCACTGGTGACCTGCCCGGCGGCGCTGGACAGTTCCCGACGGTATCAACGGGCACTGCCGATGCGGGGCATGTGCTCTGGACAAACTCCAGTTGCATCATCGCACTGGCCGCGCAAATGCCGGTCCAGGGTCCAAGCTCTCCTAACTTTCTGCGGCTGACTGCTCCATGGCGGTGCAGCTTGACGGCACTGGCACGCTGGACTTCGTACCTTCGCTGGCCTGCGGATTAACTGTTCCGAAGGCGGTGAGCGCTGGTCTGGATTCCCGGGTAATTTCCCGAGATGGGGGTTGCGGGGCCGTATGGCTTGAGCGGAGAGCGCTGCGCACCCGGCGCGGGCTTCTCAGCCCGTCGCCGAGCGATCTGAGCCCCCTGCAGGCGCCCTGCGCTCGCCCCGAAGCTGCTGCACCCCCGGCTCCGGGCGTACCGAGCCCCCCGCGGGCTCCCTCCGCGTCGGTCCCCTACCGCTGGCCCGGTGCGGCTCCGGCCGCGCCGCATCAGCCCGAGTCCGGCTCCATCCGGCTCGCCGTGGGCAGCAGCCTGTCCCACCGCAGGTTGCTCCTGCTGCACAGCAGCCGCAGCCGCAGCCGCCGCGCACTGCATGTCAGCCGCCCCACGCAGTACCGGATCAGCGGCCGTAGCCCGGGCCGCCGCGCCTCGGACGGCAGCACCTAGTCCTGCAGCAGTCGCAGCAGCAGCTGCGCGATCTGCCCGCCTAGGTAGAAACCCTGATGTGCCGCGGGCGAGCGGCACGGCGGAGGCTGCAGGCCCAGGTCCGGCAACGGCCTCTGGACCGCAGGCTCCGGCCCCTCCGGCCACCGGGCCGGCCAGTACGCCCCCGCGAGCGCCCGCTCCTGGCCCGCCGCGTCCTCCCGCCACTCCCTCGCGTCCGCCAAGCGCAGAATCGGGGCCTTTGGGCGCGGATCGGTCACGCTCCCGGAATCATCCCGGCCCCACTGCCGGCAGGAGTTCACCAGCGCCCCGCAGGAGTACGCGCTGGCGACCCGCAGCCGCACCGGCTGCTGCGCTGCTAGCTCCAATACGAGTTGACCCGTAAGCGTTTACGATGATATGATGAAACCGATGGTTCTCACATACCATGCCGATATAACGTTGGGGGACCCCATCGGATTCACTCTGCTCCACTATGCCGTGCGGGCTAGGAACCTAGGCATGTGGGTCGGAGACTCGTGCGAAGCCGACTGCCAAACAGAGTACGATAACTGTCAAGACGAAGAAAAGGACGGCTCGGCATGCGGATAAGCAAGACCTATCTCTGGCTTCCTCTAGGGTTGGTTCCGCCTGTCTTCAACCTTTGGGCGGGTCGCTATCTGACCGCTGCGCTTTATAGCGTATTTCTGCTCTGGATATTCCATCCGAACGGCCATCCAAATTGGCGAGCTAACTTCCGAGCGGCCGGTGTCATGGGGGCAGCACGAAGGATGACAAAATTCTCGAAAGTCTTGTTTGGAATGGCAGTTCTGCTGACCTTCTTGATCCTGTTCCAATCGCTGGGGAAAATATAGATATAGGAACTGCAAGCGGAACTTTCCGCCAAACACAGCACCCGGTGGAGGCCGATGTCCGGCTCGGCTGGCGGCCGCCCCCGGCCGCGGACTCGCGATCTCAGCGTTTCGAGAGTCTGCTCATCACGTCCGCGAGCCACTCGTAGCCCGCGGCCAAGGTGGCCACATGCTGTTGCAGTTGCTCGACCTGCTCGCGCAAGGTCGTCACTTGCCTGGACAAACCAGCGATCTGCCCGCCGCCAGCACATGTACGCCCCCGCTTGGTGCGCGGTGCTGCACCGTGCATCAAGCGCACCGGTCGCCCTCCAGGCCCAAGCCCCTGTTGAGCCCGAACTGGCCCTGTGTCTCGAGGCCGCCGGCTGGTCCTCCGCCACCCTCTGGATGCGCCTGCCGGCCAACTATGACCTGGCTCGAGAACGACTCCGTCAGGCTGCCCGCTACCCCCAGAACGCGGCCCAGGCTACCGCCCCCGCACTCGCCCAGCAGTCGGCATCCTGACCGTCGGCGCAGCCCTGCTGGCAGATCTCGGCGGGTCGATCCCCGCCGCCACGCTGTAGAGCGGCGACTGGTGCGCCCCGAGGGCCTGATCGAGAGCGCAGGCCTGTTCCGGCGCACGAACTCGGCAGAGCCTGCGACCGGGGACTAGCCCCTTTCCCAGCGCATACAGTTCCCCTGTGCGTGTCGGCGAGCATTTCGGGCCTACCGGAACGCAGATTCTGCAGGTTACGGGGGGCTACGACTTCTTCAATGGGCTCCCAGGTGCGGACTTGCCCGAGAGTCTCTCGGGTGGGGCACTGGCCGTGCCCTCGCGGCTGTCGACTTGTCCGCTGGGCGCTCGGGTACGCTCTGCCGCTGGGGTGCCCCCTGCCGCCTCCAAGAATAGCCATTGCGGGCGCGTAAAGCGCCGCCACGGCGTTTTCATCCAGCTTGTGAAGGACCCCCGCCGAGCGCTCTGGAGCGCGTCAGGTCAGGGGCCTCTACGGCGCGGGAACAGGCATTCTCGCCGCGCTGCAGGGCCGGGGGAGGGGGGCATCTTCCGCTAAGGGGGGATGACAATGACCTGCCCGGGGTGGAACTCGACCGACTTCAGGCGGTCCTTGCGCCGGAACAGTCCGCTGAACGGGATCCAGCCCGGCCGGCACCCTCGGCAGCGGGACGCATAGCAACGGTCGAACGCTTTGTTCACGCAGCGCTGGTACGCGGCGGCGTCGCGGAGCGCCTCCCGGCAAGGTGCCGGGGGCAAGCCCCACCGCTCCCAGCGCTCCCTGCTGTACGCGTCGATCGACCCCGACGCCAGCCCGTCTTTCGCGGAGAAGGCCCAGTTGCAGCAGTTGTCGAGGCAGCCGGCGCAGTTGGAGCGCATGGCCGAGCCGATGCTTGGCGAGGCGGCCAGCGCGGCCAGCAGGGCGATCCAGCTAGCTCTTCGCACGCTCACGTTCGCCTCGGCCTCGGCCCCCGGTATAGGGGCAGTACTACCCCCACACCGGGGATGGGTGGGGTCTTTCACGCACGTTTTTACGCATGCAGGTGCCTTGGATCTGCAGAGCACGTACACGGCGCTAGCCCCGGCGGCCGCGAAGGCATTGGCCGCGGAGCAGCGTGCATGGCATCTGGACTTTACGTCACTGTCCTCTTCTAGGTTGCAAGCAAGCCACGAGGCACCCTGCGTAGGTACTTCCGATGGTGACTAGGCGATCCTGGTACGACCGGTCGCACTCTCGAAGATGCTCGTCCTTTTCGGTGCAGTCCTTCACGGCGGTGTACCCTGGGGAGCACTGCTGCACAGCGAGTTCCCCTGCCGCGACGAACGCTAGCGCAAGCAGAGCGGCCAGCATTGGTCCTCCTCCGGTCGGCATTCCTGGTGAGCATGCGAATTTCATGACGTTCCTCCACTTATCAAGACGGGGGAGGCTAACAACTCTTTTGGCCGCGAAGGGGAGGGGATCGACCTTACAATGCAGGGTTGCCCGGAGGTATTGCCCGAGCTGGAATCAAGCAGTCTCAGGCAGGCCGAGTGCGCCTGCCCGCTGCTCAGTGGCGATTCGGAGGCCTGGGTGGCTTGCTGTGCCGAGCGGTTCTTCCCGCTGGAGGAGGATCGCAGACGACAACGATCTCGCGCAGGACGCTCTGCAGGAGAGCTGGGCCAAGATCTTGGAGGCGGTGCATATGTACCGGGGCGGAGCTCCCGCTTGCGCTTGGGTGTGCGCTATCGTCGCGCACAGTGCTGCGGATCTCCGCCGGAAGCGCCGGGCGGGGGTGCCGGTGAGCGAGGGGCCGGCAGAGCGATCCGCTTGGAGTATCCGGGCAGGTCGCCCGAGGCCTTGGCTGCGGAGAAGCAACTGCTTGACCTAGTTTCCGCAATGATCGTGGTGCTCCCGGGGACCTACCGCCAAGTGCTGGAGCTGCGTCGCACCCGGGGGGGCTCAATACCGGGGAAACCGCCGCTCTGCTGCGCACTAGCCACGCGAACGTTTCCGTCCGTCTGAACCGTGCCATCGCAATGCTGTGCAAAAGGCTCTAGGCCCGGGGTGTGCTGCACGACGGGGTTTCCCTCGGAGCGCGGTAGATCTTAGCGCTACTAATTTTGCCAAAAATAATTGCAGGTCTGGCCGTTCCTAACTGCTCAGTAGCTCCCCCGCATCAACACACACAAACTGGTCTATAGATATCTTTTATCTGAGACATTTCCGCAAGGAACTTGCCTGTGATTTTTTCTACTATAAGTTCATAAAATTTCCAATCCTGCGCGACTTTCGACACACTCTCCATCGGGCTCGACCTCCCATTAGGAAATTGGTCGTGATCCAAGTCCGCCACGGCAAAGCTCTCCAAGCCCTAGCCAAGGACTTCGGTATTGACATCCGCACCTGGCTTCGGCTCTAGGCTTGCTGCGGACTCCAGGCTCTCGGACATCAACCCAAACCGGGACGCCCTCCCTGCCTCTCCCACAACCAAATGAAGATGATTTTCGAAACTCTGCGGGACAAATCTCCCGATCAGCTCCAGTTCGAGTTCTCCTGCCGGTCGCTGAAAATTGTCCGGCCATGGACCCTCGACCAGTTCCCAGTCCAGCTGTCCCTGGCGACGGTGCGCAGGGTCCTGCGACGCTGCGGCAGCACCCCGCAGCGCCCCCAGTTCTGGACCTGCCAGCCAAACGCCGCCGCGGTGCGGACTGGGATCGCAGCAACCTACCCCGCTCTCGCCCAGCGCGCAGGAGCAGGGAGCCTTGCTGCTCTTGGCCGACGAGGCCGGCAGGACCTCGCACGACCACCGGGGCACTCCCTGGGGCTGCCGGGGCCGGACGCCCGGCGTCCAGCCACCGGGGGCGCGGTTCCGGCTGAACAGGCTGTCCGCGAGCAGTCCCTCGGGAGCCAGGCATTCCATGCTGCAGCCCGGAACCGCCACCGCAGACACATTGGAAAAGTTCCTGCAGCAGATTCCGGGCCAGACGGATGCTAGGCCGATTTACGTGATAGGGGACCGCCGCAGCATCCGCACATCCAAGCACATAGAAGCCTGGAAGAAGCGGACCGAGGTGCCGGTGGAGATTCATCTGTTGCCGGCGTACTCTCTGGAATGGAACCCTACGGAGCCAGTCCGGTCGGTAGTCCAGCGCCGGGTGGGGAGGATGCTGGTCCGGACGGTCGGCCAGCTGGGGGAGCGCTGGGAGCAGGCTCTGCAAGCCCTGGAGGCCGACTCCATCACGGTGCCAGGGTTCTTTCGCGAGGCCGGTTGCACCTATACTGTTTCTGGTTGTATTCTGCAATGACCTATGGCAAAGTCAGTAACGCCGTTGCGGTGCCTGAATTTGGCTTTCGCCGGACCAGAATCGCGCCGAAACGGTCCTCCGGGGACCCGTCCCGCCACCCCGGGCGCGTCTGCGGATCCCGGGATAAAACCCCCGCCCAAGGGCTCCGGTGCGCTCCTAGGGGCCTCTCTCCGGCCCGGGAACGGGCATCCCGGCGTCCGCTGCCGGCGTCAGGCTAAGCCGCGAACCGGGTCTGGCACCGCAGCGGGGCGGACCGCAGTGAGGGAACTAGGTGCACCTGGCGCAGAACATCAGAAATGGGAAGAAGGAAAGCGCGGTATAAGGCAAGATGGCTGCCACTAGGCCAACCTCCACGCGGACCTCTCCGGCGCGGACCTGCGGGGCGCGAAGCTGCCGAAGGCTTGAACCGCTTCCGCCCCCCGCCCCTGCGGGGATGGCCCGCACCAGGACTGGGTTAAGCCTCAGACCTGTGTCGCCGGGACTCGGGCTGGCACTAATTTGCCAAAAGTAATTGCAAGCAGCCCACCAATAGAATCGATGGCTTACGGTGCCTTTTCGTGCAATTACTTATGAAAGCATCAGTAAGGAAGGAAAACCTGCCTGGGCCCCGAAGCGCAGCCCAAGCCAAAGAGCGAAGAGCATGATCCGCCACGGCAGCGCTCCGTTGCGGGGGTTGCCGCCCAGACGCTCGATGAAGATGCGTTGCCCCGCCAAAGAAAGAGGCCCGGTCACGCTGGCCCGAGCCTTCGGAAGCTGGCCGGTTAGCCGCCCAGAACATCCGCGCCCCGCAGCTACGCCAACAGCCGCCGCGCCTCGCGATCTGCCCGTCAGACAGCGGGCGCGATCAAGCGCGCCCGACAGGCACCAGCAGCACGCCTCGCCGCTGCCGGTCGAGCGCCGACGCCAGCTGGCACTAGCCGATCTCTAGGCTGGCGCGGGTCAGCCGGGCTAGCACCAGCGCGGCAAGGGGCTTCGCCGGGCGGAGGGGGCGAGGCGCGGTCGATTTCGACGACGAGACGGCGGGCGGGTTTTTCCTTCCGCGGAACCGGGCGGTAACCGCCGCGCCGCGAAGCCCAGCAGCTGCAACCGCCCCCTCAGGGTCCGCCTCAACGCCTCGTCCAGCGTCGGGCCGAAGCCATCCAGTGCGCAGCGGAGCGAAGATTACAAACGCACCGACACGTTGAGCAGGCGCTTGCGTGGCTAGGCTAGACTACTTCGCTCCCCCTACGGAGACCGGCTTTTTCTAGGTATGTTGTAGACCATTACATGGGATGATTTAGTGGTTGCAAGTGCCCATGTTGGAGCAGACCAGATCAGCACGCTTCTTAATGTTTTATTCTTAGTGAAATCGTCACCGAAATACAGGGTGAATAATCCTCTATGCGCTAATCCAAAGACCAGAGTCGCTGTCAGACCTGTGATAACCCACGCTTTGGTGCGTTTGAGCAGCGGTCGACGCCGGGACACGCGACGCACCGTGCGTTTTGCGAACTTTCTCGTGGATCCGTCCGCCAGAATGATCGTCACGCTCTCGGAAGTTGCAGAGGCGAAGCTACCGTCGAACTTCGACGTTCCATCTGGCGCTCGGTCGTCGTAGAGCAGGATCCGAACGCGACGGCCCGGTTCGGTGTCTTGGACGGCGGACCATTCCGGTAGGAGTCTCGCCCCTGTGCAGTCCGGCTGAATAAAAAGGATCGCTCCCAGCAGAAGCAATGCCTTTGCCTTCAGAAGCTTCTGTGCATTCACCGAAATTACCTTCTTCAAAGTTCGGTTTAGCGAATCTCTGACTGTTCCGGCAAGGGCGAGTTCCATGTGTTAGCGCCGCCGTCAGGATTTGTGAAACTTTGAGGTGTTTCATTGTTGCATACCTCCTTCTGCAACAGAAGTTGCGAGATCCGCAGTTGCTACTATACACATCCTGCTGATACCGTGCGCTCGGGGCTGTTTTTTTCGGGCGCAATGGCCGCAATAGCCGAATTTCGCGCCTGGGGTCGTGGCGGGGCCGAAACCCCATGTCTGGAGTGCCGCAGGGCGCTCCTAGGGCGTCTTCTGGACAGAGTCCGCAGCAAGCACTCTCGCCGTGGCCCCGGGGCCGCGGCAGCGGGGGGTGCCCCCTATGTCCTGATTCCGGCCACGAGTGCTATCAGCGAAAAGGGCCGAGCTCCCGCAAGGCCCGCGGCCCTGGCCGCCATCCAGGGCGCAGCTGCTGGCCGGATCGCTGGTGCTCCCCGCTGCGCGGCAGGGGAGGGGCGCTGGACCCAGACGCCGCTGAGCGGCTTGCCCCCGACCTCCTGGAGCACCCCTACGATCTCGACAGTCCTTGCCTCGACCGCCGACACCATGCATCCCAGCCAGAGCAGTACGCCGAACACCTGTCTGTTGTTCATGGTTCCCTCCTGTTCCTCAAAACGTTTCGCAGTGTCCGTACGCTGAGGCCGTGACTGGAACGGCCCTGGAGCGTGAAATCGGGCCGTTGCGGGCGAATTGGTCCAAAACAGCACCAAGGATGCCCGGTACAGCCTCCGCGGCCATCCGACCGACTTAGAACCCCCGGACCCACGAGCCCGCCTGGCGCGGCGGCCAGGCGGGATGAAGTCCTAGTTCGCCGCTGAGGCGGGTGCCGCGGCCGGGACCCGGAACTAGTGAACAAGCCCAAACCCAGCAGGGTCGCCAGCAGCGCCAGGATCGTGCCGACCAACCTGCCCAGTCCAAGTAAAGTCCCCAAAAGTTGTGACAGCGGAGCGCTTCAATCGTTGTACGAGATAGAGAGAGTACAGAAGGAGTCACTATCATGCAGCGCATCCCATTCAAGGTCCTGCTCCTCTTAGTCTTGTCGACGGTAGTTGGAAACACGATTCCAGCACAGAAAACCTGCGTTATTTACTTCAAGTCGCGAAACCGCAGTCGCACTGTGGACAGACGAATCGAAGTGGAATGTGGAGGAGTTTCATTCCATGGTGTTCCTTGGGGTAACTGGGGCGTATCCTTGAATTACGGCGCAAAATAAGACACGGATCAATTCGAGGTTTGGAAACGGAAAGGTTCACAGTAACACTGGAATTCCTGCACTGTGAGAGCTGAGTATTTCCCCCCGAGCAGCAAGTACTACCGCCCTCCCGATTACCGCAGGCAATAGTCGGATAGTACGGTTCCCCACGGCACCATGAAATCCGGCAAACCGTTTCCTGTCCGGACCCATCCGCCCCCGTGTGGACCCTCCGTCTGGATGCTCGGATGTTGAGGGGTGGACCGTAGTGCAGCGGGAGAACTACATGACACTCTACGAACTCGACGCGCCAGACCGGGACGAGCTAATCGAAATCCTGTATTTCTCATTGACTTCGGCTGCTCTCAGCTCCTGCGACTATGACGGCTGCCCTGAGCGCAAGTCGGGTTGGGGGGACATGGCGAGCTCCACGAGCTCTGCGGCGGTCGTCGAAGCCCAACTCCGGATGAAGGCCTTTGCCCGCATCTACGGAGCCTGCGACTGGCACTGGGGGTATTGAACAACCTCATGCGCATCTGTTCAGAAAAAACCGCCCTCCGGCAAGTAACTGGCATCTTCGCTAGGAACCGAGCTGCCTTCTTGCTTGATGGTCGCGACCGCATCCTGGGCCGGGCCCGTCGAGATCGTTGGATCGCTTTACGATTCGAGCGGGCAGGGGATCGGCGGGACTGTGACGACCATCGGAAGGGGGCCTCAAATGGTCCTCGAACACCACCGCGTTGGCGAAACCGGCAAGTTCCGGATCAGGAATGGCATCCGCGGAGAACTCATCGTCCTCGCTAGAACACCGGACCATGCGCCGGACGAGCTGGTCGCTTCGTCCTGCCGGTCGGGCAGCCCGTCGAAGGACGGGTGGTCGGCTCGGACGGCAACGGGGTGCCGGGTACCGCGCTCCGCGTTTGCTACCCTGAACCGGGCAAGCCCCATCGGAGCGTAGCCCTCAGCGAAGAGCGAAGTGACCGATGGAGACGGGCGGTTCAAATTCCGCAATGTCGGCGCTGATGCGCCGTTCGTTGTCGATGCGTACTCCCCGAACCATGTCGCAGAGACTTCGCGGCAGTTCAAGGTCGCTCCGGGGTCGAGCAGACCACTCAAGGATATTGTCCTGCGAGAAACGGGTTCTACAGTACTCGTGAAAGTTCTTGATAAGAGCGATTCTCCCTTGTCGGGCACCGATGTGTTTCTGGTTGTGGACCCCGACGGCCTCCCGTCCAAAGCGGACGGATCGTGGCTTCACCACAGATCTTTTCGGAAGATGGACACGACATCTTCTCTGCGTAACACCCGGTTCATCGGAGTTCCCCCAGGCCGCGTCATCGTGCGGGCCAAGACGGATTCTACTTCGATTGAGTAGCGCACTGTGGTTTCTTCCGGATAGGAATCTACCGTGGTGCTACAGGTACTGTAATGAGGACGCGAACAGACCAACAGACCCCATCTAAGGTGAGAGCGCTGCTGTGCCTTGCTCTTCTGGCGATGTCCGGGCAGAGCCTATTTGCCAAAACGAAGTCAGACTGGTCTGCAGTGCAGGCTGTGACACCTGGGAAACGAACTGATGTGATTCTATACAGTGACAGCGTAGGTTACTCGAGCTCAAGAGTCATTGGGAGATTCGGTTCAGCAACTCCGGACTCTATTACGCTGATCACCGCAGGAGGACGATCACGTACAATGCAAAAATATGACATCAAGAAAGTTCGGGTTATCCGCCCCCTAAAGAAGAGGTACTCTGCATGGATAACACTGGGAATTGTGGGCGCATCCACGCAGTCTTTCATCAATGTGGTGGGTGATGCTCCCGGCAAAGCCAAGGTGTTACTGCACGCATTAACGACCGGTCTAGTTGGTGTTTGGGCCCTCTTTAAATCGAGGATGCGGATGGGCACAATCTACAGCGTGCCCATCCGGGCACAGAAGTCCCTAGTCCCGCAGCGTGGGCACAATCCCCCGCCCCTCTCGCGCAACTGAAGCACTGCGACCTCCGGTATCCATCCGCAAGGTACGGGCAGGGATAGAGAGTTGCCCCTTGCTGCGCAGCCGCTAAGGCTAGCGGCCCCAGCCTTCGAACCCTGGGGCGCTGCCACGATTGATTCTCAGTCCATGTCAGGAGCCTGTTGTGGCGGCGCGTCGGCCGCTGCGCCCGCCCCGCGGGCGCAGCGCGCCCTACCCGGGCCCGCCCGGGTGCGACTGGCCCCCGAGATCCGGGGCCTACTGCGTTGCCAGCAGCGCCTCGGCACGCCGCACGCTGCAGCGCGCTTGCGCCAGCGGGAGCGTCTCGCCCCGCCCGCTAGGCAGTAGCAGCGCCAGAGCCAGGTTGCGCAGCGCCGAGGCTTGCTCCGGCCCCCAGTTCGGGAACCCGTCCAGCGTCTCCGTCGGGGTCGGTCCCAGCCGGGTCTGCCTTGTACAGTGCTGGATGCGGAACACTTGCCGCCCGCCGGGCAGCGGCAGCCAGTCCGCGTGCGGCACCGCGACCGCTGTCAGCTCGCGGCGCTTCCAGCGCCCGGGCCCCGCCTGCCAGCGATGGCTGGCGCGGTGCGCTACGGGCCCAGCCCAGTTCGTGTCCCGCACGATCAGGTCGTAGGCCCCGCCGGCAGCGTCTCGAGGCTGCCGTGGAGCGTGCGAAGGCGCAGGGAGTCCTGCTTCTCTTCGCTGACGAGGCCGGCATGGCCTCGCACTACCACCGGGGTACTCCGTGAGGCTGCTGGGGCCGGACGCCCGTTGTCCAGCAAACGGGGGCGCGGTTCCGGCTGAACATGCTGTCTGCGAGCAGCCCCTCGGGAGAGATGCATTCCATGCTGCATCCTGGGACCGCCACCGCAGCCACGTGGGAAAAGTTCCTGCAGCAGATTCTGGACCAGGCGAATGACACACTGCTTGACGTGATAGTGGACCGCCGCAGCATCCACACATCTACTGATTTTGCCATAAGTCATTGCAAGGAACAACCAGAAACAGTATAGGCGCAGTCGGCTTCGCGAAAGAACCCCTGCACCTTGGTGGGGTCGGCCGCCAGGGCTTGCAGGGCCTCCTCCCAGCGCTCCTTGAGCTGACGAACCGTCCGGACCAGCAGCTTCCCCACCCGGCGCTTGACGACCGACCAGACTTGCTCCGTGGGGTTCCATGCCGGAGAATACGCCGGCCATAGGTGAATCTCCACAGGTGCCTCGGTCTGCTCTTTCCAGGCTTCTATAGGCTTGGATGTGTGGATTCTGTGGCGGTCCACGATCACGTGAATCGGTCTAGCACCCGTCTGGTCCAGAATCTGCTGCAGGAACTGTTCCAACGTATCTGAGGTGGCGGTTCCGGCATGGATCCTGGAATAAATCTCTCCCGAGGGGCTGCTCGCGGACAGCCTGTGCAGCCGGAACCGCGCCCCCGTTGGCTGGACGACGGGCGTTCGGCCCCGGGGCCCCCAGGGAGAGCCCCGGTGGGAGTGCGAGGTCCTGCCGGCCTCGTCGGCCCAGAGCAGCAGGGCTCCCTGCTCCTGCGCCTGCCGGGCGAGGGCGGGGTAGGTTTCTTCGATCCCAGTCCGCACCGCGTCGGCATTCTGCTGGTAGGACCGGAACTGAGGGCGCTGCGGGGTGAGGCCAAGACGTCGCAGGACCCTGCGCACCGGCGCCAGGGACAGCTTGACTGGGAACTGGTCGAGGATCCCTGGCCGGACAATCTTCAGCGACCAGGAGGCGAACTCGAACTGGAGCTGATCGGGAGATTTGTCCTGCAGAGTTGCGCGGATCCTCTGCATTTGGTCGTGGGAGAGGCAGGGAGGGCGCCCCGGTTGGGGCTGATGGCCGAGAGCCTGGAAGCCACAGCAGGCCTAGAGGCAAACCCAGGTGCGGATTGTGCGGATGTCGATGCCGAATTCCTGGGCCAGGGCACGGAGGGATTTGCCGTGGCGGGCTTGGATCACGACCAGCTTTCTAATGGGGGGCCGGGACCGATGGGGAATACGGCGGAAGTCGGGAAATCTTGGAAACTTCAGGAATTGATAAGAGCATGAATCACAGTGAGATTCTATGCGGAAATGTCTCAGATAAAAACATCTATAGACCAGTTTATGTGTGTGTTGGAGCGGGGGAGCTGCTGAGAGGTTGAAAACGGCCAGACCTGCAATTACTTTTGGCAAAGTCAGTAAGCATAGGGAGGCTTGGAAGAGGCGGACTGGGGCACGGGTGGAGATTCATTCATGGCCGGCATACTCTCTGGAATTGAACTCTACGGAGCAAGTCCGATTAGTAGCCCAGCGTCGGGTGGGGAAGCTGCTGGTCCGGACGGTCCACCAGCTAGGGGAGCTATGGCAGCAGGCTCTGCAAGCCCTTGCGGCAGACCCAACCAAAGTGCCAGGGTTCTTTCGCGAGGCCGACTGCACCTATACTGCTTCTAGTCGTGCTCTGCAATGACTTATGGCAAAGTCAGTAGCGCCGCGGCAGGCCCAGCGCCTGCCGAGATCTCACCGCATCGAGGTCGGAGAGCACCGCCCGACCCGCCCTCCGCGGGCCTGCGACCGACCTAGAGCACCCCCCGGATCGCGCCCCGCCTAGGGGCGGCTGCCAGGCGGAGGGGAGCCTTAGTTCGCCGCCGGAGCCGGGGCCACCGGCGGGGCGAAGCGGTCCAGCAGGCCCAGGGCGAGCAGCGCCGCCAGCAGCCCCATCACCGCCCCGAACATCCAGCGCAGCACGGCTAGCTTGACATTCTGCGTGTCGAGCTTGGAGCCGAACTGGGCGTTATCGGGCGATGTAGGGTCGTTCCAAGGGCCGCTTCCGGCGGCCAGGGGAACAAGGTGCAAGAGTGCGTTGTCTGATAACAAGGAGTTGCGAAAGTGAAGAGAACCATCATGGCGACCATTTTGCCTGTGCTACTGGCACCGGATGTCCTGTTCGCACAAGCGGAACCAGAGGGTGCGCTGTCGGTCCGCGTATCAACCGGGGTAGACCGGCCGTATCCCCGGTAAAGCCATATCCAGTTCCGATCTCCAAGACGCTGCGAGTGGCGCTGGCGGCTGCGCTAGCAGAACTCTCGGCGGGGGATGCGGAGGCTGCGCTAGCGCTCGTCCGTCAAGCTGGCCGTTGCGACCTGGCTCAGGACGCAACGGCCATAAGTCCAATTGCAACGGGACATCTAGCGGATGCGATTCGGTTCTCGTTGCGATCCTTGGACAATGGAGCGTTTGTTGTTGCAGATATGGTGGCGCGTGGCTTTGCCGGTTGCCGGTCAGTGATATTGGACACTGCGTTTATTCACGAAGCCGCGGTGCGAACCGATCCAGCCAGCCGCGCTCGGCTAATCCCACTCCAGTTTTACGACTAGACGACATGTTACGAGACAGGCTGCGATGCAGCTTGGAAGTGCTGCAACATAGGTTGCGACAACGCTGTAGAAGCAGGACATAGATACTGCGAGGAAAACGAGTGTACAAGTTGGTACGAAGCCTATGTGGAGAACATCTATGAGGTCTGCTACATGGGTTGCGTTAGTGAATGGGTGGAGTGCAATTCCCATTGGATGGGAAACGCCTACTAGACGGATCGGGATCTGCCAAGTGCGCGGAAACTTCGGGTCTCGGCGGGTTTTTTGCGTCCGGGGCCGTTTCCGTGTGGCTGCGGTGGCCGAGCGACAGGGCCCGCCGCCAGCCGATCCGGCCGGCCCGGCTGGCGGGCAGCTAGTCCGTTCTGCAAACCCACCGAGTGGTGATAGCGTCCAGGGGAAACCCGGCGGTCTGGGCCACTGGGCGCTTGCACTTTCGACATCGCTCGTGGTGAGTCTGAACTTCGTGCTCTATTCGCCTTCATGAGGGCACGGGTCCACAGTGCAGGAGGAAGGCGATTGCTGGCAACCGGAGGGAAAATAGGGCTCGTCTCTGCCGTCGTGGGAGCTTGCTGCTGGGGTCTCGCCCAGCTGGACGAGTCGAGGGTCGGACCGGCCGCGGACAGTGGTGGCAGATAAGGGCTAGCCCAGCAGGGCGGCGGGTGTGCCTGCGGGGGCAGGACAACCTCCGCCAGCGGCTGCTGGTGCCTGCCTGCGGGTTCTATCCGGGGGTGCTGCTGCGGTCACTGACGGGGGGAGGTGCGTCCCAGAGCCTGCAGGACCGCCGCCCAGCACCCGTGGGTGTCTCCAAGATCGCCTGTCCAACGGCGCTGGGTGCGGCCTGAGGCCCACCTGCCCAAGCGTAGAAAATCTTTACGCTACCGTTAACGAGCAGGAAGGACCTGCCGTCCAATCGCCGGTGATAGACATCGGTGCGAACTAGGGGTTCAATGCTGTCGGTGCTCACCTCTACCAGCAGATGATTGAGCGCCGCCAACTGCGGGCCGGACATTCCCTGAATCTGTCCGTCATCCGTGACGCCGCACAGCAGTGCGCCGCCGTTTGCATTGGCGAACGCGGAGATCTCGTCGGCGAAATCGCCTTGGCCGGGGCTGGTCTGGCAGTCGCCTGAAAACGCGATCTGCTTGAACTCCCAACGGCTGTCTTTCCCCCAGCCGCAATCGCTGAAGAATGTCCTCGTCCCGCACCGTTACTAATTTTGCCAAAAGTAATTGCAAGCAACCCACCAATAGAATCAATGGCTTGCGGTGCCTTTTCGTGCAATTACTTATGAAAACATCAGTACTCGTCTCCTCCGGGGTAGGTGCCTGCGATGCGGGGACTGTCGCCGCCGGTCAGTTCTCGGTGGCGGCACCCTTCGAAGGCGTCGAAGGTGTACATCAGCAAAGCTCAGGCTGACCAAGTCAGCACGACGACATGGTGGCGCGCACTCTGATTGGTCTCGCAGTCAGGGACGGTGCGGAGTCCCAATCACGCACACATCCATGACCAACCGCCGATAGCTCGAGATCTCATGGGTGATGAACTGCCGTGCGACGCCCACGTTCCGCCAGACCGTCGTCGACTCCATCGACGAGGGTAAGCAGCATCGTCTCATCCGGATCGGAGAACAAGACTTGGCTATACCGGACCGTGCTGTTGGCGCTCTTGATGCCATCGTCCGCCGTAAGCCAAGGCGATGCTGCTCGTGCGGCACCGGGAACTCGAACATGCCGCTCAGGCGCTCGGCCACGCGCAGCACATCTTTGTTCTCTGCATCGGGTCACACCCTTCCCCGGATGTGGCCCGGCAGATCGATGCTGCCGCAGAGTCCCTCCCACTCGATGGATCAGTGCTTTGTCGTACCGCAGCCGATACTCAATGATGTCCGTCTCCCGGTCCGCCTCGCAATCAAGCCCGGACTAGGTGAACACGTAGCTCGCCAAGCATTTCGTCATCACGATTACCGACGAGGCCTTCATGTTTCGACGCCACGAGATCCAGATCGCAGCCGAAGCAACACTCGCCGGCCGTTGCATCGTGGGCAGCGACTTTGAGTCGGTCTTGTTAGATGCTGCACAGACGGTGTGCGCCTACAAGGACTTGGCGCAGGTCGAGCGTGCGTTTCGGTGTCTGAAGTCGGTCGGCCTAGATGATGTGCGGCCGATTCACCACCCGCACCCGGGCCGGGTGCGGGCGCATGTGCTGCTGCGTAGGCTGGCCTACTGCATCGAGTGGCACATGCGCCGGAAATTGGCGCTGCTACTCCTTGATGGCCACGATCGCGAGGCCGCTGCCAAGCAGCGGTCGTCGGTGATGACCCACCTTTCCCCGGTCGCCTGACGCACAGGCCAAAGCCCAACGCAAACGGACCGCTGACGACTTGCCCGTGCATAGCTTGCGCACCCTGCTGGCCGAACTGACGCCTACCGGGGGACCTTCACTTTGCACTCGCCGCCGACCCCGGTGCGGCAGCGCTGCTCGCCTCGAGATTTCGGCTTTGACGAGTCGAAGCGAACCGCCTACACTGTCGGTGTTGCGCTGCCGCGACGGCCCCGCTCGACCTCCCAATCCGGCCTGGGTCCATGGAGTCCAAGCTGACGCTCATCGACTTCTTCGCTGGTGCAGGGGGGCTCTCTCTTGGCTTTGCCCGTGCCGGTTTCGAGGTGGAGATGGCCGTGGACAGCTGCGCGTTCGCCGTGGAGACACATCGCTGGAATCTCGGCGATCATGCCCGGGACGGCGACTTGGGAACGGGCGATCTAGCGTTTCCAGCGGCAACGGTTGTTGCCGGAGGTCCACCCTGTCAGGGCTTCTCCTCCGCGGGGCTCCGCAAGAGGGGAGACGACCGCAACACGCTCGTTGGTCGGTTCGCCCATTTAGTTGCGCGGCTCCGTCCTGCCATGTTCGTGTTCGAGAACGTCGAGGGATTCGTCACCGCGGAGGGCGGAGCAAGGGTCATCGAACTAGTTGAGCCCTTAGTCGCAACGGGTTATCGGATCCATCTGCGGAAAATCAACGCCGCGAACTTCGGGGTTCCCCAGCATCGAAAACGAGTGATCGCGATCGGAGCCCTGGGATGGGATCCGCACTTCCCGGAACCGACGCACACGGCCTATGGCGCACCAGGTGCCCGATTAGGCGCATTGCACTTGCCGCCCACTCCGACTCTCGGAGAGGCGCTTGCCGACCTCCCGTCGGCATCGAGAGTTGCCCCAGGCGAACCTGAGGATCACTACTACGTTCCGCTGGAGGGTCTAAATCTTGAACGGGCTCAGGCGCTCCGTCCAGGCCAGACGATGAGAGACCTGCCTGCATCGTACTGGCACGACAGCTATCGCCGTCGGGCGTTTCGGCGCGTCATGGATGGAACGCCAACAGAGAGAAGAGGCGGGGCTCCCGCCGGGCTTCGGCGGCTGCGCCAAGAGGAGCCGTCCAAGGCCATCACTGGTGCGGCGCGAAACGAGTTCGTCCATCCTAGGGAAGACCGCTGTCTAACCGTGAGGGAGTGCGCCCGGCTACAGACTTTCCCGGACAGTTTTCGGTTTTTCGGGAGTGTTTCGGAACGGATGCAGTTGATCGGTAACGCGGTGCCGCCGCTCTTGGCTTCGAAGATCGCCGAAGCTGTGCGGGAGAGCCTACGATCGGCCAAGATACCTGCGGAGCCGGGGGCCCTTCTGAGTTTCGTTCCGACGCTCGCCAACGGGATGAGTCCAGCCTTGGAGAGTGTCTCGCACAAGGTCCGTGCGCACTTTCCCGTGCCTGCTGGAACGAGGCTTCAACTGAATCTATGGGCTTGACGCAGGGTCAGAAGGCGATGATCGCCCGCGTGCAGTCCCTCGGCTCCGGCGGGCAGGCCGTCGCATTGACAGACGGGGCGTGCGCGTACCTCGTGGCAGTGATCGTGCGCGACCTGGAACTGCGCGCCCACTTCCCAGAAATACCGGAGACGTTTCCCGAGGTCTTCAATCCCGGTCCACTGTCACGTCTGGAGCTTGCCGGTGTCCCGTTCTTGGAGCTGTTCGAACGCCTTGCTGGCCTGGACCCCAACTCGGACGTCTACTTCGAGAGCTTGGCGGTTCTGCACAAGGCGCGGCTGAAGTATGAGCGTATTCTGGAGACGCAGGCTGTCCCTACCCTCGACCAAGTTGGCCCTCGGGGATTGCTGCAGTACGGAGGCATGAACCCGAGCATGTTGGCCGGTTTCTTGCTGTGGAGGAAATGGGTCTTTGACATCGACAATCGCGCCGGCCAGGAGACCGGCTACCTTTTTGAACCCATCATCGCCGCGGCCGTCGGAGGGGTGCCTGAGAGTGCCGGGAAGAGCCCGGTCAAGCGACGGAAGGACGGCAACAGGGGTCGGCAGGTCGACTGTCTTCGCGAAAACCGGGCGTACGAGATCAAGATCAGAATGACGATCGCAGCCTCCGGCCAAGGCCGTTGGGGAGAGGAATTGGACTTTCCGGAGGACTGCCGGCAGAGTGGGTACGTTCCCGTGCTCGTCGTGTTGGATCCGACACCGAGTCCGAAGCTGGACGAACTTCGCGCAACGTTCCTCGACGCTGGTGGGGAAGTCTACGTCGGGCGAAACGCGTGGGCGCACCTCGGGGAGCTCGCCGGACCTACGATGGCGCGATTCCTGGACAGGTATGTTCACGATCCTCTTCAGGCACTTCTTGCCGAGGAACCGACCCAACTTCCCGCCCTGCTGTTGGAGATGGGTGACGAGCATCTGACGGTTTGTGTGGGCGACGAGGAATTCTCCATTGCCCGCGCACCGCAAGTAGGTAACGATGACGATCCGCCACCAAGCGACCCCGAACAGCAGGACGATCCATCACCGGTACGTCGGTTCGGTCACGGGCACCGTCGGCGTTCTCGACAGTGGCCCGGCGCGTGATGCGGACCGACACGAGTCGGGATACGCGGCCCGAACGCCTGCTACGGTCGGCACTCCGCCAATCTGGCTTGTATTTCCGGAAGGATATCTGTCCGATCCCCGGAGTTCGCTGCAAGGCCGACATCGTGTTCCCGGGACAGATGAGTCTTTGGCGATGGCTGCTACTGGCACGGTTGCAGCTTGCACTCCGGGACGCCCAAGACCAACTTCGCGTGGTGGACGGAGAGGACCTTGGCCAACTTCGAACGGGATGCCCGACAAACTGCAGCGCTGAGAGAGCATGGTTGGCGAGTCATCCGTATCTGGGAGCGCGAGTTGAACGGTGTCCACCTGAGTGAGACCGTGAGGAAGAGCGGCGGACTTTTACGGCAATCCCTTCGCTGATGCACGGAGCAGCCCCGTTTGCACGACACGCAGGGGGCGATGTTGTCCGATCATGGACATGGTTGTCGTCGACTCCGTGGATCCCGACGATCCGCAGTTCGCTCAGATTCACATGATCGACGCCGACGAGCTGCAAGGTCGCTTCGACCGCGCCTACGCCGCCGTCGCGCCGCGAATCACACCATTCCGCATGTCCGAGGCGTGGGGCTCGCGTTCTACCAGATCACGGTCGAGGCGTAGAGGGTCAAGACATGGAAGGTGTCCAGCCCGCCCCCGGCGGGTCGGGGGCGGTAGAAGCGTTGGCTGAGACTACGCGTCGTACTCTCCGCTTGGGCGCGCCGCGACCTGCGATGGATCGATGCGCTAGCGCGGATCGGCATCATTGCCGGCATCGATCAGTACGCCGGAACGGGCGTTGATGCCATCAGGCGAGTCCGGACTCGAGCGGAGCTTCGTCTCTGGATCGGCGACTGGCGAGTGTTCTGTAGGCGGGCAGACGGAGGCACGATTGAGATCGATGCCATCCTTCATCGGCGCGGGGCGCACAGTCGACCGTGACTGCGGCAGCGCGGCTGGCGGGGCCTCTCGTGCAGCGCCGAGCACCTCAGGAGTCGATCCCCACCTCACGCTTGATCTCGGCCATTGCGAAGGTACGGCCCGCGTCGTGGTCCGCACGCCCCTCTTCGAGCGCACGGATCGCCTCTGGGCTCAACTCCTCCTCGGCCCAGTTCGCCTGCGGTCGCACGGGCGGAACCGTGCGTGGGCGAGTCCGTGCCGACCGTACCTCTTCAAGCCTGGGCATCTTGCGCTCTCCTCAGCCCCCTCGACATACCAGCCTACCGCGCCGGTTGCCGGGTGAGCATCGACAGCTTGCGGCCTGCGTCGCCGTCGCCACCCCCGCGGCAAAGCGGGCCGCTTGACCGAGCGAGTACGGCTCTGAAGTGCGGCAGTCTGGCTGACCGCACTGGTCGACGCATTCGCGCCGTACCCGCAACACGATCTGGGGCAGGGAAGGCGTCGCGGGGTCCGGATGGGGCAGCGCCCGCATGTGCTGGACCGGATCCTGCTGCGGGCCGAGCACCGGCCTCGGCGGCGGCGAAGGTGGGCATGCTCTGGAGGAGGCGCTTCTCGGCGAGTGGGTCGCCTCCGGCGCGGGCGAGCCTGCGGTTGGCTAGGGCCTCGGAGCGGGCGTCCTTGAGCGGGACGCATGGTCCAGCCCCTCGGCGGACTTCGTACTGGGGCCGGCCCGCTTCGACAGCGCCGCCCGCACATGCTGGAACAGCGGCACCGCGATCACCGTTCCGGCGTGCGATACTCTACCAGCGCGGAACGGCCGACGATAGCAACGATGCGCACGAGGCAGTTCGCGCCCTCCGAGTCGGTCAGCTGGAGTTCTTCACCGGGAACGAATTGGACGGGCTGCTGGCGACCTTGGTCTATTGCGATGTTCGACGCGTACAGGTAGGTGCGGTCCAGCGTGTCGCGTAGGGGGTTCAGCCGACCTTGCAGCCCAGGAAGATGGCCTGTCGCCTCGGGGAAGATGACACTTCCGCCCCGCGGCAGCGGGGTCAGCCCAAGCGCGAGTGCGCCGTCGGCGGGGAGCCACTCCCGCACTAGGCAAGCCGCGTATCCGGGCGCTGCGCCGAATACGGTCATCGGCAACGCCGTCGTGTACAGATCGACAGCCGCCTCGCCGTTCTCGTCCGCGACCGCCTGTTGCCAGGTTCGGTTCGGGAACACGACCAGCACGTTTGCGCCGGGCAACGGCCGTCCATCGGCCCGTACTGTGACGACCGCCTGGGAGGATGTCGCGTCCTGCGGCGCGGCGGGGATCAATAGCAGGACTTCCGCACCGCCGACCAGCCGGTACTCCGCCGGCCGGCCCGAGAGCTCGCGAGTCTCACGCAAGATTGCGGGAACACCGTCCCCGCGACGCTCCATGAAATAGCGCCGGTGCGCGGAGCCGCGGATCTCTCCCACCCCCATTCTGCCCATCAGGGAAGCGATCGCTTGGTTCCGCGTCGCCTGTCGCAGCGCCATGCTCTCCACTGTAAGCGTGTTGGGCAGTTCGCCCGGCGATTGGAGCTCCAGGCGATCGGAGAACATCGACAGGCGGATCCTGCTGCCTCGGTGGAGATCATAGTCGCGATGCACCACGGCGTTGACGACCGCCTCGAAGATCGCCTTCTCGCTGTACTGCGGCATGTCGATCCGCACGGGTGTCTTGCGGGCGGCGACCTGCATGTTGCGGACTGCGAACGCCACTGCGTCCGCGATCTGCCGGTGGAGCGGCCCGGTGATTTCCTGCGCGTCCACCTGCCCGGTCGTGCGGTCGGTGCCCCGGTAACGAGTCGCCGTGATGGCGGCGTTCGGCAGCCACCGCTCGGGGTGCCGCGTGCATAGCAGCACGCCGGCATAGGTCGCCCGCTGGACGCCGAACTCGTCGGACGCCAGTAGCGCGAGCTTCGCCAGCGCCACCTCCGGCTCGGCTGCGCCCTCGGCGCTCAGCAGCGGCTCCCAGAGGGCCGGGTCCAGCGTGCCGAACCCGGTCTCCGGTACCGGCTGCTCGTCGAACCAGCGGTAGCGGCCCTGCGTACGTCGTTGCGCTAGGCGCAAGCGCTCGTCACCGGTCAGCTGACGTTTCGATGCGCCGACCCGGACGAAACTGCGCCCCCGGCGCTCGTGCAGCGAATCACCCCTAGCGACGTTAACGAGCAAGAAGGACCTGCCGTCCAATTCCCGGTGATGGACATCGATGCGAACAGGGGGCTCAATGCTGTCGGTGCTCGCCGCTACCAGCAGATCATCAAGCTTCTTCATCTGCGGGCCGGACATTCCCTGAATCTGTCCGTCATCCGTGACGCCGCACAGCAGTGCGCCGCCGTTTGCATTGGCGAAGGCGGCGATCTCGTCGGCGAGATCGCCCTGGCCGGGGCTGGTCGGTCGGTCGCCCGAAAACTCGATCTGCTTGAACTCCCAACGGCTGTCTTCCCCCAGCTGCAATCGCTGAAGGATGTCCTCGTCCCGCACCGTTACTCGTCTCCTCCGGGGTAGGTGCCTGCGATGCGGGGACTGTCGCCGTCGGCCAGTTCTCGGTGGCGGCACCCTTCGAAGGCGTCGAAGGTGTACATCAGCAGGCTCAGGCTGACCGAGTCAGCACGACGACATGGTGGTGTGCCCCCTGATTGGTCTCGCGGTCAGGGACGGCGCGGAGTCCCAATCACGCGCACGCCCGTGACGAACCGCCGATAGTTCGAGATCTCATGGGTGATGAACTGCCGCGTGACGCCCGCGTTCCACCAGGCCGTCGTCAACTCCATCGACGAGGGTAGCAGCATCGTCTCATCTGGATCGGAGAACGTGACCCGGCGATACCGGCCCGTGCTGTTGGCGCTCTCAATGGCCATCATCCGCCGCAAGCCAAGGCGACGCTGCTCGTGCGGCACTGGGAGCTCGAACATGCCGCTCAGGCGCTCATCCACGCGCAGCACATCTTTGTTCTCTGCATCGGCCCACACCCTTCCCCTGGTGTGTCCCGGCAGATTGATGCTGATGCAGAGTCCCTCCAACTCGATGGTCGGTGCTTCGTCGTACCGCAGCCGATACTCGATGACGTCCGTCTCGCGGTTCGCCTCGCGATCGCGCCCGGACTAGGTGGACACGTAGTTCGCCAAGCATTTGATCACCACGGTTACCGGCGAGGCCTTCACGTTTCGACACCACGAGGCCCAGATCGCAGCCGAAGCAACACCCGACGGTTTTTACATCGCGGGCAGCAATTTCGCGTCGGTCCTGTTCGACTCCGTACAACGACCCTGTCGGTCAGAAGCAAGCCCAACCGTACGCCGGCGTGCGTGCGCAACTCCACCGCGCCGCTTCAGATAGTCGAATCCAAGCACGCCACCGTAGCCGATACGGCAAACCTCCTCGTCGGCGTCGAAGGTGACGGTAGCGAATCGGCAGTGTTTATGGCCTCGACCCGTGCCTCCGCAACGTTGGGGAATACTCCCGGCGCAGCGAACGCGGCGCGGCTTTTGGCAGTGCGGATATGTTCCGCCGGCATCCCGCCCGTTGCTGTCCCGAACATCGTGATAACAGTGATGCCGTGGCTAGCCGCATGCTGGAGAGCGCAGAGCGTCGACGCGAGTTACTCACGCTCGAACCCGTGACTGCGGAAGTTGAGCGTGCGGCTGTTCTCGGTCACCGTGCGCACGACGTGATCGGACGCGCCGCTGGGGATCTGAGCAGCGATCTCCAGGGTGACCGAGACGTTCGCATCAATGAGGCCGGCCAAGTGCGAAATGACCTCGTCGGCGATCCGGCTCGCGTCGCGTCCCGCACGAGCGGCGTCGAGGTCGACTGTTCCATGGAAGCGCGTCGGCCCCGCAGTCGACGGCTTGGGTTCGGGTTCCGTCCCTGCGGCTTGGGCGTCCTTTTGGGTACTGTTCAGCGGGGTCGTTGGCGCGGGTTCTCGTTCCGCTTCCATTTGGCGGTGGGCCGTATCCGCCTTGACCAGTAGCCCGGCAGAATCCACATCGGGGAGTCCGATGATCTCTCCGCCGCGCAAGCCCAGATACCGTCCGGTCCGCTCGTCGAAGCTGTCGGCAAATCCGAAGCTGTCGGCCGTCCAAGTCACCAATCCGACGCCCTCGACCACAGCGTCCAGCAGCACTGTGGGATTTAGCAGGCGAGGAAGGTAGAGATAGCGTGCGAAGTCCTCGATGACTTGCCGGACCGGCACGTGGTCGCCGCGCCAGAGGGGCACGCGATCCAGTTCCATCCGGAGGCTTGTTCCGGCAAAGTGGGCAACCAGAAGGTCGTCGCCCCGCAGTCGGCGGGCTGCCCGAACCGCCAGCTCTCCCTGTCCGCTCAGCCGCGTCGCTTCCCACGCCAACGCGGCGGCCGGTTGCGCCTGCACGGGCGTGAGGAGCCAATGGTACGTTTCCGGCAGGCGCATCGCGACGGCTTCGGCTGCGGAACCTCGTTGCGTCTCCGCTTGCCGGACCTGATGGGGCGACAGGTCGAGGGCTTCCCGCTCGTCGAGGATCGACTCCCAGGCGAGGTGCCGGCGGACGGCTTCGTCGAGGTCTTGCAGGCGCGACTGGTCCGGGGCCAGGAACACTAGCGTGTTGCGGTAGAGCCGCGGTGCCTTGCCTCGGGATTCGAGTATCTCGCCGGCTGCCTTTTCCGCCGGAGAGTCGGGGTCCCGATGGTAGAAATGGTCGACGCCGAACACGACCAAGCGGGTGTCCCGTTCGTCCGGCACATCGTGCTCTGAGCGCGGCGCGACATGGATGCGGCTGAAGCCGCCGGTCTTGCGCCGGGCGGCTTCCAGCTGCTTGCGGATGGTCTCCGCTACTCGGTCCGGCTCGCGGCGGAACTGCTCGGCACGGTCCTCGGCCAGCTTCGTGACGGTCGGTCGCGTGTCGTACCAGTAGCGGGAGCCGTCTTGGTAGAGGTAGGTAGCTGCGCCGGCCAGCCGGCGCAGGGCGTCGCCGAAGACGGCAGGCGATTCGCCCGGCAGCACGCAGCCCAGCTTGATGCGGCGATCATCGATGCCTCGCTGGGGCGCTCCCGCCGCGGGTGCTGATCCGAGATAGACCGTGCGTGCGACACGCCGGCAGGCCGAGAACCTGCCGAGGTTGGGGACCTCCTGGTCGAGTCTGTGCGGCAAAGCGTTCGGGCCGTCGACATCCTTCTCGATCACCGGCGTCCAGTTGTCGGAGAGGTAGCGGGTGAGCTCTGACAGCACTTGCGGGTCGTCGATCGAGAGGTTGGCCGGGAGGATAAGCGGACTGCGGTCTTCTTTAACCCAGAGGCTGTGGATGACGGCCGCCATCAACCGCAGCACGCCGCGGGTCCGCTGGAACGTCACCAGCGTGGACCAGTCGGTGTAGAGTCGGTCGAAGATCTCCGGATGGATGGGGTACGCCGCCTTCAGGCGCTTCTCGTAGTCGGCGTCCCGGCACTCCGACGGGAATTCCTGATGCTCGGTGCGGTAGATGTTCGCGAACGCACGTGCGACCACGTCGCGGTCCCTGAACCGCGTCGGGTCGGTGAACGGCTCGAAGAGGCGTCGACGGACGATCTCGAAGCTTTCCTCCGCGCTGGCCGGCCGCCAGGACGATTCGATCCGGCCGACGACATTGCGGAGCCGGTTGAGCGCCAGCCGGCCGCGCTGCCCGCCCACCTCGACGTCATCCGCCTGTGTGTGCGGCGAGTCGGCGGTGTCCGACGCCGGGAGGCTGATGACCAGCAGGCAGTTGCCGACGGCCTTCGCCGATTCGGTGAGCGCCTGGGCGAAGGTGAACTGCGTCTCGAAGCTGCCCGCCGGCAGGTCGCTCCGGTCGTGGAGCTGGCGCGCATAGGCGACCCACTCGTCAATCAGGATCAGGCACGGCCCGTGCTCGGCCAGGAGCTGCCGCAGCGTGTCGCCGGGGCTGGTGGCGCGCTCGTCGTCGTTGGCGAGCCGGGAGTACGCGGCTGCCCCCCCCAGCTGCCAGGCCAGCTCGCCCCAGAGCGTTCGCACGTGCGTGCCGTCCGGCTTCGTGACGGGATTGCCCGGCGAGATCTTGTTGCCGACTAGGACGACCCGCTTCGCGGCCGGCAACTGCGTGGCGCGGGCCGTCTGCAGCACGGCGTCGATTCCCGCCAGCCTCCCCGGAGCCGCGCCTGAGAACAGGTGGTGCAGAGCGAGCATCGAGTGGGTCTTGCCGCCGCCGAAGTTGGTCTGCAACTGCACGACCGGAGCGCCACCCCGGCCGCCGAGCCGCTGCACCGCGCCGGCCAGCATTTCCTGGAGGCTCTCGGTCAGGTAGGTCCGGCGAAAGAACTCGTCCGGTTCCCGGTACTCCTCCGTGCCTTCGCCGAGATGCACCTGCCAGAGGTCGGCCGCGAACTCCGCCTGCTGGTACTGGCCGGTCGCCACGTCCCGGTGCGGCGTGGCGACCTCGCGCCAGGGCTTCAGCGTGCCACGCCCGACGCTCTCGATGGCAAGGCCGGCCTGCCGGCGCCGTTCCCCGCGGGCTTGCTCGTCGAAGCGGATGCGCCGCAGCTCCATCTTGAGCTTCTCGACCTCGGCCGCCTGCGGGGCCGAGACCGCGGTGAGCAGCCGGCTCGCCGTGTCGAGCGCACGGTCCGCGTCGTCGCCGGAAAACGGTTCCTGGTGCGCCCAAGTGTTGCGGTGGTCACGCAGTTCGCTCACGTAACTGCGTTCGGCCCGTCCGAGGCTTGCGCGGAACACCTCGTTCCAGGCATCCCACATGAGCTTGAGGAGCGCCGCGACATCCCACTCGGGGATCGGCCGCTCGAGGCTGCGGGCGTCGATGAAACTTGGCAGGGTGTGCGCCGTTATCCGGTTCGTCTTGATCGCGTCGCGCATCTCGCGCTCGACGAACGGTCCCAGCCCGATCTTCAGCAGCTCCAGCGCCTTTCCGACGCGTTCGTGATTGCTCATGGCCATGCGATGAAAAGTCTATCCGCTTTGCCGCGGCCGGTTCTACCGCGGCGTCTCCGCCTTGGCGATGAGCTCCTTCATGCTGTAGTTGACGCTCGCCGCGGCGAAGTCCGGTTCGCGCCGAAAGGGCTGGCGGACATAATGCACATCGTGCGTGCCGTCGGCGCGAAACTCGACGATAGCAAGGATGAAGTCCTCGGGCTTGTTCAGCGAGTAGAGGATTTCGTTGCGGGTGGCGGTAATGGTCTGGGCATCGCTTGTGCGCCCCTTGACTTCGATGAACCGGAGCCTGCCGGTGGCGGGCATGCGGCTCTCGAGGTCGTAGCCGAGCTTCTCCAGCTCCCGGTCGATCGGATGGAAGCCGAGGCTGCGCTCGGTCTCCATCACGATGGCGCGTGCCCGCGCCGCAGATGCCTGGGTGTCGGATGGCGGCTTGCTGATCGTCCCGTCGCGTCCAGCCGTTGCGTCGACCAGACCGCGGGGCACGACCAGCAGACCCCCGAGCACCACGGGCGGGCGCGGCGAGACTTGGGCGTCCCGCTGCAGCTCCTGCAGCCGCTTCCGGAGCCGAAGCTGCAGGGCGTCCGCCCGCCGGCGCGCCTCGCCCGAGTTGAGCCGCGCGCCGGTCTTGCCGGCGGACTCATCCAGCTTGAGCTGCTCGGCGCGGTGGTCCCAGTAGTTGATCTCCTTGGTGAGCCGGTCCTTCACGGCTAGTTGGGTTTTCTCGACTAGCGCGAGCCTCGCATCGCGGATCTCCGCCAAGTGCTCGGGAACGACATGGGCGACCGCGTGCTCCTGCGCCGCCTGCTCGAGATCGCGGTTGATCCACGCACACTCCGACCGTTCGAGAATCGCTTCCACGGTGGGCCCGTCGTCGGCCAGGGGCCGGTAGTCGAGGTAGGGCGCGTAGTGCAGGTGGCGCGTGCCGCCGTCGGCACCGATCTCGATGTAGAGCATCCGCTTGGAGATCACCCGCCGGTCGCCCGAGCGAGTGACGCTGCCGTCCTGCAAGGCGTGCTCGATGGAGAGGAGCACGCGCGGGGCCGTGCCGCCGTCGCACTCGTCGACGAGGACCGCGCCGCGCTTGAGGAGGTCGCGGTGGCGTTCGAGGGTGAGGTCGATCACGGCGTCGAGCAGCGGATGGCCGGGGCAGACGAAGGCCGCCAGTGGCTGGCCCTGCGGCGCAACCAGGTCTTTCTCGAACGCGATCCGCTCATAGCGCGGCAGCACGGGCTCGCCCACGCCGATGGCCCGGTCGCGGCCCCGGATCAGCGTCGGCACGTGCGTCACCTCGTAGCGGCGCGTCTCGCGCTGCGGTGCCGAGCCGCCGAGCCGCCGGAACGCCTCGAGGAAGAACGACTCGATGTAGTGCGGCTGCAGACGGCGCGCTTCCGCCCGCTCCATCTCCTCGCGGACACGCTGCATGCGCGTGGCGTCCATCGCGTCATGCACGAGCTGGTGTTCCTCCAGTAGGTTCTGCAGGGCGGCCCGGTCGAGCGCCTGATCGACGGCGGTGTCTAGCCGCGCCCGTACCTCGGGCCGTTCGCCGTAGCGGATGGCCCGGAGCAGCAGGTCGCGCAACTGGCATCCCTCGAACTCCAGCTTGCCGAGCACATCGAACACCTGTCCGCCGAGCGCTTGGCGGGCCTGGTCCAGCTTCTCCAGCAGTCGCCGGTAGACATCGCCCTCGCGCGTGTCGTCGGCGACTAGGTTCCACAGGTGGCAGACTTCGGTCTGGCCGATCCGGTGGATGCGGCCGAAGCGCTGCTCCAGCCGGTTCGGGTTCCAGGGCAGGTCGTAGTTGACCATCAGGTGGGCGCGCTGGAGGTTGATGCCCTCGCCTGCCGCGTCGGTCGCCAGGAGCAGCTGCACCTGCGGGTCGTGCCGGAATCTTTCCTCTACCGCCAGTCGTTCCTCGCGGCCGATGCTGCCGTGGATGACGACGACCGCCCCCTCGCGGCCGAGCCGTGTCGTGATGCGCTCCTGCAAGTAGCGCAGTGTGTCGCGATGCTCCGTGAAGAGCACGAGCTTCTGATGCGGAGAGGGCGAGATCTCCGGGCCGCCGTGCGGAGGCTCGGGACCGCCCGCGTGGCTTCCCGGATCGGTTTGTGCGAAGATCGTGTCGAGGAGGCTCGCCAGCTCGCGCCACTTGGTGTCCTGGCCAGCGTGGCGCACGGTCCAGGCGATCCCTTCGAGCCTCTTCAGGGTCCCGAGCTCCGCCTTCAGCTCCGCAATCGATTGGGCGGCGGTCGCCTGATCGAGGATGCGGGCTTCGGCGTCTTCCACTTCCTGCTCGGGAGCGTCGGCGAGATCTTCAACATCGTCCGGGTCGAGTTCGGGGGCCGTGAAGGCCGCGGATGGTGCTAGCTGCCCACCCCGCTGGCGCACTTCCAGCTCGCGCAGCCGGCTCTCCAGCCGTTCGCGCCGTCGGCGTAGCGACTGGTAGATCGCCTCCGGCGAGGAGGCGAGCCTCCGCTGGAGGATCGTCAGGGCGAAGCCGACCGTGCCTGCGCGGTTGGCGTTGGCCAGCGCTTCCGCGCGATTGAACTCCTCGCGCACGTAGTCGGTGACGGCCGTGTAGAGCCCAGCCTCCTCGTCGGACAGCTTGTACGGCACGGTGTAGGCTATCCGCTCCGGGAACAGCGGCTTGCCGTCGAACTTCAGCAGCCGCTCCTTAACCATGCGCCGCATCAGATCCGAGACGTCGGTCACGTGGACGCCGTCGCGGAAGCGGCCCTCGAAGCGGTCGCCGTCGAGCAGAGCGAGGAAGAGCTGGAAGTCCTTTTCCTTGCCGTTGTGCGGCGTCGCCGTCATCAGCAGGAGGTGGCGGGTCAGGCCGGACAGAAGCTGCGCCAGCCGGTACCGCTTGGTGTACTTGATCTCGCCCCCGAAAAACGTGGCCGACAGCTTGTGCGCTTCGTCGCACACCACCAGATCCCAACCCGCGTCCGGTGCCTGCAGCTTCTTCTGCACATTCTCGTCGCGCGACAGCTTGTCCAGCCGGGCGATGACTAGATTGTTCTCCTGGAACCAGTTGCGGGTGTGCGCGGCTTTGAGCTTGTCGTTCGTCAGGATCTCGAAAGGAAGCTGAAACCGGCGGTGCAGCTCGTCCTGCCACTGCTCGGCAAGGCTGCCGGGGCAGACGATCAGGCACCGCTCCAGGTCGCCGCGGGCGATCAGCTCCTTGATCAGCAGCCCCGCCATGATGGTCTTGCCCGAGCCGGGGTCGTCGGCGAGCAGGAAACGCAATGGCTGGCGTGGCAGCATCTCCTCGTAGACGGCGGTGATTTGATGCGGAAGCGGTTCGACCATGGAGGTGTGGACCGCCAGCATCGGATCGAAGAGATGGGCGAGCCGGATGCGCTGGGCCTCGGACACCAGCCGGAACAGCGCCCCGTCCCCGTCGAAGCTCCACGGCCGCCTTTGCGCCACGACTTCCAGCCGGGCCTCGTCGTCGCGGTAGAGCAGTTCGTTCGCGACCGCGCCCGCCGGCGTCTTGTACGTCAGCTCCAGCGCCTCCGAGCCGAACCACTGCACGCTGACCACGGTGACCAACGTGTCGGGATGGACGCCCCGGACGGCGCAGCTGGGCTTGAGGTCTTCGAGGCGCACTGAAGAACTTCGTCCATTGTTCCAAACTTTGGGAGCTGCTGCGGACGAAGAGCCCCGGAACTGGACCCACCGACGCGATGCCTGCCAGCTGGGCTCGGTGCCCCCGCGGCATCCGGCTTCCGGACCCGGCCTCGCGCCCGGGCCGAACATCAGCGACGGGCGGGCCGCGCCTGCTGTCGAGGACCCGCCGGTCAAGGCGATTCGGTGATCTCGTGATACCGGTTGGGGGTCAGGCCCGCGATGCGGCGGAAGCCCCCGTTGGGCCAGCGGATCTCGACGGCGATCGCGTCGGGAATCGCGCCCCGGCCGAGGCCGAACACGATGCGCCGGTCATGGGAGGCCAGGAAGCTCCCACCGCCCGAGACCCACCGGTAGAGCCGCCGTGCCCCGGCGTGGAGGACGACCCGGGCCCCGATCGCGTCGCGGCTGCTGCCCGTTCCCACAAGCCGGAGCCCGATCCAGGCGGCGTCCTGGCCGACCTCGTTGCGCAACAGGACCGGAGTGTCCCCCAGGCGCGCGAACGCCGCGTCAACGTCTCCGTCGTTGTCGATGTCGGCGGTCGCCAGGCCCCGCGCCAGGTACCGGTTCTGGAATACCGGGCCCGCCGCCGGCCCCGCGTCGGCGAAGGTCCCGCGGCCATCGTTGGCCAGCAGCAGCGGCGGCTCCGTGTAGGTCACGTCCCGCCGGGTGAGCTCGATCATCCGGTTGACATGCCCGTTCACGACCAGCAGATCCAGGTCGCCGTCGTTGTCGTGGTCGATGAAGCGCACGCCCCAGCCGACATAGGCTCGCGTGTGGCGGGCCAGCCCGGAAGAGTGGGTCAGGTTGTCGAACGGGAAGCCCCCCGTGTGGCGCCAGAGCGAGTGGTACTCGTCGTGGAAGTTCGTGACGACCAGGTCGGGCCATCCGTCGCCGTCGATGTCGCCCGCGTCCACGCCCATCCCCGCCAGGGCTTCGCCGTCGGGATCGTACGCGACCTCGGCCTCGAGCCCCCTGTCGGCGAGGGTTCCGTTCCGCCGGTTCAGCAGGAGCAGGTCGGGCGATCCGTCGCGGGCTACGTGCAGGTCCGTCCATCCATCGTTGTTCACGTCGAGCGTGACCACGCCCAGGGCGCGCCCGGCGAGACCGGAGAGGCCGGCCGCCTCCGTCGCGTCCTCGAAGGTCCCGTCACCGACATTGCGGTAGAGGACCGAAACCTGTCCGGGGTAGATCTTCTGCTCGCAATAGGTCGGTTCGCCTGCGTACTCGCAGCGCCGGGGGTCCTCGAAGGACAGCTCGGCGTAGTTGCAGACAAACAGGTCGAGCAGCCCGTCGCGGTCGAAGTCGAACCAAGCCGCGCCGGCGCCCCACAACCCGGCGTTTCGCACGCCGGCCGGGCCCGTGACGTCGGTGAACGTGCCGTCCGCTTCGTTGCGGAACAGCGCCGACGCAAGGTGGCCGGTCACGTAGAGGTCCTGGTCCCCGTCGTTGTCGTAGTCGGCCGCCGCCACGCCCATCCCGTAAGAGCCGGATTCCGCTACGCCCGCCTCGCCGGCCACGTCCCGGAACCGGCCGTCCCCGAGATTGCGGTACAGCGCGTGCAGCACCGGCCGGTCGCTCCTGCCCCGGGGCGTCTCGCCACCGTTGACGAGGAACAGGTCGTGGAGACCGTCCCCGTCGTAGTCGAGAAAACCGATCCCGCCGGTCGTGGCCTCGAGCAGGTGCCGGTCCCTGGACTCGCCGTTGAAGTGCCGCCACTCGATTCCGCCCTTGGCGGTCATGTCCGCGAACGCCGCTCCCCCCTGTCCGCCTGCCTCCGGCGCGGTCGCTCCCGCTAGCGCCGCCAGCGCCCAAGCGACGCGGCCGGGCCGCGGGCGTCGCGGCCCTGCGGGCCTGCCCGTCACGGCACCGCCACCTGCTGGTCGGAGGTGCCCGCCAGGGCCGCTGTCCGCTCAAACTTCCGCATGGCGCGCTCGGCCTCGTCCGAGTTCCCCAGACGCCGCCAGCAGCGCGCCAGCGCGTAATGGGCGCGGCTGTTCAGTGGCGCCAGCTCCACTGCTTTGGTCAGGCTCTCGAGCGCCGGCCGCAGCTCCCCGCGCCGCAGCGCGAGACTGCCGAGCTCGAGGTGCGCCTCGGCGAAGTCGGGGTCCAGCGCGAGGGCCTCACCGAGTTCGTGGACGGCCTGCGCGGCTGCCAGGGGATCGCCCCGTTCCGAGCGCCTGACAAGCATGCGCGCGATCTGGTGGCGGAGCGCGGCACTGCGGGGAAACCTGCGGACGCCATTCCGGGCGGCCTCGAGCGCCTCGTCCTCCTGCCCCGAGGCCCACAGCGAGACGACCAGGCCCACGAGCGGTTCGGCCGAGTCTGGGTTCAGCTCGAGCGCCTTGCCGTACGAGACCGCGGCGTCCAGGAAATGCTGTTGGCGCAGATGGACCAGCCCCTTGAGCTGGTGGGTCGCGGAAGAGGCCGGAAACCTCCGAACGGCCAGCTCCGCTGTCCCCAGGGCCGCGTGCCACGAGGCCCGCCGCTCCGCAAGCAACGAGCCGAGCTCCAGGTACGCCCGCTCGCTGGAGGGATCGGCGGCGATGGCCCGCTCGAAGGCCCGGGCGGCCGCCTGGCGGTCGCCTGCCCCCCTCAAGGTGTCGCCCAGCAGGCTCCATGCGTCCGCGTTGCCGGGCTCGGATTCCAGGAGCGTCTCCAGCACCTGGCGGGCGTCGGCGAAGCGCTCTAGGCGGAACAGGCTCAGCGCTTGGTTGAACAGCATCCGGCCGGACCGCGGATGGCCGGAGCCCTCCGCGAGGCCGAACAAGCGGGCGGCGGAGTCGTGGTCGCCGGCCCGGAACGCGACATTGGCCGCGGCGGCAAGGCTCTCGGGCCGCGGGTGCAGGCGCTCGACCTTCCCGAGCGCGTCGCGGGCTTCCGCGGCCCGGCCGCCATGGTAGAGCGAAGCCGCGAGGGCCGCCAAGGCGGCCGCCTGGCGGTCGACGGCTTCGCCGGCCGCCCCGAGCCGCTCGACCGCCAGCTCGTGGTCTCCCAGGGCGGAGGCGATCATCCCGCCGACCAGCAGGCTCGTCGGGTCGGCGGGATCCGCCGAGAGCGCGCGCCCGATCGACTCGCTGGCCGCGGCCGGCCGGCCGGACTGCCACTGGCTGACGGCCCAGTCGCGGCGGAACCGGGGGTTCTCCGGATCCAGCCGGACCGCCTCGCCGAGGGCGTCCCGTGCCTCGTCCAGCCTGCCCTGCATCCCGAGCACCGTCCCCAGCAAGGACCACAACGCGGCGATGTCGGGACTCAGTTCCACGGCGCGCCGGGCTAGTGCCTCGGCCTCGGCCAGCGCTCCGGTCCGAGCTAGGCGCCGCACCTCTCGGGCGATTCCCTCGGCGTTCGGCGACTGGGCGGCCGCCCGTCCAGGCACGGCGAGCAGCAGGGCCGCCATCAGGGCGGCGAGGACCCTCACGGCCCCTCCTGCGCACCCAGCCCCAGCCCGGGCGAGGGCACGCCGTCGGTCGCGCCCGACCGGCCCCGCGCCGCGTCCCTGGCCTGCTGCTCCAGTTCCAGGGCGCGAATCGCGTCCCGCTGGACCCGGGCCTCCCCGGCCAGGCCCAGCCGGGAGTACGTCCGGGCGAGCAGGATGCGCGGCCTAGGCAGGTCCGGATGGGCCCCGACGATGCCCTCCAGCGCCATTCTGGCCTCGCCCAGCCGGCCCCGCTCGAACGCGTTCCGGGCGAGCCGCGTGCGGCACTCGATGTTTCCGGGATCGAGCGCCAGAGCCCGCTCGGCCGCCGCGACCGCCCGGATTGCGCCCTCGGGCCCGGTCTGGTCGTGGGCCCGCATCAGGTAGACGAAATGCAGCGGGTTGCCGGGATTCGCGGCGATCGCGCCCCGATACGCCTCCGCCGCGCCGTGCGCGTCGCCGGAGGCGAGCCGGCTGGTGCCCAGCAGGAAGTGGGCGGTGTCCCAGGACGGATCCAGCTCGGCGGCGCGGCCCAGCTCCGCGGCGGCCTCCAGGTAGCGGTGGAGCCCGAAGTACGCCACGCCCAGCGTGTACCGGAACTCGGCGCGGTCGGCGAACCTGGAGCGCCGCTCCAGCAGGAACGCGAGCGCCTCCCTGTGGCGGCGGAAGCTGACCAGCGCCTCGGCGTGGGCCAGCGCGGCTTCCAGCCGGTCCGGCTCCATGCGGGTGGCCCGCTCGGCGGCGGCGATCGCTCCCTCGGGGTCTCCCCGCTCCTGGCGTAGACGGGAGATCTCCACCCACAGCGCGGCGTCGCCGTCCGCCCGTTCCGCCGCTCTGCCCAGCACCCTGGCGGCCAGGTCGACCTCGCTCTCGCGCACCAGGATCCGCCCGAGCTGGATCAGCTCGGCGGCGTCCGGGGCCTCACCGGCGAGTTCCGCCGCGGCCGCGAGGGCCGCCTCGCGCCGGCCCGCCATCAGGCGGGCCTCGACCAGGGCGAGGGCCACTCCCCCGTCGCTGGGCGCGTCGCGGGCGAGGCCCTCGAGCTGGCGGGCCGCCTCGGGCGCGTCGCCGGATGCGAGCAGGACCCGTGCGTAGTTGAACCGCCCCGGGCGGCTGTCCGGATCCCGCCGCAGGCCCTCCCGGAACGCCTCCAGGGCCGCTGCGAGGCGGCCGCCGGAGGCGTACAGCGTGCCGAGCGCGAAGTACGGATCCGGGTCGGGCAGGCCGATCGCCACCGCCTGCTCCAGCGCTTCCAGCGCCATCTCGCTCTGTTCCAGGGCGAGGCTGGCCCGCGCGAGCCGGGCCCACGCTGCGGCGTCGTCTGGAGCGTCGGCTAGGACGCGGCGGGCGTCTCGCTGCTCCGCCCGCAGCGCCAGCCGGTCCGCGGGCGGAGCGGAATCCTGCGCCGCCAGGCCGCCGACGAGCCACGCGACCAGCGCGAGAGCGGTTCCGGGGACCGGCGTCCGCCTTGCGGGACCTCTGGCACCGGCCCTCCCGGCCCACGGGCGGACACGGACCCTCGGCTCCCGATCTGCGTTTGACTGGACCGTGCGCCGATGGTAGCATGAGCCGCAAGATCGATCATCTAGCATTCGGAGGGTGACGGATCATGACTGTTCGCAATCGCCTTGACTGGCCGGTCCGCATCGCGCTCGCCGGCGTGGCGGCGCTGCTGCCCGCCGCGCTGGACGCGGCCCAGCTGCGCGGGACCGTGTTCGACCCGTCGGGGGCCGTCATCCCGGGGGCCAGCGTCGAGCTCGTCAACGACAGCACCGGCGTCACGGAATCGACCGCCACGGGCGACTTCGGCCGCTACCTGTTCAACAATCTCCGGCCGGCGTCCTACACGCTGCACGTGAGGGCCACCGGCTTCACCTCCGTGAGCCGCTCCAACGTCGTGCTGCGCGTCGGGCAGCAGACCGATGTCGAGATCGTGCTCGAGATCGGGGACGTGGCCACCACGGTCGAAGTGGCGGGCGAGGCCCCCCTGCTGAACTCGGTCAGCGGAGCCCTGGGCCAGGAGGTCACCAACCGCTACGTCACCGAGGTGCCCCTGTTCGACCGCAACGTGACCAACCTCGCCTTCCTGGCCCCGGGCGTCACGCAGGTCGGAGGCACCGGCGGGCAGTCCGGCAGCCAGGTCTCGGCCGGCCAGACCGGCACCAACTTCGTGTCGAACGGCCAGCGCCACTCCACCGCCGAGATCCGCTTGGACGGCGGTCTGACCACCGCCCCCGAGACCGGCGAGGGCTCCACGACGCAGGCGTATTACCAGCCCTCGGTCGAGGCGGTCCGGGAATTCAAGGTCCAGAACAACGGCTTCTCGGCCGAGTGGGGCAGCAACGGCGGCACGGTCATCAGCATCGTCTCCAAGTCCGGCACGAACGAGGTCCATGGGAGCGCGTACTGGTTCGCGCGACGGCCGGGCCTGGACGCGAACGACTTCTACGCCAATCGCGCCGGCAACCCCAAGCCGGACTTCATGCGCGACCAGTACGGGGGCTCGATCGGCGGGCCGATCGTGCGGGACCGCTCGTTCTTCTTCTTCGACATCGACAACGTCCGCAATGACTTCCCGAGCACGCTGACCACGACCGTGCCGACCGCGCTGCAGCGCGCCGGCGACTTCTCCGAGACCCTCAACCCGGACGGCTCCCTGCGGCTGATCCACCAGCCGTACGAGATCTTCTTCTTCCGCGGGGCGAACCGGGAGCCGTTTCCCGGCAACGTCATCCCGGCGAGCCAGCAGGAGCCGGTCGCGCGCCGCCTGATGGAGTACTACCCGGAGCCGAACACGGCCGGCAACCCGGTCACCGGCCGCAACAACTACACCGGCACGGCGACCGGGTCGAGCCCGTTCCGGCAGTTCGACGTCAAGCTCGACCAGGTGCTGGGAGGCAGCTCGCGGCTGGCCTTCCGCTACAGCCAGCGCTCGCTGGAGTCCATGGCCCCCCGCCCCTACGGCAACGCCGCCGACAACGCCAGCAACACCGACGGCACCGTCCGCAACGCCGTCCTGGAGCACTCCTGGACGGTCGATCCGGCGACGGTGTGGGTGACCCGCGTCGGCGTGGACCGGGCGCACATCGCCACCCGCTCGCTGCCGTTCGACCCCACCTCGATCGGCTTCCCGAGCCTGCTGACCGAGATCAACGACGCCTCGATCTTCCCGCGCGTGACCGCCAACGGCTACGCGCCGCTCGGGACCAACGGATGGACCGACACAGTCAACGCCCACACGCAGTGGCAGCTCGGCAGTTCGCTGTCGCGGGTGATCGGTAGCCACAACCTCAAGCTCGGCGGCGAGACCCGCATCCCGCTGGTGAATTTCTGGCAGCCGGGATTCCCCGGCGGCTGGTTCCAGCACACGCCCAACTCCACGCGGAACCGTCTGTTCGGCGGCAGCCCGCAGACCGGCGACTCGATCGCCTCGCTGCTGGCGGGAGCGGGGCACCCGTTCTCGTGGGGCGGGCTCAGCATCGCGCCATCGACCGCGACGCGCTCGCAGGAGACCTCGTTCTACCTGCAGGACGACTGGCGGGCGACCCAGAGGCTGACGTTCAACCTGGGTCTCCGGTACGAATGGAGCACGCCCTTTACGGAACGCCACGACCGGATGCAGTTTGCCGAGGTGGGCCTCGAGTCGGGCCTGGACGTGGAGGGCCTGGGGCCGATCCGGGGCGTGAACGTCTTCGCCGGACCCGAACTGCGGCGTCCCAACCCCGACCGGAACAACCTTGCCCCGCGCTTCGGGTTCGCGTTCAAGGCGGACGGCAAGACGGTCCTTCGCGGCGGAGCGGGGATGTACTACGGGGTGTCCCCGGCGACAAACACCCAGTACATCGGGCCGGCCTTCCGCTCCACGGCGATCTGGCAGCCCACGCGGGACTTCGGCTTCTCGCCGTATGCGACCCTGTCGGATCCGTATCCGGACGGCGTTCCCTTGCCGCAGGGCAAGAAGTACGGTTCGGCGAACCAATGGGGCTACGAGTCCGGGAGCGGGCTGTTCTGGGAGTTCCGCAATGCCGAGATCTACCAGTGGAACCTGGGCTTGCAGCGCGAGCTGCCCGGCGAAATGGTGGTGGAGCTGGGTTACTCGGGGAGTCGCAGCACGCACCTGATGTTCAACGGCACCGACAACCGGAACTTCATCAGCCGGGAGGTGCGTGAGCAGTACGGGGCCGAGGGGCTGTTCGAAGAGGTGTCCAACCCCTTCCTGTCTTTGTTCCAGGGCCCGCGGGCCATCTTCGACGAACCCGCCTCGGCGTACAACTCGGAGGAGCTTCCGCGCATCAACCTGCTCCGTCCGTTCCCGCAGTTCGACGGGCCGTTCGCGGGCAGCCACCAGCCGCGGGCGAGCGCCCGCTACCACGCGATGCAGGTTCGCTTCGAGAAGCGCTACTCGGCCGGGTTCAACTTCGTAGGCAGCTACACCTTCTCGCGGCTGACCGACGACTCGTCGGCCGGGACCAACTCCTGGCTCGGGAACCGCGTGCCGATCCAGGATCCGACCAACCTGCGGCTCGAGCACGGACTGGGCGGCTCGGACACGCCGCACCGGCTGGTCTTCGGGTGGAGCTACGAACTGCCCTTCGGCCGTGGACGGGCCATAGGACGCGACTGGGACCCCGGGCTAGCGGCGGTCCTGGGCGGCTGGCAGCTGAACGGGTTCGTCACTTTGCAGTCGGGGTTGCCACTGGGCCTGTCCTACGCGGCCGGCGAGCTGGCCGACGGCAGCCAGCGACCGAACATCAGCGGTTCGATCGCCGGGGCCGGAATCCAGGAGACCGTGGACGGACGGGGCATCCGGTTCGACGAGTCCGCCTTCTCGGCGCCACCGGAGCAGGTGCCGGGAAACGCCCCGCGCTGGACCGGTGAGGTGCGCGGCGACACGATCAACAACCTCGACCTGTCACTGTTCAAGGTGGTTGCGCTGACCGAGAACGCACGGCTGCAGATCCGGGCGGAGTTTTTCAATTTCACGAACACCCCGCAGTTCGGCCTGCCGAACACGTCCTTCGGAAGCCCGGACTTCGGGACCATCAGCGACCAGACCAACAACGCGCGACAGTTCCAGTTCGGCCTGCGGCTCGTGTTCTAGGGAGGCGAGCGGGCGCGAGCGTACTGTTTTCTCGTCTCCGCGGCCGCGGCGGCATTTGCGCCGCCCCTGGCGATCCTCATCGCGGCCCGGCTCGTCGGTGGCGTTGAGGTGGGCGTCGCGGGGATCATTCCCCCGCTGTACGCAGCGTAGGGCTCGTCCAGCTCGCGATCACGATCGGCGTGCTGGCGGCGTACGTCTCGAACGCGGCGCTGCGCCACCTGGCGGCCGGTCGGGGAGCCGCCGAGGGGTCTGGGGTCGCGGATCTGTTCGCCGGCGAGATCTGGGGGCCATGTTCGGGGCCGAACTGCTCCCGGCCGCCGTTTTCTGCGCCGCTCTGCCATGCATTTCCGAAAGCCCGCGGTTCCTGGCTTGCTGCGGTGCCTTCGCCCGGGCCGAGGCGATCCTCCTCGTGTTCCTTGATGGGCAGATGCCCGGGCTGGATGGCCTGGAAGTGGTCCGCGAACTGCTCGCCCGGAACGCCCGGCTGCCGTACATCATCTTCGGCACGGCCGGCGACCAGTACGCGGTCGAGGCGGTCGGGGTCAACGCCGCCGCCTACCTGCTGAAACCCGGCGAGAAGCGGCGGCTAGACCGGTCGATCCGGCGCGCCCGCGAACTGCTGGCCGCTCCGAGCGCCGAGTCGGAGCGCATGGCGCAGATGCTGGCACGCCTGCGGACCCAGTCCGCTCCGCCCCCCGACGTGATCTTCGCCACCGTCCGAAACGGCGCGGTGCGGATCGTGGCGACCGAGTTGGAGGGGTGCAGCAACTACAAGACTCCGGACGACCTGCACTCGATGCTCGGCGACAGTGTCTTCTGGCGCACGCATCGTTCGCACCTGGTGAACATCAGCCGGATCAAGGCCGCCTCTCGTGGCCGCGCTCGCCGCGGCGATCCTGGCATGGACCGGGCCGCAGGCCCAGGATGTTGGCGGCGGGATCGCGTGCGCCGGGCGCGGTCCCGCCGGGACGCGGGTGTTCGCCGAGGTCCGGGCGGCGCATTTGGAGACCGGCAGGGAGTACCGGTCCCGGGCGACGGCGCGTGGCAGGTACCGCTTCGCAGGCCTGCCCCCGGGCGCCTATGACCTGTCCCCGTGGCGGAAAGCCTAGCCGCCCCGACGCACCGCGTGCGGATGCGCGTCGGCATGCGGATCCGGCTTGACCTGGACATGGCCATCCGGGTGCCGCCTTCAGCGTGGAGGTCAGCCGGTTCACCCCGCTCATCAAGGTCCGCACGGCCGCCGTCGGGACGGTGGCCGACCGCGACAAGACGCCGCCCCTGCCCCTGAACCAGCGGGTGTTCCTGCCGCTGACGCTGCTCGCCGGCGAGACCCACGCCAGCGCTCCCGGATCGGAGCTGTCGGCCCAGAACGACAGCGGCTTCCATGTCGCCGGAAGCCGCGAGGTCTCGCACAACCTGCTGCTTGACGGGATCCACAACAACGACCTCTACGTCAACCGCATCGCGGTCAGCTGGAGGTCCGCGGCGGGTGGAACCGGCTGCGCCAGGAGGTCCGGCACGAAAACGCCGGGGAGCTGGGCATTCCGGGGCTCTCGCGGAACCCGCGGTTCGGCGGCTTTCCCGCGGCGAACGTCTCCGAATACGCGAGCCTCGGCGACGACACGGCCCTGCCGATCCTGGGGTGCAGCGCGGCCAGCCGCCGCCCGGCCTCCGCGAGGCCGTCGTACGCAGCGCCCCCCTGGCTGGGTTCCTCCCCTTCCAGCGGCAGCCCCTGCCCGGTCACGGGAACCTCTGCTGGGCTCCGGGCTCAATCTGCAATTCCGCGAGCGACATCATGTTGGAGACAACATTCCGGTGTCAGTGTGCCGTAGTGACAGCCGCCTGCCAGTCCGGCCAGGAAGTGCGCCTCGCCGTCCCGCGTCAGGTGACGCCTCCGCACGCCCCAGGCGTCCCTCGCCTGCGCCGGCAGAGCCCGCCAGCTGTCGGACATCGCCGCCAGCAGCCACACTGTGACTGCCGGTACGTTCGCCCGGGCGACGCTCACGGGTGCGACCCCTTCGCGGCAGTTCGGCCCGCCCGCCGGGCCAGACCCCCGCCGCAGGACATCCCAGACCGGATTCTCCCGCCGCGGTCCGTAGATCTCCGCGTACCGGGCCACAAGGGTATCCGATTCCACGGCGTCCCAGTACGCCTGTCCCGGGAGGGAGGTCCCGAGCTCGTAGTCCATGGCCGGCCAGACATCCTCCCGGAAGGCGTAGAACGCCCAGTGCCAGCCCTCGCCGTCGAAGATCTCGATGAGGTCGGACAGATACTGCGTGGCTCCCGCGACCATCCGGTCGCACCCGAACTCCCCGACGAGGATGCGCGAAGCGGAAACCGAGTGGCGTGCGGCCCAGTCCCGCACGGGCTGGAAGAACTCCCGCAGCACGCCGAAGTCGAATGCACGCGGTGGAACGCCATCGACCTCGACCGTGCCCGGGTAGGAGAACCGGCCGTTGTTGATCCGCCGGGTCGTGTACGCGTACGGCTCGTACATGTGGAACGAGTACAGCACCCCGGTCTCGTCCAGCGGCTCGAGGTACGCGATCGCCCAGGGTGTCGCGTAGAGCCCGGTCTCGACGATGAGCGGCGTCTCGAGGTCGACATCGGCCGAATGGCGGCGGCGATCGCACGATGGAAGCGGTTTAGGTCCGCGGGAGTGCCGCGAACGCCCTCATACCACGCCTCGAACCCGCCGTCCCAGAAGGTCGTTTTGCCATGGAACCGTTCGGGGTGCGGCTCGTTGAGCAGATCGTAGCCGACGACCGCCGGATGCCCCTTCAGGCCCGAGGCGAGGTCGCGCCAGAACGCAGCGGCCTGGTGGAGATGCCCCGGACGCGTCCACAGCCGGCCGTCCGGCTCGCCACCGTTGAACTGCCGAAAGCGGGCGCCCGGCAGGCTCAGCGGGACGATCACCACCCGGATGCCGAGAGACGCCGCCAGATCCAGCACCTGGCGAAGCTTGGCCAGATCCGCCTCCACCAGCCCCCGGTATGAGTCGGCATTCCCGACAAGGAAGTCCCGGCTGGCGCTCCGCCACTTGCCGTACGCGAGCCGAACCAAGCCAATCCCCGCTCGGGCCGCTGCCTCGAACCACTCCGCCGTCGGAACGGCGTTGAAGCAGTTGGCCCCCGTGCGCGGCCGGCTCCAGAAGCGCAGCTTGGGTGAGGCGGTGCCCGTTTCGGCAGCGGGGTCGGCCCGCTCCCGGCCGCAGCCGGCACCTGCGAGCCAAGCCAGCCCGAGTCCCGCCGCCCGGCGACCGATGGCCCGCGCCCCCGCGCCGGACGGCTTCACTGGATTTTCAGGGCAAATGATCGATCATCATACAATACAGTGATGCGGTCAGCCCCCGGGCGGACCCCGTCCGCCACCCGAGCGTCACGACAGACACTTCCATGCGCATCACGGGCATCGACTGCCATGTCCTCGTGGACCCCGGCTTCGACATCGGCGCGACCTCGTCGGCGCAGGACGACCTGGTCGTGGAGATCCACACCGATGTGGGCCTGACCGGCATCGGGGAGACCGACGTAAACCCGTGGATCGCCCGCGCCTGCATTGAGGCACCGGGTACTCACACGATGGGGCTGGGCCTAGCAGAGATGCTGCTCGGCCGTGATCCGTCGGCGATCGCGGATCTCTGGGAGCGACTCTACGTGGGATCGGCGATGAACGGCCGGCGCGGGGCGCTGATCTGCGCGCTGGGTGCCCTAGACATCGCGCTGCATGACCTCGCGGGGAAGGTGCGCAGGCTGCCTTGCCACGCGACGCTCGGACGGTCCCGCCGGGACTCGATCCGGCCGTACGCGTCGCTGCAGCCCGATGTCTCGAACTTCGACCTCTACATCGCGTCCATGGTCGAGTGGGCTGTGACGGCCCGGAGCCATGGATTCACCGCAGCGAAGCTGGAGATCACACCGTCGGGCCCCTACGCGCACAAGGGGCTCCGAGCGGCGCGGGAGCGGATGGGCGACGTGATCGCCGCCGTCCGGAA
>CBDBZZ010000058.1:0-160650 GCA_965213745.1 Bryobacterales bacterium | reverse complement strand
AAGCTAGGGTAGGAGCGCTGTCGGGGGACAGGGGCCAGGGGGCCTCTAAAAAAATCGAGAGGCACCCCCGAGGTGCAATCCGTGAACACCCCGAGGACCGTCTAAATCATTGTAGCGCAATACGTTTTGGATGATGCCGGGATTTTTACCCGGGAATCAGGGGCGACATATGCTAGCATGCAGGCAGTTATGTCCAGCTCAAACGGGACCGGAGCTGCAGCCCGTGCGGCGTCCCGGCGGAGCTTCCTGTGCCGCTCCGCGGCAGCGGCCGGTGCGCTGGCCACGCCATTGGCGCACCGGTCTCCGTCGCAACAGGAAATCAGAGTTGGCCTCGTCGGCTGCGGAGGCCGCGGCACGGGCGCTGCCGCGCAAGCCCTGCAGGCCGACGACCATGCGGTCCTGACCGCCGTCGCGGATATCGACGCCGAGAGGATCGAGCGGTGCCTCGAGGCCGTTGAGGGTCAGTACCCGGACCTGCGCAAAGTCCGCGTGGCTCGGAGGCATCGGTTCCTGGGGCTCGACGCCTACCGCGAATTGACGGATAGCGAGGTGGATGTCGTGCTGCTTGCGACGCCGCCCGGGTTTCGCCCTGCGCATCTGCGGGCGGCCATCGAAGCGGGCAAGCATGTCTTCTGCGAGAAGCCCATGGCGGTGGACGCACCCGGAGTCCGCTCCGTCATGGAGACCGCAAAACTGGCCCGCAAGCGGGGGCTGTCCCTCGTCTCGGGTTTCTGCTGGCGCTACAACGACATGCTCAGAGCCGCCATGGAGCAAGTCCACAACGGCGGGATTGGGGATGTCGTCGCCTACTACGCGACGTACTACACGAATCCGGTCAAGCCCATGCCGCCGGCGTTCGAGAGGCCGCTCGGCATGAGCGATGTGGAGTGGCAGGTCCGCAACTGGTACAACTTCGTGTGGCTCTGCGGCGACAGCTTGGTGGAGCAGGCGGTCCACAGCGTCGACAAAGTCGCCTGGGCCATGGGCGACAAGCCCCCGGCAAGTTGCGTAGCCGTCGGCGGTCGCCAGATCCCGGCGCACGACGGGAACATCTTCGACCACTTCGAGGCCAACTACCTCTACCCGGACGGCGTGCGAGCTTTCGTAGCTTGCCGCCAGATCACCGGTTGTCACCGAGAGAACGCGGACTACATCCTCGGCACGAAGGGCAGGCTCACGATCGGCCAGGGCCCGACGCCCCGTATCGAGGGCGAGACGCCCTGGATGTACCGCGGCCAGCAGAACAACATGTACCAGGAGGAGCACGATGTGCTATTCCGTTCGATCCGCCGGGGCGAGCCCGTCAACGACGGCGATTGGATGGCGTCGAGCACGATGCTTGCCATCCTCGGCCGCATGGCAGCCTACACCGGCCAGCAACTCACCTGGGGGCAGGCTTTGCAATCGCAGGAGAAGCGCTTCCCGGACAAGCTGACATGGGACATGTCGCTGGATGTCCCGCCGCTGGCGCGCCCGGGCCGAACAAAATTCGTCTAGCAGCGCGCAGCCTGCTGCTTGTCATCGCAGGCCGCGCTGCCGGCGGCTTGGGCGGCGGAGTTCGAGGCCACGGTGCGCCCTCTTCTGGAGACCCGCTGCCTAGCGTGCCACCGCGAGGGGAACCGGTTGGGCGGGCTTGGGCTCGAAACGCTGGAGGCCGCCCGGCGGGGAGGGATCGGAGGCCCCGCGATCGTGCCCGGAAACCCCGGAGCCAGTCCTCTCTACCTGCGCCTGACGCTCTCCGCCGACGCGCCCGGCGCCATGCCGCCGACGGGGCCGCGGGCCTCGGCGGACGAAATGGAGGCCGTCCGAAAGTGGATTCTGACCGGGGCTGTTTGGGAGGGTGAGCTCGGCGGGGCGGCCGCCGAGGGCCACGCCCCGGGGAACGGGGCAGAGCTGGCGCTGGCGCAGCGGATCCACACCCGGATCCAGGCGCGAGAAGAGGAGGCTGGAGACGCAGCCTTCGAGCCGTACCCGGAAACCGTGCCGGGAACGTCCGTCGCGCTGCAGATGATTCCGATCCCAGCAGGCGAGTTTACGCTGGGCACGCCGGCGGGCGAGCCTGGCCGCGGCCCGGACGAGGGCCCGCAGCGGCGCGTGCGCGTCGATGCGTTCTGGATGGGAACGCACGAAGTCAGCTGGGACGCCTTCCGTCCCTTCATGCTGCGCGAGGCCGCGGGCTACGCGGATCCGGACGGAGTGGCCGCAGCCGTTTCAAGCCCCACGCCACCGTATGTCGAAATGAGCTTCGGCATGGGCATCACAGGATACCCGGCCATCAGCATGACCCAGCACGCAGCCAGCAAGTACGCCCAGTGGCTGAGCGCCAAGACGGGCCGCTTCTACCGGCTGCCTACGGAAGCCGAGTGGGAGTACGCCTGCCGTGCGGGCGGCAGCGCCGCCTATTCCTTCGGGGACGACTCCGCGCGGCTGCCCGAGTTCGGCTGGTTCTGGGACAACAGCGACGGGCAGTACCGCCAGGCGGGAACCCGCCAGCCAAACCCCTGGGGCCTGTTCGACATGCACGGCAACGTCTGGGAGTGGACCCTTGACGGCCACCTGCCCTCGTATCCCCCAGGCGACGGGCTGCTCGTCAACCCCTGGACCCGCGCCGACCGGCTGTACCCAAGGGTCGTCCGCGGCGGATCGTGGATGGACGACGCTTCCGCCCTGCGCTGCGGGGCGCGGCGGGCGTCCGAGGCGGCCTGGAAGATGCAGGACCCGCAGCTGCCGAAAAGCATTTGGTACCACACGGACGCCCAGTGGCTCGGGTTTCGGCTCGTGCGGCCGAGGCAGGTTCCCTCCCCTGCGGACATGCATGCGTACTGGAATTCCGCGGCCGGCGCGAACTAGGTTGCTAGCCGCCGCCGGGGCCGCGCTCTTGACAGGCGCTGCCGCCGGGGCCGCAGACGGGGTGGCCGCCCCGGGGCCGCGTCTAGTTGCCGAAGAGCCGCACCTAGGAGTCGTAGTCCGCATCACCGTTTACCCGCAGCCCCAGGTCAACCCGGCCCGGGCGTTGCGGGCGGCGTTCGACCGGATCGCGGCGCTGGAGCGGGTTTTCTCGAGCTTTCGGGAAGACTCCGAAGTCCGGCTCGTCGCGGCCCGCGCCTGGCGTCGGCCCCAGCCGGTCTCGCACGAACTGGCGACGGTCCTCAGCCATGCGCTTCGGCTGGCCCGGGAAACGGGCGGGGCGTTCGACCCCACCCTCGGCCGGGCCACAGCGCTGTGGCGGAGAGAGCGTCGGGCCGCCGAGCCAGCCAGTCCCCGCGCCCGGAGAAAGGCTTGGTCCCGAACGGGCTGGAGGTTGGTGGCGCTCCACCCAGACGCCCGCACAGTGTTCCTCCGGCGGCGCGGCGTCGAGTTCGACTTCGGGGGAATCGCCAAGGGTTTCATCGCCGACGAGGCGCTCCGCACTCTGGCTCGGCAAGGAGTCCGCCGGGCACTTGTCGCCATTGCCGGCGACATTGTCGCCGGGGACCCGCCTCCGGACAAGCCGGGCTGGGCGGTGGCCCTCGACGCGCATGGCCCACGGGGCAGCTTGGAGCGCGAAGTCACGCTCCGGCGCCAGGCGGTGTCGACATCCGGCGGCAGGGAGCAATCCTACCCGCGGGGCACCGGAGGCTGCTCCCACATTCTGGTTCCGGGCCTAGCCGGGTGCGCGGACGCGGCCCGGGCCGTCAGCGTAGTTGCGCCGACAGGGCTTGAGGCGGACGGCTGGGCCACCGCCTTGGCTGCGCTCGGCCCTGCGGCGGGACGCCCGCTGCTCGCCCATCGCCCGCAAGTCAGGGTCTACTGGGCCCCGGCAACACCCTGAGTCTCCAGCAGGGCCTCTGGCGCGAACCCGTCCGCGCCAGGGGCCCACAGCCGGACTCCTCCGAGCAGACCTGCGACGTTGGGCGCGATCGCGACATTCTCGGGGAGATCGAGATCGACCCGGCGGGCATTGCCGCCGCCAAGATATAGGCGGCGGTAGTTGAACGTGCGGCGAAGCACCTCCAACGCTTCGGCGAGGTGTCGATTCCATTTCCGGCTTCCCGTGCGTTGGAGCGCGGCGTTTCCGAGCCATTCCTCGTAGGTTCTTCCCTTGCGAAAAACGTGGTGGGCAAGCTCAATGTTCGGCACCAACCGGAAGTCCACGTAGAGGGCCGAGCCAAGACCGGTGCCGAGGGTCAGCACCATCTCCACGCCAACGCCCTCAATCACCGCCAAGCCTTGCACATCGGCGTCGTTCGCAACCCGGGTCGGACGCCCCGTCAGACTCCGCAGAGCCGCCGCGAGGTCGAAGCCGACCCAGGCGGGATGCAGATTCACCGCAGTCAGGGTCACGCCGCCCTCGACCACCCCCGGGAAGCCGACGGCGATCCGGTCGAATGCAGGTTGCTCCGCGATCATCTCGCCCAGCACTGCGAGCACGGCCTGCGGCGTGGGTGCCGCGGGGGTGCGCTTTCTTCTGCGTTCGCCCAGCGGTCTGCCGCCCCTGTCCAAGGACATCATCTTGAGCCCCGAGCCGCCGATGTCGATCGCCAAAGTCCGAGGGTCCGAGGGAGTGCCAAGTTCCACCATGCGCCAGCTTTTTTCGCATCGTAGCAACGTGCGAGCCCCCCGCCCTGCGCCTCCCGTGCAATTCTGGAGCAGTTCCTGGAAGGTCTCAGCTCTCACGCATCATGCGCCCAATTACCATATAGAACCTGTTCCAGAGCCTTTTGCCTTGAGGTGGCTGCCCCCTAGAGGCCCGCCGACTTCGAGGGCGCCCGCGCCAACGAGCACGCATGGCGTTCAGGGGCGCGAACGACCGGCGGGGTCGGCGGGAGATCTTGTTCGGAGCGCGCCCGGGCTGGCGCTCCGTCCCGCCGCCCGCCCCAGCGGACCGGAAGCCCTAGTCGGATCGATTCCCGGCCTAGCGGAGGATCGCCAGACCGCCCCCCGGAAGCCCCGTCGGAGAGGCACTGAAGCCCCCTCATCGTTGCTGGCCCTGGTCTTTCGCAAGCCCGCCTCTCTTTGCGCCAGCGCTGCATCCGAGGATCTGCGGGCGAACGCCACAGCCGGCTTCGGTGCGCTAGCATTGAACCGCAGCATCCGCATGTACGCGCCAACCCTGAGCCGCCGCAACTTTCTCTCTCTGGCCCCCCTGGCGGCGACTCGGCTCTCCGCGCAGTACGCCGAGAACCGGACACCGCGCAACCTGCGCATCGACTCCGTCGATGTGCTCGTCACAAACCCGGATCGCCGGCCGCTCGGCAACTATGTCCTGGTCAAGATCACCACCAACCAGCCCGGTCTCTACGGCTGGGGAGACGCCACCTGCTCCGGCAGCGAGCTGGGCGTAGCGAAGCTGCTTGAGGAGCATCTGATTCCTGCCCTGATCGGGCGGAACCCGATGCGGCTCGGCAACCTTTGGGAGACGCTGTACCACCTGCCCTACTACCGCTCGGGGTCCGTGCATATGTCGGCTCTGAGCGGCGTCGACATGGCCTTGTGGGACATCAAAGGCAAGGTGGCGGGGCTGCCTGTCTACGAGTTGCTCGGGGGCAAGATGCGCGACCGGCTGCTGACCTACCGCAGCGTCGGCGGAACCTCGTTTGCGGAGGTCGAAGAGGGGGTCGCAGCGCTCATGGAGCGGGGCTACAAGGTCATCAAGGTCCAGATCGCGGCACCGGGCGCCGAGGCGGGCTACGCCGTGCCCTCCTCGGATCGGGTCCAAGCCGAGACCCAGGCGGCCTACGCACGCGGCGTCCCGCCATCTCAGCTCTGGGAGCCGGAGCCCTACGTCCGCACGCTGCCGGGGCTGTTCGAGCACCTCCGGGCAACCGTCGGCGAAGAAGTCGGCCTCCTGCACGATGTGCATGAGCGGATCACACCGAGCCAAGCGATCCGGCTGGCCAAGTCCCTCGAGGACTACCGCTTGTTCTATTTGGAGGATGTGCTCCGCCCGGAGCATCTGGATACGTTCGGGATCATCCGGCAGCAGTGCAGCACGCCGCTGGCGATGGGAGAGGTCTATACCGGCGCGTGGGAGGGATTGCCCCTGATCACCAACCACTTGATCGACTACGTGCGCCATGACATCGCCCATGTCGGCGGCATTACGACCCTCCGCAAGGTTGCGGCCCTCTGCGAGCCCTACGGGATCGAAACCGCGTTCCACGGCCCGGGGAATATTTCGCCCGTGTCCCACATGGCGCACTGCCACGTCAGCTACACCGTGCCCAATTTCGGCATCCAGGAATTCGCCGTCGGCTGGGGCGAGGGCGTGGCGGCCGTGTTCTCGGCGAGCCCAGTCTACGAGGGCGGCTACATTTCCATCCACGACCGGCCGGGCCTGGGCGTCGACATCGACGAAGAGGAGGCGCGCAAACGACCGTACGCCAGAAGACTGCGCCCGACTATTCGCCGGGCCGACGACACGCCGTGGCCTTATTGAGCAGGCCCGCCCCGGCCGAGGCGGGATGGGCCTGGGCCGCTTAGCGGTAGCTAACCCTCACGGTCCATCGGAACTCTTCCTCGGGGTCCAGGTAGACCAGCCCCTGGCGCAGCACGAACGAATTCTGGAGGCCGACCCACGGCTCCGGGGAGAAGAAGCCGTTCCGGACGTCTCCCCAGAGATTGAACAGCACGACCGGAGGACGGGGCACTTCGCTGGCGGCGTGAGAGATACGGACCGTCAGCCCGGCTGGGTCCCGATACTCGACGAACGGATCCTCGCCCGGAGGGTAGCCCGCCAGGGATGTCGCCGCCAGCGGCGGATAGTCGCCCAGCGCCAAGCCCTCGGCGTACGACACCGGACGCGTTTCGCCGGTGGGCGTGCCGTAGTCGGTCTTCAGCAGCTCGACGCTAGCCGGGCTCGCCAGCATCATCGCGGCTGGATCGCTGCCGGGCACCAGAGGCGCCCTGAAGGTGATGTGGTTGCCGATGGAGAAGAACATCGGCTCGGCGTTCTCGGCGGCGGCTCGCACGAGGTAGCGCAGTTCCAAGGCCCCATCCTGGACAACATACTCGACGGCGCAGAGGAAGCCGAACGGATACATCTCGCGGGTCGCCGGGCTATCGGCCAAGCTCAGCCGCGCCCGGGCGGCGATAGCGTCCGCGGAAGCCTCCTCCACATGCCACCGCAGGTCCCGGGCAAAGCCGTGGATCGGCATTTCGCGGCGTCTTCCCCCGTGCTCGTAAGCCCCGCGATCGAAACGCTCGCCGGAGCGCCGGCGCTCCTCCAAGTCCGGCGGGAAGTTGCGCCCGGTCGCAGGCCAGAGGAGAGGACCCTTCGCTCCGAATCCCTCGCGAGGGGAGTAGTCTCGAGCCAAGTGCAGAGTCTCCAGCCAGCGCCCGCCGAAGCGGACCCGCAAGCCGCTGAGTTCGCCACCCTTGGCCGGCGCAGCCGCAGCTTCGAGGCCGCCCAACTCGTCGCGCAGCACGATCAGCTCAGTGGCTGAGGCCTCGGCGCTGACGCCTGCTTCCACGGTGTACCGGGATAGCGGGGCGTCCGCGGAGCAACCCGCGAGCAGCAGCAGCGCCGGCCAAGCAGAGCGAAGCACCTAGGCCAGGATACTCCAAACGAACTGCCGCTAGCCAAGCCACCGCAGCCTATAATCAAGGCGCCATGCGCCGCCGGGAGTTCTTGCTGCTGCCCTCCACGCTGGTGGGCTCCGCCGCCCTGCGCCGCGCCCGGATGGCTGCGGCGGCGCTGCCGCGGGCCAAGGTCACCGCCGTCCGCTTCTACCGCGTCTCCGACTCGCGCCCAATCTTCAACCAAAGCAGCCATATCGTCACTGTCGAGACCGATGCCGGCATCACCGGCATTGGCGAGGGCGGATCACGCGATACGGTCGAGCAACTCGGGGCGATGGTCATCGGGGAGAATCCGTTCCGCACCGAGCACCTCTGGCAGGTCATGTACCGGGGCTATTTCTATCCGCCGGGCCGCGAAAAGATCCATGCCCTCGGGGCCCTTGACTTGGCCCTGTGGGACATCAAGGGCAAAGCGCTCGGCGTTCCAGTCTGGCAACTGCTCGGCGGCAAGACCAGGGAGCATGTCGAGTGCTACTCCACGGGATTTCCAAGCCAGGGCACTCTCCGCGAAACCGCTGCGGCGTGCATCGAGGCAGGCTTCCGGGCGTTCCGTACGGGCGGCGCGGGCTCGCGCACCGACGGCCCCTACCGGCATCGCCAAGCGGTTGACGCCACGGCGGAGATGTGCCGGGAGATCCGCGAGGGAGTGGGCGACACGGGGGAATGGGCAATCGACTACCACACCCGGTTCGACTTTCCCGACGCCGTGCGGCTGTCGTCCCTGCTGGAGCCGTTGCGACCGGTCTTCTGCGAAGATCTAGTGCGCTCGGAGAACCCGGAGGTGTACCGCACGCTCCGACCGCTGGTGAAGGTGCCGGTGGCAGTCGGGGAGCACTTCGGCGACCGCTGGGACGCCAACGTCCTCATCGAAGACCGGCTCATCGACTACTCGCGGGTGTCGCTCCCGAACTGCGGCGGCATCACGGAATTCCTCAAGCTGGCCGCGCTCTGCGAGACCCACTACGTTGGCCTCATCCCCCACTTCACCGGACCGGTCTCCGAAGCGGCGCTGGTACATTGCTGCGCCTCGCTATCCGGTCCGGCCATGATGGAGATGACGGGAGCCGGGGCCAAGTCACACCCCCACCTGCCGGTCCACTACGACTTCCGGAACGGGAAGATGTGGCCGAACGACCGGGTCGGCCTAGGGGTCGAGTTCGATGCGAGCCGTGCCGAGCTGGCCGCGGAAGTGACCGAACACGCCCGCCCGATCCCCCTGCTGGAGCGGCCGGACGGCTCGGTCACGAACTGGTGAGGCGGCCCCCGGGGAGGCCCCCCGGCCCCGGGCTAGAGCGGTTCGCTGCGATGGATCAGATGCAGGATGTTCCCCTCCGGATCCCTGAAAAACGCGAGGCGGTTGGGTCCGGCTTGCACGAACTCGAAGATTTTGATCCCTTTCGACCCGAGGTCGCGAACGCCGGCGTCGAAGTCGGCGACCCGGATGGCAAGATGCCGGATGCCGGGGGTCCGGTTCGCAGTTTCCACGGCCTCGCCGTGGGACGGGATGAGTTCCAGCATGGTCCCGTCCATGGCGCGCACGAAGACGTTGCCGCCGTACCGATGCACGATCGGCATCTCCAGGTTCCGGGCGTACCAGTTGGCAAGGGCTTCCGGGTTGGGCGTCGCTATCGCGGTGTGCTCGATTCCGTTGTACATGGGTTGGTTTCCTTTTCCCGCCCCTTGCGGAGGCAGACGCCGCGCTGCGAGGCGCGAATGAACTGGACCATACGGCGTGCGTGCGGGCCCTCGACCTCGGCCTCGACGCGCGCCAGCGCGATGGGCAGAGCCAGGCCGGAGCGGAAAATGTTCCGGTAGGCGCGCCGGATGCAGCCGATCTGCTCGGCGCCGAGCCCCGCCCGCCGGAGGCCGATCAAGTTGAGGCCGTGGACTGCCATCGTGGGCCCGACATGGGTCAGGTACGGCGTGACGTCCTGATTGACCCGCGTCATGCCGCCCACCATCGCCAATTCGCCGATCCGGAGGAACTGCTGCACCGCGACCCCTCCCGAGACGAAAGCCCGATCTTCGATTTGAACATATCCGGCGATGAGTGCGGAGCTGGCGATGACGGTTCCGTTGCCGATCCGGCAGTTGTGGGCGATGTGGCCCGCTGTCATGATGAAGTTGGTCGTCCGCCGATCACGGTCGCCGATTCAGGGGCGGTGCCTCGCGAAATCGTGAAGTGCTCGCGGATCGTGTTTCTATCGCCCGATCCGGAGATAGGATCGGTCGCCGTGGAACGACTTTGTCGAGAGGCTCACTCCCGAGCACGGCTCCGGTTTGCGACTCGGTTGTCGGCCCCGAGCGTGGTCCAGCGCTTCACCACGGCGTGGCAGTCGATCCGGCATCGCGCGCCCACCACGACATCGTCCTCAATGATGACGTACTCGCCGATGGCCGCCCCGGGACCTATCCGCGCCGTGGGGGCCACGCAGGCAGTGCCCGCAACCTTGGCCGTGGGGTGGAATCAGCGCCATGCCTCCGGGAGCACCGCGGAGGGCCCATCGGCGATCATCTCTCTCGATTCTCACACGCTGCCCCGAGAGTCGTCGAACCAGCCGTTCGCCCGCAGGGTCCGGCCGCAGATGCCTACCCTCCGGCTGACTCCGCCCCCGACCCGGCCTCGGCCCCCGGAAGCAAAACGGAACAGCAGGGCGCTAGCGGTCGAAGGCCAGGTCCCCGGCGCTTGGGCCCTGGCAGGGTGTCCCGGGCCTTGACGCAGTGCTGCGCCAGCTCCCAGGGAACGCCCGGACCATCTACGCCATTGACCGTGAACAAGCCCCCGATCTCAAGTTCCAACACCGGAAGCAAGTGCATCGCTGACCCACGCTGCGGTCCTGCGAGGGACGTTAGCTCGCGACGGAGGCCTCGCTCCATGCGCTCTGCGGAGCCTGCGCAAGGCGTGGGACACTAGGCCGAGGATGGCCTTCGACGAAGCCGCCAATCGCGAGAGAGTCGAGACGCTCCGCCGCTGGGGAGTGGACGTGTGGGGCGCCGACCGGGTCTATGTCGCCCCGAACGTGGACCTCGCAGCTATCGAGCCCGCAGCCGAGATCCGCCACGCGACGCTTTCGGGGGCGGCCCTGCGCATCGCCAGCGGAGCCAAGGTCGGATTGTCCGGCCATGCCGAGATCGACGACTGCCAGCTGGGCCCCCATGTCGAACTCGGAGCCGGATTGTATCAAGGCGCAACGTTCCTGGAGGGAGCCAAGGTCCGGGGCTTCGCGGAAATCCGACCCGCAACGCTGCTCGAGGAGCAAGCCGAGGCGGCGCACAATGTCGCCTTCAAGAACACCACATTGACCTCCTGCTGCGTGGCGGGTTCGCTGATCAATTTCTGCGATGTTTTCCTGAGCGGAGGCACTTCCCGGCTCGACCACACCGAGGTCGGGTCGGGAGCCATCCACTTCAACTTCGACCCTCGCGGCGACAAGTGGGGCAGCATGGCGGGCGCGGCTCGCGGCGTGCTCCTGCGCTCGGCTCCGGTCTTCATCGGAGGGCAGTGCGGTTTGGTGGGTCCGGTCGAGGTCGGCTTCGGCGCGGTGACCGCCGCCGGATCTCTGGTGCGCAAGAGCGTGGCGGAGGGCGAGCTAGCGTTCCAGAGCGCTCGCGGGATGAGGGTCTCTGGCTTCGACCGGCGCGTCTACGGCAAGTTGCAGGGCAGGTTCCTGGCCACCGCGAAACTGGTCGGAACCCTCTGGGGCGCTCGACGCTTGGTACGAAACCGTGCGGCTCCCCTTCGCCGCCGGCGGAGAGAGGCTGCTCTACCAAGCGGCCCGGGGTCGGCTCGCGGCGCAGCGGGGGGAGCGCGTCCGCAGGCTCGCCGCCGTAGTGGAGAAGCTGCCCGTGTCGATCGAGCTGAGCTCCGAGCGCGGTCGCAGCCGCTCGCCCGCGGTAGAGCAGGAGCACCGGGCCCTGATCGACGGCTGGGACCGCCTGCGACGAGCTTTGCAAGAAGGCCCGGACTTCCCCCCTCCGCCGCCCGCGTTCCTCGCCGCGTACGGCGCCGGACGCTCGGCCGGGGCCTCCCACTTGGAAGCGCTGGGCTCGGTGGACGCCGGGGTCTCGGAGACCGGGCGGTGGCTGGACGACATCGTGCAGCGCGTGCAGGACCGGGCCGGCCGCGCCCTAGGCCTGCCCCGGACCTAGCCAGCAGCCCGGCGGCGCCTAAGCAGGCTCGCGCACAGCGAACCTGCGCTACGCCTCCTGGGCGCGAGCTGCGCGCAGGCGCGAAGCCCCATAATACGGAGCATGGGCCGCCTCGCCTGCGCCGCCTGCCTAGTCCTGTCCGTTTGCGGGCCCCTCTCTGCCCAGCCCGAGGGCTGGACGCGCCCCTTCCCAGGGCATCGCGTCATCGGCAACCTGTACGCCGTCGGGACGTACGACCTGGGCGTGTTCTTGGTGACGTCGGATCAGGGCCACATGCTCATCAACACGGGCCTCCGGGATTCGACAGGCCTGATCCGCAGCAACATCAAGTCGCTCGGATTCCGGCTCGAGGACGTGAAGATCCTGCTTACGATGCAGGCCCACTGGGACCATACCGCCGCGCTTGCTGAGATCAAGCAGATTACCGGGGCCCAGATGCGGGCCACGGAGGGGGATGCACGCGTCCTCGAGGACGGCGGCTTCAGCGACCCGCACTTCGGCGGTCGAGTCTCGTTCCAGCCCGTCGCGGTGGACAAGATCATCTCGGACGGCGAGGTGATCGAACTGGGGACGACCCGCCTCACGGTCGTCGAAACCCCCGGGCACACCCAAGGGAGTGCGAGCTATACGATGCGGGCCCGCGAGAACGGGCGCGACTACAGCGTAGTGATCGCGAACATGGGCACCATCAATCCGGGCAAGAGGCTGGTGGTCGATCCCACTTATCCGGGCGTCGCGGCCGATTTCGCCGAGACGTTCCGGAAGCAAAAGGCGCTGGACATCGACATATGGGTGGCGGCCCACGGCTCGCAGTACGGCCTGCACCGGAAGTACACGGCGGGCCAGCCGTACGATCCCGCAACCTTTGTGGACCCCGATGGATTCCGGGCTGCCGTGGAACGCCTCGAAGGGCTGTACCTGCAGCAGCTGGAGGAAGAGCGGCGTTGAAGACCTCCCGGGCACCTGCGCCGGGCACGGTCGCCAGGGCCCCGCGTTGCTGGCGTCACGCTACGCGGTTGCGCGGCTCCCCGGCGAGCGCTGCAAACACATTGTCGACTGCGAGCTGCAGGCCGGCCTCCAGCGCCTCGGCGGTGACGCCTCCCGAATGGGGGGTCAGGACCACGTTCGGCAGGGCTCCTAGAGGGTGGCCCTCCGGCAGCGGTTCGGTATCGAATACGTCCAACCCGGCGCCTCGGATCGTGCCGTCGCGCAGGGCCTCGATGAGAGCCTGTTCGTCCACGACAGGGCCTCTGGCCGTGTTGATGAGCAGGCAGGAGGGCCGCATCAGCCCGAATTCGCGACGGCCGACCATGCCTCGCGTCTCGGGCAGGAGCCGCACATGCAGGCTGACGATGTCGCTGCGCCGATACAGGTCATCCAAGCCCACCATTTCCAGGCCCAGTTCCGAGATCGGCTTGCCCTCGGGGTTGCGCGTCCAGGCGATGACTCTCATGCCGATGCCCTTGGCTATCCGGGCGGCTTGCGTGCCGATGGCACCCAACCCGACCACCCCGAGCGTCTTCCCGTGGAGTTGCGTCACGAAGCCGCGGGGCCACGCCCCTTTGCGGGTTTTGGCGTCGATCCGGGGAATGTTCCGGGCCAAAGCCAGCATCAGCGCCAGGGTGTGCTCCGCCATCGCCACAGCCGACACCCCCGGCGTGTTGGTCACCACGACGCCGTGCTGGCGGGCAGCGTCCAGATCGACATGGTCGGTCCCCGTGCCCCAAAGCGACAACACCCGCAGGCCGGGGCAGGCCGGGAAGACATCGGCGCCGAATGGAATCGAGGAGCGGATGTTGACGACTGCCTCGGCCGAGCTGATCCGCTCCAACAGGACCTCGCTGCTCGCGGGCAAGCTATCGTGATAGACGACCTCGGCCCGCTCGCGCAGCGAGCGGATCGCCGCGCTGGGCCCGAGAACGGGCGGGTAATCGTCGGGAACAGAAATCCTTGGCCGATGCATGCGCTCTCCAGGTTGCGGCGGGCCGCCTTCCAGGGCGGCCGCCAGATCAGCGGAACATCCAGTACAGGACGCCAATTGTCACGCACAGCGCGACGGCGAGCCGACGCGGATCAACGCCCTCGCCCGTCCAGGTCCGCGTGAGGGCGCTCAAGGGGTTCTCCCAGGTAAGACCCTCAACCTTCGCGATCGGCGGAGGCGGCGTGAGCTTGCTCACGGCGTAGAACACGATGCTGCAGATCACTGTCATCAGGAAGGCCTGCAGCATGAAGGGAAGGCCCCAGCCGTCCGTAATCAGCTTGTAGCCCTCCGCATCCTTGAAATCCAGCACGAAGGCCGTCGCGCCCATCAGGAAGCCGAACACCAAAGTCGCCGCCGCGGGCCTGCTCTGTGCCGCGCCTCCAGAACACGCCCCACAAGAACACCGTCGTGATGGCGGGCGCCAGAGCCGAGCCGATTTCCTGGACAGCTTCAAAGATGCTCGTGAACTTGTCGCCCTTGCGTGGACCAGACCATGGCTAGGGACCATGACCGCTACGGCGCTCCAGCGCCCTACCCGCACCTGCAGCCGGTCCGAGGTCCCCGGTCGCACGCGGGCGACGATGTCGACCGCGACAAGCGTCGCGCAGCTGTTGAGCGCCGCGGCGATGGTGCTCATGAGGGCCGCCAGCAAGCCTGCGGAGATCAAGCCCCGAAGAACCGGGTCGGCACCAACTCTTGGATCAGAACCGGCAGCACCTGGTTGGCTTTCGGAACCGATCCGGTCCCCGTACAGCACGTAGCCGATGGCTCCCGGCAGGACGAGGATGAACACCGGCAGGACCTTGATGAAGCCGGCGAAGAGAGGTCCGATCTGCGCATCGTGGCTCCGAGGCGCGCTGCGAGGCACGCGCTGCATCGATGGTCTGGTCCGTGCACCAATACCAAATGCCGAGGACCGGGTAGCCGAGCAGCACGGAATACCAAGCCAGGCCGACGGAATTGTCGGGCCACACCATGCTGAGTTGCCGGGGCTTCAAACGCGCCTCGAAATCCGCCCAAGTCTGGACGCCCGCCTCCGGCAGCGCTGCCACAGCCAGCAGGGTGGACCAGCACCGAGCCGCCGATCAGCAGCACGGTCTGGATCGTTTCCGTCACCACCACCGCCTTCAGCCCGCCCAAGACGGTATAGATGCCGGTCACCAGGGAGATGATCAGGATCGACGTCACCACATCGACGCCGAAGAATTGCTCAAAGACCGTGGCGCCTGCGTAAAGGCTCATGCCGATGTGGATGAAGAGCGCGCCCAGAATCGCCATGAACGCCAAGAACGATCGCGCTGCCGCGTTGAAGCGCCGTTCGAGGTATTCGGGCAAAGTCTCGATCTTGTTGCGGAAATAGAACGGGGCGAAGAACAGCGACAGGATGACCAAGGTGAACGCCGCCATCCATTCGAAGTTGCCCCACACCAAGCCCTCGTTGTAGCCCGAGGCAGCCAAGCCGACTAGGTGAATCGTCGAGATGTTCGAAGCGAACAGTGCCGCGCCGATCATCGCCCAGCCCAGCGAGCGCCCAGCGAGGAAGTAGGCCTCGCCCGTCATCGTCTGCCGCCGCACGGACAGCACGCCCACGGCCAGAATGCCGCCCAGGTAGGCCAGGATGATGACGAGGTCGACGACCGGGATGTGAAGGCCGGCGGAATCCATCGAATCTACGAGTGTATCCGACCGGCCCGACGGGCCAATTACGCTGACGGTCTAGCCGGGTTGGCCCAGTGGCCGCTCGGGTCGCAGCCGCTCACCACCACGCCTTTGCGATTCCAATCCAGATAGGCCCGCACATCCGCCGAGCAGTAGCGCAAAGTTAGCCCGCACCGGCGCCGGTCCGAGTCGTTCGCCTCGGAGCCGTGGAGCAGCAAGTCCGTGTGCAGGGAGATCTCCCCTGCCCGCAGGGCGTCGTCGACGGGCTCCCCGAAGCGGGACGCGTCGGAGACGGATTGGTTGAGGACGTTGGACGAATCGGCGTCGTCCACTTCGAACTCCAGTGCGCCGCGCAGGTGCGAGCCGGGCAAGAACCGCATGCAAGCGTTCTCGGCGTCCGCGTCGTCAATCGCCAGCCAGACCGTCACCGTCTTCGATGGCGTCAGCGGCCAATAGGTGGCGTCCTGATGCCAGGCGACGCGCTTGCCGTCGCGGGGCATCTTGCAGAAATAATGGCAGCCCCAGCCCACCACGTCGTCACCCAGAATGTCGCGCACGTAGCGAACGATGCGCGAGTCGGTCAACAAGTCGTACGCATCGCCGTGTCGCAAGTGGGCCGAACTGATCGAGTAGCTGTCGCCGCCCTCGGCCAGCACTTCGGCCAGTAGGCAGTCGAACCGGGCCCGAATCGCGGCGATCTCCTGACCGTCGAACACCCGGAAGCCGCGCAGAAAACCGCAGGCGTTGAATTCGGCGAGGTCCTCGGCGGTGAGCGTTCGGGGAGCCTCCACCCTGGCCGGGTGAAATGCCAGTCGGCGCTCGCCTCGCCGCAGGGAGTCCAGCCTGGGAGCAATTGCGAATTGGTTGGCCAGCGCCATTGCCTGCGCCAATCATAGCGCGAGGCCGCGGCCACGAATCCAGCCCCCGGCTCAGGGCGCATTGCGGCGGCGAACGGAGCGGCTAGGGTCTTTCGGGATTATCGTCGCTGCCTCCTTGAGGCTCTGCCAGAGCCTCCGCCGGACAGCTCGGAAGGCATCTCGTGGCGGAATTCGGATCTGCAAGCCTGTTCGGCCCCCAAGCGTCTAGCTCCAGCGGGCCGGTACTGACGGTATTGACGGCGAGGTCGATTCCCGAAGCCACCCGCGCCGCAGGAGCCCGCAGGCCTCGGTCCTGCGGGCCGGCGCATGGTGCGGGACTGATCCCGACCCGCCCGTGGCCCCACCCGAACGCCCCAAAGCCCACAAGCCCCAGCGGCGGCCCCTCCGCTCCCCGGGCCCCCACGGACGGCTAGATGTGGATCGCTCGCCCGTCGACCATCAGCGCCGATTCCTTGAGCGTCTCCGCGAGGGTGGGGTGCGCATGGCAGGACCGCGCTATGTCCTCGCTCGACGCCCCAAACTCGATGGCCACAGCGGCCTCGGCGATCAGATCGCCGGCCCGCGGCCCGATGATATGCACGCCCAACACGCGGTCGGTCTCCTCTTGAGCCAGGATCTTCACGAACCCATCCGTCTGGGCCAGCGCCTTAGCGCGGCCGTTGGCCAGGAAGGGGAAGTTGCCCTTGCGGTACGGAACCCCCGCCGCGACGAGTTGCTCCTCGGTGCGGCCTACCGCAGCTATCTCGGGATGCGTGTAGACCACGCCCGGGATGGCGTCGTAGTTCACGTGACCGTAGCCCGTGACGAGGTGCTCCACGCAAGCCGAGCCCTCTTCGTGGGCCTTGTGCGCCAGCATGGGGCCTCGAATCACGTCGCCGACGGCATAGACCCGGTCCGCAGAGGTTCGAAAGTGCTCATCGACCTCGATCCTTCCACGGCTGTCCAGCCTGACGCCCGCCGCATCCAGGCCTAGGGCCTCGGTGTTCGGCTGGCGGCCGACGGCAACCAGCACGCGGTCGCACTCGAGGGGTTGCTCCCCTTCGGCCTCTACGATGCAACGGCCGCCCTGGGCCCGGGCCCCAGTCACCTTGGTGCCCAGCCGAAACTCGAGGCCCTGCCCTTCGAAGAGCCGCTGGGCCGCAGCCGCCACTTGCTCGTCCACTCCCGGCAGAATGCGGTCAAGGTATTCCAGGATGACGACTTTGGAGCCGAGCCGCCGCCAGACGGAGCCGAGCTCCAGACCGATGTACCCCGCCCCGATCACGACCAAGCTGCCGGGAACGTCCGCATAGGCCAAGGCCTCCGTGCTGGTCCCGATGCGGTCCCCGTCGAGGGCCACGCCCGGCAACGTCGCGGCTCGGCTGCCGGTTGCGATGACGATGTGGCTGCCCTCCACCTCTTGCGAGCCTGCGGCGCTTTCGACTCGCAACCTGGAAGGCCCCAAGAATCTGGCGTGGCCGGTGTACCGGGCGATCTTGTTCTTCCGCAGGAGGCCAGCGACTCCCTGGGTCAGCTGGCGCACCACGCGGTCCTTGCGCCGCAGCATCCGGGCCAAATCGAATTCGACGCCTGCGACCGCGATGCCGTGCTCGCCTAATCCCGACCGGGCCTGCGCGTAGAGCTCCGAGGACTCCAGCAGAGCCTTGCTGGGGATGCACCCTATGCGCCCGCAGGTGCCGCCCAAGATCGGCTCCCGCTCGATGCAGGCAACATCAAGCCCCAACTGGGAGCCGCGGATCGCCGCCGTATAGCCTCCGGGCCCCCCTCCGATGACAATCAGGTCGTGTCGCTGCATGCAGCCCTGCCCCTATCCGAGCGCGATGGGCGCGATTCCGGGCTCGCCGCGCATCACACCTGCAGCCAGATCCTCTCCGGATGCTCGACGAGTTCCTTGATCCGCTTGAGGAAAGCGACCGCCTCCCGGCCGTCAACGATCCGGTGGTCGTAGGTGAGGGCCACGTACATCATCGGCCGCACCACGACCTGCCCCCCGACCGCGACCGCCCGGTCCTGGATGGCGTGCATGCCGAGAATGCCGCTCTGGGGCGGATTGACGATGGGCGTCGACAGCATCGAGCCGTAAATCCCTCCGTTCGAGATGGTGAAGGTGCCGCCCCGGAGTTCGGACAGCTCGATCTTGTTCTCCCGGGCGCGGGCGGCGAAGTCCGCGATCGTCCGCTCGATTTCGGCGAAGCTCATCGATCCGGCGTCTCGCAGCACCGGCACGACGAGCCCACGGCCCCCGCCCACCGCCACCCCGATGTCCTGGTAGTCGCGATAGACGATGCGGTCCGCGTCCACACGCGCGTTAACCGCGGGGACGGCTTGCAACGCCGCCACGGAGGCCTTGACGAAAAACGACATGAAGCCGAGCTTCACGCCGTGCCGCTCCAAGAACGCATCCCGGTAGCGCCGGCGCAGTTCGACGACCGCGCTCATGTCCACCTCGTTGAAAGTCGACAGCAGCGCAGCCTGCTGCTGAGCGGCGACAAGGTTGCGGGCGATCACCTTCCGCATGGGCGACATCGGCACCACGCGCTCCCTGGAGCCGGCGGCGGCTGGTCCGCCGACAGGTTGCGCCGGGGCTGGAGGAGCCGCCGGGAGCGGGGGCTGCGACTCCGCGGCTCGCGCAGCTCGGCGGGCGTCCTCCTTCAAGACGCGGCCGCCCGGGCCGGTGGGCTGGGCGGCCGCCGGGTCGAGGCCTGCCTGTTCGAGGACACGCCGCGCGGCGGGCATCACCCGCGGCTCGGACGCCCCGGTCGGCCCCGGAACGGGTTGAGGCGGAGGTGAAGCTGGGGAGGGGGGGCCCTGAGCGGCGGTCGCAGCGGGCTCGGGCCTCCGGCCTTCCGCGATGCGGCCAACAAGGTCCCCGACCGCGGCTGCGGAGCCTTCGGGCTTGAGAATTTCGGTGAGGGTGCCGGCCACGGGAGCCGGCAACTCCATGGTGGCCTTGTCCGTTTCAATTTCGACCACGACCTCGTCGAGGTCCACGAACTCGCCGGCGGCCTTGCGCCACACCCCGACGCGGACTTCGGTGATCGACTCGCCCGCCTCAGGGATTCTCAGCTCGATTGCCATGCTGCATGCCCTCACTCCGCCAGGGCTTCCTCGAGCAGCGCCCGCTGCTCGCGCTTGTGGCTGCTGGGCGACCCGGTCGCCGGGCTGGCCGATTCCGGACGGCAGACCACGTTCGAGAAGAAGCCCTTGAAGCGCATCTGCAAATGCCTCCAGGCGCCCATGTTCCGGGGCTCCTCCTGGACCCACCACGCTTCGGCGGTGCCGAACGGCGCCAGCGCCTTCTTCACGGCCGCGACGCTGAGCGGATAGAGCTGCTCCAGACGCACAATCGCCAGACCCCGCCGCTCGGCCTCGCCGCAGGCTTGCTTGAGTTCGTAGTAGACCTTGCCCGTGCAGGCCAGGATGCGCCGCACCGCACCACCTGCGGGAGGGGGCTCGACGAGGATCGGCCGGAACCTGCCCTCCGCCAGCTCGGCCAGAGAGGAAACCGCTTCGGGGTGCCGCAGCAGGCTCTTCGGGGACAGGACCACCAACGGCTTGCGCCATGGCCGCAGAACCTGACGCCGCAGCAGGTGGAACAGCTGCGCGGGAGTCGTGGGGCTCACGATTTGCATGTTGTCCTCGGCGGCGAGCTGCAGGAAGCGTTCGAGGCGAGCGCTGGAGTGCTCGGGGCCCTGGCCCTCGAAGCCGTGGGGCAGCAGCATGACCAAGCCGCTCCAGAGACCCCATTTGTCCTCGCCGCTGGAAATGAACTGGTCGATGATGACTTGGGCGGCGTTGGCGAAATCCCCGAACTGGGCTTCCCACAAGATCAAGCCATCCGGCCACTCCAAGCTATAGCCGTACTCGAACCCGAGCGGTCCGCCTTCGGCCAGCGGGCTGTTGTGGATCTCGAAAACCCCTTGGCGCGGCGAGAGATTCTGCAGGGGGACATACGGCCGCCCCGTGACCGAGTCGCACAGCACGGCGTGGCGGTGCGAGAACGTGCCGCGCTGGCAGTCCTGCCCCGTTAGGCGCACCCGGTAGCCTTGCAGCAAGAGCGTCGCGAAGGCCAGCGACTCGGCGACGGCCCAGTCGAGCGGGCGGCCGCCCCGCGCTACTGCGGCCCGCTGGCTCAGCAAGCGCTCAATGCGCGGGTCGGGGCGGAAGCCGTCCGGCAGCCGGCACAGCTTCTCCTGGACGGCCTGCAGCTTCGCCAGCGGCAAGGCCGTCTCGGCGCTGCCCGCCCTAGACGCGGGCCCTCCGCGATAGCCGGCCCAGTCCCCGGTGACCTGCTCGCCGATGTGGATGTAGTCGTCGCTTTCGGCGGACTTGAGTTCCTCCTCCAGATGCCGGCGCCGTTCGCCGGCGATCTTGGCCGCTTCCTCGCGCGTGACCCCTCCCTGGCTCAGGAGGTGCTCGAGATAGGCTTCCCGCACGGGCTGGCGCCGCTGGATCGCCCGATACACCAAGGGCTGGGTGAACCGCGGCTCGTCGGTTTCGTTGTGGCCGCGCCGCCGGTAGCCGTACATGTCAATGACCACGTCCCGCTGGTACTGGTTGCGGAAGTCCGCGGCGAGGCGCACAACCTGCGCGACGGCTTCCGGATCCTCGCCGTTGACGTGGAAAAGGGGTATCTGCAGCATCTTCGCGGCACCCGACGCGTAGATGCTGGAGCGGCCTTGGTCCGGGGTGGTGGTGAAACCGATCTGGTTGTTGATGATGAGATGCACCGTGCCGCCGACCGTGTAGCCGGGCAGCTGGCTCATGTTGAGGGTTTCCTGGACGATGCCCTCTCCGACGAAGGCAGCGTCGCCGTGGAGCAGGATGCACAGCCCCCGGGAACGGCTGGTGTCCAGCTTGCGGTCCTGGCGGGCGCGCACGCGCCCCGCAGCAACCGGGTTGACGAACTCCAGGTGGCTCGGGTTGAAGCACAGCGAAATGCGCACGCTGTGCCCGCGGGAACTCGTTTGGTAGGTGCGGTAGCCCAGGTGGTACTTGACGTCCCCGCGGCCGGTGTAGTGCTCCTGGTCGAGGTCGGCGAACTCGCGGAAGATCTCGTGGGCGTTCTTGCCCAGGACGTTCGCCAGCACGTTGAGGCGGCCTCGGTGGGCCATCCCGATCACGATGTCGTTGACTCCGCTGTCGCTCGCCCGCTCGATGAGCAGATCGAGCAGAGGAATCACGGTCTCGCAGCCCTCCAACGAAAAGCTCTTCGCCCCGACGAACTTCTTCTGGACAAAGTCCTCGAAGATCGTGGCGTCGGTCAGCCGGGTGAGGATGCGCAACTGGCGGGCCTGGCTCAGCTGGACATGGTTGCCGACGCTCTCCATGCGCCCCTGGAGCCAGTCGCGCACTCCCAGGTCGTCGATATGCATGAACTGCACGCCAACCGAGCGGGTGTAGGTCTCGCGGAGGCGCCCCAACACTTCGCGCGGCGTGTCGAGGGAGCAGCTCGACAGAGTCTGGGACGAGACCCGCTTGTCCATGTCCTCCGGGCCGAGTCCGTGGAACTCCGGATCCAGCTCCGGCGTTTCCTCGCGGGGGAAGCCCAGGGGGTCGATCCGGGCCACCATGTGGCCGCGCACGCGGTACGCCCGAACCAGCTTATCGACCCGATGCTGCAGGCTCGCATCGGCTGCAGCCGGGACGGATGCCGTGGCAGGGATCGAGGAAAGCCCGGGCTCCGGTCCCGGGGAGGCCGGCGGGGGCGGCAAGGGAGCTGCGGGCTGGGCGTCCGGTCGGGGCCCCGCCGAGAAGGTTTCGAAATAGTCCCGCCACTGCGGCGTCACGGAGGCCGGGTCGCGCTGGTAGGAGGCGTAGAGCTCCTCGGCGAAGGCCAAGTTGATGCCGGCGGGCCCCGAATCGGCTTCCGGTGACATTGCTGGTCCGCTCCCGACTGCTGCCGGCAGCTCCCTATGAGAACACTTAAGCTACGGCCCGGTCAACACCTGCGCCGGAGCGACATGCCCGGGGGCGGACTACACCGCCGCGATGAGGCAGAGCCGCCCGGATGCAAAACGCTGCGTCAACGGACCCGCCGGACCGGCCCCGCCTTGCAGGCCGGCCCGGCAATGAATCGGCCGCAGGCCCAGCTGGCTTGCTAGACGGGGGCCGGGGCCGCCGAGCGATCCCGGGCCGGACGCCCAAGAACGCAGAACGCTCAGGGCTTGTGCGACTCAGTCAACTCGCCCACAAAGCCGGGCAACGGTCCCTGGACCGAGATGCGTGCGACCGGATTGCGCCAATCGTAGGAAATCGCCGGAGCGTCGCCCTCGCCGGAAATGCCGGGATGCACATGCACGAAGCCTTCCGCGCCGTCGGTCACCCGCACTCCGGCGTTGCCGCACGGAGGACCGGGAATGTGGTCGCAGGACTCTGTGTTCTTCTCCGAACCCGCATCGTAGGCCAGCGCGTCGACACTGACAGTGCCGTAGTCCGGCAGGCGCTGATTGCGGATCGCGACGAAGGCGTCATTGGTAGTCACCAGCATGCCAGCCAACGAGACGAACTGGGCATAGCCGCGGACAGGGAACTCCACGGACGCCGTCTCGCCCGGCATGATCACGCCGCCTCCCGCGCCCCGGATCATCGCAATGTCTGTTACGCCGGGGATGGCCGAGACGGCGGCGAGCAGCGCGGAGCCGTCGCCGTCTTCGGCTAGCGCGGCGAGCGCCTCGCTGGCCGGCTCGCCGAGTTCGAAGTACAAGCCAGGGTTGTCCATGTGGACGGCGACCGCGACAGGGGCCATGATCTGGCGGCTCACGTTTGTGAACGTCACCGTAAACACGGAGTGCGCCGGAGCGGGGATCGGGACGAGGCCCTAGAGGACCACCGCGGTCCCAATAGTACCGACGACTGCCCGATTTCGAGTGAGATGCATGAAAAACATCCTGGTTCCTGATGACCTAGGCAGCCGGCTAGTCGGCTGCTCGCCGCATCGCATCACAAGACACGGCCGAGGGTTCGCCAAGCCGGCCGGCTGCGACTGCCGGAGACGTCGGTCCAGGTCCAGCGTCCGCCTCCCGCCCGGGCCGCGAAGGCGCATAGGCGGATGCCAACCGGCAGGCCAGCGACGCGCGCAGAACCGCCTGCAGGCAATGGAGCCTCGCGCCGGCCGCCGATTGTGCGAGGTCATCTGGGGCCCGCCCGAGCCCGCTGACCTCATTGGCCCCCGCAGGACGGGCCGGGCCCCGAGACGGCGGTCCCGGCGCGCCGCGTCTAGAACTCGTAGCGCAGCCCGAATTGCAGCACCCGCGCAGGAACCATGACCCGCGAATAGTTGCCGAAGCTCCCGGCGAACGTGAACGAGAGCGTCTCCCACGGGTCGGCGTTGAATCGAACCGAATTCGTCAGGTTGAACGCCTCGGCCCGAAACTGCAGGGTGTGCCCTTCCAGAGGCATTTGCCAGCGCTTACCGAGAGCTAGGTCTACCGAGAGCACCCCGTCACCCCGAAGGTTGTTGCGGCGTCCGATGCCGCCGACGACCGCTTGCCGGAAAGCACCGAGGGCCGCCTCCGGATCGCTGAAGACGTTCGGGCCCGTGCCGCCCCCGATCAGCCTCGCGCTCTTCGAGTTCGTCTGGCGGGGGACCGGACCGACGACCTCGGCGAAGTGCTGGTAGCACCAGCAGGTCGGCCAAGCCAAGCCATTCAGCACGCTGAGGGGCAGGCCTGATGTGTGGCGCCACAGCCCGCTTACCTGCCAGCCCCCCAGCAGCGCCTGCCCCGCCGGCCCCATGTCGGCGAGGAAGGGCTTGCCGCGCCCGAAGGGCAACTCCGCCACCCAGTTGGCGTTGGCCTGGTGGCGCATGTCGAAGTCGGAAGCCGACCGCTGGGCCTCCCGGTCCCAGGCATTGATAACGCCGAAGGTCGACCAGTACGTGTCGCTCGGGAGCTGGCCGAACCGTTCGCCGACGCCGCGCCGGACGCCGACCGAAGTTAGGTCCCTGGATTCGGACAACGTGTAGTTCAGGTCGAACTGGAAACCGCGCGCGAAGCCCTTGCGCAGCGAGAGCTGCAGCGAATGGTAGGTCGCTGTGCCGAAGGAACGCAGGGCGTCGAAGCTCCAGAACTGGGGATTCATGAAGGCCCCCGGCCCGAGATCGCTGCAGATCGGCGCGCAGGTGTAATCAAGCGCGTGGACGGCGGACCCCGTGTCCGGGCTGTTAGCGCGGACGACCTCGTAGACCCGCTGCGTGGCGGTGCGGTTCGCGGTGGCGGAGCCGGAGTAGAGACTCTCCCAGAAGCGGACTGGCGGCACGGAAGCTGCGGGCCAGCCATCCCGGGCCATCAGCTCAAGGTCCCGGAGTGCGTCGAGCAAGTAGTCGCCGGTTGCCGGGTCCCTGAAGTTGACGATCTGTGCCGCAGCGGTGTCGTTGACCAGGAGCCTGCGGCTGAGCCTACCCACATAACCCGCCTGCAGGAGAAACCCGCCGCGCAGTTCTCTGGCCAGCGAGAATGTTGGATTGATGCTGTAGGGCGGGAGCACGCTCGAATCGACGCCCTGGCTCCAAGCGAGGCCTGTGGGGCTCGGGGTGCCCGGCCCGCCGGGCGGCGGGGGCGGCAGCCCGCCGCTGGGGAAGTCTACGGCGCTCGTGAAGCGCGGCGCGGTGGCCACCCTGTAGTTCTGGTTGGTGACCTTGCTAGTGAGGCCGAACGCGTTCCGGTCCAGCATCTGCATCATACCCATGCCGAAGATGCTGTAGAAGAGGCCCGCCCCGACTCGGATCGAGGTCTTGCCGGGCCCGCCGAACAGCTTGCCCAGGATCCCGTCCCGAGCCTGCGGGGAGAACGCCACGGCCAGGCGCGGGGAGAAATTCTTCGTGTGCGTCGCCCACAACGGGCCGCCCGCCGGGGCGTCGGCCCGCACGAAGCCCACGGGGCCAGCCTCGCGGGTGGGCCGACCGTCGGCGGCTAGGTCAAGGCGCCGGGCGATGTATTGATCCAGCGTGGGAGAGATGCTGACCTGCAAGCCGTTGACCTCCCGCACCGGCGGCATCAGCGACCAGCGCAGGCCAGCCGTCACGGTGAGGCCGGGCTTGACGCGCCAAGTGTCCTGGGCGTACAGCTCCCACTCCTCCATGCCGAACGTCCGGCTCACGGGGTCGCCCACCGGCAGGGGGTTGCCGTCCAGGTCGTAGTTGTAGTTGGCGTCGAAGAAATTGATGATCCCGAGGACGGTTGCCAGCGTCTCGCGGTACACACCGGGATTGGCCGGCGCTACGGCCAGCGGGCCGTCGAATAGCGCGGGCGCATCGGGCATGGCCCAGGCCGCCTGCTTGGCGAAGTGGTAGCTGTTACCGAAGCTGCGGCGGCGGTTGCGCACGGAGCGGAAAACACCGCCGAACTGGAATGTGTGCGGGCCGCGCAGCACAGAGATGTCCTCGGCCACCGTGTGGGTCGGCAGGTACGTGCCGAGAGGCGTCGTCGAGCCCGCCCGGTCGTCGATGATGGTGTCGCCGAGGCTTACTCGGGATTCCGTCTGAGCTCCCGCGAGATCGACTTGCTGCGCGGTAAATCCGTACCGGAAGGTGCTGACGAGGCCGCCGCCAAGCAGCCCGGTGTAACCGACCGCCAAGCCCCGGCTAGCGTCCCGGGTCTCCCGGTTGGGAGGCTGGCCGGGGAACTGCGGCACCCCGCCGATGCTGTCGTCCTGGTAGCTGCCGCGCAGGAACAGGCGGTGGGAGCCGCTGCCCTGATTCCCGGGTAAAAATTCCGGCACCAGCCGGAACATCTTGTGCTACAATGACTTAGACGGTCCTCGGGGTGTCCGCGTATTTCACCTCGGGGGTGCATCTCGATTTTTTGGAGGCCCCCTTGCCCATGTCCCCCGACAGTGCTCCCACCCTGGCTTACGGCGTCTGCGACGACGACTTGACGGGCTTAGCCGGGCTCGGCGTGGTGGCCCGGCTGGCCCGGTTCCTCGGGCTGCCCGAGAAGCTGGCCGCCTCGGTCCGCCTCAAGCGCCGCCGGCGTGGTTGCAGCGACGTGCAGATGCTGCTGGCGTTGATCTACTCGGCCTGCGCCGGCGGGGGGCACCTCAACGCGGTCGACGCCTTGGGGGCCGATGAGGTCGCCCGGCAAACCTGCGGGCTGCGGGCTGTGCCCGACAGCCGGCGGCTCGGCGAATACCTGCAGCGGATGCACGAGGCAGCCCTGGAGGGGTTGCGGGAGTGCGCGCGGCTGGTCAGCCGGCGGCTGGTGCCGCTGGTGGCGCAGGCGTGCGTGCAGCGGTGGGGCTACATCCCGGTGTTCGTGGACGGCACGGGGATCGAGGTGGAGGGCAAGCTGTTCGAGAACGCCGGGCGCGGCTACAACGGCGAGAAGCAGTACTGGCTGCACTCGGTGTTCGTGGGGGTGGCGTGGGTCAGCGCCCGGCTGCACGCGGGCGGCACGGACGTGCGGGGGGATTGGCGGGAGCAGCTGGACCAGGATGTGGCGCCCTTGCTGACCGGGCGGCAGCCGGTGTGGCTGCGGGCCGACAGCGCGTACTACTGCCAGGATCTGGTGAGCTACTGCCGGCGGAAGGGCTGGGATTACTCCGTGAGCGTGACCGATCCGCGCAAAAAGGCCCCGATTCTGCGCCTGGCGGCCGCGATGGGGTTGCGGGAGGACGAGTGGGAGCCCCTGGACGCGGCGGGGAAGGAGCGGGCCATCGTGGTGGCCTACCGGCCGGCCCGGTGGCCGGAGGAGCAGGTGTATGTGGTGATCCGGCGCGACTGGGACGGGGAGCAGCGGCTGCTGGAGCCGGTGTACACGGTGATTCTGGTGAGCCGCGACCGGCTGCCGGTGGCGGAGCTGGTGCGGCGGCACCGCGGCAAGCAGGGGCAGGAGAATGCGTTCAAGGGGCCGCTGACGGACCTGGGTTTGCATCATCCGCCGTGCCGCTCGCACGCGGCGAATCAGGGTTTCTACCTGGGCGGGCAGATCGCGCAGCTGCTGCTGCGGCTGCTGCAGTACCAGGCGCTGCCGGACGCGGCGCGGCAGCACGGGCTGCGGCCGCTGATCCGGTACTTCGTGTGCAGCGTGGGGCGGCTGACGCGCAGCGCACGGCGGCTGCGGCTGCTGTTCAGCCGGGGCAACCTGTGGTTGGACTGGCTGCTGCACGCGGGGAGCCGGATGGAGCCGGGCTAGGGCTGGGGCGGCGCAGCCTGAGCCGCGTCGGGCATAGAGGCAGGGGACCGACGCGGAGCCCGCGGGGGATCGGTGCGCCCGGAGCCGGGGGCGCAGCGGCCGCGGTGCGGGTGCAGGCCGGCGCAGGGCATCTGCGCGGGGGCCCAGGTCGCTCGGCGACGGGCTGAGGGGCCCGCACCGGGTACGCCGGGCTCCCCGCTCAAGCCCTACGGCCCCCTCAACCGCCATTTCGGGAAATTAACCGGGAATCTAGGAGCCGCTGCGGTCGGCGTTCCAGTCCGCCTTCGTGATGTATGTGTTCCAGATCAGCGGGGTCGCGGCCGTGAAGCGGTAGCCCGCCGTGTTCAGGCCGTCGCCCACTGTCGCGTCGTTCGGGGCCGGATAGGACCGGAAGTGCTCCAGAGCCGCCGGTCCGGGGCCGATCCCCAACGGGTCGAGGTTGGCGCGGATGAACGCGGGGTCCAGCACTTCGACCCCTCCTCCGGCGCTCCGGTACCGGACATGCCCTGCGCGCATCGAGTCGCTCGGCACTGTGCGCACGGCGCTGCCCTCGCTCGCATCCCGGCGGCCTTCGTAGTTGAAGAAATAGAAAGCTCGGTCCTTGCGGATCGGACCGCCGACCGAGCCTCCGAACACGTTCCGGACGAGCTGGGCACGGTCGACGGCGGCGCTGTTGTTGAAGAAGTCGTTCGCGGCGGTGGCGGTATTGCGGTGGAATTCGTAGAGCGAGCCGTGGGTCTCGTTGGTGCCGCTCTTGGTGACCAGCGAGATCTGGGCTCCCGCCGAACGCCCAAGATCCGCGTTCGCTGTGGTCGTGACCACGCGGAACTCCTGAATCGAATCCAGTGTGTTGCGCAGGACACTCGTGAAGGGCAGACGCCCATTCTGGTCGTTGACGTCTACGCCGTCCAACGTGACATTCGACTGGTCGCTCTGAGCCCCGTTGACGGAGCCGTTGCGAATATCTCCCAGGCGCTGTGAGTCGAGCGGGTCGGAGCTGAGGAAAGTGACGCCCGTCTGCAGAGACAGCAGACCAGCGGGATTGCGGGCGTTCAAGGGCAGCTGGCGGATGGGCTTCGTTCCGAACGCATGACCAATGGAGGCGTCCGTGGTGTTGATCCGGGCGGCGTCCGCGGAGATGGTCACCGACTCGACGATTGCGGCGACCGACTCGAAAACGACCGACAATGTGGCGTTGGTGTTAACCCGGACTTCCAAGCCTTCCACGACCACATCTGCGAAGTCCTCGCTCCTGGCTGCCAGGATGTAGGTTCCGGGGGGCAGCAACGGAAAGCCGAACCGGCCTTCGGCGTCGGCCGACGCTGTCCGTTCCAGGCCGTTCGCGATGTTGGAGACCACAATCTCGGCCCCGGGAACGACGGCCCCAGTCGCATCCGTGACCGAGCCGCTGAGGCTGCTTGAGCCCGATTGAGCTAGCGCGGCAGAAGCTATTACCCCGGCAACCAACGCCAGGCCGGACGCAGCGAAGGACGGCCCCCTACCGCGACGAGAACGAGCGGCCTGAGTCCGTTGAACGGCGCTCAAGGCACCGACCTCCCAAGGGGGCCTTGACCGGGCTCGGACGAATCGGTCACGCTGATTCCCGATGCTCAACCGAACCCTGCCTATCGTCTGCGCCGCGCTGGGAGTGGCCGCCTGCGGCCCTCCGGGGGCGAATCGAGCAGACCTCCCCAGTATCGTTCTGATCATGACCGACGACCAAGGCTGGGCGCAACTCGGGGCGCACGGCGACCCGGTGCTGAGAACGCCCCACCTAGACGCGCTAGCCGCCGCGAGCGTGGAGATGACGCGGTTCTATGTTTCCCCGGTCTGCGCGCCGACGCGCGCCGCGCTGCTGACCGGGCGGTACAACTACCGCACCGGAGTCGTGGACACCTACCTCGGGCGGGCGATGATGGACCCGTCGGAGGTGACCATCGCGGAATTGCTGCGCGACAAGGGTTACCGGACGGGGGTCTTCGGCAAGTGGCATCTCGGCGACAACTACCCCCTGCGCAGCGCCGACCAGGGGTTCGGGGAATCCGTTGTCCATAAGGGCGGCGGCATCGGCCAGCCGTCCGATCCGCCCGGCTCGGACTACTTCGACCCCATCCTCTTCCACAACGGGGAGCAGAAGCGATACAGCGGCTACTGCACGGACGTGTACTTCGAAGAAGCGATCCGCTGGATCGGCGACGGCGGAGGAGGTCCGTTTTTCGCGTATATCCCCACGAATGCCCCGCACTCGCCTTACCTCGTGCCGGACTCCTATCGGGAACCCTACGCCGAACAAGGCTTGGAGGACAAGGACGCCCGGATCTACGGGATGATCAGCAACATCGACGACAACGTGGGCAAGCTGCTGGCCCATTTGGACGCAACCGCGCTGGCCGCCAACACAATCTTCATCTTCATGACCGACAACGGCCCGACGACCCGGCTGTACCATGCCGGGCTCCGGGCCGAGAAGGGCAGCGTCTACGAGAACGGAATCCGGGCTCCGTTCTTCGTCCGGTGGCCCGCACGGCTCACTCCGCGTCAGACGGACCGGCTCGGCGCCCACATCGACATCACGCCGACGCTGCTGGCTGCGGCCGGAGCGGAGGCGCCCCCCGAGCTGGAGTTGGACGGGGAAAACCTGCTGCCCCTGTGGGAGGGGCGCGAGGGGACTCCCCACGAGCGCACGTACTTCGTGCAAGCGCACCGCGGCAACCAGCCCGAACCCTACCGGGCGTTCGCAGCCGTGGAGCAGCAGTACAAGCTCGTGCAGGCGCTGAGCTTCAGGCGGCCTGCCCCGCCGGAAGCGCCCCTGGAGCTCTACGACCTGGTCGCCGACCCAGGCGAGACGACCAACCTAGCCTCCGCGCATCCAAGTGTGGTCGACCGCCTCAAGGCCGGCTACGAGAACTGGTTTGAAGATGTCTCCGCGACCCGCGGCTACCACGCGGTGCGCTTCGCGATCGGCAGCGACCAACAGCCTCAGGTAACGCTCACCCGGCAGGACTGGCGCATGGTGACCCCTGACGGTTGGGGCAGAGGCGAACCGGTCCTTGGTCGTTGGGAAGTGGTGAGCGAATCCGTGGGGCCCTACAACATTTCGGTAACTTTCGACGGCCCTGCCGCACAGCCGGGGACAGCGAGGATCGCCTTCCGGGGGTTCGAGCAAACCGTGCCGGTGGAACCCGGGACGGAGCGGGTCGGGTTTGCAGGAGTAATCCTGGAACGGGGGGAAGGAAGCTTTGAAGCGAGCTTGACGGACGGTTCGCAGCCTCGCGGCGTGTGGCAAGTGGAGCTTTCTGTGCAGTAGGCGCTCCCACAGAAGAGGTCCGCGGCCGCAGGTTCGTCGGGAGCCGACAGCTGTCTCCGAGATCAGCCGGGCAATGGGACCGCAGGCGTCCGGCGGAGTGCTCGGGATCGAGCGGCGGGCCGGCAGCCTAACGCCGGTGCGCTCGCAGCCGCACGTGGGGCCTTGCGGCACTCCGCCGCCCTCCGGCGGCGCTGGAACACAGGCTGGCGGTGCGGAACCGGCAGCGCTTCCGGCCAATACCCGTGCCCGGGAACCTTCCATGGCGGCGAACAGACCGGCTGACTCTGAGGGGCAAGCGCGGCGAGGGCGTCAGCCTCATCCTGGAGAACTGCCGGCGAGTCTCCGGCAGAGAGCCCGAGTATCGGCCGTTCGACAACGCCGAGCTGCGGCTGACGATCTACGCCTGCCCGGGAGGCCGCCGGCGGCAGTGCAGAGATCCGCAACCTCCGCCGAGGGACCAGCGCACCTGATGCGCCGCTGAGCTCCCGCAAGGCGGCGGTGCTGGCTCGGCCGCCAAGCTGTAGGTTGCCTGCGGAACTGCGGCCTTGGCCATGCTCCTTGCGGCGCGAGAGTTTTCGCGAGCTCGGATCAATACGCCTGCAGCTGGGTCAGAGCTCTCCGGGCAGCCGCATGCTCCGGCCTCCGCTCCAGCAGGCTCCTGAGTACTTCCTTGGCGCTGGCGTAGTCGCCGGTGTCCGCGTAGATGCGAGCGAGGTTCATGTAGAACGCAGGAGCTTCCGGAACCTGTTCGATGCCGTAGCGAAACGCCGCGATGGCATCCCCGAGCTGCCTGGACTGCATGTAGAGGACAGCCAGGTTGTTGATCGCTTCGGCATGGTCGCGCTGGTGTGCGATCGCTTGCTCGAACAGCTTGCGAGCCTCCTCGAGACGGCCTCCCCGGGCCAGCACCAAGCCTAGCTTGTTGGCAGCTTCTGCATCCGCCTCGTCCAGTTCCAGCGCCCGCCGCAGCAGCCGCTCCGCCTCGACGGGATTCCCAAGGCGCTGCTGGGCTTGCGCTGCGTTGACCAGCGCGTACGGGAGGTCCCCGTTCAGTTCCAGCGCCCGTCCGAAGTACTCCGCGGCGGCGCTGAAGTCTTCCCGCGCCATGGCGATGCCGCCGAAGTTGTTCCACAACTGCGGGGAGTCGCGTCGCAGCTCCGCGGCCCGTCCGAGCTCCTCCTCGGCACGCTCCAATCGGCCCGCCCGCAAATGGATCTGCCCCACGGCTAGCCGCGCCTTGAAGTTCCCCGGCTGGCGGGCGACGGTTTCGGCCAGATACGGCAGCGCCAGCTCCGGGTAGCCGGCCTGCATGAACGCCGAGCCCAATCGGAAGTGGTTCCGGCCGGGCCGAGAGTGGTATTGCCCGCCGAACGGCAGTGCGAGCGCATCCCGGTCGGGCTGCCGCATGGCCTCCCAGTCTCGCGCCATGGAGGCTGCGCCGGGGACCTGCGGGTACACCTTGTGGACCCGGCTGCGATCATCGACAAGGAAGACCAACGGCAAGCGTAGGCCCGTGCGGTAGTCGAACAGGTACCGCCGAAACAGAGCGAAAGCCGCAGCCCGGTGCGAGGCGGCGGCCCTCAGGTCGATGACCCGGAACGGCGCCGCCCCGGAGCGCGCAGCGATGTCTCCTTCCGCCAAGCAAAGGAATCCCGCCTCGTGGCGTTCGGGCAGAGGCACAGGTTCCAGCAGCCAAGTCGGCTCGAAAACCAATTCGTTGCGGCCCTGCACGACATCGCGCGACAGCGTTCGCGCACGGGGGGCATCCACGGGGAATTGCTCGTAGGCCGCATCCCCCTCACGGAAGCGGTACCGAAACCCCGCCGCGAGGCCGTGGTACGCTCGGCGCTCGCCGGACGGCCACAGCACGGTGACAGCGCGGGCCTTCGCGTTTTCGCCCAAGCCGAAGTGCAACCGCTTCGTGTGCTGCGAGATGTACCCTGACCCGGCGGCCAGCACCTGCGCCGAGACTCCGTCTGCGGTCTCGACTTTCACGATGGCCCCCACGGCGTCCCGGTTCGACCGGACTCCGACCAGTTCCACCACCAAGGGTTGGCGGCGCCCGGCCGATGCGTTGCGGAGCGCGACCAGCTGGGGCCCCAAGCGACTCTTCAGGAAGATGTCGGGCCGTCCGTCCCCGTCGAAGTCGGTGACCGCGAACGCCCGGCTGTCGAGGGCTCGGTCAAGGCCTGACACGCCCGAGGCATCCCGGTACCGCCCGCCCCGCCGGACGTAAAAGACATTGGGCTCATTGCCATTCCAGCTATAGTCCTCCCGGATTAGCTCGTTGAGACAATTCCAACCGGTCTCGTAACTTGGCGCGGGCTTGGCCTCGCCTGGAGACTGGGACACCACCCGCCGCCAGAAAAAGCTACACAGGTCCTTGTCCGGGGCATGCGTCATCATCCCCGCCGCGACCAGGATCTCCGGAGTGCCGTCTAGGTCGAAATCGAAGGCGTCGCCGGCCCAGGACCAGCGCCCCATTTCGACGCCCTCGCGCGCGCCCACGGGCTCAAAGGTGCCGTCGCCCGCGTTGCGGTACAGCGAGTTGCCTTTCGTGTGGCCGTGGTAGGCATCGTGGGCCACACCCTTTCCTTTAGGCCCGAAGGCGGGGTCGTTGGTCACCCGCTGACCCGCCGCCGTCCACATGTTGGTAACGTAGAGATCCAAACGGCCGTTCCGGTCGTAATCGAACCAAGCAGCGCTCATTCCCGGTCCCATGTCCGTCACGCCGGCCTGCTCAGCTATGTCGCGAAACCGGCCGTCCTGGAACTTGTACAGGTTGTTGCAGCCGAAGTCGTTGGCCACATAGAGCTCCGGCCAGCCGTCCTCGTCGTAGTCGCACCACGCGGCGGCGAAGCTGTAGCGGTCGTTATTCTCGGCGAATCCGGCCTCCTCCGTCGCATCTTCCAAATAGCCCGACCCGTCTTTGCGGAGCCGGTTGCGGAACAGGAAGTTCGGAGGTCCGTTCACGGCGTCGTGATAGGGCACTGGGTAGCGGTACTGGTCCTCGCTTTGGAAGTACAAGTAGGAGCAAACGTACAAGTCGAGCTTGCCGTCGCGGTCGAAGTCTGCCGCGGCCATTCCGGCGAAGGTGCCCTGGGGCTCCGTCCGGTACCGGAAGGCGTTTGGACTGTGGCGAAAGCGCCCGGCACCGTCATTGAGATACAGCAGCGGCCCGCTGGCAGCAAGCACAACGAGGTCCTGCCTGCCAAGGTTCCGGAGGTCGACGAATAGGGCCTGCGCCGTGTCGTCCAACACTCCAACTCCGGCCGCATCGGTCAGATCCGCCCAAGCCCCGTCGCTGCCGCGTCCGTACAGCCGGTTAGGCAACCCTCCGGGCTGGCAGACATAGACTTCATCCCAGCCATCTGCGTCAATGTCGCCGACCGCAATGCCTTGATTGCCGTAGACCCCGATTCCAGAAGCGAGGTCCATCCGAGAACGCCAGTACGGAATGCCCTTCGCGAGCTGCGCACCAAAGCTAGGCAGGTTCCCAAACAGCTCCGAGGTCGCGTCGGCGAACAGCGGCTCGTCAGCCTCGACCAGAGTCTCGTCGATCGGCTCGAACGCAAGGAGCCTGCCGTCTCTCCAAACGAGCCGCCAGTGCCCCACACGGTAGGTTGGCCCGCCGCCGCCCGCAGCAGCGACCTCGTAGCGCACCAAGCCCCCAGGGAGAGCATGGAACCCGGCCCGACGCACAGACCCGAGCGCCTCCAGCCAGCGCCGGAGGCCCACCCGGAAGCCCCGGTCGGCCGGGTCGAATTCCGCGATCAGAGCCCCGTCCGCCTCGGTGTACCTCGCCGGCATCGGCGACAGGCCGCTGAAGCCTGCATCCAAGGGCAACTCGCCACCTTCCAGCAGCCCTCGCAGGGACCTCTCGATCCCCATGCCCTGCTTCTCGAGCTCGAAGCTGTCCTGACTGGGATCGACCAGAGGCAGCAATTCGGCGCAGGGGCCTGGCTGGCGGAACTGAACGCGGAACTCGGCGGCCCCAGGAGCAGGGCTCGGCCGGAAGGCGGCACCCGACGCCAGCCAGGCCAGAAAGCTCCGGCGATCTAAGCTCCGGACCACGCGAGACGGCCTCCGGGACTATCCAAGCAAGCCGGCGCACACGGACGAGAGAGTGCGTCAGGCCCTGTGCGAGGCTCCATGTTCAGCTGACTCCATCTGTCGCCTGCGACACGGAGGCGAAGACTCGAACACAGGGGAATCGCTCGCTGCATGTCCCGATACTAGCGCTGGGGCGTCTCCGACGAAGGCTGCGACGGGGCTCGGGCTACTGGGGCCGCCCTGGACCAACTTGGCGCTCCAGGCCCTGCATCGCTTTGGCTAGGTCCGCAGGCCGGCGGAGCGTGTATTCCTTGCCTTTCAGCGCACGGACTAGCCCGCCCATGACACCGACCCAAGCGAACCGCGAGGCGTCCAGGAAGGCGAACTCCGCACCCAGAGCTCGAAAGCGCCGGACGACATCCCCCCGCAGTTTCTTGCCGAACATCATATCGTGGCCCACGAATACCACCGCGTCTGGCGCAGCGCTACCGAACAATTCCTCCGAGAGCATTTGCTCGAAGAACTCCAATTCGCTGCCGCGCATCAGGTGCCGCACATCGACCGTCTCCGGATCGAGTTTCTGAATCACGTCGGCCAGCGGCCGAAAATCGACCACCTTACGGTAGTCCTGGCGCAGCACCACGGCTTGGTCCTCAAAGCTGAAGCAAACGACGGAGAACTCGTTGAAGTGGAGAATTCGGCCCAGCTGGCGCAAGGCAGAAAAGTGCGGCAGGACATGGATCGGCCTCGGCCTGATGCGCCCCCTCCGGCCCAGGACATCGAGACTGACGAAGACCTTCAGGCGACGAGGCGTCTCGATGTGTGGCCGTTCGATACGGTCCTCAGCGCGGAACAGGTACATCGCCGTATCCTCGACCACCCCTGGAGCCAGCGTCACCTCCACGGCGCGCTCTCGGCGGGCCAGGGTGGCCCGGAAAGTCCGACTCCCTCGGCAGCTGCGGCCCTGGTCGTCGCGGATCTGCCAATCGGCGCGGTATCGACCTATTCCCAGAGAATACGCACCGGGGAAGTAGATCTGGCCTTTGGTGCCCTGCTGCACCGCCTGCGGCGACTCGAAGTGGTCTGAGAGCCTCACCGGTCGTCCAGGTGTACCGTCGACGGGCTGGACGAGGACTTCGAAGTCCAAGACAAACTGCTTCCCCCAGAATTGCTTGATGGGCAAGTAGAACCAAGAGCCGGCCAGGAAGCGAAACTCGAAGTCCAAGGCGGGGCCGAAGTGCTTGGCGTTGCAATTCAGCTTCCCCGCCCGGGAATCCTGCCTAACCGCCCCCAGCCCGGTGGCGGCAGCTAGGAACAAGGCCAGCGGTATGAGTCGGCAGCGCATGCGGAATCGCAGCGTGCAACCCAGCCTACCAGCATTGCTAGGGCCTTGGCGGCCGTAAGCGATGCCGCCAGCCATCTCGACCGTCCGGCCGCGAGCCAGCCCGGCGGCGTCCAACTCGCCCGGCACCCCGCGGAAGACCGCCTTGCGCGTCTCCAGGGCGCTGCGCCGACGGGTGCGGGAGAAGGGCATGGTCCGGGACGGCTGCGGGCAGGCCGCCGCCGAGGAGTTTGCGAACCGCCGGGTGGCAGAGAAGGGCGGCGTGGAACGGCCAGCAAAGCCCCTCCGCGCAGTCGTCGAAGCCGGCCTAGGCGAGCATCTCGTTGAGCTTCTCCCAGCACGCCATGGCCGGGCCCCGGGGGGAGATCGTCCCCGCGAGCAAGACGTTTTTCTGGGTCCGCTTGCGGGCTCCCAGCGCCCCGCAAGCAATCTCGCCCAAATTGCTCTCCAGGTGCAAGGCGGCCCCGAGGCGGGACTTTTCCAACGGGCTCCGAGACTGTTCCGCACTCGCGCAGAACCCGTCCAGGAGCCCGGACCGTTCCACTTTCTTCAAGAAGACTTCCGGCTGGCTTGCGGGTGATTTTCCCGAAGGCCTTATTTTCAATAGATTCCGGAAATCGACACAGCGCGTCATGCGTTGCAAGATGGCCCAGCCCTGCGATCTGCTCACCCGCCCCACGCCGCTGCAGCAGCAAGCCCTCGACCTGCGTGCCCAGCACCGCGTCTCCGCACACGAACGCTGGCTCACACCAACCCAGGCCTTACGTCCATGTCCGTCCCGGGAGTTCGGCCTAGGCTGGGGCGTCCGGCCCACCCCCGCAGCCAGCCCCGTCAGTTTCCAGACCGTTCCCGGACCGGGATCTTTCAAGCAATAAATCTCGTTCATGCAGAATCAAGATTTCTCCTTTGACAAAATAGGAACTGAAGACGATAATTGGAACGATGCTGGAACTCGGAGTCGAACTCGGGGAGCTGCTCGCGGAGGAGCAGCCGGAGGAGGGGCGGCGGCTGCCGTACGACGCCGCGCACAAGTTCGCGGCGCGGCACCGGGCGGTCGCCCGCAGCCTGCTGGAGGACGGCCTGGACGCGCCGTGGGTGGCCGGGCTCGACTGGGAGCGCATGGAGCTGGTCAGCACCGAGCATCTCAGCCGGACGCTGCGGCGCAGCGTCAGCGACCTGGTCTGGCGCATCGGGCAGCGCGCCCCCGGCGCGCCGGATGTGCATGTCCTGGTGGAGTTCCAGGCGCGCGACGACTGGACCATGCCGCTGCGCATGTACAACTACGCCGGGCAGCTGCTCGGGGGGCTGGTCGACACCGGGGCGCCGGGGCCGGCGCTGCCCCCGGTGCAGGGGGTGGTGGTCTACCACGGCGAGCGGCCGTGGCGCTCGCGGCTGGACCTGGCGGACTTGGTGGCGGGCGCGGGGGGCGGGGCGCAGCCGTCGTGGCCGGTGAGCCTGCTGGAGACGCGCCGGCTGCGGGGCGCGGAGGGCCTGCCGGAGCGGAGCCTGTACGGGGCGCTGTGCCGGCTGCAGGGCTGCCGGGACACGCGGGAGGTCCGGGGGGAGCTGCGGGCGCTGCGCGGGTGGCTGCGGGAGGCGGACTGCCCGGGCATCGGGGTGGTGGTGAGCGTCTGGGTGCGGGAGCTGGTGCTGCCGCGCACGCCGGGGGCGCGGGTGCCGGTTATAATCGAGGCGGAGCGGTTCTTGGAGGAGGCGGAGCAGAGCATGACCGACTGGTACGAGCGCACCAAGGCGGAGGGCATCGAGCAGGGCATCGAGCGAGGCATCGAGCAGGGCATCGAGCGAGGCATCGAGCAGGGCCGCGAGCAGGGCCTCGAGCAGGGCCGCGAGAGGTACCTGCTGTACTTGGTGCGGGAGCGCTTCGGCGAGGCGGTGCAGCGGTCGGTGGGCGCGGCTCTGGCCGCCGGGGCGGTCCGGGGTTCGGTCGAGGAGGTCGGCAAGTGGCTGCTGACCAGCCCGTCCGCCGAGGCGTTCCTGGCCCGCGTCGGGGCCGCTTAGCGCCGCAGCTGCGCCCGGCCGTGCGGAGCGGGCCGGGAATTGCAAGCTCGGCCTCGAGTCGCGGGAATCGCTCGGCGCGGAGACGGAGAGCGGGTGGCGGGGCTAGGCGAACCATCGGGCGCAGGCCCCCCTGCTCCTCTTCGACCGGTCTACGGACCTCGCCGAGCGGGGGGCCTCGCGCTGCGGCATCCGGAGGCGGTCCGCCGGATCGAGCAGGCCGGCGAGCGTCACGGTCGAGCCGGCGGCGTCTCCGCGCCGGTCCCCGCCGGGCGCTACAATACCGGAGGCTTGGAGGAGGCGGGCGGCGGCGAGGAGCCCGACGCTCGCGCCCCGGCCCTCCGGGCGCTGCAGGAGCGAGACAGGAGGCTTCCATGGCTCGGAGACCCGCTTTGGCGGCCGCTGCAGCAGCCGCCGTCCTGGCGTGCAGCGGCCCGGAGGCGCCCGCCCCGGAGGCTGCGGCGGGCGTGCCGCTGGCTCCGAGCGCGCGGCACGTCAAAGTCTACTTCGAGCCGGGCATGTTCGGCGGCTGGCCGGCCAACCACGGCATCTGGAGCTGGGGCGACGAGATCCTGGTCGGCTTCGGCCAGGGGCACTACAAGGACTTGGGCGCCAGCCACCACATCGACCGCGACCAGCCGGAGGTCCCCCTGCTCGCCCGCAGCCTCGACGGCGGCGCCACCTGGACCATCGAGGACCCCGGGGCCCGGGGCTACCTGCTCGGGGAGGGCGGGTACCTGCACGGCGTGACCCGGCCGGGGGTGACGCTCCCGGAGCTGCGGGAACCCCGGGGGGGCATCGACTTCACCCACCCCGACTTCGCCTTGACGGTCCGGACGAACAGCATCCACGCCGGCCGCGGTCGCACCTTCCACTCCTACGACCGGGGGCGGACCTGGGAGGGCCCTTTCCGGCTGCCCAACTTCGGCGCTCCCGGGATCGCGCCGCGCACGGACTACCTCGTCGCCGGCCGGGACGAGTGCCTGCTCTTCCTGACGGCGGCCAAGGCGGACGGCCGAGAGGGGCGGCTGCTGTGCGTGCGCACGACCGACGCCGGGAAGACCTGGGAGCTGGTGGCGCGCATCGGCCCGGAGCCGGAGGCGGGCTTTGCGATCATGCCGGCCTCCGTGCGGCTTTCGGCCACCGACCTGCTCGTCGCCGCCCGGCGCCGGGACCGCGCGCGGCGGTGGATCGAGGCCTACCGGTCGCAGGACAACGGCCGGACCTGGGCCCTCGCGGGGGAGCCCGTGCCGGACGCCGGCCGCGGCAACCCGCCGGCGCTGCTCCTTCTGGAGGACGGCCGGGTCTGCCTGCTGTACGGGTACCGCGGCGAACCCTACAGCATCCGCGCCACCGTGAGCCGGGACGGCGGACGCACCTGGAGCGACCCGATCGCGCTGCGGGACGACGGAGCGAGCTGGGACATCGGCTATGTCCGGGCGGTGCAGAGGCCCGACGGCCAGGTGGTGGCCGTGTACTATTTCACCGACGAGGCTTCCGGCCCGGAGCGCTACATCGGGGCGACCATCTGGGACCCGCACGACATCGACTGGTAGGCCGCCAGCAGTTCCGGCTCCCAGCGAAGACGGCTTTCCGGCCCGCGGCCTAGGATGTGCCCCTAGGCTGAACTTCCGAAGCAGATATTGACGGAAGTCACTGGTTTATTTGAACTATCGTCTGTTTGCGGAGATGCGGGACTGGGTACGCTCCAGGCGCAGGCCGGGCAGGTCGAGGGCTTGTTTTTGCAACGGCGTGGGGCGGGTGAACGGGTCACAGGGCTGAACTGGGGCCAGCTGGGGCTGTCCCCAGTGCTGGGCGCTGGTCGCCCAGTCGGCGAGGAGCGTGTGGAAGCTGTGCAGCAGCGCTCCCTGCGGGGTGCGCCGCGCCGCCGAGGCGCGCTCGGCTGGAGCGGCTTGCGGGTCGGCGTCGAACACCAGGGGTGCCAGCTGGCGGCGCATGCGCCATGGTGGGCGAGTATGCGCAAGCAGACATGGGCTCGCACATGCTCGGGGCGGTAGCGGGGGATGGGCCGGGCCTGGAGAGCGACGGTCTGGAAACTGCGGCAGGCGCTCACCGTGTCCGCGGTGCCGAACTCGCTGGCGGGCAGGCTGGAGCGGGGGACGGAGAGACCGTCGAACTGGGCCTCCTGGGCGCTGCGCTCCCGATTGCGCCGGAGGGCGCAGCCGTCTGCGGTGATCTCCAGGTCGCAGTGCTTGGTCTTGATCTTGGCGGAGGCCAGCGGATGAGGTGGCGAGTATCCGCTGACGGACGCGCTTTCCCTCGCGTCAGCCCTCCCGGAGGAGGCTGGCGGGGTGCGCATCGCGGTTCGGAACGGTCTCGACGTACATGGCAACTACTATAGTCTTATAACATTATAAAAATGAATGCTGCAATCCATGTAGCATGGGAATGGATTATCGACCTCATATGGTCTTTGGCTTATTGAAAAACAATGACTTGCGGACAAAATCACCCGCAAATCAACCGGAAGTTCGGGCTAGCGCTGCCCCGGACGAGGCTCAGCCGTCCACTGCGAACGCAACCATGGCGTCACTGGACACCGAATCGCCCTTGCCGCCGCCAGCGGCGATCGCAACATACTGCTTTCCGTCCGCTTCGTAGGTGCAGGGCGTCGCGAACCCGCCTGCCTCGAGTTCCGTTTCCCACAGGACCTCGCCCGTGTCCTGGTCGAAGGCCCGGAACTTCTTGTCGAACGTGCCTGCCATGAAGACCAAGCCGCCAGCCGTGGCGATTGTCCCGCCGTGGGATGGCGAGCCGGTCTTGGGGATGCCTTGGGCGGTAAGCTCCGGGAATTCGCCGTTGACGACGCGCCAGACGAAGTCGCCGCTTTCCAGATCGACCGCTGTGACGTAGCCCCAGGGAGGCTTGATGGCGGGATAGCCGTCTTTGTCGAGAAACTCGCTGCGGTCGGGCAGGGCGTAGTCGAAGGCCTCCTCCGGGGCCAGCTTGAGTTCGATGCGGTTCGTCGTTTCGTCGGAACTCGCGAACACGCGGTTGTTGGTGGGATTGTACGAGCAGCCGCCCCACAGGCATCCGCCGCGGAATCCGGGGTGGACCAGCGTTCCGCGCGTGCTCGGGGGCGTGTACAGGTCGCCGGCGTCGGTCGCCTCCCAGATCTTCCGTGCGGCCGCGTGCGCTTCCGGCGAGATGTCGGTGATGTCTCGCTCGTGGAAGGCTTGGCGGCTCACTGGGGCGGGCTTCGTCGGGAACGGCTGGGTCGGCCAGAGCTGCTCGCCGCCGACGGCAGACATGGGGATCGGTCGCTCCTCGACCGGCCAGACCGGCTCACCCGTCTCGCGGTGGAAAAAAAAGAGGAAGCCTTGCTTGGTCGGCTGGACTACGGCGTCGAAGGTCCGCCCCGCCTGCGTCATCCGGATCAGCGCCGGTTGCGCCGGCAGGTCGTAGTCCCACACGTCGTGATGCACGATCTGGAAGTGCCAGGCTCGCTCGCCTGTCTCCGCATGGAGCGCGAGGATACAGTTGCCAAAGAGGTTCGCGCCGATGCGGTCTCCGCCGTAGAAGTCGAATGCCGGGGAGCCGATGCCCGCGAACACCAGGCCGCGTTCGACATCCAGGCTCATGCCGGCCCAGTTGTTCGTGCCCCCGACATGCTTGTAGGCGTTGGGCGGCCAGGTCTCGTACCCGAACTGTCCGGGCCTGGGCGTCGTATGGAAGATCCAGCGCCGCTTGCCGGTCAGGGTGTCGAAGGCGCGGATGTGGCCCGGGGCCTGTGGGTAGGGTCCCTCGCCGCCCCCACCGCCCACGACGATCAGGTCGTGGTAGGCCACTACAGGGCTGGTGCATTTCACCGAGACCCCGGGCACTTCGTTGTCGAGGTTTTGGTTGAGATCGATCTTGCCGCCGTCGCCGAAGGCGGAGTCAGGCTCGCCGGTCTCGGCGAAGAGGCTGTAGAGCCAGTTCTGGACGGTGCTGAAGATGCGCTTCTCCGAGCCGTCCTCGGACTCCCAGTAGCAGACTCCGCGGTTGACGCCCGCGCTGCGGCGGGCGCTGGTGCTGTCCAGGGGATCGAAGGTCCACAGCAGCTTCCCGGTGGCGGCGTCTAGCGCCTGCACTTTGACCCTGGCGGTCGTCACGTACATCACGCTGTTCACGACGATCGGAGTGCATTCGATGGTCGTTTGGGGCCGCTCCAGCGCGTCGCCCGTGCGGTGCGTCCAGACCGGCTTCAGCCGGACGACATTCGACCGGTCGATCCGGTCGCAGGGGGAGTAGCGGCTGGCTCCGGCAGTGCCTCCGTAGTGCCGCCACTCGCGGTCGGGGCCGTCGAACAGCCAGGGGCGGGGGCCGGGCAGGGGCCATGCCCGGGCGGCGGCGACGAGTGCTCCGCCGGATGTCTTGAGGAACGTTCTGCGATCTGTGGGCATGGGAGTGCTGTCAACGACGATGGTACCGAACCTCTCGGGGGCTGCCCCGCGAGGAACCGGCAGGTGGTGCGGGAGCGCCTCCACCAGCTTGGTCCCGGAAGCTAGTACCGGGCGAGGCGGCGCGCCGCCTCCGCAACCTCGTCCGTGCTCGGGAGGAACGCCTGCTCCAGAGTCTCGCTGAAGGGAACGGGCGTGTCGGGGGCGGCGATGCGGACGGGCGGGCCGTCGAGGTGCTCGAAGGCGTGCTCGGAGATGATGGCGGAGAGCTCCCCTCCGAGGCCGCCGGTCAGCGTGTCCTCGTGCAGGAGAATGACCTTGCTGGTCTTCTTGGCCGTCGCCAGGATGGCCCTCCGGTCGAGGGGCATCAGGGTTCTGAGGTCGAGCACCTCGATGTCGATCCCTTCACAAGCCAAGCGCTGGGCGGCCTCCAGGGCGATATGGACCATCCAGCCGTAGGAGATGATCGACAGATCCGTTCCGAAGCGCTGGACCTTGGCTTGGCTGAGGGGCACGGTGTAGTCCCCCTGCGGCAGTTCTTCCTTGACCGAGCGGTACAAATACTTGTGCTCGAGGAAGATCACCGGGTCGTCGTCGCGGATCGAAGCCTTGATGAGCCCCTTGGCGTCGCCGGCTGTGGCCGGCTGCACGACCTTGAGCCCCGGGGTGTGGACGTACGGCATCTCGACGTTCTGCGAATGGAAGGGGCCGCCGTGGATGTTGCCCCCTGCCGGCGCGCGGATCACCATCGGGATCGGCTGGCCCCACCGGTAGCGGCACTTTGCGGCGAAGTTGGTGATTTGGTCGAAGCCGCAGGCCATGAAGTCGGCGAACTGCATCTCCAGCACCGGACGGAGGCCGCTGATGGCCGCCCCGGTGCCCGCCCCGACGATGGCGGACTCGGACAGGGGGGTGTCCACGACGCGCCGCTCGCCGAAATGCGCCAGCATGCCCTGGGTGATCTTGAAAGCGCCGCCGTAGACCGCGATGTCTTCGCCCATGACGAAGACGCTCGGGTCGCGCTCCATCTCCTCCCAGATGCCCTGGCGGATCGCTTCGACGTAGGTTGTTGCTGCGGCCATTGGTGGAACTGGATCGTGAGCCTGCGCTAGGCGGGCCCGTAGACCTTATCCTTCAGCGTCGCTGGATCCGGGAAGGGCTGGCCAAGGGCCCACTCGACGGCTTCGTCGATTTCCGCCAGCACCTTGGTGCGCATGTTGACGAAGTCCTGCTCGTCGGCCCCCAATTCCTCGACCATGTGTTTCTGCAGCATCAGGATCGGGTCCCGTCGGGACCACTGCTCGCGGAGCTCCTGCGGCACGTAGTCCGCTGGATCGTGGGCCGAATGGCCGCTCATGCGGAAAGTCTTGCACTCGATGAAGTAGGGGCCGTTGCCGCCGCGCGCGTGCGCCACCGCCCGAGCGGTGGCCTCGTAGATTGCGCGCACATCGTTGCCGTCCACGATCTCTGCCGGGATGCCGTAGCCGGACACCCGCTCGGCGATGTCGCGGATTTTCATCTGCCTGTCCAGCGGCGTGGAGTAGGCGTAGAGGTTGTTGTTGCAGAGGTAGACGACTGGCAGTTCGAGCACGGCCGCCATGTTGAGGCCCTCGTGCCAGTCGCCGCGGCTGGAGGCGCCGTCGCCGGAGTAGTTGAACACGATGTTCGATTCTCCGCGGTAGCGCATGGCGAAAGCCAAGCCCCCGGCCACGGGGATGCTGGCCCCGATCGACGAAATGATGGGCACGCAGTGCTTCTCCGCGGAGCCCATGTGCATGTTGCCGTCGCGCCCCCCCGTCGGACCGGTGGCTCGCCCGAGGTATTGGGCTAGGATGTCGCGTGGCGTCATGCCCCGGATGAGCAGGGCGGCCATGTCGCGATGCGACGGCGTGAGCCAGTCGCCGGGTTGCGAGTGGAGGGCGCTGCCGACCGGGATGGCTTCCTGCCCGCGCCCCGTGTAGCAGCCTCCCTGGACCTTGCCTTGCCGGTACAGCTTCAGCTCGATGCGCTCCTCCAACTCGCGCATCATGAGCATGTAATAGAGAAACCTCTCGCAGAGGCTACGGTCGATTGCGGTCCGAAGTGGGGCGACGGCGGGCGCACTCATAACTGCATTCATGCAAGATAAACCATACGGGCGCGGTTTGCAAGCACGGTAGCAGAACCCGGGTGCGCGAAGGCAAGCCCCTGGTGGGTTCGGGCTCCGAGCCGGCTCCCGGGGGGCCGATGTTTGCAAGCGGCGAACTGTTCCTGTGCGCAGCGCAGCTGCCCTTCCGAGGGATGCGCGACCGCTGGCGGACCGGCGCAGCGGAGAACGGGCCAGGCGCTTGGCTAGGAGCCCGTTGCTGAAGTCGCTGGGGTACGATCCCCTTCGCGAAATCGCGTCCGAAGCACCGTTTTGCGACTGTTCAGGGCCTGCAGGAGTCGTTTTACGGTCATTTCAGTGCCGCTTCACGGTCGCTGAGGACTTTTTCAACAGGCTCCTAGGCCTGCGCCGCACTAGCCCCGTTCGCCCCCACCTGCGAGAACACGTAGGGCCCTTCGGGGATCACCACTACGCGTGCCCCTTCCGGAAGGCGGCTCACGAGGCTGTCGACGGCCTGTTGCGGGTCCGTGTGCGTCGGTCCCCAGAGGGCGGCGCGATCCGTCGCCGATAGGCCCGGCACGCAATACGACAGCTGCGCGCGTGCGGCGACCATCGCCAACTTCTCGGCTTGCCACTGGTCGACTTTCACGGGCTTGGCTGCCAGTGCGTCGAGCAGCGCCGAAGACCCTCGGGCCGTCCGCATGAGCTGCTGGAACTCCGGCCCCCCGAGGCCCTCGCGGCACGCCGCGGCGAGCAGGATCTCGCCGCCCCGGCGGACGATGTGCGAGGCGGCGGTTACCCCCTTGACCGCTTGGTAGAAGGTCAGGTCCAGCGGGTAGCCGCCGGAGGTCGTGATGACTGCGTCGGCCGGCTCCCCCACGCTCGCGAGCGTCGAGCGCCGTACGAACTCCACGCCCTGGGCATGGGCCGCGACGGGCTCGCCCGCAAAGACGCCGGCGACGGCGCGTGTCTCGGTAAGCGCCACATCCACCATGAAGTCGTGCCCCGCCAAGGCCGCGATCTCCAGCAGCTCGCGGTGCAGCGGGTTGTTCGGAAACGACCCCTCGGTGGCTTTGGCGTCGCGCATGAACAGCGGGCTGTGCAGGCGCTTGATGGTTCTTTCGCCGGCGAGGCCAATGGAGATCAGTTTGCGGCCTCCTGAGAACCCGGCCATGAGGTGCGGTTCGATGAAACCCAGAGTGATATGCAGGTCTGCTTCGACGAAGCGCCCGTCGATGAAAACCTGCGTGCCTCCGTCCGTTTCGCCCAGGAAGACCTGCTCGTCGATTTCCTTGGCGCGGTGCGAATGAACCGGATGGCGCTCCAGAATGGCGCTGCCCAGGATCTCGCCCAGCTCGGCCTCGGTTGCTTCCCGGTGCAGGCCGGTTGCGATGAGGATTGCGATGTTGCGCACGGGGATGCCCCCCGCCTCGAGGGCGCGCACGACATGCGGCAGGACGGTATGGTTCGGTGCGGGGCGAGTGATGTCGCAGACCGCGATCGCCGCGCTGCGCCTCCCGCGGGCCAAGTCCGCTAAGGCCGGGCTGCCGATGGGGCGGGCGATGGCCTCGGCCAGCGCCGAGTCCGGGTCTTGCAGCCCAGCGGCGAAGCGCGGCCGCAGCACCCGGGCGTCGAGCGAGTCCGGCAGCTCGACCACGACTCCGTCCCGATCGAACGCCAATTGGATTTCCATGGTCTCTAAGCGGCTTCCCAGACATGGATTAGCATAGTTGAACTAGTCCAGCCGTGTCTTGGTTACTGGAGCTCAACGAATCCGCGAACTCGATCGTCTGGGGCCCGCCCATGATGGCTCTCCTGCTCGGCGCGGGACTTGTGCTGACGGTGGCCACGGGAGGCGTGCAAATACGCCGCTTTCCGTTTGCGGTGCGCCAGGTGCTGGGCAGCCTCCGCTCCCGGGCGGAGGGCGAGGGAACCATTTCGCCGTTCCAGGCCCTGGCCACCTCTCTGTCGGCCACCGTCGGAGTGGGCAACATCGCGGGTGTTGCGATGGCGATTGCGAGCGGCGGGCCCGGGGCCGTCTTTTGGATGTTCGCCTCGGCGGTGCTCGGCATGGCCACCAAATACTCCGAGATCGCCGTGGCGCTGGAATACCGGCAGAAGGATGCGCAGGGCATCGTTCGCGGGGGGGCCATGTATGTCCTTTCGCAGCGCTTTGGGCTGCACTGGCTCGGAGCGGTCTTCGCGGGCCTCTGCGCCGTTGCCAGCTTCGGCATCGGCAACATGAACCAGGCGAGCACCGTAGCAGACGCCATGCGATCCGCATTCGGCGTCCCGGCGTATTGGAGCGGCTTGGCGCTCGCCGCGCTCACGGCCCTGGTCGTGCTGGGGGGGCTGCGGAGGATCGCCGAAGTGGCCGCGGTGCTGGTGCCGGCCATGTGCTTGCTCTACTTCTCCTGCGCGCTGTACGTCCTGGCGACGCGCCTCGGCGACTTCCCCGCCGTGCTCGGCTTGATCGTTGGTTCCGCGTTCAGCGGGCAGGCCGCAGTCGGCGGTTTCCTCGGAGCCACGGTGCGGAGCGCCATGCGCTACGGGATCGCCCGCGGGCTCAACTCGAACGAGGCGGGCATGGGCAGCGCGCCGATCGCCCATGCCGCGGCGGTCACCGACCACCCGGCCCGCCAAGGGACCTACGGGCTGTTCGGGGTGTTCGTGGACACATTGGTTGCCTGCATGCTGACGGCCTTCACCATCCTGTCCACTGGCGTTTGGACCTCCGGCAGAACCGGGGCCGCGCTGTCGGCCGAGGCGTTCGCGATGGGCCTGCCGGGGGACTGGGGGGCGCTGATGGTTTCGCTCAGTCTGGTGCCCTTCGCCTTCTCCACCATCGTCGGCTGGTCCTACTACGGGGAGACGGCCATCGCCTATCTCTTCGGAGTGCGCAGCGTATTGGGCTACCGCTTGGCGTGGGTGGCGTTCGTTTTCGTCGGAGCTGTCGGCGGGCTCGAGGCCGTGTGGGGCTTCTCCGACACCATGAACGGCCTCATGGCCGTGCCCAACCTGTTCGCCGTGCTGGGGTCTCTGGCGCTGGTGCGCCGCCAGCTCCGGGAGTTCTTCTCCGAGCCCCGGTAGAGGGCGGCTGCGGGCTCTAGTACAATCGGGGCTGCGTGCGCGGCGTCGTCCTAGCCGGAGGTCTAGGGACCCGCTTGGATCCCATTACCCGCATCATCAACAAGCACCTGCTGCCCATCTACGACAAGCCGATGATCTACTACCCGATCCGGGCGCTGGTGGACGCGGGCATCAAGGACATCTTGGTCGTCGCGGGCGGGCGCAACGCCGGCGACTTCCTGCGGCTGCTGGGCAACGGCCGGGAATTCGGGCTCAGGCACATCGACTACACCTACCAGGAGGGCGAGGGGGGCATCGCCGAGGCGCTGGCCCTGGCGCGCCACTTCTCGCGGGGCGAGAAGCTCTGCGTCATGCTGGGCGACAACATCTTCGAGCGCAATGTCGCCGCAGCCGCGGAGGCGTTCCGACGCCAGGAGCGCGGCGCCAAGATCCTCTTGAAGGAAGTGCCGGATCCGGGGCGCTACGGCGTGCCCGCGTTTCGGAATGGGCGCCTCGTCGCCATTGAGGAGAAGCCCGCCGCTCCGCAGTCCCAATACGCCGTGACGGGGATCTACATGTTCGACGGAACGGTGTTCGAGAAGATCAGCCGCTTGGAGCGCTCGGCCCGCGGGGAGCTGGAGATCACCGACGTGAACAACCAGTACATTGCCGAGGGCACCATGACCTGGGACATCCTCGAGGGCTGGTGGACCGACGCGGGCACCGTCGACGGCCTCCTCCGCGCCTCGCAGCTCGTAGCCGGCAGCGGGGCGAGCGCCTCGTGAGCCGGGTCCGGCTCAGAAGGTGATCCGGACCGCTTCTTCGCTCGCGGCCGAGACGTTGCGCTGGGCGACCGCGACACCGAGCTGCTCCGCCGCCTCCCGGAACGCCACGGCAGCCGGAGCCGCCGGATCGGCGAGGACCAGCGGGGTGCCCGCATCGGACGTTTCGCGCACGGTCGTCGCCAGCGGGATCTTGCCCAGCACGGGCACCTGCCACCGAGCGGCGAGGCGCTCGGCCCCGCCAGAGCCGAAGATGTATTCGCGCTCGCCGGTCGAGCGGGGCTCGAAGTAGCTCATGTTCTCGATGACCCCGAGCAGCGGCGTCTTGAGCTGCTGGAACATGATGATGGCCTTCTCGGCAACGTTGACGGCCACCGGCTGCGGGGTCGTCACGACCACCGCGCCCGTCAGGGCCAGCCGTTGGCACAGGCTGAGCTGCACGTCTCCCGTGCCTGGAGGCAGGTCGACCACGAGGTAGTCCAGTTCGCCCCATTCCACTTGATTGGTGAGCTGCTCCACCATCTTCGCCAGCATCGGCCCGCGCCAGACTACAGCTTGGTCCGGGCGCACGAAGAAGCCGGTGGAGATGATCGGTATGCCGTGGGTCTGGATGGGGATGATTCCCCGGCCGCCGTGCCGCGGGCCGGTAGTAGCGCCCATGATCAGCGGGATGCTCGGCCCGTACACGTCTGCGTCCAGCAGTCCGACCTTGGCGCCCGTCGACCGGAGGGCCAGGGCTAGATTGGCCGAGACGGTGGACTTGCCGACGCCGCCCTTCCCCGAGGCCACGGGGATGATGTTGCGGACGCCCGGGATGGCCCCCTTGCCGCCCTCGCCCACGGGGTTCTGCCGGGCGCTGCCGGTCAGCTCGGCGTCGACCCGCAGGCCCGGCGCGAGCGCCTGGACCGCCCTGCGGGCTTCGGCCAGCGCCGCCTCGCTGGCAGTGCGCTGCGCCACCGTGTTCTGCAGGCGGAAGCGCACCGTCCCGCCGTCGCCGGCCAGCTCCTGGACTAGGCCGAGCTCGACAATGCCCCGGCCGTAGGCGGGATGCACAACTCGTTGCAGAGCTTGCCGGACTTGTTCAAGATCAACCATGCTCCACTTTAGCGGAAGGCGCCGCCGCCGCGCTCGCTAGCACCACCAAGTCTCCGACGAACCTGTCCATCTCCCGCTCGCCGCACAGCAGGTCGCGCAGCGTGGTGCGGCTGAGCAGGCCGTCCAGCACCCACTGGATCGCCCGCCAGAGCGAGCGGATGGAGCAGTCGGTCGAGTGCGTGCAATGGTCCTCGCGCCCCGAGAACCGCCCGCAGAACTCTCCCCCGTAGAAATCCCCGCCCAGCACCTGCAGCGCCTGCTTCGCGCTGATCCGGGCGGGCGGGCGGGCCAGAAAATAGCCGCCCGCTTGGCCTCGCTCGCTGCTTACGAGGCCCCCCGCGCGGAGGATGCGCATCAGCTTGGCGGCGTACGGCATGGAGATGCCCTCCGCCCGGGCGATTTCGGACAGGCTCAGAATCGCGCCGGGACCCGCCTGGGCCAACCGCAGCAGGCAGCGCAGACCGTATTCCTCCTGGGACGAGAGCTGCATGGCTTCTCCTTAGATCAGATTCAGGACCAGCCGGGCCTCCTCGCTCATTTTCTCCGGGGTCCACGGCGGATCGAAGGTGATCTCGATCTCCGCTTCGGCGACTTCCTCCAGGCGCTCGATCTTGTACTTGGCCTCCGCCGGGAGGGTCTGCGCCGCCGGGCAGTTCGGCGCCGTCAGAGTCATGAGGACCTTCACCTTGCCCGGCTGCTCCGGAGCCCGGGGGGCCTGGACTTGGTAGATCAGCCCGAGCTGGTAGATGTCTACCGGGATCTCCGGGTCGTAGCAAGTCTTCAGCACGGCGACGACCTTTTCCTCCAAGGATGCGTCCGGGGCGTACTCCGGCTCCACCGGAGGCAGAGGCGAGGTCATCGTCATGTTCGAGTGCATGCTGGGCACGTACTCGTTGTAGCGCGGCGCGGACGCGAGCGCCCCCGTATTCAGTCCCGTCGATCCAGGGCTCGGCTCCGCCGCGGGGCTGTCCGTCGCGGCTGCCGGGGGCTCGTCATGCAGCCCAAGCTTGAGCATGCGCATCAGGCGAAGATCTCCTTGGCGACATTGATGGCGTCCGCCAGCGCGTCGAGGTCGGCGCGGGTGTTGTAGAAGGCCAGCGAGGCCCGGGCCGTCGCCGGCACGCCGTAGAAGCGCATGACCGGCTCGGCGCAGTGGTGCCCTACGCGCAGCGCGACTCCCTGGCGGTCCAGGATTGCGCCCAGGTCGGCGGGGTGGATCCCCTCGATCAAGAACGACAGCACGCTGGCCTTGTCCCGCGCCGTGCCGATCGGCCGCAGGCCGCCGATGTCGGCGAGGCGCTCCGCGCCGTAGGCGAGCAGGTCCCGCTCGTAGGCGGCGACACGGTCCATGCCGAGCGACTCCAGATAGTCGACCGCCGCCCCCATCGCAATCGCCCCGGCGATGATCGGCGTACCGGCCTCGAACTTGTAGGGCAGTTCGTTGTAGGTCGTGCCTTCGAATGCAACCGAGGCAATCATGTCCCCGCCGCTCTGGTACGGCGGCATCTCCTCGAGGAGCTCGCGGCGTCCGTAGAGCGCGCCGATGCCCGTGGGGCCGCACATCTTGTGCCCTGACAGTGCGAAGAAGTCGCAGCCGAGTTCCTGCACATCGACCCGCAGATGAGGCGCCGCTTGGGCACCGTCCACCACGCACACCGCGCCGGCGGCGTGCGCCATGGCGGCGATCTTGCGAACCGGGTTGATCGTGCCCAGGGCGTTCGAGACCTGCGTCACCGCCACGACGCGGGCGCGCGGGGAAAGAAGCGCCTCCAGTGCGTCGAGCCGCAGCTCGCCCGCCTCGTTCATCGGGATCACGCGCAGCCGGGCGCCTCGCTCCTGGCACAGGATCTGCCACGGCACGATGTTCGAGTGGTGCTCCATGGCCGAGACGAGCACTTCATCTCCAGACCCAACGTGAGACCGGCCCCAGCTCGCGGCGACGAGGTTGAGGCCTTCGGTCGTGCCCTTCGTCCAGATGATCTCCCCTGGGTCGCGGGCGTTGAGGAACAGCTGCAGGTTGCGGCGGGCCGCCTCGTACTTCTCGGTGGCCCGCTGGCTCAGCTCATGCACTCCGCGATGCACATTGGCGCGGTCGCGCTCGTAGTAGGCGACTAACGCCTCGATCACCTGCCGGGGCGTCTGGGAGGACGCGGCGCTGTCGAGGTAGACCAGCGGCCTGCCATGCACCAACTGCTGGAGAGAGGGAAAGTCCTCCTGGACCTCGCCGCCCCTGAGCGGCGGAGGCGGCGCCACTGCGGTGGCCGTCATGGGAGTTCCCCTCGCGCCTTTCATGCGCTGCCTAGGGCGAACGTCCGGAGCAGCAGCGCCTCGAAGTGCTCCCGGACGGGCTGGACTTTGATCCGTGCTAGGGCGTCCGCCGCGAAGGCGTAGGTCAGCAGGTTGCGGGCCTCGGCCTCGCCGATGCCCCGGGAACGCAGGTAGAACGCGGCCGTCGGGTCCAGCTGGCCGATCGTCGCGCCGTGGGTGCAGCGCACATCGTTGGCGTCGATCTCGAGCTGCGGCTTCGTGTTGACTTCAGCCCGATCCGACAGCAGGAGGTTCTGGTTGCTCTGGACGGCGTCGGTTTTCTGGGCATCGCGCCGCACGAAGATCTTGCCGTTGAACACACCGCGGGCGCGGCCGTCAAGGACGCCCTTGTACAACTGGTGGGAGTGGCAATGCGGCTGGGCGTGGTCGATGGCGGTGTGGTGATCGACGAGCTGGTTGTCTCGAACGGCGTACAGCCCATCCAAGGAGCACTCGCAGCCCGGGCCGCCCAGGCGGGTCCGGATGTCGTTGCGGGCGAGCGCGGCCCCGAAGCTGAGCGAGAACGTGGCCAGCATGCTGTCGCGTTGCTGCACCGCCTGCAGCATCCCCGTATGGCTCGACTCCGGCGACTCGAGCTGAGCGCGGTAATGGTCGACTCGGGCGTTCGCCGCAGTGTGGATTTCCGTCACCGCGTTGCGCCAGTAGGGCCCGCTTCCCGCGTAGGTTTCGACGACCCGCAGGGACGCGTTCCGCCCGGCTAGGATGAGCACTCGGGGATGCCGCGCCTGCAGGCCATCGCCGAAGACTAGATGGACCGGCTCGTCGACGGTCGCACCGGGGTCGGCCTCGACGAGCGCGCCGTCGGTGAAGAACGCGGTGTTGAGGGCGGTGAGGGCGTGATGCTCGGAATCCGCGCAAGCCGCCAGCCGTTCGGCCAGGGCCCCGGGATCAGCCCGCAGCGCGTCGCTCAGCGAGCGGATCCGCAGACCGGGCGGGAGGCTGCGGGAGTTGGGCAGCAGGACCGTGCCGCCTTGGAACCTCAGCTCCGGGCCGCGCCAGGCGGCGTATTGGGTCGCTCCCGCCGCCGGGGAGGCTGGGTCTGCGGTGAAGAGCTGGGTGCCGTCGGCCAGTTGGGAGAGGTCGGTGTACTTGTACTCCTCGTCCCGGGGCCGGGGCACGCCGAGCGCTAGGAACCGCTCCATGGCCCTCTCCCGACGCTGCCGCAGCCACGAGGGCTCCCGCTCCGTCCGGCGCAGCACTTCGCCGAAGGATTGCAGGTAGAGGTCGATGTGGCCCGCCACGACCGGCACGGCTACGCTCCCACAGGGGCCAGCTGGTTGGCGATGCTCTCGATCCAGCCGTAGCCCTTGGCCTCGAGCTCTAGCGCCAGCTCCTTGTCGCCGGAGCGGACGATGCGCCCACCCGCCAGGACATGCACTGCGTCCGGGACGATGTAGTCCAGCAGCCGCTGGTAGTGGGTGATCACGATGAAGGCCCGGTCCGGGCACCGCAGAGCGTTGACGCCGTCGGCAACCACCTTGAGGGCGTCGATGTCGAGGCCCGAGTCGGTTTCGTCGAGGATCCCGAGCGTCGGTTCGAGCACGGCCATCTGGAAGATCTCGCTGCGCTTCTTCTCGCCGCCTGAAAAGCCCTCGTTGACGGCTCTCTTGAGCATGTCGGCCTCGATGCCGAGGGGGCGGATCTTCTCCCGGGCCAGCCGCAGGAACTCCCCGGCCGAGAGCTCCGCCTGCCCGCGGTGCTTCCGCACGGCGTTGAGCGCCTCCCGAAGGAAGTACATCGTGGTCACCCCCGGCACTTCGACCGGATACTGGAAGGCCAGGAAGATGCCCTCGCGGGCGCGGACCTCGGGCTCCATCTCCAGCAGGTCCTGGCCGCGATACGCCACGCTGCCCGCAGTAACGTCGTAGCCGTCGCGGCCGGCCAGCACCGACGCCAGCGTGCTCTTGCCGGAGCCGTTGGGGCCCATCACGGCATGCACGCTGCCGGGCTGGACATCCAGATCGACGCCCCGCAGGATCTGCTGGCCGTCCACCTCGACATGCAAGTTCTTGATGCGCAGCATGGCGGAATGCGCTCCTCCCGTTCCCCGCGGCGGCGTCTATCCGACACTGCCCTCGAGGCTGACTCCCAGCAGCTTCTGAGCCTCCACCGCGAACTCCATCGGCAGCTCGCGGAAGACTTCCTTGCAGAATCCGTTGACGATCATCGACACCGCATCCTCGGTGTCGATGCCGCGCTGGTTCAGGTAGAAGATCTGGTCCTCGCCGATCTTTGACGTGGTGGCTTCGTGCTCGACCTGGGCGGACTTGTTGCGCACCTCGAGGTACGGGAACGTATGGGCGCCGCAGCGGTCGCCCATCAGCATCGAGTCGCACTGCGAGAAGTTGCGCGCCCCCTCGGCCTTGGGCATGATTTTGACCAGCCCGCGGTAGGAGTTGTTCGACAGGCCGGCCGAGATGCCCTTGGAGATGATCGTCGAGGAGGTGTTGCGGCCGATGTGGATCATCTTGGTGCCGGTGTCGGCCTGCTGGCGGTTGTTGGTGACCGCCACGGAGTAGAACTCACCCACGGAGTTGTCCCCGATCAGGATGCAGCTGGGGTACTTCCAGGTGATGGCCGAGCCGGTCTCGACCTGCGTCCAGGAGATCTTCGCGTTCCGGCCGCGGCAGGCGCCGCGCTTGGTCACGAAGTTGTAGATGCCGCCCTTGCCGTCCTTGTCGCCCGGGTACCAGTTCTGCACCGTGGAGTATTTGATGCGGGCATTGTCTAGCGCGACGAGTTCGACCACCGCGGCGTGCAACTGGTTCTCGTCCCGCATGGGAGCCGTGCAGCCCTCCAGGTAGCTGACGGAGCTGCCTTCCTCGGCCACGATCAGGGTGCGCTCGAACTGCCCGGTGTTCATGGCGTTGATGCGGAAATAGGTCGACAGCTCCATCGGGCAGGCCGTGCCCTTGGGGACGAACACGAAGGAGCCGTCGGAGAACACGGCCGAGTTGAGCGCGGCGAAGAAGTTGTCGGAGGGCGGGACGACGCTGCCGAGGTACTGCCGGACGAGGTCCGGATGCTCGCGCACGGCCTCCGACATCGACATGAAAACGATTCCGGCGGCGGCCAGCTTCTCCCGGAAGGTCGTCGCGACCGAGACGCTGTCGAAGACCGCGTCGACCGCGACGCCGGCGAGGGCGGCGCGCTCTTCCAGCGGGATCCCGAGCTTCTCGTACGTGGCGAGCAGTTCGGGGTCGACTTCGTCCAGGCTCTGGGGCCGGTCGGCAGCGCTCTTCGGGGCCGCATAGTACGAGATGGCTTGGTAGTCGATCGGGGGGTACGTCACGTTGGGCCAGCGGGGCTCCTCCATGGCGGACCAATGGCGCAACGCCTGGAGCCGCCAGGCCAGCAGCCATGGGGGCTCGCCCTTCTTGGCCGAGATGAACCGGACGGTCTCCTCGCTCAGGCCGGGGGCTAGGGTCTCCTGGTCGATGTCGGTGACGAAGCCGTACTTGTAGTCCTGGCTGGTCAGCCCTTCGAGTTGCTCGGTCGCGGCGCTCACGGCTTCCTTCCCGGATCGGCACCCTCGGGCGGCGGCGTCAAATCCATACCAATCAGTATATATTCCCCGGGGGGCCAGCGCAAGGAACCGTTGAGCGGGTCACCACGAGGAGACGGGATACCGCAGCTCACCGGGGCTCCAGCCGTGCGGCGTTCCCAGCGACCCGCAGTGCGGTGCGCTGGTCCGCAAGGAGGCCTGATACTGGACCTGTGGCCTGACGTAGCCGCCGAGCTGCGTCCGCCGCCTCCGGGGGGGACCGTCGAACAGGATCGGGGGCTGCCGTGGGGCCTCGATCCTTGGGGATGGACACGCCTGCCGAGTTGGACGGTCCTCTCTGACCCGGCGAGCTCTACGAGCCGGAGGACCGCCGGCGCTATGTATGTGGCGGCCCGAGACGCGGCCAGGGGGTGAGGGGTGCCAAGGACCCAGGACGCCTCGATGCTTCCTGCTCGGCGGGTGCCGGAGGCCTGTGGTGCGCTTCCGCCGCTGCGCGGCCCGGCCGGGCCGGGGATGGCCTTGCGTCCGTCGCGGATCCTGGAGGCTGGCTCACCAGCCGTAGTACCCGGGCCGAGTCCGTACGCGGGCGTCGCCGGACCGCACGACAACCCGAATGCGGCGCCAGGCGCCATCGAAGTCCTGGTTCGACGGATAGTAGGCCAGGGTGTAGACGCTCCGCAGCTCATCGGCCACCTGCTGATAGACCGTGTCCAGGTCGCCGAGCGATTCCGCCCGGAACAACCGGCCGCCTGTGGCCTCCGCCAATTTGCGCATGCGTTCGCGTGCGCGGCTAGTAGCGCGCTCGAGGGCCTCGCGCCAGCTGCGCTCGGTGCGGATCCCCGGCTCGTCCGGTTCCAGGAAGATCGGGTAGATTGCGCTGTTGATTTCTGCCGACACCCGGAGAAGGTCCTGGAAGGGGACTTGCGAGGGGATCATGCGGCTCCACCCCGGTTGGAGATCGTTGTCCATGCCGTCGCTGATCACGATGAGGGCGTTGCGCTCCCAGCGGCGATGGGCTAGCTCTTGCGCATAGGCCAGGGTGATGGCATCGTAGAGCGGCGTCCCGCCCGATAGCCGCGGTATCCGCTCGATCTTGCTGAGCAGGGTTTCGCGGTCCGGTGTCAGCGGGCTAACCACGTGGAGGAAGGCATCCGAGAGCACGTAGATGCCGACGCGGTCCGCTGGCCGGGTGGCGCGGATGAACCGACGCGCCGCCTCCAACACAGATTCCCGATCCGCCAAGGTGCTGGTGCTGCAATCCAGTAGCAGCACCAAGTTGAACTCGGTCTCGGTGTCCCTCACCATGCCGATCCGCTGCTCTGCACCATCCTCGAGAATCTGGAAGCTCTGGGGGCCCAGCCCCATGACGGGCCGGTTCTTGGCGTCGACTACGGCAGCCAGCAGCTGCACCAAGCGCACCTCCGAGTTGAACTGCACGATGCCCTGCTCCGGCTCCAGGCCTTCCTCGGGCGTCCCGCCGCCCGTCCCCGGCTGGGTCAAGCGCATGCGGAACGGCCTGCGCAGCATCTCGGCGAGCACCTCCGGGGCCTGCCAATGCAAGCGCACCGGCGAATCCCCGGGGATCGGAGCCTCGCGCAACACCAGCGCCTCGGGTTGCGCGGTATCCAGCTGCACGGAACCGTACAACGGCTCCTTCGCGTCGCGCCGGTCAACAATGGCCCAGGGCTTGCCGGAGGCTGCGGCCGCCCGGACCTGAAAGAACGAGTGCAAACCGCCGTCTAGCGCAACCGCTCGAGGCTTGCCGTAAGCCTCGGCGCTGAGGCGCACGGCCCGCCAGGGAACTGCGAGTTCGATCTTGCCGGTGTCCGTCTCCAAGCGTGCCCGCCGAACAAGCCCGGTCAGCGCGATCGGTCCTCCGACGGTCTGCACTTCCAGACGGTGGCCGTAGGGCAGGTCGACCTCGAGGTCGATCGAAGCGCCATCCGGGGGTTGGGACCGGATCCGCATCTTGTGTCCCAGGCGGGTGATCTTGGTGTCGCCCGGCTGCACGGCCCGGGTCCGGCTCGACCTGCGCACCAGCACCCGCTCGGCGTTGACCACCCGCACGCGGACGCCGCCTGCTGGATTCTCGACCCGCACGACGGGCTCGGCCACGGAGTCCGAGTCCGTCCACCAAGGGTCGGTTTCGAAGTCGATGGGCTCGAACTCCTCCGTGTCGGTCCCGGTCACGATCAAGTTGTTGGTAACGGACCGCACTCCCAATACGGCGGATGCCTGCTGGCTAGCGAGCCGCTTTTGACGCTGCTGCTCGACTTCGCCCTCCAGGGTCAAGTGGCCGTCGCGGACAACGATATGCACGGGCTTGAGCAGGACGCGCTGTTCGTCGGTGGCCGAGCGTCGAAGGCGGGGGCGGAACGCTGATCCACCGAGCAGCTGCTGACGCAGCTCGGGGTGTCCGTAGATGCGCCAATAGGCGTTGATCCGCACTCCGATGTCATTGCCCGAGCGGGGCAGCACCTCGATGTCGTTGCGCACCGCGGCGACTGCCTCGAGAGCCCGTACCGACCGTTCGATGGACTGTCGCAGCCTCGGCCGCGTGACGGCACCCTGAAGTGTGACCTCAGGGCCGTCTAGCTTGAAGCCGACCCAGTCGTGGACGCTCATGCCGCGTTGGCCGGCGATCAGCTGCTCTACCTGAGCGCGTAGGCGGGTGTGAGAGTCCCGCGCCGCTCCGGACAGCGGGGCCGACAGCAGCAGAAGCAGCGCCCCGCAGGCCGCTGGGAGCCGACCCGGCACGAGTTAATTCTAGCCCACGGTGGACCGCGCCTCGGGCCGTCCCGCTCGAAGCTGACGTGCGCGTTAGGAGTTGGATGGGGAGAGGGGGAAGTCGTCAATCCTGCCCTCCTGGCGCGAGGGTCCAGGCTGATCAAAAATGGAACGTGTCCGGCTTCGCGTGAGAGGTCGCCATTGGCTCGTCGCGCACTCGTTTGACGATCCGGTACGGATTTTTCCTGCGTGTTTTGGCCGGACCGGCGGCGGCCCGGAACTGAGCAGAGTCACCGCCACGCTGCGGTTGACCACCGGTTTTACACTCGGATTCAATGCAGGTTGGATGGCGACAGGCTGCGAACGCCGTGCGTGTCCTCGTCGCCGGGCGCGCTCAAAACGCGGGTAGTCGCCGAGAAGAGCGGGCGGCCTGGGCGCTTCCCGCTCCCCGTAGCGATATAACTGCAAAGGCGGCTGTGTCGCTCCCCGTCGCGGTCCAGTTCCGGTCTCTCGAGACTGGAGGCTGTTCGTCACCTCATCATTGCGTGGCACAAGACGCCTTGGGATTGTCCCGAAGGGGCTCCACCCCACTCGACCCCTGTTACGGGATTTCAGCCAGCGGACGCGGAGATCCACCGGTCTTCGCTCTGCCACAGCGATGGCTGTGTCTCGGGCTTCGCCGAAGTGTCCGGCGGCGTGCATGTCGGCTCTGGCGGAAGCAGAAGCGTCTCGAAGGCCTCGATTGGCGTGGGGCGAGGGAAATTGCCTTTGCCTAGCGACCATCCTGCGTGCAACTTGCCACGCGGGATCCCGACGCGCCAGCCCAGAGCATTCGCCAATGGAGAGGCCCGGGGCTCGATAACCCGGACGGCTAGCCGCGCTAGGGATTACCTCGCGAAGGCTTCGTCACCGGCACTGCCGCGAGGCACGCCCACTCGAAGCTGGGATACAGGCTGACGTGAGCCGCGGGCTAGGGAAGGCCCCCCACAGCAGCCATCCACCATCCCACGCGCTAGCTCTTCGGCGCGTCTGGAAAAATACGTTCCGCGGACGGGCCAAGCCTTGCTCTGCCCCGTTCGCTGCTGCGGACTGTCACAAGCCACCCGAACTGCAGGCTGTCGCCTGCGTCCAGCAAGCCACGGCGCTCCCGGTGGACCCTTCAGGCCTGATCGCTGGCAGGTCAGCGTGCCGATGCGGTCGGCCTCGGCGTCACGCTTTCGGACGGTCTTCGCCGGGTGGCGGGTCGGTGCGGTGCGCGAACGGATTCCGCAGGCCTTCTTTGAGTTTCTCGAAGAACCCGTTCTCGTGTGCGTCGGCGTGCGGCTCAGGATCGAGAGCAGTTTCAAGCTGCTGGAAGAGCGCCCGCTGCTGGGAGGTAAGGGAGCGGGGAACCACCACTTCGACATGGGCGTACAGATTGCCTCGGCGTCCGCTCCGGAAATGCGGCACCCCCTTGCCTCGCAAAAGCCGCCGGGTCCCCGCCTGGGTGCCTGGGCTCAGGGTGATCTCTTCGCCCCCCTCCAGCGTCGGCACCATGACCCTGGTGCCGAGAGCGGCCTGGGCTACATTGATTCGCACTTGGCAGTGCAAGTCGTTCTCTTCGCGGGTGAACACATCGTTGCCGCGCACGTGGATGAGCACATAGAGGTCGCCTCGCGGTCCTCCTCCGCTGCCTGCGTCGCCTTCCCCGGTCAGGCGGATGCGGGTGTCGTCGTCGACCCCGGCCGGAATCTCCACCTTACGCTTGCGCTGGACGCGGGACTTGCCGGCTCCGCGGCAAGTCCCGCAGGGATGCTGGATGGCTTGGCCGGAGCCCCGACATCTGGAGCATGTCCGGCTCAAGGTCAGAAAGCCCTGCCGGGTGTAGATCTGGCCCCGGCCGCCGCAGGTTCCGCAGGCTGCGCGGCGCGTCCCCGGCTCGCAGCCCGACCCGGAACAGCGCTCGCACGCTTCGTTGCGCGGGATGCTGATCTCCTGGGTGCAGCCGAATACGGCGTCCTCGAAGGGGATCTCCAGTTCGTACTGGAGGTCGTCACCCCGCCGTGCCCCGCTGCGGCCGCGGGAGCTGCCGACGCCGAACAAGTCTCCCAAGATGTCGCCGAACAGGTCGGAGAAGTCGTTGACCGTATAGCCCCCGGCCGCGCCGTTCCCGGCGAGGCCCTGATGGCCGAACTGGTCGTAGATCTGGCGCTTCTCCGGATCGCTGAGGACGCTATAAGCCTCAGAGGCTTCCTTGAATTTCTCCTCTGCCTCCCGGGAGTTCGGGTTGCGGTCGGGATGGTACTTGAGCGCGAGCTGGCGGTAGGCGCGCTTGCACGCGGCTGCATCCGCGCCGCGGTCGACTCCCAAGACCTCGTAGTAGTCGCGTTTCTCCACAATCCGAGCCTGTCTGCCCCGGAGGTTCCGGGGCCTAATCCTGGACGGCCACCTTGACCATTGAGGCGCGCATCAGCCGGTCCTTGAAGAGGTATCCCTTCTGGTACACCTCGAGGATCTGCTGGTCGGACTGGCCCTCGTCGGCCGGCGCACTGTCGACCGCGTAGTGGAGGTTTGGGTCGAAGGACTCGTGCTGGGCGACTGCTTTCAGGCCGGCCCGGGTGAAGACCTCGAAGATGCGCCGGTGGATCAGTTCCAGGCCCTTCCTGAACTCCGGCTCAATGCCCTCCGTCGCGAGCGCTCGCTCGAAGTCGTCGATGATCGGCAGCAGGGATTGGATGGTGCTTTGCGCCGCGTAGCGTACGACCTCTTCCTTTTCCCGCTGGAGGCGCTTGCGGATGTTCTCGAAGTCGGCCTGTGCGCGCTGCAACTGCTCGAACATTTCGCGGCGCTCGCACTGAGCCTCCTCAAGCGCGCTCCGCAGAGCCTCCGCCTCGGCGGTCGCGGCGTCCTCAGGCCTTGGGACGGCGTCTCCGTTCGTAGCGGCCACGGAATCTTCCTCCTGGGCCGCCGGGGCGGCACCGTTCCGCCCTTGCTCAAACTCGCCAGTCTCGGACATTTGGGAAGCGTGGGCGGTCGCCCAAATCCCATCCTAGCAAAGGGGCCGCGCTTCGAGGGGTGGGGCTCGGACTCAGGGCTCTTCGCCCTCGTCGTCCAGCCCGGTGAACGGCTTGCGCAGTCCCTGCTCGCCGAAGCGACGCACGATGGGGGATGGGTCACCGGCATCGAGGGCGCTGCGGTAGTGCGCGACCGCTAGCTCCCGGTTGCCGAAGATGTCCTGGATGCGGCCGGAGTAGATATGCGCCATCGCTCGGATCCGGGCATCCGCGGCGGTGTCTGCGGCTGCGGCGAAGTGCTCCAAGGCCAAGTCCGGGTCGGCTTCGTCGAGGGCAATCCGGCCCAGCCCGTAGCTGGCCTGTCCGCTGCCTGGCCCGCGCCTGCCGAGCACCTCCGTGTACAGCTTGCGCGCCCGGTTCAACTCTCCGAGTTGGAGGAGGCCCTCCGCCTGCGACAGCAGGCTGTCCTCCTCCGAGACTCGCGGCTGCGCCACGCGGCGCGGGGCGCGGGGCCTGGAGGCGGCTCGCTCCGCGAACTTGACCGCCTGGATGCGGGCCGATTCCTGCCGCACATTGATATCGCGGATGAGGGTCTCGTAGTACTTGCGCATCGGCTGCGGCTGCCCTTCGTACTCCGCGAGCTTGGCGAAGAAGTAGGGTGCGAGGATGAAGCCCTGCCGCAGGTGCTCCTCGATTCGCTGGAGCATGCGCTCCTCGGGCTCGTAGCGCATGCGCGTCTGCACGGCGTGCGCCAGAGACTTGGTCACGAGCAACTGGAAGTTCGTCCGGTAGGCCTCGGGGAGGGCAGGGGCGTAGACGGCGAACCTGGCCAAGCCTTCCTTGGAGGCCACCGCTTCGGAGAAGCGGATCGACAGCCGGTCGAGCTGGTGCAGCAGGTAGGCGGCGCGGATCTCCTCGGCGTGGATTTGGGATGCGCTGTGGACGACAACCTGCACATCCCCCCCATAGGAGCGCATGTTGATGTTGCCGGGAGCGGCCAGCAGGTCGAAATGCACTCGGAAGCCTAGGGTCTCGCGGCTGGATGCCGGCATGCGCAGGTAGCCGTTGATCTCGTAGACGGCTTCGATGAGGGCGTCTTGGTAGCGCAGCATTTCGGCTTCGTAGGCCGGGCGGTACTTCTCCCACAGCACCTCAATGTCGGCGACTTCGTAGAACTCCCGCAGCAGCGAGGACAGGCCGCGGATGGGGCGCAGGTCCAGCGGCAGGTCGGTCGGCACTTCGGCCTTCAGGTCGAAGTAGGGCGGTTCGCCGCACAGCAGGGCAAAGGAGATGTACTGGGAGAGATCGAGCTCGGGATCGCCCAGCTGATGCTGGCCGTAGAATGTCCTGAGCCGCGCCGCCATGCCCGGCTCCATGGATTCAAGATCCTGGCGCAGCGCCTTGCGCACCGGGCTGTCCGCGACGGAGCTCAGGCCGGCGTCGTAGCCGCCCGCGTTGATGGCCGCCATCACCGTGAACATGCGAATGTCCGCGATCAGCTGGTCCGCCGTCTGGGCGGCGCTGGGCCGCGCCGCCATGGCGAGCAGGGCGATCAGACAGAGAGTGCGGGTCCCCACGGCTTGACTCAGTGTACGCAAGAGCATGCCGCGGCGAGCCGCCTCGCGCTCCCCAGGGACACGTACAATGGGAGCTTCGCGGATGGCGGACAAAGACCGGGATCGAGCCGGGCAAGCTGCGGAGTCCAGCGGGAGACCGGCCTCAGGAGGCCGAGCGCCCGGCGGCCCCGAGTCCCGGGCGTGGGACCGCGTGCAATTGGCGCGGCACCCCCAGCGCCCCCATGCCCTGGACTATTTCGACCGCCTATTCGACGGGTTTCACGAGATCCACGGAGACCGCGTGTTCGGGGACGACCCGGCCATTGTGTGCGGATTCTGCCGCTTCCGCGGCGAGCCCCTGATGGCGATCGGCCAGGAGAAAGGGCGTCGAACCGAGGAGAAGCTCCGCCGCAATTTCGGCATGCCGAAGCCGGAAGGCTATCGCAAGGCGTTGCGAGCCATGAGGCTCGCGGACAAGTTCGGCCGCCCGATCGCGACGTTCCTCGATACTCCCGGGGCTTACCCGGGCATGGATGCGGAGGAGCGCGGGCAGGCGGAGGCGATCGCCCGGAACCTGCGTGAGATGGCGCAACTGGAAGTGCCGCTGGTGGCAGTCTGCATCGGCGAAGGCGGGAGCGGAGGAGCGCTGGCCCTGGGCGTCGGCAACAGTGTCCTGATGCTGGAGAATGCGGTGTACAGTGTGATCTCGCCCGAAAGCTGTGCGGCGATCGTCTGGCGGGACGCGGCCAAGGCCGAGCTGGCCGCCGAAGCACTCAAGCTGACCGCCGCCGATCTGCAGCGGCTCGGAATGGTGGACTGTGTCGTGGCGGAGCCACCGGGAGGTGCGCACGAAGACCCGGACGCGGCCGCCCTGCTGCTGGGCGATGCCTTGGAGCGCACGCTCGGCTCTCTGCGTCAGCGCAGCCCCGAACAGCTAGTTGAGGAACGGTACCGAAAATTCCGGGCCATGGGCGGGTTCTTCGAGGATGTCGGGTCGCCTGAGGGGAACGGCGCGCTGGCCGCTGGCACGTGATCGCCCATGGATGGCGTGGCCTAGCGGAAGTGGGGGGCCTAGGCGCAGAGCTATTTCTTCAGAGGCTCCAATCCAGCCGCCAGACTCCAAGCAGCGCTTGCGGTGCCCCTCCGCCCGCGTCCCGGTGCTTCTGGAGTCTGCAACAAGAAGCCTGTGCGCCCCGGTATGTCAACCTGTATCGCGAGTTTGCGTGAGTGGGCCTTCACCGCCGACGGTACCGCTAGCGGCTCACGCCTCGCCGGCATGCCTTACCCAAGTTCCGGCGCAGGATACCGCCGGAGAGGTGCAGCTGTAGCCCACTGTGATTCGGGTTTCCACGGGGCAGGAACGCCTTGGGGCTCGAACAGCCCTATCGCGTCGTCGGCGGATCTGGACCCGGGAGGTCCTGACCGGGGCGGGTTCGGAAGTCGGAAGGGGGCAGACTTGCGCAATTTGTATGGCGGAGAGGGAGTCGTCACTGGCGTGTTTCTGGGCTGATCTTCGGGAGACGCAAGGTGTATTCAATAAACTACTGATGTGTTCATAAGTAATTGCACGAAAAAGCTCCGCAAGCTATTGATTCTATTGGTGGGTTGCTTGCAATTACTTTTGGCAAAATTAGTAAGAACAACATTTCGTCAGTCCACTCTGGTATCCACGGCTGATTTTTTGAGCCTAGGATGCAGGCCGTACAGGAGTGCGGCGCAGGGGCTGGCTTTTGGCATCGATTGCTGGTCAGGGGCAGGGAGGATCCCGGCAGGGCAGCCCTGCCCGCCCATATGCACAAGGGGTCAGTGCATCGGGCACGGCCGCCTGAGCGGCCGGAGGGGGATCGTCTGCTGGACGAGCGGCACGCTCGCAGCTCCCAGTCGTGCGCGGGAGGTGGCCGGTCCCGGGGGGCTGGCAGCCGGGCGGGTTCGAGTGCCAGCCGGGCGAGAGGTAGGGGAGCTGATCCCGGGAGCTGCTGTCCCGGCGGCTCCACTTGGTGGCGCACAACACCCAATTCCTGGTGCTGGAGGCGGGCGCGGTGTGGCGCACCGGGGCATGTCCGGACTGGGGGCCCACCTGCGCCGGCTGCGCGCGGACGGGCAGGCGGAGTGGGGCCCGCCCTGGAGCGGGTTGAGACGTGCGGGGGAGGGGGCCGAGCCATTGCGAGGCACGGTGGACTAGGCGGCGCACGGGCTGGAGGTGGGGCACAGCCGGGGCTGCGGGCGTTCCAACGGGCGCTCCACGGACCAGGCGGGGCAGGTGCAGACGCTACTGCTGGATCCGCTGCGGTGGGACGCGTTCGAGCGGGAGCAGCCAGGCCCGCGTCGGGGGCCGGCGCTGCAGCCTCCGCTGGGCGTGGTCCTGAGCCTGCTGGCGCTGGCGGAAATCTGCGGCTGGCCCGGCGGGCGGCAGCCGCAAGCGTGCGCCAAGGCCTGGCCACCAGAGGACTGGCAGGCGCTGGGCTGCCCGGGGGACCGGCGTGCGCAAGCTTCCGGGGTGCTAATTTTGCCAAAAGCAATTGCAAGCAACCCACCAATAGAATCAATGGCTTGCGGTGCCTTTTCGTGCAATTGCTTCTGAAAACATCAGTACCCTCGGACCCGACCTTCCAGCGGGTCCTGGCGCGGGTCGACCCGGCTGGGCTGGAGCGTGGGGGGCAGCGCTGGACGGCGGTGCGCTGCCCGCGCCTCCGCGGGGCGAACCGGCTGGCCCCGCAGGGCGAGCACTGGGAGACGGTCTCGCTGGTCGACCACGCCACGGGCTTGCCCCCGGCCAGCCGCAGCCGCACGGGCCCCGGCCGGCCGGCAACGCGGCGCTGCACAACCTGGCGCTGGCGCTGGCCCCGGGACCGCTGCGGAGCGCCCGGAAGGCAGCCGGACGCGAGCACAGCCTAGGACCTGAGTCTCAGCGGCCAGCCGACCCGCACCGCAGCAGTCGACGCGCCGCCGCAACAGGCTCCTGACCTGCAAAAAAATCAATCGTGAACTGGTGGGCAATCTAATTGACTTGTTCTTTATAGCTGCGGTAGGATGCTGCGGCAGTCTTCGCTTGGCGAGGAGGCTGACTACTTCGTCAGGCTGGATGCCGATGATGCATGGACCCCACTAGGAGGAAAAGAATGAAACGCCAAGAGCAGAGCTCTAGGATGGCCGGCAAGACTTGGCTCGTACTGCTGATGCTTCCCACGCTTGCGTGGGGCCAGGGATCGGGCGGAACAGTCAACGGCACGGTGACCGACGCCACCGGTGCGGTCATACCGGGAGCGACAGTCACGATCACGAACATCGAGACCGGTGTCGCGACAGAGACCGAGACGGGGATCAACGGCGTGTATTACGTTCCGAACGTACCATTCGGAGAGTACAACATCGCCGCGGAGTCGGATGGGTTCAAGCGCGCCGAGGTCCTCGGGCTGCGCTTGAACGCCAATTCCGAAATCCAGCAGTCATTCGCGCTTGAGATCGGTGCGGTGACGGAGGTAGTCGAGGTAAACGCCGCCCAAGTGCAGGTGCAGACTACGTCCGGCTCGGTGGGATCAACCGTCCAGCACGAGCAGATGATGGAGTTGCCGCTGGCTGGGCGGAACATTTTCAATCTAGTCAATCTCGTGCCCGGCGCCTATCGGTCCAGGAACGGCAACATCTCCATCGGTGGCGGGCGTACTCGTTCCGCCGGGTCGTTCATCGACGGCATCAACAACACTCGAGGCGGTCTGGGAGTCCAAAACATTGAGATGGTTCCGCCCATGGAAGCCATGCAGGAGTTCAAGGTGGAAGTCAACTCGATGGGTGCCGAGTACGGACGAAGCTCGGCAGGGGTGGTCCAGGCCGTGACGCGTAGCGGCAACAACGAGATCCATGGCGTGATGTACGACTACATCCGCAATGACATATTCGACGCGATCAGTTGGAACAACAAGCGCAACGAGAATCCAACCAAGCCGAAGCTCCGCCAGAACCGTGGTGGTGGTGGTGTCCGTGGGCCGATCGTGAAGAACAAGACGTTCTACGCTTACACTTTCGACTTTTTCTTGAATCCGAGAGACGTTAATCGCATCCGTAGCGTGGGGCTGCCCGAATGGCGGAGCGGGGACTTCTCGACCGCCACACGGAATGCAGGCGGCGACCCCAGGTTTGTGCCGATCTTCGATCCGATGACCCGGAAGGCGGGTTCATTCGTCCGTCCGAGACTCGCCGATCCATTCCCAAACAATCTGATTCCGACGGCGCGGTTCGATCCCGTCGCGGTCAAGGTGCTGAGCTACCTGCCGAACCCGAACAAGACACCGAATAACTTGGCCAATAACAATGGAAATTGGAGCGAGCAGGTGGCGCTCAATACTGACCGTCACTACCACGTAGGCAGGATTGACCACAATTTCAGCGATGACTGGCGTGCGTACTTGCGCACGATCTGGAGTGACACTTGGGTTAACAACGGCTACACCCAAGGGTATGGCGTTGCCGATCTCAATGGCAGTACGAGCAAGCAGAGGCGCCAGAACTGGGGCCTGCACAACAGCTACATGTTCAGCCCGAATTTTTTCGTCGCGGCGATCGTGGGCTTCAACCGCGTGCATCTTTTCAACACGCAGGGTGACTGCTGCGAAACGGACTACGCCGAATTGCTGGGCATTCCCGGCATGGAGAAGGGCGGCGAGGCCTTCCCAAGGATGGCATTCAGCGGCCGCGTCCCGATGACGGCCGTCGGAGGCGGGTACGCAAGACGCGTAGCAGCGTTCACGAACTTCGACTACGAAGCGAACTTCACCAAGATCAAAGGCAACCACACATTCAAGTTCGGAGGAAAGTACACGTCCTACCAAGGCAACGAACTCGCTCGTCCGCAGCCGTCCGGCAACTGGAATTCCAACGGAGCGTTCACGCGGAACTGGCCAGCGAGTGGCGGTGGGAACGTCAACACCGGAATTGGACTTGCGGACTTTCTGCTTGGGCATGTTTGGAATCTCAACGCCCGTGTCGCGGCCCCGATTGGCAAGCGTATCAAGTACTGGTCCGGTTATTTTCAGGACGACTGGAGAGTCAGCCCGCGACTAACTCTCAACATCGGAATGCGGTACGAGACCGAGACGCCGATTTACGAAGTGGGCGGACGGATGAACGGCTTTTGCGAGTACTGTCCGCATCCCTTGGCAGGGCAGAACGGAATTCCCGAAGGAGCGATCGGCAGGGTGCTGTTCCCGAACAGGGACGGAACCGGCAAGTACTTGTGGAACTGGGACAAGAACAACTTCGCGCCTCGATTCGGATTTGCGTTGAAATTGAAGCAAGATGCTTCTATGGTGCTTCGTGGCGGGTTCGGAATCTTCTACGGAAATCCTTACGACCGGAATTCGATCCAGCCTGGGCGGGCGGGCTTCGACAACATTTTCGCTCGGCGTGCCGGGATCGATAGCTACTTACGTGACGGGCTGCCAGCTGGAGCCTTGGACGATATCCCGGAACAGGAGTTGCACGGCGGATTTGGGTCTGTCGGCACTAGGTTCGCGACTTCTAGGATCCAGTACTGGAACCAAGGCCGGGAGCTGCCCTATTCGCAGAACTTCAACCTAACGCTTCAAACTCGCTGGAAGGGAGTGCTTTGGGAATTCGGAGGGATGGCCTCGCTAGCGCGGCATCAGAACTTCAACAACATCAACATCAACCAGCTTCATCCCAAGGACTACGCCGCTGCAAACGCTCCCGGCCTCAGTGCCGCCGAACAGGAGAGCTTCCTTCCGTGGCAAGCGTGGGAAGGCACGGCAGATCAGATTCAATTGATGTCGCCGAACTGGGGCATCTCGAACTATTGGGCCGGGACATTCAAGTCCGAGAAACGCTATCAGAATGGCCTCGGTTGGACAGTCGCCTACACGCACGTGCAGTGGATAGACAATATCCGCTTCATCGGCAATGCCGACACTTTCGGCACCAATTTCTATCCTCAGACCGTCTATGACTTGCGGAACGAGCGTGCCAGTTCCGCTAGCCGACTCCCGCACCGGCTCGTGCTTGCGCCGATTTTTGAATTGCCGTTCGGGCACAACATGCGCTGGGGCCGCAGTTGGTCGAAGGTCGTTAACGCGATTCTCGGAGGATGGCAGATGTCGACGATTTCGACTTTGCAGAGCGGTGGTTACATTGGTGCAACAGTCGATGGCGGGGCGGATCTCAAGGGGGATTTCACTGCCGGCCATGTATTGCGGCCGAATGTGACAGGTGCGCCATTCCAGTCGCCAACCCAAGGAGTGCCTGCGAACAACGTGTACGGCTTACAGTGGCTCAATCCGGATGCCTTCACCGTTCCAGACCGTTTCACCCTAGGGAACGCCTCGCGTTCATTGCCGGGTATCCGAGGTCCGGCTTTGTACGATTTCGACGTGATGTTCGCGAAGAACTTCCGCTGGACGACTGGTGACAAGAGTTGGCGGGCGATGCTGCGTGCAGAAATGTATAGCTTCACGAACACCCCGCAGTTCAATCTGCCGAACAACTCAGTGGGTAGCGGTAACTTCGGAATCGTCACGAACGCGACCGGGGGCCGCCGCGTTATGGAGTTCGGCCTTCGGATCGACTTCTAAGCGCCGGGCCCATACGTTCGGTTCAAGACCCGACCGACCCTTGGACGATGCGAGCCAGGGGTCGGTGACGGGCAGAACGAGAATCAGCGAGCGGTGCCGAGGCGTCCTGTGCAAGCAGCTAGGCAAGGTTTCCGCGCCTGCCCGGCGGCGATCATTTTCGGGGTTGCAACAAGGCCAGCCCGGCGACCGTGCCGCGCCCGGCTTGTTCAGCGCATGACGCGCTGTTCGTCAGCAGTACGGCCGATCCATGGCGCGGTGGAGGAGCGGAGCCGCATGGTGCGGCAGTGTTGCGGGATCGAGCGCATCGTGTTCGCGGACGAACGCAGGTGGTCAGCCGCAGTGCGCATCGGAGACAAACTCGGAGAACGATGCGAATCCTCAGGTTGCAGGTGTCCGTATAAGGTTCTTGATCACTCATATCATCGGCGGGCAGATCCCTTCAGCTTGACGACCTGGGCCACTACTAATTTTGCCAGAAGTAATTGCCAGCAAAGCACCAATAGAATCAAGGGCTTGCGGAGCCTTTTCGTGCAATTGCCTAGGAAAACATCAGTATATATAATTTATCATCCATATTGCAGGGGGGGGTTCATGAGCGCACATGGTCGATAACTTATTAAAAAACAATGGCTTACGGGCAAGATCACCCGCAAAACAACCGGAAGTTCGGGCTGGGTGGCAGGAGCCCGTCGCAGCGACCGCCACGAGTCTGGCGGTGGCGGGCCCCTGCCGCCTAGCTGCCAGTGGAAGCCTCTGCCCCTACACCACGTCGGGGGACACGACCGGGGTGCGGATTTTCAGGATGTCATAATAACTGCCCATGCATGCGTTCGCTCGCAGCGCTATCGCAAGGTCGACCCGTCCGAGATCGAATCTCGCAGTAACCCTGCTGGCTCTCGCTCTCGACACCAGCCTGGCTGGGCTGTCGGTCCTCTGGGCGGCTCCTGAGTTTCACGACGGATCGGAGCGAGTGAGCAGCGGTTTGGTTGCGCTTTACGACTTCCGATCCGAAGGCGGCGACAGGGTGCGCGACCTCTCTGGGTTCAAGGAACCTGCCGACCTCGAGATCAGTTCAGCCGAAACCGTGCGATGGGCACAGGATGCCCTTGCGATCCAGAGTCCTGCCAGGATCCGCTCCACGGACCGCCTCGCGAAGATTTCCGATCTCGTCCGTATCTCAGGCGAGATCACGGTCGAGGCCTGGATCGAACCGCTTGGAGATCGTTCGGCCGGATCGGCCTGCATACTTGCCATGTCGAATGGCACGGACCAGCGAAACTTCGAGTTGAGCCAGGACGGCGAATTCATTCTGGCGCGTTTCCGGACTTCTCGGACCGGACGCGCTGACCCGCCGCAACTGAGCGCACTGGCGAACAGGGGTGGGTCCGGCCCTGCGCAAGTGGTGTTCACACGGGACCGCAGTGGACGAGCCCGGATTTTTCTCGATGGCAAGCTGGCGCGGGAGCAGATGGTGGAAGGAGGCGTCTTGGACTGGGAAAAGACCAACCTGACCTTGGCGAACGACTCCCGGCGAGGGCGCCCCTGGCTGGGAACAATCCACTTGCTTGCGATCTATGCACGTGACTTGGCACCGACCGAGGTCGCAAGGAACTTCGAGGTCGGCCCGTCAGCGGGCCGCGCAGTGGCGAGAGAGTCCGTTGTCGCCGAGAGCTTCTTCGAAAGCGAGATCGGGCCGCTGCTGGCACGCCGCTGCCTGGATTGCCATGACTCGGCTGTAAGGCAAGGGGGCCTGGACCTTTCGCGCAGGGAATCGGCCCTGGGCGGCGGCGATCACGGCCCGGCCATCGTGCCGGGAGCCGCAACCAAGAGCTTGGTGTGGACCATGGTCATGGCAGACTCCATGCCGCAGAACCGGGCTCCGCTTTCCGACCTTGAAAAGCGAGTGCTCCGCGAATGGATTGACGGTGGCGCCGAGTGGCCGGACGGGCCGCTCGAGGCGGTGGGCTTCGCTGAGAAAGGCTCCTCGGGCACCGGCTGGATCCGCCGCCTGACCGCTAGCGAATATCTCGAAACGATTCGCAGCCTGACCGGGCTCGACCTCTCGGACGATGCGCGCGGCCTCCTGCCCCCGGACCTTCGAGCGGATGGGTTCAACAACACGGCATACAACCTCACGGTGGATCTGGGGCATGTCGAGGCATACGCGAGGCTCGCCCGGAAAGCGGCCGCGCATGCCGATGTCCGGGAACTTGCAGGCCCCGGCCTGGCGTTCGGAGTCAAGCAGATCCGCAACATGGGCAGGCGCGTCCTGCGAGGCCCTGTCGAGGGAATCGAAATCGAGCTTTATCTGACCCTTGCGGAGTCGGTCTCGGAATTAGGGGGCACGTTCGAGGAGGCGGCCCGCCATGTTCTGGAGGCAATGCTCCAGTCGCCTAGGTTCCTTTATCGCGTCGAGCAGCAGCTTGGCGACGGGACAGCTTGGCCGGCCGATCCGTACGAGCTCGCTTCGCGACTCGGCTATATCGTGTGGGGGGCTCCTCCCGACAGCGCGTTATTGGATGCAGCCGAATCTGGCGACCTGTCGGACTCGGCGGAAGTCCGGCACCAAGTGCAGCGAATGCTGGAAGATCCCCGCGCCGTCGCCCGCTCGAAGGAGTTTATCTCGCAGTGGCTGGACATGGACCGGCTCGCCAATCTGAATCCGAATCGGGAGATGTTTCCGAGCTGGGATGCCCAGCTGGCGGCTGACATGCGATCGGAGACGCTGGCATTCTTCGAGGATCTGGTCTGGCGTCAGAACCGCCCTCTCCACGATCTGTTCAACGCCCAGTTCACCTACCTGACACCCCGGCTAGCCGCGCACTACGGCCTCGAGCCTGAGGGTCCGGGACTGCGGCGCTACGATCTGGCGACCAAGCCCGGTCGCGGCGGCCTCCTCACTCAAGGCACTGTTCTGACAGTTGGGGGTGACGACGCGTCCATGGTCACACGGGGCCTATTCTTGCTCGAGGATCTATTGTCAGGAGAAGTCGGCTCGCCGCCGCCGGGCCTCGACACAAGCCCCGTCCCGCCGACTCCGGGCCGCTCGCGGCGCGCCATTGCAATGGACCGGGTGCGCAGCCCCGCATGTGGCGGCTGCCATCGCAGATTCGAGCCGCTCGCGTTCGGCCTTGAGAAGTTCAACGGGGTAGGAAGCTATAGCGAGGTTGACGAACACGGCAATGTACTGCGGGAGGACGGCGAGATTGTGCTTCCCGGAAGTGACGGTCCGGTTTCCTTTGCGAGCCTCACCGAGATGCTCGATCTTCTTGCCCGCAGTGACGACCTCCAACGCACCATTATTCGCAAGCTAGCCCAGTTCGCGATTGGGAGGCCCCTTGGGACGGCCGACGAGGCCGCCGTCGAGGAAATCCATCGGCAGGTCGGGAGTAGAGGCGCAACCTACGGGCGGCTGGTCAGTGCTATCGTGACGAGCGACTTGGTGCGGTCGGTCCAGACCGAGCACTGATGGCAGGCTAGCTCATGAAAGCCGGCAAGAGGAGACGATGAGGAATCGAGGATTGACTAGACGCACTGTTCTGCGAGGGACTGGCAGCGCGGTCATCGGGCTGCCGCTGCTGGATGAGATGCTGGCGACGGAGTCGTCCCAGGCAGTGCCCGGGCGAGCATTCAACGTGTTCTTCGGGCTTGGGATTCCAGCCCCTCTGCAAACCGAGGGGTTTGACGGAGTTCTCGAGCCGCTGGGACCATTGGCCGACAAGCTCTTGATTCTCCGGAATGTGGACCAAGTGCGCTGTGACGCGTCCGGAATCAACGCCCACTTTGACGGTGCTTCCGGCGCGTTCACTGCCGAGCCACCCAACGGCGAGGCTCTTGCTGGCGGGCCTTCGATCGACCAGGTCGTGCGGAAAGCATTCTATCCGGACGGCCAGCATCCGGGAATAGTTCCGACCTTGGCAGGCGGAACGTACTTCCGTCGCAGCCGCCTCAGCCGCTACGTGCATAGCTATAACGACGACGGCACCGTGGCGGCCGTGATGCAGGAAAAGCCGCGAGACCTATTCGATCGCGTGTTCGGGGAGCTGAAGCTCCCGGAAGGCGAGCCGAACGAGAAACGCGCGCGACTCCGTCGCAGCGTGCTCGACTCTGTGGTTGGCCAGTACCAGCACTTCACGGGGATGAATTCGCCTTTGGGAGCCCGGTCCAAGGCGCGTCTGGCTGACCACTTGGACCGAATCCGCGAGTTCGAGCAGAGGGCATTCCAGGCAAGTGCCCGTGAGCCCGACCAGCCACAACTGCCCCCTAGGTCCCGGATTGCCCATGGCGGCTATGCGGACCCCGGGGGCGAGGGAATCGACATGGCGCTCGATGAGTTGACCGAGGAGTGGCGCCTGATGGCGGACCTCTACGCCTTGGCGGTAGAGCTCGACCGGGTCCGGTTCGGCTCGGTAACGTTCCTAGCTGCCGGGGAGCGCCTGCGGATCAAGGGCGATTACCGCTACGGGGATCGCCCCGTGTTCCATTTTGACGACGCCGTCCAGCGTGACGCGACGGGAGCGAAGGCCTGCAGCCATGAATGGTGGCATGACTACAAGCCCGACGAGCGGAATCCTCAGCTGCGAGCGCATGCGCACATGCATCTGAGAGAGGTGGCCTATTTCCTTGAGCGGCTGGACCAGATCCGGGACGCTAACGGCAGGTCCGCTCTCGAGAATTCCATGGTGACGGTGTCAACAGAATCCGGCGACGGCCGCCACTCAGATGTGCGGCGCGAGCTGTCCGGCGTCTTCCACGCGATTTCCAGTGCGCAAGGCCGCTTCAAGTCTGGACAGATCGTGGATGTCGGGGCCGAAGGGTTAGACGTGTACAACACGATGCTCGAGGCGATGGGAGCGTCACAGCGCCTAGGACCGTCCGACAGGGATTTCCAGCGGATCGACGGTATCCTGGCCTAGCCGGACCGTTGGAGATGGCAGTGTCTCGGACTGGTTCGCGCCAGTTTCGCCTGAGGCGATCAGAGGATTGGTTGCTCCGTAACGGTTGACGGTCTCGAGGACGCCATCCGCATTCCGAGACTCGATCAGCGCGTCCTCGTCGAAGCTGGCGCCGTCACGAGTTCAGCGACCGTGAGCTTGGCCACCGCGCACCAGTCATGCCCCGTGGTGTCGCGCGTGAGCGAAACCGTGCAAGCGAGGATCGCCATCGAGAGAGCGTCCGCCGTCCCGAGGATAACCGCTTGCCGCCAGAACTCGGGATCGGACACGGCCCTCCATCCGTAGCGGCGTCCGAAGTGTGCGAGGTTTCCCATCGCGGCGTTCTCCCGGTTCAATAGTTTTGACGATAAATCTGCACCACCATGCGCTGACCTGCGTGGGACTATGACTGAAGCGGTGATCTATCATCGACCGAACGGACGGCGGCCTCGGACATCGATGTGCTCGGTGACTCGGACCACAAACGAATGGCAACCGTCACGTTACCCAAATGGTAGCGGTCTGTTTGGGACCGGGCAGTCTCCGTCTGCGATCCCGAGGGGTCGCGAGCGACCTCCGTTCCTCATGGTGGAATCGCCCACTCATTGGCAGGAAGCCTCCCCCAAGCGAGCTATGTGCCTGAGCTAAGGTGTCAGTACCGTTCAGCGAGTAGCTTGAGGCGGCAGTGAAACAGTGATAGCAGTAATGACACCCCGACGACGATAGACCGGAAAAATCTATGCAGAACAACAGGCTGTGAATATATTCTGGCGGAGAGGGAGGGATTCGAACCCTCGTTAGAGTTACCCCTAAACACGCTTTCCAAGCGTGCGCCTTAAGCCGCTCGGCCACCTCTCCGCACGGGAACTCTGCGAGATGGGAAGGCTTGCAGTTCCTTCATTGTACGCCCGCACGCTGGTACCGCAGCCGCTCGGATCTAGCCGGCGAAGATCCGGCGTTGCGCCTCCAAGCGATTCGAATGAGGTGTGGCATCAGCGTACGCCGCAAACGCCCGGCGTACTAGAGCGCGTGCGTCCGGCCCGTAGGGGCGCAACGTCTCTTCCACCCACGCCCCGACGACTGCCTCATCGGCTCTTCCCGCCAAGGCGTCCTCGGCCCGGCGCTCGAATTCGGGCAGGAAGCGTTCGCAGAAGTCGATCTTGTACTGCAGCGGCACTAGGTCTGAGACCTCGAAGGCGTAGGCTGGCAGGGAAACTCCGATCAGGCCCAGCATCGCCTCGAGAAAGCGGCTTGAAAACTCCTTGACCTCGCGGTCGACCTTCTTGCGGTGAGCCTCGAACTCGTGATCCGATGCGGCTTGGCCGAGTGGAGCGGAGACCAGCTCCAGGTAGATCTTATTTTTGGGCTCGGTCCCGGAGGGCCGGATGGTCGCCTTGATGCCGCCTGCCACGGTGTAGCTGATCAGGTTCCGGGCACTTCGATCCGTGTTGGAGACGAACGGTCCAAAACGGGCTTCGTCCCAGTAGTCGTTGATCTCGAGGACCCGTCGGCCTCCAATCGACTCCGGAGGCTGTTCGCGGAGCAGTTGCTGGATGCGCCGGATGTTGGTTGAGCCCGCAGCTCCTTGCATGACGGTCGAGCGCACCGTATTGCTGTGGTACCCGAAGCGCTTGTAGGTCTCGCGCAAGTAGTCGTAGACGGTGCGGCCCTCCTCGCGGAGTTCCGAAGCAAGCTCTGCCAGCACGACGGCGGCTCCGGCGGCGTCTTTGTCACGCACCTCGGGCGTAAGCAGGAACCCGTGGCTCTCCTCGGCGGCGACGACGAAGTCGTCGAGCTGAGCGGCGATATTCCGGTATCGTCCCGTGCGCCGCAGCGACTCGAGGACGGCAGCGATGTACTTGAAGCCCACGAGCAAGTTGCCAATCACAATGCCGCCCTTCGACTCCACGAGCTTGCGCACGAGGTCGGTGGTGACTTCCGTCTTGATCGCGAGCGGCTTGTCGGGCAGCTTGCCCGCCTTTTCCAGCGATTCCAGGCGGTAGCGGGTGAGGATCGCCGCGAATTCGTTGCCCGTTAGGATCGGATAGTCGCTGCCGTTGCGGGAGGCACCGCCGAGCCTGTCGGCGTCGGGGTCCGTGGCCAGCAGCAGGTCCGCCCCGGTCTGCCGTGCCCGCTTGATGCCCTGGCCGAGGGATTCCGGGACTTCCGGGTTCGGGCTTCGGAATGTTACGTGCTTGAAGTCGCTGCGAAACTCGCACTGCTGCTCGACATAGAACAGCTGGCGGTCCCGGGCATATCCCATCGCCTCCAGGCAGCGGCCCACGGTGTGAATTCCGGTGCCGTGCAGGCTGGTGAATACGAATCGTCCGTGGCCAGCCTGCCGCCGGAGGCGAAGACCCAGATTGACGTCGAGAAACGCGGTGCGAGCCTCGGGCGGTACGGTGCGGACGAGGCCGGCGCGCATCGCGTCGAGGAAGCTCATGGTCCGGATGGTGCCTACGCGCTCGACGATGGCTGCCAGCGTTTCGTCGTCCGGCGGGATCTCCTGGCCGCCGTGAGAGTTGTAGAACTTGCTGCCGTTGTCGTCCGGATGGTTGTGCGATGCGCTCACGTTGACGCCGCCGTGGGCTCCCAGGCACCGGATCAGAAAGGAGAGCTCTGGAGTCGAGATGTACTCGTCGCTGTCCGGAGGCAGCGTGTAGACCGCAATCCCGGCCGCCGCGTACACGGAGGCCGCAGTGTGCGCAAGGTCCCGCGACGTGAGTCCCAGCAGGGGATTCGGCAGCTCGGCGGGATAGGTTCCGCGCAAATTGTGAAATCCGCGGACATCGTAGGCAACGACGACGGCCAGATCGTTCGCCTGCGGATTTCGTTCCCGGAGGTATTCGACATGGCCCTGCACCGACGCCGCGATCGTATACGGATTGATGCGGTTTGGGCCGATGCCGACGGGTCCGCGACGCCCCCCGGTCCCGAATGGAATCGTCTGATAGAAGCTGTCGATCAGCAGGTCGAAACGCTCAGCCTCGACCATCCAGGCGAGGATCCGCTCATAGCTGCTCGGATCGTGCAGCCCCCGGAACTTGTCGTGCGCGAGCCACTCGCCAAGGTTTGCCGCCGCTGTCCGCTTGATCTCCTCCGGCAGGTCCATGGCGGCAGTCCCGCGCTCGGCGGCCGCCACGAGGTGCGCTGGATCCATGCTCACGTCTCCTCCACATAGGCGCTGGCGGGGGCCAAGTCCTCAGGCCGGCCAACATCCCGCCAATAGCCAGAGACTTCATGGCAGAGCACCCGCTCCCCGGCGGCGACCGCGGCCTGGATTGCGTCCGTGATTTCGTACTCGCCTCGATTGGATGGGCGAAGGCCAGCTAAATGTCCGAATATGCCTGGGCCGAAAATGTAGATGCCGGCGCTGGTGTGATTCGTCGCAGACGTGCCTTTCGGCGGTTTCTCGACGATGCGCACCACCCGGGTGCCCGACACGTACACCGCGCCGCCCCGATACGGGTCGTCAACCGTCTTGGTGGCCAGGACCACATCCGCCTTGGGGGCGAGGTCGAAGAGGTCGCTGTAGGCTGTTGGATCGACCAGAATGTCGCCGAAAGTCAGGAGAAAGCTGCCGCCTGCAACGAACTCCCGGGCGAGTAGCGCCGCGCTGCCAGTCCCGTTCTGTGTCTCCTGCACCGCATAGCTAAGCTCGACTCGCGGAGGATGCTGGGCGAAGTACTCACGGATCATGCGGCCCTTGTAGCCGGTCACAATACATGCCCGCCCCACTCCAGCGGTGGCGAGCCGGTCCAGCTGGTGCGCCAGCATCGGCCTTCCGGCCAGCGGCAGCATCGGCTTCGGGCAATCGTCTGTGAGCGCCTGCATGCGGGTGCCGCGGCCCGCTGCCAATATCACCGCCCGCCGAGCTCCGCGTTGCGCGAGATCCATCCGCCGAACCGCCTGAGATCCATCGTATCGGATTTGACGGCGGGTGCTGCCGCAGGCGGCAGTAGCTCCTGATCAGCATCCGCCGATGCGGAACTCAAGTAGCTTCCGAGGGGTAGGCGGAAACTCCCAGACGGCAATACGCCCGGTCTCGGGAGCTGTGGCGTGGAGGAACGCGTATGGCTCGCCGTCCAGCGCGACGAGGCGGAGAGCACAGTGCCCCACGGACACCGCTCATATTTTGTCCGCTGGCGTCCGATGCCACCCTGATTCCCGGTTAAAAATTCCGGCACCAGACGGAACGTTTTGTGTCACAGTGATTTAGACGGTCCTCGGGGTGTTCGCGGATTGCACCTCGGGGGTGCATCTCGATTTTCTTGGAGGCCCCCTGGCCCCTGTCCCCCGACAGCGCTCCCACCCTGGCTTACGGCGTCTGCGACGACGACCTGACGGGCCTGGCCGGGCTCGGCGTGGTGGGCCGGCTGGCCCGGTTCCTCGGGCTGCCCGAGAAACTGGCCGCCTCGGTCCGCCTCCAGCGCCGCCGGCGCGGTGGCAGCGATGTGCAGAGGCTGCTGGCGCTGATCTACTCGGCCTGCGCCGGCGGGGGGCACCTCCACGCGGTCGACGCCCTGGGGGCCAATGAGGTCGCCCGGCAAACGTGCGGGCTGCGGGCCGTGCCCGCCAGCCGGCGGCTCGGCGCATACCTGCAGCGGATGCATGAGGCGGCTCTGGAGGGGTTGCGGGAGTGTGCGCGGCTGGTCAGCCGGCGGCTGGTGCCGCTGGTGGCGCAGGCGTGCGTGCAGCGGTGGGGGTACTGATCGCGTCAAAAGTCGTGTCTCGGAAATCCCTTCGTCGATTGATCTGCAGGGTGGATTTGTTGTACTCTATTATTGTGACAAAAGAAAGATTCTTCTTCTCCCTGCGCCTTACTAAGGACCAGAAGTTCGAGATTTGAAAAAAGGTGGTCTTGCAGTTCCTTGAGGGGAAGTCAGTGGCCCAGATAAAGTCCTGCGTACCTTTCTCCATACGCATGATCTATCGCTGGATCTCACGCTTTATCCTGGGAGGCATGGAAAACCTACGGGATCGTAAAAGAACGGGAAGACCACGCCAATGGACAGATCAGCACCTTGCTTGGATCCGTATCGTCGTCCTAGACCAAGACCCCGCTCAATACAAATTCGAGTTCGCTTGGTGGACCGCGCAGCGAGTGCGCCAAGCCTTTTGGGAGAAGTTCGGCAGCGTCCTGAGCGTCTCCACGGTGCGCCGGATCCTGCGGCGGCTCGGACTCACCCCGCAGCGGCCCCAGCGGCGCGCCACCCGGTACGATCCCGCTGCCGTGCAGCGCTGGAAAGACGAAGAGTTCGCCCAGATCCTTCACTGTGCCCAGGAGTTAGGAGCCATGATCGCCTTCGCCGACGAGTCCGGCCTGGCTGCGCAGAGCGTGTCCGGGCGCACCTGGGGCCCGTGCGGTCAGACCCCCGTCGGGCGGGTGGCCAGCGGGCGTTTCCGCCTCCACCGGCTGGCGGCCAGCAGCCCGGAGGGCCAGCTCCATGACACAGTGCGGGAAGGTCCTGTCACAGCGGAGGTCTTCCGGGAGTTTTTGAAGCGGATCGCGGAGGAAGCGGACCGGAAGATTCCGTTGGTAGTCGACAATTGCAGGATTCATCGGGCCCGGATCATCCAGGAGTGGCTGGAAGCGAACCAAGCCGCGGTAGAGCTGTACTTTCAGCCGACCTACTCGCCGCAAGTCAATCCGGTGGAACTGCTATGGGCCTTGGTCAAGCGGCAGGTCGGTCGCGAGCTGAGCAAGACCGAAGAACAGCTTCGTGACAACCTGGAAGCTGCTTTCCAGTCTTTGCAAAAAGCTCCGGAGCAGGTGCGATCCTTCTTTCGGGAGGCAGACTGCAGGTATATTCTTGCCTGAATTCTGATGACACGGCTTTTGACGCGATCAGTAGAAGGTTCGGCGTCTGCATGTGCAATGGACTCTGATCTGCGATCATAGAGTTATGACCTGTTTGCCAAGCGGGCAGCATTCTGCGAAGGTGGTCGACATCCCATCGGACCCACATGGATCGAGGTGGCGCAGGCGATCTTGAACCGGGTGGGCAGGTCCTTGGGCAGGGCGATGTTCAGGCGTGCGCCGTCGCGGCCGGTCACGAACGCAGCGACCTTCGCGGTTCGCGGGGAGCGGGAAGAGGGTCTCCCGCCCCAGGTCGGGTCAGCTGGGCGCGGCGGCACTCCTGCTGCGGGTGCGCGAGCTGAACGGGAGGCACCAGCTGGATGGATGGGAACCGGACTGCCATCGATCGTGTGAAACTGGTCACTACGGTCGACGCGATGAGCCTGCCCGAGCCGGAGCCGGTGCTGCGCTTGGCCTCGGAAAGCGCAAGGGCCGCTGTCGTGTGCTCGGTGGGGGAGCCTGCCATCCTAAGCGGACCGGGTGGAATCGGCAAGAGTTGGCTCGCGCTCGCGTGGGCCTGCGCGGCGGCCGAAGCCGCCGAGGCAGCCGTCGCGACCGCGAATGGCGAAGCGGCAGCGGAAGCCGCTGCCGAAGCGGCCGATGAGGCCGAGTTGAACACCGACCTCATAGCCGAAACCATAGCCGATGCGAAATTTGAACAGCTGGCCGCCCTAGAACCCGCCACCGCTGCCGCAGCCGAGGCCGATGTCACGGCCTCCCTGGTGCCTCTACCGGATATCGAGATCAGAGCTATAGCCGAAGCTGACATGGAATCCGTAGCCGAGTACGCAGCTGAAGCTCGAGCTGAAGCTACCGCCAAGCGGATACTATGGGGGGAGGCGTGTGGTTTGGTCGTGCGGGCGGGGCCAGTGGTGCTGGTGTCCTATGAAGACCATCCGGCTCGGATCGCGGCGAGGCTGCGGGCAATGGCGGCGGACTCCGCGTTGGCACGACTGTACATCGTCGTAGACCCCGAACCGCTTTGGAGACCGGCGGGTCGGATTGCGGGCGGCGCGTGCGTTACGCCGGCGTTCGGTGTCTTGTACAAGCGGCTGCATGCACTCCGCCCGTCGTTGGTCGTCCTGGCCCCCATATCGGCCGCGGCGGGCAGCCTGAATCTGAGCGAAGGTGGCGCAGCTCGCTACGCCATGCGCTCGGTGGCGACACTCTCGGCCGCACTCCGGGCCAGCTTTCTGGTCGTGGCCCACGATACGAAGTCTGTGTGCAACGCGGCCGCAAGCGGCAAGCTGCCGGGTGCGGGTGCAGTGAGCGGGTCTGCTCAGTGGTGCGACGCGGTGCGCGGCGTGCTCTATCTAGGTCAAGGACCGGAGGACGCTCCGAACGTGGATCGCGAGCTGGTGGCGTTGAAGGTGAACAACGGCGCGGACGGGTGGACCGTTCCGCTGGCGGAAGACAAGCGCAAAGATGGTACGTTCCGGAGATACTGCTCCCTGGAAAATGCGGGCAACATGGCGGAGGACACTGGCACGGCCAGCAGGGAGAGCGGAGGCGCAACTCCGAGTGACAAGGAAACGGGAATCTCCTTCTCAGAGGATGGCATCCAGTGGTGAGCGCAAGCGACGTGTTGTCAACTTCGACCGTGGGCGATCCGTGCGGGCAACAACGACCTCTAAGCCTTGACATCGCAACCGGGACACACCTTGACGAAGCCCTCACCGGTCCGGAAGCCGGGGACCACCTAATAGAGGTGGAGCATTGAATCCTGAGTCCAGTCCATTCACTCCAGGCCAGCCTGTGCCCGTCGAGTTCTTCGTCGGGCGGGCAGCCGAGATAGTGCGCCTGCGGAGCATGGTTGCCACCAGCTCTCAGGGGCGCTTTCAGATCGGTTTCGTCACCGGCGAACGGGGGATCGGCAAGAGTTCTCTGGCTGCTTTCGTCCGCCGCTTGGTGGAAAAAGACAACAATGCCATGGGATGCCACGTTTTCTTGGGTGGTGTTCAGGACCTAGTAGTACGATTCCAAAATAATATTGCAATAGGTTTGAGGTTGAGCTAGGCTGGTTGCAGGGTTGCCCGCAGGGGCTCCCCACGGTGCCATGCCCTTCCGGAAGCAACGCCCCGATTTGATCCTGAGCCCCGCGGCGCGGGCCACGCTCGAGACCGTCTCCCGCTCCCGCACCGAGCCGGCCCGGCGCGTCGAGCGTGCCAAGATCCTGCTCGGCTACGCCGCCGGCGCGTCGGTCTCGGCCCTCGCCCGCACGCTCCGCACGAACCGCCCCCAGATCGAACGCTGCGTCGACAAGGGCTTGCAGCTGGGGGCCGCAGCCGCCCTGGAGGACTGGGCCCGGCCGGGTCGCCCGGCGCGGATCCCGACCGCAGCCCGGGCGTGGCTCGTGGCGGTCGCCTGCGCCAAGCCCCGGGCATGCGGCTATCCCGAGGAACTCTGGACCTTGCGGCTCCTGGCCCGCCATGCGCGGGAGCGCTGCGTCGCCGCGGGCCATCCCAGCTTGGCCCGCGTCGGGCGCGGCACCGTCTGCAAGCTGCTGCGGGCCCACCGCTTGCGCCCGCACAAGGTCCGGTGCTACCTGGAGCGGCGCGATCCGGATTTCGAGCCCAAGATGGAGCAGGTCCTGCTGCTCTACAAGCAGGTGCAGGTCTTCCGCGAGGCCGGCGCCGAGGCCGGCGAAACCGCGCTCACGGCCTGGGTCTCCTACGACGAGAAGCCGGGCATCCCAGCCCTCGCCGGGGTCGCTCCCGACCTGGCGCCCAAGCCCGGCCAGCACGCTTCGCCCGGGCGCGACTATGAATACAAGCGGCTCGGCACGCTGACGCTGAGGGCGGGCTTGGACCTGCTCACCGGGCACATCCACCGGGCCGTCGTGGAGCGCCACCGCAGCCGCGAGTTCGTGGAGTTCTTGCAGCAACTGGACGGCGCCTATCCCCCGGGGATTCCGATCCGGGTCGTGCTCGACAATCACTCCGCGCACACGTCGCAGGAGACGCGGGCGTATCCGGCGACCGTCGCCAACCGCTTCGAGTTCGTGTTCACGCCCAAGCACGGATCGTGGTTGAACCTGGTCGAATCGTTCTTCTCAAAGCTGACGCGCACCCTGCTCAGGGAGATCCGGGTCGCGACCCAGGAAGAACTCAAGCTGCGGATCGAGGCGTACATCGACCGTGTCAACGAGGATCCCGTGGCGTACCGCTGGACTTACAAGATGGACGAGGTCTCCGTCGCCTAGGACACCCTGTCTATTGACATGTTATTTTGGAATCATACTACTAGGAGAGATGCTGCGCCAGACATTCAACAGCCTCCTGAAGCAGAGTGTCTCGAGGCCGTGGCACCAGCAGACGCTGGAGTTCTTCGGCGATCGCGTCCGCAAGGTCGGCCTGTTCGGTATCTCGCTGGAGCTGAATCTCCGCAGCGGTGACCTGGCATCCATGGAACGCAACTTCGCGTCATCGATCCGGCAACTGGCGGAAACGGCGGGCAGGAAATCCATCCTGCTGATTCTTGACGACATCAACGGTCTTGCGAGTTCCGAACGGTTCGCCAACTGGCTCAAGAGCTTCGTGGACGAGATCACCACATTCCCCGAGACGACGAGGCTCTGCGTCATCGTGGTTGGCCTTGCAGAAAGGCGGCGGGAACTGGTGGCGAAGCAACCGTCCCTGGCGCGCGTCTTCGACTTGATCGATATCGCGCCGTGGTCGGACAGCGAGGTTGCAGATTTCTATCGGCAATCATTTCAGGCCGGCAATGCGACAATCTCCGCGGACGACGTGCAGCGCCTAGTTTCGTTTACGGGCGGATTGCCCGTTCTGGCGCATGAGATCGGCGACGCCGTCTGGCGCACCGCCTCGGCTCCGGAGATCGGACCACACGACACCATGGGAGGTATCGTTGCCGCAGCAGAAGTGATCGGACGAAAGTTCCTTGCGCCGCAGATCGTCGAAGCAATTTATAGCAAGTACTATCTCTCGATTCTTCGGAAGATCAACGAGCAGAAAACACTGGAAATGCGCTTCCGGAGAGCGGATCTCCTGGAGTATCTGACGGACGCGGAAAGAAAGGTCCTGGACAACTTCCTGCAGCGCATGAAGAAATTGGGAGCCTTGGAGCCTGACCCCGGCGTTCGGGGCGGCTATCGTTATCCGAACCGCCTGTATGCAATGTACTTCCTGCTGGCCGCCCGCAGAGCCGGGACGAGTCGGCAATAGTCGTGCGCGGTGCCCGCTGCGCACCGTTGATAGGACCGGCAGTTTCGTGGTAGCTTCCGGGCCGCGGCCTCCGTGCGGGCCGTTCGCAGGCGCTGGCGGCTACGCATCCCTGGCGCTCGGCTCGAAGCCGGTCGAACGCGAGATCACACGAGCGATCAGATCAGTTGTGCGGATTGCGCAAAGACAAATCGGCCAAGCCGGTCGGCGCGCCGTTTCCGGATCCATCCGCAGCCGGTGTTAGAGGTGCCGTGCAGTCTTGTTCGTATTGAGGGATACAGCACGGGGAACATCGGCGGACAGCAGTTCATAATCTATTGTAGACACTTGACTTGATGGGATTCTGTGGCGGTCGCACGGACGCCGCTCATATTTTGTCCGCTGGCGTCCGTTGCCGTCCGGGTATAACCATAGACTACTGTCGTCATGAGCATGTCGGACGAGTCGATCTTTGGCCCGGTGGCCTACCGGCTGGTGTACAAGGATGCCGTCGAGCAGAAGTTCCGGTTCGACTACCGGATCATCGCGATCGGTGAGGATGATCGCGCCTGGCCGGCGGCGAACCGCATCATCCAGTTGTTCAAGCAGTTGCCGGAGACCCGCGGGCTGACGACCCGTGATGCTTCGCAACACTCGACGCCCCGGATGCGGCCCTCTAGGCTAGGACCCGGATCGGTGCGTCTGCGCGGGACTCCGCATCGGACGGGCGGACGCACTTGGGGGTTACGGCAAAATTTGGGCTGATGGACTGGGCGTTCAGGCGCAGAGCAGCCGTCCGCCTGCGGAACGCGGGATACGGACGCTTTCGTAGGCGACCCGAGACACTGTGCTGCCGAGATGCGGCCTCGGGCTGCCGACGCGTCGTCCGTTACCGGTGGCGTCTACGCCGAGCGGGCCCCTTGGAATAGATCCCGCCCTGCAACGAGAGCCCGCATCTTCCGGTCTGCGACGCTTCTGGACAGCATCCAGAATCCGCAATCGGGGTTGACGTACTGGATCCGCTCCTCGCCTAGCACCTTTGCGGCGTGCTCGATCCGGTCGGCGATCAGGTCTGCGCCCTCCACCTCGTTGTCCTTGATGTCCACTACGCTCAATCCGAGCCGTGTGCTGGGGTTGAGGTCTCGCAAATGCTCGAGTTCTGCGTATCCCCTGCGGGCGAACTCGAGCAGCAGGAAGTCGCACCGTAGTGCGTTGAGGTAGGGCAACAGTTCTCGCCAGACTCCCGACTGGATCTGCTGCCCGCCGTAGTTGCCGAAGCAGAGATGGACGCCCTTGGGGCCGCGGACGCCGTCGAGAGCATGGTTGAGCGCGGCCGCCGCCCACTCCCATTCCTCCGCATGTCCGGTGATGTTGGCTTCGTCGAGTTGCACCACGTCTGCCGGGACTCGCTCCAGTTGCTTCCGCAGCACTTCCGCCACCGCCATGCAGAGGTCTTCCTGGCTGCCGTAGTGCCGGTCGGTCAGCGTCTTGGACAGCATGTGGGGGCCGGTGCAGGTGAACTTCAAGGGTTTGGCGGTCAGGTTGCGCACTAGGGCGTAGTCCGCCGGAAGGTTGAGCAGGCCCTCTCTGATCGGCCCGGTCACGATGCCGGCGGGGGCGGCCCGGAATGCCATCCCTTGGTCTGCCTGGAAAGCATCCAGATCGCTAACCGAGTATCGCGTCCGGACCCCAGAGAACTGACTGACGAAGTAGTCGATCATCCCGTTGGTTTCGGGGTGCGACGGGTCGAAGCGGTTCAGCTCCCCGTCGGCGACCAGGTCGATGCCGGCGAGTTCTTGCGTGTGCAGGACCACGGAGATCGCGTCCCTGAGCGTGCCGCTAGACATGTCGCCGTAGAGCCACTGGGGGATCGGGTAGCTTCCGACGACCGTGGTCAGGATTGGCATTTGGCGATTATAGGGTTTCGAGCTGTCTGCGCTCGGCCGCGCGGTTCGGCCGTCCCCCCCCCCCGGCAGGGCGGCCTTAGGAGCTTGTTGAAAAATCCGTCTAGTTTTTGTGGAAATCGTTCTACCGGAAGGTTGACGCTTGGATTGCGCCCCTCGGTTTGCGCATCTAGGTTCCCTAGCGCTGGGCCAATGCCAGCAGCCGCAGGCAGGCACCTGCCTGGAACCCCTCAGATCTGCTCCGGGCCCTGACCCTGCTGTTCTGCGAGCGGCTCCGCACGGGGCTGGAGGCAGCCGGGTTCGACGCCTTAGTCGAGGACCTCTGCCGGGAGTTCTCCAAAAGCCCCTGCGGGCGGCCCTTGTGGCCCCTGGGGTCTGCTTTCGGTTGCTGCTGCTGGGCTTTGAGCCCGCGCGGGGTAGCGCCCTGCTGCGCCGGTTGCCGGGTTCCGTCCTGAGCGAGTCCCCGCCGGACCCTGATGTACCGCCAAGTGTGTGCGTGGGTGGGGGAGCGGCTACGTACGGCTGAAGCTGGCGCAGGGCGTCCCGGGGGCGTGGACGCCACGGTGCGGGAGACCCACGCGGCGCTGCATCCGCTGCAGCACCAGGACCCGCAGCAGGGCTGTGAGTCGTTCGGGGAGCGGTTGGCCCAGGCCTCTGGGGTGAAGCCGCCACTCCAGCCGCAGACGCTGTCACACAGCACGGGGGAGCCTCCGGTGGCTCCGGATGCACGGGTGGCGCAGCGCCAAAACGGAGCCCCGGACAGAGGGCACTGGCCGAGCCCGCGGGGCGGGGGTGGGGCTGATGCTGCGGGCGTCCGACCAAGGGGACCCGGTGCCCCTGGCGGGGCCGCTGGCGGCGGCGGAGACGCTAGGGGGGTGCCCGCAGACGGTGGTGGCGGACAAGGGCTAGCCCAGCGGCCGGTAGTGAGGAGCCGGCGGGCCGGGCGTTGAAGCGGCGGCGGGCGAGGGCCGCTAAAAGCGGCGTTGGGGGGCTGCTGCGGTCGCTGTCGGGGATCAACACGCCTGAGGTCCGCCTACCCAACCGACCAAACCGACCCCGAAGCCGGACTACTTCAGCGGGCTCCTAGGCGGCACACGTCAAAGCTCCCATGCGCCGCTTTGAAGCGCAGCTCTTCTGTTCAACGAGCCAGCCAGCATTTTGTGCTAAACTAAATGTGCGCTTGGCACCACCGTACATTACGTGTTTTTTAGCGAGTGTGGAATTCCTGATCGAATTTTTGCACTAGTTGATGCTTTTCGGGAAGATATCGAGACTACTCAAGTTTTAGGTCGGGCAATCGATGCCGCGACTTCCAGGGTTGTGGCACTTCCTGGATGTGATGCATTGACCGGCCATTTGCTACGAGCTCTTACTCGTCCTGACCAGTTTGACTTGACGAAATGGAACGATTCTTGCCGGAAGACAAGGTTCAGGCATTTATTCGTGGTGCCGATGGTTCGTTTAAGCCAATCGAGACGAGTTCTGTTGGTCAGCGAAACACAGCGATTCTCAGCCTATTGCTTGCGTCCGGCCAGCAGCCCATCATTATTGATCAACCGGAAGACGATTTAGACAATCAATGCGTTTGTCAGGCCGTTGTAAAATTGTTGCGAAACCGGAAGTTTTCGCGTCAGACTATCGTAGCGACACACAATTCGAACATCCCGGTGAACGGCGATGCTGAGTTGATTCTTGGTCTTGGAGTTACTGATACGAAGGGCCGGGTGGTGACGAGCGGTAGTATTGACCAGCTTCACGTGAAGGACATGGTAAGCTTGACCATGGAGGGAAGCCAGGAGGCGTTCAGGCTGCGACGCGAGCGATACGGATATTGAGGTGGTCTGTCATGTTTGAAACGATTGAGGATGTCACCAATGCAATCAGTGCCGGGGAAGACTCGGCGGCAGAGTTCAAAGAGCTGAGGTTCGGTGCAAGTGGAGTGAGATCGCCTAATGCCGAAGCGATTGCAGAGGGATTGGTCGCGTTCGCCAACACGGACGGAGGAGCAATTATTCTGGGTATATCCGATGAGGGGGTTGTGAAGGGTATACCAATAGAGAGGCTTGCTGAGGTCGAGCGGTGGATTGTGAACATCGCCACCCAGAACTGCGATCCACCAATTCGCCCGAGATTGCGGAGTTTTAGTCTTCCTACTGCAGGCGGTAACTTGGGGACTGTTGTCGTAGTGGGTGTTGGGCCAGGTCTTTATGTCCACCGGACGACCGGTGGCCGATACTACTTGCGGATTGGTTCCAGTAAACAAGAGCTGACAACCCGTGAACTAGCGCGACTTATGCAAGAGCGCGAGCGCACATTTGTTTTCGATGAGCAGCGCGTGCCGTCGGCCACTGGTCGAGACCTGGATATGCGACGGCTTGAATCATTCTTTGTAAACACTGAACTGGAAAGTTCTGAACAAGATATTTTGCGAAATATTCAAGTTCTGGATCTGGATTCCAACGGTGTCGAGCGTCCAACTGTGGCGGGGTTGCTTGCCTTCGGAGAGTCACCCGAAAAGCATTTGCCTTCTGCGTTCATCGAGGCTGCCGTCTATTCTGGAGTGGACCTTTGGTCCCCTCACTTGGTCTATTCCGATCAGATTCGGGGCAATGTAGGAAGGCAGATTGACGATGCGGAAGCATTCATTCAGCGTTTTATGTTGAAGCCTGCACGTAAGCCTGTCGGACGGATTGACTATCCCCAGTACGACATTCATGCAGTTCACGAGGCGATTGTGAATGCTGTTGTCCATCGAGATTATTCTATGCGGGGAGCGAAGATACGGTTATTTCTTTTCTCTGACAGGTTAGAGCTTTATAGCCCGGGAGCACTACTAAACACACTCACAACTCAAAACATGCGATATCGTGTAAATACTAGAAACGCGTTACTAGTTCGATTTTTGTCAAAAATCAACAGCCGCCGATTCAGAAAAGCGTTCATTGAATCTCGGGGAGAGGGTGTGCAAAGGATTCTGAGAGCTAGCTTACAGCATTCGGGGCGACTACCGGTGTATGAATTATTTGATCATGAGCTTCGGCTGACAATCTGGGCGAAAAGGCCGCCAGCTTAGGAGGCAGGCCGTGCAGGAGTGAAGCGCAGGGGCTGGTTGATTGCCTCGATTGCTGGTTAGTCTCGGTTTCCAGCAGTGTGCAGGGCGCGGCCTGCGCTCCGGCACCGAATGGCGCGGGATGTAGTTGGTCTGGGGGGCTGGGACGGGCGTGTTCAAGTAGCAGCCGCACGAGAGGTGGTTGGGCTGGTCCCGGGAGTTGCCGTTCCGGGGACTGCACTTGGTAGTGCGCAACCCCCGGTTGCTGGTGCTGGAGGCGTGTGCGGGGTGTGCGCACCTGGGTTCGTCCGAGCTGGGGACCCACCTGCGCCGGCTGCGCGCGGCCGGGCTGGCGCAGGGTGTCCCGGTGGGCGTGGACGTGACGGTGCCGGAAACCACCGCGGCGCTGAACACGCTGCAGGATTGTGAGGCGTTCGGGGTGCCGTTGGAACAGCACTCCGGGGTGAAGCCGCGGACCCAGCAGGAGCTGCTCGCTGGCGACCGGCAGCCGCAGACGCTGTCGCACAGCGCGGGGGAGCCTCCGGTGGCTCCGGTGTTGGTGGGGCTCACGCTGCAGGCCACCGACCAGGGGGGTCTGGAGACCCGGGAGGAGTTGGGGGAGCGGTTGAGGTCCCTTGGGACCGCTCCGGGGGCTGCGGCGAGTGGGCCTGAGGGGGCGGACAACCTCTGCCAGCGGCTGCTGGGGCCTGCTTGCGGGTTCCACCTGGGGTGTTGCTGCGGTCGCTGCCGGGAGAGGTGCGCCCCGGAGCCTGCAGGATCGCCGCCCCGCACCCGTGGGCGTCTCCAAGGGGCTCCGCAAAGCCCTCCAGGCGGCCCGGCATGGGCTGCTGCGAGCCTGGAGCCCCGCCCGGGGCCGGCCGTCCCCAACTCGTCTGGCCAGCGGCGCTGGGTGCCGCCTGAGGCCCGCCTGCCTCGCCATCCAGGCCGACACCGAAGCCGGACTACTTCAACGGGCTTTTAGGCGGGCGGAGTGTGAAGAATGAGGCTAAGTGGAGCGCCTAGTACAGCTGATGGATCAGCTGCTTGTTTCAACTTGGGCGCAATTCTACAATAAGGAGGATCCTTATTGTAGAATTGATCGTAGTCGACCCGTGATCCGCGACCTCCAAGGACGATACCTAACCGTGTCTGCGGCGGACGAGCGGGTGCGGGCGTTCGTCCCCGCTCCGCTGCCGCCGCTGCCGCCTATCGAATGGACCGCCGGACTCCGCAAGAAGTTTGACAGAGCGCACATGGAACTAGGGCGCTTGGACGGCATTGTCACCATCTTGCCCAATACGTCACTGTTTCTGTACCTGTACATCCGCAAGGAAGCCGTACTCTCGTCCATGATTGAGGGAACCCAGTCGTCGTTGGCGGACCTTCTGGCCCATGAAGCCGGCGAAGCCCCCGGTATCCCGCTGGACGATGTCCGCGAGGTTAGCAACTATGTGGCCGCGATGCACCACGGTCTGAAGCTCCTCGAGGAGGGGATTCCCTTTGTCCCTGCGGCTCATTCGAGAGGTCCATGGGGTGCTGCTGGCCGAGGGGCGGCGGACGGTTTCAAGACCCCGGCGAGTTCCGGAGGAGCCAAAACTGGATCGGCGGCTCCCGTCCCGGCAACGCCGCATTCGTCCCCCCTCCGCAGAACTTGGTCATGGAATGCATGGGGGATCTGGAACTTTTCCTGCACGGGCAGCCGGAACCAACGCCCGTCCTGCTCAAGGCTGCCTTGGCGCATGTGCAGTTCGAAACGATCCATCCCTTCTTGGATGGCAATGGGCGCCTCGGCCGCCTTCTGATCACGCTGTTGCTCTGCAGCGAGGGGGTGCTGCGGGAGCCGGTACTGTATCTCAGTCTCTACTTCAAGGCCCACCGTCAGCGCTACTACGAGTTGCTGAACGATGTTCGCAGAACTGGGGACTGGGAGTCTTGGCTCGACTTCTTCGCAGACGCCGTGATTGCAACCGCTAAGCAGGCCGTGGCGACTGCCCAGGACCTCTTGGCCCAGGCCGAGAAGGATCGCGGACTGATTCGTTCCCAAGGTAAGGCTGTGGGATCGGCTCTTCGGGTTCACGCCGCATTGGCCCAGCGCCCTGTAGCGACGGGCGGATGGCTGGCCAGCGAGGCAGAAATCACCCCGGCGACGGCAAACCGAGCCCTCCGGACGCTGGAAAAACTCGGCATTGTCCGCGAAACCACCGGGAGGAAGCGCCGCCGCCTGTATGCGTATCGAGAATGCCTCGAGATCCTGAACCGCGGTACGGAGCGCCCTGGGGGCGAGGTCAGTTAATCGCTATTGCTGAAGACTCTGCGGCGTTCGCACGGCTGGAACCTACCCCGTGTGGAGCATCTGCTTCTTGCGGGGAGGGGGTGGGTGTCTCTCGAAGCCGGTGAGGCGGGGGGTGCGTTTCGCAGCGAATCGGATTTCACAACAAGTGCGGCAAAGGATGACTGCAAGGTTTTCTTCTTCAAAGACGAAGATATCGTTCGACAAAAAAGCCGGCCCCGTGCCAGCTTCGCTCTAGACGGCGCTTTCCTGGGTCCTGAAGCGGCACCATAATCGCCCGTGCGCTCGCCACGGCTGAGGGACCGCTCCGATCGAAGAATCCGCCGTAGGGTCAATCGGCTGGCTTGCACAAGGCCCCTGGCTGTTCGCGGATTGGGCGCAGGGCTGTGGACTTGATGAGGTGCAGGCCTCTTGTGGGTCTCAGAGTTCCCTCACGCGGATCCCTCGCCAGCGACAGACTCTGCCCGGGAGCCAGCGCTGCTCGCCTAGGCGGTCGCTTTGTCCGCTGTGGTGGACTTCCAACGCGATGTGACCGGCGCGGCCGAGGAGCGTCGCAACGGCCTCGGCATCGTAGCCCTCCGCTTGCATATTCGCCGTGTCGAGGGAAGCCATCTTCTCGCCGTTGATCCACGTAGCGAGCGTAGGTGAGCGTCCTTCGCATCGGACGCGGATTTCGTTCCATTCACCGAAACGCCAAGTCTCGAAGAACGCTTCGGGCCCAGCCGACCAAGTCGCCTCGCTCTTGCCCGGATCGGGCTGAGGACTCAGGTCTCGGTAGGCGACCGGCGTCATGCCGACGACCTTGCCGCTCGAGTCCTTCTTCGCCTCGAACCCGAACTGGCGGGTATTGAAACCGCCGATGCCGTTGCCGTAGAAGGAACCGATGTTGCCGCCTTGGCGGTGATCCACAAGGACTTGAAAGCCTTGGCTTCCGATGCCCGTTGCGCGAATCAGGAATCCGGTGTCGACACCCCAATCGGGATTCGCCTCGAGGCTGAGCTCGAAATCGGCGAACTTCTCATTGGTGATCAAGTAGCCGCCGACGCCGGACCCTGGCGGCTCTTGGCCGCCCGTGATGGCTCCATCGACGACTTGCCAGTCGCCTTTGCTCCGAAGGGCCTTCTGGTACTGCGGGGAATCCTTTGCCGGAGACCGCCCGCCCGGATACCTAGCTACGGGTAGCCGATGAACCGTGCGCCAGCCGTCAAGAGTCCTGCCGTCAAACAAGGGTCGCCAAATGGTTTCGGAGGAAGCGGGCCTTAGGGGCAAGGCGCAGGCAGTGCTGGCGAGAAAGCCCCTTCGGGTCAGAATGGCGTTCTTCTTCACGGCTATGCGACTCTACACTAACAGCTCTTTGACGACCCGTCCGTGAACGTCGGTGAGCCGGAAGTTTCGTCCTTGGTGCTTGAACGTCAGCTTCGTGTGGTCGACTCCAAGCAAATAGAGGGCGGTCGCGTGGAGATCATGAATATGCACGGGGTTTTCCGCTGGCTCGAATCCGAAATCGTCGGTCGCTCCATAGGTCAGACCCGGCCGGATGCCGCCGCCAGCCAGGATCAGCGAGAACCCGTCCTTATGGTGATCGCGCCCGGGTTCTTGCGTGAAGCCTTGCGGGGAGATGGCCTGGACCATCGGCGTGCGGCCGAACTCCCCTGTCCAGATGACCAAGGTGTCGTCGAGCAAGCCGCGTTGCTTCAAGTCGTCGATCAGAGCGCTAGTCGGGCGGTCCATGTTGCGACAAGAGCGTGGCAGTCCGCCTGGCCGGTAGATGCCGCTGTGGTGGTCCCACCCGGCCATCATGATCTGCACGAATCGCACGCCTCGCTCAACCATCCTCCGTGCGAGCAGGCACATGTTAGCGTAACTGGTGCCGCCTGGCGTCGCCCCCATAAGCCTCGAGCACGGGCTGCGGCTCGTTCTCGATTTGCATCAGCTCCGGGCCAGACGCCTGTAGCCGGAACGCCCATCTCGTACTGTGCAATCCGGGTGGCGATCTCGGGGTCCCCATAGCGCTCGTGAGCCAGTCGGTTGAGAGCGGACACCCCGTCGATCACTTGTCGTTGGCGGTCTCGATCAACTCCGGCCGGGTTGGCAAGGTAGTGGAACGGTTCCGCTCCGGAGCGGAGCTTGACGCCTTGGTGGACGCTGGGCAAGAAGCCGTTTCCCCAGGCGCTGTTGCCGGCGGTATTGGGCCCGGTCGCCATCACGACGAAGGTCGGCAGGCTATCGCTGAGCGAGCCTAGGCCGTAGGAGACCCACGAGCCGAACGTCGGCCTCCCAAGGCGTCCCGAAGCCTGTATGGAGGAAGAGCTCGCCGGCGCCGTGGTTGAACTCGTCGGTCTGCATCGAGCGGACGACGGTCAAATCATCCGCGCGCTCTGCCAAGTGAGGCGTGAGCTCAGAGAACCAAGCGCCGGACTCACCGTACTGCGCGAACTTGTACGGCGAGGCTAGAGCCCCCGCGCCCTTGGGCACAAAGGCGAACTGCTTGCCCTTCAAGAGGCTGTCGGGCATGGGCTTGCCCGCGAATTTCGCAAGCATCGGCTTAGGGTCGAGCAAATCGACCTGCGACGGACCGCCGAGCATGTGCAAGAAGATGATGTGCTTCGCCCTGGGGACGAGCTGCGGCTCAACGGCTGCGCCGTCATCCGCCGTGAGCAGCGACTGCAGGGCGATCGGGCCGAGGCCGACGGCACCAAACCGCAGGAATGCTCGACGTTGAAGCTCCATCGACATCAGCTTTTTGTGATGGTTTCGTCCAGGTTCAATAGGACTCGCGCTAGTGAAACCCAAGCTTCCGACTCATTCTCCGACATTCTACGGAACTCGTTGAGTAGGCGAGTGAGCTCCAGAAGTTCGACCGCGCTGGGCGCCCGGGTCGCCGTACGCCTGAAGGCGTAGACGAGCCCGGTCCCTGTCAGACGCCGCCGGCGAGTCCAGGACGAGCTGTGCCAGGGCTTCGGCGGCCTCGACGTAGGCAGGGTCGTTTAGCAGAGTCAAGGCTTGGAGCGGCGAGTTGGAGCGGGCCCGCATGGCGACGCAAGCTTCTCGAGGAGAAGCGTCGAATGAGGTGAAGCTGGGGTAGGGCGCTCCCCGCCGAAGGATCGTGTAAATCCCGCGACGGTGCCGGTCCGCCCCTTCTGACGTTGGGTAATTGCGGTCCGCTACGCCGCTGATCTCCCGCCATAGCCCTTCCGGCTGTGCCGGATAAACGGGGGGCCCGCCCATTTTGAGCGACAACAAGCCGCTTGCCGCCAGCAGCGAGTCCCGGATCGCTTCAGCCGGTAGACGGAATCGCGGCCCCAACGCTAGGAGCGTGTTGTCCGGGTCTCGCTCCAGCAGCTCGGCTGATCCGCGCGAGCTCTGTCGATAGGTCGCCGAAGTCACGATCAAACGAACGATGTTCTTGATCGACCAGCCTCCCTCGACGAACTCCACCGCAAGCCAATCGAGTAACTCCGGATGAGTCGGGGCTTCTCCCATGCCGTCCGAAGTCCTCAGCCGAAGCGACGATTCCGCGACCAAACACCTCAGCCCAAAGCCGATTGACGGTCACCCGCGCCGTTAGCGGGTTTTCGGGTGAGGTGATCCAATTCGCCAACCCCAGACGATTACGTGGCAGACCCGGGTCGAGCGCGTGCAGCGCCGCGGGCGTTCCGGGCTCGACCTGTTTGCCACGGGAGCCGATCTGGCCGCGCTTGAGCAGATAGCTCTGCACCGGGCCTGGCTTATCGGCCATGATCAGCGTCTTCGTCGGTGCCAGAGCCTTCATCCGTTTGGTAAGCTTCTCCAGTTCTTTGCGCGGCTCGGACAACTTCAGGTCGCGTCTCGATGAAAGCGTCCTGAATTGCGTTGTCATCCGACTCTGTGGCGCTCTTCTACCGGCTTCGCAAGGGCGCTGATGACGTTCGGGCGTAGGTCACGATTGGGTCGCCTGCTGCTCCACCCACTTCGGCAAATCCGCGATCGCCTCGAACACCGCTTGGTCGATCAACATCTTGAGGTACTCGTGCTGAGCCTTCACGGCGGAGTATTGCGATTGTTGCCGCACGTGAAACAGGCAGCTGGATCTGCGCGCCGACATAGTACTTGCGTGTATTGCCCCCACCGCGCAACACCGTTTCGTCGACACCGCGGGCGAAGTACGCGTAGAAGCGATAGTATTCCTCGATCGTGAAAGGGTCGTACTTGTGCGTGTGGCATTGTGCGCAGCCAAGCGTGGCCCCCAGCCAAACCGTCGCGGTCGTGTTAACTCGGTCGACCAGCATCGTGTTGCGAACCTCGTCGATTTTCGATCCACCTGACCCGTTCATCGGCGTGTTGCGGTTGAAGCCGGTTGCAATGAGCTGTTCTAGGGACGGCTCCTCGAGAAGATCCCCCGCCAATTGCTCGACCGTGAACTGGTCAAACGGCAAATCGTCGTTGAATGCCCGAATGACCCAGTCTCGGTAAGGCCAAATCTCGCGTAGGTCATCGTGCTGATACCCGTTGGAGTCGGCATAGCGGGCGAGGTCGAGCCAGTGCCGCGCCCAGTGCTCGCCGTATTGCGGCGATCCGAGCAACTCCTCCACCTTGGTTCGGTAAGCCTCGTCAGTTGGACTCGCGAGGAAGTCGTCGATCTGCTCGGGTGACGGCGGAATCCCGATCAAGTCAAGATAAAGTCGCCGCATCAACACAGCGGGCTCGGCGCCGCTGGAATGCTTGAGTCCCGCTGCGTCTAGCTTGTTCAAGATGAAACGGTCGATCGGATTGCGCGCCCATCCTGCATCAGAAACCGGAGGCAGTTGCGGACGTTCGGGTTTCTCGTAGGCCCAGTGGCGCTCGTATTTCGCGCCCGAGGATATCCACGCTTCCAATAATTTGATCTGCCCTTCTGTGAGACGGTCGCCTCCGAGCGGCATCCTGCGCACCGGATCGTCCGTCTTAATCCGCGCAATCAGCTCGCTCGCCCCAGGAGACCCTGGTGCAATCGCCCTCTTGCCTTCCCGCACCCCAACGGCCCCGGCGTATTCGTCGAGTCGCAGTCCGTTTGCCCGGACCTCCTCGTCGGGGCCATGGCAACGAAAACATCTCTCAGAGAGAATCGGCCGAATATCGCGGGAGTAATTGACATCGGCGCTGGCACCCAGCAGTGCCAGCGGAGCTAGAGCCACTACGACCAAAGCTACTCGTGACGAGAAGCTGCTCATACTGCGTTTTCTTCCTCGCAGCTTAGCGGTCCACGGGGCTTGTCAGCGCCTCGTGGGCTTTGGATAGCGGGCTGTCGTCACTGCTTTGCGAGTCCGCTGATCCAATCGGCACGCACATCCTACCATCTCCTGGCGGAAAAAGCAATGGCATTCGGTTCGAGGGTTGCTGATGGTGTCGCGAGGGCCTGCCTCTGGGTTCAGTTTTGTGAAAAGAATAGGACCAGCGGGGGGTTTTTGCACGGGGGCTTGGCTGTCCCGCCCCGTTTCGGCAGGGGATGAATAGCTCGAGCCTTGTTGGACCCGCGTATCGAGAATCTCCGCTCCACCGCCTTTTTTGGCCAAGCGCCTGTGGCGGTGCCAGATCGCCGATGTCCAGGAGGCTGTTGTGCGCTTCGTAGAGGGGCACGGTCGGCTGCCGGTCGAACAGGTGCGCCTCGATCGCCTCGCGAGGCTGCCCCAACGCGTCCGAGGCGCGGTGGAGCTGCCTCGTGCGGACCGTCTCGCAGGCGGTGCCCAGCCATGCCCCGCGACCGCTGTGCGCTTGCAGCCAGCGGTGCGTCGCACGCTCCGAGGCCGGCTGCGCCAGACGCCCGACGAGGGCTCCGACCGCCGCCGCGCACCGTGGACGCTCCCATCGGCCAGCAGGGCCGGCAGCCCCCAAGGCTCCATCGCCCCCAGACCCCCCGGCTCCACCCCGACGCTCCGGGGACGGGCCAGGCGCAGCAAGCCGACTTGCCCAGCCGGCGCATCGGCGGCCGGCTCGTCCCCCGCTGCGCTTCGTGTTCGACGGCGGTCGGAGCCCTCGGCGACCAGGGGGGCCTGGCCAGCCGGGATGGCGTCGAGCCGGGTGCAGAGCAGCGGCCATGGCACCTGGGAGCTGGCGCAGTGTCTTCCGAGATGGAGCAGCGTGCGCTGCCGGACGGTGCGGACGACGCGATGGAAAAAGTAAAGCCGTCCGGCCTCGGTCCGCCGGGTCTGGGTGCGTCGCACGAACCTACGCCCACGCTAGCGGACGGACCCGGTCCAGAGAACCATACCGATGCGATTCTGGCACTACATCGCGCACAGCCGAATCCGGATTCTTTGCAATTAATAGCATACAGAGATGCGCCCCTCGAAATACCGCCCAAATCAGCAAAATGACAGACCATTTTTTAAACATTAGCTAAAGGTAAACCGCCTGCGTTTTCCGGATTGCAACCTCGAGATTTCTGTGAAAATCCTGAGTCCGCTCGAACTCCTGTCCATCGCCCGGTGGTCGGTGACATCGTCAGTGATATAGGTATGACCGGGTTCCCGGATCTCGCGACAGAGCGCATCCTAGGCCGCCCTTGTATACTGAACTGAGCAAAAGGCGAGTTCCAAGAATTCAGGTAGGAATATACTTGGAGTCTACTTCATGAAAGAACGAACTTACTCATCTCTGTGACTTTTCCAGAGATTGCAATTCAGCTTCCAAACTGGAGAGAATCTGCGCCTTCGTCTTGCTGACAAAGTGACTTACTTTGTGCTCGACCACCACCCGCAGCAGTTCCACCGGATTTCCTTTCGGCGAGTAGACCGGCTGATAATGGAGCTTGATCTCCGCCTCGTTCTCCGCCACCCACTCTCGAATCGCGACTGCCGTGTGAATGCTGCAGCGGTCCACGACCGGCAGCACCTGTGTGGGAATCGGGAATCTCCCGGGCGGTCTTTTTTCAGGAATTCCCGGCATATCCCTGCGATGGCCCGGCCCTCGGGCAGCGTGTACTGGGCCCCGCTGTCTGGGCTGATCGCGGCCGGCATGTGCGGGCGGAACCGTGCGTCGGCCCCGCGCACGACGGGCGTCCGGCTTCGCACTCCCCAAGTCCTTTCCTGAACGCAGTGCGAATCGAGGCCGGCCTCGTCCGCGAAGACGATCGTTGCTCCCAACTCCTCGGCGCACTGGGCGATCCCGGGGAACTCCTGCTAGCACCGCTCGGGGCCGGGACGGTACCGGCCGGCCCGATTCTAGGGTCGCTGGGGAGCGAGCCCGAGCCGCCGCAGGATCCGCCGCCCCGGGCGGAGGCCGAGCGCGAGGCCCCACCTGTCCGGCCAAGCCCTGGCTGACCCGCTGCGCGGTCCCCAGCACGCACTCGAACTGGCCAGGCCCAGGGGTTTTGGGTCCGACAGCGGCCTAGACCCACGCGGCCTGCCGGTTCGCTGGCGATCCCGGAGACACCCGCAGCCTTCCGGAGCGTAGCGTGCGATCCAGCGCTTCAAGGTGCGTGTTGCGACGGAAAGCCTCGCCGCAACTTCGGCTATGCGCTCTCCATCCAGGAGACGCAGAATCGCATTCTTGCGAACCTTGCGCTTCCGGTCTCTTGCAAGTCTTAGGAAGGAAAAAATGGTTGGAATATCCATGCCAATGATGCACCCTAAGCGGACCGACCATGGCAAGTGGAGAGTAGATTTCTTCGATACGACTCTTGGCTCGGTTAGTAGTAGCTGTTGTCCTTGAAGTAGCGGGGCAGCATCGCGGCTTCGGGGAAGTTCGGCTCCCACCACCCGCCGTTGCCATATATGCCCGTAGTCGACGGGCGCAGGCCTGCCAGAATCGCGGTTCGCGAGGGATTGCACTTCAGGGATGGCGCGTGCGTGTTGGCGAACAGGACACCGCGGCTCGCCAGCCGGCCGATGTTGGGCGTATCGGCGCTTTCGTGCCCCAGCTCACCGACCCAGTCGTTCATGTCGTCAACGCTGAGGAGCAGGATGGTCGGTTGCGGCTGGTCGGCTCCGCCGCACGCAGCGAGGCTGACCAGCAGAAACGCTTGGAAGAAGCAAGGCTCTCGTCATGAAATCGAAGCCTCTCACTTTGGTGTCGCGACGGTCACTGGACAAGCCGCCAGTCGGCGGGCGGATGCCACCCCTGAGGCTGACCGAGGGGTATCGGCATCGCATCCCGCGGCTTCAGAGACCGGAAGCGCATCATCTTGGCGAGTAGGTCGGACACCACTTCCGGATGGGCTGCGACCACGTTGTCGCGCTCGTAGGGGTCTTCAGTAATGCGGAATAGCTCAAGCGTCGCATTCGTTCGCGGTCCCAGCTGCGAGTCCAGGTTGGGGCCCTCGCGGACCAGCTTCCACTGACCCTCGATTAGGGCGTTCCGTTCGAAGCGCTCCGCGTCCGACAGTTCGCTGTTACCGACAATGTTCTGCCCGTTGAAGTAGCCGTGGTAGCGGAAGTCGTTTCGTGCATCGACCTCGGCGCGCAGAATCGGGAGCACGTTCTCTCCATCCAGACCGCCCGCCCGGTCCGGCTCTGTGCCGGCCAGCGCGATCATCGTGGGGTAAACGTCCAAGACGGAAACGGGAACGGCGATCTTGCGACCGCCACGGATTCGGCCGTCCGGCCAGCGTGCGGCAGCGGCCACGCGGATCCCGCCTTCGTACAGCGTGTGCTTGCGTCCGCGCAGAGGACCGTTGTCCGAGCCCGCGCGAGGGACCCCGCCGTTGTCGCTGAAGAACAGCACGAACGTATTCTTCTTCAAGTCGAGGTCGTCCAGCGCCGCAAGGATTCTCCCGACTTGGTCGTCCATGGACGTGGTCATCGCGGCCTTGATCCGCCGATTCTCGGGAGCGATGCCCGCGTTGCGCTCCAGGTGTTCCGCAGTCGCGTGATTCGGTGAATGAATCGCGTTGAAGGCTACGTAAAGGAAGAACGGCTCCCCGGAGCGGCCCTCTCGCAGAAAGCGCACCGCATGCCCCCCGATAAGATCGGTGGCGTAGCCCGGCTCGCGCACGAGTTCGACCCCCTTGTGCCAGTCGAGCGCCTCGAGGCGCGTGTGCCGGAAGTAGTCGATCGCTCCGCCGTAGTGTCCCGCGAAGTCCGTGAATCCCTGCGCGTACGGATGGAACGATTTCGACTCGCCGAGGTGCCACTTGCCGAAGACGCCCCTTCGGCGATAGCCCGCACGAGCCAGAATTTCCGCGAGCGTCTCCGTTTCCGAAGGGATCCCGAGATCCGTCCAAGGCTTGATCGTCACACGCTGGAGCCCGTAGCGGATCGGGTATCGGCCGGTCAGCAGGGCAACGCGCGTGGGGGTGCAGATCGGAGTGGCATAGAACCGATCAAGCTCAACACCCTCCCGAGCGATCCGGTCGATGTGCGGCGTGGGGAACTCCGCGCCGTGAAAGCCGACATCCCTCCAGCCTAGGTCGTCAGCCACGATCAGGACGATGTTCGGTCGCGGGGCAGGAGTCGGCTGCGCTGAAAGTACGCCGAGGCACGCCAGCGTGCCGACCAAGCCCTGCGGGATCGCGGCCCGCCGGGTCATCGCGGCCCCCCTCCCGTCCATGGATTCGGGATCCGGATGTTCCGCCAAAGATCGCAAGTCATCGATTCCTCCACTGCCGCCTTCACGTAATCGGGTGCGCTGGTCACGGTCGCGCCGTCGGCTCCTAGCCTAGGCCCGTGCTGTCACGCGAAACGCGCAACCTCCAGCGGGAGCGCGGTCAATGGGACATGCAAGAAGACATCGACGGCGAGCTTAGCACACGCCAAGGAAACCCGCGCACCAAGCGGTCTTGATGCGGGGTACGCCACGGCACCTCTGTCAGCGCAAGGCTGAAACGTTCGGTTTGGCCAAACCTAAACTGTTAGGCCTTGGGGAGCGTCGACCGTCCTTGGAGGGTTCTGGGCGGAGGTGCCCTATGAGCGGCTGCGGAAAGAGCCCGAGCCGCCGCACCGTACGGAGGCCAAGCGCGAGGCCGAACCTGTCCGGCAAGGTCTAGCGAACCCGCTGTGCGGTCCGTAGCGCGAATTCGAGCTTGCAGTGCTCGGGGGTTTGTCGACGACAACGGCATAGGTCCACTCGGCCTGTTCGGTGGTCCACTTCCACGGCCTGCCGGTTCGCTTGCGGTCCTGGAGATTCCCGAATCCTCCTAGAGCATAGTGTGCGATCTAGCGCTTCAAGGTGCGTTCTATGACGGAGAATCTCGCCGCAAGTTTGGTAAGGATATCTCCATCCACAAGACGCAGAATCGCATTCTTGTGAATAATGTCTCAGACAGCAAACATCTATAGGCCAGTTTATGCGTGTGTTGACGCGGGGGAGCGGCTGGAAGTTTGAAAACGGCCAGACCTGTGATTGTTTTTGGCAAAATTAGTAACGATGGGACTCTGGAGGTGGCCAGGAACAACCTTGATGACCGGCAGAGTCTTCTGCGGAACGCGAGCGAGAGCAGACACTGGGTGCTGGTTGAGGCTAGGGGAGCGGAATCGAACCGTAACGGCGTTGGCACCTGCATCGCGGTCCATTCGGGCGGAGTCCTCCAATTCGATGAGGTGCGTAGCGGCGGCAGCTACGTATCCCACAACGACAGGCGCTTGCATTTTTCTGTGGGCAGTGCGAAGGAAGTGAGCCGATTGACGTCAGGTTGCTTAGCGGGCGGACCGAGGGCTTCGGTCCGTTCGGCGTCAACGACCAGCTTCTACTGGTAGAAGGGCGCGGAGCTGTTCCCGATCCCGAAACTCATCGGCCCAAGCGGGACCGCCCTCCGGAGTTGGATCAGTACAGCATCATCAGAGCAACCACTCCGAAAAAGCGCGATCGGTTGATTGCTGGCCAGGGCCATCTGGTGATCCTGAATTGTGGTGTCGAACTTCCAGGAGACCGGGTTGGCGGCGATGCGTCGCCGCCAACCCGGTCTTCGCACGCTCAGTGCCGCCTTCCCGAAACCACTGGACTGGTATCCTGCCTGCGGCCCAAGGATGGGTCTGGGAGGTTGCGCTATGAATCGAAGGGCAGTTTTCTCCCTGAGCCTCGGATTGCTGTGCGGTCTAGCGGCGACTGCCCAGGAACTGACGGAACGGCGGCTTTTGGAGCTGTTTCGGAATAGTCGACACCACCGGGACCTGCAGGCCGGCATCCAGGTCGCGCGGGCGGAGGCGTCGCTGCGCACGGCTTATCCGAACCCCTCCGTGAGCGCGATGTTTGAGGGTGCTGGGAGAACTGATTTTTTGATGTTTGAGCAGCCGCTCCCGATCAATGGCAGGCGACGCCTGCTGAGGCGAGTCGGGTCGGCGGCAGTCAGGGAGGAGGAACTGCGAGCGGAGCACGCCGTCCGAGAAGCGGAGGCCCGCCTGAGAGTGGCCTTTTACCGCTTAGCCTACGGTCAGCGCAGGCAGGCGACCGCTGCAGCAAGCCTGGAGGACCTGGAGGAATTGGTGCGCATCTTGTGTGAGCGCGAACAGGCAGGCGAGGGGGCGAGATTCGACACGCTACGCGCAGAGAAAGAGATCGTGGAACGCAAGGTCGAGGCAGCCGAGGCCCAGGCGATGATCGAGCAGGAGCGTGCGCGCCTCGCCGGGCTCCTGCACGAAAACGTGCGCCCCGAGTCGTTGACAGTACGCGCCTCGCTTGTACCCGGCTTTGAGCTGCCCGCGCTTGCCGAAGCGCTGGATGCCGGTTTGGCGGCGCGAAGCGACTATACGGTCGAGGCCAGTCGAATGGAGCGCTGGAGCTTAGAAGCCGAAGCTGCCGACCGGCTCCGGGTCCCGAACCCGAAGGTTGTCGGCGGATTGAAGCGGGCGCAGGTCGGGGGAACCTTCGTGAACGGCCCGGTGGTCGGCGTCTCGGTGGATTTGCCGCTCTTCGCTAAGGGCCAAGCGGAGCGCGCTGTCGCGAAGGCCCGGGAGAATCGTGCCCGCGCTGGGCGGCGGCTGCTGGAGTCCGAAATTCTTGCCGACATTCGTGCGGCCCACGACGCTTTGCGGATACGCCGTCGGATTGCGCAGGAATATGCCCAAGAGGCTGCGAGCCGAGCCCGGGAACTCCTCGGCATCGCGGATGTCGCTTACGAGGAGGGCGAGATCGGGATTTTGGACTTGCTTGAAGCGCACGGCACTATGCATCGGACCCAGCTGCGCGAGCTGGCATTGCGGATCGCCGCCAAGCTGGCGGAGGTCGAGTTCGACCGGAGCGTTGCGAAGGAACTGCATTGACTAAAGCCTGCGGACAGCTCGCTCGGTGTGTGCGCCAAGGGCGGGATGGATCGGAGCTCGACTTTTGCAGCGCTGCGGACTCCTACGGGCTCCCGGGCGAAGTGCCCTGCCCGGCCATCTCAATGACCGCGGAAGGCCGCCTGCAGTTGTTGCTTCGCTCCTCCGCTGACAGATGCTCGATTCGTTCTCCGACCGTTCCGGCTCTACGCCTTGCGCCAAGTCATCGCGCCACTCGCAGCCGACATTCAATCCTCGGGGACGAGCATGCCCACGCGCTTTTCCGCAGCACGGCTCGGAAGGTCCCGCACCCGCCCGCCAGCTCGCATAGACTCTGTACGTCTCGCGATTCAGCTGGTCGGCTCGCCAAGAACCTCAAGAGCAATGGACTAGGCTAGAACCTAGTCAGGAAACGGAATGCCAGAGGGATCGTGCGCAGGCCCCGGCACAGGGAGCGTCCAAAGTGCTGGTTGAGCCTGCTGCCCCAGTCGAGCTTGATGGCTCGGTGGCTTGGACGATGCAGCACCGTCCGCTTGAGCCGGGTGCGCTCGCTGCACGGCCGTCGGCCGCGGTCGTGCAGCGGCCCGTCTCCGGTGACCGGTGGCCGCCGGAGGGTCTTGGACGGGCCTTCCGGCAAATGCCGCGCCAGGCCAGTGTCTACTTGCTGGCGAGCGCGGTCCTGCTAGGGGCATGCGGCAGCCCTTCTGCCCAGCCCGACATTCTTCCAGCGACCGAGGAATCGCCGCCGGTCGTCGTGACACGCTGGACAGACCTGTCCGAGTTGTTCCTCGAGTATCCGCCTCTCAAAGCCACCCAAACTTCCCGGTTCGCGATTCATCTGACAGACCTCGGGTCGTTCGAGCCGATCACCGAGGGGCGGGTCGTCGTGGAGTTGACTCACGATGACGGCACGATGGAGCGGTTTGCGGCGGACGGCCCGTCGAGTCCAGGGATCTTTGGAGTCGACGTCTCCCCCGAGCGCCCTGGGAGTCCTGCTCTGGTGGTTCGGGTCGATTCTTCTGCACTCAGTGACGAGCACGATCTCGGGCCTGCCGTCGTGCTCGGGCCTCAAGCGGTTTCAAATGTCCAGGCTCATGAGGCCACCGCCGGGATTGAGACCGGTGCTGTTACCTTTCTCAAGGAACAGCAGTGGAATCTGGATTTTGCCACGCAACTCGTCCAGCTGGGATCAATCCAATCCGGTCTGCTAGCGCCTGCCACGGTTGAGCCGCGGAGCGGCGGGCGACTGGTGGTGGTCGCTCCGGTCTCGGGTCGCCTGCTCGCCTCAGCGCCGCTTCCAGCTCTCGGAGCCTCCGTGAGCCGGGAAACCCAACTCGGCACAATCGTGCCCCTATGGTCCGGATCCCCTGATAGGAGCACCCTCGAACTCCCGCTCGCCGAGGCCGAGGTGGGGCTGCAGTCCGTCGAGAGGGAACTCCGGCGGGTCGAGAGGCTGTTCGCTGCTGGAGCGATCCCAGCGCGTCGGATCGAAGAGGCCCAAGCCCACCGGCAGATCGCCCTGGCCCGGCTCAACGCCGCCAAGAAACGCATGGATTCTTACGAAGAGAGCCGACGGGATGGTCCGCACAGCGAGACCCGGTCGTCCTTCGCTGTGCGGTCGCATTTGGACGGGGTGGTGACCGCCTTGTTCGCGACGGACGGGGCCCATGTCGAGGAAGGGGAGCCCCTGCTTGAAGTCGTTGCGATTGATTCTGTGCAGGTCTCCGCGGCAGTCCCGGAATCGCAGGCTCCAGCGTTGCGCGACCTACGCGGAGCGGAGCTCGGACTGCCCGGCGTCCCGCCCGTGGCGCTACGGGGGCCGGCGCTGGTTGGGCGGGTCGTGGACCCGGCGACCCGCACTATAAAGGTCAGCTACTTGGCGGACAACCGGAGGCTGGGGCTGGCCCTCGGGCAGGCGGTGTCCCTGCGGCTCCTGACGTCGGAAGCCACCCAGGCCCCCTTGACCCCGACCACAGCGCTAGTGGAGGACGCCGGCAGAACGCTGGTCTATGTCCAGACCGGCGGCGAGTCGTTCGAGGTGCGCCCGGTGGAACTGGGTGACCGCCAGGGCGGTCAGGTCCAGGTGACCGCAGGCTTGCGTGCGGGAGAGCGTGTGGTGACGGAGGGTGCCTACCTAGTGCGTCTTGCTTCGGCTTCGTCGCAGGCACCAGCCCACGGGCATGTCCACTGAGCCATGCTGAACGCGCTGATTCGGGCGTCGTTGGCGAACCGCAGCCTAGTCCTGGCGCTCACCGCCGCGTTCCTAGCCTGGGGAGGCTATGCGGTTTCGCGGCTTCCGGTAGATGTTCTGCCTGACCTCGTCGCGCCCACGGTGACCGTCGTCATTGAGCACCCCGGCATGGCCCCCGTCGAGATGGAGCGCCTGGTGACGTTTCCGGTGGAGGTAGCCGTCAGCGGCGCTCCCGAAGTCCGCCGCGTCCGTTCGGCAACCGCCGTTGGCGTAGCTGTCGTTTGGGTCGAATTTGCCTGGGGTGCCGACATCTACCGAGCGCGGCAGACGGTGGCCGAGAGGCTCAACCTCGCTGCCGCCTCGCTGCCAGCGGGAACGGGCCAGCCGACTTTGGTGCCAATCTCCTCGGTGATGGGCGAGGTTTTGTTCGTAGCGCTGACCTCGGATCGCCACATTCCCGTGGAATTGCGCACAGTCGCCGATACGGTTGTGCGGCGGAGCCTCCTCGCGGTTCCGGGCGTCGCCCAGGTCACGCCGATCGGCGGAGGGCAGAAGCAGTACCAAGTGTTGCTCGCCTCCGCCAAGCTCAACGAGCATCGCGTCTCGGTCGGAGACGTGCAGGCGGCGCTGACGGGGGCGAGCGGCAACGCTTCGGCCGGGTTCCAGACGCACGGAGGTCGGGAGTACCTGATCCAGGGCCTGGGCCGAGCCGCCGACTTGGAGGAGATCCGGCAAACGGTCGTCCGGACGGTCGGGGGCATCCCGCTACGTATCGCGGACCTAGGCACGGTTCGCATCGGGGAAGCGCTCAAGCGAGGCGAGGGGGCGCTGAACGGCGAGCGAGCGGTTGTAATTGGAATCCGCAAGCAGCCGGGTGTCAACACGCTGGAGCTTACGCGTGCGCTTGGCGCGAAATTGGACGAACTCGCTGCGGAGCTAGAACCGGGCATGGAGCTGCGGACCGACCTGTTCCGCCAAGCGGACTTCATTGAGGCCGCGATCGGCAACCTCCGGGAGGCGCTGGGCTATGGCGGCCTCCTGGTCGTGGCGGTGGTGGTTGTCTTCCTCGCGAACCTGCGCGCGAGCGCAATCGCGCTCTTTGCGATCCCGTTTTCCCTGGTCGGGGCGTTCGTGGGGCTGCATGCCCTGGGCCTCTCGGTCAACGGCATGACCTTGGGAGGGCTTGCGATCGCGATCGGCGAGCTGGTGGACGATGCGGTGATCGATGTCGAGAACATCACCAGGCGCCTGCGGCTGAATGCTGCGCTGCCCCCGGGCGAGCGACGTTCCACACTGCAAGTTGTTTTCTCCGCGAGCAGTGAGATCCGTCGCTCGGTGGCATTCGCCACGTTGGTCGTCATGATCGTGTGCTTGCCGCTGTTTTTCCTCGGCGGCGTTCCGGGGATGCTGCTGCGGCCCTTGGGAATCGCCTATGTCGCGGCTCTATTGGCCTCCCTGGTCGTCGCCCTGACTGTGACACCGGTCCTGTGCTCGTTCTTGCTAGCCCGCGCCAAGGCCTTCAAGGCGCGGGACGACCCGCCGCTCGTGCGCGCCCTCAAGCGGTTGTACCGCCCCGTGCTTCGGTGGAGCCTGGACCACGCCGCCCTTGTGCTGGGTGCTGCATTCCTCGCCTTTGCCGCGGCCGCGGCGAGCCTCTGGGGGCTGGGACGTTCCTTTCTGCCCGAGTTCGACGAAGGGAGCCTGACCATCAGCGCGGTCACGATACCGGGGACCAGCCTGGCAGAGTCGGACCGGTTGGGCTCGGCCTTGGAGCGGATTCTGCTCATGGTTCCCGAGGTGGAGCTGACCGCGCGGAGAACTGGCCGGGCCGAGCTGGACGAGCATCTGCAAGGAGTGGAGTCGGCGGAGATCGACGTACGCTTGCGTCCGGGAGGACGCCCCAGGGACGAGGTGGTGGCGGAGATCCGCGAGCGGGCGAGCTTGGTTCCAGGGACGTTCGTCAACATTGGCCAGCCGATTTCGCACCGCATCGACCATGTCTTATCCGGCACGCGGTCGAATGTCGCCGTCAAGATCTTCGGCGACGACCTGCAGACGCTGCGGGATCTGGCGCAGCAAGTTGAGCGGGCCGTGCGCGATGTTCCCGGAGTAGTTGACTTGGCCTCCGAGCAGCAGGCCGACATTCCGACCTTGACGGTTCGGTTCCGGCGCGAAGCCCTGGCCCGGCATGGCCTGCTCCCTGGCGAAACTGCCCAGGCGCTGCGGACGGTGCTCCTGGGGCGGCGGGTCGGGACGGTGCTGGAAGGGCAGGTCGGGTTTCCCTTGGTTGTGCGGTATGCGGGAGACGGGTCGGAAGATGTGGGGGCGATTCGCCGGACATTGCTGGATACGCCTTCCGGGGCCCGCGTGCCGCTCGCGGCATTGGCGGATATCCGGGAGGGGCGGAGCCCCAATATCGTCGCCCGCGAAAACGCCCAGCGCCGGATTGTGGTCTCGTGCAACGTGGTCGGAGGCGATCTGCGCGGCGTGGTGACGGGCATGCAGGAACGCATCGGAGAGACCGTGAGGGTGCCGCGGGGCTACCGGATCGAATACGGAGGCCAGTACGAAAGCGAAGCCGACACGACCGCCCGGATCCTCCTCCTCAGCGGGCCAGTGATCCTGGGGGTCTTCGCTCTGCTGACGACGGCGCTGGGCTCGCCGGCCCGGGCCTTGCTGGTGATGTGCAATCTGCCGCTGGCCCTGATCGGGGGCGTGGTCGGCGTGTACTTGGCGGGGGGCGTCGTCACCGCGGCGTCGCTGATCGGCTTCATCACGCTGTTCGGGATCGCCGTCCGCAACGGCATCATGCTCTTGACCCACATTCAGCACCTGATCCGGGAGGAAGGTGTCAGGGATCTTCGCGAGGCGCTCACGCGAGGCGCGTCGGAGCGCCTGGTGCCAATCCTGATGACCGCGCTGACAACCTGGATCGCGCTGCTGCCCGTCGGCCTCGGACTGGGAGAGACCGGCCGCGAGATCCATGCACCTCTCGCGCTGGTGATCATGTGCGGGCTGGTGAGTTCGACCGCTCTGAACATGGTCGTTGTGCCGGCAGCCTACTGGAGGCTCCGCGGGCCGTATGGCGCAAGCTCTCCAAGCGGTTGAAGCCGCCTGCTCCCGAGCCTCTGCGGGTTGGGGTTGGTTCTGGCCGGGCGTGTTTTGGCGAACGGAGCAGGGCCTCACCGATCGCCCATCTAGAGAACGCGAACATCGAATCCGCCGTGCCCGCGTTCTGAGCGAGCCGTGGACCGACAGCGACCGCCGGCGAGGAGAGGCGCGGTGCCGCCCCCGGACGACAGGGCTGCGCCAGGTCCGGGAGGAGCCGGCGTCGGTGAGCGTCGCATAGTTGCAGGGGCTCGCCACATCGCCGCTGGAGCACATGGGGCCGCAGAACCGATCTGGCGATCCTTCGGGAGTGGCCGGTGGCGGGGCGGTCGGCGGCTAGCGGCAGGCTTCCGACAGCGGATGCGCGGTATCTGGCGGTATCTGTATGCTCGTAGACATGCTGACTAGGCGGGCGGCTTGGGTTGCGGTCGCTGGGGCTTGGCCGGCAGCCGCGCAGCCTGCGCCGTACCCCGTGGTGGCGCTGCAGACCTCGATGGGCTTGGTCCGGATGGAGCTGTGGCCGGAGCAAGCTCCGCTGACCGTGGCGAACTTCCTGCGGTACGTGAATTCGGGATTCTACGACGACACCGTGTTCCACAGGGTGATCGAGGGCTTTGTCGTCCAAGGCGGGGGCTTCACGCCCGAGTTGCAGCCAAAGCCCACCCTCAAGCCGGTGCGGATCGAAACGAAGAATGGCTTGCGCAATGAACGGGGCACGGTGGCTATGGCTCGTCAGTGGGGGCAGAACACGGCCACCTCGCAGTTCTTCGTCAACCTGCAGGACAACACAGAGCTCGACCGCGGCGGGCGCCGATTCGGGTACACCGTCTTTGGCCGGGTTATTGAGGGGATGGAGGTGGTCGACCGCATCTCCCGCGTGCAGACCGGTCGCCGCGGCCCGATGGGGGACGTACCGATCCTGCCGGTCTTCCTGGAGGCGGCGCACGCCGAACCGTAGAGTGGGTCAGGGCCTCTTCCTTACTCCCCCGGATGCGCTCGGAGGGGACGGATGGGGCCCGCGCTGCGCCAGAACCGGGGGCCTAGCGCGCCTTCGACTCGGGCGGGAGACCGTCGAAGTCGCGGGTCAGCGGTAGCACTTCGGCGTCGGACGGAGCCTGGAAGTCGAACAGGTCCGCCGCAAGAGTGGGGTTCGCGGTCTCCCCCGAAAACCGGTAGATGTTCACCGAATCGTCGAGGCCGAAGATCCGGATGCCGTCGATTCGGTAGGCCTCCGGGTCGAATTCGAATTCGACCCGGGAATAGAAGTCCTGCCCTTTGCGGCCCTCGCCGACGAGGACTCGATGGCCGTTCCCGTCCTCCAGGCGCAAGTTGCGGAACATGCGGCGCAGCCGCATCCGGCCTAGCAGGAACGACAGCGGAGCCCGCAGGTCGGTCATCGCTGCAAGCTCCACCTGGCGAACTTGGTTGGTGCGGGGGTTGTACATTCGGAAGATCCGGCCATCGCTAACGGCTAGCTTGCCCTCCGGGGCCGTGTAGTCCCAGCGCATCTTGCCCGGGCGGCGCAGGTACAGGGTCCCCTCCTCGGCTAGGCGCCGTTGGCCGGCGTACTCCATGGACTGCTCGAACTCCATCTGCAAGCCGCTGAGGCTGTTGTAATGGCGCTCGATGCCCGCGATCGCCTTGCTGAGGGACTGGGCTGGGAGAGGGGTGCTGGGAGCCGCAGCAAAGGCGAGCAAAAGGCAGGCTAGAGCGGGTAGGCGGAACATGGCGGGGACGGGGGACGGTTGAGTGTGCGGCGCACCCCGAAGCGTCTTCTTCAGTATAGGGCGTGGCCCGGGAATCAATCCCGCAGCAGTCTGCGGATCCCCCGCGTGGCTTGGCGGATGCGCTGCTCGTTCTCGACGAGCGCGAAGCGCACGTAGCCCTCCCCGCCCGGCCCGAAACCGATGCCGGGCGACACCGCGACTAGCGCTTGCTTCAGCATGAGCTTGGCGAACTCGAGCGATCCGGTCCAGGCGTAGCGTTCCGGGATCTTCGCCCACACGAACATGGTCGCCCGGGGCGGCTCGACCTCCCACCCGGCCTTGGCCAGCCCGTCGATCAAAGTGTCCCGGCGGTGGCAATACATGGCGGCGACCTCGCGAGTGAACGCCTCGCACTGGCGCAAGGCAATGATCGCGGCGATCTGGATGGGCTGGAACATGCCGTAGTCTAAGTAGCTCTTGATCCGCGCCAGGGCATGAATCATCTTCGCATTGCCCAAGCAGAACCCCACCCGCCAGCCCGGCATGCTGTAGCTCTTCGACATCGAAAAGATCTCCACCCCGACTTCCTTCGCACCGGGGATCTGGAGCAGGGAGGGTGCGCGGTAGCCGTCGAAGATGAGGTCGGCGTAGGCGAAATCGTGGACCAGCATCGTCCCGTGCCGGTGGGCTAGCGCCACCAGGGTCCGAAAGAAGTCCAGGTCGACGCAATGGGTCGTGGGATTGTGCGGGAACGACGTGAGGATCATGCTCGGCTTGCGGCCAGGTTTCGCAAAGATGTCCTCGATGCGGTTCAGGAACTCCCCGGGCGAGGGCGTGGGAACGGCGATCTGCTCGCCTTCGGCCATGACGACACCCCATTGGTGGATCGGATACGAGGGGTCGGGCATTGCGACACCATCGCCTGGGCCGATCGTTGCGAAGGTCAGGTGGGCCAGGGCGTCCTTGGAGCCCATGGTGACGATGGCCTCAGTGTCGGCATCGAGTGCTACATCGTAGTTCGTTTGGTAGCGCGTGCAGATCGCCTCCCGCAGCCGGGGAATGCCGCGCGAGAGCGAGTAGCGGTGGTTGCGCTTGTCCTGCGCCGCCTCGGTGAGCTTGTTCACGACCGCCGCAGGCGTGGCCCCATCGGGGTTCCCCATGCCGAGGTCGATTACGTCGAGCCCGGCCCGGCGCGCTGCGGCACGCATGGAGTTGATCTCCGCGAAGACATAAGTAGGGAGCTTGCTGATGCGATGGAAAGGACGGTCGTCAAAGATGCCCATGCGGTTCTGGTGGCCCTCCGTCTGACCATTCTCACAAAACCTGTTTGGCGGGGGTCAGCGCTCGCATGGCCTGAGGGCGGACGCGGGGTTTGCCTGGGAACTGCGCCGTTGCCGGTCGGCCCTCATCCCGGCCCGATGATGCGTGCCGCCGGCAGCTCGGGCCTCCGGCGCCCAGGTGCTAGAGGCCCGTCCTACCTGTGCCGCGGCGAAGCGGAGGGGGCGGCGGATGTCGCGGGCAGGTGGAGCCCTAGCGTCCCCGTCGCCCGCTCGTTCCGGCCGAGCCCGGCGCAGCCGGGGAGCTTCGCGGAGCAGAGGCTCGTGCCGTCCTAGATGCAGGCCCCGCGGAGCGCATCCGCCAGGAATACGAATTCCGCGTCCGATGGGTACTCGCAGCCGACGCCGAAATTGTGGCCGCAGCGAAGGCCGGCCTCCCGTGCGCGAGGCGGACGGAAGGCGATCTCCGGGCCTAGGCCTCTTCCGGCGCTGAGCATCGAGTGCGGGCGGGAGCGCCGCCGATACGGCCTCCTCAGAGCCCCTCCGGGAGCTGTGCGCTGCACGAAGGCCTAGCCTCCCAACGCAGCAGGGAAAGGCGGGCTCAGGGCAGCCGTCTTGCCGCCACGAATGGCTAGCGGTCATCCGCCCGCTGGATTTCGGTCGGGCCGACTGATGCCGCGCGCGGCCCCTGCGGCTGGGCGCGATTCGTCGGGCGCGATGTGCTCGCAGGCCCTGGCAGCACCAACCCGACACTCAAACCCGCATTCTGGGCGACACCCAGTCTGAGACGTCTCGGAACCGCATTCGGAGCCGTTGGCGAACATCCCGCAGACGCGCCGGGAGGGAGCGTTACAGCCCTCTCGCGTTCGGATGGCCCGGAGGTTGCCGGTGGGCTTGCGCATGGAGCCGCGGCTTGCTCGCACAGGCTCCCCGGTCGTCGCGCAACGCACGCCCCGGAGCCATTTGCTCGAGCCGCCCCATAGGGCGAACTTCTCCAGCGTCACGTGCCGTCCGGCTCCTCGATCCTCAGCAATTGATCGGCCGAAACCCCCTCAAGCTCCTGGACTTCGCCGCTGGGCCAGACAATGCGCAGCGCCAGACGGCGCGCGACGCCGAGCCCGAAATGCACCCGACGGTCGCTGGAGGATAGGTAGCTGCCCGCGGGGGAAGCCATTGCGTATTGGGTCGGGCCGGACTCCGGAGTCAGCACCAGCTGAGCGCCGATCCCGTCCCGGTTGCTGCTGCGGCCCACAAGGTCTACGAGGAGCCAGTGGTTCCCATTGCCGCGGTTGCGGAGGACTACAGCCGCTTCGTCCCGGCAGTTCACCGCGATGTCCGCGAAACCGTCGTTGTCGAGGTCCCCGAAGGCCGCCCCTCTCGCGGCGCGGCGCTGCGCGAAGGCTTCTCCGCTGCGGGCGGAGACATCTTGGAACCGGCCGTCGGCGTTCCGCATCAGGACGAAGGGCTCACGGTAGCTCACATCGGGTTGCGTGAGCTCGATGTTGTCCATCACATGCCCTTGGGCGACGAAGATGTCTTTCCACCCGTCATTGTCGTAGTCGAAGAACTTGGTGCCCCAGCCCGAATGCAGCGAGCTGATCCCGCTCACGCCCGTCGGGCCCGAAACGTACTCGAACAGGGTGCCCAAGTTGCGGAACAACGCGTACCGCTGATGCGCCAAGGCATTGATGAAGATGTCCGGCAGCCCGTCGTTGTCGTAGTCGGCGAAGTCCAGGCCCATGCCGGCGAATGTCCGCCCATTCTCGTCGTAGGCGAGACCTCCCAGCAGGGCCGATTCTTCGAAGCCCTCGCCCTGGAGGTTGCGGAAGAGCTGCTGCGGAAACGAGTCGTTGGCGACCAACACGTCTGTCCAGCCGTCTCGGTCGTAGTCGTTGAAGGCTATTCCCAGCCCTTTGCCGGGGGCCGTCGCGAACCCGACCGCTTCGCCGACATCCTCGAATGTCCCGTTCCCGTTGTTGCGGTAAACGAGATGCGCAATGGGCGCGAAGTGCTTCGGGTGGCAGTAGGAGCGATAGCCCGGTTTGCGTTCCCCGCACCAGGGGTTCCCGGCGAAGGACCACGCGACGTAGCGGGACACGAAGAGGTCCAGATTCCCGTCCCGGTCGTAGTCGAGGAACCCCGCGGCCGCCGACCACCCGGCGCCCCCCACTCCGGCCGCTACTGTCGCGTCCTCGAAAGTGCCGTCGCCTCGGTTGCGGTAGAGGAGGTTCCCCCCGAAACTCGCCAGGAAGAGATCGGAGTAGCCATCGTTGTCGTAGTCGGCCGCTGCGACGCCTTGCCCGAAGTGCCTCCCGCGCACGCCGGCCTCGTCCGTGACGTCCGTGAACCGCCATCCTCCGTCATTGCGGTACAGCCGATTCCAGTGGGTCGGATCGGATTTGTCCGGTTGCGCATCTGCAGGCATGGGATCCTTCAGCTCTGCACCGTTCACGAAATACAGGTCCAGAAGGCCGTCCGCGTTGTAGTCCAGCATGGCCACGCCGCCGACCATGGACTCGAGCAGGTACTTCTGCGAAGTGCCAGCCGAGGAGTTCCGGAACGCCACGCCCGAGGCGGCGGTGATGTCCTCGAAAACAGGCAGATCCAGGTTGGCTTGCTGGGCGACGCTCGCGGGAGCTGGGCCTAGCCAGAGCCCGGCAACGCACGCGGCCAGGCCCGGTCGCGATCCGATTCGATGTGCGCCTCCAGGCATGCCGCCCGCCCACCGGGGTTCTAGCCCGCCACGAAATTAACCAGCCTGTCCGGGACGGCGATGACCTTGCGGATCGTTTTGTCCCGCAGCAGTGTCCTGATCCTGCCGGCCTCCCGGGCGCGCTCGGAGAGCTGGTCGCGGGGCAGGCCCTTCGGGACGGTCAGCCTGTCCCGGACTTTGCCGTTCACCTGCACGACGACTTCCACCGTGTCGTCGCGGGCCAGGTCTGGATCCGCCCGCGGCCAAGCTGCGCCGAGGAGCGGGCCCTCCTGCCCCAGGACCTCCCAGAGCTCCTCCGCGAGGTGCGGTGCGAAGGGGCTCAGCAAGAGCGTGAGATCCTGCAACGCCTGCTGCCTGACCCCTGGCGCAAGTTGCGCCTCCCGGGCGTGGAGCTCATTCGTCAATTCCATGATTGATGCGATGGAGGTGTTGAAGTGCCACCGCGACTCGAAGTCCGACGTGATCCTCTGGATGGTCTGGTGCAGCTTGCGGAGCACAGCGCGGTCCGCTTCAGAACGAATTTCGGTGCTGGCGGCGAGGCCCGGCCGGGCATTGCGCGCGACGAACCGGTGGACCCGCGACAGAAAGCGCCACATCCCCGCGACCCCCTCGTCCTGCCAGTCCAGATCCCGGTCCGGGGGCGCTGCGAACAGAGCGAACATCCTGGCCGTATCGGATCCGTATTTCCCGACCAGCTCCTCGGGGCTGACGATGTTGCCCAGGTTCTTCGACATCTTGCGCCCGTCGCGGATCACCATGCCCTGGGTGAACAGTCTCTGAACCGGCTCGTCCCAGTGGACCAAGCCTAGGTCGCGCATGACCTTGGTGAAGAACCGGCAGTAGATCAGGTGCAGGACGGCGTGCTCGACACCCCCAATGTACTGGTCGATCGGAAACCACGCCGCCGCCTTCGCGGAGTCGAAGGGAGACGCTCCGTTGCGGGCGTCGGTGTAGCGGTAGAAGTACCAGCTGGAATCGACGAACGTGTCCATCGTGTCCGATTCGCGCTCCGCCGCGCCGCCGCAGTTGGGGCAGGTTGCGTGGCGGAACTCCGGAACGCCCCGCAGGGGCGATTCGCCCGTTCCGGTGAGTTCGACGTTGGCCGGCAACCGCACGGGGAGGTCGGCGTCGGGCACAGGGACTACGCCGCAGTCCGGGCATTGGATCATCGGGATCGGCGTGCCCCAGTACCGCTGACGCGAGATGCCCCAGTCGCGCAGCCGAAACGTGACCGCTCCCGCCCCGAAGCCCCTCTCCTGGGCATGCTCGTTCATGCGCCGGATCCCCTCGGCGCTGGAGAGTCCGCTGAACTGCCCGGAGTTCTCCATGACGCCGTAGCCGGTGTAGACCTCGGTGATGGTCTCGGGGTCGGCCAGCGCGCCCGGCTCAGGCCGAATGACCGGCACTACGGGGAGGCCGTGCTTCCGGCAGAACTCGAAGTCGCGCTGGTCGTGCGCCGGGACCGCCATGATCGCCCCAGTGCCGTAGCCGATGACGACGAAGTTGCCGACCCAGATCGGAACGCGCTGGCCGCTGTACGGGTTGACGGCGTACCGTCCCGTGAAAAAGCCCGTCTTGTCCAGATCGTCGGGGCTCTTCGTGGCCGCGTCGGCGGCCATCTGCCGCCCGCGGGCGCCCCAGCCGAACCGCTCCACCAGCGGGTGCAGGGGGGCTAGGATCAGGCATGTAGCGCCGAAAATCGTGTCCACGCGCGTGGTGAACACGCGGATGGCTTCGTCCGAACCTTCCAGCGTGAAGTCCACCTCGGTGCCGGTGGACCTGCCGATCCAGTTGCGCTGCATGGTCAGCACGCGCTCCGGCCAGCCGCCGCGCAGGCCCTCCAGGCCTCGCAGGAGCTCGTCGGCATAGGCTGTTGTGCGAAAGAACCACTGCTCCCGTTCTTGCTGCTCGACCGGGGGTCCGCTCGTGGCGCCAGCAGCATCCGTCCACGACTTGCTCGTTAGCCAGGACCGTCGCGCAGGCGGGGCACCAGTTCACTGTGGCCTTCTTGCGGTAGGCGAGGCCCTTCTCCCACATCCGCAGGAAGAACCACTGGTTCCAGCGGTAGTAATCCGGCTCGCAGCTGGACGTCTCGCACTCCCAGTCGTAGCTGAAGCCGAACTTCCCGAGCTGGGCCTTCATGGCCGCGATGTTCGTGCGGGTCCATTCCCCCGGGTCGCGGTTATTCTTGATGGCTGCGTTCTCGGCGGGCAGGCCGAAGGAATCCCAGCCCATGGGATGCAGCACGCGGAAGCCCCGCATGCGCTTGTACCGCGCCAAGGCGTCGCCGATCGCGTAGTTGCGCACATGGCCCATGTGCAGGATGCCGGACGGATAGGGCAGCATTTCCAGCACGTAGTACTTGGGTTTGGAGGCATCCGTGAGCGTCCGGTAGACTTGGTTTCGCCTCCAATGCTCCTGCCACTTCGACTCAATCTCCTGCGGCTGATAGGGTTTCACCGCCATATCTCCAGAGTACCTACTCCTCAGCGGCGGGTTTCCGCAAGGTGCGCCTGCCCAGAGCCTCGGCCCCGGCGGCGGGTACGATGATTGCCGAAGGGCCGCTCGTCGAGGGGCGGACCGTCGGCTCACCCATGGCGGGCGCAGCCCAGCCCAGCCTGCGGTCGCCAGTGGCGATTCGCGACGTGACCTGCGCGGATCTGCCGACCGTGCTGGCGATCAACGAACAGGCGGTCCCAGCGGTGAACAGCCTGTCTTTGGGACGCATGGAGTGGTTCGCCCGCGTGGCTGCGTATTTCCGGGTCGCCCAGATCGGTCCTGAGCTTGCCGGCTTCTTGATCTGTCTCGCTCCGGAGACCGACTACCCCAGCCCGAACCTGCGCTGGCTGAACGAGCGTTGCAAGGACTTTCTGTACATTGACCGTGTTGCGGTGACGCCAGCCTTGCATCGGCGCGGTGTGGCGCGGGCCCTGTATCGGGATGCAGCCGGAGCAGCCGAGGAGCGCTTTCACCAGATTGCCTGCGAAGTGAACGTGAGGCCGCCCAACCCCCAGTCGCTTGCATTGCATGCTCGCTTGGGGTTCCAGGCCTTGGGTTTCCAGGATCACGGTTCCGTCAAGGTGCAGTATATGATCCGGCCGCTGCCGTTCTGAGCCCCTCCCAATCAGCGACATGAGAAGGTTGACGTGATCAGCAGCACCTCAAGCTGTCTTCGGGTCTAGGAAGGCGAGCCTGGGCCATGCGAAGGGTGGGGGGCATTCGCGGGGTCCAGCAGTGCCAGCCTTGGTTGGGAGACGAGCGCCAGGGCTGCGGGGGGCCAGTCCTACCCTCGATGGCCGTCGACCGCCAGCATCGAGTTGCCGGCGAGGGCGGCTTGCGCCTCCGAAGCGAGGAACCCTAGCTTTCCCGGTCCGGCTGGAGCATCGTGCCGCGACGACGGAGCGCCATCCGGCAGGGGAGAGCCTGTCAACGGTCTGTTTGTTGGCGTTGCGGCGGATGCCTGTCGCAGAACATGTCCCCTAGGCATCATCTCTGGACATCTGCGCCGAGCCAGCGGATGGCGTTTTCCAAGATTGCCAGCATGCGCGGCTCCTTGAAGACCGGAAACTCCTCGTGGCCGGGCCGGAAGTAGAATACCTTGCCCGCGCCCAGATTCCACAGCATTCCGCCACGGAACCACCCGCCGTGGTCCCAATCCTCCCGGAACAGGACGGCATCCGGCTCCGGCACGTGGAAGGGCTCGTCGTACATCTCGCTGCGGGAGATGTCGAAGCGCCTGGGCAAGCCGCGCATGATCGGGTGGTCTGGATTGGTAACGGTGACGTGGCTCGGCTCGCCGTGGTTGTTGAAGCCCGGGAACACACAGTTCGGCAAATCGACCCGGACCTGGGCCACCTTGCCTCTGCGCTTCAACGCGTAGTAGGCCGGTGTGGTGATCGAGTCGTACGTTGGCGGGAAGCGCCCTGGAGGCGGGACGAACTCGAGCTTGGTTTTGGGGTCGGGGAACCTAAGCTTGGCCTCATCGCGGGTGCGCGAGAACATCGCCTCCATGAACGGGACGGACCAGTGCGCCGAGTGGAGCGTGATGAGGGCGAGTTGGCCGGAGCGAACCCTCTTCACGATGCGCTGGCCGGTCTCGTCTCGCACCTCGCCCTGTCGCACATGGCCCCACCAAATGAGGACATCGTGGTCCTCGAGCGAACCCAGGCCCTGCTCCGGATCGTCCAGGCCCACCGACTGGATCTCGAGCCCCTCCTTGCCGGAAAGGCGCTTGGCGATCTCGTTCCCGAGGAAGTTGTCGTAAGCTTCGGCTTGACGGGGCTGGCGTTCATCCCAGATCAAGACGCGGACTGGATCGGCCGCCGTGGCGACAAGCGGAAGCAGAGAGAAGAGAACTAGGGGCCGCATGGCTCCCACAGCCTAGAGTGTCCACGCCTTTCGGCGCAACCGGTTCGATTCGGCTCGGACCGCTTCGGTCGTGCTGAGACCGGAGGTGTGGCTGCAACGGCGAGCGTGGCGGTCATGCTATGCCTGCGAGCCAACTGTCCGAAATCACCAAGCGCGATTCCAGCATGAGGCCAGACATTGTCTCTGCACAACCACTGAAGCGGAAGCAACCCCGCACTCGCCTCGGCTTGCCTACGAAGCCCAAGGCTAGCTCCGGCTGCTCTCTGGGCGCCCGCTTCGCCTGCTTGGAGTGTTGTCCCAAGATGCCCCTGGGTTGGCAACTGCATCCTCTGTGCGCCAAGTACTCGACCTTACTGACAAGTGCAGGAGTCTAGCCCGGGGCAAGCCGTGGGTGGCTTCGGTTGCCAGTCTTGGATCATCCGATCGATTGGCAAGAACTGTCCGGGTCGGGCGCTGGACAGAGCTTTGAGTGCCCCGCAACCCCGCTGCGCCTTCCACCGGCTACGGTGTGCGACCGTGCCGGCCGGCAGCGCGGCCGAACCCTCCGTCGGCTCGCCACCGTTACCTTCACTCACGGGTCCTGCTGGTGCCATGCAGTCCGTTTGATTCCAAGACTCTGGCCTGTGCTCCCAAGCCCATGCCCCTGTTGAGGGCAGGCGCTCGTCCGAGCCGTGGCAACCATCCCCATGAGGCGGATCGGGTCGACGCCTTGGGGAATCCCGCTGCCTGGACGTCAATTTCGCTTCCGCTCCAGGGAACGCAGCGTGTTCCGCTGGACTGTTGTCCAGGAGCCTAGTGCTGCCCCCGGGGGGCGCCGCACACCCTGAGCGCTGAGGTGCTTGAGCGGACCCGGCGAGTGCCTTCGGCGCCAGAATTCCTCTTGTTTCTATAAAATTATGAAAACAATGAATTTACAGGCCATGAACGTCGAAGATGGGCTGGGGCGGAGAGGGTGGTCTCACGGCAGGCCGCAGCTCAAACCAGAGGCTCGGCTATGCGCTGACGGATCCAGCGCGTGCGTGGCGCAGCATTGCTTCCGGCCGCAATCCGGGGGCGGCGACCGCTGTGGACGCCCTCGTCGGCTCAACGGCGAAGGGCCCCGGCTCGCACCTGCCGGCGGCGGATGGATCGGACGCGTTGTCCTCAGATGTTTCCTAGCCGCATTTGATCGGCCAGATAGTCCGACGCCCGCCAGGCGAAGGCCAGGATGCTGAGAGTTGGGTTCTTCTCGGTCGGGGTTGGGAACGCGCTTCCATCGACCACGAATACGTTCGGGACTTCATGCATTTGCATAAATCCGTTCAGCGCTGACCGTTTGGGATCCTGGCCCATGCGGCAGGTGCCATGCTCGTGGATCGCCGAGCCTAGCTCGTCGAGGTCGTCCCGGCTGTACGGCAAGGGCTCGGCTCGCATCGAATGCAGAATCTCCTCGGCCACATCGTACATGCGCGGGATCATCTTGCGCTCATTCTCGCCGAGCTTGTACTCAATGCGCATCGTCGGCACTCCGAAGCGGTCCGGGGGCGTTCCGTCCACCGCGATCCGGTTCTCGCGGTAGGGCAGGACCTCCCCGTACGGATGCAGCTGAATCAGCGCCGGGTAGCGCTTCCGGACATCCCGCTTGAAGTCCAAGCCGAATCCCGGCAGCTGCTTGGCGAAGCTAGCGTCGCTTCCGCAGCCGATCCCCCAGAGCTGGATGCCGAACCCGCGGAGGTAGTCCCGCTTGTCCTCCGGGCTCTCGAATCGCGGGATGTAGATATGCCCCCCCGAAATGCCGTCGTCGTTGGTGGCCGCCCGGCCGTACAACTGGGGCGCGAAGGCGAAGACATGGAAGCGGAATTGCTCGCAGAGGTAGCGGCCGATGACGTCGGAGCCGTTGCCGAGGCCGTTCGGATGGGCCGTGGACTTGGAGTTGAGCAGAATCCGGGTCGAGTCCACAGCCGACGCACCGACCACCACCCGTTTCGCCGGCGCGGTCCGCTCCGCGCCGGTTAACCGCTCGAAATACCGCACGCCGTCGGCGAGGCCGTCCTCCCCAGTCAGGATGTGCGAGACGATCGCGTTCTCCCGCAGGGTGAGGTTCCCGGTCTGCAGCGCATCCACGAGCAGGTAGTCGTAGGAATTGAAGAACGCGCCGATGTCGCAGCCCCTTCCGCAGGCACCGCAGAAGTGGCACTTCGCCCGCCCATTGTGCTCCCGGGTCAGCACCGCGCGGCGGCCCGGCACCACCGCGTAGCCGGCCCGCTCGGCCCCCTTGCGCAGCAGGACCTCCCCGCAGCGGAGGTTCGGCGGAGGAAGGTGGTGGCTGGATCCCGGCAGGAACTTGGAGTCGTCGTCGCCTCCGCAGACCCCGATCAGCCGCTCGACTCTGTCGTAGTAGGGCGCGATCTCGCTGTAGCGCACCGGCCACGGGATCTCCCAGCCGTCGACCGCGGGCTCGCTGAAGTTCAGGTCGCCGAAGCGGAGCGAGACCCGGCCCCAGATGTTGGTCTTGCCGCCCACGCCCCAGACGCGGCGCAGGAGGAAGCTGCGCCCCTCCGGGGTTTCGTACGGACTCTCCCGCAGCGGCAGGCCCTCGAAGTCGGGCGGGCTCCCGCCTCGCTTGCGGCGCTCGCGGGCCTCCCACGGCTTGACGTGGGACCAGTACGCCGAGCGCTCGAAGCGCGAGCCGGCTTCGAGCATGAGCACTCTCGCGCCCTTGCGCGTCAGGTTCCAGGCGGCCATGCCGCCGGATGCGCCGCTGCCGATGACGACGACGTCGAAGTCTTGGTCGGCCATCAGGCGCGGTCTTCCAATGCGTGCTCGTGCGTGCAGCCCGGGAACTCAGCCAGATACGTGTTGCCTTGGTAGCCGAGCTCCCCCACGAGGCCGACTTCGGTCGAGTAGTAGGCGTCGACCGTCAGCCCCTTGAGCGTGCCGAAGAATTCCTGGTCAGCGCCGCTGGCCTCGCTGTAGCGGGTCAGGGTCGAGATTCGCTCCGCTGCAGGCATGGCCTCGAAGCCCTGCTCGCGCAGCCTGGCGAATCCGCTCCGGAGGATGGCGAGGGGCTCGGAGTGCTGGGACAGGTCCTCGTCCAAGATCCTCGGCACCCCCGCGCCAAGTGCGCCCGGCGTGCCGGAGGCGGGGATGATGATCTCGGTCAGGATTCCGAGCAGCCTGTATTCCTCGGCCGAAAAAGTCGTGGGCGCGTATGCGGTTTGGCCGGGCAGGGAACCTGCAGAGAGTCCTGCGGCGATGGTCGCCAGGACTTCGCGGCGCGTTGCGGTTGCCATGTGCCCCGATTATAGGCCCGGTCGGCCCGGAGACCGCAGGTGTATCATGGCGAAATGCTCAAGCCCGGGATTGCCTTGGAGCAGAAGCGCGTGGTGCGGCGAGACGACTGCATCACGTTTCTGGGCGCGGATGTGCGCCCGTCGCTCGCTACTCCCTGCATGATTGGATGGATGGAGATCTGCTGCCGCGAGGCGATCTTGCCGCATCTGGAAGAGGGCAGCGACAGCGTCGGAGTCAGGGTCAGCATCGAGCACCTTGCGGCGTCGCCCATGGGCCGCGAAGTGACCTACCGGGCCAAGCTGGTGGCCGTCGACGGCCGCCGGGCAACGTTCGAGGTTGAGGCTCTCGACGGACTGGAGGTTGTGGGCCGCGGCACCCACGAGCGGTTCGTGATTGATGTCGAGCGCTTCGCCGCCCGGCTGCGGAAGAAGTTTGGCTAGCGGCTCGTCGCGCCTAGCACGCCGGCAGGTCGCTGGAGCCGGTCAGGTGGATGTCCACCGCCCGGGCCGCCTTGCGGCCTTCCGCGATGGCCCAGACGACGAGCGACTGGCCGCGGCGTGCGTCGCCGGCGACAAAAACCTTGGGAACCGAGGTCTGGAACTCGCCGAAAGCCGCCTTCACGTTGCCGCGGGGGTCTTTCGCGACCCCGAGCTCACCGACCACGCCTTCGTGGACGGGATGCAGGAAGCCCATCGCCAGCAGGACCAAGTCGGCCTTCACCTCGAACTCCGAGCCCGGGACTTCCTCGAACTTGAACGGTCGCCGTCCGGTGACCGGATCGGGTTGGGGCCACTCCAAGCGCACGGCGCGGAGCGCCTTGACGTTACCGAGGCCATCCCCGATGAATTCCTTGGTGTTGATCGCGTAGGTCCGGACGTCGCCTTCCTCGTGGGAGCTCTCCACCTTGAAGGTGAACGGCCAGTGCGGCCAGGGCATGGCACCTGGCTCGTCCCGCGTCAGGGGCGGCTTCGGCAGGAGCTCGAACTGGTGGATCCCGGCGGCTCCCTGGCGCCGTGATGTGCCTAGGCAGTCTGCGCCGGTGTCCCCGCCGCCGATGATCACCACATGCTTGCCGCGGGCGGTGATGTCGAAGTTGCGGTCAACTGGCCGGCCCCCGGCCCGCCGGTTCTGCTGCGGCAGGAAGTTCATCGCAAAATGGATGCCGTTGAGGTTGCGGCCCGGAATCGATAGGTCCCGTGGGTGCTCCGAGCCGATGCACAGCAGGACTGCGTCGTACTCGGCGACCAGCTTCGCGGCTTCCAGGTTGACTCCGATATGCGCGCCGCAGAGAAACTCGATGCCTTCGGCCTCCATCTGCTGGACGCGCCGGGCCACCAGCTGCTTCTCCATCTTGAAGTCCGGGATGCCTAGCACCAGCAGGCCACCCGGAATCTCGTTCTTCTCGAACACCGTGACGGTGTGACCAGCCCGGTTGAGCTGCTGGGCTGCCGCTAGGCCCGCCGGGCCTGACCCGACAACCGCCACGCGCCGGTTTGTGCGCCGCTCCGGCGGGTCGGGCTTGATCCAGCCTTCCTGCCAGCCGCGGTCCGCGATGGCTTTCTCGATGGACTTGATGGATACCGGATCGTTGTTGATGCCGAGCACGCAGGCCGCCTCGCACGGTGCCGGGCAGATGCGGCCGGTGAATTCCGGGAAGTTGTTCGTGGAGTGCAGGACGCGCAGCGCGGCCTCCCAGCGGCCACGGTACACCAAGTCGTTCCAGTCGGGAATGATGTTGTTGATCGGGCAGCCCGTGTGGCAGAAGGGGATGCCGCAGTCCATGCAGCGCGCCCCCTGCCGCTTGAGCTCCGGCTCGTCGAGCCGGTCCATGACCTCGTTCCAATCCTGAACGCGCTCCTGAACGCCCCGGTAGGGGGTCGCTTGGCGCTCGAACTCCATGAATCCTGTGACTTTGCCCATAGGGGGTTGCTCTCGGCCTAAGAGGTGCGCCAATGCCGCTACCGGCCCGCCGCCCAGGCGTGCCTACAAGCGCACACGAATGGAACGAGAAGGCCCGCCCGGCCGTAGCTGGGGCCCCAAGGCCCAAACCTTCGCTCGGAACCGTCCAGCCCTTTTCCTAGGATACCGATTCGCGTCCCGGTGCGCCAGACAACCGATCCCGGCTGCGCCTGGGACCTGCTCCGCAGGGGCCGGGGGCGACGCACTCCGAAGCGCCAGGCCGGGGCTCAGCATTGCCCAGGCGCAAGCGTTGCTGGACTGAAGCGGGATATGCTCGCGGCCGTGGTGCTCCTAGCGGCGCAGGCTGCCGGGCCGGGGGCAGCGGATCGCCTCTACCAAGCCGGGCTTTTCGAGGAAGCGCGCCGCGCTGGTAGCCGGGAGCCTTGGGGGTCCCGGCTTGGTGCTGCGGCTTGGCGCGGCCCAATACGAACTGCGGCGCTACACCGAAGCCGTGCAAAGCTTTCGCGCAGCGGTGGAGGTGGGCCCGGACCTGCAGCCGGCGCTGACTGGGCTCGGCACAGCGTTGCTGATGCTGGACCGGGCCGCTGAGGCGGTGCCGGTCTTGGAGCGGGCCACGGATCTAGCCCCCGCTGATGCCATGGCGCGGCGAGCACTGGGCCATGCGTTCGCCCGTGAGAACGACCTTGTCAAAGGAGAAGCTCTGCTGCGGGAACTAGTCCGGGAGAATCCGTGCGACGACGAAGCTGGGCTGTGCCTCGGGACGCTTTTTTTCAGCACAACTACAGCCAAGCAGCGCTTGAGGCGCTTGAGCGGCACCTGGCGTTGCGCCCGGCGAACACCGGAGTGCGCATCTGCCGCGCCGGGGCGGCTTGCGCAGTTCGGACGGTACGGCGCGGCGGAAACCGTGTTCCGGGCCCTCCAGGGCTATTTGCAAGCAAGGAGCCCCGGAAGCTCCAAATTCGGATTGCGTCCGCCATTAAGGCCGACGACAGAGTGGAGGGGGCAGAGATTGCACGAGGGCCGGCCGGGGGCGCTTGGGGCACCCCCAGACGCCACACGCCGCGGTCCGCAACGGCGGCTAGCGCCGGATCGGCGCGAGGTGGAGGGCCGTTAGCATCCGCAGTCGGCCAAGGCACCGCCCCGAAGGCAGGTGCAGTTGGCCCGGGCTTCCGGATGTCTCGGCCGAGGCGAAGTCCAGCGAACTCGACCTCCTCGATCCGCTGCATGCGTCAGGGACGGAAGCTCTCGGTGCGCAAAACGCGGTATGGGAGCACTCGCCCCCGGCAGGCCCTCCTCGCCAGCGGGAAGGCTTGGCCAAGAAAAGCGCGCACTGGACTGTGGCACGGACGCGGAGCGACAGTCCCGGGCACTCGGCGTCGGCCCTGCCGGGGCTTTTGAGGTCGCTGGGAAGCCGCGCCCCCAGCCCAACGGGCAGTTGCCGCAGGCGTCAGCACCTCCTGGCCGCGAGTCCTGGATGATTCCCGGAACCCGCTTGAGGGCTGGGGTCGGGGAGGTCGACTGCGCTCGGAGGGGGTCTTTCTGTCCGAGCTCCTCGCCTCGGGCGCGGGGGGCCGGTCCAAGGATTGCAGCTGCCGCTCCGGCCAGAGACAGCACGGCGGCTCTGGGCTGTGGGATTCGGCGAGTCAGCCTACATGAGCCGAAACGCGATTTCCAAGCGGATGCGGGAGGCGACCTTTCGCCCGTTGGCTCGTGCCGGGCGGAAGCGCCATGCGCGAACGGCCTCGGCGGCCTTCTCGTCGAGTCCCAAGCCCAAAGGCCGGACGACGCGGACATTTTTGGCCCGTCCGTCTGTGTCGATGTCCACCCGCAACAATGCGGTGCCCTCGTGGTTGGCGAGGCGCGCTTCGTCCGTGTAGTCCGGCTCGGTGCGCTCTAGCAGGGCGGCTGGCTGCGTGCTGGACCCGGAGACCAACTCGCCTACATCGACCAGTTCAGTTCGCTCCATCCGGGCCCGCCGAAATGCCCGGGCACGCTCCTCCAGCCCGGCTGCCTCGTCGGGCCGGGAGAGCTTGTGCAGCAGGCGGGCCAAGTGCTCCAGCGTCTCGATGGTGTCCACATGCTCGGGCCCGGGGTCCTTCTCGCGGATGGCGAGGGCGCTGCGGTAGTAGGCTTCGGACCTGCTATAGAAGACTTGGTTCTCGTATAGAACAGCTAGGTTATTCATGCAAGCCGCCACCGCGGGGTGCTCCCGGCCGAACAGCCGAATCCGCGTGGCGCAGCTGAGCCTGTAGAACTTCTCCGCCGCAGGGTACTTGACCCGCAAGTGGTAGTAGCGGCCGATTTCGTTGAGCAGGCTGGCGTATTCCGGGCTCTCGGTGCCCCACGCTTCGCGGGCGATCCGGTCGGCCTCCCGGTAGAGCTGCTCCGGGAGCGCGTAGTCGCCGCGGTGCAAGTGGAGCTTGGCCAGCTCCCTGAGCGGCACGACTCGCCGGGGGTCGTCCGCCGCGAAGGCTCGCGAGCTTCTCCGAGCCTGCCGAAGCAGGCGTTCCGCCTGCTCGAACTCTCTTGAGGCAACAGCGCGTCGCGCGGATTCGATGGACTGCTCCCACGCCCCCTCCTGCGCCCGAACCGAGTTGGCTGGAAATGACAGGAGGGCTGCCAGCAACGTCGTGAGGAATGTGCGTCCCATTCCCGATGTTGCAGAGATCAGCCCTGCCAGGACCCGCCGCGCATACGGCGGCGCACCCTTTGCGACACCCTGAACCTCCAGTCTATCACCCGCCTGCTGAGGTCGGACGGGTGCCCCGCCCTCGCACTGTGCGGCGCGGCCATTTGCTCCGAAGCGCAACGCTGGCTGGTTCCGACTCCGCAAGCTGGATCCTGCTGAGCGACGCCCGCAACTGCGCGTCGAGATCCAAGGCGATTCAGTCTTCTACGTTGCGCACTGGGCAGCACTCGCCAGGTGCCGCGTTGAGAGCGATGCCTCGCTCTCGCGGGGCTTGCAGCTTGCCCGATAGCCAGCCGCCCTCGTCGGGCGGGGATCAAGGTATTCTGAGGACACGACTTTGGTGCCGATCAGTACAGGTGGGAGTTGATGCTTAGGAAGAGGCTGGCGCTCGCGAAGCTGGAGCTGAGGCTGTGGGTCGGCTCCGTCGTGGGCCGGATGCGCTACAAGGGCGACGCGGTCCATTGTCCGGTGTGCGACCGGTCGTTCCAACGGTTCCTATGGGTCAACGGCCGAGAGAACGGGCGGTGTCCGAATTGCGGCGCGCTCGAGCGGCACCGGCTCCTGTGGCGCTACTTCGCGGAGCGCGTCGTCCCTTGGCTGCGTTCGGGGGGGGGGGGGGGGGGGGGGGGGGGCCGCGGGTCGTCCTGGACATCGCCCCGAGCCGAGCGGTCAGGGGCCCGTTCCGGGACCTTTTGGGCGACGCGTACGTCAGCGCGGGCTTGCAGGACCGGGCCTGGGTCGTCGAGGACCTCTTCATGGACATCACCGACATCCAGCAGCCGGACCGCTCCTACGACGTCATCCTTTGCTCTCACGTCCTCGAGCATGTGGAGGACGACGCCAAGGCCCTGAGCGAGCTGCGCCGCGTGCTGCGGGACGACGGCCTCGCCATCGTCGACGTGCCGCCGTGGGGCGAGGGCTGCGAGGAAACCTACGAGGACCCGGCGATCACGACGCCCGCGGGGCGGGCGCAGGCCTTCGGGCAGCACGACCATGTCCGGAGATACGGCAAGGATTTCCTCGCCAGGCTGCGCGCGGCGGGATTGCATGCGCAGGTCGTCAGGGCGTGCGACGTCTATTCGGACCAGGACGCCCGGAGGCACGGCTTCCAGGGCGAGAGGTTCTTCCTGTGCGCCAAGTCCGCCGCCCATCCCGCGTTCGCCGGCGACGCGGTATCTAGCATGAGCCTCGAGTTCGCTGCACGCCGGAGCGGGACGGCCCCAAGCCTGGGTTGCTGCCGTCCCTGAACCGCCCTACTCGATGGGCGGGTCGGTTTCCGAAGCCGGGTCCGTACCGAAGCGGTAGCGCACCGTGGTGCTGTGGTCGGTGAAGAATGTGCGGCTGCCGGAATCGGGGGACTGCGGGTCTGCGTTGACCGAGTAACCGGCGGGCGTGCCGATCATCGAGAACGCGTAACCCAGGTGGAGGCCGTCTATCAAGTTCTCGTCGAGCAGCGTCGCGGCGGCAGGCGATGGGACCGCACCGCCCGGAGCCGGTCCTAGCTCGGCCAGCGTTGAGGCGTAGCGCCCGTACTGGGCGAAGTACTGGATCTGCGCCGTGTTGATCGTCTGGCAGGACTTGATCGCCGCCACCTCGTTCGCCATTCTCTTGGTGCTGGTGATCTTGGGTATCGCAATCGCGCTGATGATGAGGATGATCGCGATGACGATCAGCAACTCGATCAGCGAGAAGCCTCGGTTTCTTCTGCGTTCCATGGTCCGGCCTCCGGCCGCCTACTGCTCATCTTAGACTCTGGGCGGCCCGGCCTCCAGTAGGTGCGACGCCCGGGCGGCCTCGATCGTGGAGCTCCGCCATTGCGCGTCCCGCCGCCAGGGCTAGAATGACTGCCGGGGCGCTCTCGGCGCGTCCCCTCAACCATGTCCCCCTCCCGATTGAGCCCGCTATCGCTGATGGCCGCAGTCCTTTGCTGGCTTGGCCCGGGGAGTCCTCCGGTCTCCGCTTGGGAGTTTCCGACGACGCCCCCTCCTCGCAACGATGTGCGCATCGACAATCGCGTGCCGGTTCCGATGCGGGACGGCGTCGTGCTGTATGCCGACGTCTACCGGCCTGCCGAGTCCGGCAAGTATCCTGTTATCGTCTCCCGAACTCCCTACTCAACCGAGCGTGCCCCGTCTTCTTATGCGACGCCGCTCTATTTCGCCAGCCGCGGCTACGTGTACGTGTATCAGGATGTCCGCGGGCGGCACGAATCCGAGGGGCGCTGGGAGCCGTTCCGCGACGATCTGCGTGACGGCTACGACACCGTCGAATGGGCCGCCGTCCAGGCGTGGTCCGACGGCAAGGTTGGCATGGAGGGCGGTTCGTACCTCGGCCAGGTCCAATGGCGGGCCGCCCAAGCGCAGCCGCCTCATCTGGTGGCCATCTTTCCGCGGGTCGCGTCGACCAGCATCTATCACGACTGGGTCACGGTCAACGGGGGGTGGCGGCTCGCCTTCAATTTCGGCTGGGGACCCGTCCGGCAGGAATCCCGCATCATGCAGAATGTCGGCCTGCACTCCCTGCCCGACGCTCCGCCCGGAGTGAGCTACCGGCGGGCGATGTGGCACTTGCCGCTCGACTCCATGCAGGAGGTGTTGGGCCGCAACGCGCAGTTCTACCGGGACTGGATCGCCCATCCCGACTACGACGACTACTGGCGCGAGGTCAGCGTCGAAGAGCACTTCGACAAGATCCAAGTGCCGGTGCATACGATGGGTGGGTTCTTCGACATCTTCGCCCAAGGCACGTTACGCGGCTATACGGGCGTCAGCCGCCACGGTGCCAACGCTGCGGCGCGGGAAGGTAGCCACATGGTGATCGGCCCTTGGGAGCACGGCGTCTCGCGCACCGTCGGGGACATGGATTGGGGCGAGGCGGCGGTGGTCGACACCAACGCCCTGGCTCTCCGCTGGTTCGACTACTGGCTCAAGGGGCTCCCCAACGGTCTCGCCCAGGAGCCTCCCGTCAAAGTCTTCGTGATGGGCAGCAACCGCTGGCGCTACGCGAGCGAATACCCGCTGGCCCGAACTGAGTACCGGCCGCTGTACCTCGCCAGCGGCGGCTCGGCGAACGGCGCCCAAGGCGACGGCGGCCTGCGTTGGGCCAAGCCCGGAGCGGACTCCCCCGCTGATCGCTACACCTACGATCCGGCCAATCCCGTGCCGAGCCTAGGCGGCGCGAACTGCTGCGGCATTGGCACGGACTCTGGAGCCCGGGACCAGCGCCCCGTTGAGCAGCGCGGCGATGTCCTGGTCTACACCTCGGACCGGCTCGACGAGGAACTGGAGATCGTCGGTCCGGTCAAACTCAAGCTGTGGGCCGCGTCCAGCGCCGTCGACACGGACTTTGTAGCCAAGCTGGTCGACGTCTACCCCGATGGCCGGTCCATTAACCTCGCCGAAGGCATCCTCCGAGCCCGGTATCGCAAAAGCCTCAGCGATCCGCGACTGCTGGAGCCCGGCAGGGCTTACGCCCTGGAGATCGACTTGATCGGGACCGCCAACCGCTTCGGCAAGGGCCATCGCATCCGGGTCCACGTCACCAGCAGCCACTTCCCGCAGTTCGACCGCAACCCCAACACCGGCGAGCCGTTCGGAACGGGCACCTCGACCTTGTCGGCCCGCCAGATTGTGTTCCACTCTGCCGATCGTCCCTCGCATATCTTGCTCCCGGTCATCCCCGACTAGGGTGTCGCCGAGGGCGCTATCATAGCCACCGCCGGTTGGAGGAGGCCGGCTCCCCTATGCAACCTGCCCTTGCGGCCGTCTGCTGCTTGATCCTCTACGTGGTTGTTTACCGCTTCTACGCCCGCCACCTTGGGGCGCGGATCTTCCGGCTCGACCCCCAGGCCCCTACGCCGGCCCATGCCATGCGGGATGGTGTCGACTATGTCCCCTGTCGCCGCATGGTGTTGTTCGGGCACCACTACGCCTCCATCGCGGGCCTGGCTCCGATGCTGGGACCCGCCATCGCCGTGATCTGGGGCTGGCTGCCGGGCATGCTCTGGGTCGTCCTCGGAACCCTCTTCATCGGTGCGGTACATGACTTCAGTGCCTTGGTGGTCTCGATGCGGCACCGCGGCATGAGCATCGGCAAAGTGGCCGAGAACCTCATCGGCCCGCGAGCCAAGGGCATCTTCTTGCTCATCATCCTGTTCCTGGTCTGCCTCGTCATGGGCGTGTTCATCCGCACTGTGGCCGGCCTGTTCACCAGCGAGTTCTACCCCGAGTCGGTCTTCCCTACCTTCACGCTGATCGGCATCGCCATCGCAATGGGCTGGCTCATCTACAAGCGCAACTTGTCGATCGTCCGGCTCACCGTGGGCGGCTTCGTGCTGATGCTGGTGTCGGTCGGGATCGGCCTGAACATCGGCCGGCCGGATCTCGCCAGCGGGACCTGGGTGGTGATTCTCCTGGTCTACGCCTTCGCGGCCTCGACGCTTCCGGTCTGGGCTCTGCTGCAGCCCCGCGACTACCTGAACTCCTGGCTGCTGTACCTAGGCCTCGGGGCCGCCTATCTGGGCCTCTTCGTGCTGCGCCCGGAGTTCGCGGCCCCTGCGCTGGATGCCCAGCCGGCGGAGGCGCCGCCGATCTTCCCCTTCGTCTTCATTGTGATCGCCTGCGGCGCCATCTCGGGCTTCCACGGCTTGGTTTCCTCGGGAACGACCTCGAAGCAAATCGACAAGGAGACCGACGCCGTGCCGATCGGCTACGGCGGCATGGTCGGCGAATCGCTGCTGGGGCTCTTGGCCGTGCTGGCCTGCACCGCCGGCTTCCGGTCGGCGGAGAGCTGGTCCGCCCATTACGCCAGCTGGGGCTCGGCCAGCGGGTTGGCGGAGAAGATGCAGGCCTTCATCAACGGTACGGCGGTGTTCCTAGGGTCGCTGGGCATCCCGACGGAGCTGGCGCAGGCGTTCGTCGCGCTGGTTGCCGTGTCGTTTGCCCTGACCTCGCTGGATTCCGGGACGCGGCTGCTGCGCTACAACCTCGAGGAGATCGCGCAGTCCATCAACGTAGGTGTCTTGGGGCAGCGCTATGTGGCTTCCACTGTCGCGGTGGTCCTGATCGGGTTCTTTGCGTTCTACGAGATCCAGGGCCAGCCGGCGGGGTTGGCGCTTTGGAGCCTGTTCGGCAGCACCAACCAAGTGTTGGGGGCGCTTACCCTGCTGGCCGTCACGATCTACTTGCGGCAGCAGGGGCGGAACTACATCTACACGGTCCTGCCGATGGCGTTCATGCTCGTTGTCACAGCCGTGGCGATGGTGCTCGACCTCCAGAAGTACTGGACCGGCGGGCAGTTCCTCCTGGCGAGCATCGCCGCCCTGCATCTTCGCGCTGAGCGTCTGGCTGGTGGTGGAGGCTGTGCTGCGGTTTCGCAAGGACACCGAAGCGGCCGCAGTGGCGGGCGATTAGAGGCGGGGCTGCCCGCCGCTAGGCGTCCCTTTGGCGACGGCCCGGCGGGCAGTCGGCTCGCACTGCCAATTCCGTCTGCGATGCGTACGCTCGGCTCGGTTGCGACGCAGCTGGGAGATCGCTCGCACGGCCGCAGGCGGGGATGCCGTACTGCGCACCGGCAATCGTGGCTGGGGAATGTCGAGCCTCGGAGGTGTGCGCAAAATCACCGTGCATGTCCCAGCCGACCTGCTGGAGAGCGCCCGAATGGTCACGGGAGGCGGCATCGCCGAGACTGTGCGGCCTGCCTCGCCGTGCCCCGGGAGGGTCCAGCGGGGTTGCCGCCGGCACAGGTTCGCCAGCGGCGTTTTGGGGCAGGGCGCCGGGGCCCCGGCATCGATAGGGTGGATGCGGCCCTGGGGCAATGCGCGGTGGCCGCCCCGAGGCGGCCAGCGGCATCAGTCCCAGGCCTTCGAGGCAAGGTTCCGCTCTACGCAGCCGTCGATGAGATGGAATCCGGTTTCGTGAAGCGCGTCCGCCGAGCAGACGACCTTCGCCGTCCCGAGCTCGCCGCGCGGTTCGGGGAACGTCCCGCTGAAGTCGGGGGCGTCTGCGTCAACCGTCCAGACGAGACTTCCCTTGAACGGCACCCGGACCTGCAACTGCGCTCCGCACCCCCGGCAACAATACGCAATCATCGCGGGGTCTCCGCGGCTAGAGAGGCCAATCTGGCCGTCACAGGCTCCCGCCGGCCCGCAGGGTCATCGTCTGACCGGAGCGGCGGTCCTCGAGGCGCACTTCCCCGTCGCTCCAGGTTGCCGCATCAACCCCCTGGAAGCCCTCCGGAGTCCGGGCCCAGAACATCAGGTAGCTGGCTTCGATCGTCGAGCGGGCGGGCAGCCAGCGGTAGAGCAGCTGGCCGAACTTGCGCCCCTCGGTCACAACCTCCCTGCGGGGCAGGTCGAACGCTTGGGTGCCGAATTCCAGGCCCCGGGCCAGCACGCCCTCGCTGGGGTAGAACTCCCAGGTCTGCAGCCAGGCGAACTCCGCGGGCCGGAACAGGTAGCCGAGCACCAGCCGCTTGCCCGGGTGCAGCGCCGTGACGAACGCCCACTCCGCCTGGGGGTCCAGCCGGTGGCCGGTGTGGTCGAGCGAATGGGACTCCGGCGGGGCCGCGCGCAGGTCCACGAGTCCGCCTGCCCGCGCCGGGGCCCTTGGCCAGTCGAATTCCCGCCCGCCGACCAGCCGGTGGGCCAGCCCGCTGCGCCCAGCCTCCTGGCGGGGGCGGGTCTGGGCTTGGTTCGCCGCAATGTCCACCACGGTGGACCCCCGCTCCAGGAAGGGGGAGCCGATGGTGGCGTGCTCCGCCCAATTGACCGGGCGGTCGAAGTCCAGCAGGCTGGCGAGCCTCGACTTCACGTACACGATGTTCTCGCCGGGCCGCAAGCGCACTTCCCGGCGCAGGATCTCGTGGACGCGGGGCAGCGTCACCGCTTGCCGCAGCACGTCGTCGCCGCCTTCGGCCCCGGCGAATTCCGTGGACCATGCCAGCCGGTGGGCCTCTCCGTGCCCGCCCATCCCTGCGGTGCGCTCGGCCTCCGACGGTTGCCCGAACCCGTCTACGCACACGAAGTGGCCGATCGCGCCGCTGACCCTCTCGGGCCGGCCCGCCTCCCGGTCGGCGCGGAGCGAGTCCCACATGGGATTCACGCGGTCCGGATCGCCCTCCAGGGTGAGCGACGGGAACGCGCCGCCGTTCTGCAGCACGACGAGCTCCAGGCTGCCGTTGGCCAGCCGCACGGCTCCCCGGCCGCGGTAACTGTGCCCGGGGTCGACTTCCGCCCGGGCGGTCGGAACCGCGAGGGCCAGAGCGAGAACTGCGCCGACGCGCCGCATGCCTCGCATCCTACCAATTCCGCTGAGCCGTGCGAGAATAGTCAGGCTCCGCACGGAGGCTCCATGTTCCAAGGCTGCGGCACCGCTCTGATCACCCCGTTTCAGCCGGATGGCTCGCTGGACGAATCGTGCCTCCGGCTCCTTGTCCGGCGCCAGGTCGCGGCGGGCATCCATTTCCTGGTGCCCGGCGGGACGACCGGCGAGAGCCCCACATTATCCCGGGCAGAGCACTTGCGGCTGGTAGAGGTGACCCTGGAGGAGGCTGGAGGCCGCGTCCCTGTGGTCGCCGGCTGCGGCGGCTACAACACCGCCCGCATCGTACAGCTCGCCGGCGAGCTGGAGTCTCTGGGCGTCCAGGGCCTGCTTTCCGTCACGCCCTACTACAACAAGCCCACCCCTGAGGGCCTTTACCGCCACTACGCTGCCTTGGCGGACGCCACCCCGCTCCCGATCGTTGTCTACAACGTCCCCGGGCGCACCTGCTGCAATGTCAAGCCCGACCTGCTCTGCCGTCTTGCCGAGATCCCGACCATCGTCGCCGTGAAGGAAGCTTCCGGCGACATCGGCCAGATGGCGCAGGTCTGCCACGACGTGCCGGAAGGCTTTGCGGTGCTGTCCGGCGACGATTCGGTGACGTTGCCGCTGATGGCCCTGGGCGGGGCCGGCGTGATCTCGGTGGTGTCGAACGAGGTGCCCGGCCCCATGGCCCGGCTCTGCGGCCGGGCGCTGGCCGGGGACTTCGCGGCCGCCCGTGCATTGCACCGGCAGTTCCTGCCGCTGATGAACGCCAACTTCTGCGAAACCAGCCCGGGGCCGGTCAAGGTCGCCCTGGAGCTGATGGGCGTGCTGGACGAAGCCCGCTACCGGCTGCCGCTGACCCGGCCCTCTGCGGCGAGCTGCTCCTTGGTGGGGGATGTTCTGGGCCGCCTCGGCTTGCGCGGCGCGGGTGCCTAGAATTGCAGCCGCAGCGCGGCCTGGATCGTCCGGCCCAGGCCCTGCATCCGGACGACGCCGAAATACAGGTTGTCGATGTTGCCGAACGGCGCGGACCAGTTCCGGCTGCCGAAGGCGTTCAGCAGGTCGAAGCTCACCTCGGCCGCCACGAACTCGCCGGTCTCGAGCGGCCGCCTGAAGCGCAGGTCCCACTGCTGGAAGCCCGCCGTGCGGAATTCGTTGCGGCGGGACGTGCCTTGGCGGGTCTCGGAGAAGCGGGTTGGCCTGACTGGCCGGAAGGCCGTCGGATCGAAGGCGAACCGCCCGGTGATTTGGTGGCCGTCCTGGGTTGCGAACGTCCGGATTGTGCCCGGATCGAGAGGCACATAGGCCCCGACCTGGTCAGGCCGTCCCACCTCCTGGAAGGTGTAGGTCGGATCCTCCGTCTGGCGAATGTCCAGCGGCAGCCCCGATCGCCACCGCCAAATGCCGCTCACGCTCCAGCGGTCAGCCCAGCGCAGGCGCTCGGTCCAGCGGCGCGGCAACCGCAGGCCGTACTGCCACACAGCGGTCAGCGAGTGCCGCCGGTCGAAGTTGGAGAAGGTCCAGTCCTCGCCGACGAGCTCGTCGCCGAACACCGTGCTGCCGTTGTCGAACGACCGGCTCCAGCTGTAGCCCACGTCCAGCGCCAGCCCGCGCCGCAGGTAGCGGTGGGCCCGCAACTGGAGGGCCCGAAAGCGCGCGCGCCCGGAGCTCTCGAAGGAGCGGATGTTGCCGAAGCGCGAGTAGCGCCGCATCTGGCGCACGAAGCCGAAGCCGTGGAGGGGGTTGCGGACGAATTCGTTGAGTTCCCGCTGCTGCTGCAGGCGCTCGGAGCGCGTCCCGAGGAAGCTGCCGGTCAGGAAAGTCCGGCCCGGCAGCAACCTTTGCCAGCTGAAGTTCCAGTGGTCCGCTCGGGCGTTTTGGAATTGCGGGTCGAACACGAGGATCGGGTAGCGCACGATGTCCGGAAGGAATGCGTCCGGCTCGGTGCTGGGCAGCGCTGCGATCGGCGCTTGGAACGCTCCTTGGGGGTTCCGCAGGATGAACCGGTTGTCGATGCTGAAGGGCGGATAGGTGGCTTGGAACAGGGCTGCGGCGCTCGCGCCCGCGAACGTACCGTGGTCGAAGAACACGCCGTAGGAGGCCCGGAGCACGGAGCGGCCTGATTCACCGAGGGCCCAGCGGGCGGCCCGACCGTTCCACGCGGGGGAGAAGGCGATGCCGATCCGCGGTGCGAAGTTGCGCCCCTGGGAGACGATGGTCGACCGCGGCAGCACGCGGCCGTCCAGGTCCGTATCTCCGGGGAACAGCAGGTTGGGAGGCGAGTCGGGGAAGCGCAGGCTCTGCGTCCCGTCGCGGAACGCCATCAACCGGTCCCGGCGGTCCGTCGCAGGGGGCTGGCCCTCGAACCGGAGGCCCACCGTGACTTTCAGGTCGCGCCAAGGCCGGAGCTCGCCTTCGGCGTAGGCGGCGAACTCGTACCAGCGCAGGTCGAGGCTGCGCGGCGTTTGCAGGCGATACTCCCCCGGGCGGCCTAGCAGCAGGTCTCGGAGCCCTTGGCCGCGGAAGCGCGAGGGCGGCTGGGGCGGAGCGGGGAAGCTGAAGCTGCCCGCAGGGTTCTCCGTGTGGGTGAACGGCCACGAGCCGCGCTGCATGCGCAGGCCGGCCCGCAGCGTGTGGCCCCGGAGCCGGGCTTCGAGGTCGTGGTCGAGCTGCAGCGTGGTCTGCTCGGAATCCTCGGAGTTGATGAACGGCGCTACGTGCAGCTGCAGATGGCCTGTGTCGTGCCACAGCCGCAGGTTCGGGCTCGTGGTGGGGTTGCCGCCCAAGTAGTCGAAGCCGAAGCTCTCGGCTGGCGTCGAGCCGAACACGCGGTGTCCGGCTTCCCGGGCGCTCGAGAGGCGCTGTAGCGCTAGCCGTAGCGTCTGCGTGAAGCTCGGCCCGGCAGTGTGCGTCAGCGCGTACTGGGGGTGGTGGGAAGTCTGCCGGCGCGTCTCGATGGTTCCCGGGGAGGCCGTGAAGACCTCCGGGGGCGGCTCCCGCACTAGATTGCTGTAGACGTAGTGGCTGAAGTAGTGCGCGAGCGAGTCGGACCGCTGGTCCAGCCGCGCCAGCAGCATTTGGCCGCCGCTGCGGAGCGACTCCTGCGACTGCTGCCACCCGCCTTCCAGGTTGGCCCTCGGGACGAAAGCGTCCAAGTACTGCTGCATCAGCGGGTCGAGGCGGTGCGCGGGGATCTTGCTGTCGGGAAACGGCTGCCCGGACAGCGGGTCGACGGGCGGCTGCTCGAACCCGTAGAAGTTGCCGGTCCGTTCCCCCTCGCTGAGCACGCGCCGCAGGGACTCGTGACGCCGGCGCGTGAGCCACGCCTCGCCGTCGACGAAGGCATGCAGCCGTCTGCGAGGCCAGAGCGGCCCCCCCGCCTGGGCTCCGCCCACCCAGCCCTCGACCCTGTCGTTGGAACCGTCGAACGAGCCGAAAGATTCATTCCAGGCCGGCCGCAGGTAGCCCCGCACTTGTCCGTGCCAGAACTCCGTGCCGGAGCGGTAGGTCGGTTCGACGACCGCACCGGCGTTCCGGCCCTCGCGGGCCGAGTAGGTGTGGGTGATCACCCGCAGCGACTCGAGGGCCTCCGGCATCGGCCCGAAGTTGGCTGCTTGCGCCCCGGTGATCCGGTTCTGCGTGTTGTTCGACGCACCGTCGAGCTTGTAGTTGATGAAGGAACTCCGCGAGCCGTTGGCTGAGACAGCCGCAGCCCTTCCGGTGAACGGGTCGATGTCCAGCACGGTTGTCGGCGTTATGCCCGGCACTAGGTGCAGCAGCTTGTCGACCGTGGTCCGTCCCTCCGCCCCGACCACGATGGGGAGCGCCTCGATCTGCTCCCGGACGAGCCCGTACTCCAGGGCCATCTCCTCCAGCCCCGAGCGGGGATTGGTCTGGGCGGGCTCCAGCCGGCGCAGCACGATGGGAGGCACTGCCGCCGGGGTTCCCGGCAGGACCTCTACGGAGCCGGTGCGCCAGGCCGCATAGCGCTCATGGATGAAGGTCAGCGAGTAGCGGCCCGAGACTAGGCCGGCGAAGAGGTAAGCCCCGTCCGGCCCCGTGCGTTTCTGCGACACCTGCGCGGTCCGCAGGTTGAGGAGCTGGACCTCGACTCCAGCCAGCGCGTTGCGGCTCTCGTCCTGGACCTGCCCGAAGACGACCCCGCTCTGGGCCGCGCCTTCCTGCTGCAACGCCGGCAGCAGCGCCAGGATTACGAAGCCACACTTGCCCGCCGCGCGGCGCACTACAGCTCTGAGTCTAGCGCTACCTGAGAGCAGCCTTGATTTGGCGTGCGCCGAGCCGAACCTCCCGCAGCAAATCTGCGCTGGAGAGGTTCTCGGAGCGGGCGTCCAAGGTTTCCGCACCGCCGAAGAACATGGCTGCCAGGGCTCCGTCTAGCGCCAGAGCGCTGGAGAGCAGCTTGCGGGTGGCGACCCTGAGGATAGCTGGTGGCGTCCGGTCCCGCTTGGCGCCCGCGTGGGCCCAGTACCGTCGCGGCAGCGCTTCTGACAGGCGTGCGTAGATTGCTCCTTCGCGGCGGGCGATGCCGTCCAGATGGAAGCGTGCGACCTGCCGCAAGCTATCTGTATGGTGCAAGCTTTCCACGCCCGGGTGCCGCGCCAAGCTATCTAACGCATGGGCGTGCGCCAGAAGATCCGCGTTGTGCCGGAAGATCTCGCTTACGTAGCGGTCCAGTTCGCTTTCCAGCAAGCTGCGCTCTGCGATCTGGAACGATCTCCGGGCCGCGTCGCGGTAGTGCTCGAGAAGCGCAGCGCGCACCAAGCCCCCGGAGACTTGTTCCGCGCTGGCGGGAGAGGCCGGCCCAAGCGGACGCGGCCCGGTGCGGCGGACATCGATCTCGAGTGCGAGCGGCCGGCTGGCGGCGGCGAGCAGCTTCCGTTCGATGCGAGTCCGGTCTTCCTCGGTCGCCACGGAGCCGGAGAGGCGGATCGCATCGGCAGTCCCGCCCACGCTCAGCCCCTCCTTCCATAGCCCAGTCCGGGCTAGCAGCCAAGCGCCTGCAACGGCGGCCTCGGGGGCTGCGGCTTCGGGCGGGGGCGGGCTGGTTGGCGATGCAGCTGCCGGCCGCTCCGCTTGGGCGACCAAAGTCTGTCGGTCAGAGGGCGGAGCCGGCGGAGCATCCAGCCCTGGCGGCGCCAGGGCTGGATGCAGCGGGGGCGCGGTCCAGGCGGTTTCCAGCGCCGGTGCGGTGCCAATCGCGAGCAGCTCTACCGGAGCCGGTCCGGATGGAGCCGGCCCGGGCCAGGCGAAGCGGTCCGGGCGCTCCCTCGGGACGGGCATCGCCCCGGCCGGGGCCGTCGTCGCAATCGAGGTCGGCGGGGGAGCCGGGGTCTCGGGCGCAGCGGGGCTGTCCCAGCCGAGCCATACGGCGACCGCAAGCGTGGCGCAGGCTGCTGCGTACGGTGCGAAAGCGGGCACGTGCGGCAAGCGCAGCCTAGGCAGGCGCAGCGAGGGGAGCCCCTGCCATGCGCTGGCCGCAGTCCGGCTCACCACTTCCTGGGCTAGGCGCTCGCGCAACGCGGCGAGGGCTTTCGTGCGCCGTTCGGCCGGGAGCTCGAATGCGAGTTCCCCCTGCAATTCCCATTCGATTTCCGCCAGCTGGAGGTGGATCTCCGCCGCTTGGTCGCGGCAATGCGAGCAGGCGTCGAGATGCGCCTGCCGGTCGGCTGGGAGACAGTTCTCCAGGGAGAGCAAGAGCTCCTCCGTGCCGAGATGCGCGGTCAGCAGCTCGGCCTCGGCTGCGAGGCGCCGGCGGAGTCGGGTGATTTGCTCCGGATGCGGGTCCGCCTCGGGTGTCGTTGCCCGGAGCTCGGACGCTGCGAGGACATAGGTTTCCTGCAGGTCGACCAGCTTCGCCTTGCAGTCGACGCAGTCCGCCACGTGCCGGCAAAGGAGGGGCTGCTCCAGCTCGCCTTCAGCGTAGAGGAGCAGTTCCGCTGTGCTGAGGTGTCTCATGGGGTCGCTGCGCCGTGCGCCGGAGCTTCTTGATCGCCCGTGCGACATAGCTCGCCACGGTCGAGATCGAAACGCCCAATACTTCCGCGGCTTCGCGGAAAGTCAATCCCTCGGCCCGCAAGAGCAGGCATTCCTTCTCCAGCGGGCTCAGCAGATGCCAGGGCAGCGGGGCGGTGCGCAGGGAATGCGGCTCGTCGCCCGCTGCCGCGGTTTCGCTGCGATCCGCCTCCACCGCCCTCCAGCCGGCGTCGTCGAGGAGAACCGGACGGGACTTCTTCAAATGGTCCAGCGCCAAGTGCCGCCCCACGCGGTACAGCCAAGCCTTGGGATTGTGGATCGACTCGCCGTTGGAGCGTGCCTGAAAGTAGCGGATGAACGCCTCCTGCGCCAAGTCCTCTAGGTCGCCCGGATCGCGAACCGTAGTCCGCAGATACCGCATCAAGTTGGCTGAATGCTGCTTGAACAGCCGCTCGGTGTCCCATGCTGCCCGCTGGATCTCGTCGGACTGCCGAGGTTTCGGCATGGAAGGCCTCGCGAGCTTCCGCAATCCGTGCAAGGCCTAGGACGAACCAGCCCAGCATTCTTACGGCACTAAAGCTGCGCTTCAATTATGGGTCTCGCGGCCCGAGGATGTCAACCCCTCTCCGCTCTCCGCGCGCCCGGGACCCAGCGCGCCCGGCCGTCCGCCGCGTGCCGGCGGCGAGCTGAGTCGCCCGGACCGCCGCCGCCGCGATTCGTATAATGATGGTCCGGCCTGCGCCCGAGGGCCCGTTGCCGGAATCCGCTCAGCGAAGGAGGATCCGGCCCTTGCACTGGGTTGACTATCTTCGCCCGCAGACCCTCGACGGGTGCTTGCGGGCGTTCGACCGGCACCGCGCCCAGGCTCGCGGGCTGGCCGGCGGCACGGACCTGCTGGTCCAGATGCGAGCCGGTCGCCGCCGGAACGGGGTCGTGATCGACCTCAAGCACGTTCCGCAGCTCAACGTGCTGGAGTGCGACGCCACCGAGGGGCTCACCCTCGGGGCGGCCGTGCCGTGCTACCGCATCTACGGCGACGCCCAGGTCTGCGCTGCTTACCCCGGCCTGATCGACTCCGTTTCGATGATCGGCGGCACGCAGATCCAGGGCCGGGCCTCGGTGGGCGGCAACCTGTGCAACGCGGCGCCGAGTGCGGATGTCGTGCCGGCCCTGATCGCGCTGCGGGCCACCTGCCGCATCGCATCGGTGGACGGCGTCCGGGAGGTTCCGGTGGAGGACTTCTGCACCGCTCCGGGGCAAAGCGTTTTGGCCGACAACGAGATCCTGGTGTCTTTGCACCTGCCGGCTCCGCAGCCGGGCTCCGGGGCGTGCTATCTGCGGTTCATTCCCCGGAACGAGATGGATATCGCCGTCGGGGGTGCCGGCGTATCGGTATCCGTCGGAGACGGGCTGTTCCAAGCTGCCCGGGTTGCCTTGGCGGCGGTGGCTCCGGTGCCGCTGCTGGTGCCGGAGGCTGGCCGGACTTTGGTCGGACAGCCCGTGGGGCCTGCGGCCATCGCCCGTGCGGCTGCCGAGGCGAAGCGGGCCGCGCGGCCGATCACGGACATGCGCGGAACCGCCCGGCACCGGCGGCAGCTCTGCGAGGTCCTGACCCGCCGGGCCCTGCAGACCGCCGTGCGGCGGGCTGGCGTGGCGCTCGCCGGGTGAAGGGGGCCGCGGGCCATGAAGAAACTCCAAGTCACGACAACGATCAACGGGCAGCCCGCCGAGTTCCTGTGCGAACCGCGGCAGTCGCTGCTGGAGGTCCTGCGGGATGTCCTCAGGCTCACCGGCACCAAGGAAGGCTGCAACGACGGCAACTGTGGGGCTTGCACCGTCGAAATGGACGGACGGATCGTGCCGGCCTGCGTCGTGCTCGGCGCGGAAGCTGAAGGCGCCGAGATCCTCACGGTGGAGGGGATCGCCCCGGGCAGTTCGCTGCACTTGATCCAGGACGCCTTCCTGGAAGGCGCGGCCTTGCAGTGCGGCGTCTGCACGCCCGGCTTCATCGTCGCCGCGAAGGCGCTTCTAGACCAGAACCCCAATCCGACCGAAGCCGAGATCCGGCTCTGGTTGGCGAACAATCTCTGCCGCTGCACCGGCTACGACAAGATAGTCCGCTCCGTGCAGTCGGCGGCGTGCCGCTTGCAGCAGGAGGCTTCCGCATGAGCACGGCCACTCTCGATCCCGCTTCCGCCGCGGAGGCGCCGAGTCCCGTCCGGGGCGATGGAGCCCACGCCGGTCCGGGCTATGAGCCCAATATGGTGCTCGCGACCCGAGCCTACGAAGTTGTGGGAACGCGGCCGGTGCGGCACGACGGGGCCGACAAGGTCACGGGTCGGGCCGTCTACGGCGCGGACGTGTTGCTGCCCGCGACGCTGCACGCAGCCGTGCTGCGCAGCCCGCACGCTCATGCCCGCATCCTCTCCATCGATACGTCGGCCGCCGAGCGGATGGAAGGCGTCCACGCTGTGGTCACCGCCGAGGACCTCCCGTTCGCCGGCGACAGAATGGTGGATGTCGGGGAGGGCGACACTAGGCTGGCCTATGTGCATGGCAATGTCTTGGCGAAGGGCAAGGTCCTCTACCAGGGCCACGCTGTGGCGGGGGTCGCCGCTAGCAGCCCGCACGTGGCCCTGGAGGCGGCGCAGCGAGTCAAGGTGGAGTACGAGGCGCTGCCTTGCTCCTTGACGGCCCCCGACGCCATGCGGGCCGGGGCCGAACTGCTGCACCGGGACCTGCGCACCGTGGAAGCCGGCGAGCGCTCCGCGGCCCCCTCGAACGTGGCCGAGCACTACCGCTGGACCAAGGGCGACGTCGACGCCGGGTTCGCGAATTCCGATGCCGTTGTGGAGCGGACCTTTGCCACGGCCACCGTGCATCAGGGCTACATCGAGACGCATAACGTCACGGCGCTCTGGAACCACGACGGCCGCCTCCACATCTGGTGCTCAACGCAGGGGGCGTTCGTGGTCCGGGACGTGACCGCGAAGATCCTCGACATTCCGGTCTCGGACGTCAAGGTCACGCCGACCGAGATCGGCGGCGGTTTCGGCGGCAAGATCCCGGTCTACCTCGAGCCCGTTGCTGCTCTGCTCTCGAAGAAGACGGGCCGCCCCGTGAAGCTGGTGATGTCCCGCGAGGATGTGTTCCTGGGGACCGGCCCGACGGCGGGCACGGAGGTCCGCGTCAAGGTGGGCGCGACCCGCGATGGCCGGATCCAGGCCATGGACGCCACGTTGAAGTACGAGGCCGGGGCCTACCCCGGATCGTTCGTGGTGCCCGGCGGCATGTGCATCTTCGCGGCCTACGACTGCGCCAACATGGCGGTCGAAGGCTATGACGTCGTGGTCAACAAGCCGAGCTGCGCCGCCTATCGGGCGCCGGGCGCCCCCCAAGCCGCATTCGCCGCCGAGCAGGTCATCGACGAGCTGGCCTCCGAGATCGGCCTGGACCCGGTCGACTTTCGCCTGCGCAACGCCGCCCAGGAGGGCACGCGCCGGGTAGACGGTCCCAAGTTCCGGCGCATCGGCTGCGCAGAGGTGCTGGAGGCCGTCAAGAAGCATCCGCATTACAGCGCACCCCTGGGCGGCCCCCATCGCGGGCGGGGCGTGGCCGTGGGGTTCTGGTTCAACGTCGGCCTGGAGTCCAGCTGCACGCTGAATGTCAACCCCGATGGGACCGTGAACCTCGTCGAGGGGTCGACCGATATCGGCGGTACCAGGACATCCATCGCCATGCAGGCCGCCGAGGTGCTCGGCATCGCGGCGACGGACATTCTGCCGGAGGTTGCGGACACCGATTCGGTCGGCTTCACCTCCGTCACCGGCGGTAGCCGCACAACGTTCGCCACCGGCTGGGCCGCCCACGACGCCGCGCAGAAGATCGTCGCCGAGATGAAGGCCCGGGCGGCCAAGCTCTGGTCGCTTGCCGCGGACGCAGTGCGGCATGCCCACGGCGTTTACAGCGCCAACGGCCACAGCCTGACCTTTCGGGAGCTAGCGGCCCAGTGCAGCCAGACGGGCGGACCCGTCAGCGCCACCGCGACCGTCAAGCCGCGCGGCGTGGGAGGCTCCTTCGCCGCCAACATTGTCGATGTGGAGGTGGATCCGGAAACCGGGAAAGTCGACGTGCTGCGGTTCACAGCTGTCCAGGATGTCGGCAAGGCCGTGCATCCCAGCTATGTCGAAGGGCAGATGCAGGGCGGTTCGGTGCAAGGCATCGGCTGGGCGCTGAACGAGGAGTACTGCATGCGCCCCGATGGCACCATGAGCAACAGCACGCTGCTCGACTACCGGATGCCTACGGCGCTGGACCTGCCGATGATCGACACCTGCATCGTGGAAGTCGCTAACCCTGGCCACCCCTTCGGCGTGCGTGGCGTCGGCGAGGCCAACATCGTCCCTCCGCTGCCGGCCGTTGCCAACGCGATCCACAATGCTGTCGGAGCGCGGATGCAGCGCCTTCCGATGAGTCCGCCGGCTGTGTGGGAGGAGATCGCCGCGCAGTAGGCCCCAGCTGGCTGCAACCCAATGCGCCCTGGTCCCGGACGACCGGGGTGCTCGCCGACACCGTTCGCAACCGCCATGTCTCAAGTTCTGACCGAATCCAACATTCCCGAGCTCCCCCTGGTTTCCCGCGGCAAGGTCCGCGACCTGTACGCGGTTGGCGAGGACCGCCTCCTGATTGTCGCCACCGACCGGATCTCCGCGTTCGACGTCGTGCTGCCCACGCCGATCCCCCGCAAGGGCGAGGTCCTCACCCAGCTCTCGATCTTCTGGTTCGATTTCCTGAGCGATGTCCTCGGCACGCACTTCGTCTCAGCGAACGTGGACGACTACCCAGCGCAGCTCCACCGGCACCGCGACCAGCTGGAAGGGCGGTCCATGCTGGTCGACCGCCTGGAGATGTTCCCCATCGAGTGCGTTGCGCGAGGCTACATCGTGGGCTCCGGCTGGAAGGACTACCGGCGGACCGGCTCTGTCTGCGGCGTTCCGCTGCCGACGGGTCTGCGCGAGTGCGGCAAGCTCCCGGCCACCATCTTCACGCCGGCGACGAAGGCCGTCACCGGCCACGACGAGAACATCACTTTCGAGCGCGCCGCGGAGTGCGTCGGCCCGGAAGCGGCCAGGGGCCTCCGCGACCTCACCCTGGAGATTTACGACCGCGCCTCGCAGCACGGTCTCGCCTGCGGCCTGATCCTGGCGGACACCAAGCTCGAGTTCGGACGGCGGAACGGAGAGATTGTGCTGGGCGATGAAGTGCTCACTCCGGATTCGTCGCGGTACTGGCCGCTCGACTTCTACCAGCCTGGGCGGCCGCAGGAATCCTACGACAAGCAGTATGTCCGCGACTACCTGGAGGAGGTCCGATTCAACAAGCGCCCGCCCGGGCCCGAGCTTCCGCCGGAGGTCGTGGAGCAAACCTCGGAGAAGTATCTGGAGGCCTACCTGACGGTGACGGGCCAGGAGCTGTAGGCGTTGGGGCGAGGGGCGCAACGACGACCCGGTGCGGTCGTCCGGTGCTAGAATTCAAGAGCCATGACGATCCCCTTCGCCGGCAATTCCACGCGCCGGTCCGCCCTGCGCGCAGCGGCCTCGGTCGCGATCCTATCCGGTGCAACCAAGGCTGGCTTGGCGGCCGAGAGCTCCCGGGCGCGGGGCCGCCTCAAGCAGTCCGTCTGCAAGTGGTGCTACCGCGCCATGTCCCTGGAAGACCTTTGCGAGCATGCTGCCAGGATGGGCATCGTTTCCGTGGAGCTGCTGACCAAGGAGCAGTGGCCCACATTGGAGAAGTACGGCCTCACCTGTGCCGTCGGCAACGGCATCTGCACGATTTCGGACGGGACGAACCGGATTGAGAACCATCCGAGCATCGAGCGCAACGCTCGCGAGCTGATCGCGGCGGCGAAGAAGGCCGGCGTGCCGAACTTGATTGTCTTCTCCGGCAACCGTCGGGGCATGTCGGACGAGGAGGCTTGGGACAACTCTGCGCTAGTGCTGAACCGGATCAAGAAACAGGCCGAGGACGAGGGCGTGACCATCCAGATGGAACTGCTCAATTCCAAGGTCAACCACCCCGACTACCACTGCGACAAGACGGCGTGGGGCGTCGAGTTGATGAAGCGCGTCGAGTCGCCTCGGGTCAAGCTGCTGTACGACATCTACCACATGCAGATCATGGAGGGGGATGTCGTGCGGACCGTTCGCGACAACATCCAGTACATCGGCCACTTCCACACCGGGGGCAACCCGGGCCGCCACGAGATTGACGATACGCAGGAGCTGAACTACAAGGCCATCTCGAAGGCGATCGCGGACCTTGAGTTCGAGGGCTACTTCGCGCACGAGTTCATTCCGCAGCGCGACCCGATGACCTCGTTGCGAGAAGCGGTGGAACTCTGCACGGTGTGAGCTGCGCGGCCTGCAGGGCTGCCGCGGGCTGGCTCCGCCCCGGGCCGCGGGGCGGCGTATGATGGAGCTATGCCCCCGGAGTCGCATTGGAACCGAAGGGAATTCTTCCGTAGCGGCGCATCCACGGCACTGGCATTGGCGCTGCGCAGCAAGGCTGCCGCCGCCAAAGCCGGCGAACCGGGCGAATGGCGCAACCGCACCGCCGGAATGTCCTACCGGCGCCTGGGCCGGACGAACTACATGGTCTCGGAGATCGTGTGCGGCGGCAACACCATTGCGCCTGACAGCTACCGGCATGTCGAAGAGGCGATTGAGCGGGGCCTGAACTATCTGGATACAGCTCCGGCGTATGGGGGCGGGCGCAGCGAGCTGGGCTACGCCAAGGTCATCGCCGGGTCGAAGCGGGACCGGGTCTTCGTCAACACAAAGGTCAGCGTGTGGGCCTCGAACCGCAACCAGCTGCTCCGGGCGGTCTTCGACAGCCTCGCGGCATCCGAGCAGAAGAAGGTCGAGACGCGTGTGCGCGAGGAGCTGGAGCGTCGGCGAGCGCTGGATCCCGACCATGTGTGCGACTACTTCGGCGGGCAGCGGGACGCCCTGCGCGCCTCGCTGCTAGCTAACGCCATGGAGCCTGGCTACGGCCACAGGATCGACCGTCCGGCCGAGTACGGAGTCCGGATCCTGGAATCCGTCGACAAGAGCCTGCGAGCGCTCGGGACGGATTACCTGGATTTGCTGATGGTCCCGCACGGCGCCAACAGCGCCTACGAGGTCACGGCGTTTCCGGAAGTGTCCGAGGCGTTGGAGAAGCTTCGCAAGTCCGGCAAGGTGCGCCACTTTGCGGTGTCGGCCCACAGCGACCCGGGCGGTGTGCTGGAGGGGGCGGTTGCGTCGGGTCAGTACTCTGCGGCCATGGTCGCCTACAACATCGTGAATCGCAGATATGTGGATGCTGCCCTCGACGCCGCACGGGATGCGGATCTGGGCGTGATCGCCATGAAGGTGGCCCGCCCCTGCCATCACGGGCGCGGCAACGGCAAACCCAACGATCCGCGACGAGTCGCCATGATCGAAGAGGCGGTGCCGGGGGCTTTGTCCGTACCTCAGAAGTGCTACGTGTGGGCCCTGCGGGACCCTCGTGTCGCAGCGGTCAACTCGGACTTGAAGAATTCCGCAATGGTTGCCGACAACCTGCCGCTCGCTGGTGCGAGCGTAGGGTGAGGCCCGCCTGCCCTGCGGGGCGGATAGGGGGTTCTCGAGTCGCCTGCGCGTCCAGGGACTTCCCAGGTAGTTGATGGGTGCAGCGGAGGCGCTGCACCGGACGGGCGTCGACGAGCGCGCTCTCCTTGCTGCTCAGATGAATAAAGCCAGGCAGGGGGGCTCGGAATTCGCGGGCGCACGGGATCATTCCCGGTGCCTCCCTGCTCGAGCGACCGCTGCAGGCTGCCGTTCGTGCTGCGTTCTGCGGACTTGGCCGGGATGGATCCTAGGTGCCTTGGCGGCCTGCCGGCTGGCTGTCCCGGCGAGCTGGGCGGTGGCAACTGTGGAGCTATCCCTTCGTCCCAACCGCTGCAGCGGCGGAGCCGGGGCCCGCTGCGCAGCGCTTTCACGGGGACTGACTCGCACGGTCGCGGCCAACGGGGCTGCGGCAGCTCAAGGTCTTCTGCTTCGCACTGGCCACCGGTGCGGGCATTGCGGTTCCCGGCCGAGCCCGAACTCACTGCAGCATCTGGTCACCGAACAAGTTGCCCCTCGACATCGAGCAGCATGTTGGCGCAGAGGTTGTTGCCGAAGACCTCCCAGTCCAGGAACCCCCACAGGACATCCTTGGCCCGGCTCACCTCGAAGATCTGGGGCGTCTCGCCCTCGGCGTGCGTGTTCGTGACAACGATGTTGCCGTTCGGCAGCGCTTGCAGCTGGGTCACCCAGAACAGCTTGATCCCGGGCAGCTCCTCGCGGCCGATGCTCCACACGGTCTCGCCAGCCCGATTGACTTCCAGCACGCGGTTGTTGTTGCCGCCCCCGATGAGGGTGTTCCCGTTCGGCAGGCGGTAGGCCGAGTACACCTGCGTCCCGTGGCCCCGGTGCGTCGGGGTGGCCGGGCCGGCCAGCTCCAGCCGATACTCCCACACGACGCTCCCCCCGCGGTCGTACTCTCGCACCGCGCCGTCGTATTCGTGAGCCACCAAGTAGGTTTCTTCCGGAGTCGAGCGCACCAGGCGCGTGTCGTGGTGCGCATGCGGCTTCTCGACCTGCAGCGGCACCTCATGCTGGACGCGCCCTTGGCGGTCGACTTCCACGAGGCGGCGGTTGCCGGTCTCGGCGATCAGCGTCAGCCCGTTGTCCAGCCTCTCGAAAGCGTGGATCTCAACCTGGTCGACGTTTGCGCTGACGGGCCGTGACTCCCACTCCCAGACCACTTCCTTCTCGGGCGTCAGCTCGACCACGACGTTGCGCGCGGTTGGCGCCAGCAGGTTTCCGTTGGGCAGCAGATGCAGGTCGTGCGCTCCGGTGCCGTTCTCCCAGGACCACGCTACGGAGCCGTCCGGTTCGACCACCGCAACCTGCCCACGGTCCTGGGCGATGAGCCGGCGGGGCCCGCGCTGCACTGCGGGTGGCCGCCCGCAAGCACCGCTGAAAAGAGGTGCGGCCAGCCAGCTCCGCAAAAAGCTGCGGCGATGCATGCTGGGCCTTCGGCGCGGTTCTCAGACGAACTGGTACTCGCCCGGCCGCGGCAGCTCCGGAACTTCGTGCTGCCCCTCGAGCGACGGGTTGTCCGGGATCAGGTTCTGCGTGGAGTTCATCGCCATGTCCCAGGTCACCTCGATGCCGGCGTACGCCGACTCGCGCCCCATGATCGCCGTCATGGTCGAGTACGCGACGGCCAGGGTTTGGTTCTTGTACGGTCCCGTGCCGTTGATCGAAGCCACCATGTCTATGTGCTCCTGTACATAGGGGCTGACCTTGGCCGGAGTGCCGAGGTCGCGGACGGTGGAGCGCCCCCGCGTGCCGACGACCAGCTCGTTGACGCGCCGGACCTTCCTCTCCGGGTACTGGCGGCAGTGGCTGGACATCCGCACGCCGTTGGCGTACTCGAAGTCGGCATGGACATGGTCGTAGATATTGCCGTACAGCTTCTCGCGCGGCCGCCAGACGGCTCCGCCCGAAGCCACGACGCTGACCGGATGGGTGTCTCCCATGACCCAGTTGATGACGTCGATGTTATGGAGGTGCTGCTCTACGATCTGGTCTCCGCAGATCCATACGTGCGAGTACCAGGCCCGCTGCTGCCAGGCTAGCGACTGCTGGTCGAGCTTCTCTTCGAAGTCGGCGCCCTTGATGACCGGACCTGAGATCCAGTTCGCGTAGGTCGCCACGACGTCGCCGACCTCTCCGTCCTGGATGCGCTGCACCGACTCGACATACTCCTTCTGCGAGCGGCGCTGGGCACCGATCATCACCGTCAACTTCTTCCGCTCGGACTCCTTGGCCAGCCGGATGACCTTCTGGGCGCCCATGCAATCCGTCGCCAGCGGTTTCTCTGCGAAGACATGCTTGTTCGCGTTGATCGCGTACTCCAGGTGCAACGGCCGCCAGCCGGGCGGGGTGTGCAGAAAAACCACGTCCACACCCGAGTCCACCACCTTCTTGTAGGCGTCGTAGCCGAGGTAGCGGTTCTCCGGGGCGACCTGGATCTGCTTCCGGACCTCCGGCTCGAACTCCTCCGAGTCGCGGAGCCGTCGGAGCGACCGCTCGAGCTGGTCTTCGAAGAGATCGCCCATGACCTGGAGCTCGTAGGCCGGATTGCCTCGGATGGCCTCGGCCACGCCGCGCGTGCCGCGGCCTCCGCAGCCCACGATGCCGATGGTCAGCTTCTCGCCCGCTTGGCCCTGCAGGGCTTGCGGCCGCACGATTTGGAGGCCGGTGGCCGCTGTTGCCGCAGCGGGCGCCGACCCCGCGATGAATTTGCGCCGCGTGACCGCTGCGGCCGGAGCTGACTTCTGGGGTGGTGCCTCTGGCATGCGACTTTTCCTCTTTCCCTCCCGATCCCGGGCTCTGGCCGCCTTGCGTTCCAGATGCCGCCTAGCCATTGTATCCCTCTCCGCGGCTCAGACCTCGCGAATCCGATCGGTCATGACGAAAAACTGGAACCGCTCCGGCGGCAGGGCCGCCTCCTCGTCGCCGTTCGCCACCGCCCAGGAGCGGTACGCCGCCGAGGCGAGCGACGAATTCAGCAGCAGCAGGAACTTCTCCGAGAAGCAGTCGATGGGCGGGGGCTGGCGGAAGGTTAGCCGGTAGCCCATCGCGTTCTGGAGCACGATGTCCGAGTCGGCCGCCTGCTTGTCTTCGAGCAGCGTCACGAAGCTGGAGCGGCCTGCGTGCGGCCACACGTCCGGCCGCAGCAGCTTGCGGAGGTTGGGCTGGGTCTCGAAGCTCGTCTCGCATTGGCGGATCCACTCGAGCACGGACTCGCCCCAAGTCCAGTGCTGGAGGAAGGTGCGGTACTGCTCCACGAGGTTGACCGCCAAGCCCAGGCGGACTCGGGGCAGCACCGCGTCCGCGTCCGGCAAGTCCAGCATCGCGTCAGGGATGAGCGACTCCGCGTCGACGATATCGGCTGCGCCGTAGACCAGAGCTTCAAGCGGCTTGAGCTCGTCGTGGGACTTGAGCATCAGAGGCGGCAGCTCGAAGGATCGGTCTCCGGGTATCTCGACATACCTGCGGCTGCCCACGATTCGAACCATTGCGCTGGCGGGACTGGCCCGGGGTTTGCTGAGTATAGTCTATGCGTGGGCGGCGGTACGCCCCCGAGCCCGCGGACCGGCGGTCGCTGCAGGATCGCCAGGCTGCATCGGGAGCGGATCCTCCAAGGCGTTCGCCACCGCTCGGTCCACCAAGGCCCGTGCGGCCCCCAGGTAGTTGGCTGGGTTGCGCAATGCCTCCCAGCTGACGGAGGTTCCGCATTCTTGGGCGAGGAGGTCTAGCATCGCTTCGCCGGACTCCCGGGCCCGTCGGCTGGCGCTCTGCACCAATTCGCGCGCCCGGGCCAGCGGCATGCTCGTCGCCAGGGCGAACGCGGCGGCTTCCGCCAGCAGCGTTCCCTGAGAGGCTTCGGCGTTTTGGCGCATGCGTTGCGGATCGATCGCGAGCGCCGTCGCAGCGGCTTGCGCCTGGCGCAGCGAGGCCCCGGTCAGGACCGTCATCTGCGGGAGCGTCAGCCACTCGAGGGTCCAACCGCTGCCTCCGCGCTCGTGCTCCTGCACGGTGGCGTGGTGCATGGTCGCAAGCAGGCCGGCGTTCATCCTCCCGAGGGCGACCAGGGTCTCCGAGCGCACCGGATTGGCTTTGTGCGGCATGGTGCTGGAGCCGCCCTGGCTGCCGTCGGTGGCCTCGGCGAGCTCGGTCTGGGCGAGCAAGGCCAGATCCTGGCCGAACTTCGCGAGGCTGCTGGTCACCAGCGCGAGCCAGTTCGCCAGCTCCGCCAGGCTGTCTCGCTGGGTGTGCCAGGGAAGCACGGCTGCCGGGAGCCCGAGCTCCTCGGCGAGCGCGTGCTCGACGGCGAGCCCTTGCGGGCCCAGGACGCTCAAGGTACCCGCCGCCCCGCCGAACTGCAGGCGGAGCGCACGGGGCCGCAGCTCGGCCAAGCGCCTCCGATGCCGCGCCAGAGGTGCCAGCCAGCCAGCTGCCTTCAAGCCGAAGGTGATCGGCACCGCTTGCTGATACCGAGTCCTCCCGGCCATGATGGTGCCGCTCCAGCGGCGAGCCTGATCTGCCAACGTGCGGACCAGTTCCGCGAGGCGGGCGTCGAACATGTCGGCCGCCCGGCCCAGCTGCAGGACCAGAGCTGTATCGGCCGCGTCCTGCGCGGTGGCCCCCCAATGCACATAGTCCCCGGCGGCCCCCGCGGCCCGCCGTAGCTGTTCCACCAGGGCCGCTACTGGGTGGCCCGTCGCAGCTGCGCCCCGCCCCAACCGCGCCATGTCCGGCTTCAACGCGGCGGCCGCCGCCTCGACCGCAGCCGCCGTGCCGGCCGGGATCACCCCCAACCGGTCCTCCACCCGCGCCAACGCGGCCTCGAAGACTAGCATCGCCCGCAGGACGGCCGCGGCGGAGAACAGCTCTGCCGCCTCCTCGTCCCCCGACGAGTGGGGCCAGCAGCGCTGAGTCCAAGGGCGAGTGGGTCACCCGGCTCTCCCCCGACCAGCCCTGCCCCCGGGGCGCGCCGGTGCCGTCATACGTCAAAGAGCACGGTTTCGCCGTCCCCCTGCAGCCGAATTACGAAGTCGTAGGCCGGAGGCCCCTCGCGCAGGCGGCAACGGGCCACGAGCGTATCCCGCCGGGCAGACGGCAAAGCGGAGAGGACCGGATCCCTGCGGTTCGCGGCCCCTCGTCGGAAAAGTACATCCGCGTGAACGCATGGTTGAGCATTCCGCGGGCGAACACCGCGAGGCTGAGGAACGGTGCGCCGGTCCCGGCGGCAGGCCCGGGCTTGATCGTCCGGAACCCAAACCGCCCTTGGGCGTCCGTGCCCGAACGGCCGAACCCGAGAAACCGCCCCGTGCCGTCGGGAAAGGTGCCGAGGTGGTCCGGCTGCCACACCTCGATCAGGGCGTCGGCGACGGGAGCGCTCCGCCCATCGAGCACGCGGCCGAGGACCTCGATCCGCGTGCCGGGCGTCTCTGCGTCCGCGAGATCGCTGCCGGCCACGGGGCGGAAGCCCTGCGCCTCGGGCGTCAGGGCGAACGCGAAGAAGGGCCCGACTGTCTGCGAAGGGGTTTGGCCGGGCATGGCTCACGTTTGGGGCGGCGTTGCCAACGGGCCGCGGAGCACGATATCGAAGGCGTACCCCAGAGCGCGCTCCGGCTCGGTCAGGCCGAGCGAGAACCTGGCGACCAGACGTTCCCTCGCCTCGGCGCTCGGCACCGCGTTGAAGATTGGATCGAGGGGCAGCAGCGGGTCGGCGGGGAAGTACATCTGGGTGACGAGACGCTGGACGAAGGCCGTCCCGAACACGGAGAAGTGAATATGCGCCGGGCGCCAGGCGTTGGCGTGGTTGCGCCAGGGATAGGCCCCCGGCCGCACGGTCGTGAACCTGTAGCTTCCAGCGGCATCCGTCAAGGCCCGGCCGGCCCCGAGGAAATTCGGGTCGAGGGGGGCGTCGTGCAGGTCCGCGCGGTGCGCATACCGACCGGCGGCGTTGGCCTGCCACACCTCCACCAGAGCACCGCGCACCGGGCGGCGGGCCTCGTCGAGCACGCGTCCGGCGACCACGATGCGCTCTCCGATCGGTGCGGCTCCCCGCTCCGCGTTGCGGGTCAGGTCGCTGTCTAAGCTGGAGACCGTCCCTTCCCCGAACACTGGGGCCGTCAATTCGGCCAGCGACTGCGCGAGGGGCACCAAGGGTTGCCGATGCGACCTGTGCCGGGTGGACCCGTAGGGCTGGTGCGCCTGCGGCGGATGCGCGTCCGCGTCTCGAGGCCTGATGCCGGCGGTCGGTCGGTTCATGGCCTCTCCCCGTCCGAGCCTCCGGACTCGAGGGCGCGCCGCGCGGAGGCGAAGGCGCGGTTCGCTGCCGGCACCCCGGCGTAGACCGCCACGTGCAGCAGCGCTTCCGCAATCTGGTCCGGCGTGGCCCCTGTGTTGCGGGCGGCCCGCACATGCATCTCCAACTCCTCGAAGTGCCCTAAGGCCCCGAGCAGCGCGATCGTCACGAGGCTGCGCGTGGCCGGATCAAGCTGCGGTCTCGCCCACACCGAGCCCCAGGCCTCCTCGGTGATGTAGCGCTGGAAGGCCTCGTCGAACGCCGTCTTGCGTGCCTCGGCGTCATCGACATGCTCGTCCCCGAGCACGCTTCTGCGGGTCCGCAGGCCCTGCTGGTACCGGTCCTCAGCGTCCACTCCGGGCCTCCATGAATCCGTCGACCAGCTGGGCGAATTCGAGCGGGCGCTCCACCGGCGCCAGATGTCCAGCCCCTTGGATTTCGGCGTACTCCGCGCCGGGGATTCTGGCGGCGAGCGCACGCACCTGCGTGGGGGGAGTGGCTTGGTCCTCGGATCCGCCGATGCAGAGAGTGGGGACCCCGATGTCCTCCGCGACGCGCCCCAGGTCCGCGTCGCGCAGCGCTGCGCAGGACCCCAAGTAGCCGACGGCGGAAGCTTGGCCAAGGAGGTTGCCCCAGCCCCGGGCTGCCGCCGCCTGGGACTGGCGGTAGGAGGCCCCGAACCAGCGCGTCAGGATTGCCTCCTGGATGGGGCCGGTACCGCTCGCCTGGATCTGCCGGATGCGGGTCTTCCAGAAGCCGCGGGAACCGACGCTGGTGGACGTGTTGGACAGGACGAGCCCGAGGACGCGGTCCGGGGCTTGGGCGGCCGTCTCCATGGCCACCATGCCGCCGATCGACAGCCCGCAGAGGAAGGCCGTTCCCCAGCCGAGGTGGCCGAGCAGATGCAGCAGATCCGCCGCGTGGTCGGCGACCGCGTAGGGGCCGGGCGGGCTGTCCGAGAGGCCCTGGCCCCGGAGGTCGTAGCGCAGCACCTTGCGGCGGCTCGCGAGTTCCGCCGCCACCTCCTCCCAGATACGGCAATCCGCGCCCAGGGAGTTGAGCAGCACAATGGGCGGGTTCTCCCCGTTGCCGCTGACCATGTACCGGAAGACCAAGTCCTGGTTCGCCGCGAAAGGCATAAGATACTCCAGGCCGCCCGCTGGCTCTGGACAAGATATGCAGTATACGCAACACTAGTCGAATTGCTGAGATAGGTGCCGGACCATGCATGCGCGCTTCGCCGACTCCCTGGGGATCCGCTTGCGGCGGGCCTACCAGTCGCTCCACCGGCGGGCCAATGCCGAACTGCGCCGCCGATTCAACGTCACCGCCGACCAATTCGTCGTGCTCAGCCTGCTGGCCGAGCGCGACGGTGTGAGCCAGCAGGAGTTGTGCAGGCGATGCTACTCCGATCCGAGCACCATTGGCGCGCTCCTGCGCCTAGCGGAGCGTCGCGGCTGGGTCGCCCGGCAGCTCGACCCCGCCGACGGCCGAGCTTGGCAGGTGCATCTGACGCCTGCTGGCCGCGAACTGCAGCGGAGGCTCTGGGAGGCCGCCGGCGCGAGCTTTCACCGGGCCCTGTGGTCGGTGCCGGCCTCCCCGGAAGAGGAGCGGATCCTGTTCGAAGCCCTGGACCGGGTCGTGGATGCCATGGAGCAGACGGAGGGGAGCGAGGAGCGGGCCGCGTGAAGCCCTACCGGCTGGGGGTTGTGGCCGAGTCCGACCCGTATCCCATCTACCGCCAATTGCGGGACGAGGACCCCGCGCACTTCTCGCCTCCGGAAGATATCTGGGTGCTTACGCGCTACGCCGATGTTGACGGTGCGTTCCGAGACTGGCGGACCTGGTCCTCCGCCCGACGGGGCAACCTCCTGAATGACATGCCGGAGCGGATCGGACGGACGCTGGGCACTTCCGACCCGCCTGCCCACCGCTTCGCGCGGGGCCTTGTGGAGCGGTCGTTCACCGCCGTGACCGTCCGGCGCCTCGCGCCGCAGACCGCGGCCCTCTCTCGGCAACTGGCTCGCGAGGCGCGGGAGCGAGGTTCGCCCGATGTGGCTGCGGACATTTCCGCCCCGTTCAATGCCGCCACCTTGGGGGCGATGTTCGGGCTCCCCGATGTGGATTTTCTGCGCCTGCGCCGGTGGCTGGACGATTTTTTCCTCCGCGAAGAGCCGCTGCGGGGTGAGGAGCCGCCGCAGGCGGTGGCCATGCGCAAGCTCTACGCCTACCTCGACGCCCTGGCGGGCGAACGCTTGGCTCGCCCGGCCGCCGATCTCATGAGCACCATGCTGCTGGCCGAAGAGGGCGGGCGGCAGTTGAGCCGCGAGCAGGTGGTGGTAACCACCATGACCTTCCTCACGGCGGGTTTCGAGTCCACCAACAACCTCTTCACGAACCTGGCCCACGCGCTGGCCCTGCATCCAGAGACTTACGAGCGCCTGCGCCGGGACCCGAGCCTCGTCTCCGCTTTCGTGGAGGAGGGCCTGCGCTGGGACGCGGCGGCGCAGGGGTTCGTGCGCACCCCGACGCGGGAGGTCGCCCTGCACGGGAAGCGCATTCCGGAGGGGGCGCAGGTGCTGCTGCACATCGGCGCGGCGAACCGCGACGAGCGGGTCTTCGAGGAGCCGGACCGTTTCGACATCGACCGGCCGGCCGGCCGCCATCGCGGACGCCATCTCGGCTTCGGGAGGGGGGTTCACTTCTGCGTCGGCGCCCCGCTCGCCCGGGCGATGGCGCAGCAGCTGTTTGCGGCTCTGCTGGCGGTCAGCCGGCGCTGGGAAGTCGACCTCGAGCGGGCGCGCCGGGTGACGACCCCGAATTTCCGGGGCTTCTCGCGGCTGCCCCTGGCGATCTGAGGAGCCCGACCGTGAACCGCGCGCATCCGCGCTGGCCCTTGCTGGCGCTGCTGGGCTTGGCGGCAGCCTTCCTCAACTTCTGGATGTGGCCCTCCGGGCGGCTGGTGGTCGGCCTGCCCGTCAACCTGGCCTACCACCTCGGGCTGTGCGTCGCTGCGTCCGTGGTGCTCGCCGTGGTCGTCCGCCGGGCCTGGCCGGGGGCCGGCTAGGGGCTCGCGATGGTCCTGGCCGTTCTGGGCGCCTACCTCGGGGTAGTCCTGTGCGTCGGCCTCTTCGGGCACCGCCTGTTCCGCGGCACGGGGGAGGACTACTTTGTCGCGAGCCGGTCCATCGGCCCCCTCGTCCTGCTGCTCACGCTGTTCGGGACGAACATGACCGCCTTCACCTTGCTCGGCGCGTCCGGCGAGGCCTACCGGCGCGGCGTGGTGGTCTTCGCACTCATGGGCTCGAGCTCCGCGATCCTCATCCCGTTTCAAATCTACTACCTCGGCCTCCGCTCCTGGCAGCTCGGCAAGCGCCATGGCTACGTGACCCAGGCGCAACTGGTGCGCGACCGCTACGGTTCGGATGCCCTCGGCACGCTGGTGTTCGCGGTTGCCGCGGCCTGGATGCTGCCGTACCTGCTGATCGGCGTCAAGGGCGGCGGCGATGCGCTCAACGCCTTGACCGGCGGTCCCGGCGAGGGGCTGCCGGCCTGGGTCGGCAGCCTCCTGGTCTGCGCAGTGACCTATGTGTACGTCAGCTACGGCGGCATGCGCAGCACCGCCTGGGTCAATGCGCTGCAGACCACCGTGTTCCTGTTGTTCGGGATCGTCGCCTATGGGGCGGTGCTCTCCGAATTCGGCGGGCTCGGCGGGGCGATGGAGCGCCTGCAAACGGCCCATCCCGGGCTGGTGTCCTTCGGCGAGGGGCGGTACGCCCTGCTCCAGATGGGCTCGTTCCTGCTGCTGCCGCTCTGCACCGGGGCGTTCCCGCACATGTACAGCCATTGGCTGTCGGCGCGGAGCGCAGGTTCCTTCCGCGCCGCCATCGTCTTCTACCCTCTGCTCGTGGCTGCGGTCTGGTTCCCGAGCGTCACGCTCGGCGCGGTGGGCCCGCTGCAGTTCGAGCCCCCGCTCGACGGGCCCATCCTCGTGAAGCTGATCGCCGCCAACACCGGCGAAGTGCTGGCCGGCTGCCTCGCCGCGGGCGTGTTCGCTGCGATCATGTCCTCGCTCGATTCGCAGATCCTGGCCCTGGGGGCGATGTTCACGCAGGACATCGTCCGGCACTACGGCTTCCGCGGGCGGCTGCCGGAAGCTCGGCAAGTGTGGTTCGGGCGGTTCTTCGTGCTCGCCTTCCTGGCTCTGGCGTTCGGGTGCTCGCTCTGGGCTTCGCAATCGATCTTCGCCCTCGGCACCTGGGCCTTGACCGGCTTCGCGGGAATGCTGCCGATGCTTGCGGCCACGCTGTTCTGGCGGCGCGCGACGGCCCGCGGAGCGGCGGCTTCGCTGCTGACCGCCATGGCGCTGTGGGCCGGGTTCTTCTGGGATTCGATCGGCGCGGAGGCGCCCTACAGCGTCGGCGGCACCGGATTGCTGCCGGTGGCGGTCATCGTGCCGTCGGCTGCGCTGGCCCTGGTCCTGGGTTCGCTTGCGGGTCCGCGAGGGCTGACCGGCGATCGCCAGCCTCCTGGCCGGCCAAGCTGATCGCCGGATTTCCGGCCGTGTCTTTGCGCCTCCGCGGGCACCGCTCCACTTGCAGTGGCGCGAGTGCCGTGCTATGTTCCCCCGTGAGGATTCGTTGGTCCCGGGGCCATGCGCCCGAGGCCTGAGTCGAAGGCTATTGACGAAAGGGGGCCGCCATGACCCGCCGCCGTTTGGGGGGGTGCGTGCTCGCAGCCGCAGTTTCTCTGGGGTCCGGCGAAAGAGCCGCCGCCCAAGTGAGTTTGGTGGCCGTAACGGGCGTCGTCTCGGATTCCGCGCAGGCCGTGATCCCGGGAGCGCAGGTGGCCATCAAGAACCTGGAGACCGGCTTCGAAACCGGTGCCGAAACCAACGAGGCCGGCTACTACACGCTGCTGAGCCTCGTGCCGGGGTCGTACGAGCTGACCGTTGAGTCCGACGGGTTCCGTCGCTTCGTGCGGACGAACCTCGAGTTGGAGACCGGCCAGAACCTGCGGCTTGACGTCGAGCTGGAGCTCGGGGCGATCACCGAGTCCGTCACGGTCAGCTCGGCGGCGCCTTCGATCAATCTCGAGCGCGGGGCGGTCAAGGGCGACGTGATCGTCTACGAGGAGATCCAAGACCTGCCGCTGCCGGGACGGGACTTCACCCAATTGGCCTTCCTGGTGCCGGGGGTGATGCCGCGGGGCCCCGGGCAGGGCTCGTTTGCTTCCATCAACGGGTCGCGGGGCGACCAAACGAACTTCTACGTCGACGGCATCAGCAACCGCAATCCGGTCGGCGGCGGCGCGCAGGTGCGCCCGCCCCTGGACGCGGTCGAGGAGTTCCGGGTGGTTACCTCGGGCTTTTCGGCGGAGTACGGAGGCTTCTCGGGCGGCATCATCGGCATCACCATGCGTTCGGGCACCAACCAGGTCCACGGCTCGGTGTTCGAGTATCTGCGCAACGAGGCTCTGGACGGGCGCGGGTTCTTCGACGAGGAGCGTCTCCGCCTGCGGCGCAACCAGTTCGGCGGCACGCTGGGCGGGCCCATCGCGCGCAACAAGAGCTTCTTCCTCGTGAGCGGCGAGGGGCGCATCCAGTCGATTGCCCGCACGAGGCTGGGCAACGTACCGACGGCAGGGGAGCGGGTCGGCGACTTCTCGCAGTCCCTCGATCTGCGGGGCGGCTTCACCGCCCGGGTGCCTCCGCCGGTCTTTCTCAACGACCCAGACAAGGCCGGCGCCTGCAACGCCCGGGTCCAGCGCGGCTGCTTCCCGAACAACTTGGTGCCGGCGGCTCGCCAGGACCCCATAGGCTTGGGGCTGATCGACTTCTACCCCCTGCCGAACCGCGACAACATCCGCCTCAACAACATTTCGACCGCGCAGGACGACGACGACTGGTACCAGCTGGTCGCCAAGTTCGACCACGCGTTCTCGGCGCAGGACACGTTTTCGGTGAGCTACCAGAAGCGGTTCAACAACCTGGAGAACCCCTTCGCAGGCAGTGCGCTGGCCATCTGGGGCGACGAGACGCGCGACCGGCGCGAGCTCGTCTCCCTGCGCCACACGCACACGTTCTCTCCGACGGCGGTGCTGGAGGTGGCCGGAGGCTTCAGCCGCCGCACGATGCACTCCAACTCGATCGCGGCCGATTTCGATCCTGCGACGCTCGGCCTGCCGCTGCCGGACGACCTCGACCCGAAGCTGCGCGGCCTGCCTCGCGTGCAGGTCCAGGGATTCTGGCCCCTCGGCCAGGGGGCCAACACGCCCCGCGAGCAGGCGGTCTGGGACGTGCAGGCTTCCGGGCGGCTGTCCTGGATCCGGAACACCCACACGATCAAGATCGGCGGGGACTTCTCCAGGGCCTATTACGACCAGCCGCAGTACAACAATGTCCGGGGCACATTCACCATCGGGAGGCGGTTCACGAGGCATTCTATCGGCGATCTCCTCATCGGCCGCCTGCAGAACGTCAATCGGCGGGCTTCCACCACCGCCAACATGATCCGCGGCTCCGGCTTCGGGCTGTTCCTCAACGACGACTGGAAGGTCACCCGGAACCTGACGCTCAATCTGGGTGTGCGCTACGAAACGGAG